>NZ_QTJR01000020.1 GCF_003382285.1 Lysobacter soli
TACTTTTGTCTTGGCAAAAGTAACCAAAACCGTTCGCTCCTGGCGCGAGCCGCCGCTTCGCGGCGGTGCCCTGCGCTCCTCACTGGAAAGGGAGCGCCGCGCGAACTCGCTCCGCTGCGCTGCGCTCAGACAGCGCGCGGCTCTTCGTCCCTTTCCAGCTCCGGTGCTCGGCTCGCTTTAAGTCGCTGGGAAAGAGCGACCAGCAACGGCCACAGCAAAGCAACAGCAAACGCCTGTGCGGGGACCTGCAAGAGCCGCCAAACCAAGCGCCGACCTTCCGTCGCAGAACCAAACCCCCGCGCCAATAACCCGTTCATGAACCGTGGCACGCCGCTTGCCTGTACCTCGCAGGACGACCTGAACGTGCCACGCCACGGACCATGACCGACGCCATCTCCTCCATCCTGTCCCAGATCCGCGCGCACGAAATGCGCATGCGCGGGCCGGACGCCGCGCCGGGCAATGCCATTGCCCCGTCGGCGCTCGCCCCGGGTGCGGCGTCCGGTGCGACGGGTGCGGCCGGCGCGCCGGGATTCCAGCAGACGCTCAACAACGCCATCGACAGCGTCAGCCGCGCGCAGAACACCTCGGGCGCATTGCAGCAGGCGTTCGAACTGGGCGATCCCCGCGCGGACCTGGCCCGGGTGATGGTCGCCATGCAGCAGTCGCAGGTCGCCTTCCGCGCCACGGTCGAAGTCCGCAACCGGCTGGTGCAGGCGTACCAGGACGTCATGAACATGCCGGTCTGACGACGGCACACCGCGCTTCCACGAATCCGAATCCCGACACCTAGACCGACATGGCCGTCATCACCCTCCCCAACCAATCCAAGCTGCGCGAACTGCGCGGGCTGCAGGACATCCCGGTCGTGCGGCAGCTGGGGCTGTTCGCGCTGGTGGCGGCGGTCATCGCGCTGGGGCTGTGGATGTTCTTCTGGACGCAGAAGCCCGACTACGTGCCGGTCTTCGCCGGGCTCGATCCGAAGTCGACCAGCGAAGCCTCCGAGCTGCTGACCACCGCGCAGATTCCCTTCCGCATCGATCCGGGTTCCGGTGCATTGGCCGTACCGCAGGACCAGCTAGGCAACGCCAAGCTCGCGCTCGCCGCGGCCGGCCTGCCGGCCAAGACGGATTCCGGCTTCGAGGCGATCAAGGGCGACCAGGGCTTCGGCACCAGCCAGTTCATCGAGAACGCGCGCTACCAGCACGCGCTGGAATCCGAACTCGCCCGCACCATCGCCAACCTGCGCCCCGTGCGCGAGGCGCGCGTGCACCTGGCGATGCCCAAGCCGTCGGCGTTCACGCGGCAGAAGGAGCCGGCCAGCGCGTCGGTCGTCCTGCAGCTGCACAGCGGCGCGGCGCTCGAACAGGGCCAGGTCGACGCCATCGTGCACCTGGTCGCGTCGAGCATTCCCGGCCTGCCGCCGGAACGCGTCACCGTCGTCGACCAGTACGGCCGCATGCTGTCGAACGTCGATCCGGATTCGGACGCGGCGATCAGCGCCAAGCAGTTCGACCAGCAGCATCGCCTCGAAGCGACCTACGTCCAGCGCATCCACGAACTGCTCGAACCGATGACCGGCAACGGCCGCGTCAGCGCGCAGGTCAGCGTCGACATGGACTTCGCGCAGACCGAGGAAGCGCGCGAGGTCTACGGCCCGCAGCAGCCGATGATCCGCAGCGAACAGCTGTCCGAATCCAGCGCCGGTGGCGGCAACGCGCCGCAGGGCGTGCCGGGCAGCGCGAGCAACACGCCGGCGGCGGCACCGCCGGCCAATGCCGCGCCGAATGCCAACGCGCCCAACGCGGCCGCCGTCGCGCAGCAACAGCAGCAGGCCGCGCCGAACGGCCCGTCCTCGCGCAGCTCGGTGCGCAACTACGAAATCGACCGCACGTTGACGCACACGCGCCAGGGTCCGGGCCGCGTGCGCCGCGTCACCGCCGCGGTGCTGGTGGACAACGTGCCCGCCGCGATCGGCAAGGACGGCAAGCCGTCGCTGCGCGCGCTCAACGAGGCCGAACTCAAGCGCATCGAGTCGCTGGTGCAGCAGGCCATCGGCTTCGACCAGCAGCGCGGCGACGCGGTGTCGGTGGTCAACGCGCCGTTCGCCCGCGACATCACGGCGATGGGCGAGGAAGAGAACACGCCGCTGTGGGAGCACCCGCGCGCGATGGAATTCCTGCGCATCGTCGTCGGCGGCCTGGCCGTGCTCGCGCTGATCCTGTTCGTGCTGCGCCCGATGTTCCGCCAGCTCATGGGCGCCAAGCCCGACACGAAGAAGAACAAGAAGGCCCTGGCCGAAGCCACCGTCATCCCGGTGGACGACGAGGAAATCTCCGTCGCGCTGTCGGCGCCGGCGCAGGAAGCGGCGACGCCCGCGCTGCCGCCGGGCGCGATGACCTTCGACGACAAGCTGGAAGTGGCGCGCGCGGCGGTCAGCAACGACTCCAAGCGTGTGGCGCAGGTGGTACGCGACTGGGTGGAATCCGATGCCTGATACGACCGGACTGAGTGGCGTGCAGCGCGCCGCGGTGGTGCTGCTTTCGCTGGGCGAAGCGCAGGCCGCCGAGGTGCTCAAGCACATGAGCGCCAAGGAAGTGCAGAAGCTGGGCGTCGCGATGACCTCCGTCAGCGGCGTCTCGCGCGAATCGGTGGGCAAGGTGATCGACCAGTTCGTCGACACGCTCGCGCAGCCGAGCGGGCTGGGTTCGGGCGCCGACGAATACGTGCGCGCCGTGCTCGTGCAGGCGCTGGGCGAGGAACGCGCGAGCGGCCTGATCGACCGCATCCTGCTGGGCCGCAACACCTCCGGCCTGGACACGCTGAAGTGGATGGAACCGCGCGCGATCGCCGACCTGGTGCGCAACGAACACCCGCAGATCATCGCGATCGTCATGGCGCACCTGGAAAGCGACCAGGCCGCCGAGGCGCTCAAGTGCCTGCCCGACCGCGTGCGCGCCGACGTGCTGCTGCGCATCGCCACGCTCGACGGCATTCCGCCCAACGCGCTGAACGAACTCAACGACGTCATGGCGCGCCAGTTCGCCGGCGCGCAGAACCTGAAGTCGTCCTCCGTCGGCGGCGTGAAGGTGGCGGCGAACATCCTCAACTTCATGGATTCGGGCCAGGACGAGCAGATCCTCGGCGCCATCGGTGAGGTCGACGGCGAACTCGGCGTGCGCATCCGCGACCTGATGTTCGTCTTCGACAACCTCGCCGAGATCGACGACCGCGCGATGCAGGCGATCCTGCGCGAAGTGCCCAACGACAAGCTCTCCGTCGCGTTGCGCGGCGCCGAGGCGAAGGTGCGCGAGAAGATCACCTCGAACATGTCGCAGCGCGCGGCCGAAATTCTCGTCGAGGACATGGAAGCGCGCGGTCCGGTGCGCCTGGCCGAAGTCGAGGCGGCCCAGAAGGAAATCCTCTCGCTCGTGCGCAAGATGGCCGACGCCGGCACGATCCAGCTCGCGGCCAAGGCTGAAGCGTTCGTATGAGCCCCGCCTTCGCGAGTGCCGCCGCGGCGTGGAACACCGAAATGGCCGGCGCCGTGCGCTGGACCGCGCCGGGACTGGAGCCGGTCGAGCCCGAGCCCGTCGTCGAACTTCCGCCGCCGCCGAGCGTGGAAGAACTGCAGCAGATCGAACAGGCCGCGCACGACCAGGGCTACGCCGACGGCCTCGCCCGCGGCCACGCGGAAGGTTTCGCGACGGGCCAGGCCGAAGTGCGCCGGCTGGTCGCGCAGATCGAAGGCATCCTCGACGGTTTCACGCGTCCGCTCGCGCGGCTGGACGACGAGGTCTCCGAAGCGCTCGCCGAACTGGCCGTGCGCGTGGCTGGTTCGCTGATCGGCCCGGCGTACACGGCCGATCCGTCGCTGCTGGCCGACCTGGTGCGCGAGGCGCTCGACGCCGTCGGCACCAGCCAGCGTGGCGTCGAACTGCGCCTGCACCCGGACGACATGGGCGTGCTGTACCCGCACCTGGCCGGCCTGGACGGCGTGCGCCTGACCAACGACACCACGCTGGCGCGCGGCGAACTGCGCGTGCACAGCGAGAGCGTGCGCATCGACGGCACCCTCGCCGCCCGCCTGCAGGCGGCGCTGGAGAGCACCATCGCGGCGCATGGGGTGGCGCGGTGACGCCGCCATCGCTTTGCTTCCCTCTCCCTCCGGGAGAGGGATCGAGGGTGAGGGTCGGGACGTGCGATGCGCCGATGGTCGCCATGCGTCCCGATACGAGCACTGTGTCGCGAGTGCGGGCGGCATCACTCCGCCGACCCTCACCCCAACCCCTCTCCCGCACGCGGGAGAGGGGCTCCAGAGCACAGGACTTGCAGTAACCGTCCCATGACCACCCCCGCCTCCCACTGGCAGGACGCCCGCAATCTCCGCCTCGCCGCGCGGCTGGGCGCTTCGTCGTCGCAGCCGGTCTCAATGGGACTGGCGCGCGAAGGCGTGCTGCGTCGCGCCGTCGGCCTGACGCTCGAAGCCTCCGGCTGCAGCGCGCCGCTCGGTTCGCGCTGTCGCGTGGAAACGCATGGCGGCGTGTGGGTCGATGCCGAAGTCGTCGGCTTCTCGGGCGACCGCACGTTCCTCATGCCCAGCGCGCACCTGGAAGGCCTGCTTCCGAACGCGCGCGTCGTGCCCTCGCGCCAGCGCGGCGAAGTCGCCGTCGGCGAAGGCCTGCTCGGCCGCGTCATCGACTCCGACGGCGTGCCGCTCGACGGCCGCGGCCCGATCCGCGCCGAAAGCTGGGTCGGCCTGGCCGGCAAATCCGTCAATCCGCTGATGCGCGAACCGATCACGCGTTCGCTCGACGTCGGCGTGCGCGCGATCAACGCGCTGCTGCCCATCGGCCGCGGCCAGCGCGTGGGCCTGTTCGCCGGTTCCGGCGTCGGTAAATCCACGCTGCTGGGCATGATGACCCGCTTCACCGCCGCCGACGTGATCGTCGTGGGGCTGATCGGCGAACGAGGCCGCGAAGTGCGCGACTTCGTCGAAGCCACGCTCGGCGAGGAAGGCCTGCGTCGCGCCGTCGTCGTGGCCGCACCCGCCGACCGACCACCGCTCGCGCGACTGCACGGCGCGCTGCGCGCCACGGCCATCGCCGAGTGGTATCGCGACCAGGGCCTGCACGTGCTGCTGCTGATGGATTCGCTCACCCGCTACGCTCACGCGCAGCGCGAGATCGGCCTGTCCGTCGGCGAGCCGCCGACCACGCGCGGTTATCCGCCGTCGGTCTTCGCGAAACTGCCGGCACTGGTCGAACGCGCGGGCAACGGCGCCGACGGGCGCGGCTCGATCACCGCGTTCTACACCGTGCTCACCGAAGGCGACGACCAGCAGGAACCCATCGCCGACGCCGCGCGCGCGATCCTCGACGGCCACATCGTGCTGACGCGCCGCATCGCCGATGCCGGCCAGTACCCGGCGATCGACGTGGAAGTCTCGGTCAGCCGCGTGATGCAGGACATCACCGACGCGCCGTGGCGCGAGCGCATCCGCAAGCTCAAGCGCCTGATGTCCGCCTACAACGCGCAGCGCGACCTCATCGCGATCGGCGCCTACCAGCGCGGCAACGACCCGGTCGTCGACGAAGCGCTGGCGCGCTGGCCGGCGATCCTGAATTTCCTGGGCCAGGACGTGAGCGAGGCGTCGGATGTCGCCGCCAGCCGCGACGCGCTGGCCCGCCTGCTCGACGATGTCCGAGAACCCGTTGTCGCCCGACAGATGGAGACTGCATGACCCGCTCCCAACGCCTCGATCCGCTCCTGAACCTGATGCAGCAGCGCCAGGATGCCGCCGCGCGCGACGTCGCCGAGCGTGACCGCCAGCTGGCCGAACAGGAACAGCGCCTGGACGCGCTGCGCCGCTACGCCGAGGAATACGCGATCACGCCCAGCGAGGCGACCATCGCCCCGGCGCTGCTCGCCAACCGCATCGCGTTCCGCGCCAAGCTCGAAACCGCCGTGGACCAGCAGACGCGCATCGTCGATTCCAGCCGCCAGAACCGCGACGTCGAACGCACGCGCCTGATGCTCGCCAGCCGCGACAACAAGGTCCTGGGAAAGCTGGCCGACAGCTACCGCGCGCAGGAATCGCGCGTGGCCGAACAGCGCGTGCAGCGCGAACTCGACGACCTCGGCGGCCGTCGCCGCACCAACGGCAACGACGGAGCGGAGTGATGCAGGCGTTCGACGCCCTCTTCGGCGGGCAGCGCGCGAATTCGGCGCGCAACACGACTCCGGATGCCTCGCGTTCTTCCAACGCGCAGGACGACGCAGCTTCGTCGGGCGGATTCGACCGGATGCTGCAGGCGCAGGGTTCGCGCGCGTCGAACACGGCATCGCGCATGAACGAATCGCCGAATGCGTCCACGCAGGCGAAGGCGAAGGACACGTCGCCGCGCGATGCGGATTCGCCGCGTGCAGCGGAGGAATCGAAGTCGTCGGAAACGAAGTCCAACGAGACGAAATCGAACGACGCGTCGCGCGAGACCGCGCGTGCCGAGCCCAGGGACGATGCGCCGCGCGACGCGAGCGATGGCGGTTCCGGGTCCGACACCGCTGCGACCGCTTCGGAAGACACGACGGCTGCCAGCGACACGACCGCGCCCGCTGCGACGACGTCCGGCGATGCAACGGCGCCGGCACTTCCCGAACAGATGCTGGCGCTGCTCAACGGACTGGCGGGCGCCAGCACGGGTGCCGCCGCGACGTCGTTCGCCGTTGCCTCCGAAGCGCAGCCGCCCGGCCTGCTGCGTGACGTTGCCGTGGCGACGGCTTCCGATCCGCGCGGCGGCAATGCCACCGCGCCGGTCCTGCCGACGCTGCCCGGCGCGCAGGCGGCGATTGCTGCGCCGACCGATGGCGACGCCACGGCGGCGTTCGCGATGGCGATGGGCGCGGCCGCTTCGGCGGACACGAAGACCTCGGGCGCTACCGACGCCACGCTGGATTCGATCGGCATCGGCGATACGACTTCGACGTCCGCGTCGCTGCCTTCGGTATCGACGATGACGAACCATCCGCTTCCGCGCGGTGTCGCGGCGGCGGTCCAGGCGAACACGCCGATCCCGCTCGACAACGGTTTCGACGACGGCTTCTCCTCGCGCATCGCGTGGCTGGCCGACCAGAAGATCGGCCACGCCGAAATCCGCATCACGCCTGATCACCTCGGCGCGATCGACGTGCGCCTGCAACTGGACGGCAGCCGGGTGAACGCCGAATTCCACAGCGCCCAGCCCGACGTGCGCCACGCGCTGGAATCCAGCCTGCCGCGCCTGAAGGAAATGCTCGGCCAGCAGGGTTTGCAGCTCGGCCAGGCCGACGTGGGGCAGCGCCAGGCGCAGCAGCAGTCGAACGGGCAGGCGGCTTCGTTTGGCAGCTCGAACGAGCGTGGCGAGGCGAACGACGCCGGCTGGTCGCGCGGCCCGGCGGTGAGGGCGTCGCGGGGGTTGCTGGACGAGTACGCGTAGGGGGTCGCGAGGGGCTGTCGGGAGTCTGACGCCGGCGCGCTGTCAAAAGCCCGACGCTGTTAAGCCCCTCTCCCAACGGGAGAGGGGTTGGGGTGAGGGGCAACGAAGCCGCAGCGCTCACGAGCCCATGCATCTACAGCGCTAGGTTCGTTGCTTTCTCTAAGAAAGCAGGGCATCGACGACCTGCGCCATTCCCCCTCCGCCGCCCCTCACCCCAACCCCTCTCCCGGAGGGAGAGGGGCTAAAACCGCGCGGTCGGTGACGCCGACACTACGCCGACCCTCACCCCAACCCCTCTCCCGGTGGGAGAGGGGCTAAACCGCGATCGGTGACGCCGACACTCCGCCGACCCTCACCCCAACCCCTCTCCCGCGAGCGGGAGAGGGGCTAGACCCGCAGGGGGGACTGGCAGGGTGCGGAACGCGCCTGCATCAAACCCACCGGCACACCCCTTGCACGGATCCGGCATCCCATTCGCCGAGTTCCACCGCAATGTCCAAGCCTGCCGCTCCAGCCGCTCCGCCCGCGCCCAAGAGCAACAACCTCGCGCTGTGGATCCTGATCGCCCTTCTGGCGATCGGCCTGGCCGGTGCCGGTGCGTTCTGGTTCCTGCAGGGCCGCGGCGGCGAAGCGCATGCCGCCGACAAGCCCGAATCCGCCGCCACGCAGCCGGCGCGCTACTACGCGCTGGAGCCGGCGTTCGTGGTGAACCTCGCCGACACCTCCTCGGTGCGCTACCTGCAGGCCGACGTGCAGGTGATGACGCGCGATGAAGCCACCGGCGCCGCGCTCGAACTGCACACGCCGGCCATCCGCAACCGCCTGCTGCTCCTGTTCGGGCAGCAGACCGCCGCGCAGCTTGCGCAGCGCTCGGCCAAGGAACGCCTGCAGCAGCAGGCGCTGGCCGAAGTGCGCAACGTGCTGAAGGCCGAACGCGCGCCCGACAAGGTCGAAGCCGTGTTCTTCACCAGCCTGGTCACGCAGTAAACAGCGCCGGAGCGCGACTTCGATGATGACCGACCTGCTTTCACAGGACGAGATCGACGCCCTGCTCCACGGCGTGGACAGCGGCGCGGTCGAGACCGAGCCGCCGCCGGCGCCGGGCGAGGCACGCAATTACGACTTCGCCAGCCAGGACCGCATCGTCCGCGGCAAGCTGCCGACGCTGGAGATGATCAACGAGCGCTTCGCGCGCACCTGGCGCATCGGCCTGTTCAACCTGCTGCGCCGTTCGGCCGACCTGTCGGTGCGCGGCATCGACCTGATCCGCTTCGGCGAGTACATGCACTCGCTGCAGGTGCCGACCAACCTCAACCTGGTGAAGATGAAGCCGCTGCGCGGCACGGCGCTGGTGATGTTCGAACCGCGCCTGGTGTTCACCGTGGTGGACAACTTCTTCGGCGGCTCGGGCAAGTACCACACGCGCATCGAAGGCCGCGAGTTCACGCCCACCGAGATGCGCGTGATCCAGCTGCTGCTCAAGCAGACCTTCGCCGACCTGGTGGACGCGTGGGCGCCGGTGATGCCGGTGGAGTTCGAATACCTCAATTCCGAGGTGAACCCGCACTTCGCCAACATCATCAGCCCGCGCGAATACATCGTGGTGTGCCGCTTCCACGTCGAACTGGAAGGCGGCGGCGGCGAGTTCCACGTGTCCTTCCCGTACGCGATGCTCGAACCGATCCGCGAGCAACTCGACGCCGGCGTGCAGAGCGACCGCATCGAACGCGACGAAAGCTGGACGGTCGCGCTGCGCTCGCAGCTGCACGACGCGGAGATCGAGCTGTCCAGCGTGCTGGCGCAGCGTTCGATCAGCCTGCGCGACCTGTGCCGCCTGCGCGTGGGCGACGTGATCCCGATCGAGATCCCCGGCACGGCCACGCTGAAGGTCGAGCAGATGCCGCTGTTCTCCGGCGAATTCGGCACGCACAACGGCCGCAACGCCATCAAGGTCAACGCCGTGCACGCCGTGCGCGAGAAGCCGGTGTTCGACCCGACCAATCCCGATTCCATCGCGGTCCACACCGCGCTCACCCAGGCCTGATGCCGATGAACAACCAAGATTCCGCCGCACGCGCCGCGTTCGACCCGCTTACCGCCGAAACCGGCGGCCTGACGAGCGACCTCAACCTGGACGTGATCCTCGACGTGCCGGTGACGCTGTCGCTGGAAGTCGGCCGCGCGCGTATCCCGATCCGCAACCTGCTGCAGCTCAACCAGGGTTCGGTCGTGGAGCTGGAGCGCGCCGCCGGTGAACCGCTGGACCTGTACGTCAACGGCACGCTGATCGCGCAGGGCGAGGTGGTGGTGGTGAACGACCGCTTCGGCGTGCGCCTGACCGACGTCGTGAGCCCTGCGGAACGGATCAAGAGGCTGCGATGAGCGGTTCGGATTCTGTCGAGGCGGCTGCTGCGGTGGCCCTCACCCCAGTCCCGCTCCCGCAGGCGGGAGAGGGGCTTGTCGCGGTCGCGGTGGGCAACACGGCGCATGCCGTTCCGACGGCGCCTGTAGATGCCGCCGCCGTGACGGACAGCTCCCTCCCCTGCGCGCAGGGGAGGGTTGGGGAGGGGTGCGCGCCGCTTGCGGCGGGTTCTTCGCAGGCGATTTCTTCGCAGCTTCCCACGCAGGAGGTCTCAGCCGCTGGCGCGGCTTCGCCACCCCTTCCCAACCTCCCCCTGCAAGCAGGGGGAGGAGCCAAAAGCGCAGCCTCGACTACGCACACGGCCACCATCGCGCATCCGCCCAAACCCCAGACCTTCGCCAAGCAAACCGACGGCCCCGGCGTCGGCGGCGCGGTGTTCGCGTTGATCCTGGTCGTCTCGCTGATCCTTGGGCTTGGCTGGCTCGCCAAACGCATGCCGGGTTTCGGTCGCGTGGCCGGCGGCAACGGCCTGCGCGTGGTCGGCTCGCTCAGCCTCGGACCGCGCGATCGCGTCGTCGTGGTGGACGTGGGCGGCACGCAGTTGCTGCTGGGCGTCGGCCAGAACGGCATGACGACGCTGCACACGCTCAGCGAACCGCTCCCCGTGGCACAACCTTCGCAGGGAACGCCCAACCTGCAGAACCTCGCGACGCCTTTCGCGCAGCTGCTGGCCAAGCATCTTGGGAAGAAGCCGTGACGTTCTCGCATCGCCATCCGACTACCTCGTCGGCGCTCCAGCGCGACGAAGCCTTTGGGGAATCCGTCATTCCCGCGAACGCGGAAACCCGGGCCGTGATGGCCTGGGTCCCGGCTTTCGCCGGGATGACGGCTCCTTTTTTCTCCAGCGCCCCCTGGCGCCGCATCGCCGTCGCGCTGTCGCTCGCGATCGCGCTGATCCTGATGGCCTCGGCCTTTGCGCCGCTCCACGCCCAGGCCCTCCCCGACCCCGTCGCCGCGCAGGCGACCGCACAACCCGCCGCGCCGCTGTCCGCACCGGGCCTGCCCTCGCTGAACAAGCCGCTGCCGTCGGTCACCGTCGGCAAGGTCGGTGGCGAGCCGGTCAGCATGCCGATGCAGGTGCTGCTGCTGATGACCGGCATCACGCTGCTGCCGGCGGCGTTGCTCGGGCTCACTGCATTCACGCGCATCATCATCGTGCTGGGCCTGCTGCGTCAGGCGCTGGGCACCGGGCAGACGCCGAGCAACCAGGTGCTGCTCGCGCTGGCGTTGTTCCTCACCGCGATGGTGATGATGCCGGTGTTCGACCAGGCCTGGGCCGCGGGCATCGCGCCGTACCTCAACGACCAGATGGATTTCCGCAGCGCGTGGACCGCCGCTTCGGAGCCGTTCCGCGGCTTCATGCTCGCGCAGATCCGCGAGAACGACCTGATGACCTTCGCCGGGCTGTCCAACAGCGGCCCGTACGCGACGCCGCAGGACGTGCCGTTCAGCGTGCTCGCCGCGTCCTTCCTCACCAGCGAGCTGAAGACCGCGTTCGAAATCGCGTTCCTGATCTACATCCCCTTCGTGATCATCGACCTGGTCGTGGCCAGCGTACTGATGTCGATGGGCATGATGATGCTCTCGCCGATGCTGATCTCGGCGCCGTTCAAGATCCTGCTGTTCGTGCTGGTGGACGGCTGGGTGCTGGTGGTGGGCTCGCTCGCCGCCTCGTTCAACCC
Source organism: Lysobacter soli (assembly GCF_003382285.1). GTDB lineage: Bacteria > Pseudomonadota > Gammaproteobacteria > Xanthomonadales > Xanthomonadaceae > Lysobacter_J > Lysobacter_J soli. Next base: position 11,580 of record NZ_QTJR01000020.1, read on the forward strand.
GGTCTGAGGGCGCCGCCATGACGCCCGAAACCGCACTTACCGAAATCGGCCGCGGCCTGCAGATGGCGCTGTTGCTCGGCGCGCCGCCGCTGATTGCCGTGCTCGTGGTCGGCGTGGTCGTCGGCATCGTGCAGGCCGCCACGCAGCTGAACGAACCGACGATCGGTTTCGTCGTGAAGGCCATCGCGCTGGTCGCGACGCTGGCCCTGACCGGCAATTTCCTGCTGGGCAAGCTCGTCGGGTTCACGACGGATCTGTTTCATCGCATTCCGCACATCGTGGGGTGAGGCAGGCCGCTTACGCGGCACTGCCGCGTGGCCTGCCGAACGCACGGCCATGGATGGCCGGGCCGGGGGCTCCGAAGCCTTCAACGTCCCGCCACGGACGGCAGCAGCAACGCAGGTAGTCGCAGCACAGACACGCCCATGGAACCCACCTCCGCCACCGTCATCGACGGCCTCAACCTGTTCGGCATGCTCGCCACGGTGCTGTGGCATGCCATCCGCATCGGCGCTGCGATGCAGGCGATGCCGATGATCGGCGGGCGCGGCGTGCCGATGCGCGCGCGGCTGACGATCACGCTGGCGCTGTCGGGCGCGCTGTCGGCGCTGCTGCCCACGCCGCCGGCGGCGGGCGTGGATGCCGCCACGGTGCTGACGGTCGTGCGCGAATTCGCCGTGGGACTTGCGATCGGCACCGTGCTGCGGCTCGCGTTCGAAGCCGGGCAGTTCGCCGGCGAACTGGTGTCGCAGGGCATGGGCCTGTCGTTCGCGACGATGGCCGATCCGCTGTCCGGTGCGTCCTCGCCGGTGCTGTCGCAGTGGTTCTACCTCGTCTTCGGGCTGTTGTTCTTCGCCTTCGACGCGCACCTGGCGCTGGTGCGGCTGCTGCTGGACAGCTACCACGCGCTGCCGCTGGGCACGCCGATTCCCGACGTGCAGCAGTTCCTGTCGGTGGTGCCGACGTTCTTCACGGCCGCCTTGCAGGCCGGCCTGCTGCTGGCGCTGCCGGTGATCGTGGCGATGCTCGCGGTGAACCTCGCCTTCGGCGTGCTGGCCCGCGCGGCGCCGCAGCTCAACCCGGTGCAGCTGGGCCTTCCGGTGGCGCTGCTGGTGGGCCTGGTGCTGCTGATGCTGCTGGCACGCGAGATGCAGGGTCCGGTGGAGCGTCTGTTCGATCAGGCGTTCGAGGCGGCGCGCGCGGTGACGGCCTGACGCCCTGCTCCCTCCCCTGCTTGCAGGGGAGGGTTGGGGAGGGGTCGCGAAGCCGCATCGCGGCGAGCTTCGTGACGACGCTCGGCGCTTCGCGCCTCACACCCCCTCCCAACCTCCCCCTGCACGCAGGGGGAGGGGCAGAAGCTGCACGCCATGTCCGAAGACCAGGAAGACAAGACCGAACAGCCATCAGAGAAACGATTGCGCGAGGCGCGCGAACGCGGCGACGTCCCGCGATCGCGCGAACTGGGCAACGTGGCGGTGCTGGGCTGCGCGGCGATGGCGCTGGTGGCGACCGGCTCGGGCATCGGCAGCGCGTCGCAGGACTGGCTGCGGCAGGCGCTCACCATCGATCCGGCGATCCTCGACCAGCCGGACCGCCTCGTTCCGCACGCGGCCTCGCTGTTGCTGGGTTTGTTGAAGCCCATGCTGCCCGTGCTGCTCGCCGCGCTCGGCGCCTGCTTCATCGCGCCGATGGTGATGGGCGGTCTGCGGTTCGCCAGCAAGTCGCTGGCGCCGGATTTCGCGCGCCTGAGTCCCATGAACGGCTTCAAGCGCATGTACGGCAAGGAGAGCCTCGCCGAACTGGTGCGCTCGGTGCTGCGCGTGCTGCTGATCGGCGGGCTCGCCGGCATGGTCGTTTGGGGCGCGTTCCGCCACCTCACCGACATGGCCGGCATGTCGTTGCACGAAGGCGTGGCCGTCGGGCTGTCGCTGATCACCAAGGCGGTGATGGCGATGGTCGGCGCGCTGGGCCTGCTCGCGCTGATCGACGTGCCGTGGCAGCACTGGTCGTACCGCAACCGCCTGAAGATGAGCAAGCAGGAGCTGCGCGACGAATACAAGGAAAGCGAAGGCAACCCGGAAGTGAAGGCGCGCGTGCGCCAGATCGCCGCGCAGCTGTCGCGCCGCCAGCAGATGGAAGCCGTGCCCACCGCCGACGTGGTGGTCACCAACCCGACCCACTACGCCGTCGCCCTCAAATACGAGGCCGGGAAGATGCGCGCGCCCAAGGTCGTGGCCAAGGGCGTGGACGAGATCGCCCTGGCGATCCGCGACGTCGCCGGCAAGCACCGCGTCTCGATCATCGAGGCGCCGCCGCTGGCACGCGCCTTGTATCGGCATGCGCAGATCGACCAGGAGATCCCGGTGAAGCTCTACGCCGCCGTCGCGCAGGTGCTGTCCTACGTCTACCAGCTCAAGCGCTGGCACCCGGCGCATGGGCCGATGCCGACGCTGGGCGATGTCTCGGTCGAAAAGGGCCTGGCGGACGGTGACTCCACCGTCAAAGACCCGACAGCATGAGCAGTCAGGCTTCCGGCGGAGGTTTCTCCCTCTCCAGCATGGGCCACGCCGTGAAGAGCGGCCTGGCCACGCCCATCGTCGTCCTCGCCATGCTGGCGATGGTCATCGTCCCGCTGTCGCCGCTGGTGCTGGACGCGCTGTTCACCATCAACATCGCCATGTCGCTGGTGGTGCTGCTGGCGGTGGTGTACGTCCGCCGGCCGCTGGAATTCTCGATCTTCCCCAGCGTCCTGCTGCTGGTCACGCTGCTGCGCCTGGCGCTGAACGTGGCTTCCACCCGCGTGGTGCTGCTGCACGGCCACCAGGGCCCGGCGGCGGCGGGCCACGTCATCGAATCCTTCGGCCAGTTCGTCATCGGCGGCAGCTTCGCGGTCGGCATCGTGGTCTTCGCGATCCTGACCATCGTCAACTTCGTCGTCGTCACCAAGGGCGCCGGGCGCATCTCGGAAGTGTCGGCGCGCTTCATCCTCGACGCCCTGCCCGGCAAGCAGATGGCGATCGACGCCGACCTCAACGCCGGCCTGCTGTCGCGCGAGGACGCCAAGCTGCGCCGCGAGGAAGTGCGCGCCGAAGCCGACTTCTACGGTTCGATGGACGGTGCCAGCAAGTTCGTGCGCGGCGACGCCATCGCCGGCCTGCTGATCCTGGCGATCAACATCATCGGCGGCGTGCTGATCGGCGTGCTCCAGCACGACATGGCGCTGAAGGACGCCGGCACCACCTACGTATTGCTCGCCATCGGCGACGGCCTGGTCGCCCAGCTGCCGGCGCTGCTGATCTCCACCGCGGTCGCGATGCTGGTCACGCGCGCCACGCGCGAACAGGAAATGGGCCAGGCGGTCACCACGCAGGTGCTGCATCCGCGTGCGCTGGCGGTCTCGGCCGCGCTGCTCGGGCTGGTCGGCATCGTGCCCGGCATGCCGAACCTGCCCTTCCTGACGCTGGCGGCGCTGCTCGGCTTTGCCGCGTGGAAGATGCACAAGCGCGCGCTCGCGCCGAAGGAAGACACGCCCGAAGCCGAAGCGGCCGCCACCGCCGCCGCGCAGCCGGAACTGAGCTGGGACGAACTGCGTCCGGTCGAGCCGCTGGGGCTGGAAGTCGGCTACCGCCTGATCGCGCTGGTCGACAAGCACCAGGGCGGCGAACTGCTGGCGCGCCTGAAGGGCGTGCGCCGCAAGCTCACGCAGGACCTGGGGTTCCTGATTCCCGCCGTGCACGTGCGCGACAACCTCGAACTCGCGCCGGGCACCTACCGCGTGCTCGTGCACGGCGTGCCGATCGCCAGCGGCGAGATCCATCCTGATCGCCACCTCGCGCTCGATCCGGGCCATGTGTACGGAAAGATCGAAGGCATTCCCGGCAAGGATCCGGCGTTCGGACTGGACGCGGTGTGGATCCAGCCGAGCCAGCGCGCGCAGGCCGAATCGCTGGGCTACACCGTCGTCGATGCCGCCACCGTGGTCGCCACGCACCTCTCGCACCTGGTGCGCGAGCGCGCCGCCGAGCTGCTCGGCCACGAGGAGGTGCAGCAGTTGCTCGCCACGCTCGCCAAGGCCTCGCCGCGCCTGGTCGAGGACCTGACGCCGAAGCTGCTGCCGCTGTCGACGATCGTGCGCGTGCTGCAGTCGCTGCTGGCCGAACGCGTGCCGGTCCGCCAGCTGCGGCAGATCGTCGAGGCGCTGCTGGAGCACGGCCCGCACACGCAGGATCCGGCGCTGCTGACGGCCGCCGTCCGCACCGCGCTGGGCCGCTTCATCGTCCAGGAACTCAACGGACTGGGCGCCGAGCTGCCCGTCTATACCTTGGCGCCGGCTCTGGAACGGGTATTGCAGGACTCCGTCAGCGGCCAGGGCGCCGCGCTGGAACCCGGACTCGCCGAGCGTCTGCATCAGAACCTCAGCGAGTGCGTCACCCGCCAGGAAGGCCGCGGCGAACCCGCGGTGCTGCTGGTCCCAGGCGGGATTCGTTCGGCGATCGCCCGGCTCGTGCGGCACAGCGTCCCCGCGCTGACCGTGTTGGCCTACGGCGAGGTGCCGGAGGACAAGCGGTTGCGGTTGGTGGGGGCGGTGGGGTGAATCCCGACGCTTCGCCGAATAACTAAACCCGAATCACGAATCCCGGCTTTCGACCATGCGAATCAAACGTTTCACCGCTCCCGACATGCGCACCGCGCTGCGCATGGTGCGCGACGAACAGGGTCCCGACGCGGTGATCCTGTCGAACCGTCCGACCGAGGACGGCATCGAGATCGTCGCGGCCACCGACTACGACGAATCGCTGGCGCAGCAGGCCCTGCGCGCCGCGTTGCCGTCGATGCCGGCCGCGCCGTCGCCGGTGGCCTCGCCGGTCACGCCGGCGACGGTGGCCGCGGTGCCGACGATGCGCACGTCGCAGCCGGCGATGGATGCGTCGCGCGCATCCATCTCCAGCGAGGCCGAAGCGCTGCGCGCGGCCGCGAACACCGAAGAGAAGACCCGCTTCGGTTCGCTCGCGGCGCTGCTCACCAAGCCGTCGAAGTCCAAGGCCGCGTGGACGGCGCCGTCGAACGACGCGCCGGCCACCGACGCAACGCAACAGGCCGAGACCCGCGCCACCGTGGAGCGCATCGAGATGACGCAATCCGAACCCGCGCACGCCACGCGCGTGGAAGTCGAACGCGAGGAACCGGCGGTGGTCGCGCTGTCGGCCAAGGCGAAGGCGAAGGTCGCCGAGTCGCCGATCCGCGGCCGCGCCGTGTTCGCCATCGGCGACGGCACGCCGGTGCCGACCGCGCCGCGCGCACCGAAGGACGAAACGCGGGTCGCGGCATCGCTGCCGCCGCCGGACACCTCGCGCTTCGACGCGATGATGGCCGCACTGATTCCGCAGGGCGAAAAGTTCGAGGCGACCGCAGCTGCGCTTGCGCAGGCCGCGGTCGCACAAGAAGCAACAAGGGACAGCGTCACCGATCCGACACGGGTCGCGCCCACGGCTGCGGTCGTGATCGGTGACGCTGCACCCTCTCTATCGGCGCAGGCGGCGGAGTTTGAAGTGCCGGCCGCGCTTTCCGCGACGCAGGTCGCAGCGTCGGACCCGGCGCACGAATATCGCAGCCTGGCGGATCTGTGGAGCGATGAGGCTTCGCTTCCCTCTTTGGACATGAAGGAAGAAGTGGGCCAGCAGGCCGCGGACAACGCTGCCGCTGTGGGTGCTCCCTCCTACCTCGATCTGTCGAGCAATTCCTTCGTTGCCCCTCACCCCAACCCCTCTCCCGTCGGGAGAGGGGCTCAGGTCGCCGCGAGCGCGACGAGCACCGAAGCGACCACCCACCTTCACGCCGTCGCCGACCAACGCGATCCGTCGTTCATCGCCATGCGCGACGAACTGGCGACGATGCGTGCGCTGATCGAGCGCGAGCTTGGCCAGCTCACCGTCGAGCGGCTGCGCGGTTCGCCGGCGCGTGCGGCGGCGTTCGACATGCTGGTCGGGTACGGCTGCGACGAAAATCTGGCGCAGACCATCGCCGGCCGCATCGACGCCCGCCTCGACCCGGCGCAGGTGCGCGAACCGATGCTGGAAGAACTGGCGCGCGCGATTTCCGTCGCCCGCCACGAACCCATCGACGACGGCGGCGTGATCGCCCTGGTCGGTCCGACCGGCGCCGGCAAGACGACCACCGCCGCCAAGCTCGCGGCGCGCTTCGCCCAGCGCCACCGCGCACGCGACGTCGCCCTGGTGACCACCGACACCGAACGCCCCGGCGCCACGGAGCAGCTGCACATCCTCGGCCGCCGCCTCGGCGTGACCGTGTGCGAAGCCGCCGGCCCGGAGGCGCTGAACGACGCGCTCGACCAGCTGGCCGACTACCCGCTGGTGCTGGTCGATACCGCCGGCCACGGCCTGCGCGACCGCGCCCTGCTCGGCCAGATCCTCTGGCTGCGCGCCGCCAAGCGCGTGCGCAGCCTGCTGGTCCTGCCGGCCAACACCAACGCCCACGACCTGGGCGAAGTGGTCCGCCGCTACCGCCCGGCCTCGCCGGAAGGCGTGGTGCTGACCAAGCTCGACGAGACCGGCCGCCTGGGTTCGCCCCTGTCGGTGCTGGTCCAGCAGGGCCTGAGCCTGGCCTACACCACCGACGGACAGGCCGTCCCGACGGACATCGCCGCCGCCGACGCAACTCGTCTGGTTTCGACCCTCGAGAAAGTGCGACGTGCTGCCGATAACCCCCTCGGGTCTCTCGAACTGACGCAACTCAAGCCCCGCCCCGTGACCCTCCCCACCGAGGACCGACATGCATTCGCCAGCTGATATCAACGCCATTCCCGCCGCCAACGGCACCGCACGCCCGCCCGTGCGCGTGATCGCCGTGGCCAGCGGCAAGGGCGGCGTCGGCAAGACCTCGGTATCGGTGAACCTCGCCATGGCGCTGGTCCACGCCGGCCAGCGCACGCTGCTGCTGGATACCGACCTGGGCCTTGCGAACGTCGACGTGATGCTCGGCCTGTCGCCGCAGTTCACGCTCGCCGACGTCTTCGCCGGCCGCTGCGAGCTGCAGGACACGCTGCTGGAAGGCCCGCGCGGCCTCTGGGTCGTGCCGGCCGCATCGGGCAAGCGCCACATGACCGAACTGCTCCCGCAGCAGCACATCGGCCTGGTGCACGCCTTCTGCCAGCTCGACCTGCCGCTGGACGCGATGGTGGTCGACAACGCCGCCGGCATCTCCGACAGCGTGCTGACCTTCTGCCAGGCCGCGCAGGACGTGATCGTGGTGGTCTGCGACGAACCGGCCTCGGTCACCGACGCCTACGCGCTGATCAAGGTGCTCAGCCGCGAGCGCGGCGTGACCCGCGTGCAGGTGCTCGCCAACCAGGTCAACAACGCCATCGAGGGCAAGCAGCTGTTCGAGAAGCTCGAACGCGTCAGCGCGCGCTTCCTCGACGTCACGCTGCATTACCTCGGCGCGGTGCCGCGCGACGAATGGCTGCGCCGCGCGATCCAGCGCCAGGAAGCCGTCGTCGAAGCCTTCCCGGGCTGCCCGTCGGCACTGGCCTTCCGCGACATCGCGCGCCGCGCCAACAGCTGGCAGTCGCCGGTCGGCCCGCGCGGCGGCGTGGAGTTCTTCATGGAGCGCCTCGTCGCCCACGGCGCCAGCGCCGCAAGCACCAACGATCCGTTGAGGAGCGCCGTCGCATGAACGCCGCCGCCCAGCACTACAAGGCGACCCAGCGCGCGGCCGACACGGTCAACGCGACGGAAGTCGTCGAGAAGCATGGCGAACTGGTGCGCCGCATCGCGCACCACCTCGCCGCGCGACTGCCCGCCAGCGTCGAGATCGACGACCTGATCCAGGCCGGCATGCTCGGCCTGATCGATGCCGCCCGCAATTTCCAGGCCGACCAGGGCGCCGCGTTCGAGACGTACGCGTCGATCCGCATCCGCGGCGCGATGATCGACGAGATCCGCCGCGGCGACTGGGTGCCGCGTTCGGTGCATCGCCGTTATCGCGACGTCGTCGCGGCCACGCGCGAGGTCGAGCAGAGCACCGGCCGTGCCGCGACCGCGCAGGAAGTGGCCACCCGGCTCGCCGTTCCGCTCGACGAATACCACCGCATGCTCGAGGACGCCGCGCGCGGCCAGCTCATCAGCCTGGAAGCGCACGTCGACGAACACGACGGCGAACCGCACCTGGGCGGCCACGCCGGTGCGACGCCCGCGCGCGAGTTCGAACAGGTCGCCTTCAAGCAGGCGCTCGGCGCCGCCATCGGCAACCTGCCCGAACGCGAGCAGCTGGTGCTGTCGCTGTACTACGAGCAGGAACTGAACCTGCGCGAGATCGGCGCGGTGCTCAACGTTTCCGAATCGCGCGTCTGCCAGATCCACGGCCAGGCGATGTTGCGCCTGCGTTCGCGACTGGGCGAATGGCGCGGCTCGCACAACGACGACGACGACGAGTTCTGACCCGCTTCCGCATCAACGCCTGATATCCCCTTTCGCACCAGAGCAAGCCCACATGGACAAGAACATCCGCATCCTCATCGTCGACGACTTCTCGACCATGCGCCGCATCGTCAAGAACCTGCTCAACGACCTGGGCTTCTTCAACACCGCCGAAGCCGACGACGGCATGACCGCGCTGGTGGAACTGAAGAAGGCGCCGTACGACCTGGTCGTGACCGACTGGAACATGCCGGGCATGCCGGGCATCGACCTGCTCAAGGCGATCCGCGCCGACGCGTCGCTGGCGAAGATCCCGGTGCTGATGGTCACCGCCGAAGCCAAGCGCGAGCAGATCATCGAAGCCGCGCAGGCCGGCGTGAACGGCTACGTCATCAAGCCCTTCACCGCCGCGACGCTGGAAGACAAGCTCAACAAGGTGTTCGAACGCCTGGGAGCGGCCGCGTGATCGACGCGCCCTCCTGCGAGAAGGCGCTCGGCGGTGAAGACAGGCAGGCCGTCATCGGCCGCCTGCATGCGGCGCTGTGGGCGCTGGAACACGACGACCTCGCCGGCTGGCGCAGCAACGTCGACGCGCTGATCCAGTGGCGCAGCCAGCCGCTGGTGCAGGGCCTTGCCAAGCTCGCGCGCGAACTCGACACCGCGCTCGGCAACGGCAGCGCGAATCCGAACGCCTCGCTGCCGGAAGCCTGCGCGCGCCTCGAGCACGTCGTGCACGTGAGCGAGGACGCGAGCCACCGCACGCTCGACCTCATCCAGGAATGCGGCGTGCTGCTGGGCACGCTGCCGGATGCGTCGACCGAGGAACAGGCCGCGACCATCGCCGCGATCCGCTCGCGCATGTCGGAAATGACCGCTGCGCAGGGGTACCAGGACCTGACGGGGCAGATCATCCGCCGCGTCGTCGAACTCGTCCGCGCGGTGCACGCCGGCCTGGGCGAGATCACCGACAGCGACGCGACGCCGATCCACCTGAACCACAACAACCGCGGCTACGGCCCGTCGGTGGCGGGCGTGGACCCAACGCCCGCGACGCAGGAAGACGCGAACGACCTGCTGTCGTCGCTGGGGCTTTGAGATGCACTCAGTGCCTTCGCTCCTGCTCGTCATTCCCGCGAAGGCGGGAATCCAGCGCCTTGCGTGCGCCGGGGCGAAGTCACTGGATTCCCGCTTCCGCGGGAATGACGTAACTGGAATGAGATCCACATGAGCGCCATCGCCAACGACATCGCCGCCGACTTCCTGATCGAAGCGCGCGAGATCCTCGACCAGCTCGGCGAGCAGATGGTCGCGCTGGAACACGCGCACACCGATCGCGACGCGCTCAACGCCGTCTTCCGCGGTTTCCACACCATCAAGGGCGGCGCGGGCTTCCTCGACTTCGGCCCGATGGTGGAGATCTGCCACGCCGTGGAGGATCGCCTCAACGTCGCGCGCGACGGCACCGTGCCGATGGACGCCGAGGCGTTCGACGGCGCGCAGCAGTCGCTGGACCTGCTGGTGGACATGCTCGCCGCCATTTCCAACGGCGAGGAACCCGAACACGCACCGCCCGCGCTGCTGAAGTCGCTGCGCGACGGCACCGGTGCCGGCGCCACGCACATGCCGACGCTGGCACGAAACTCCGTGCCGGCATCGAGCTCCCTCCCCTGCTCGCAGGGGAGGGTTGGGGAGGGGTCCGAGCCGCGTGCGGCGAGTTCCACGCGCGAAGGCTCGGACGCTGACGCGCCCTCGCCACCCCCTCCCAACCTCCCCCTGCGAGCAGGGGGAGGAGCCAAGAGCGCACCTCCGACAAAGGCCGCCGAAGATCCCACCGTCCGCGTCGACGTGCGCCGCTTGGACGCGATGGTCGATCTCGTCGGCGAACTCGTGCTCGCGCGCAATCGCCTCAAGACCATCCGCCCGCGCCTGCGCGACGAAGACCTCGACCGTGCCGTGACCGCGCTCGACGTCGCCACTTCGCGTTTGCAATCGGCGGTGATGATGGTGCGCATGCAGCCGGTCGGCCGCGTGTTCGCGCGCTTCCCGAAGCTCGCGCGCGACGTCGCCCGTCAGGTGAAGAAGTCGGTCGAACTGGAAATCGTCGGCGCCGAGACCGAACTGGACCGCAACCTCGTCGAAGCGCTGGCCGATCCGCTGGTGCACCTGGTGCGCAACGCGATCGACCACGGCATCGAATCGCCCGAGGCACGCCGCGCGGCCGGCAAGCCCGAACAGGGCACCGTGCGCCTGTCGGCGCAGCAGGAAGGCGACCATGTTTCCATCGAGGTCAGCGACGACGGCGCCGGCATCGACCCGGAAAAGATCCGCCGCAGCGCGATCAAGAAGGGGCTGATCGATTCCGATGCCGCCGCGCGCCTGACCGCGGACGAATGCCTCAACCTCATCTTCATGGCGGGTTTTTCCACGCGCAGCGAAGTCAGCGACCTCTCCGGGCGCGGCGTCGGCATGGACGTGGTGCAGTCGAAGATCCGCGAACTGTCCGGCCAGGTGCAGATCCATTCGGAAGTCGGCCGCGGTTCGCGCTTCGCGATCCGCGTGCCGCTGACGCTGGCGATCCTGCCGACGCTGCTGATCGAACTGGAAGAGGACGTCTACGCGCTGCCGCTGGTGCGCGTGGTCGAAGTGCTCGCGCACGACCGAATCGAACCGCTGTGGGTGGACGGCCAGCGCATGCTCGACCTGCGCGACCAGCCGCTGCCGCTGATCGAGCTGCGTACCTGGCTCGGCCTTGCGCCGCAGCCCGGCGCGGCGACGACCTGCGTGGTGCTGCAGTCGGGCGATTCGCGCTTCTGCCTGACGGTCGATCGCGTGCGAGGCCGCGAGGAAGTGGTCATCAAGGCCCTGCCCCGCACGCTGCGCGGCCTGGCCGGTTACGCCGGCGCCAGCCTGGTCGGCGACGGCCGCATGGCGCTGATCCTGGATGTCGACGCGCTGCTCAGAACGGGGCTGCGCGGCTCAAGTAGTGCGGGCAGGGACCGTTAAGACGAACGAAGCATCGCGAACGCGTCGTCCTTTCGCCCGGGCTTTTCCCTTCTCCCGCAAGCGGGAGAAGGTGCCCCGAAGGGGCGGATGAGGGCAGGCGGCCCTCACCCCGGCCCTCTCCCGCTCGCGGGAGAGGGGAAAAACGAAACCAACGGACGTTTCCTCAGGATGGACAGACTCAGCCTCATAGGCATCGTACTGGCGCTGGTGGCGCTGATCGGCGGCAGCATCCTCAAGGGTGCGGGCCTGTCCGGCCTGTGGTCGCCGGCGGCGTTCGTCATCGTGATCCTGGGCACCATCGCCGCGATCCTGGTGCAGACGCCGATGGCGACGTTCAAGCGTGCGCTGAACATCGTGCGCTGGGTGTTCCGTCCGCCGGTGCAGGATCGCCCGGCGATGATCGCGCGCCTGGTCGAATGGTCCACCGTCGCGCGCCGCCAGGGCCTGCTGGGCCTGGAGGCCGAAGTCGCCGCGCAGGACGATCCGTTCGTGCGCAAGGGCCTGCAGATGGTCGTCGACGGCGTGGAGCCGGAGCACATCCGCTCGATGCTGGAAATCGAACTGCACGGCCAGTCGCAGCGCGACCTCGCCGCGGCGAAGGTGTTCGAGGGCGCCGGCATCTATTCGCCGACGCTGGGCATCATCGGTGCGGTGCTGGGCCTGATGGCGGTGATGAAGAACCTCGCCGACCCGAGCAAGCTCGGCCACGGCATCGCCGCCGCGTTCACCGCGACGATCTACGGCATTGGCCTGGCGAACCTGATGCTGCTGCCGATGGCGGCCAAGCTGAAGGGCCTGGTGAACCAGCAGGCCGACGAGCGCGAGATGATCATCGAAGGCCTCATCGGCATCGCCCAGGGCGAGAACCCGCGCAACATCGAAGCGCGCCTCAACGGCTTCGTGGTCTGACGGAGCACGCACAGCCATGGCCGGGCGCCGCCGCCACCAGCACGAAGAACACGCCAACCACGAAGCGTGGGCCATTCCCTATGGCGACCTGATCACGCTGCTGCTGGCCTTCTTCGTGGTGATGTACGCGATCTCCTCGATCAACGAGGGCAAGTACCGCGTGCTGGCCGATGCGCTGTCCTCGGCGTTCGGCGGCCCGCCGCGCACGGTCTCGCCGATCCAGCTGGGCATGCACCAGCTGCGCGGTTCGGCGTTCGACCGGCCGTCGCTGGTGACGCCGGGCTCGAAGTCCGGCCCCTCCTCGTCCACGCCCATCGCCTCGCCGCGCATGAAGCAGGTGCTGGACATGCCGACCTTCGGTGCGAGCGGCAAAGACGCCGCGCGCGAAGTGTCCGAACGCGAATCCGCGCAGGGCGAACAGCTGCATTCGATCGGCCGCCGCATCCAGGAAGCGCTGTCGGAACTGGTGAAGCAGAAGCTGGTCACCGTGCGCCGCAGCTACAACTTCCTGGAAGTCGAGATCCAGAGCGACATCCTCTTCGCCAGCGGCGTCGCCGCGCCCAACCCGCAGGCCGTGGACACCGTGCGCCGCATCGCCACCGTGCTGGCCGGCGAACCCAACGCGATGCGCGTGGAGGGTTACACCGACAACATGCCCATCGCGACCGCGCAGTTCCCGTCGAACTGGGAGCTGTCGACCGCGCGCGCGGCGAGCATCGTGCACGTGATGTCGCAGGCCGGCATTTCGCCGAGCCGGCTCGCGGTGGTCGGTTACGGCCAGTACCAGCCGATCGCCGACAACGCGACGCCCGAAGGCCGCAACGCGAACCGCCGCGTGCTGCTGGTGATCCTCGCCAGCCCGCAGGGGCCGGATGCGATCGAAGACCGCGGCCCGGCAAGCATCGCGATGGACGAGCCGGCCGACGAAGCACCAGGCGTCGATGCCGATCTCTACCCGGCCGTGAAGGCGCCCGGCGCCGCGGCCGCCGCCGCACGCGCCCATGCCGCCGGAAACGAAGGCATCGCCGCCGACACCGCACGCGCTGCCGCGACGGCACGAACCAATTCCTCCACCACTCAACCGGGAGCGGGCTGATGCGCGCCTGGGCTATCGCCAACCAGAAGGGCGGCGTCGGCAAGACGACCACGTCGCTTTGCCTCGCACGCGGGCTTGCCACGGCGGGAAACCGCGTGCTGCTGCTCGACCTCGACCCGCACGCGTCGCTGACGCGCGCCTTCGAGATCCCCGCCGATCCGCCGCCGTCCGGCACCCACGACCTGTTCGTCGGCAACGGCGTGGGCCTGCTCGAGCTGGCGCGCTACACGCACGTGCCCGACCTGCAGGTCGTGGCCGCGCAGCCGGCGCTGGCGACGCTGGAACGTCGCGGCGCCACGCAGCCGGGCCTCGGCCTCGCGCTGGGTCGCGCGCTGCACACCGTGCGCGAGGTCTACGACTACGTGCTGATGGACTGCCCGCCCACGCTCGGCCTGCTGATGGTCAACGCGCTGGCGGCGGCCGATCGCCTGATCGTGCCGACGCAGACCGATCCGCTCGCGCTGCACGGCCTGGCCGACATGCTGCGCACGGCGGAGATGGTCGAGCGTTCGCGCCGTCGCCCGCTGCCGCGCCATGTGCTGCCGACGCTGTTCGACCGCCGCACGCGCACCGGCGTTGCGAGCCTGTACGAGCTGCAGGACCGCTACGGCGACCGCGTCTGGCCGTATGCCGTGCCGATGGACACGCGCCTGCGCGACGCCTCGGCGCTGGTGCAGGCCGCGCCGCCGGATGGCCGCGGCGTCGACATGTACCGCCGCGCGCTGAAGTGGCTGCTGGAGCAGGAAGCCGCCGGCGAACAGCACAAGGAAGCGGCGTGACCCCTCACCGCCGTTCCCGCGCAGGCGGGAACCCATGGACGTCCGCTGGCATGCGATTCGCAGGGCAACGTCCATGGCTCCCCGCCCGCGCGGGGACGACGCGCTCTTTGCTGGACATCTGACATGAACCACCCCGCCCTCGACGCCTACCTCGACGAACTGCTCGACCTCAACGTCGACGCGGTCGCGCCCGCGCCCGTCGCGGCGAACGCGCCGGTGATGGGGGCGGTCGATGAGCCCGCTCCCGATCCGCTCGATGCCGACATTCCGGCACCGGTCGCGCTGCCGCCCGGCATCGATGCGAACCTGCTGGCGGAGCTGGATTCGGATCCGCTGTTCGCCGCGCAGCAGCCTGAAGCATCCGAGGCGCCGCTCATCGACGCGGGCCTGCTCGCCGAGCTCGACAACGACCCCCTGTTCGCCGCGCTGCCACCCGCGGTCGCGAATGACGTCGCGCCGGCGATGCCGCAGATCGATCCGGGCCTGCTCGCCGAACTGGATTCCGATCCGCTGTTCGCCGCGATGCTGGCGTCGAACGAAACCTCGACGCCCGACATTCCGGGCATCGACCCGGGCCTACTCGCCGAGCTCGAATCCGATCCGCTGTTTGCCAGCCAGAGCGCTGCCGAAGAAAAGCCCCTCCCCCTGCATGCAGGGGGAGGTTGGGAGGGGGTACGCGGCGCGCAAGCGCCGGGGCCTGAAGTGAGCCGCGCTGTGGACTTCACCCCTCCCCAACCCTCCCCTGCAGGCAGGGGAGGGAGTAATTCGCCGCGCAACGCGATGCCACCGGCCGAAGCGCGCGGCCTGCGCCCGGTCGAAGTGACGCCGCCCGCGCTGATGCCGACGGTGACGACCACGCACCGCTGGCTGCGCGTGGCCGTCGGCGAGGACAGCTACGCCGTCGAACTGCTGCGCGTGCAGGAAGTCGGCCGCACCGTGCCGATCGTCGCCATGCGCGGCGCGGCGCCCTCGGTGCTGGGCGCGATGAACCTGCGCGGCCGCATCGTGCCGGTCTTCGACCTAGGCCTGTGGCTGGGCACCGGTCGCGTCACGCCCGACGAGCGCGCGCGCATCGTCGTGGTGGAACGCGACAACGAACTGATCGGCGCGCTGGTGAGCGCGGTCGACGACGTCGTGACGCTGGGCCCTGACCGCATCGAACCGCCGCTGATGGCCTCGCCGTCGCGGGCGATCGTCGGCGTGGCGCGCGTGGTGGCGAAGCCGACGGTGTTGCTGGATGCGAATGCCCTTTTCGGGTGATGCCAGGCATTGGCTGCTCCCTTCTCCCGCGTGCGGGAGAAGGTGCCCGAAGGGCGGATGAGGGCGAGCGGAGCGGGTGCCTGCCCTCACCCCAACCCCTCTCCCGCGAGCGGGAGAGGGGCTGCACCGCGGGCCACGGACGCCCCGCGAAGCCTGGCCACGACGCCCCGCCACGCCGCCGCTCAAGTCCCCGCTTCCCGCGCCGTTATCCCCTTCGAATGACCACGGCGAACCGCACACAGCCATGAACGCACTGTCCCTACCCTCCGACCTCGGCATCGAACACGTCGCCGACCTGCAGGCCGCGCTGCGCCCGCACCTGGAGGACGCCGAACCGCTTTCGCTCACCGGCGATGCCGTCGAGCGCGTGCACACGGCCGGGCTGCAGATGCTCCATGCCTTCGTGCGCGAACGCGCCGCGCTTGGCCTCGCGACCGTCGTGACCGGCGCATCGCCGGTGCTCGCCGACGCCGCGCGCCAGCTCGCGCTCGCCAAGAGCCTCGGCGTCGACGCGCCGACGGCCTGATCCCATCCCCACCTCTCCTTTCAACTTCCAACAGAAGCCGGCCACGATGTCCAAGAACCTGCTGATCGTCGACGACTCCACCTCCATGCGGCAGATGGTCGCCTTCGCCCTGACGGGCGGCGGCTTCAACGTCCGCGAAGCCGAGGACGGCCAGGCCGCGCTCGACGTCGCCAAGACCCAGCGTTTCGACGCCGTGGTGACCGACGTGAACATGCCGCGCATGGACGGCATCGAACTGATCCGCCAGCTGCGCCAGCTGCCGGACTACCGCTTCACGCCGCTGCTGATGCTCACCACCGAATCCGGCGGCGACAAGAAGGCCGAAGGCAAGGCCGCCGGCGCGACCGGCTGGCTGGTCAAGCCGTTCGATCCGGAGCAGCTGCTCGCCACGGTCCGCAAGGTCCTGGGCTGATCCCTCTCCGTCCTTCCGCCTGATCCGACCAACCGAGCCGTCACGATGGACATCACCCGCTTCCACGCCGCCTTCTTCGAGGAAAGCCGCGAAAACCTCGATGCCATGGAGGCGGGCCTGCTCGCGATGGAATCCGGCTCGGCCGACGGCGAGACCATCAACGTCGTCTTCCGCGCCGCGCATTCGATCAAGGGCGGCGCGGCGACGTTCGGCTTCACGGCCATCAGCGAACTGACGCACCAGTTGGAAACGCTGCTGGACGAAGCGCGCAGCGGCCGCCGCCAGCTCGACGCCGACGCGATCGGCGCGCTGCTGGTCTCGGGCGATGCGCTGCGCGGCCTGCTCGCCGCCGCCGAACACGGCGATGCGATCGACACCGAAGGCCTCAAGCGCGCGCACGACGGCCTGGCGAAGATGATGGGCCGAGAAGTCGCCGCGACGACGAAGGCCGCATCGAAGGAACCGGAAATCGCCGAATGGCGCATCGGCTTCAAGCCGGCGCCGTCGCTGTTCCTGTCCGGCAACGACCCGCTGCGCATCCTGCGCGAGCTGGCCGGCCACGGCGAACTGGGCGTCACCGCGCTCGACAACACGCTGCCCAAGTTCTCCGAACTCGATCCGTACGAAGCCTACATCGCGTGGGACCTCATGCTGCCCGGCAGCGTGCCGCGCAGCGCCATCGACGATGCGTTCGCGTGGGTCGAGGACCAGTGCGAACTGGCGATCGAAGGTATTCCCGCGACATCCGCCATCGCGCCGCCGCCGGCGCCGGTCGACAGCGACAACGTCGTCGCGCTCGACACGCGCGCGAACAGCGACGCACGCAAGGCCACGACCGCCGACGCGGGCGATACCTCGATCCGCGTCGCCGTCAACAAGGTCGATGCACTGATCAACCTGGTGGGCGAACTCGTCATCACCCAGGCGATGCTGCGCCAGCGCTCCACGCAGCTGGACCCGGTCGCCAACGAGCTGCTGCTGTCCGGCCTGGAACTGCTCGACCGCAACACGCGCGACCTGCAGGAAGCCGTGATGGGCGTGCGCATGCTGCCGGTGGAGTTCGCCTTCAGCCGCTTCCCGCGCATGGTGCGCGACCTCGCCGCGCGCCTGGACAAGAAGGTGCGCCTGCGCACCAGCGGCGAAGCCACCGAACTGGACAAGGGCGTGATCGAGAAGATCGTCGATCCGCTCGTGCACCTGGTGCGCAACTCGATCGACCACGGCCTGGAATCGCCCGCCGACCGCCGCGCGGCCGGCAAGGACGAAACCGGCACGATCAGCCTCAACGCCCAGCACCAGGGCGGCCACATCGTCATCGAGATCACCGACGACGGCCGTGGCCTGGATCGCGAACGCATCCTGCGCAAGGCCGCCGAACGCGGCCTGCCGATCGGCGACAACCCCACCGACGCGCAGGTGTGGGACCTCGTGTTCCACCCGGGCTTCTCCACCGCCGAACAGCTCACCGACCTGTCCGGTCGCGGCGTCGGCATGGACGTGGTCAAGAAGAACATCGCCGCGCTCGGCGGCCAGGTCGAGATCCGCTCGAAGAAGGGCACCGGCACCACGGTGTCGATCCGCCTGCCGCTGACGCTCGCCATCCTCGACGGCATGACCGTCGCCGTCGGCGGCGAAGTCTTCATCCTGCCGCTGAATTCGGTGATCGAATCGTTGCAGCCGGCCGCGGGCGACATCCGCACCATCGCCGGCGAGGCGCGCGTGCTGCGCGTTCGCGAGGACTACCTGCCGCTGGTCGACCTGGCCGCGCAGTACGGCCTGTCCGGAGCGCAGCCGGGCACCCACGCCCGCAACGGCATCGCGGTCGTGGTGGAAGCCGACGGCCAGCGCCTGTCGCTGGAAGTGGACGAACTGCTCGGCCAGCAGCAGGTCGTGGTGAAGAACCTGGAAGCCAATTACCGCCGCGTGCAGGGCATTTCCGGCGCGACGATCCTGGGCGACGGCCGCGTCGCGCTGATCGTCGACGTCGGCGGCCTGGTGCAGGCGCAGCGCATGCCGCAGGCGGCGTGATCGAACAGCAGCGAACCGGATACGAACGAGACACCCACATGAACGACATCACCGCCACCATCGAATCGGCCGACGAGTACCTCACCTTCGCCCTGGGCGAGGAGGAGTACGGCGTGGAGATCCTGAAAGTCCAGGAAATCCGCGGCTACGACACCGTCACCCGCCTCCCCGACGCACCCGAGTACATCAAGGGCGTGATCAACCTGCGCGGCACCATCGTGCCCGTCATCGACATGCGCCTGAAGTTCCGCCTCGCGAAGGCCGAATACAACGCGCTGACGGTGATGATCGTGCTCAACGTCGCCGACCGCGTCGTGGGCATGGTCGTGGACAGCGTCTCCGACGTGGTCCGCCTGGAATCCGAACAGATCCGCCCGGTGCCGGAAATCGGCGCGACGATCGACCGCCAGTTCATCACCGGCATCGGCACGCACGGCGAACGCATGCTGATCCTGCTGGAAATCGAGAAGCTGATGACCAGCGCCGAGATGGGGCTGGTCGCGCACGCTAACGCGGCTTGATGAATGAAACGAAACGCCCCCTCTCCCGCTTGCGGGAGAGGGCTGGGGTGAGGGCGAGTAGGACGACATCGCTGGATTGCCCTCACCCCAACCCCTCTCCCGCACGCGGGAGAGGGGCTTAGCAACAGCACGAAGCGACACAGAACAGCAAAACAACACGCATCACGCATCACGCAGTACCGAAAACAAAAACAACGCCAAAAAGCACGCCAGGCGGAGCGAATCCGCCAAGCCAGCCGCGTTGTGCCCCACCCAAGGTCCGCCGCCCCCAGGGCGATCTTTCGTGAGTCCACAAATCAACGCTATGTCCTGCGCCGCATGGGATCTGCGGCGCGTTCGATTTGTTTCACAGGGAATGAAGAGGACCCGCCATGCGTTCCAATCGCCAGCCCGCCGCGGCAGCGCTTTCCGTGCCCGCGGCCCCGTCGCTTCTCCGTCGCCTCGTCTCGGCGTTCTCCGCCACCCGCGCGCCCTCGCCCGCCAACGACGCGCGCATCCATGACATGGAAGGCCGCATCCGCGCGATCGACCGCGTGCAGGCGGTCATCGAGTTCGACCTCGACGGCACGATCACGCACGCCAACGAGAACTTCCTGCGCACGCTGGGTTACCGGCTCGACGAGATCCAGGGCCGCCATCATTCGATGTTCGTCGACCGCGAGCACGCAGGCAGCGACGAATACCGCGCGTTCTGGGCCAAGCTCGCGCGCGGCGAATTCGATGCCGGGCAGTACCGCCGCTTCGGCAAGGACGGTCGCGAGATCTGGATCCAGGCCTCGTACAACCCGGTGTTCGACAGTGCGGGCCGCCCGCGCAAGGTCGTGAAGTTCGCCACCGACATCACCGCGCAGAAGATGCAGGCAGCCGATTTCGCCGGGCAGCTGGCGGCGATCAGCAAGTCGCAGGCGGTGATCGAATTCGACCTGACCGGCCGCATCCTCTCGGCGAACGAGAACTTCCTGGCCACCACGGGCTACACGCTGGACGAAGTGCGCGGCCAGCATCACTCGATGTTCGCCGAGGAGGCGTACCGCAACAGCGCCGAGTACCGGGAATTCTGGATCAAGCTCGGTCGCGGACAGTTCGACGCCGGTGTGTATCGGCGCCTCGGCAAGGGCGGTCGCGAAGTGTGGATCCAGGCCTCGTACAACCCGATCTTCGACATGAACGGAAAGCCGTTCAAGGTCGTCAAGTACGCCGCCGACATCACCGCGCAGGTGCGCGACACGCAGGCGCTGCAGCGCGCGGTCGAGCAGACGCACGTGGTGGTGAACGCGGCGAAGGATGGCGACCTCACGCGCCGCATCGAGACCGCCGACAAGACCGGTTCGATCGCGCAGCTGTGCGAGGGCATCAACTCGCTGGTCGATGCGATGGCCGGGATCCTCGGCCAGATCAAGGTCGCCGCCGACACCATTGGCGAGGGCGCGCGCGAGATCGCCGCGGGCAACTCCGACCTGTCGCAGCGCACCGAATCGCAGGCGGCGTCGCTGGAAGAAACGGCCTCGTCGATGGACGAGATCACCAGCACCGTGCGCCACACCGCCGACAACGCGCGCCAGGCGAACCAGCTGGCGATCGAGGCCACCGCGATCGCCTCGCGCGGCGGCGATGCGGTGCACGGCGTGGTCGACACCATGTCGCAGATCAGCCAGTCGTCGAAGAAGATCGCCGACATCATCGGCGTGATCGACGCCATCGCGTTCCAGACGAACATCCTCGCGCTCAACGCGGCCGTGGAAGCCGCGCGCGCCGGTGAACAGGGCCGCGGATTCGCGGTGGTCGCCAGCGAAGTGCGCTCGCTCGCGCAGCGTTCGGCGACGGCGGCCAAGGAGATCAAGCACCTCATCGGCGATTCGGTCGAGCGCGTCGGCGCCGGCACGCGACTGGTGGAAAGCGCGGGCCGCACGATGGACGAGATCGTCGGCAGCGTGAAGCGCGTGGCCGATCTCATCGGCGACATCAGCGCCGCGACGCTGCAGCAGAGCGCCGGCATCGAGCAGATCAACCAGGCCATCGCGCACATGGACCAGAGCACGCAGCAGAACGCCGCGCTGGTCGAGGAAGCCTCCGCCGCCGCCCGCAGCATGGAGGAGCAGGCGTCGGACCTGATGCAGACGGTCGCGTCCTTCCGCCTGAGTTCGAACGCGCCGCAGTATCTGCGGGCGGCGAATGATTGAGTCATAGCCCCTCTCCCATCGGGAGAGGGGTTGGGGGTGAGAAGGCGCTGCTCGCGAACCACTGGTTCGCGCGCCTTCGAACGCCCGAACGCTATGCGTTCGGGCCGGGGAGGGGTAACGGAGCCGTACCGGCGAACGGCGGTCGCCGCACAGCGCTGCGCTGTTGCTCGTACGTCGAAGAGCAAAAGCCAAATGGATTCCAGCTTTCGCTGGAATGACGAAAGTGGTCATTCGCCCACGCCCGGAGTGCCCACACGCTACAGGCCTGGATCCCGGCCTTCGCCGGGATGACGGTGCATTGAGCCCCTCTCCCATCGGGAGAGGGGTTGGGGTGAGGGGTAACGGAGCGGTTGTGGTGAACAGCTACTGCCGCAAAGCGCTGCGCTGTTGCTTCGTGCGTTCGCTGCAGAAGCAAAATGGATTCCAGCTTCCGCTGGAATGACGAGTGCGGTTCGCCGCTTCAAGACCGCGACCCACACCCCACTTCGCCCATTCAGCCAGAAACTTGCCCAATCCAGCGGATTTGATCTGCATCAAACGCGCCTGCTGCCGATAACACGTGCAAGACGCGCTCCCGCGTCGAGTAACCAATCGCGGTGTAGTGCATGTCGAACCTGTTCCGCTTCTCTTCCCTTTCGCTGCGCGCGAAGTTCGCGTGGATGATCGTCACGCTGTCGCTGGGGCTGGTGGTGCTCACCGGCATCGCCGTCGAACGCAACTACCACGGCCAGATCGCCGATGAGCGCGCGCGCCTGCATACGCGTGTCGGCGCCGGTCTCGCGCTCGTTCAGCGCTATGCCGACCTCGCACAGGCCGGCAAGCTTCCCGAGGACGTCGCAAAACGCGAAGCGCTCCACGCGCTCTCCACGCTGCGCAGCAAGGGCGGCACCGATTACCTCTGGGTCAACGACGAGCATCCGCGCATGCTCATGCATCCGCACCAGAAGCAGCTCGACGGCAAGGACCTCACCGACTACGTGAGCCCCGACGGCAAGCGCATCTTCGTGGAGATGGCGAAGGTCGCGCGCGCCGGCGGCGGTTTCGTCGACTACCAGTGGGCCAAGCCCGGCGTCGAAGGTCCGGTCGAAAAGATCTCCTACGTCGCACACCTGCCGCGCTGGGGCTGGGTCATCGGCAGCGGCGAGTACACCGACGACATCGCCGCGCGCGCATGGCGTTTCGGCGGCACGCTGCTGATCGCCGCGTTCTTCGCGCTGGCCGCCGTGATCGCGCTGAGCGTGCTGATCGCGCGCAACATCGCCGCCTCCGTGCGCGGGGCGACGCAGGCCGCGCAGGCGATGGCCGACGGACGTTTCGACCTGGTGATCCATACCGAACAGCGCGACGAGATCGGCCAGTTGCAGCAGGCGCTGGAGCGCATGTGCCGCCGTCTTGAAGATTATTCGAACGCGCAGGGCGAGATGGCGCGCCGACACGACGAAGGCGAAATCAGCTTCCGCATTGACGAAGCGGCCTTCCCCGGCGCGTACGGCACGATGGTGCGCGACACCAACGGGCTGGTCGCCTCGCACATCGAGTCGATCCAGCGTGCGCTGCGGATCATGGAGCGCTACGCGGTCGGCGACCTGTCGCAGGACATGGACCGCCTGCCCGGCGAGAAGGCCGTGCTGACGCGCACGATGGATTCGGTGAAGGCCAACCTGCGTGCGATCAACGCGGAAATCCAGCGGCTTTCGGCCGCCGCCGCGGACGGCGATTTCACCGCGCGCGGCGACGCGACGCGCTTCGACCATGACTTCCGCACGATGGTGGAGACGCTCAATCGCCTGATGTCGACCGCCGACGGAAACCTGACCGCGCTGTCGTCGCTGCTGCGCGGACTGGCGCAGGGCGACCTGCAGTCGCGCATGCGTGGCGATTTCAACGGCGTGTTTGCGCGCATGAGCCAAGACGCGAACGAGACCGTGGATCGTCTCTCGCAGATCGTGGGCGGCATCCGCGAAGGTGCCGATGCGATCGGCAGCGCGGCGTCGGAAATCGCCGCCGGCAACGACGACCTGTCGCGACGCACCGAATCGCAGGCGGCCGCGCTGGAGGAAACGGCATCGTCGATGGAGGAACTGACCTCCACCGTGCGCCAGAATGCCGACAGCGCGCGTGATGCGAACGAACTGGCGCGCGAGGCGGCACAGGTCGCGTCCGAAGGCGGCGCGATCGTCAACCGCGTGGTGCGCACGATGAGCGCGATCAGTGAATCCTCCAGCCGCATCGGCGACATCATCGGCGTGATCGACGGCATCGCGTTCCAGACCAACATCCTGGCGCTGAACGCCGCGGTGGAAGCCGCGCGTGCGGGCGAACAGGGCCGCGGCTTCGCGGTCGTCGCCGGCGAGGTGCGTTCGCTCGCGCAGCGTTCGGCGAACGCGGCCAAGGAGATCAAGCAGCTGATCACCGACTCGGTGGTGGAAGTGCAGCAGGGCACGCAGCTGGTCGACCAGGCCGGCCGCACGATGCAGGGCATCGTGACCAGCGTGCGCAAGGTGAGCGACATCATCGCCGACATCTCGGCTGCATCGAACGAACAGACGGCGGGCATCGAGCAGGTCAACGGCGCGATCACGCAGATGGACGAAGGCACGCAGCAGAACGCCGCGCTGGTCGAGCAGTCCGCCGCGGCTGCCCGCAGCCTGGAACAGCAGGCCGCGCAGCTGGTGGAAGCGGTGGCGGTGTTCCGCGTCGGCCGCGGGGGCCCGAGCGCCGTCGCCGTGGGCGCGGAACTGGCACGGATCGCGGGGCGGCGGTGAGGTTGATGTCGAACCGCTGACGCTGGCGTTTGATCCCGCTTTCGCGCGGTGCTCTTAGCCCCTCTCCCATCGGGAAAGGGGTTGGGGTGAGGGGTAGCGAAGCGGCACCGGCGAACGACCGTTGCCGCTCAGCGCTGCGATGTTGTTTCTCACGTCGAGCGCAGAATCAAAATGGATTCCAGCTTTCGCTGGAATGACGGTGCGGTTGGTTCGCCGCTGCCAGAGTTCCCAGGCGTTACGTGCCTGGATCCCGGCTTTCGCCGGGATGACGTGCTTTAAGCCCCTCTCCCATCGGGAGAGGGGTTGGGGTGAGGGGCAACGAAGCCGTATCGGTGAATGACCGTTGCGGGACAGCGCTGCGATGTTGCTTCGTGACTCCACCGCAGAATCAAAATGGATTCCAGCTTCCGCTGGAATGACGGTGCGGTGGTTCGTCGCATCCGGAGTGCCCACACGTGACCGGCCTCGGTCCCGGCGTTCGCCGGGATGACGGATGACCGATGACGGACCGGACGACAGAACGACAGAACGCCCCATAGCGGCCCCATCAGACGCTCGGGTTAAGCTCCCCGCTCGCGGCACGAAGCCGCACAGGGGAAAACTCGATGGACCACATCCGCATCACCACGGCGCTGCGTGCGTCGTTCGCCAGCTTGCTGCTCGCCTGCGCCTTCGCCGCCACGGCGAAGGACGACGGAACGAAGCAGCTCCCGCCCGACGTGCAGGCCACCGTGGAGGGCATCGCCCAGGGACTGCTGCAGGTTCAGGAGACCGACGTCGAGCTGTCCTGCGGCAAGGCCGTCGAGAACGCCCGCTACGGGCTGGAGACGATGCTCGAGGTCGGCCAGAAGAACGCCGACGGCGGCTACATCGACCGTGCCGGCTTCGAAGCCCAGGCAGTCAAGCTGCGCGCGGCGCTGGCCGAAGTGACGCCGCAGGATTGCGCCGCCGCCACCGGCGAGAAGGAGGCCTTCTACCGCTGCATGTCCAGCGACTACAACCACGTCGCCGCCTGCGCGAACGCGCACCGCTTCTGAGCCGCGCGCGGTTTCGACAAAAGAAAAGCGCGCCGTTTCCGGCGCGCCTTCCTGTAAACGGCGATGTCGGGAGAGGCCGTCGATCGCTTACAGCGAGAAGTCGAGGCGGACCTTGCCCTTGCCGCCGCCCGGAGCGAACTCCCACTGCTTCACGGCGCGCACGGCCGACTGCTCGAACACGCGGGCCGGCTTGGCGTTGACGACCGAGACGCTGGCGACCTTGCCGCCTTCGTCCACGACGAATTCGACTTCGACGAAGCCCTGGGTGCCGGCACGCGCGGCTTCGGCCGGGTACTGCGGCTCGACGCGCTTGGTCGGCTTGAGGTCGGCCGAAGCCGGGGCGGCGAAGGACAGGGCCAGCACGGCGAGGCCGGTGGCGGTCAGAAGGGAACGGCGCATGGGATGACTCCTTGGGGATGATGTCGGGCGACATCGGGGTCATCGGCCGGGTTTTCGGAATCTTTAGGGGGTCTCGGGAAGAACGGTGGCATCGATCCATGCACCGGCAGCCGTCCATGGCGACACGCTTTGAACTTCGTGGCGCCCTGCCCGGCCATCCATGGCCCGGCGTTCGGCAGGCCACGCGGCGGTGCCGTGTAAACGGCCTGCCTCACCCTAAAGTTTCCATGTGCCAAGCCGATGCAACGGGTGTCGACCCGAAAGGGTCCGTTCCGCCCGAGAGGATCCATGTCCACGCTTGCCCACACCCGGCCGTCCGCCACGTTGCTGGACCGCTTCCTGGCCCCGGCCACCCGCCTGATGTCCCAGCTTCGCTTCAACCAGAAGGCGATGGTCATCGGTGCGGCTTTCATGCTCACCTGCGGCGTGCTCGCCGGCATCCTGGTGGTGCGCTCCAACGCCGAGGTCAACGCCGCGACGAAGCAGCGCGACGCGGTCCAGGGCCTGTCGCACCTGCACCGCGCGATGCTGGCGATCCAGCAGCACGAGCTGCAGGTCGTGCGCAAGTTCGCCAAGGACGAAGTGTCCGACCAGACGCTGCAGGAATCGGCCGCGGTGGTGAACCGCGAGCTCGACGCCCTCACCGCCTGGCAGACGCGCAACCTGGCCGAGTCGGCGCTGCCGGCCGCGCTGAAGGACGCCCGCGCCGCGTGGGACAAGGCCAACGGCGACCACGCCGATTCGGCCGCCGCCGCGACCGACCACGCCGCCGCCGTGCGCAAGCTCGGTGAAGTGCACGGCCTGATCGCCGACGAAACCGGCCTGGCACAGGCGCAGAACGCCGCCGTGCTCTACATGGGCCGCGCCGCCACCGTGTGGGTGCCCACGCTCGCCGAATACACCCAGCAGCAGAGCGCCACCGCGCTGCGCGTGCTGGGCGACGGCGCGATCTGGGTCGACGACCGCACCGGCCTGGCCGTCTCGCGCAACATGCAGGACTACGTCCGCACGCGTTCGGAAATCGAGATCAAGGACGCCGAGGAAGAAATGGCGTCGCTCGGCGCGAGCATGGGCGCGCCGTTCCGCAAGGCGCTCGACGCGGTCGCCAAGCAGAACGCCGACATCCAGAAGCACATCCTCGACGCCGAAACGCCGGTGCTGCCGGTGAAGATCATGGCCGCGCGCACCGAGGCCACGCGCCTTGCGCTGGCTTCCGCGCTGTCGGCGTCGAGCACCTCGCTCAACCACGCCGCCACGACCGAGATCGCGCGCCTGCAGCAGCGCACCGCGTGGACGCTGGGCTCGTGCATCCTGATCCTCGCGCTGGCCACGTACCTGTTCCTGGGCTTCAGCCGCAGCACGCGTTCGGCGCTGAAGGAAGTGCAGGACGCCTCCGACCTGCTCGCCCGCGGCGAATTCCCCGACGCGGTGCGCGTGGACAGCCGCGACGAAGTGCGCGACATCGCGCGCGGCCTGGAGCGCGCCATCAACACGCTGCGCAACTTCGCCGGCGCGCAGCGCGACCTGTTCGAAGCGCACCAGGCGGGCGAGATCGACCGCCGCCTGCGCAGCGAGGATTTCCCGGGCGCCTACGGCCAGATGGCCGGTGAAGTGAACACGCTGGTGGATTCGCACATCCAGGTGAACACGCGCGCCATCGAGATCGTCGCCTCCTACGCGCGCGGCGACCTGTCGCACGACATGGACCGCCTGCCGGGCCAGAAGGCGCGCATCACCGATGCCGTCGACTCGGTCAAGAACGGCATGAACGCGATCAACGCCGAGATCAAGACGCTGGTCGACGCCGCCGTGGCCGGCGACTTCAGCCGCCGCGGCGATGCCTCGCGCTTCGAGTTCGTCTACCACGACGTGGTGCAGTCGCTGAACCAGCTGATGGCCACCGCCGAGGAAGGCCTGCACGAAGTCGGCACGCTGCTGTCGGCCGTGGCCGATGGCGACCTCAACCGTCGCGTCGAAGTGGAACTGCCGGGCCAGTTCGGCCGCCTGGCCAGCGACGCGAACCGCACCGTCGACCAGCTCGCGCAGATCGTCGGCCAGATCCGCCAGGGTTCGGACGCCATCAGCTCGGCCGCCGCGGAAATCGCCGCCGGCAACAACGACCTGTCGCAGCGCACCGAGCAGCAGGCCGCGTCGCTGGAAGAAACCGCCTCGTCGATGGAAGAGCTGACCAGCACGGTCCGCCAGAACGCCGACAACGCGCGCCAGGCCAACCAGCTGGCGCAGAGCGCTGCGGAAGTCGCGGGCCAGGGCGGCGTGGTGGTGGGCGAAGTCGTCAACACGATGAACGCCATCAACCAGTCGTCCAAGAAGATCGCCGACATCATCGGCGTGATCGACGGCATCGCGTTCCAGACCAACATCCTGGCGCTGAACGCCGCGGTGGAAGCCGCGCGCGCCGGCGAACAGGGCCGCGGTTTCGCGGTGGTCGCCAGCGAAGTGCGCTCGCTTGCGCAGCGTTCGGCGAACGCGGCGAAGGAGATCAAGCAGCTGATCGGCGACTCGGTCGGCAAGG
>NZ_QTJR01000021.1 GCF_003382285.1 Lysobacter soli
CCCGCCCTTCAGGGCGGAAGCTGTTGCTCGTGATGTTGATCTTGTTGTGCGGCTTTGGGCAGCCATTAGCAAAGCTGTAGCAACAGCATTCAAGCCAAGTGCAAAGCTTCCGCTCGTAAACGAGCGGGTTACTTTTGTTTCGGCAAAAGTAACCAAAACCATCTGCTCCTGACGCGAGCCGGCGCCGCTGCGCGTCGCCGGTCCCCTGCGCTCCTCACCAAAGAGGGGTCGTCGCCAAAACTCGCTGCGCTGCGCTCCGCTCAAACAGTTGGCGACTCTTCGCCCCTCTTTGGCTCCGGTGCTCGGCTCGCTTTAAGTCGCTGCAAAGGCGGAAGCAACAGCAACAGCAACGGCAACAGCTGCTCCAGCTTTCGCGGGGATGATGGTTATGCGGTTAACACGTTGCCGAAGCGGACTCGACCTGCATACCGGCCTTGGCCGGAGCGCTATCCCCGCACCCTCGCCACCACCCCCGCCGCATCCGGCCCCTCCACGAACACCGCCACGCGATCGGCCACGCGCTTGAGCACCAGGTGCGCGCGTCGCTCGCCAAGCGTCAGGTTGCGGATCGACAGTTCCTCGACACCCGCAGGCAGCCGCGGATGATCCAGCACGATTTCCGCGGAGGGTCCGTCGATCTCGATGCCCAGGCACGCCTGCAGCGACATGAATGCCGATCCCGCCGCCCAAGCCTGCGGCAGGCAGGCGACCGGGTACGCCACCGGCGCGCCGCCGGGCACCCGCGGGAATCCGCAGAACAGTTCCGGCAGGCGCATGTCGAAACCGACGGCGGCTTCGAACGCGGCACGCAGCAATCGCACCGACGCCTCGCGCTGGCCATAGCGCGCCAGGCCCGCCGCACACAGCGCGCTGTCGTGCGGCCACACCGAGCCGTTGTGGTACGACATCGGGTTGTAGCGCGCCTCGCCGACGGCGAGCGTGCGGATGCCCCAGCCGCTGAAGAAGTCCTGCGACATCAGTTGCGCCGACACCGCCTGCGCACGCGCGTGCTTCGGCAGGCCCATGTAGAGCAGGTGCCCCGGGTTGCTCGCGCGCACCGCGCACAACGCGTTCTCGCCATCGACCGCGATGCCGTAGAAGCCCGATTCCATCCAGAAGTGCTGCTCGACCGCTTCGGCGATGCGTTCCGAGCGCCACAGCCATTGCTTCGACGAGTCGTCCTCGCCCAGTGCCAGCGCCAGTCGCGACATGCCGCGCATCGCAGCGAAGACGTAACCCTGCACTTCGACCAGCGCGATTGGGCCTTGCGGCGAACGCCCATCGGCATGGAACACCGAGTCGAAACTGTCCTTCCAGCCCTGGTTCGCCAGCCCCGTCGCTTCACCACGCGCGTAATCGAGGAAGCCCAGCGGATTCGCGTCGCACACGCGTTCGATCCACGCTGCCGCGGCCTTGAGTTCGTTCCAGATGCTGCGGATGAAGTTGACGTCGCCGGTGCGGCGCGCGTATTCCGACGCGAGCACGAGGAACAGCGGCGTCGTGTCCACGCCGCCGTAGTACAGGCCGAAGGGGAGTTCGCGAAGACGCGCCATTTCGCCCTTGCGCGTCTCGTGCATGATCTTGCCCGGCGAGGCATCCATGAACGACGACTCTTCCTTCGCCTGGTTCTTCGCGAGGAAGGCGAGCACGCCGCGCGCGAGCTGCGGGTCCAGCCACAGCGTCTGCAGCGCGGTGATCACCGCATCGCGACCGAAGGGCGTGGAGAACCACGGAATGCCCGCGTACGGATACGGCCCGGTGTCGAGTTCGCTTGTCAGCAGCGCGAGGTCGGCGCGCGAACGTTCCATCCACGAATTGAACAGCGGCGCTTCGCTGCGCACGCGCGACAGCCGCCGCTGCCTGCGACGCATGCGCGTGCGCGCGACGCTCGCCGCGGCACGATAGCGCGAACGTGTGGCCGGCGGCGGGTCGTCGTCGGCGCTGACTTCCAGGTACAACTCGTCGCGCCCGCGCGGCGGCAGCGTGATGTCGAATGCGAGTCGCCCGTCGTCGAGGCGTTGCGGCGCGCGCGAGAACACGATCGACGCACGGCAGGGCGCACCGTCAAGTCCGACATAGCCGAAGGTCAGGCCGTCCTCGCGCGGATGCGGCGGCAGCTGCTGGCCGCGCGCCGCGCGATGCGTGCCGCGCACTTCGAACATGTCGCGGAAATCGGCATCGCAATCGAAGGCGAGGTGCAGGCGCACCGCGTCGGTGCCGTAGTTCGTCAGCGCCACGCGCTCGAACAACCGGTCCGCGCAGAGGAATCGCGTGCGCTTGATGTGCACCAGGCCATGCGGCGTGGCGTCGCCGCCGAGTGGCGGAAGCGCGCGATTGGTCAGGTGCGCGACGAAGAACACGTTGTCGCGCGAGACCATGGAACTCAGCAGCGCCGGCGCCGTGTCGCCGAGCGTGAGGCGGAAACGCGAGAGCACGCGCGTGTCGTTGTGGAACTGGCCGTCGCCTTCGCCGACGACGTCGCCCGAACCGTTCGCGATGAGGAACGTGTCGCCGTCCTTCAGGACGTAACTTGAGAACAAGGTCGCGGCAGCGGCGGGATCCATGGGTCAGCCCGTCGATGAAGTGGGGTGGAGCGGTGCGCCCTCCGTGGCGCGCGGCGTCGCTGGCGTGCGGCTGCCGTCGATCATGCGGTGAGGCGGATGCGCGTGCCGCCCTGTTCGAGCACGCGCCAGTACAGCTCGACGTAGCGGCGCGCCATCGCGGCGGACGAGAAGCGTTGTTCGAATCGCGCGCGGATGCGGCCGCGATCGTAGCGTGCGACGGCCTGCACGGCGTCCACGGCGTGGTCCATGTCGTCGACGATGACGCCGGTCACGCCGTGGTCGAGCACTTCCGGCACCGAGCCGCAGTTCCACGCGATCACCGGCGTGCCGCAGGCCATCGCCTCGATCATCACCAGGCCGAACGGTTCGGGCCAGTCGATCGGGAACAGCAGCGCGACCGCGCCGCCGAGGAAATCGCTCTTCTGCTCGTCGCTGATCTCGCCGATGTATTCCACGCCCGGCGTCGACAGCAGCGGCTCGATCTCGTCGTGGAAGTACGCGCGATCCACCGTGTCGACCTTCGCCGCGATGCGCAGCGGCAGGCCGGCGCGGCGCGCGATCTCGATTGCTCGATCGACGCGTTTTTCCGGCGAGATGCGGCCCAGGAAGGCCAGATATCCACCGCGCGGCGTCGGGCTGAACGCGTACTGCTCCGGCGGCATGCCGTGGTACACCGTGCCCGCCCAGTTCGCCGACGGGATCGGCCGGCGCTGGTGGTCGGAGATCGACGCAAGCGGGAATTGCGGCCAGCACGCATACGCTTCCGGAAGATCCTTCAGGTCCAGCCGACCGTGCAGCGTGGTCAGCGTGCGCCACGGCATGTCCTGAAAGAACGGGAAATGCAGCAGGTCGATGTGGAAGTGCAGGATGTCGAACTCGTCGGCGCGCTGTCGCACTTCGTCGAGCATCGCCAGGTGCGCGGCGAGGTCGCTCTTCAGCGGCGCGGGATCGAGCCGGATGGCCTGGTCGCGCATCGGCGCGAGCGTCGCCCGCGTGTTCGCGTCACCGGCGGCGAACAAAGTGACGTCATGTCCGGCCTGGACAAGTGCGTCGGAGAGGTGTGCCACGACCCGTTCGGTGCCCCCGTACAGCTTCGGCGGGACCGCTTCGTACAAGGGTGAAATCTGCGCGATCTTCATGGGTTCGGTTTCTGAGGGACGCCGTCGCCGCTCGGGGAGCGCGCATGAATGGGCGCGTCCCCGGCCTGCTCGTGCTGGCTAGGCACTGACCTTATGACGCCGTTCTTCAAGGCCGCGTGATGCAAAGTCGCGATGCCATGGAGGCGCGCCGGCGGCTCGCCGACGAGGGGATCACGAGCCCGGCGCGACGATCCGGCCATGAACGAGGCGAGCATCGACAGCGAGCGGTCGTGCGCCGAAGCGGTCTCGGCACAGGCCGCTTCGCCGGTGGAAGTACGCGTGGCATCGCGGCGCATCCGCGTCGACGACGACCACTTCTGCGCGACGCTGGCAGTGCCGCAGCCCGCGCTGCCGGCGGTGATCTTCGTGCACGGCTGGAACGGGACGCAGGAGTTCGATTTGGGGCACGTGCGCGACGCGGTCGCGGTCGGTTGCGTGGTGCTGGCCGTCGACCTGCGCGGACACGATCGCGACGACCCGCGCCATGAACGCGTGACGCGTGAAGACAACCTGCGCGACCTGCTCGCCGCCTACGACTGCATCGTCGCGCGTGACGATGTCGATGAGCGCGCGATCGCCGTCGTCGGTTTCAGTTACGGCGCTTACCTCGCGACGTTGTTGACCGCGCAACGTCGCGTGCAATGGCTCGCGCTGCGCGCGCCCGCGCTGTATCCCGACGAGGGCTGGAACGTGCCCAAGCACGAACTGGAAGCGCGCGTCGCGCTGGACGAGTACCGCCGGCAGATACAGCCGCCCGACGGCAACCGCGCGTTGACAGCGTTGACGCAGTTCCGCGGCGACGTGCTGCTGGTGTCCTCGCAGCACGATCAGGTGTTGCCGCAGCCGGTCGCCGAAAGCTTCCGTGGCGCACTGGTGCGTGCGTCGTCGATCACCACGCGAACGATCGCCGGTGCGGATCACGAGTTGTCGCATCCCGATGCGAAGCGCGCATGGGCCGACCTGCTGCAGGACTGGCTCACGGCGATGATCGGTGGCGCGCGGCGGCAGGCCGTAGTCGCGGCATTGGAAGTGCGGCACGAGACCGTGGAAGGAGCTGGGGATCCGCACGACGAGGCTTAGGTGTGGACGCCTGCCCACACCGGCGCCCGTTACGGAGCCGGTCGCGAGTAGTGCAGGCTCACGCGCCCGTCCTGGTGCCTCACCCACGACTCTTTTTGCCTGGCGCGGGAGTCTCGAAGCCTGGCGCGCGAAGGTGGCGAACCTCGCACGCCAGGCAAGAAGCGTGGTGCGCCAGTCTTCGCGCCTCGGGCGCGAATCGCAGAGCCTGGCCCGTGAGGCTCAAAGACTGACGAGCGAGGCTCAAAGACTGGCAAGCGAGGCTCAGGGACTGACGAGCGAGGCTCAGGGACTGACGACCGAGGCTCAGGGACTGACGACCGAGGCTCAGAGACTGACGAGCGCCCATCGATATGCCGCGAGCCAGCCAGCGCATTTCGGTCGATTTCCAAGGCGAATCAACGTCGCCTAGTGCAGTGTGCACCTAGGAACAATCCGAAAAAGTCGCGCGCAACCCCGCGTAGAGCAGCTTCCGACAACGATTTGGCCAACCCGTAGAAAACTCTCATATAAGCAAAAGTCTCAGATCGCGAGCATCACCTCCGTTGCGAAGCGCACCGCGCCCAACGTCCTTTCCTTACCGAGGTGATGTCATGAACAAGATCTACCGCAGCTGTACACGACCAACCAGAACGTCGCGCAGAACACGGCCGACATCACCTCGCTGGGCGGCCGCGTCACCACGGCCGAAGGCAACATTTCGACCATCAACACGAACGTCACCAACCTCGGTGGCCGCGTGACGACCGCCGAAAGCAACATCACCAACCTGCAGAACACGGTCAACAACATCAGCAGCGGTTCCGCCGGCCTGGTGCAGCAGTCGGCCGCCGGCGCCAACCTCACGGTGGGCAAGGGCACGGACGGCGCGGCGGTGGACTTCGCCGACAAGAACGGCACGGCGCGCAAGCTGCTGAAGGTCGCTGCGGGCACGGTTGCCTCGGGCAGCACGGACGCCGTCAACGGCGGGCAGCTGTACACGACCAACCAGGCTGTGGCGCAGAACACCGCCGCCATCTCCACGCTGGACGGCCGCGTCACCACGAACGAAGGTGACATCAGCACGCTGAAGACCGACGTGACGACGGGCATGGACAAGCTGTCGAATGAAATGGCGAAGCAGGACGGCCGCATCAGCTCGCAGGGTGCGATGTCGATGGCTGAAGCGCAGATGGCCTCCGGTGCCGCCGCGGCCGCGGTGGGCAATCCGAACGGCGCGTGGTCGGTCGGCCTGGGATCCGAGCAGGGCCACGGCGCGATCTCCGCCGGCTATGCCAAGCCGGTCGGCCGGAAGAGCCAGATCAGCTTCGGCGCGGCGTTCGGCGGCGACGACCACTCGATCGGCGTGGGCTTCGCACACAAGCTGTAAGCGGCACGGAGGCATGGGCGCCTCAGGGACGAGGCCATCGGAGGGACGGAGCGGGCGACGCTTCGTCCTTTCGTGCGTCCGGTCGCGCGAATCGGCGCGTCCGGCAAACGGAGCCGGCTGTATCCTGAGCGCCCGCGCGCAGGATGCCGCCGATGCCGTCACCGCCGTTCCAGTTGCAGCAGATCGACCACGTCGTGCTGCGGGTTCGCGATGTCGCCGGGATGGTGGCGTTCTACTGCGATGTGCTGGGCTGCACCGTCGAACGCCGGCAGGAGGCCATCGGCCTGATCCAGCTTCGCGCCGGCGCCAGCCTGATCGACCTGGTCGACGTGGACGGCACGCTGGGCCGCAAGGGCGGCGCCGCGCCGGGCCAGGAAGGCCACAACATGGACCACCTCTGCCTGCGCGTCGAACCGTTCGACGTGGACGCGATCGTCGCCCACCTCTCCGCGCACGGCGTACGCGTCGCGGAGTTCGGTTCGCGTTACGGCGCGGAGGGCGAGGGCCCATCGCAATACCTGTACGACCCCGAAGGCAACCTCGTCGAGTTGAAAGGCCCGCCGGACGCCTGACCGTCACACATGCGGGCGCGATCGCGTCCGTGTTCGCAAGAATCGAATTCCACCGAGCCGATGCCCACGCAACCCGCCACGCTGTCCATTCCCGTCCGCCGCCTCGCCCTGCTGCTGGGCGGACTGGCGATGTTCGGACCGTTCTCGATCGACACGATCTTCCCTGCGTTCCCGGCCATCGGCGCGCAGTTCGGTGCCGACAAGCTCGCGATGCAGCAGACGATCAGCGTGTACCTGGTCGCCTACGCGCTCATGAGCATCGTGCACGGGCCGCTGTCGGATGCGATCGGGCGCCGGCGCGTGATCCTCGGCGGATTGATCGTGTTCGCCATCGCCTCGGTCGGCTGCGCGCTGTCGAAGGACCTGACAACGCTGCTTGCGTTCCGCGCGTTGCAGGGCCTCTCGTCCGGCGTGGGCCTGATCGTCGGCCGCGCGGTGATTCGCGACGTGCTGCACGGCGACGACGCGCAGCGGCTGATGAGCCAGGTGTCGATGATCTTCGGCGTCGCGCCCGCGCTGGCACCGGTGATCGGCGGCTGGATCCTCGGTGTCGCGCACTGGCCGGCGATCTTCTGGTTCCTGGTCGCGTTCTCGATCGTGCTGATCGTCGCGACGTGGCGCGCGTTGCCGGAAACGCATCCCCCGCAGGCGCGCCTGCCACTGGCGCCGAAACGTTTGTTGCGCGATTACGTGGCCATCATCGTCAATCCGCGTTTCCAGCGCCTGTCCGCCGCGGCGGCATTCAACTTCGCCGCGCTGTGGGTGTACATCGCGTCGGCGCCGGCGTTCGTGCTCGATATCCTCAAGCTCAGCGAGCGCGAGTTCGGCTGGTTCTTCGTGCCGATGATCAGCGGCATGATCCTGGGCGCGTTCGTGTCCGGCCGCAGCGCGGGCAAGGTGAGTGGCGCGAAGCTGGTGTCGATCGGTTTCGCGTGCTCGGCCGTCGCCATGGCGATCAACCTCGGCTACAACCTGCTCACCGACGCGCCCAAGGTGCCGTGGGCGGTGTTGCCGATGATGCTCAACGCGTTCGGCATCGCGCTGGTGTTCCCGATCGTGACGCTTGCGATCCTCGACATGTACCCGCGCCAGCGCGGCTCGGCGTCGTCGCTGCAAGCCTTCACCGGACTGGTGCTCAATGCGGCGATCGCCGGCGTGCTTTCGCCGCTGATCAGCGACCACGCGCTGTGGCTGATCGCCACCGCCATCGCGTTCCTGACGATCGCGTTCGGCTTCTGGCGCTGGGAAGCGCGCGTGTCGCGGATGCGTTCGGGCAACGGGGCGACGCAGACCGTCCCCGGCGAAACGCTGTAATCAGCCGCTGGCCGCGACGCGGCGCCGGCGCATCCACGCATACAGCGGGAAACCGGCGAGGATCAGCACCGCGCCCCACGCGAGCGCTTCGGTGCCGATGCCGAACATCGCGTACAGGCTGTACCCCAGCGCCAGTGCTGCGAGCGTGCGGCTCACCGCGCCGGTGCCGCGCACCAGCCACGCGGCGCTGCTCACGACGTACGGCAGCAGCGTGGCGGCGGTCGAGAGCAGGATCGAGAACGTGAACACCTGCACCAGCGACCGACTGTAGTTCGCCGCGACGAGCGCGCTGGCGAGCACGCTGCTCACGATCACGCCGACCACCGGCGTGCCGCCCTTGTCGAGCTTGGTGAACGAGGCCGGGAAGAGGCCGTCGCGCGCGGCGGCGAGCGGCAGCTGCGCCGATAGCAGGATCCAGCCGTTGAGCGCGCCGAAGCAGGAAATCGCCATGACGACGGCGAGCGTCACGCCCGCGGCCGGACCCCAGAGCGAACGTGCGGCATCGGCCATCGGCGCCTGCGACTGCGCGAGCACTTCGCGCGGCAACAGGCCGAGCACCGCCGTGCAGGCGAGGATCGTCGCCACGCCCGCAAGCAGCGCGCCCAGCACCGTCGCGCGCGGCACCGTCGCCTGCGCGTTCTCCGTCGAGCCGGCGGGCACCGTCGCCGCTTCCAGCCCCAGCATCGCCCACAGCGTCAATGCGACGGTGGCGTTGGCGACGTGCGGCAGGCTGTCGGTGGTCGGGTTGAACGGCGTGTAGTGCTTCGCATCGACGAACCACATCGCGACCAGGCCGAAGAGCAGCAGTGGCAGCAGCTTCAGCACCGTAGTGATCAGCTGCAGGCCGCCGGCTTCGCGCAGGCCGATGAGGTTCACCCCGCTGCACAGCCACAGCGCGCCGAGCGCACAGATCGCCGCGCGCAGCGGCGTGGCGGTGAGCGCGGGGAAGATCGCGCCGATGCTCCCGGCAAAGGCGACTGCGATGGCGGCCGTGGCGCACCAGATCGAAATCCAGTAGCTCCACGCGATGACGAAGCCCGGCAGTTCGCCGAACGCGTTGCGCGCGAACACGTACGGGCCGCCGGTCTGCGGCCAGCGCATCGCCAGTCGCGCGAAGGTGATCGCCAGCAGCATCGCGCCGGCGAGCGTGATGCCCCAGCCGAGCAGGCTCGCTGCGCCAAACGGCGCGAGCGCCGCCGGCAGCAGGAACGCACCGGAGCCGATCATGCTGCCGACCACGAGCGCGGTGGCGGACCAGAAGCCGAGAGGGCGGGTTTGGGTCATGGGTGGTGTGCTGGTCGAGGTCGGGGACGCCGAAGGGCAGGGCGGCGCGTCGCTTTTGAGTCGTCATCCCCGCGAAGCGGGGATCCATCTGTCCGATGTGGCTCTGCTTTCAGGAAACTTGACGCGCTGAAGTGTGGATTCCCGCCTTCGCGGGAATGACGGCATTTACCCCCCATCCGCCCGATACACCGCCCGCAACAGCTCATGGAAGTGGTGCACCGCGTTCTCGCGCAGCGGGTTCAACCGTCCGGGTTCGTATGATCCCGACGACAGCCCACGCTGCACGTCCTCGCAGATCGTCAGGTCTTCCAGCTGCACTTCGTCGCTGAAATCGCGGTCGGCCTCGCGGCGCTGGTGCGCTTCGTC
Source organism: Lysobacter soli (assembly GCF_003382285.1). Taxonomy (GTDB): domain Bacteria; phylum Pseudomonadota; class Gammaproteobacteria; order Xanthomonadales; family Xanthomonadaceae; genus Lysobacter_J; species Lysobacter_J soli. The sequence continues at coordinate 9,686 of NZ_QTJR01000021.1, forward strand.
GCTGTCGTCCATCGCGTAGTAGAAGTCGAACTCGACGCGGCACCGGTCGACGCCCTTCGGCACCACGCGGTTGGTCTGCAGGCGCCCGGGCAGGATGTTGAGCATCGTGTTCGGCCACAGCCAGTAGTACAGCGCGTCGCCGTCGCCATAGAGCCCGTCGCCGCTTTCCAGCGGGCTGAACTGGTACGAATACCACTGCGCCGTTTCGGTGATGTAGCTGCGGTAATCGAGCAGCTTGTTCAATCCCGGATGGATGTGCGGGACGTGGTAGCCCTCGAGGTAGTTGTCGACGTAGACCTTCCAGTTGCACGCGACGTCGTAGCCGACGCGGCGATGGTGGCCGTAGCGTTCGAGATGGCGGTTCGCGCCGAGTCGCGCGTCGATGCCCTCGACGAACGCGTCGAAGTCCGGCGCGCGTGCTTCATCGACCGCCGCGAATACCATCCCCTGCCACACGCGCACGGCCAGCTGCGGCAGGCGGATCTCGCCGGGCACGAAGTCCGGCGCGGAGCCCATTTCCGGCGCGGAACGCAGGACGCCGTCCAGTGTGTACGTCCAGCCGTGGTAGCGGCAGCGGAGCGACTTGGCGGCCAGGCCGTCGCAGCTGGCGATCGGCCCGGCGCGATGGCGGCAGACGTTGTGGAAAACGCGGATCTCGCCGTCCGCGCCGCGCACCGCGATCACCGGCAGCCCGGCGAAATCGCCGACGACGTGGTCGCCGGCGTCCTTCAGCTGGCACACGTGCGCGAGCAGCTGCCAGCCTGCGTCGAAGATCGCGCGGCGATCCAGTGCCGGCATCGCCGCGTCCACGTAGTAGCGCGGGGGCAGGGCGGTGGCGTGGTCGAGCGGCTGCGGTGCGAGGTCGGAGAGGCGGTCGGCGCGGTTCATGCGCGCAGGGTACGACCGCCCCTGCCATTGGGGAAGCGCCGGCGTGCGGCGGCGATCAGGGCTTCGTCGACGCCGCGGCGGCCTGCTGCGCCGCAACGCGGCGTTCAACGTCGGCCAGCATCGCGTCGAGGTCGGCGCGGTCATGCACCTGCCCGCGCTGCACCACCGCGTGGATCCGGCGCGTGGCGTCGATGTCGCGCAGCGGGTCCGCGTCGAGCAGCACGACGTCGGCGACCTTGCCCGCCTGCAGCGTGCCGTATTCATCCGCGTGGCCGAGGAAGCGCGCGCCGTTGATCGTCGCCGCCTGCAGCGCCTGCGTCGGCGTCAGGCCGTAATGAACGAGCCAGCCCAGTTCCTGGTGCAGGCCGATGCCGGGGTAGTTGTAGGAGTTGAGGAAGCCCGCGTCCGTACCGGCGAGGATCGTCATGCCGGCCTTCTGCATCATCGGCAGCACGCCCGCGCTGGTCTCGAAGCGCTCGTGGCGACGCGCGACGGCCTGCGCGTCGTCCTTCGCCGCGCGTTCGACGCGCCAGGTGTAGGTGGCCTGCAAACCGGGGCCGATGTACTTCAGGTACGGATCGCGCTTGTGGTCGTCCTGGTCGAGGTAGGTCACCACGCGGCTGCCGTTGATCGTCGGCGTGATCGCGGTGCCATGCCTGGCGAGGTTGCGGTAGGCCGCCCTCGCACGCGCGGGATCGAAGGTGGCGTTCCATTGCGTCCACGCATCGCGGCTGTTGATCTCGCCCCTGGCGATCTTCCCGCCGAGCGATTTCTCCAGCGGGGAGCCGGCCTTGTAGGCGTAGTCGAAGTGTTCGATCGAATCCAGGCCCGCCGCGCTCACTTCTTCGAGCGTGAGCGAATACGGCACGTGCGCGGAGGTCTTCATGCCGCGACGGTCGGCTTCCTTCACCGCAGCGAGAAACAGCTCCGGCGACAGCGTGTTGTCGGTGATCTTGACGAAGTCGACCTTCCAGCCCTGCAACTGATCGAGCGCTGCATTGAGTTCAGCCGTATTGCCAATCTCGATGTCGCCCGGCCAGATCGACTTGTAGCCTTCGAGCTTCGGGCCGGAGGTGAAGATGCGCGGGCCGGCGAGCTCGCCCTTGCTCACCTGGTCGCGCCACTGCAGCACGCTCGGGCTCAGATCGCCCGCGCAGTCGCGCACCGCGGTGATGCCGTGCGCGAGGTAGAGCGGAAGCAGGTTGCGGTTTTCCTCGATCAACTTGTCGCCGCCGCCGAAATGCACGTGCATGTCCCACAGGCCCGGGATGGCGAACTTGCCCTGCGCGTCGACGACCTGCGACGCCTCGTATCGCTTTGCCTGCTTCGCATCGGCGATGGCGAGGATATGTCCATCGCGAACGGCGATCGTGCGATGCGGCTGGAGTTTTCCGGAGACGACGTCGACGACGGTGGCGTCGCGGATGAGCAGGTCGACGCGTTCGGCGGCGTTCGTGGCGAACGGCAGCGTGGCGGCGATGGCGAGGAAAATCAGGTGCTTGTTCATCCCGTCACCATACGCGCGCCGCGGTGGCGTCCGCGCTACGCAGGTTGGCGGGAATGCCGCGCGATGTCGCAAAAAAGAAAACGGCCGACAGGGCCGGCCGTTTCCTTTGCGCGTTCAGGACGAAACTCAGCCCTGCTTCGGCGCTTCCTGCTTCGACGGTTCGACGGGCGCCGTCGCGGGCGCGGGCGCAGCGGCGGTCGCATCCGCCTGCCAGCCGCAGGTCTTGCCTTCGTTCTGCTGCTTCAGCCAGGTCTGCAGCGGGCCGAAGTATTCCAGCACCGCCGAGGCGTCCATCTGCTCGCCGCCGGTGAGTTCCTTCAGCGTCTTCTGCCACGGCTGGCTCGCGCCCTTGCTGAGCATCGCCTGGAAGCGCGCGCCGGCTTCCTTGTTGCCGTAGAAGCTGCACTCGTGCAGCGGGCCCTTGTAGCCCGACGCGTCGCACAGCGCCTTGTAGAACTGGAACTGCAGCACGTGCGCGAAGAAGTAACGCGTGTACGGCGTGTTGCCCGGCACGTGGTACTTCGCACCGGCGTCGAAGAACTCCTCGCCGCGGGCCGTCGAAGGCGCCACGCCCTGGTACTTCGCCTTCAGTTCCCACCACGCCTTGTTGTAGTCGGCCGGCTTGATCGAGCCGTCAAACACGCCCCAGCGCCAGCGGTCGATCATCAGGCCGAACGGCAGGAACGCGACTTTCGCCAGCGCCATGCGCATCTGCGCGTTGACCACCGCTTCGTCGCTGACCTGCTGCTCGCCGGCCAGGCCGATCGACTGCAGGTACTTCGGCGTCATCGACAGCACGATCGTGTCGCCGATGGCTTCATGGAAGCCGTCGTGCGCGCCCTGCTGGAACAGCGGCGGCAGCTTGTTGTACGCCAGGTAGTAATAGACGTGGCCGAGCTCGTGGTAGATCGTCGTGAAATCTTCCTCGTTCGGCTTGATGCACATCTTGATGCGCACGTCGCCGGCCATGTTCATGTCCCATGCGCTGGCGTGGCAGACCACGTCGCGATCACGCGGCTTGATGAACTGCGTGTGCGTCCAGTAGCTCTCCGGCAGCTTCTGCATGCCCAGCGAGGTGTAGAAATCCTGCGCGCGCTCGCTCATCAGCTTGGCCGAGGCGAGGCGGGCGTCCTGCTCCAGCTGCGCCAGTTCCGCCGGCGCGCGCTTGCCCGGGTTCTTGGCGAGCATCGCGTCGTGCGTGGCGCGGTACTGCGATTCCAGCGCGGTGGTGATCTCCGGAACGCTGGCGTTCGGATACGGCGCCAGGATGTCCCACAGGTTGCCCCAGTCCTGCTGCCACATGTTGCCCATCAGGTGCGCGGGCAGCATGTTGCCGGCGACGTGGCCGCGGTCGGTGCCGTACTTCGCTTCAAGGCGCGTGCGCGCATAGCAGTGCAGCTGTTCGTACAGCGGCTTGACCTGGCCCCAGAGGCGGTCGGTTTCGGTCGCCATTTCGGCCGGCGTCATGTCGTAGCCCGAACGCCACATCTCGCCGGTGTCGGCGAAGCCCATGTCGCGCGCGCCCTGGTTCACCAGTTCGACGAAACGCGTGTAATCGCCGCGCATCGGCTTGGAGATGGTGTGCCAGCCCTGCCACGCCTGCAGCTGCTCGTCGTAGTCGCGGCTGGTGCGCAGCACGTCTTCCAGATCGCCCAGCTGGCGGCACTGCTTCGCGTCGCCTTCGCCGGTGCAGTAGGTGCCGGCGCCGTACATGCCTTCCAGGCGCGTGGCGATCTTGGTCAGTTCTTCCAGCTTGGCCGGATCCTTCGGCGGCGGCATCGCGGTGCCGAGCTTGAGCAGCTGGATCGCGCGCGCCGTTTCCGGCGACATCTGCTGGCCTTCGAAACGCTTGGCCTGTTCGATCCAGTTGTTGAGCTGGGCGAGGTAGCGCTCGTTGGCCTTGGCCGACAGCAGCTGGCTGTCGTCGTTGATGTAGGTCGAGGACAGCCACTGCGCGGCGGTCATCTCCGGATACATCTTCCGGTACTCATCATTCACCCGGGCGATGAACTGGTCGGCGGTCTCGCCGGCCGGCGCGGTGGTCGGCGCTCCGGTGGTCGTGGTGGTCGGGGTCGGTTCCTTCTTGCAACCGCCCAGGCCGATCGCGGCCGCGGTGATGCTGAGCGCGAGGAGCGCGCGTACGGGTTTCATGATGGCTCTCTCCGGAGTGAACTGCCCGCCAGACGGCGGCCCCGGAAGGCTAGAGGCGGCGCGGGACGGGCGCAAGGGAAGGAAGATTGGTGCGGTGCAGCGCGGAATGGTCGGCGCGTGTGGGATGGATCAGGCGAGCCCTCCCTGACGTCATCCCGGCGAACGCCGGGACCCAGGCCATCAGGCCATCAGTTCGGAGGGCGGCGTCGACAAGGTGAAATCCCTGTCGCCACGAAGAAAACCGTTAAAGGCACTGGGTCCCCGCTTTCGCGGGGATGACGGCAGAAATGTCAGACGGGCACGTTGAGCGAACGCGTTGCCGAATCGGCCAGGCCGCGCACATGCAGCCATTCCCATGCCGCATCGGAATCGCGTTCGAAATACGCCTTCGCCGAACCCAGGCGGAACGTGTAGCCCCAGCCGTCCATGTCGGCGAGCACGCGTTCGCGTCCGACGCCCGGCAGCGCATCGCCGAGCAGCGCCTGCAGCACGCACACGGCGTCTTCTTCCTCGATCGAATCGGTGGCGTCGGTGTGCACCTGCGCGCGGCGTTCGGGCGGCAGGACGATCAGGTGCGCGGCTTCGTGCAGCAGCGAATGCACCGGCGTGTCGCCGCGCGCGTAGACGTTGTGTCCGATCAGCCCCGCTTCGCATTCGCCCCAGTAGCTGCCGGGGATCGCCTCGCCATCCGCGATGCGATGCAGCGCGAGGCCGTAGCGCGCGAGCAG
>NZ_QTJR01000022.1 GCF_003382285.1 Lysobacter soli
CGTGCGGCATTTCCGCCACTGACCGGGGATTCGGAAGCAGGTCCGAAGCGTCATCCCGGCGAAAGCCGGGACCCAGGTCCGTACCGCTCGGGCATTCCCATTCCGGCAAAACCACCTCACCGTCATTCCCGCTAAGGCGGGAATCCATGCGTGCAAGCATCACGCCTCACGAGAGACGGTGACGGACCGGAAAGATGGATCCCCGCCTTCGCGGGGATGACAGCAACTCGATCGGCAACGGTCGCAACTTCCCCCGTCATCGCCGCCCCCCGTCATCCCGGCGAAAGCCGGGCCCTAGGCCCGTACCGCCCGGGCACTCCGCATTCCGGCAAACCGACTCACCGTCATTCCCGCGAAGGCGGGAATCCATGCGTGCAAGCGTCACGCCTGACGAAAGACGGTGACGGACCGGAAAAATGGATCCCTGCCTTCGCGGGGACGGCAGCAACTCGATCGACAACGGGCGCAGCTCCCGTCATCCCGGCGAAAGCCGGGACCCAGGCGCGTGCCGGCCGGCACTCCCGCATTGCACCCGCGACGCGCACGACACCGCCGTAACCGCCGATCCCCCACACTCCGCCCACACGCCCGGAGGCTTTATGTGGATCCGCACCGAAACCCAGGACGATCACGCGGCGATCCGCGCACTGCTCGGCGAGGCGTTCGCCGACTCGGACGGAAAGGGGCGCATCGAGCAGCGCATCGTCGATGCCCTGCGCGAGGACGGCGAGCTCAGCCTTTGCCTGGTGGCCGACATCGACGGCCGCATCGCCGGCGTGGCGGTGTTCTCGCCGGTCGCAATCGACGGCGCGCAGTCCTGGTACGGCCTGGGCCCGGTCGCGGTCGCGCCTCGCGATCAGGGGCACGGCGTGGGAACCGCGCTGATCCGCGCCGGGCTGGCCGAACTGGCCGACCAGGGAGCCGCCGGCTGCGTTGTGCTGGGCGAGCCGCAGTACTACGCCCGCTTCGGCTTCAACAACGACGGCGAACTGCGTTACGCCGACGCGCCGCCGCAGTACTTCCAGTCGCTGGCCTTCAACGATGCCGGCGCGAAGGGCGACGTTCGCTACCACCGCTCGTTCTCGACCCATTGAGCGATCCGCATGAACGCGCGCGGCCGATGCGCCGGCGCGGGCGCGTTCGATTCCATGAGCCACACGCGCCGGTCGCGGCCCGCGGAAGGCTTTGCGTAAAATCGCGATCCCACGTCGCGCGGCAGGAGAGAGCATGAAAGTCCTCGTCATCGGATCCGGCGGTCGCGAGCACGCGCTGGCCTGGAAACTGGCGCAGTCGCGCCGCGTGAGCGAAGTCCTCGTCGCGCCGGGCAACGCCGGCACCGCGACCGAAGCCAAGTGCCGCAACGTGGACGTGCCCGCCTCCGACATCGACGGCCTGCTCGCGCTGGTCGAGCGCGAAGGCGTCAGCGTCACCGTCGTCGGCCCGGAAGGCCCGCTGGTGAACGGCGTGGTGGACCGCTTCCGCGAGAAGAAGCACCGCATCTTCGGCCCCACCGCCGCCGCCGCGCAGCTGGAAGGCAGCAAGGCGTACGCGAAGAATTTCCTGGCGCGCCACGGCATTCCCACCGCGCACTACGCGGTGTTCACCGAAACCGAGGCCGCGCTGGAATACGTGCAGGACAAAGGCGCGCCCATCGTCATCAAGGCCGACGGCCTGGCCGCGGGCAAGGGCGTGATCGTCGCGATGACGCTGGCCGAAGCCGAGGCGGCCATCACCGACATGCTGTCCGACTACGCCTTCGGCGCGGCGGGTGCGCGCGTGGTGATCGAGGAATTCCTCGACGGCGAGGAAGCCAGCTTCATCTCGATGGTCGACGGCAAGACCGCGCTGCCGATGGCGACCAGCCAGGACCACAAGCGCGTGGGCGACCGCGACACCGGCCCGAACACCGGCGGCATGGGCGCGTATTCGCCCGCGCCCGTGGTCACGCCCGACGTGCACGCGCGCATCATGCGCGAGGTCGTCGAACCCACCGTGCGCGGCATGCAGGCCGACGGCATCCCGTTCACGGGCTTCCTCTACGCCGGTTTGATGATCGACAAGAGCGGCGCGCCGAAGGTCATCGAGTACAACGTGCGATTCGGCGATCCGGAAACGCAGCCGGTGATGTTGCGCCTGCGCTCGGACCTGCTCGACCTGGTCGAAGCCGCGATCGACGAACGCCTCGATACCGCCAGCGCGCAGTGGGATCCGCGCCCGTCGCTCGGCGTGGTGATGGCCGCCGAGCATTACCCGAACACGCCGCGCACCGGCGACGTCATCAACAGCTGGGACGCGCCCGAAGTGGATGACGTGAAGGTTTTCCACGCGGGCACGAAGCTGGAAGGCGAACACGTCGTCACCGCCGGCGGCCGCGTGCTGTGCGTGTGCGCGCTCGGCGAGACCGTCGCCGACGCGCAGCACAAGGCGTACGAAGCGGTGGCCGGCATCTCGTGGCACGGCGAGTTCCACCGCCACGACATCGGCTGGCGCGCGATCGAGCGCGAGCGGGCGGAAGAGCCGGCGTAACGTACGCCCCTCACCTGCCTCTCCTGCTGGCCTGAGCCCCTCTCCCATCGGGAGAGGGGTTGGGGTGAGGGGCAACGAAGCAGTTGCGGCGACCCACCTCAGACGCACAGTGCTGCAGGTTTCGCCTTGACCGGTGCAACCGCGGCGAGAATCAACTCCCCGCCTGTTCCTCCGGCGCCGGCGTCAACTCCACCGCCACCGCCTCCAGATCCGCAATCGCCGCTTCCACCGCGTCATAGAACTGCGACTGCTTGGTCATCAGATCCTCGATCACCGAAGACTTCTTCAACTTCGACAACTCCCCGTCGAACATCAGCCACTGCGTCGTGAGCAGCTCGACGTTGTTCTTCGAGTAATGCCGCATCTCCTTGAGCTGCAGCACCGTGTCGTTGACATGCTCCAGCGGCGACTTGGTATCGGCCGTCATGGCGACCTCCTTGCGGACGTGTAACCCGAGCGTACGGGCGCGAAGCTGGCTCGCGGGTGAAATCGCGGCGTTTGCGTGGACGTCGCGTGAAAGCGCCATCTCTAAACGCGCGAGAACCAGAAATCGCCTAGAGGCGCCAAAACCCCTGCGGATGCTCCAATCCAGCCCATGCGCATCTGATACATACAACCCGGCATGACGGCTTCATTCCCTTATCGGGCTGATCCCTGCCACAGATGTTCCAAATACGCTGCGTCGAACTTCGACACTTACGAGTTCCCTTTCATCAGCGCATGGTCCGTGAGAGTTAGAACCTCCCAGCAAGTCGTATGGCTCGTCATTCCTCTGAATCGACCTGTGCTGGAATAGGACGTCGAACAATCGGACCCGATTTCCTTGACACGCATTTGCTCATTCTTGGACGTCCCCCAACGCGCATTGAACGAGTTTAGAGCATGTCCGTTCTCGGATATAACGCAGGCGTAGATGGAAAAGCACACCGCTGCCGCCAGGAACCAATCGATAATGTCATCGCTAACGTCTCTTACATTCGTCAGATGCCTTCCGTTTCGAATAACCAACCAACAAGCCCCAAGCAGGAAGCAAGCCTTGATTAACATGAAAAGCAGACTTTGCTGCCCGTAGAACGCATATGAGTCTTTCTGACTTGGGAGCCCTGGAACAGAAAGGAAGCAATAGAAGAAGAGACAGAACCGAAAGGCGACAATGGGCGGACTCAGTGTTAGCAAGACGGGGATGAAAGCAAGCACCAGCCAATCCTTCCACGTCAACGGACGTGGCTGCACTCGTGTGCGCCTGCGCCGACGGGGGGTGTTCACTTGTTGTTTGCCCCGACAGCCTTCTTGTCGCCGTGCTCAGAATCGGAGCGAGGGCGGCTCCTTGCCGTGCGCCGCTTACGCTCCGGACGCGCGCCGGGCTTGAGCGCCCATTTGTCGGCATTGGCCAGAAGGCGCTGCTGGATGTCGGGCGGGTAATCGGTGAGCGTGGTCAGCTTCGGCACGGGCTTGCCGGGCAGCCCCGCTTCACGGATTAGTTTCGGCCAGCGCGGTTTCCAGCAAAGCAGCAAGCTCATCCAGTGAGCTGCACCCAGCATCACGAATGCGGGTGAGATCAACATCAGACCCAGCAACACCCACAACGAGTCGGTGCGCAGATAGCGCGTCAGGCCTTCGAACTGCGGAGCAAATGCCTGCCACGGCCAAGGAAAATGCGAGGTGATCGACGGCTTGGGCAAGCCGTCCGCGCCGTCTTCCATGAAGCGGCGGATGAACTCCCATTCGTCGCGCAGTTCCGACAGGCCGTTGGCCGACACCGCGCCCCACAGCCTGAAACGCCCCAGGCCGATCTGCGCGGCACGATGGGTCACGCTGCGTCTGTCGGTGCGCGCCAGCACTTGCTCGGTACCGATGGCCATCACTTCCAGTCCGGCCGCGCCGGTCGTCAGTGCGGCGGCGGCCAGTTGTGCGACCCACTTCGCGGTGCCTTCCAGCTTCTGCCCCTGCATCAGCAGCAGGGCCGCTTCCAGCAACAGCAATCCGCTTCCCAGTCGCAACTTGTAGAACTGATTGCCATGCGCGTTGTTCAAGCCGGCGGTGAACGCACGATCCAGCGTGCGCAGCATCGGCCGTTGCACCTGCGCAGGGTTCGGCGTATGGCCGGCCTGTACGTGTTCACTCATGCGCAGATGCAGCGCCTGTTCGCCCAACTGCGCGGTCAACAGCACACTCAGGCGGCGGTGCAGCGCGTTGTCCAGCGTGTTCGGCGCGCCCGCGCGCAAGGCCTGCGTACCCAGGCTGCCGACCCACGCCAACGCGCCGGCCGTGTTGACGTGACTGTATTGACTCAGCGTGTCCAGATAGCCGTCTACTGCGCCGTACTGCGCGGCCAGATCCTTGGACTTTTGCAGGGTCGCCTCGAAGGCATCGAGGCCGTCGCTGCTGTTGGCGGTGCCCAGCTTCGCTACCGTTTGCTCCAGGGCGGTGGCAATGCTCTGCTGATTCAGCACGTAGCCGCGCAGGGCGAGGTTCGGACGCTCGGGTTTGTCGGCTTGCCACCATTGCCGCAGCAACTTGGCGCCGCGCTCGTCGCCATCCACGCCCAGCACACACAGCCCGGTCTGATGGGCGAAGCAGAGGCCGCTTCCCGTGTCGTTGTCGTCATAGGCATCCAGCGCCTTGAGCAACCGTTCGCTCTGCAGCCACGCCAGATGATCGGGGGCACGGCGGGCAGCGCCGGCTTGCGCCATCGCGGCGTGGTTGTTGAACTGCTGCAACGCAACGGACATCATCGGCATGTTGACGCGTCTTTCGTACTTGTCCTTGAAGCGCGTAGCGAACTCGCCGGCCTTGGCGCGGCGTAGCAGCTCGGCTTCGTTGAAGGTCACGTAGGCGCCCTCCACGGTTTGGCGCGCCTTGTTCCACTCTTCATCACTCATGCCCGGCGGTCGAGCCGAGTGATCGAGAAGGTCGGCGATGTGGCGCTTCTGGCCGTCAAGGAGCGCCGCCGTGCGGCGCGTCGTGAAACTATTGCGCAATTCCAGGAAGGTCTGCGCCACCAGCACACGACGCTCGTTCGTCACGCCGTCCTGATCCTCGTCCTTGCCCCTGTAGTCCAGCCAGTCCTTGAGTTGTTCGGTCGACGCATTGCGCCACGCGTTGAGTTCCTGCGTGATGCCGATGGGGTCGTGCAGCACGATGCCGGCCTGTACCTCCGTCGGCTTCGGTAGCGGCCGCTCGTCCAGCGGGTACAACTGACCGGCCAGCCTGGATTCCAGTTCGACCGAAAATGGCGGACGCGGCTGTTGCGGGGCCGGGAACGGAATGGACGTCTTTCCCACCCGCAGTCGGTAATCCAGAACCAGATCGTTGAACTGATCGGCGCCGATGGCGTCCAGTGAACTGCGCGGCTCGTTGCGCAGCCGCGACAGGTTGAACACTTGCAGCGTGCCGCGGAGGGCGTCGTCGGTGCGGTAGCGCTCCTGCATCGCCGGAGTAAGCGGATCCGGCGTGTACAGAAAGCGCGCCTCTGAATAGCGATACGGCGCGGGAATTCGCAATGCGCTGCCGGTGGCATCGGGCTGTTGATTGCGCTGGAGGCCGCGCTTCATCGCTTCCAGCGCGACGCGGGGCGGTCGCCGATCAGGATCGTAGACGCTGATACGCCCCTGGTTGGCGACCTGCATGGCCACGGCCTCCCAGCTGCCGTCCGCCAGCCGCTTCAGGAATGCATACATGTATCCCTCGCGCAGCATCTGCACTGCGTAGCGCGCGCGCTGCAACTGCGGCAGATCCAAGCCCAAGGTTGGAGGCAACGAAGGGAGAGCCGCATCAGGTTCGTTGTCGTCCATGCCTACGACGGCATAGCGCAACGGCAGGAGCACGAGGTCCTGGTTGCAGTCCATTACGCCTGTGTTGGAGCTACCCTCGTCCAGGCAATGGAGCTGCTTGCGCAGGTCGTTGAAGGTGTCCTTGTCCATGCGATTCCTCAGTTCCCTACGAGACTATCGATCAGCCATGCGCGACCCGCTTGTGCGGCGGACAGCGCATTCGGCCAATGCGGAAGACGCTCCGGTGGCGACGGATTGGTCAGGCACCACAGCACGTAATCGGCTCGATCGAGCTTGCGTTTCAGCCCGTGTGCGCGCGCCTGCTCGAGCAAATAGGTCACCTTGCTCAATCGCTCGCCGGGGCACTCGGTGGCGAAAGGCGCCGGAGTGAGGCGTTCCAGGTTGTGCAGCAGCGCATACGACTCCCGATCGCCGCCAACCAGCGCCCGCCACAGGTGATCGTCTGGACGCAGTGGCGGCAGCGCCTCAGGCTGTGGCCGTGCGTGCCCGCGATGCCCGCGCCACGCCGCGCGTTGGTCCTGTGGTGAAGGAGTGCGCCACCACCACGTCACCAGGGGCGAGAAGAAGGCCTGCGCCCAAGCGTCATTACGGTCTGACAAGGTGTCCAGCGCGGCCGCTGCGTGGTAGCGGAACAAGTAGGCATCGCCATCCGGAGCCATGATCCGATTCGCCTGCGCGAGGTGCTCGGCCAGTGATTCGGGCGGACATGCCGACACCAACCAGCCGCAGAGCACGTCACGCAGCTGATGCTGCCCCATGCCGTACAGTGGCGACAGGGCAGCCAGACCGTCGCCGCTGCAAGCCTGCCAAGCGACCAGCGTCGGTCCGTGCTCGCGCAGGTTGTCGAACTCCGGCTGTGGCAGCAGCGAATGGAGCGAGATGTGGGCGTTGTCATGCAGCCGCTTGCGATCTTCCGCGGACAGCAGGCCGCCCTCGATCAACATCACCAGCTGCGATAGCGGGTACTCAACGAGGTCGATGTTGAGGCGGCGGAACAGATCACTCATGCGACACCCCGAACTTCAGCACGTTTTGCTGCGTGGCGATCGCCTTGAGCAGGCATTCAAGGCAGATGGGGTCTTTCGGGGTGCCTACGATGGAGAGCGAGTTTCCCGCGCCGCTACTGTTGACCCTTACAGGGCCCTTGAGGCGTATCTCCAGCGCATCGAACCTGATCCCGCTTTCGTCGATGGTGATCGTGCCGCCGGGACCGCGCATGCCTGCCAGATCTTCAACGTCGATTTCGACAACCTGCGAACAATGGACGATGCGTTCGCCCGCTTCGGTGTCGTGCCGCCCTGCCACCTTGTGCTCGTAATGCCCACCCGTCTCGGCCTTGCGATCCGTCGCCGTCTTCTCGATGCGGACATTGCCTACGGTTTCGGCCAGATCCTTCGCGATGGTCATCTGCCGTGACCGGCCGACATCGATGAAGTGATCGCGCCCCAGCGTTTCGCGCCGATCCTGCCCGATGCTCAATGTTTCATCGTTGCCGACGCTTTCCTTGCGGTCGTGCCCGATGGAAATGGTTTCATCGTTGCCAACGTCCTCGCTGCGGTCATGCCCGATCTTCGTCGTTTCGTCATGTTCGATGACGATGTTCTGGTCCTTCTGCGCGTGGACGAAGATCTCTTCCTGGCCGGCTTCATCCTCGAAGCGCAGCTCGTTGTAGCCCTCGCCCTTGTGCGTCTGCGACTTGAACGTGGTCCGCGTCTTGTGGCGCGGCAGTTCGTACGGCGGGCGGTTCGCGGCGTGGTATGCGCGGCCGGTGACGATCGGCTGGTCCGGGTCGCCTTCGAGGAAACTGACGATCACCTCGTGCCCGACGCGCGGCAGCGCGACGAAGCCGTACATCGCTCCGGCCCAGCCCTGCGAAACGCGGATCCAGCAGGTGCTGTTCTCCTTCCGGCCGCCTTCGCGATCCCACGGGAACCACACCTGCACGCGGCCGTGTTCGTCGCAGTGGATCTCCTCGCCTTCCGGGCCGACCACATGCGCGATCTGCGGGCCGTCCACGATCGGGCGCGGCGCCGGCTCGGGCTTCCAGTCGTAATGCGCGGGGACGACGGTCGCTTCGTACGAATAGCGGCTGCCGTGCTCGGCTCCTGCTGCGTCTGCCTCTTGAGAGGCCGCCTGCTCGCCGACGTGGCGCATCGCGATCACGCGCCAGAGCGCGTTGAAGTGGTCGGCCGGATGGCCGATCAACGGGAACGCCAGTCCCGGGAACAAGCGAGCGTCATCGCCTTCGATCCGCGCCTGTTCGGCGGCATTGCGCAAGCCCGAGAGCTTCGAACGCGTGAACGGCTTGCCGGCTTCGTCGCGCTTGTAGCGCGCGGCGTAATCGTAATGCTCGTAGTCGCCGACGGCCTGCTCGCTGGCGAACGCCCTCGCCTCTTGTTGCAGGTCGTAGTGCGGATTGTGGAAGGTGTATTCGCGCTGCGTGATGCGCGTGGGCGCCAGCTGACGACGGTGGGCGAAACGCCACAGGTGCGGCCTGGGCGCGTCGCCCGCGGGTTGCGGCTGGTACACGACCGCGTCGTGGTCCTCCAGCCGCGGCGCGCTGTCGATGCGATCGCTGAGGACCAGCGCGTCGCGGCCCTCGCGCGTGTCGTGCCAGTGGACGATGCCTTCCTCGGTGGCGAGGCGATGGAAGAACGTCGCATCGGTCTCGCGATACTGGACGCAGTATTCGCGTCGCTCATGGCTGGCGGAGTACGACGCACGCGTGCCGATGATGCGGTTCTCCTTCAGCAACTTGCCCAGGATGTCCGTCGCGGTGACCTGCTGGAAGATGCGGCTGTTGTGCCGCAACGCCAGCCGCGCCAGCGGCGACTCGACGACGGCGCGATATCGGGTGCGACGGAAGCCGGTTTCCGCCTGCTCGAAGGCCGTCACGATGCCGACGACGCGGCGTTCGACGGCACCCGCGCGTTCGATGGTGAGCGTCGCTTCGCGATCGAGCATCGTCGCCGCATCGACAGCATCGTCCCCGCTCGCCAGCTCCAATGCGAGGCGGAACGGCTGCGAGACGCCCTCGGTCAACTCGAAGCGGACCACCTCCAGCTCCGGCCCTTCGGTGAGGCGAAAGAAGAAACGCACATCGGCCTGACGCGGCATCACCAACTCCCTGTGAGATCAGGGCGTTACGTTCGTTAACCGCGGACGGGGGCGTCCATGCGAAAAAGCCGGGGGCGATCCGCAGATGCGGGCAAGCATCAGCGCAGCACGAACGCTGCTGCCCAATGGGTAGGCCGCCGTTCGGCCTCGTGACGAAGGACACAGGTTCCGATGGCGGCCTCGCCCGACACTGTCGCCTGCCATCGCAAGGCCGCACGACGACGTGAACACCGGAATGTTCCAACGCACGCTTCGCCGCCTCGCATGCATGCTCGCGCTCCTCATGCTTCCCATCGGCGTAAGCGCCGCGGCACTGCACGAGACGATGGCGCAGCAACTGACATCGGAAGGTCTGCAGGGCGCCGTGTGGTCCATGTTCGCCGACGGCAACGTTGTCACCGGTGCCGCCGGCACGCGCGATGCGCGCACCGGCAAGCCGATGCAGGCGAGCGACCGCGTCCACGTCGGCTCCGTGGCGAAGACGCTGCTCGCGACCGGCGTGCTTCGACTCGTCACGCAGGGCAAGCTCGCGCTCGACACACCCGTCGCTCCGCTGCTGCCGGAAATCGAATTCGACAATGCATGGGCGTCCACGGACCCGATCCGCATACGCCACCTGCTCGACCACACCGCCGGACTCGACGACGTTCGCTTCTCGCAGGCGTTCACGCTTGTTCCGCGAGAAGACGCGCCGCTGCGCGACGCCTTCGGAGGACGCGGCCCGCTGCGCGTCCGCAGTCGCCCGGGCGCGCGCCATTCGTACTCGAACACCAGCTACACGCTGCTCGGCATGGTGGTCGAGCGCATTACCGGCACGCGTTACGAGACCTACCTCGACGCGCACCTGCTCGCGCCATTGCGCATGCACGACAGCACGTTCGGCTTCACCACGCAGGACGGCGAACGCGGGGACCCGCGCCTGGCGATGGGGCATTTCGAGAACGGTGCGACGCATGCGGCCGTGCCCAGCTACATCCGCCCCGCCGGACAGTTCACGACCACCGCGGCCGACATGGGCCGGCTCGCGCGCTTCCTGATGAGCGACGGCCGCATCGACGACGCGCCGTTCATCGATGCCGCGCTGCTGCGTGCGATGGGCGAGCCCGTCGCCACCGAAGCCGCCGATGCCGGCCTGCGCGTCGGTTACGGACTTGGCCTGTCCACGCGCGACCGGCACGGCGTTGTCGGCCGCTGCCATGGCGGGAGCACCGTCGGCTATCGCGCCATGCTGTGCCTGTTTCCTCGCGAACAGCGCGCGTTCTTCATCGCCGTCAACGCCGATGTGGAAGGCGTCGACTACGGCAAGCTCGACAGGCGCCTGATCGAAGCGCTGCACCTGCTCGCGTCGCCGCCGCAGCACGTGAGCGGCACGGTGCGCGACCTGTCCGAGTGGAACGGCATCTACGTACCCTCGCCGAACCGCTTCGCCAGTCTGGAGTGGCTCGATAGCACGCTGAACTTCGTGCATGTCACGCACGAGGGCGAGGCAGTGCGCTTCAAGCCGTTCCAGGGAAAGGAGCTCGCGCTGCATCCCGTCGGCGACCGCCTCCTGCGTGCGCCAGAGCGCGTCATCGCCTCGCACGCCCTGGTCATCACGCCCGATGGCCGCCGCGTCATCAGCACCGGGCTTCAGACCTACGAGCGCGCACCGCTCGCACGCATGGTGTTGCTGTGGGGCAGCCTGGTCGCCGGCCTGCTCGGTTGCGTGTGGCTGCTCGCGTCGGGCGTCCATGCGCTGATCCGCCGGCGGAGCACCACGAACATGGCCGTGCTGATTCCCTTCTGGGGCCTGCTCGCGCTGCTGCTGCCGCTGCCGTTCTTCTACCGCCAGTCCTTCCTTCAGCTGGGCGACGTGACCACCGCGAGCGTGCTGCTCGCCGTCGTCACCGCGCTGTGGCCGTTGACGATGCTGGCGGGTCTGATTGCGACGCTGCGGCGGAGGCCTTGGTCCGTGCGCACGAAGCTGGACGTGTTCGCGATGCTTGCCGTGCTGCAGTGTACGTGCGTGCTCGCATGGTGGGGATTGGTGCCGCTGCGGATGTGGGCTTGATTGCGTTTGCTGCGTCGCCCTGAGGAAGGATGACGAGGCGTCCACCTCCTTCATTCCGCGCGCGGGAATCCGCGCCTGTCACCACCGGGACGGCGGCAACACGCCGCCGCCCCTCACCCCAACCCCTCTCCCGCAAGCGGGGAGAGGGGCCAATGTCGGGGCATCGCCCAGCCGGGATGACGCTGTTTTCCCCCTTTTGCTAGTCTCGCGCGCATCGCCCCAACCACTTGCGTGCATGGCACACAGTCAGTTCGACCTGCTTCGGCAGCGGCGCTTCCTGCCGTTCTTCGTGACCCAGTGCCTGGGGGCGTTCAACGACAACGTGTACCGGCAGGCGATCATCGGCCTGCTGTTCTGGCTCGGCGTGACGCCAGAGGAACGCACGCTCTACACCAACATCGCGCCGGCGTTGTTCATCCTGCCGTACTTCCTGTTCTCTGCCACGGCGGGGCAGATCGCGGAGAAGCTGGAGAAGTCGAAGCTCATCCGCATCACGACCACGATGGAGATCGTGATCATGTCGCTGGCGGCGGTGGGCTTCCTGACGCAGAACATGGTGGTGCTGCTCGTCGCGCTGTTCTGCACCGGCGTGCAATCCACGCTGTTCGGGCCGGTGAAGTATTCGATCCTGCCGTCGGTGCTGAAGCCGGAGGAACTCACCGGCGGCAACGGACTGGTCGAGATGGGCACGTCGATGTCGATCCTGGTCGGCATGATCTTCGGCGGCCTGATCTTCGAACTGGCCGGCTCGCATGGGCCGGTGGTGGCGGCCACGGCCATCATCCTTCTCGCGGTGAGCGGCAACATCGTGAGCCGCTTCATTCCCCGCGCAGAACCGGGCGCGCCGGACCTGCGCATCAACTGGAACCCGATCCCCGAATCGCTCGCCGTGCTGCGGCTGGCGAAAAAGCAGCTCGCGGTGCGCAACTCGGTGCTTGGCGTGTCGTGGTTCTGGTTCATCGGCACGGTGCTGACCTCGCAGCTGCCGACCTATGCCGAGGCCAACCTGGGCGGCAGCGCCACGCTGTACATCTTCGCGCTGGCGCTGTTCTCCGTCGGCACGGGCGTGGGGTCGATGCTGTGCGAGAAGCTGTCGGCGCGCACGGTGGAAATCGGCCTGGTGCCGATGGGCGCGTTCGGCATGAGCGCCTTCATGATCGACCTGTATTTCGCACGCAGCGGAGCGGCGACAACGACGGGGCTCAGCATCGGCGCGTTCCTGCAGCAGCCGGGCAGCTGGCGCATCGCGATGGACCTGACGGGCATCGGCCTGTTCGCGGGCTTCTTCGTGGTGCCGCTGTTCGCGCTGATCCAGAGCCGCACGCCGCGCAGCGAGATCTCGCGCGTGATCGCCGGCATGAACATCCAGAATGCCGGCTTCATCGTGCTGGCGGCGGCGCTGGGCATCGTGGTGCAGCGCTTCTTCGGCT
>NZ_QTJR01000023.1 GCF_003382285.1 Lysobacter soli
CGCCGACCACCCGCGCCAGGTGTCGTGCTGGATCACGCACACCAGCGAGCGCACGCACGAGATCATCCGCGGCGCGCTCGACCGTTCGCCGCTGTACACCGGCCAGATCGAAGGCATCGGCCCGCGCTACTGCCCGTCGATCGAGGACAAGGTCGTGCGCTTCGCCGAGAAGGCGAGCCACCAGATCTTCGTCGAGCCCGAAGGCCTCGAGGTCATCGAGATCTACCCGAACGGCATTTCGACCTCGCTGCCGTTCGACGTGCAGCTGGACCTGGTGCGCTCGATCCGCGGTTTCGAGAACGCGCACATCACGCGCCCGGGCTACGCGATCGAATACGACTTCTTCGATCCACGCGGCCTGAAGACCACGCTGGAAACCAAGTCCGTCGGTGGCCTGTTCTTCGCCGGCCAGATCAACGGCACCACCGGCTACGAAGAGGCCGCCGCGCAGGGCCTGCTCGCCGGCGTCAACGCGGCGCGTTTCGTGCGCGGGCTGGACGGCTGGAGTCCGCGTCGCGACGAGGCCTACCTCGGCGTGCTGGTCGACGACCTGACCACGCATGGCACCAGCGAGCCGTACCGCATGTTCACCTCGCGCGCCGAGTACCGCCTGCAGTTGCGCGAGGACAACGCCGACCTGCGCCTGACGCCGGTGGGACGCGAACTCGGGCTGGTCGACGACGCGCGCTGGTCGCGCTTCGACGCCAAGCGCGAGGCGATCGCGCGCGAGAACGCGCGCCTTTCCGCCATCTGGACTGCGCCCAACAACGCGCTCGGTCGCGAGGCGATGGACGTGCTGGGCATCGAGATCAGCCGCGAAACGAGCGCGCTCGACCTGCTCAAGCGCCCGGAACTCGATTACGCCAAGCTGATGGCCGTGCCGTCGCTGGGCCCGTCAGTGGACGATGGCGCAGTCGCCGAACAGGTCGAGATCGGCGTGAAGTACGCCGGTTACCTCGATCGCCAGCGCGAGGAGATCGCGCGCCAGCAGCGGCATGAGGCCACGGCCATCCCCGACGGTTTCGACTACGCCGCGGTGCGCGGGTTGTCGGCCGAAGTGCAGCAGAAGCTCGAACGCGTCCGCCCGCAGACCGTCGGCCAGGCGCAGCGCATCCCCGGCATGACGCCGGCGGCGATCTCGTTGCTGCTGGTGCATCTCACGCGCTCGCGTCGGAGCCGGGTGGCGTAGACGCTGCTTCGGGCGTGACGGTGCCGACCACGCCTACGCTGTCCGCCCGGCCCACCTCCGCCATCCCGGCTTTCGCCCTGATGACGGGGTAGATCGGCGCGCATCAGCGTACCCTTCGCGCATGAGCCCCTCTCCACTGATTTCACTCGTGGCGCTGTCATTGGCGCTTTCCGTCACCGCATGCGATCGCGGTGCATCTGAATCATCGCCATCGACAAGCGCCGCCGCAACAACCACATTGGCCGCGGTGACGCCTGTACGACAGGAAGCCTGGCCGCTGCCGCCCATCGCAGCCCCCGCCGCCCAGCCCGACCTCGTCCGTGCACCCGATGGCAGCCTGCTGCTGTCGTGGATCGAACACGGCGATGCGGCGCGTGGCGAAGTCGCACACACGCTGAAGTTCGCGCGGTTCTCGAACGGTGCGTGGAGCGAGCCGCGCGAGATCGCGCGCGGTGGCGACTGGTTCGTCAACTGGGCCGACACGCCGCACATCGCGGCCACGCCCGACGGCGCGCTCTGGGCGCACTGGCTGCGCAAGTCGGCCAAGGCGAAGTACGCCTACGACGTCGTGCTGGCGCGCTCCGGCGATGGCGGCGCGACATGGTCCAAACCGGCGCCCGTCAACACCGACGGCACGCCGACCGAGCACGGCTTCGTTTCGCTGTGGCCGGTCGGCGAGAACCGCATCGGCGTGGCGTGGCTCGACGGACGCAACACCGGCGGCGGCGATCATTCGGCGCACGGCGGCCATGCATCCGCCGGCGCGAAGCACGAACCCGGCGCGATGACGCTGCGCACGGCGGTGTTCGACGCATCGCTCGCGCGCGCCGACGAACGCGAACTCGACGCGATGACCTGCGATTGCTGCCAGACCGATGCCGCGCTCACCGCGCGCGGTCCGCTGCTGGTGTATCGCGGCCGCACGCCGACGGAAGTGCGCGACATCCACGCGGTGCGAAGCGATGGTGCGCAGTGGCAGGCGACCGCGCGCGTGCACGCCGACGACTGGACGATGCCGGCATGCCCGGTCAATGGTCCCGCCGTCGCGACGCACGACGCGAACGCCACCATCGCCTGGTACACCGCGGCCGGCGAGACGCCAACGGTGAAACTCGCGCGCAGCGTCGATGCGGGCGCGTCGTTTGCCGCGCCCGTCGTGCTCGAACGCGGGATGGCGGTGCAGGGACGCGTCGACACGGCGCTCGATCAACACGCCGCGTGGGCGCTGTGGATGGACGAGGATGCGAACGGCCAGACGCTGCGGTTCGCCCGCTTCGCGCCGGATCTGTCGCGCGAACTGCAGCGCGGCGATGTCGCGAAGTTGCAGGGCAAAGGCCGCGGCACCGGCATGCCGAAGATCGCGCTGGCCGAAGGCACGGCGTTCGTCGTCTGGACCGACGTCATCGATGGCAAGCCGTCTCTGCACGGCGCGCGTTACGCGGCGGCGCCGTGAACGCGCCGCTGCACGGCGGTTGTCATTGCGGGCGCATCGCGTTCGACATGACGCTGTCGAAACCGGCGTCGGATTACACGCCGCGCGCCTGCGATTGCGGTTTCTGCCGCAAGCACGGTGCGGCTTGGTTGTCGGACGCGCACGGCGCGCTGCGCGTGCGACTGCGCGGCGAGCCGACGGTCTATCGGCAGGGCTCGGCGCAGGCGGAGTTCATCGCGTGCGCGCACTGCGCGGTGCTGGTGTTCGTGCGTCACGAACACGAAGGTCGCGTGCATGCGGCGGTGAACGTGCGCGCGCTGGATGGGGCGGTGTCGTTCGCCGATGAGCAGTCGGCCTCGCCACAGAAGCTGGCGCCGGAAGAGAAACGCGAGCGGTGGACGACGCTGTGGTTCTCGGATGTGCGGATTGTCGATGCGGATGACTGAGGATTCGCGTCGTAGAGCTTTGCGCTACGTGCGCTGCAGATCGAACCGCTTCGCACGGCAACCCAGCCGTCATCCCGGCGAAGGCCGGGATCCAGGCAGTCACCCTGTGACCCCCAACCTCGTCATTCCAGCGAAAGCTGGACCCCACCTTGCTCTACGCGGTTTCGGTAGATCCGAAAGCGAAGAAACCTACCCAGCCGCCTCCATCGCAAACAACTGCAGGTCCTGCGAACCCATCCGGACCGTATCGCGGAAGGTGAGGCCGATGCGTTCAAGCACCTTCACCGACGCCGCATTCCCCGGCGAGACGATCGCCAGCAAACGCGGCAGCGCGAGCGTGCGCATCGCGTGGTCGCGCACGGCGGTGCACGCTTCCACGGCATAGCCCTTCGACCAATGGCGCGGCAGGAACGCGTAACCGATGTCCGCGTCGGGCAGCGTGTCGCGGCGGACGATGCCGGCCATGCCGAGCGGCTCGCCGGTTTCCTTCGACACCACCAGCCACAGGCCGTAGCCGTTGCGGGCGTAGCTCGCACGCGGGTTGGTCTCGATGTAGTTCACGGCGGACGGCAGGTCGTGCACGCCGCGATCGCCGATGTTGGCGAGGAACGACGGATCGGTGTGCAGTTCCAGGATGAACGGCGCGTCCGCCGCTTCGATCTCGCGCAGTACGAGGCGTTGCGTTTCCAGCACCTGCATCGGTGTTTCCCTTCAGGACGTTTCGTCGAACGGTGACGATCCCGCATCCGCGCCCGCAAGTCGAGAGCGCGGCGTGCGGCGCGCCAGCCTTACTTTTCCTTGCGCCAGTTGAGCGAGGCGCGGCTTTCGATCGTGCTCGATTCCACCTGCACGTCGAAGCCCTTGCGCAGCAGGTACTTCAACATCAGCACCTGGCCGGTACCGAGCAACGACACGCCGTAGCCGACGTACAAACGCGGCGAGATGTGCTTGCCGAAACCGAGCACGCTGCCGCCCAAGGTGCGGCTGTCGCTGACGCCCGCGTCGTCGAGGCCGAGCTTCGCGCCCAGCTGCGAGGCGATCAGGCTGCCGCCGGCCGATAGCGCGGCGCTGGCGGCGTTCACCTGGCGGCTTTCGTCGCTGCTCGCGCTGGCGAGCGGGCGGCCGAGCGTGAGGTAGGCCAGCGCTTCGGACTGCGACGTCGCCGGATCGGTCCACGCCGTCGCGGTCGGCGCACTCGCACGGCCGCGGATGTCGACGCCGGCGGTGATGTCGCCGATCACGCGTTCGGCGCGGACGTTGAGGATCGGATCGGACACCGGGCCGCCCGACCACGACAGCTCGCCACGCGTGATGTCCAGCTTCTGCCCGTACGCCTTGTAGCGGCCGCGCACCTGCAGCTGGCCGCTGGCGGTCATCTCGCGGCCCGGGTGCGAGCGCACGCGCATGCGCCCGCCCAGGCCGCCTTCCAGGCCGAAGCCGTTGAGTTGCACGTCGTCGCCGAGCACCAGCGTCAGGTCGAGGTCCAACGGCGAGGCGGCGCTGGCTTCCGGGTTCACCGGATCGAGTACCACGACGTCCGGCGATGCGGACACGCCCTGGTCCAGGCGCTCCAAGTCGATGTTCGCCGACGGGATGGTCACGGTGCCGGTCACGGTGATCGGCTGGCCGGCGGCGTAGCGCACCTGCACGTCGGGACTCGCGACGGCGTGCAGGTCGCGCGTGTCGGAGACGAGCACGTTCTGCCCCGTCGCCGTGAGCAGGAGCGGCGCGCTCGTGTTCTGCCAGTTGAGCGTGCCGTCCACGCGGAGCGTGCCTTCGCCGGAACGGATCTGCCCGGCGATGCGTGCGGTGCCGTCGGGCAGGGCATCCAGGCGCACGTCGCCGTCTTCCAGCACGATGGCCAATGACGGGATTTCGGTACTGAACTTCGTCAGCCGCGCCTGTCCGCCGAGCTGCGGCCGCGCACGCGTGCCGCCGAGCGTGATGCGCGCATCGAGCGTGCCCTTCGGATCCATGATGTCGGGCGAGAACAGCTCCAGCCAGACGAGTTCGGACGTGTTGGCCGATATCTGGCCCGAGAGCGGCGCGTAATCGTCCCAGCCCGTCGCGATGCGCGCGTCGATGCGCCCACCGCTGTTGAACGCGGTGCCGAGTTCGGCGTTGATGCGACGCGGATCGAACGTCGCCTTGAGCACGAGGTTCTCGTAGCTCAACACTTCGCGACGCGAGCGCTCGCTGTTCTTCATGCCGCCGCCGCTCGAACGCACGTTGAGCTGGCCGCTCCACGCGTTGCCGACCGGGCGAAGGGTGCCGTCGAGTGCGATCTCGCCGCGCAGCAGCCACGGACGGCCGTCCTCGCGCTCGGGCAGATACGGGACGGCGAGGCTGAGCGGCAATCCGTCGCCCTTCACCGCAAGTCCGCGACGCGGCCAGTCGGCGTTCGCGCACAGCGAGCCACCGCCGCTGGAAACGAAACAGCTGTTGCTCAGCGAACCGTTGCGACCGTCCCAGCTGAAACGCGCCGCTTCGTTCAGGCGCCACGACGCGCCGCGCACGGGCACGAACTGGAAGGTCGACAGCGCGCCCTGCCATGCGTTGCCGCGCTTGGCGACATTGCCGGCCAGCGTCAGCGCGCCGATGTCGCCCTTCGCGTCACCCTGCACCTGCAGTGCTTCCACGGCGCCGCGCGCGTTCAACGAGACCGACGAGAGCGGCAGACCAACGTCGAGCCCCGTCGCGCGCACGGCGATGTCGCCGCTGCCGCGCTGCCACGGCAGGCGACCCTTCGCGGTCAGCGTCTGCGCTTGATAGTCGCCGTACTTCAGCCCGCTGCCGGTGAGGTCGACCGTGATGTCGGGCGCCGTGCGCGGCCCGCGGATCTGCGCCGTGCCGCGCAGCGTGCCGGCGCCGCCGGGCAACAGGTCCGACAGCACCAGCGGCGTCAGCTTCGCGTCGATGTCGAGCGCGTTGCCGACGGTGCCCTTCGCATCGATGCGGCTGCCGCCGAGCGTGAGCGCGACATCGCCCTGGTACGTCGTTTCGCCGCCGGCCGTCCCCGCGCCGCGCATCGCGAAGTTCGCGTTGCCACCGAGCGGGCGGTTGCGCAGGCGGCCGCCGAGGTTGCTCGCGGTCGCGCTGATGTCGAGCCCGCCGTCGGCGCGCGTGCTGCCCTGCGTGACGAGCTTGCCGTTGATCGAACCCTTGAAGTCCGGCGCGAAGTAACCCGGATCGAAGCCCGCCAGCGTCGCGTCGATGTTCCAGCCGAGCGACGGCGCCCATGCGACTTCGCCGTGGCCGTCGAGCGTGCCGGTCGGCATGCGCGCCTGCAGCGTCTTGAGCGTCATGCGCTCGTCGTTGCCGCGGCCGTCG
>NZ_QTJR01000024.1 GCF_003382285.1 Lysobacter soli
ATGCGTTCGGGCCGGGGAGGGGCAACGGAGGAATGGCGTTGAACCGTCGTTGCGGCACAGCGCTGGGATGTTGCTTCGCGCGTCGAAGCCCAGGATCAAGGTGGATTCCAGCTTTCGCTGGAATGACGGTGATGTGGTTCACCTCACGCGGAGTGCCCGAAATGTACGGGCCTGGGTCCCGGCTTTCGCCGGGATGACGACATCTGTTAGCCGAGATGCTCCGCCTGCGAACGCACGCAGCCTGTGAACGCATGCCGCCCTACGAACGCACGCCGCCCTACTAACGCGCGTCGCCCACCCGCACCGGCAAGCACGCCCGTATGCACGTCCCCGCGCCCGGCACCGTTTCGATGTCGAAGGTGCCGCCCAGGTGCGTGGCGCGTTCGCGCATCGCGATCAGGCCCAGGCCGTGAACGTGGTCGGGATCGAAGCCGCGGCCGTCGTCGATGATCGACAACAGGATCTGATCGCCACGGGGCGCGAGCAGCACCGTCACCTGCGTCGCGCCGGAATGGCGCAGCACGTTGGTCAGCGCTTCCTGCGCGATGCGGAAACACGCCAGTTCGACCCTGGGATCCGGGCGATCCAGCAAAGGCGCGAGGTCCAGCTCCAGCGCGGGCGTGCCGCCGCGGCGGAAGAGCCGCTCGCACTGCCAGCGCAGCGCGGCGACCAGGCCCAGCGCGTCCAGCTGGGGCGGACGCAGCAGGATCGAGAGGTCGCGCAGCTTGGCGATCGTCGAATCGGCGATGCCGACGATCTCCTCGACGATCTCGCGGCGGCCGGCCTCGTCCTCGCCTTCGAGGGACGTCGCCGACATCTTCATCGCCGAGATCGCCTGGCCGATGTCGTCGTGCAGTTCGCGCGAGAGCGTGCGGCGTTCGTTTTCCTGCACGTCGATCAAGCGCGCGTTGAGCGCGTGCAGTTCTTCCTGCTGGCGTTGCAGGTGCGCGGCCAGTTCGACCTCCCGCGTGTCCGAGCACGTGCGCCGCAGCATCGCAAACAGCAGCACCGCCACCAGCGGCAGCGACAGCGCATTGGCGATCCAGTGCGCGGCATCGCCGAAGAAGCGGCGCAGTTCCAGCGCCAGTGCGGGCGCGACGAGCGCCATCCACACCACGGCAAGCGCGGCCATCGCCAGCGACAGCAGGAACCCGTTGCGCCCACGCAAACGGGCGCGCAAACCTGCGCGCCCGTCCGGGGTGTGCCCTGGAGACCCGGTGGGTCCCGTCGGCGATGGAGGGATCTGGTTCATCCCGTCATGTGGAGGATCAGAAGAGTTCGACGCTACCAGCATCCATCGACTGCTGCATCACGGCCTTGTGAGGCGGACGCTCCCACTCGGACTTCATCTGGGCGATGCGCTGGCCGAGCTGGTGCAGGGCCTGGCGGACTTCGGCGTCGGCGCGGTCGGCGTTGTGCAGCAGCTGGTGCAGGGCGGTGGCTTCGCGGTTGATCGCGCTCAGACGGTCCAGGTGCGTGGTGGCCGCGCCCAGGGCCTGGGTGGCGATGTCCTCGAACTGCAACGAACGCACGGCCTCGGCGACGGAGCCGTCGATGGCGCGGCCGCAGTCGGCGATCTCGCGCATGCCGTTGCCCAGCCCACGGTTGATGCCGTCCACGCGTTCCAGCATCGCGGCGGCTTCGGCGCGGGCGCCGCGGGAACGGTCCATGTCGCGGGACGCCATCGTGGTGACCGTGTCGCGGACGCGGGCGATGGCGTCCTTCGAGCTGTGCGCGAGCTTGCGGATCTGTTCGTTGAACGCGGTGGAGCGTTCGGACAGGTTGCGCACCTCGTCGGCGACGACCGCGAAGCCGCGGCCCGCCTCGCCAGCACGCGCCGCTTCGATCGCGGCATTCAGCGCGAGCAGGTTGGTCTGGTCGGCGATGGACTTGACGTCTTCCAGCAGCGCGAAGATGCCGTCCAGGTGCTCTGCCATCGCGTCGATGTGCGTGACGGTCGTGGTGCTCTGGCCGCTCACGGCTTCCAGCGCTTCGACCAGCTGTTCCATCTGCTGGCTGGCCTGCAGGGCGAAGCGCGAGACGTCCACGCCGCCGTGTTCGCCGTCGGTGCGGTCGATGATGCGCGAGACCACTTCGCTCTGCTCGCGCGACTTGCGGTTCACCGCTTCGAAGCTGGTGCCGAGCTTGGCGACCGATTCGCGGATCAGCACGCGGGTGCGGTCGATCTCGCCGCGCGAACCCTGCACTTCGGAATTGACGAAGTTGCGCAGGTCATCGAGCAGGCGCGTCTGTTCGCGCAGCATCGCCGCGTCGTTATGGCTGGGACGCTGCATCGTCCAGGCGAAGCCCAGCCAGGCCAGCGTCATGGCGACGAGGGCTCCCCATTGCACGGCGGCGGGCCACTCCATCGCTTCGGCGGCAATGAGCAGGGTCGTCAGCACCAGCGGTGCTGCAAGGCGAATCAGTACGCGGGAATCCATCTTCGATCTCACCGAATGGGGCAACCTAGATAACGGCGGGCGGGGGCGGTGCTTTAGGTGAAAAGCGCCTGGTTTGCGCGGCGTGTCGTGGCTGTGACGTGCTGCGCGTTTTGACGTTTTGCCGACATGCGCTTGCAGCCAGTAAGACGACGTGCGCTTTTTGCTCCCTCCCCTGCTTGCAGGGGAGGGCTGGGGAGGGGTGAAGTGGCGGCTGATGGCTTATCCGGAAGAAGCACTCTCTTCCGCGTGGTTGTGAAGAGCTTGCCGCTATCGCGGCTTCGCGACCCCTCCCCAACCCTCCCCTGCGAGCAGGGGAGGGAGCTTTCATTCGTGCGCCGTTCCCGCCAGCAGCTTCTGCGCGACCAGCGACAGCGGCACGGTTTCCTGCGCGGCGCCCAGCGCGACCGCGGCGCCGGGCATGCCCCAGACGACGCTGCTGGCTTCGTCCTGCGCGATCGTGGCCGCGCCGGCCTTGCGCAGCGCGAGCAGACCGCGCGCGCCGTCGTCGCCCATGCCCGTGAGCAAAGCGGCGCTGGCGTTGGCGCCGACGTGTTCGGCGACCGAATCGAACAGCGCATCCACGCTCGGGCGATGCCGGCGCACCGGATCGTCGTCGCCGAGGCGGCAATGCCAGCGCGCACCACTGCGGTACACGCGCAGGTGGCGGCCGCCCGGGGCGACGTAGGCGTGACCGGGCAGCAGTTCCTGGTCGCGTTCGACGTGGATCACCGTCATGCGGCTGTGGCGGTCCAGGCGATCGGCGAAGGGCGCGCTGAATGCGCCCGGGATGTGCTGCGCGATCACCGTCGCCGGTGCATCGGCGGGCATCTGCGAGAGCACTTCGCGGATCGCTTCCGTGCCGCCGGTGGATGCGCCGATGGCGATCAGCCGGTGCGTCGTGCGATACGCCACCGGCGGCGTGGCGATGGTTTCGCCCGCGCGCACCGGTGCGGGCGCGACGACGCGCGCCTTCGCGGCCTGCTTGATCTTCTCGATCAGCAACCCGGCGTATTCGGTCAGGCCGCGCGCGACGTCGAGCTTGGGCTTGGCGATGAAATCCACCGCGCCCAGCGCGAGCGCATCCAGCGTGACCTGCGCGCCGCGCTCGGTCAGCGTGGAGACCATCACCACCGGCATCGGCCGAAGGCGCATCAGGTTGCGCAGGAACGTCAGGCCGTCCATGCGTGGCATCTCGACGTCCAGCGTGAGCACGTCCGGATCGAGCTGCTTGATCTTGTCGCGCGCGATGTACGGATCGGCCGCGCTGCCGACGACGCGGATGCCGGGATCCTCTTCCAGCAGCTGCGTCATCAGCTGGCGCACCAGCGCCGAGTCGTCGACGACGAGCACGCGGATCGGGCCACGCGCGGCGGGATTGCCCCGCTCGGAAAGGCGGACCGCATTCATTCAGAACAACTCCACGCTGCCGCTGGCGACCGGCTCGCGGGCGAGGCGACCGTAGTAGGCGCGTTCGGCGTCGACGATCACGTCGTTGCGCGCCGACGGCAAACGCTTGACCAGCGTGCGCCCGGTCTGCGCGAAGAAGCAGACCTTGCGCGGGTGGATGTCGCCCAGGTCCTGCGCCATCACGGGGATCTGTTCGGCGCTGAGGTACTCGAGCACGAAACTCGCGTTGCGCGTGCCGATGGGATCGCTGTAGAAGCCCGAGAGCACGTTGCCGCCGCCGAAGACCTTCGCCATCAGGCGCGAGCGTCGCGCGCCGCGCTTGAGCAGGTCGTTGATCAGCAGTTCCATCGCGTGCGCGCCGTAGCGCGATGACACCGATCCGGCCTCGCCGCCGGGCAGCATGAAGTGGTTCATGCCGCCGACCTGCACCAGCGGGTCGTACAGGCACGCGGCCACGCACGAACCCAGCAGCGTGACCAGCGCGATCGGGCGGTCGGTGACGCGGTAGTCGGCCGGCAGCAGCTTGATCGCCTCGGTCTGCAGGACCGGATCGAAATAGCTGCCCGGTTCGACGGCGGGGCGGGCGGGGCTGATGGCGACGTTCATGGCGGTCACTTGCGGCCGGCGGGGCGGTAGGTCGTGCGTCCGCACGCGGTGACCAGGTCGTGCGCGTGGCCGAAGCTTTCCGAATGCCCGGCGAAGAGCAGGCCGTCGGAGGCGATCAGCGGCGCGATGCGCGAGAGCACCTGGTACTGCGTGGCCTTGTCGAAATAGATCATCACGTTGCGGCAGAACACCGCATCGAAGCCGCCACGCAGGCCGTAGTCGTCGTCGAGCAGGTTGAGCGGGCGGAATTCGATCAGCGCCTGCAGTTCGCGCTTCACGCGGCACAGGCCGGCGTTGTCGCCGCTGCCGCGCTGGAAGAACTGGCGGCGTCGCTGCAGCGACAGACCGTTGATGCGTTCCACCGG
Source organism: Lysobacter soli (assembly GCF_003382285.1). Lineage (GTDB taxonomy): Bacteria > Pseudomonadota > Gammaproteobacteria > Xanthomonadales > Xanthomonadaceae > Lysobacter_J > Lysobacter_J soli. Next base: position 4,820 of record NZ_QTJR01000024.1, read on the forward strand.
GTACACGCCGCGCGCCGCGGTCTGCAGCACGTTGGTGTCGATGTCGGTGGCCAGGATGCGCACCGGCGGCGTCATGGTGCCGTACGCCTCGCAGGCGGTGATCGCCAGCGTGTACGGCTCCTCGCCGGTGGAGGCGGCGTTGCACCAGATCGACGCGCCGTCGCGGCAATGCGCGCGCAGGTGCTCGGTGAGCATGTCGAAGTGGTGCGACTCGCGGAAGAAGGAAGTGAGGTTGGTCGTGAGCGCGTTGATGAAGCCCTGCAGCTCGGCGTCGGGATCGGCCTCGACGTAGTCGAGGTAATCGCCGAAGCGGTCCAGGTCGAGCGCGCGCACGCGCCGAGCGAGACGGCTGTACACCATGTCGCGCTTGTGCGGATGCAGGTGGATGCCGGCGTACTCGCGGATCATCTTGCAGACGCGACGGAAATCGCGGTCGTCGAAGGTGAATTCGCGGTCGTCGGAGGTGCGCGGGGAAGGACGCATGGGCGTGATGGAGTGGGTGCGATCAAGCGCCTGCGTTCCGGCTCCTCCCCCTGCGCGCAGGGGGAGGTTGGGAGGGGGTCGTGAGGCGCGTCAGCGCCGAGCTCGCCGCGTTGCGGCTTCGCGACCCCTCCCCAACCCTCCCCTGCAGGCAGGGGAGGGAGTCACTGCATGTGGAACTGTTGGATCAGAACTCCTGCCAATCCCCGTCCGCGCTGTTCGCGGCGGCGGTGGCGCGGACCTTGCGGGCGGCAGGCTTGGCGGCCGGTGCGGCGGCGCGCGCGCGCGCGGGCTTGGCCTGGGGCATCTCGACCACGGTGGCCTGCGCGGCGCGCACGGCCTGGGCCGAATGCGCGAGGCGGAACACCGCGACCGTCTGCACCAGCTGCTCGGACTGCTGCTCCAGGCTGCGCGCGGCGGCCGACGCCTGTTCGACCAGCGCCGCGTTCTGCTGCGTGCCTTCGTCCATCTGCGTGATCGCGTTGTTGACCTGCTCGATGCCCGAGCTCTGCTCCTGCGACGCCGCCGAGATGTCGGCGATGATGTCGGTGACCTTCTTCACGCTGGTCACGATCTCGTGCATCGTGCGGCCGGCCTGGTCGACCAGCTGGCTGCCTTCCTCGACCTTGCCGACCGAGTCGCCGATCAGCTGCTTGATCTCCTTCGCCGCGTTCGCCGAACGCTGCGCAAGCGAGCGCACT
>NZ_QTJR01000025.1 GCF_003382285.1 Lysobacter soli
TCGCGCAAAAGAAGAAGGCCGGTCCTGATGGACCGGCCTTCTGGGGTAAAGCCCCTGGCGATGACCTACTCTTGCATGGCTTGAGCCACACTACCATCGGCGCATGTGCGTTTCACTTCCGAGTTCGGAATGGGATCGGGTGGGACCACACAGCTATTGTCACCAGGGAGAGGGTGGAGGGTCGCAGTGCTCGGTGTATTGAGTTGCGCGCACGCTCTCGTTGGTTTGCTTAGGACGGCAAGCCGTCTTCAGCGGATAGGTTGGGATAAGTAGCGAGTGAGCCGAACGTCACGACGTTGTCGTAAGTCCAAGGCCACTTGAGGTTATATGGTCAAGCCACACGGATCATTAGTACTGGTTAGCTCAATGCATTGCTGCACTTACACACCCAGCCTATCAACCACCTGGTCTTGATGGTTCCTTCAGGGGAGTCAAGCTCCCGGGAGATCTCATCTTGAGGCGCGCTTCCCGCTTAGATGCTTTCAGCGGTTATCGCTTCCGAACATAGCTACCCGGCAGTGCCACTGGCGTGACAACCGGAACACCAGAGGTTCGTCCACTCCGGTCCTCTCGTACTAGGAGCAGCCCCTCTCAAATCTCCAACGCCCACGACAGATAGGGACCGAACTGTCTCACGACGTTCTGAACCCAGCTCGCGTACCACTTTAAATGGCGAACAGCCATACCCTTGGGACCGACTACAGCCCCAGGATGTGATGAGCCGACATCGAGGTGCCAAACACCGCCGTCGATATGAACTCTTGGGCGGTATCAGCCTGTTATCCCCGGAGTACCTTTTATCCGTTGAGCGATGGCCCTTCCATACAGAACCACCGGATCACTAAGACCTACTTTCGTACCTGCTTGATCCGTCGATCTTGCAGTCAAGCACGCTTATGCCTTTGCACACAGTGCGCGATGTCCGACCGCGCTGAGCGTACCTTCGTGCTCCTCCGTTACACTTTGGGAGGAGACCGCCCCAGTCAAACTACCCACCATACACGGTCCCCGATCCGGATTACGGACCTAGGTTAGAACGTCAAGCACATCAGGGTGGTATTTCAAGGATGGCTCCACCGAAGCTAGCGCCTCGGTTTCATAGCCTCCCACCTATCCTACACAGACGAACTCAACGTTCAGTGTAAAGCTATAGTAAAGGTTCACGGGGTCTTTCCGTCTTGCCGCGGGAACGCTGCATCTTCACAGCGATTTCAATTTCACTGAGTCTCGGGTGGAGACAGCGCCGCTGTCGTTACGCCATTCGTGCAGGTCGGAACTTACCCGACAAGGAATTTCGCTACCTTAGGACCGTTATAGTTACGGCCGCCGTTTACCGGGGCTTCGATCAAGAGCTTCGCCTTGCGGCTGACCCCATCAATTAACCTTCCGGCACCGGGCAGGCGTCACACCCTATACGTCCACTTTCGTGTTTGCAGAGTGCTGTGTTTTTGATAAACAGTCGCAGCGGCCTGGTCACTGCGGCCCTTCTCAGCTATGAACCAAAAAGGGCGCACCTTCTCCCGAAGTTACGGTGCTATTTTGCCTAGTTCCTTCACCCGAGTTCTCTCAAGCGCCTGAGAATTCTCATCCTGCCCACCTGTGTCGGTTTACGGTACGGTCTGCGTAAGCTGAAGCTTAGGAGCTTTTCCTGGAAGCGTGATATCGGCAGCTTAGTCCTAAAGGACTCGTCCTTAGTCTCAACGTTGCCCCCCCGGATTTGCCTAAGGGGACCGCCTCAACTCTCTCACCGGGACAACCAACGCCCGGCCTGCCTAACCTTCTCCGTCCCTCCATCGCACTTACGCGAGGTGCTGGAATATTAACCAGCTTCCCATCGACTACGCATTTCTGCCTCGCCTTAGGGGCCGACTCACCCTGCGTCGATTAACGTTGCGCAAGGAAACCTTGGGCTTTCGGCGTGCGGGCTTTTCACCCGCATTATCGTTACTCATGTCAGCATTCGCACTTCCGATACCTCCAGCGGACTTCTCAATCCACCTTCATCGGCTTACGGAACGCTCCTCTACCGCGCACACAAAGTGTGCACCCCAAGCTTCGGTTCCGTGCTTAGCCCCGTTAAATCTTCCGCGCAGACCGACTCGACCAGTGAGCTATTACGCTTTCTTTAAAGGGTGGCTGCTTCTAAGCCAACCTCCTGGCTGTCTGTGCCTTTCCACATCGTTTTCCACTTAGCACGAAATTTGGGACCTTAGCTGTGGGTCTGGGTTGTTTCCCTTTTCACGACGGACGTTAGCACCCGCCGTGTGTCTCCCATGCAGTCTGTCCTGGTATTCGGAGTTTGCCATGGTTTGGTAAGTCGCAATGACCCCCTAGCCATAACAGTGCTCTACCCCCAGGAAGATTCACATGAGGCGCTACCTAAATAGCTTTCGAGGAGAACCAGCTATCTCCGGGTTCGATTAGCTTTTCACTCCTAATCACACCTCATCCCCTACCTTTGCAACGGGAGTGGGTTCGGGCCTCCAGTTGATGTTACTCAACCTTCACCCTGGGCATGACTAGATCACCCGGTTTCGGGTCTACTGCCCGCGACTATGCGCCCTTATCAGACTCGGTTTCCCTTCGCCTCCCCTATACGGTTAAGCTCGCCACGAACAGTAAGTCGCTGACCCATTATACAAAAGGTACGCCGTCACCCTTGCGGGCTCCGACTGCTTGTACGCACACGGTTTCAGGGTCTATTTCACTCCCCTCTCCGGGGTTCTTTTCGCCTTTCCCTCACGGTACTGGTTCACTATCGGTCGGTCAGGAGTATTTAGCCTTGGAGGATGGTCCCCCCATGTTCAGACAGGGTTTCTCGTGCCCCGCCTTACTCGATTTCATCGAAAGAGCTCTTTCGCATACCGGGCTGTCACCGTCTATGGCCAACCTTTCCAGGTTGTTTTGCTAGAACTCAATCAACTTAAGGGCTGGTCCCCGTTCGCTCGTCACTACTTAGGGAATCTCGGTTGATTTCTTTTCCTCCGGGTACTTAGATATTTCAGTTCTCCGGGTTTGCTTCCAGCAGCTATGTATTCACTGCAGGATACCTATTGCTAGGTGGGTTTCCCCATTCGGACATTGCGGGATCAATGCTTGTTGCCAGCTCCCCCGCACTTTTCGCAGGCTGCCACGTCCTTCATCGCCTCTGACCGCCAAGGCATCCACCGTGTGCGCTTATTCGCTTGACCATATAACCCCAAGTCGCCTCAGGGTCGTCTGTGTTCGGGGGTACAAAGCCCAAACGCGAATTCAACGACTCAATTATAAGGTGCCTTTCGGCACCCGCCTTAGCCTCACGACACGTCATGGACATTCGTCTCAAAACGCTCGCTACTTTCCCAGTTTTCAAAGAACGCGATCCGGCCTCAACGCCGTACCGCTTCAATTCTTGATGTGTGCGCAATCTAGTTTCGTTCGGGAGTGGTGGGTCTGGGAGGACTCGAACCACCGGCCTCACCCTTATCAGGGGTGCGCTCTAACCACCTGAGCTACAGACCCAAAAGTCGTGCACGGCTGGTTTGGTGGAGCTTGTCGGGATCGAACCGACGACCCCCTGCTTGCAAAGCAGGTGCTCTCCCAGCTGAGCTAAAGCCCCTTGTTCAAACGAGGGACGCTCCCGCGGACTTCCCCCTTGGGAGGTCCCGGAACTAGATGCAGGTCACTTGTGCGGACGTCCGGCCAGCAATTTGCTGTCTTTAGTCTCTAAAGGAGGTGATCCAGCCGCACCTTCCGATACGGCTACCTTGTTACGACTTCACCCCAGTCATCGGCCACACCGTGGCAAGCGCCCTCCCGAAGGTTAAGCTACCTGCTTCTGGTGCAACAAACTCCCATGGTGTGACGGGCGGTGTGTACAAGGCCCGGGAACGTATTCACCGCAGCAATGCTGATCTGCGATTACTAGCGATTCCGACTTCATGGAGTCGAGTTGCAGACTCCAATCCGGACTGAGATAGGGTTTCTGGGATTGGCTTGCCCTCGCGGGTTTGCAGCCCTCTGTCCCTACCATTGTAGTACGTGTGTAGCCCTGGCCGTAAGGGCCATGATGACTTGACGTCATCCCCACCTTCCTCCGGTTTGTCACCGGCGGTCTCCTTAGAGTTCCCACCATTACGTGCTGGCAACTAAGGACAAGGGTTGCGCTCGTTGCGGGACTTAACCCAACATCTCACGACACGAGCTGACGACAGCCATGCAGCACCTGTGTCACGGTTCCCGAAGGCACCAATCCATCTCTGGAAAGTTCCGTGCATGTCAAGGCCAGGTAAGGTTCTTCGCGTTGCATCGAATTAAACCACATACTCCACCGCTTGTGCGGGCCCCCGTCAATTCCTTTGAGTTTCAGTCTTGCGACCGTACTTCCCAGGCGGCGAACTTAACGCGTTAGCTTCGATACTGAGGGCCAAGTTGCCCCCAACATCCAGTTCGCATCGTTTAGGGCGTGGACTACCAGGGTATCTAATCCTGTTTGCTCCCCACGCTTTCGTGCCTCAGTGTCAGTGCTGGTCCAGGGTGTCGCCTTCGCCACAGATGTTCCTCCCGATATCTACGCATTTCACTGCTACACCGGGAATTCCACACCCCTCTACCGCACTCTAGTAAGCCAGTTTCCAATGCAGTTCCCAGGTTGAGCCCAGGGCTTTCACATCAGACTTAACAAACCACCTACGCACGCTTTACGCCCAGTAATTCCGAGTAACGCTTGCACCCTTCGTATTACCGCGGCTGCTGGCACGAAGTTAGCCGGTGCTTATTCTTCCGGTACCGTCATAACACCCGAGTATTAATCGAGCGCTTTTCTTTCCGGACAAAAGTGCTTTACAACCCGAAGGCCTTCTTCACACACGCGGCATGGCTGGATCAGGCTTGCGCCCATTGTCCAATATTCCCCACTGCTGCCTCCCGTAGGAGTCTGGACCGTGTCTCAGTTCCAGTGTGGCTGATCATCCTCTCAGACCAGCTACGGATCGTCGCCTTGGTGGGCCTTTACCCCGCCAACTAGCTAATCCGGCATCGGCTCATCTATCTGCGTGAGGCCCGAAGGTCCCCCACTTTCTCCCGTAGGACGTATGCGGTATTAGCGTAAGTTTCCCTACGTTATCCCCCACAAATAGGCAGATTCCGATGCATTCCTCACCCGTCCGCCACTCGCCACCCAAGGAGCAAGCTCCTCTGTGCTGCCGTTCGACTTGCATGTGTTAGGCCTGCCGCCAGCGTTCACTCTGAGCCAGGATCAAACTCTTCACTTAAAATTGCAGAACCCGAAGGTTCAATATCTTGAGTGCAGAGCCCGTTCCAGGCATCAATTACTCGCTTGCATTTGCATGCTTTGAATCATTAATGCTTGTTACAGGACATCTGCTGATGGACAACCATCCACTAGCCAGACGCCCGCACAAGTCACCTGCGCACACTGTCAAAGATCTCGGGGCCGGCCTCAGCGCCTTTCCCTTGCCCACCCCGCCGCACCGAAGTGCCCGAGGGAGCCGACTACTATACAGCGAATTTCGATTCCGTCAACACCGTGTCGAGATCTTTTTCGCTGCCCCCGCCTCCCGTTCAGTGCCTCGTTTCAAGGCCATCCCGTCAGCAGGGCCGCGCATCTTACAGCACCTTCGGAGTTCGTCAACCGCCCTTCGAAAACCGCCGCTTCAACCGCGTCCCGCGTCAGTGATTCACCTCGGCGGGGCGCGCATTGTGCACA
>NZ_QTJR01000026.1 GCF_003382285.1 Lysobacter soli
GGGGACCGGCGTCGCGTAGCGGCGCCGGCTCGCGTCAGGAGCGGATGGTTTTGGTTACTTTTGCCGAAACAAAAGTAACCCGCTCGCTTGCGAGCGGAAGCTTTGCACTTGCTTGAATGCTGTTGCTACAGCTTTTCTAATGGCTGCGGTCCAGGCCGCAACAACAAAGATCAATATCACGAGCAACAGCTTCCGCCCTGAAGGGCGGGTTACTTTTGTCTTGGCAAAAGTAACCAAAACCGTTCGCTCCTGACGCGAGCCGCCGCTGCGCGGCGGTGCCCTGCGCTCCTCGCCGGAAAAGGGACGTCGCCCGAACTCGCTACGCTGCGCTCCGCTCAGACAGCGGGCGACTCTTCGCCCTTTTCCGGCTGCGGTGCTCGGCTCGCTTTAAGTCGCTGGGCACGGCAACGGCAAAGCAACAGCAACAGCAACAGCAACGGCAAAGGCAAAGGCAACGGCAACAGCCACAGCAAAAGCAGGCCCCTTCTGGCCCACCCCTTGCAACACCCCCGCGACGCCACGAACCCGTCACACCCCCAGCGCCAATTCCTCGTCACAAAGCCAAATTGTGACCGCCATCTCCGTGCCCACCCGCGTCACTGCCTGACGCAGGCGCACAGGGCCAGTCAGGAACACGTCGCAAAGTAAGGGCGGCCCCTACAACACGACAGGTTTGCCCCGAGAGATGTCCGGGCACGCCCTGATTCGTTTGCCGTCACCTTCACATCACGATGACTTCCGTGCCGCCGGCTCCGGCGGATGGGGACACAACCGTGAAAGCAACGATGAGCCCGAAGCTCGGGCTGGGCGTCAACCTGACGCCGCAACTGCTGCAGTCGATCCGCCTGTTGCAGCTCACCGCGCCGCAGCTCGAACTCGAGCTCCGCCAGGCGCTGGAGCGCAACCCGCTGCTCGAGCAGGACGAAGCCGAGGACGAGGGGGTCGACTCGGCGACGGACGCGCAGCAGGAAGCGGCCGCATGGGACGAGCTTCCGGAGCCGTCGTTCCTGTCCGGCGGCAACGGCGGCGGTGAGTTCGACGACGACGCCGCTTCGCGGATCGCCGACGGGGAATCGAGCGATCCGCGCGTGCGCCTGCTGCAGTCGCTGTCGCTGCAGTGGAAGCCGCGCGACGTCGAACTGGCCGCGTGGTGGCTGGACCAGTGCGACGATCGCGGCTACCTCGAAGCCCCGCTCGACGAACTGCACCTGCTCGGTGCCAGCTCCTGCAATGTCGATGCCACGGAACTGGAAATCGTCCGCCAGCGCCTGCTCCACGGCGAATGGCCGGGCGTGGCCGCGCGCGACGCCGCCGAATGCCTCGATGCGCAGCTCTCGCTGCAGCCCGAATCCGAAGCCCGCACGCTCGCCGCGCGCATCCTGGCCGATCACATCGACCTGCTCGCGATGCACGACGAAGCCGCGCTCGCCAGGGCGCTGAAGGTCGACGCCGAGGCCGTGCGCGCCGCCGTCGCGCTGATCCTCACCCTGCGCGCCCATCCCATCGCCGATGCCGCCGTCAACGAACGCGACATCGTGGTGCCCGACGTCGTCGCCTGGCGCGCCGACGGCCGCTGGCACGTCGCGTTGAACGGCCGTACCGCGCCGCGCCTGCGCATCGCGCCGCATTGCGAACGCGCCCTGGCCGATGCGCCGGGCGACGTGTCCGCGCTGCGCGGCCTGCTCGACGAAGCGCGCTGGCTGGTGCGCGGCGTGGCGATGCGCAACGACACGCTGCTGCGCACCACGCAGGTGCTGGTCGAACGCCAGCGCGCGTTCCTGGAGCGCGGCGAGGAAGCCATCGCCCCGCTGACGCTGCGCGAAGTCGCCGACGCCATCGGCATGCACGAATCCACCGTCTCGCGCATCACCAGCGGCAAGTACCTGCAGACGCCGCGCGGCACGATCGAACTCAAGCGCCTGTTCGCGGTGCGCCTGGACGGCGCGGAAGTCTCCGGCAGCGCGGTCAAGGCGATGGTCAAGCGCCTGATCGACGACGAACCCTCGCACGCGCCGCTCGCCGACGACACCATCGCCGGCCTGCTCGCCCGCCAGGGCGTGCGCGTGGCGCGCCGCACCGTCGCCAAGTACCGTGACCAGCTGGCCATCGCGCCGGCGCGCCAGCGCCGCCGTCCGGCCGCTCTCATGGCGAAGGCGGGCTGAAACCATCATGCGTGAACTGCGAATCCTCATCGTCGACGACCATCCGGGCTTCATCAGCGCGGCGATCCGCCACCTGCGCAAGCAGCCGTGGGCGAACGTCGTCGGCACCGCGGGCAACGGCATCGAAGCCATCACCCAGTGCGAGACGCTGCGTCCGGACGTGGTGCTGATGGACATGGCGATGCCGGAGATGGGCGGCCTGCAGGCCGCACGCCTGATCAAGGCGCAGGACGAACCCCTGCCCTTCATCGTCATCGCAAGCCATTTCGACGACACCGAGCACCGCGAGCACGCCCTGCGCGCCGGTGCCGATGCCTTCGTCAGCAAGCTGGCCTACATCCAGGACGTGCTCCCGCTGCTGGAGCGCCTGGCCACGGAAGAAACCCCATGAGCGAGTCCCGCATCCTCCTGATCGACAACGACCTCGCGCGCGCCGAGCGCGTGGCGACGCTGCTCGAGTTCATGGATTTCACCCCGCGCATCGCAAGCGATGCCAGCGAGATCAACCTCGATCGCGCGCGCGCCACCGACTGGGTCGCCGTCATCGCCGGCGACACCAGCGGCGACGCGGCGGCATGGGACCGTTTTGCCGCGTGGCTGGGCTCGCACCCGATGCATCCGCCTGTGCTCGAACTGCCGGGCCATGGCGACAACGCCAGCTGGCGCGTGCAGATCCACCCCGATTCGGTCTGGGCGCTGGATTATCCGATCCGTCGCACGCAGCTGCAGGACGTGCTGCGTCGCGCGAGCCTCAAGCGCCTGGACGACGACGCGCGCCGCGAGATCCCGCAGGTCGGCCCGACCGGCCGCAGCGCCGCCGTGCTGCGCCTGAACCGCATGATCGACCAGGTCGCCAACTTCGACACGACCGTGCTGATCCTCGGCGAATCCGGCACCGGCAAGGAAGTCGCCGCGCGCGCGATCCATGCGCGTTCCAAGCGTCGCGAGAAGCCGTTCGTCGCGATCAACTGCGGCGCGATCCCGCCGGACCTGCTGGAAAGCGAACTGTTCGGTCACGAGAAGGGCGCCTTCACCGGCGCGCTGACGCAGCGCAAGGGCCGCTTCGAGATGGCCGAAGGCGGCACGCTGCTGCTGGACGAAATCGGCGACATGCCGATGGCGATGCAGGTCAAGCTGCTGCGCGTGCTGCAGGAACGCTGCTTCGAGCGCGTCGGCGGCGGCGCGACGATGAAGTGCGACGTGCGCGTGATCGCCGCGACGCACCGCAACCTGGAATCGCACATCGCCGAAGGCAAGTTCCGCGAGGACCTGTTCTACCGCCTCAACGTGTTCCCCATCGAGATGCCCTCGCTGCGCGAGCGCGCCGCCGACCTGCCGGACCTGATCAACGCGATCTCGCGCCAGCTGTCGGACAGCGGCCGCGGCCGCGTGACGCTGGCCGGCGACGCGGTCGCGATGCTGCAGCAGTACGCGTGGCCGGGCAACGTGCGCGAGCTGAGCAACCTGCTGGAACGCCTGTCCGTGCTGCATCCCAACGGCCTGGTGCGCGCCGACGACCTGCCGGCGCGCTACCGCTGCACGCTGCCGGCCGAAACGCTGGCCTCGATCGACGCGATCCAGCCGGAAGAACCGGCGCCGGTGATGGCGCTGATGCGCGAAGCCGAGGCGCCGGATCCGTCGACGCTGTCGCCGACCACGACGCTCCCGCCGCAGGGCATCGACCTGCGCGGCCACATCGCGAACATCGAACTGGACCTGATCCGCGCCGCGCTCGCCCAGACCGGCGGCGTCGTCGCCCACGCCGCACCGCTGCTCGGCCTGCGTCGCACGACCCTGGTGGAAAAGCTGCGCAAGTACGGCATCGAACGCGACACGATGGAGCTGGCGGAGCTCTGATTTTTTGGCCGGGCGGTGGTAGCGCTCGCAACGTGATTCGTGATTCGTCACCGAAGCCGTCATCCCGGCGAAAGCCGGGACCCTGGCCCGTAACGCACGGGCACTCCCTGCACGGCGAACCCACGTCACCGTCATTCCAGCGGAAGCTGGAATCCATCTGGCTTCTGCGTTCGGTCGAGACGCAACAGCGCAGCGCTGTGCGGCAACGATCGTTCAACGGAGAGGCTTCGTTACCCCTCACCCCAACCCCTCTCCCGATGGGAGAGGGGCTCAAAGCGGCGCCGTTGCTCCAGTAGCGTCAAGCCTGCTCTTGCTGTAGCTCTTGCTGTAGCTCTTGCTGTAGCTCTCGCTGTTGCTGTGCTTACCGCTGTTGCAGTTGCCCTCGCCTTTCCCAGCGACTTAAAGCGAGCCGAGCACCGGAGCTGGAAAAGGGCGAAGAGTCGCCCGTTGTCTGAGCGCAGCGAGTTCGGGCGACGTCCCTTTTCCGGCGAGGAGCGCAGGGGACCGGCGTCGCGCAGCGGCGCCGGCTCGCGTCAGGAGCGGATGGTTTTGGTTACTTTTGCCGAAACAAAAGTAACCCGCTCGTTTACGAGCGGAAGCTTTGCACTTGCTTGAGTGCTGTTGCTTTGCTGCTGCTTGAGGGGCGGCCCCGCAACAACAGGATCAACATCACGAGCAACAGCTTCCGCCCTGAAGGGCGGG
>NZ_QTJR01000027.1 GCF_003382285.1 Lysobacter soli
CCGACTTCGCGCGCCACGCGCGTCACTTCCGCGGCGAAACCGTTGAGCTGGTCCACCATCGTGTTGATGGTTTCCTTCAGCTGGAGGATTTCGCCTTCCGCGCCCACGGCGATCTTGCGCGACAGGTCGCCCTTCGCCACCGCGGTGGTGACTTCGGCGATGTTTCGCACCTGCGCGGTGAGGTTGGACGCCATCGAGTTGACGTTGTCGGTGAGGTCCTTCCATGTGCCGGCGACGCCCGGCACCTGCGCCTGGCCGCCGAGCTTGCCCTCGGTACCGACCTCGCGCGCCACGCGCGTCACTTCCGCGGCGAAGCCGTTGAGCTGGTCCACCATCGTGTTGATGGTTTCCTTCAGCTGCAGGATTTCGCCCTTCACGTCCACGGCGATCTTGCGCGACAGGTCGCCCTTCGCCACCGCGGTGGTGACTTCGGCGATGTTTCGCACCTGCGCGGTGAGGTTGGACGCCATCGAGTTGACGTTGTCGGTGAGGTCCTTCCATGTGCCGGCGACGCCCGGCACCTGCGCCTGGCCGCCGAGCTTGCCCTCGGTACCGACCTCGCGCGCCACGCGCGTCACTTCCGCGGCGAAACCGTTGAGCTGGTCCACCATCGTGTTGATGGTTTCCTTCAGCTGCAGGATTTCGCCCTTCACGTCCACGGTGATCTTGCGCGAGAGGTCGCCCTTCGCCACCGCGGTGGTCACCTCGGCGATGTTTCGCACCTGCGAGGTGAGGTTGGACGCCATCGCGTTGACCGAGTCGGTCAGGTCCTTCCACGTACCGGCGACGCCCGGCACGACGGCCTGGCCGCCCAGGCGTCCTTCGGTACCCACTTCGCGCGCCACGCGCGTCACTTCGGACGAGAAGCCGTTGAGCTGGTCCACCATCGTGTTGATGGTGTCCTTCAGCTCGAGGATTTCGCCGCGCACGTCCACGGTGATCTTGCGCGACAGGTCGCCCTTCGCCACCGCGGTGGTCACCTCGGCGATGTTGCGCACCTGCAGCGTCAGGTTGGACGCCATCGAGTTCACGTGGTCGGTGAGGTCCTTCCACGTGCCGGCGACGTCGGGCACCTGCGCCTGGCCGCCGAGCTTGCCTTCGGTACCCACTTCGCGCGCCACGCGCGTCACTTCGGAGGAGAAGCCGTTGAGCTGGTCCACCATCGTGTTGAT
>NZ_QTJR01000003.1 GCF_003382285.1 Lysobacter soli
GCCGCCGTCGCCGCCGTAGCCGTCGCCACCGCCGCCTTCGCCGCCGTAGCCGTCGCCACCGTAGCCGTCGCCTCCGGCGCCGCCCGATCCGCCATTGGCATTGCCGCCATTGGTGGCGACATTGCCGATGCCGTATGTGCGAACGTCGTATACCGCGCCTTCGAGCACGGTCGATGCGACGATCGTGCTGGAAGTGGAGCTGAAGGTGGAGGAGTCGGTGTAGGTGCTGGTCGCGGTGCCGCCGTTGTTCGCGGCCGCGGCTCCGTTGTCGGCGCCGGCCCAGCCGTCGTTCTCGCGGTTGTCGCCTGTGCTGCTGTCGGAGTTGTCGGAGTTATCGGAGTTGTCCGACGCGGTGAACGTATCGTCACCGTCGCCACCATTGCCGTTGGTCTGTTGTGCCATCGCCTGGCCGCCGAGCCCCAGGGCAATGAGCACTGCTGTTGCCATCAAGCTGGTACGAATGCGCATTGTTGTTCTCCTTTACGTGACGTCGGCTGGCACCCGGGGGAGGCACCGGTAAACGACGCAAGGAACTACACGCATGGCCGGTGCCAACCTTCGTTCAGGCGCGGCAACGCGTTGATCACGCGGGTTAATCGTCCTGAATCGCACACACGCCTTTCGCGCCGCGCCGCTGAAGCGGAGCGAACCGGATCGTCTCGTTGCAAAACTGGAATGCGTCTTTCGGCTACTGAGCGCCCCGCGCCTCAGATGTGTACTGCAAGGCCTTGATGCGTCGAGGCACGCAGCGCATTCGTTGCCATTCAGCCGCGCGTTTCAGCGCCGAAACGCGGGACATTACCGCGACACTTCAACGGTACCGTCGCTGTTGCGGCTCAATGACTTATGCGTGAATGTTGAAGCCAACTCCACGTTGCGGGCAGGCAACACGCGGAAAACGCTCAGGTTCCTTCGTCGTCGCCACTCACATTGCCATCACGCCGGGCGTCGTCGCGCAGCGCACGAAGGCGATCGAGTTTTTCCTTCAACCTGATCTCCAGCCCGCGTTCGACCGGGCGGTAGTACACGCGTTCGCCCATCGCATCGGGAAATCCGGTCTGGTCGAGCGCGATGCCGCCTTCGGCATCGTGGTCGTACTGATAGCCCTTCGAATAGCCGAGCTGCTTCATCAACTTCGTCGGCGCATTGCGTAGGTGCAGCGGCACGTCCTGCGTGCCGTACTGCTGCACGTCGGCGCGAGCAGCGTTGTAGGCGGCGTACACCGCGTTCGACTTCGCCGTCGTCGCCAGGTACACCACGACCTGCGCGAGCGCGAGTTCGCCCTCCGGACTGCCGAGGCGCTCGAACGTGTCCCACGCTTCCAGCGCCATCGGCATCGCGCGCGGATCGGCCAGGCCGATGTCTTCCACCGCCATGCGCGTGAGGCGTCGCGCAAGGTACGCACGGTCGCAACCCCCATCGAGCATCCGCGCGAACCAGTACAGCGCGGCGTCGGGATTGGAGCTGCGCACGGATTTGTGCAGTGCGGAGATCTGGTCGTAGAACTGCTCGCCGCCCTTGTCGAAGCGGCGCGTGCGATCGGCGAGCACCTGCGCGAGCGTCGTCGCGGTGATCTCGCCCTCCTCGCCTTCCGCCAGTTCCGCCGCGATTTCCAGCAGTGTCAGCGCGCGGCGCACGTCGCCGTCGGCGGCTTGCGCGATCTCGCCGAGCAGCGCGTCCTCGACCTTCAGCCCGCGCCCGCCGAGACCGCGCTCCTCGTCGTCCAGCGCCTGCCGCAGCGCGATGCGGATGTCGTCGGCCGACACCGCTTCCATCACGTGCACGCGGCAGCGCGAGAGCAAGGCGGAGTTGAGTTCGAACGAGGGGTTTTCCGTCGTCGCGCCGACGAACAGGATCGTGCCCCGTTCGATGTGCGGCAGGAACGCGTCCTGTTGCGCCTTGTTGAAACGATGCACCTCGTCGACGAACAGCACCGTGCGATGGCCCTCGGCGAAGCGCTGCGCGGCTTCGGCCAGCACCTGCCGCACCTCCGGCAGGCCGGAGAGCACGGCGGAGATCGCGCGGAAATCGGCGTCGGCGTACTTCGCCAGCAGCAGCGCGAGCGTGGTCTTTCCGCAGCCCGGCGGCCCCCACAGGATCATCGAATGCACGCGGCCGGATTCGATCGCGCGACGCAGCGCCGAGCGTGGCGACAGCAACCGCTTCTGCCCGACCATCTCGTCGAGCGTGCGCGGGCGCATGCGTTCGGCGAGCGGCTGCATGCCGCGGTTGTCGACGTGAAGCAGGTCGTCGGTCAGGGAGGACGAAGAAGTCGTGCGGCGGGCCACGTGCGGTCTCGCGGGAAGCTGCGCACACGATACCAAGCCCGGCTTCGGGGCTCTGTCATCGCGGATCGCACGCGGAAGCGGGTTCAGCGCGAGGATGCGGTGAGCTGCGGCTTGCCCGCGTCCTCCGGCCCCAGCTGGTAGTCCATCTGCAGCCATGCGCCGTCGCGGCGGTCGTACAGCGCGTGCACGCGCACCTCGCTGCTGCCGTCGCGGCCAAAATCCGCCAGGCCGCGCGCTTCCATGCCCAGGTAATGCGCGGCCATCTCGACCGTTTCGACGCGGTCGAGCTGCATGCGCACCGACGTCATGCCGAGTTCGCGCTGCAGCGTATCGGCCATGCGGTCTTCGAGTTGCTGCAAGGCGATGCCGTCGTTGGGAATGAGGCGACCCTCGCCGCCGACACCGAGTTCCAGCTCGGGCCATCCGGCCTGGCCGAGGAAGTCGTCGTAGCGACTGGTGAAACGGAAGCCGATCCAGCCGGTCTCGCCGGCGAAGCGCATGCCGCCTTCGCCGCGGATGAGCCGCTGTTGCGCATCGAGCGGCTGCGCCTGGACGTCGTCGAATTTCGCCTCGATCGCGCGGCCGCCGAAGCGCTCGGACAGTGCGGCCACGACCGTCCCGGCGATCGCCTTCTCCAGCGCGGCGCGGTCCATCGCGCGCGGCGCCGGTGCGGACGCCAGCGCACGCGCCGGCGCGGCGGCGGTCGCAGCGGGTTCGTTCGACAGGGCCGGTGCCGAAAGCAGGCACAGGCCGATCAACAGCGCGGGACGGCGGACCACGGGACGCTCCGGCGGCCGGCGGATCCGGCCCTGCCCTCACGAAAACGAAAAGGCCTGCCGAAGCAGGCCTTTTGCGTCGCGCCCAGCTGGACGGCTTACTCGCCGCCGATCACGTCCACGCCCTTGGGCGGCGTGTAGCGGAAGGTATCGGCGGCAAAGGCGGGATTGCGCTTCCAGCCGGTGAATTCGATCTCGGTGCGCTGGCCCAGGTTGTCGACGACCTGCATCTTCACCAGCCCGCTGCCGCCGAAACCCAGCCGCGCGCTGCGGAACGCCGCGTCCGACTCGTTCTTCGGCGCCAGCGACAACCATTCCAGGCCCTTGTCCATGCCCAGTTCCTTGACGATGAACTGTGCGTCGAGCTTCGCCGGATCGATCAGCGCAGCGAGCGGGCTGTTCTGTTCCTCCACGCCCTGCGGGCGGACCGTGGCCTGCTGCAGGTCCGGATCGAACACCCAGACCTTCTTGCCGTCGGCGACGATCAGCTGCGGATACGGCTTCACGTACTGCCAGCGGAACAGGCGCGGCGTCGCCAGCGCGAGCGTGCCGGTGGAGGTTTCCTTCAACTTGCCCTGCGGGTCGAAGACCTGCTGGCTGAATTCGCCGCTGAGGCCCTTGAGGCCTTTGGTGAAGGTGTTGAGGTCGTCGCGCGCACCGGCGAAGGCCGTGGTCGAGGCCAACGCGAGCGCCAGGACGGCGCCGATGAAACGAACTGCACGCATGCGAGAACTCCGGGTATCCACGTGTTGCCGGCGAGTGTGCCGGCGGTTGTCTGAACAGGCCTGCACGCCGCGGCATGGTGCCGCGGCACGGTTCATTTCGGCGGCGGCGGCGCCAGCACCGAGCGGTCGCCGTTGTGCTCCGGCGGGGTCACGACGCCGGCGGCTTCCATCGCCTCGATCAGGCGCGCGGCGCGGTTGTAGCCGATCTTCAGGCGGCGCTGCACGCCGGAGATCGACGCGCGGCGGGTCTCGGTGACGATGCGCACGGCTTCGTCGTACAGCGGGTCGGATTCGTCGCCGCCACCGCCGCCGGTTTCCGGCAGGCCGGTCGCGCCGACCACCACGCCGTCGCCCATCGTCTGTACTTCGTCGAGCACGCCTTCGATGTAATCCGGGCCGCCGCCGATCTGCTTGAGGTGCTCCACGACACGATGCACTTCCTCGTCCGACACGAACGCACCGTGGACGCGTTCGGGCATCGCGGTGCCCGGCGGCAGGTACAGCATGTCGCCGTGGCCGAGCAGCGTTTCGGCGCCGGACTGGTCGAGGATGGTGCGCGAGTCGATCTTGCTCGACACCTGGAACGCGATGCGCGTGGGGATGTTGGCCTTGATCAGGCCGGTGATGACGTCCACCGACGGGCGCTGCGTCGCCAGGATCAGGTGGATGCCGGCCGCACGCGCCTTCTGCGCCAAACGCGCGATGAGTTCTTCGACCTTCTTGCCGACGATCATCATCATGTCGGCGAATTCGTCGATGAAGATGACGATGAACGGCAGCGTTTCCAGCGGTCGCGGCGTCTCGCCGAGCTCGGCGTTCGGCTTGAACAGCGGATCCATCATCGGCTGGCCGGCGTCGATGGCGTCCTTCACCTTCTTGTTGAAACCGGCGAGGTTTCGCACGCCCACGCTCGACATCAGCTTGTAGCGGCGCTCCATCTCGGCCACGCACCAGCGCAGGCCGTTCGCCGCTTCCTTCATGTCGGTGACAACCGGCGCGAGCAGGTGCGGAATGCCCTGGTAGACCGAGAGCTCCAGCATCTTCGGGTCGATCATCAGCATCCGCAGGTCCTTCGCGGAGGCCTTGTACAGCAGCGACAGCACCATCGCGTTGACCGCGACGGACTTGCCCGAACCGGTCGTACCGGCGACCAGCAGGTGCGGCATGCGCGCCAGGTCGGCGACCGTCGGGCGGCCGGCAATGTCCTTGCCCAGCGCCAGCGTCAGCGGGCTGGTGGACTTGTCGTATTCCTTCGAGCGCAGCAGCTCGGAGAGGAAGATCATCTCGCGCGAGGTGTTCGGCGTTTCCAGGCCGATCACCGACTTGCCGGGGATCACGTCGACCACGCGGACCGACTTGACCGACAGGCCGCGCGCGATGTCCTTGTCGAGCGTGGAAATCTGGCTGACCTTCACGCCCGGCGCGGGCTCGATCTCGAAGCGCGTGATGACCGGGCCCGGATACGCGCCGACGACCTGCGCGTCGATGCGGAAATCCTTGAGCTTGAATTCGATCTGGCGCGAGAGGGTTTCCAGCGTCTGCTCGTCGTAACCCTTCGGCTGCGGCTTGGGATCGTCGAGCAGGGCCAGCGGCGGAATGCCCGTGCCGTCACCGGTGTGGAACAGCGGGATCTGCGTCTCGCGCTTGGCGCGTTCGCTCTTCTCGACCACGGCGGCGGCCGGCGGCGGCGGCTCGATCTTCACCGGCGCGCGTTTGGCCCGCAGCTCGGTATCGACCTTGCGCGCTTCCTCGCGTTCCTCGCGCATCGCGCGCGTCTGCTGCCACTCGGTCGCCTGCTTCTCGCCCTTGCGGAACAAGGTGCTCAGGGTCGGCCCGAACGCCAGTACCCACTGGCCGATCTTGTCCATCACCGCGAACCACGACAGTCCCGTGGCCAGGGTCACCGACACCAGCAGCAGCGCGAGCAGGAACAGGTTTCCGCCGACCGGGCCAAAGCCGCTGTAGAGCGACTTGCCGACCAGCTGGCCGAGGATGCCGCCAGCGCGCGCGGAGAAGGCCTCGGCGGTGCCGACGCGAAGTTCCAGCAGTCCCGTCGCGGCGACGAGGAATCCGACGATGCCGACCAGCCGCAGCGCGGGGCCGAAATCCGCCTCGCCGTCGCCGTCGCTGTCCATGCCGAACAGGGCGATCCACGCGATGGCACCAAGCATGATCGGCAACAGGAAGGCGACGTAACCGCACAGGTAAAGCAGGACGTCGGCTGTCCACGCGCCGACGCGTCCGCCGACGTTGTGCAGCGGCGCGGTCACGCTGCCCGAATGCGACCAGCCCGGATCCTGCGGCGAAAACGTCACCAGGCTCGCCAGCAGGTACAGCAGTAGCGGCGCGATCAGGATCAGCGCGATGTCGCGCACCAGCCGCTGCTTGCGCGGCGACGGCGGCAGCTTCTCGGCCTTGAGCTTCTTTCGACTGGCTGCGGACGCTTGCGCCACCGTGATGTTCTGCCTCAAATGGATTGCGTTACTTGTTGAATATACGACAGAAGTCGGCACGAAAGGCGATTTTCCAACCCTTCTGGAACGAAGTTCGCCTTCAGGATCGCACTTCGCCTGCCGTCATCCCGGCGAGGGCTCCGGGAGCGAACAACAGCCTATCCCAGCCAGCCGTTCCGCGAGCCCGCAAAGAAACGGGGAGCGCCAGTCGCCCGGCGCTCCCCGCGTCGTTCCTGCCGAAGGTGGCTTAGACCTTCATGTCCTGCAGCGCCGGGTGGACGATTCTGCCGCCCTCGACGTTGATGCCGCGGACCAGCGCCGGGTTGTTGCGCCAGTCGCTGCCCGAGGCCAGCTTGTTGACCCACGGCAGGATCGCCGCGCAGATCGCCTGCGAGCTGGTCTGCGGCACGGCGCCCGGCATATTGGTCACGCAGAAGTGGGTGACGCCCTCTTCGACGTAGGTCGGTTCCTTCCACGTGGTCGGACGCGAGGTCTCGAAGCAGCCGCCCTGGTCGATCGAGATGTCCACCAGCACGCTGCCCGCTTCCATGCCCTTGAGCATTTCGCGGTTCATCACGTGCGGCGCCTTGGCGCCGGTGACCAGCACCGCACCGACGACGAGGTCGGCCGAGGCGACTTCGCGCGCGACGACGTCCGCATACGGGTACAGCGCGGTGACGTTGTTGCCCAGGCGCATCATTTCGTCCATGCGGTCCTGGCGCATTTCGAACACCACGACGTTCGAGCCGCCCGCGGCCGCCAGCTGCGCCGAGGCGCTGCCCGCCTTGCCCGCGCCGAACACGACGACCTTGCCACGTTCGGTCGACGGCAGGCCGCCGAGCAGCTTGCCCTTGCCGCCCTGCGGCTGGTGCAGCAGGTGCGTGCCAACCTGCACGGCGATCTTGCCGGCGATGACCGACATCGGCGCCAGCAGCGGCAGGTCGCCGTTGGGCAGTTCGACGGTTTCGAACGCGACGCCGGTCAGTCCGATGTCGAGCAGTTCGCGCGTGAGCTTCGGCTCGGCCGCCAGGTGCAGATAGCAGAACAGCAGGTGATCCTTGCGCAGGTGCAACAGGTCGCCGGCGATCGGCTCCTTGACCTTCACGATCAGCTCGCCCTTCTCGTAGAGCGCCGCGGCGTCGGGCGCGATCTTCACGCCCAGCTGCGTGTACTGCTCGTCCTTGAAGCCCGACTTGATGCCGGCATCCTTTTCGATCCAGACCTCATGGCCGCGCTTGACCAAATCGCCGGCAGCGGCCGGAACGAGCGCGACGCGCCCTTCGAGGGTCTTGGTTTCCTTGGGAACGCCGATCCGCATGTCTCTTACCTTCGATCGTTGAAAAGCCGCGCGTGGTTGCGCGGCTCATTGGGGGGATGTGGTGACGAAAAAAACGCCGCATCGGCGGCGCGCGTGCCTATTGTCGTCCGTCGCGTCGGCGGCCTCACGGCGCAGTGCAACATTGCGTCGCGCGGCAGGCCCGGTTCAGTGCCTTGTTTTAGGGGGACCGCGCCGCCAAGCTATGACTCCTGCATTCGTTGCACACGCCTGCGTATGGCGGTTCATGCAACGAACCCTTTCGCGCGCAGCGCATCCAAACAGCACGCAATTATACCCATGAGCCCATCGAAGCACTCCAAAGTCATCATCCTCGGCTCCGGCCCGGCCGGCTGGACGGCCGCCGTCTATGCGGCGCGCGCGAACCTGAAGCCCCTGGTGATCACCGGCCTGCAGATGGGCGGCCAGCTGATGACGACGACCGAGGTCGACAACTGGCCCGGCGACGCGCACGGCCTGATGGGCCCGGACCTGATGGCGCGCATGCAGGCGCACGCCGAGCGCTTCGACACCGAAGTCGTGTTCGACCACGTCCACACCGTGGACACGTCCTCGCGTCCGTTCCGACTGGTCGGCGACAGCGGCGAATACACCTGCGACGCGCTGATCATCGCCACCGGCGCGACGGCGAAGTACCTCGGCCTGCCGTCGGAAGACCTGTTCAAGGGCCGCGGTGTGTCCGCGTGCGCGACCTGCGACGGCTTCTTCTACAAGGAGCAGGACGTGGCGGTGATCGGCGGCGGCAACACCGCGGTCGAAGAGGCGCTGTACCTGTCGAACATTGCGCGCAAGGTCTACCTCGTGCATCGCCGCGACACGCTGCGTGCCGAGAAGATCATGCAGGACAAGCTCTTCTCGAAGATCCAGTCCGGCAAGATCGAGCCGGTGTGGCACCATCAGGTCGACGAAGTGCTCGGCAACGATGCGGGCGTCACCGGCGTGCGCGTGAAGTCGGTGCAGGACGGTTCGACCAGGGACATCGCGATCCACGGCCTGTTCGTCGCGATCGGCCACACGCCGAACACCTCGCTGTTCGAAGGCCAGCTGGAAATGAAGAACGGCTACCTCGTCATCAAGACGGGCCTGGACGGCAATGCGACGCAGACGTCGGTGCCGGGCGTGTTCGCTGCCGGCGACGTCGCCGACCAGGTGTACCGCCAGGCGATC
Source organism: Lysobacter soli (assembly GCF_003382285.1). Lineage (GTDB taxonomy): Bacteria > Pseudomonadota > Gammaproteobacteria > Xanthomonadales > Xanthomonadaceae > Lysobacter_J > Lysobacter_J soli. Next base: position 8,746 of record NZ_QTJR01000003.1, read on the forward strand.
ACGTCGGCGGGCTTCGGCTGCATGGCCGCGCTCGATGCCGAGAAGTTCCTCGACAAGGAGGGCTGAGGAACGCACGCGCGGATGACGCGGTGTTGCCGCGTCATTCGTGTCACGGAATTCCCGCTTCGACGCACCGATGCCCACCGCCCGCATCCTCGACTCGCTCGCGCAGGTTTCGCCCTCGCAGTGGGACGGGCTGCACGACGGCCGCAATCCCTTCGTCGCGCACGCCTTCCTGCAAGGGCTGGAACGGCACGGCTGCCTGCGCGAGAAGTGGGGCTGGCGCCCGCAACACCTGACGCTCTGGGAAGGCGACGAACTTATCGCCGCCGCGCCGGCGTACCTGAAGGACAACTCGCACGGCGAGTTCGTGTTCGACCACGCCTGGGCGCACGCCTATGCGCGCGCCGGCCTCGATTACTTCCCGAAGTGGCTCGGTGCCGTGCCCTACTCGCCCGTGACCGGGCCGCGCCTGCTGGCGAAGACGCGGGATCGGCGGCGCCTGCTCGTCGAGACGATGGCCGCGCTGTGCGGAAGCAACGAGCTGTCGTCGGTCCACGTCAACTTCCACACGGACCATGACGACGCCGACTTCGGCGGCGACTGGCTGTCGCGCATCGACGTGCAATACCACTGGCGCAACGATCGCGGCTGGCGCGGGTTCGACGACTACCTCGCCGCGTTCGACCACAAGCACCGCAAGAACATCCGCCAGGAACGCGCGAAGGTTGCACGTGCCGGCATCGCGTTCCGCGTGGTCGATGGCACGCGGGCCAGTGCGGACGACCTGTCGGCGATGCACGACTTCTACCTGCAGACGTTCGCCGAATACGGCAACCACCCGGCGATCACGCTGGAGTTCCTGCAGCACCTCGCGCGCGAGATGCCGACGTCGCTGGTGATCATGCTGGCGATGCGCGACGGCGCGCCGATCGCCGGCGCGCTCTGCCTGCGCGGCGGCGACACGCTCTACGGCCGCTACTGGGGCGCGACCGAAACCGTACCGGGGTTGCACTTCGAAACCTGCTACTACCAGGGCATCGAGTACTGCCTGCGCGAAGGCCTGACCCGTTTCGAGCCCGGCGCGCAGGGCGAACACAAGCTCGCGCGCGGCTTCCTGCCGACGTTCGTGCGTAGTCGTCACTGGATCGCGCACGAAGGCTTCCGCGACGCGCTGCGCGAGTGGTGTTCGCAGGAAGCCGCGTCGATCCGCGCCTACGCCCGCACGCTCGCCGCGCATTCGCCGTTCAAGTCGGCCGATGCGGGCACCGATGCGCCATCATCGCCGGCGTGAGCACCCTCCCCGCGCCGCTGCCGCCCGAACCCGATGCACCGTTTCCGCCGGTCGACCAGGCCTTGCGCCAGCCCGACGGGCTGCTGGCCATCGGCGGCGACCTGAGTCCGCCGCGGCTGCTCAACGCCTATCGCCACGGGATCTTCCCCTGGTATTCGCAGGGCCAGCCGATCTTGTGGTGGAGCCCCGACCCGCGCACGATGTTCGCCACCGACGGTGTGCGGTTGGGCTCCAAATTCCGCCGTGGCCTGCGTCGTTCGACGTGGGAGGTCCGGGCCGACACGGCGTTCGCCGAGGTCATCCGCGCCTGCGCCGAGACGCCTCGCCCCGGCCAGCGGGGCACGTGGATCACGCGCGAGATGCGCGCCGCCTACGAGCGGATGCATGAGCTCGGTCACGCGCATTCGTTCGAGGTATTCGACGGCGATCGGTTGGTCGGCGGGATCTACGGCTTGGCGATCGGCCGGATGTTCTTCGGCGAGAGCATGTTCAGTGCCGAGTCCGGCGGCTCGAAGGTCGCGCTCGCCGCGCTGGCGGCGCACCTGGGCAGCTGGGGCTTTCCGCTCATCGACGCGCAGGTCGAGAACGACCACCTGCTCAGCCTCGGCGCGGAGCTGTGGACGCGGCCGCGGTTCCTCGCCGCTGTCGCGGAACTGACCGCCGAGCCCGGTATCGTGGGCTCGTGGTCCGGGCGCGTGGGCTGCTGGCCCGCAACACGGCTGGCAGAGCCGGCAAGGGCCGCAGGGCCCGCTTGCCACGATCCTTAACCGATTTTTTGCACGAACGCCACCGGCATGGCAAAATGCGGGGCTTCGTTGCCGCTCCGCTCCCGGATGCGGCTCACGACCCACTCTCCAGGAAGCACATGGCAAAAGACGACGTGATCGAATTCGAGGGCACGGTGGCGGAAACCCTTCCGAACACCATGTTCCGGGTGCGCCTCGAAAACGGGCACGAGATCATTGCCCACATCTCCGGCCGCATGCGGAAGAACTACATCCGCATCCTGACCGGCGACAAGGTGAAGGTCGAAATGACCCCGTACGACCTGACCAAGGGTCGCATCACCTACCGCATGAAGTAATCGCTTCGATAGTTGCGGCAAGTGCTTGAAAGGAAAGCGGCCACTGGCCGCTTTCTTCGTTTTCGGGTGTCCGTCGCCCGGCGTGTCGCGCGTTGTCCCCATGGACCGCCACCGGTCGCTTCGGGGTCCTGCCATGCCCAGTCGTCGTGCGTTCCTCGCCGCACAAGGCGTGTTGTTCGCCGCCGCCGCGGCGCCCGCCGGATTGCTCGCCGCCCTGGCCGCCAACACACCGCCCCTGCCGCGGCTGGACGACTGGGAGGCGGTGCGCGGGTTGTTCCGCCTCGATCCGGCGTACCTGCACTTCTCCGGGTTCTTCATTGCGTCGCATCCCGAACCGGTCCGCCAGGCGATCGACGCCTTCCGCCGCACGCTCGACGAGAACCCCCTTCTCACGGTCGAGCACGGCATGTTCGGGTCGGACGAACAGAACCTCGAACGGAAGGTCCGCGAAGCCGCGGCGCCCTACCTCGGTGGGCGCGCCGACGACATCGCACTGACCGGCAGCACGACGATGGGGCTGGCGCTGGTCTACCACGGCCTGCAGTTACAGCCCGGCGACGAGATCCTGACCACCGTGCACGACCACGTCGTCCACCACGAGGCGATCCGCCTGTCGGCGATGCGCAACGGCGCCAGCGTGCGGAAGATCCGCCTGTTCGAGCGATCGGCAGACGCCACGGTCGAGGGCATCGTCGCCGCCGTGCGAGAGGGCATCGGCCCGAAGACGCGCGTCCTCGGCATCACCTGGGTGCAGTCGAGCACGGGATTGCGTGCGCCGGTTCGGCAGATCGCCGACGCCGTGGCCGAGATCAACGCCAAACGCGGCGAGGACCAGCGCGTGCGGATCGTGATGGATGGCGTACACGGCTTCGGCTGCATCGATGCGGCGGCCGCGGAACTGGGTGTCGACTACTTCTGCGCGGGCACGCACAAGTGGATCCTTGGCCCGCGCGGCACCGGCCTGGTGTGGGCGTCGGCGGAGAACTGGGAGCGGTTGCGGCCGACGATTCCGTCTTTCTCCGACCTCGAACTCTACGAGGCGTGGAAGGACGACCGCCCGCCGCGCGGCCCCAACGTCGCCGCGCGCGTTACGCCCGGCGGATTCCACGCGTACGAACACCACTGGGCGCTGGCGAGCGCCTTCGCTCTGCAGCAGCAACTGCAGCGGCCGCGCGTGGCGGCGCGCGTCGCGGAACTCAACGGGCGCATCAAGGACGGACTCGCCGGCATTCCGGGGCTCACACTGCACACGCCGCGCGATCCGGGCCTGTCTGCCGGCATCTGTTGCTTCGAACTGAAGGGCAAGACGCCGGACCAGGTCGTCGCGGCGATGCTGACGCGCAAGGTGCTGGCGAGCAGCAGCCCGTACGCCGTGAGTTACGCGCGCCTCGCCGGCGGGCTGATGAACTCGCCCGACCAGGTCGACCAGGCGCTGGCGGCGCTTCGCGAAGTGGCGAAGAGCTGACGGAACGAGCCCGTCAACCGAAGGAGCCCGTCAAAAGAAAACGCCGGGCGACTCGAAGCCGCCCGGCGTTTGCATTACTGCCCCGCTGCGATCAGACCGTCGCCGGCAACAGCTTCTCCGGCTCGGCCTGCGCGGTGACGACCAGCTCGTCGTCCTTGACGTCGATACTGACCTTGCCGCCGTTGACCAGCTTGCCGAACAGCAGTTCGTCGGCCAGCGGGCGCTTGATCTTGTCCTGGATCACGCGGGCCATCGGACGGGCGCCCATGAGCGGATCGAAGCCATGCTGCGCCAGCCAGTCGCGTGCGGTCGGCGTGGCCGACAGCGACACGTCCTTCTCGTGCAACTGGGTCTCCAGCTCGATCAGGAACTTGTCCACCACGCGGAGGATGTGGTCGAAGCCCAGCGCCTGGAACTGCACGACCGCGTCGAGGCGGTTGCGGAATTCCGGCGTGAAGCTGCGGCGGATCACTTCCATCGCATCGGTCGAATGGTCCTGGCGCGTGAAGCCGATCGTCCGGCGCGAGGCTTGCGCGGCACCGGCATTGGTCGTCATCACCAAGATCACGTTCTTGAAGTTCGCCTCGCGACCGTTGGTGTCGGTGAGGATGCCGCGATCCATGACCTGCAACAGGATGTTGAAGATGTCCGGATGCGCCTTTTCGACCTCGTCCAGCAGCAGCACGCAGTGCGGCGTCTTGACGATCTTCTCCGTCAGCAGGCCGCCCTGGTCGAAACCGACATAGCCCGGAGGCGCGCCGATCAGGCGGCTGACCGAGTGCGGCTCCATGTACTCGGACATGTCGAAGCGGACCAGTTCGATGCCCAGCTGCAGCGCGAGCTGCTTGGTCACCTCGGTCTTGCCCACGCCGGTCGGGCCGGCGAACAGGAAGTTGCCGATCGGCTTGTCCGGATTGCCCAGGCCTGATCGCGCGAGCTTGATCGCCGAGGTCAGCGTATCGATCGCCGGATCCTGGCCGAAGATCACCATCTTCAGGTTGCGCTCGAGGTTCTTGAGCACGTCCTTGTCGGACGCCGAGACCTGCTTGGTCGGGATGCGCGCCATCTTGGCGACGATCGTCTCGATCTCCTCGACGTCGATCAGCGACTTGCGCACGTCATCGGCCAGCAGGCGCTGGCGAGCGCCGGCCTCGTCGATGACGTCGATGGCCTTGTCGGGCAGCAGGCGGTCGCCGATGTGCTTCACCGATAGGTCCACCGCGGCCTGCAGCGCGTCATCGGCGTAGGTCACGCCATGGTGCGCCTCGTACTTCGGCTTCAGGCCTTGCAGGATTTCATAGGCCTCGCCCACCGTCGGCTCGACGATGTCGATCTTCTGGAAGCGACGCGCCAGGGCGCGGTCCTTCTCGAAGATGCCGCGGTATTCCTGGAACGTGGTCGAGCCGATGCAGCGCAGTTCGCCCGACGCCAGCGCCGGCTTGATGAGGTTGGAGGCGTCCATCGTGCCGCCGCTCGCCGAACCCGCACCGATGATGGTGTGGATCTCGTCGATGAAGAGCACGGCCTCGGGCAGCTTCTTCAGCTGCGTCAGGACCGCCTTCAGGCGCTTCTCGAAGTCGCCCCGGTACTTGGTACCGGCCACCAGCGCGCCCAGGTCGAGCGAATAGATGGTGGCGTCCATCAGCACGTCGGGCACGTCGCCGTCGACGATGCGCTTGGCCAGGCCTTCGGCGATCGCCGTTTTGCCGACGCCGGCCTCGCCAACGTACAGCGGATTGTTCTTGCGGCGGCGGCACAGCACCTGGATGGTGCGCTCCACTTCGTCGGCGCGACCGACCAGCGGGTCGATCTTGCCGTCGCGCGCGAGCTGGTTGAGGTTCACCGCGAACTCCGCCAGGGCGTCGCCCTTGCCTTCGCCCTCGCCGCCTTCGCCCGACTGCGATTCGCCGTCTTCCTGCGAGGAGCGCGTGGGTTCCTGGCCGCCGTGCTTGGCGATGCCATGCGAGATGTAATTGACCACGTCCAGGCGGGCGACGTCCTGCTGGTTGAGGAAGTAGACCGCGTGGCTGTCCTTCTCGCCGAAGATCGCCACCAGCACGTTCGCGCCGGTGACCTCCTTCTTGCCGCTGGACTGCACGTGGTAGACCGCGCGCTGCAGCACTCGCTGGAAGCCCAGCGTGGGCTGCGTGTCGCGGTCGACGTCCTCGGGCAACACCGACACCGAGGTGGCGATGGCCTGCTCCAGGTCGGTGCGCAGGCGCTGGAAATCCACGCCGCATGCCTTGAGCACGGCTTCGGCCGATGGGTTGTCGAGCAGCGCCAACAGCAGGTGTTCGACCGTCATGTACTCGTGACGCGCCTCGCGGGCGCGCTTGTAGCACTGGCCGATGCTGTATTCGAGATCCTTGCTGAACATGGTGGCGTAAGCCTCCGGAAAGCTACTGCCGTCCTAGATGGGGACGCACATGGGGAATTCCATGCTCGCCAGGCTTCGGGATCCGGGGTGGACCCCGCGGGTTCCGCCCTTATCGCTCAGGACGTACTGAGCAGGACTTTTAGGCCTTTTCCATCGTGCACAGCAAGGGATGTTGGTTGAGTCTTGAAAATTCGTTCACCTGCGCCACTTTCGATTCTGCGACCTCGCGGGTGAAAACGCCGCAGACGCCACGCCCCCGGGTATGCACGTGCAGCATGATCTGGGTCGCCTTTTCGGCGTTCATCGCGAAAAAACGCATGAGAACCTCGACGACGAAGTCCATCGGCGTGTAATCGTCGTTCAGCAGCAGGACGGAATACAGCGGTGGCCGGGCGATTTCCGGCTTCCCCGTCTCCACCAGTACGCCGTGCTGGTGCTCGTGTTCGGTCTGTTTGGCCATGGGCGGGATTATAGGCCGCGCTGGAATGCCGCATCGCCCGCCCGCGTGGACGCCCGAGCCCGGCGGCCGGCACAATGCCCTGATTCCTGCGGTCGTCGATCGCTCGCACCCTCTTCCACGCCAAGGACCGTTACATGCGATTTCACGCCCTCGCCGCCGCCCTGGCGTCGCTGTCGGTTTCGATGACCGCCTTCGCCGCCGACACGACGTCCACGCGTGAAACGGACCGTTCCGCCGATCCGGCCATCGCGCGGCAGCTCGACGCCCTGAAGTATCAGTACGAAGTCGACGACGACGGCGACTACAAGCTCGCCTTCGACATGGACAACGGCCGCTCGCAGCTGGCGTTCGTGATCTCCGCCGTCGAAAGTTTCGGCGACATGAAGGTGCGCGAGGTCTGGGCGCCGGCGTATCGCGCGAGCGGCACGCAGTTTCCGGCGGAAGTCGCCAACAAGCTGCTCGAGGACAGCCACGCCAGCAAGCTCGGCGCGTGGGTCAAACAGGGCGACATGGCGGTATTCGTGGTGAAGCTGGCCTCCGACGCGAGCCAGGCCGATCTGTCCGACGCGCTCGACTTCGTCCTGCGCACCGCAGACCAGATGGAAAACGAGCTGACCGGCAAGGACGAGTTCTGATGACCTACCGTCAAGGCCGGTTCTGGCAGCCCGACGTCACCGTGGCCACGGTGGTGGTCGATGGCGGCCGGCTGCTGATGGTCGAGGAGACGGTGGGTGGGAGGCTCGTCCTGAACCAGCCGGCCGGACACCTGGAGCCGGACGAGACGCTGATCGAAGCCGCGCTGCGCGAAACGCGCGAGGAAACCGGCTGGGACGTGCGCCTGACCGCCTTCGTCGGGGCGTACCAGTGGAAGGCGCCGGTCAATCCGGACGGAAGCGGCGGCCGCCATTACCTGCGTTTCGCCTTCGCCGCCGAGCCGGTGGCGCACGATCCTTCACGAACGCTCGATGAGGGCATCGTGCGCGCCGTGTGGATGACGCCGAGCGAACTGCAGGCCGCGCACGAACGCCACCGCAGTCCGCTGGTCTGGCGCGTCGCGGCCGACTTCCTCGGCGGCAAGCGGCATTCCCTGGACATCACGCAGCACATCGCATGAGCACGGCACCGCGCACTGCAGTCCGTACGGTAGTCGGCATGTCCGGAGGCGTCGATTCCTCCGTTGCCGCGCTGCGCCTGCGCGACGAGGACGAGCCGATCGCCGGCTTGTTCATGCAGAACTGGGACGACGATGGTTCCGGCGACTGCCGCGCCGAGGACGATCGCCGCGACGCCGTCGCAGTGAGCGGCCGGCTCGGCATTCCGATCCATTTCCGCGATTTCTCCGGCGAATACTGGAAGGGTGTGTTCGAGCACTTCCTCGCCGAATACGCCGCGGGCCGCACGCCGAACCCGGACGTGCTGTGCAACCGCGAGATCAAGTTCAAGCATTTCCTCGACGCGGCGCGCGCGCTGGGCGCGGAGTTCATCGCGACCGGGCATTACGCCCGCGTCGAGGCGCGCGACGGCCGTCATCTGCTGCTGCGTGCAGTGGATAGGAGCAAGGACCAGAGCTACTTCCTGCACCAGCTCGGGCAGGCGCAGCTGTCGGCGACGAAGTTCCCGCTCGGCCGGCTGCTCAAGCGCGACGTGCGCCAGATGGCGCTCGACGCCGGCCTGCCGACGGCGGCGAAGAAGGATTCCACCGGCATCTGCTTCATCGGCGAGCGCGACTTCCGCGAGTTCCTCGGCCGCTACCTGCCCGCGCGCGAAGGCGAGATGCGTACGCCCGACGGCCAGGTCATCGGGCGGCATCCGGGCGTGTTCTATTTCACGCTGGGCCAGCGCGAAGGACTGAACATCGGCGGTGTTCGCGGCTTCGAAGCGGCGCCGTGGTACGTAGTAGGCAAGGACGTCGGCGAGAACGTGCTGTACGTCGACCAGGGCAGCGATAGCCCGTGGCTGCATTCGCAGGCGCTGTGGTCGGAAGCGGCGCACTGGATCGCGGGCAGCCCGCCGGCGAAGCGGTTCGAGTGCACGGCGCAGACGCGCTACCGGCAGGCCGACGAAGCCTGCGAGGTCGATGTCCGCGATGACGGCACGCTGTCGGTGCGGTTCGCCCGCGCGCAGCGCGCGGTCACGCCCGGACAATCCCTGGTGCTTTACGACGGCGATGTCTGCCTGGGCGGCGCGGTGATCGCCGCCACTGACGCGCCCCTGGAAGAACGATTGAAGGCTCGAGCTGCATGACCCAGAACACGTCGATGTCCACGCGCGTCCTCGCCCTCGCCGGCCTCGTGCAGGCCCTGGCCCAGGTACGTCGCGTGGCGGACACCGGACAGGCCAACGCCGCCATCCTCACCACCGCGATGGATTCGGTGTTCCGCATCGATGCGCCCTCGCCGAGGGCCGTCTACGGCGACGTCGAGGCGCTGCGCCCGGGCCTGACGTTGTTGCGCGACTACTTCGGCAGCTCGCAACGCGACGAACAGCTGCCCCGGCTGGTGCTGGCGGTGATGCAGCTGGAACGCCGTTTCGTGCGCGACGACGACATGGGCCGCCGCGTGCAGTCGGGCATCCGCGCGCAGGCCGGCAATGCCGAGCGCATGGGAAGCACGCATCCGGACGTGATGGCGGCGCTGGGTTCGCTCTACGCCGAAACGCTCAGCCACCTGCGTCCGCGCGTGCTCGTGCAGGGCAACCCGCACTACTTGGGCCAGGCGAACGTGGTGTCGGAAGTGCGCGCGATCCTTCTCGCGGCCGTGCGATCGGCCGTGCTCTGGCGCCAGTGCGGCGGCAGCCTCTGGGATTTCCTGCTGCGTCGCCGCGACCTGCTGGCCGCCGTTCGGGACCACCTGGAAGGCTGATATCCCCGGCGGTGCGCTGATCGCGATGTGCGTTCCCGGTCAGCCCGTGACCGCGCCCGCCGCCACCGCCCACCAGACCGCGGCCCCCAATGCCGCGAGTATCGTCCAGCGCATTGCCTGCTCCACCCGGTCTGACCGGGCCGGCTTGTCCGTTCTCATGTCGCTTCCCCCTGCGTGCCGCCTATGAGATAGCGGCACAGGACGCAAGTCCTTGACTGTTGTCACGCAGTGGATCGGAACCGGCGGCCAGAAGTCGCGGTTTGTTCGCGGACTGCGACGCCGGGCGCAGGTTGTTGCGCGGTGCGTCATTCGCCGCTTCCGCCGGCTACCCAATGCCAGAACAAAAACCCCGGCCGAAGCCGGGGTTTTTCGTTTGTCGCATGAAGCCGTCGCCGATCAGGCCGCGACCGTCTCCGCTACCTGGCGGTAATCCTCGATCTGGTCGAAGTTCATGTAGCGGTAGATCTCGGCGCCCTTCGCATTGATCACGCCGATGTCGGCCATGTATTCCTCGCGCGTCGGGATGCGGCCCAGGCGCGAGCAGATGGCGGCCAGCTCGGCCGAACCCAGGTACACGTTGGTGTTGCGGCCCAGGCGGTTCGGGAAGTTGCGGGTCGAGGTGGAGAACACCGTCGCGCCCTCGCGCGCCTGCGCCTGGTTGCCCATGCACAGCGAGCAGCCCGGCATTTCCATGCGCGCGCCGGCCGTGCCGAAGGTGCCGTAGTGGCCTTCCTTCGTCAGCTCGGAGGCGTCCATCTTGGTCGGCGGGGCGACCCATAGGCGCGTCGGGATGTCGCGCTTGCCTTCCAGCAGCTTCGCGGCGGCGCGGAAGTGGCCGATGTTGGTCATGCACGAACCGATGAACACTTCGTCGATCTTCGCGCCCGCGACGTCGGACAGCGTCTTCACGTCGTCCGGATCGTTCGGGCAGGCGAGGATCGGCTCGACGATCTGGTTCAGGTCGATCTCGATGACCGCGGCGTACTCGGCATCGGCGTCGCCTTCCAGCAGCTGGGGGTTGGCCAGCCACGCTTCCATCGCCTTGATGCGGCGGGCCAGCGAGCGCGGATCGGCGTAGCCCTCGGCGATCATCCACTTCAGCAGCGTGATGTTGCTGGTGAGGTATTCGATGATCGGCTCCTTGTCTAGCTTCACCGTGCAGCCGGCGGCCGAACGCTCGGCCGAGGCGTCGGACAGCTCGAACGCCTGTTCGACCTTCAGGTGCGGCAGGCCTTCGATTTCGAGGATGCGGCCGGAGAAGATGTTCTTCTTGCCCTGCTTGGCGACGGTGAGCAGGCCCTGCTTGATCGCGGCCAGCGGGATCGCGTTGACCAGGTCGCGCAGCGTGACGCCCGGCTGCATCTCACCCTTGAAGCGCACCAGCACCGATTCCGGCATGTCCAGCGGCATGACGCCGGTGGCCGCCGCGAACGCGACCAGGCCCGAGCCGGCCGGGAACGAGATGCCCACCGGGAAGCGCGTGTGCGAGTCGCCGCCGGTGCCGACGGTGTCGGGCAGCAGCATGCGGTTGAGCCAGCTGTGGATCACGCCGTCGCCCGGGCGCAGCGCGATGCCGCCACGGTTGCTGATGAAGGCGGGCAGCTCGTGGTGCGTCTTCACGTCCACCGGCTTCGGGTAGGCGGCGGTGTGGCAGAACGACTGCATGACCAGGTCGGCCGAGAAGCCCAGGCACGCCAGGTCCTTCAGCTCGTCGCGGGTCATCGGGCCGGTGGTGTCCTGTGAACCGACCGAGGTCATCTTCGGCTCGCAGTACGTGCCCGGGCGGATGCCTTGCTGCGTACCGTTAACTTCGGGCAGGCCGCAGGCGCGACCGACCATCTTCTGCGCCAGCGAGTAGCCCTTGCCGGTGTCGGCGGGGTTCTGCGGAAGGCGGAACAGCGTCGACGGCGCCAAGCCCAGCGCTTCGCGCGCCTTGGCGGTCAGGCCGCGGCCGACGATCAGCGGGATGCGGCCGCCGGCGCGGACTTCGTCGAACAGCACGTCCGACTTCACCGAGAACTCGGCGATGACTTCACCGTTCTTCAGCGCACGGCCCTCGTACGGACGCAGCTCGACCACGTCGCCCATGTGCATCTGCGACACGTCGAGTTCGATCGGCAGCGCGCCGGCGTCTTCCATGGTGTTGTAGAAGATCGGCGCGATCTTCGAACCCAGGCACACGCCGCCGAAGCGCTTGTTCGGGATGAAGGGGATGTCCTCGCCGGTGAACCACAGCACCGAGTTGGTGGCGGACTTGCGGCTGGAACCGGTGCCGACGACGTCGCCGACGTAGGCGACCAGGTAGCCCTTGGCCTTCAGCGATTCGATGAAGGCGACCGGGCCCCGCTTGCCGTCTTCTTCCGGCTCGATGCCGTCGCGCTTGTTCTTCAGCATCGCCAGCGCGTGCAGCGGGATGTCCGGGCGCGTGGTCGCGTCGGGGGCCGGCGACAGGTCGTCGGTGTTGGTCTCGCCGGTCACCTTGAACACCGTGATGGTCATCGACTCCGGCACTTCCGGACGGCTGGTGAACCACTCGGCGTCGGCCCAGCTCTGCAGCACGGCCTTGGCGTTGGCGTTGCCCTTCTCGGCCTTTTCCTGCACGTCGTGGAACGCGTCGAACATCAGCAGCGTGTGCTTGAGCGCGTTGGCTGCGACGGTGCCGACCTCGGCGTCGTCCAGCAGTTCCACCAGCGGGTGGATGTTGTAGCCGCCGAGCATCGTGCCCAGCAGCTCGGTGGCGCGGGCGCGCGAGATCAGCGCGTTCTTCTCGGTGCCGAAGGCGACGGCAGCGAGGTAGGACGCCTTCACCTTCGCGGCATCGTCCACGCCGGCCGGCACGCGGTTCGTGATGAGGTCGAGCAGGAAGCCTTCCTCGCCCGCCGGCGGTGCCTTCAGCAGTTCGATGACGTCGGCGGTCTGCTGCGCGGTGAGCGGCAGCGGGGGGATGCCCAGCGCGGCGCGCTCGGCAACGTGGTGGCGATAGGCTTCCAACATGGTTCTCTCCAGGAAAAGCGTCAGTTCGAGTGTTTGGTTCAAGCGGCCGGCGTGCCCGCCAACGTCTTGGGCACGATGATCTTCAGGCCCTTGAAGTAGTCGCGGAAAAACCCGGCATCGCGGGTGATGAGGCCGGCGCACTGCAGCAGCGCATGGGCGCCGACGATGAAGTCAGGGACGGTTCGCGGCGAGAGCGGGCTGCCCTGCCCCGCGGCGCGACGCTGGTTGAAGCGGCGCTGCATCTCGCCGGCGCGGATCGCCGAGCGGCGCTCCACGGGCAGGTAGCGCATGCCCATCTCCTCGACGACGTCCATGATGTCGGTGCCGTGGCCGAGGCCGGCGGTGATCTCGCTGACCACCACGTCGCACAGCACGACCGGGCCCTGCGCCAGCGCGTCGCGGACGCACTGCTCCGCGGCGTCGGCCATGCCGGCGTCTTCGCCGAGCAGGTCGATCAGGACGGACGTGTCGATCGCGATGGTGTTGCTGGCCGCGGTGGTCATCGCGTCAGACGTCCACCGGGTCGCCCGGGGCGCGCCCGCGCAGTTCGCGCATGACGTCGTCGGTGGTCACGCCTTCGGGCAGCTTGAACCGGCCGCGGGCACGCGAAATCGCATCGTCGACGTTCTTGCGCAGGATGATGCGCCCGCCTTCCAGTTCCACCTTCAGATGGGTGCCCTTGGTCAGGCCCAGTGCGTCGCGCACGGCCTTGGGCAGCGTGATCTGGCCACGCTCGGCCACGATGGCTTCCACGGTCGACCTCCCGGCTTGATGGTTGCGTACCGACGGATTCGGTATGCATGAATGATACATACCTTCTCGCCCATACTCAATTCAACATGGCAACGCAAGCGCACAATAGGAGCCCTGTTCAGGATGTAAGACCATCGTCCGGTCGGCGTGTTAACGCGCGCAGCGGATAATCGACCGGGTCTTGTCCCCTCTCCGAGCCAGACTCGCCATTCAGCCCAGCCGCCAGGAGGCCCCCGTGTCCCAAGACTCCTTCCAGACCCGCCGCACGCTCGACGTGGGCGGACGTTCGCTCACCTACTTCAGCCTGCCGGCACTGGGCGAACGGTTCGATATCGGCCGCCTGCCGTATTCCATGAAGATCCTGCTGGAGAATCTGTTGCGCCATGAGGACGGCGGCGTGACGGTCGGGCCCGAGCACATCGAGGCGGTCGCGAAGTGGGACTGCAAGGCCGAGCCGGATACCGAAATCGCCTTCATGCCCGCGCGTGTGGTGCTCCAGGACTTCACCGGCGTGCCCTGCGTGGTCGACCTGGCGGCGATGCGCGATGCGGTGACGAAGCTCGGCGGCAATCCGCGCCAGATCAATCCGCTGATCCCGTCCGAACTGGTGATCGACCATTCCGTGCAGGTCGACGTGTTCGGCACGCCCGACGCGCTTGACCTCAACGGCAAGATCGAATTCCAGCGCAACATGGAGCGCTACAGCTTCCTGCGCTGGGGCCAGAAGGCGTTCGACAACTTCAAGGTCGTGCCGCCGAACACCGGCATCGTCCACCAGGTGAACCTGGAGAACCTGGCGCGCGTGGTGGTCGAACGCGACGTCGACGGCGAGCAGCTCGCCTTCCCCGACACCGTCTTCGGCACCGACAGCCACACGACGATGATCAACGGCATCGGCGTGCTGGGCTGGGGCGTGGGCGGCATCGAGGCCGAAGCGGCGATGCTCGGGCAACCCTCGTCGATGCTGATTCCGCAGGTGGTCGGCTTCAAGCTCACCGGCGCGCTGCCGGAAGGCACGACCGCGACCGACCTGGTGCTCACCGTCACGCAGATGCTGCGCAAGCTGGGCGTGGTCGGCAAGTTCGTCGAGTTCTTCGGCGACGGCTTGCAGCACCTGCCGCTGGCCGATCGCGCGACGATCGCCAACATGGCGCCCGAATACGGCGCGACCTGCGGCATCTTCCCCATCGACGCCGAATCGCTCAATTACCTGCGCCTGTCGGGCCGCAGCGACGCGCAGATCGCGCTGGTCGAGGCCTACGCGAAGGCGCAGGGCCTGTGGCACGAACCGGGCGCGCCGGAAGCGGCGTACTCGACGACGCTCGAACTCGACCTGGGCGACGTGAAGCCCTCGCTCGCCGGCCCGAAGCGCCCACAGGATCGCGTGCTGCTGGTCGACGTGAAGCAGAACTACCGCGACAACCTCGGCCCGCTGACGGCGGGTCGCGACAAGCGCTCTCCCGACGTGGCCAATTTCGTTGCCGAAGGCGGCGGGGCGGCGGTCGGCAACGAATCGCTGCACAAGGGCATGGCCGACATCCGCATCAAGGACGAAAACGTGCGGCTGAAGGACGGCGCGGTGGTGATCGCCGCGATCACCTCGTGCACCAACACGTCCAATCCGGCGGTGATGCTGGGCGCGGGCCTGCTCGCGCGCAATGCGGCGAAGCTCGGCCTGAAGGCGAAGCCGTGGGTGAAGACCTCGCTCGGGCCGGGCTCGCTCGTGGTCACCGATTACCTGCGCAAGGCCGGCGTACTCGACGATCTGGAGAAGCTCGGCTTCTTCGTGGTCGGCTACGGCTGCACGACATGCATCGGCAATTCCGGCCCGCTGCCGACCGAAGTCAGCGCCGGGATCGCCGCGGGCGACCTCGTCGTCGCCTCCGTGCTGTCGGGCAACCGCAACTTCGAAGGCCGCGTGCATCCCGAAGTGAAGATGAACTACCTCGCCTCGCCGCCGCTGGTGGTGGCGTACGCGATCGCCGGCACGGTCGACATCGACCTGAGCCGCGAACCGCTCGGCAAGGGCGCCGACGGGCAGGACGTGTTCCTGCGCGACATCTGGCCGACGAACAAGGAAATCGGCGACGTCATCGCCGCCACCGTCGGGCCGGAGCTGTTCGCGCAGAACTACGCCGACGTGTTCAAGGGCGACACGCGCTGGAACACGATCGCTTCGCCGGAAGGCGAGTCGTTCGCGTGGGACGAAGCTTCGACCTACATCAAGAACCCGCCCTATTTCGACGGCATGAGCATGCAGGTCGGCACGATCGACGACATCCATGGCGCGCGCGTGCTGGGGCTGTTCGGCGACTCGATCACCACCGACCACATCTCGCCGGCGGGCAATATCAAGAAGGATTCGCCGGCGGGTCGCTTCCTGATCTCGCGCGGCGTGCAGCCGGCGGATTTCAACAGCTACGGCAGCCGTCGCGGCAACGACGATGTGATGGTCCGCGGCACGTTCGCCAACATCCGCATCAAGAACCTGATGTTCGGCGGCGAGGAAGGCGGCAACACGCTGTACTTCGGCAAGGACGGCGCGGCGCCGGAAAAGCTGTCGATCTACGACGCGGCGATGAAGTACAAGGCCGACGGCGTGCCGCTGGTGGTGCTGGCCGGCAAGGAATACGGCACCGGTTCCTCGCGCGACTGGGCCGCCAAGGGCACCAACCTGTTGGGCGTCAAGGCCGTGATCGCCGAGAGCTTCGAGCGCATCCACCGTTCCAACCTGGTCGGCATGGGCGTACTGCCGCTGCTGTTCAAGGAAGGCGAGAACGCGCAGACGCTGGGGCTGGACGGCTCGGAAACCTTCAGCGTCACCGGCCTGCAGGATGGCGAATCCAAGCGCGCCACCGTCACTGCCAAGCGCAAGGACGGCAGCACGGTTTCGTTCGAAGTAAAGGTGATGCTGCTGACGCCGAAGGAAGTCGAGTACTTCCGCCACGGCGGCATCCTGCATTACGTGCTGCGTCAGCTGGCAGCCAAGAAGTCGCTGTAACTCCGGAACGGCGGAAGCCGGCCCGCCGCTCACGCGGCGGGCGTTCAGAAGGACGCGCGGCAGTGCCGCGCAGCCGTCCTTCCTTACCCACCACGGCGGAATCCTGCATTACGTGCTGCGCCAGCTGGCAGCCAAGAAGGGGTTGTAACCCACGCCTTTGTTTGAAGCCCCTCTCCCATCGGGAGAGGGGTTGGGGTGAGGGTCGGCGGAGTTTCGACGCCGACGCCGCCCGCTCCAATGATCAGCCCGCGCCTCGGGCTGGTCGGCGTGTAGACGCAGCCAAACGCTACAACCGCCCGACCCACTCCACGCTCGTCATCCGCCACTGGCCATCGACCTCGCGCCATCCGGTCGTGACGTCGTACAGCCTTGCCGTATCGGGCAGCAACTGCCCAGAACTGCCGGTCAGCGCGACGTTGAATTTCGCCGTCGCATGTCCGGGCGTCATGTCGATCGAGATCGGCCCCACGTTCGCGCCGATCGCGCCATGGCGAAGGAACATCAGCTGCGCCAGGCGGCGCGCACCATTGCGATCCAGCCCGGTAGGCCCGACGAAATCCTCGGCCAGCACCTCGTCCAGCGCCGCGGTGTCCTTCTGCTCGATCGCGGCCTGCAGTTCGCCCATCGTTTCCCGCAGGCGCTCCTCCGGCGGAGTGCGCCCGCAGGCGACCGTCAGGAGCGCCAGGCACGCAGCCACGACCACGCCTAAGAAAACCCGTCCCTTCCACATTCCAATCGTTCCCCTTCGCATCGCACGACCACTCCATCCTGCCATGGAGCGTCGGCGCCAAAACCACGCCGCACCGCGCCTTGCCAGTCCTCGCGCCCCATGCTCCAATCCAGAGAAACCGTACGGTGGAGCATCCATGGAATGCGACCGACGGACCTGATCAACAGCGATGGAGAGGGGATCGCGATGAGTTTCGAACGTCCGTGGCTGGCACAGTACCCCGAGCGGGTTCCGGCCGAAATCGATGTGGATGAGTTTCCGTCCGTCGTCGCCGTGCTGGAAAGCGCCATCGAGAATTACCGCGACCGCCCTGCGTTCGCCAACCTCGGCAAGACCCTCACCTACGCCGAAATCGACCAGCTCAGCGCGCAGTTCGCCGCGTACCTGCTGGGTGAGCTGAAGCTCAAGAAGGGCGATCGCGTCGCGATCATGATGCCCAACTGCCTGCAGTACCCGATCGCCACGTTCGGGGTGCTGCGCGCAGGACTGACGGTGGTCAACACCAATCCGATGTACACCGCGCGCGAGCTGAAGCACCAGCTGGTGGATTCGGGCGCGAGCGTGATCTTCGTGCTCGACAACTTCGCGCACACCGTGCAGGAAGTGATCGCCGATACGCAGGTCAAGCAGGTGATCACGACGGGCCTGGGCGACATGCTCGGCTTCCCGAAGGGCGCGATCGTCAATTTCGTCCTGAAGTACGTCAAGAAGATGGTGCCGGAGTACGACCTGCCCGGCGCGATCCGCTTCCGCGACGCACTGGCGCTGGGCCAGCGGCACACGCTGCCGACGGTCGACATCGAACCGAACGACATCGCCTTCCTGCAGTACACCGGCGGCACCACGGGCGTGGCGAAGGGCGCGATGCTCACCCACCGCAACATGGTCGCCAACATGCAGCAGGCGGCCGCGTGGGTCGGCACGAACGTGCGCATGGGCGAAGAGGTAATCATCACCGCGCTGCCGCTGTACCACATCTTCGCGCTGACGGCGAACGGCCTGGTCTTCATGAAGTTCGGCGGCTTGAACCACATGATCACCAACCCGCGCGACATGAAGGCGTTCGTCAAGGAGCTCAAGAGCACCCGTTTCACCGCCATCACCGGCGTCAACACGCTCTTCAACGGCCTGCTCAACACGCCGGGCTTCGACGAAGTGGACTTCTCCGGTTTGCACTTGACGCTGGGCGGCGGCATGGCCGTGCAGCGCTCGGTGGCCGAACGTTGGAAGCAGGTCACCGGCTCGACGTTGGTGGAAGCCTACGGCCTGACCGAATCGGCGCCGGCGGCGTGCATCAACCCGATGGACCTGGCCGACTACAACGGCGCCATCGGCCTGCCGATCCCGTCCACCGACGCCTGCGTCAAGGACGAAGCCGGCAACGCGCTGCCGCAGGGCGAAGTGGGCGAACTGTGCCTGCGTGGCCCGCAGATCATGAAGGGCTACTGGAAGCGGCCGGAAGACACCGCCGCGGCGATCGACGCCGACGGCTGGCTGCATACCGGCGACATGGCGCGCATGGACGAGAAGGGCTTCTTCTACATCGTCGACCGCAAGAAGGACATGATCCTGGTGTCGGGTTTCAACGTGTACCCGAACGAGGTCGAGGACGTCATCGCGATGATGCCGGGCGTGCTCGAAGTCGCTGCCGTCGGCGTTCCGGACGAGAAGTCCGGCGAGGCGGTCAAGGTCGTCATCGTCAAGAAGGACCCGGCGCTGACCGCCGAGCAGGTCAAGGCGCACGCACGCGAGAACCTCACCGGCTACAAGCATCCGCGCTACGTCGAATTCCGGACCGAGCTTCCGAAGACGAACGTCGGCAAGATCCTGCGCCGCGAACTGCGGGACGCACCGGCAGCACGCTGAACCCATCCTGCCCGTTTGTCGGACGCTTCATGAAAGCCCCTCCCCTCGCGGAGGGGCTTTCTCTTTTGTCGAGTTTTCGCGGTGTAGCATCGCCCCGTGGGCAAAACTCCCCTGCCGCTCGCTGCCCACACCCTGCCTGCGGGCGGCGATGCCGAGGACCGCAACATGAGCACGATCGAGAAACTGCACCGCACGCGCGCCTACCCGACCCTGCGCGTCGAATCCGACCCCGCGGGTGACACGCACTGGATGTACATGCACAACGACCACACCCAGGGCGCGCGTCCGTGCTTCCGCACGGAACTCATGGACGACATGTGGAGCTTCCTCAACTCGATCACGCTGCGCGAGAACCAGCGCCAGTGCGGGCGCCTTCGCCATGTCGTGCTCGCATCCTCCGCGCCGCATGCGTTCAACCTCGGCGGCGACCTGCAACTGTTCTCGCAACTGATCCGCGCGAACGATCGCGAACATCTGCTCGCCTATGCGCGTCGTTGCGTCGAAGGCGTGCACCACTTCCATACCGGCCTGGGTGGCGACGTGCGCACCATCGCGCTCATCCAGGGCGATGCGCTGGGCGGCGGCCTGGAGCTCGCACTGTCGTGCCACACCATCGTCGCCGAGGAAGGCGCCGAGATGGGCTTGCCGGAGGTGCTGTTCGGTCTCTTCCCGGGCATGGGCGCGTACTCGTTCCTGTGCAAGCGCGTTACGCCGCAGCTCGCCGAGCGCCTGATCTTGGAAGGCACGATCGCGCCGGCCGAGGAATGGCACCGCATGGGCGTGGTCGACATCCTCGTGCCGAAGGGCGAAGGCGAAGCCGCCGTCAATGACGTGATCCGTCGCCAGCAGCGCGCCCCGCACGCGCACCTCGCGATGAACGCCGTTCGGGGTATCGGCCAGCCGGTCGGCTACGACGAGCTGATGGGCATCACCGAGGTATGGGTCGACACGGCGCTTGCGCTGGGCGACAAGGCGCTGCGGACGATGGAGCGCATCGTGAAGGCACAGGAGCGTCGTTCGGGAACGGAAGCGGCCGCCTGACGGCTGCCAGGGAAACCGGTTGACCGGAACACTCTGGCCCGGCAGGCAACACCGGCATCACGGGGCAGGCAGCATGGGGACGAACGGGCCGAACCTCCGGCCCGGGATCAGGGGGAGCGCTCGCCTTCGCCGCGCGCGGCACGCTGCCGTTCGCGGGCTTCGAGCGCCGCCCTGCCCTGTGTCAGACGTTCCCTCAAACGGGCCAGGTGGGAGGACCAGTCGCGCGCCAGCTGCCAGTCCGGCAGGCGCATCAATTCGCCGCTGATGGCGGCCAGCTTGATCAACCCCAGGTTGCTCGCCACGCCCTTGAGCGCGTGCGCCTGGTCGCGTGTGCGCTCCCAGTCGACGCGCTGCGCGCAGGCTTCGATCTGTTGCAGGCACTTTTCGGCGTCGATCAGGCACTGCGCGATGAACTCGCGCTCGAAGCCGGCGCCCATGCCGAGCGCGCCCAGTTCGTCCAGCACCGAGGGGTCGAAGTGGCTGTCGGTGGCCACCGCGGCGCTGCGCGCGGGTGCGACCACCGTCGTGGCGACGCGCTGGTTCGCGGCGATGTCGGCCAGCGTGTCGAGCAGGCGCGTGGTCGACACGGGCTTGGACAGGAACGCCCGTGCGCCGGCCTGTTCGCAGGCCTGGATCGACTCGGTCGTGACGTCGGCGGAGAGGATCAGCACAGGCGTGCGTCGACCACTGCCAGCTTCCATGACGCGCAGCTGGCGCAGCAGGTCCAGGCCGCTGACGTCGGGCATGTGCAGGTCGGTGATGACCGCGTCGTAGTCCGACGTGGTCAGTGCGTTGAGCACTTCCTCGCCACCTTCGACGCAGAGCACGCGATGCCCCGCCTTCTGCAGCAGGCGCTGCAACACCATGCGATTGGCGATGTGATCGTCGGCGACGATGATCGACAGGCTGCGCACCCGTGCGCGGTGGCGCAGGAACGGGTCGGAGAAGGCGATGACGTTCGGCGCGGTCTCGGGCTGCCCCTGCTCCGGCACCGCCTGCTCTTCGGCCTGCGGAATGATCTCGGCGCGCTCGAACGGAAGCTCGACCCAGAAGCGGCTGCCGCCACCTTCCACGGGCTCGTAGCCGATGCTGCCGCCCATGCCTTCGGCGAGCCCCTTCGCGATGGTGGTGCCCAGACCCGTGCCGCCATAGCGGCGCGCCAGGCTCACGTCGGCCTGTTCGAAAGGCTTGAACAGACGCTGGCGCATCGCGGCAGGAACGCCGATGCCGGTATCGGTCACGACGAAGCGCAGGCGCACACGTTCAGCGGTCGCATCGGCGACGCCCACATCCATGCGCACCGCGCCCTGATCGGTGAACTTCACCGCGTTGCCGGCGAGATTGATCAGGATCTGGCGCACATGGCCGACGTCGCCGCGCAGGACCTCGGGCACGTCGCGCCCGATCGTGACCTCGTACTGCAGTTGCTTGGCGCGCACCTGCGGCTGAAGGATCAGGCTGATGGCATCCATCAGCTCGCGCGGGGTGAAATCGACGCGATCGAGCTTCAGCTTGCCCGCTTCGATCGCGGAGATGTCCAGCACGTCTTCGACCAGCGACAGCAGGCTGCGCGTGGATGCCTGGATCGTGCTCAGGCACTCGCGCTGCTCGTTGTCGAGCTTCGTCGTCGCCAGCAGCTCCGACATGCCCGCCAAGCCGTTGAGCGGCGTGCGGAACTCGTGGCTCATGTTCGCCAGGAAGCGGCTCTTGGCTTCGTTGGCGCGGCGCGCCTCGTCGGTCGCAGTGGTGAGCGCCCGCAGCAGGCCGGACAGATACAAGGGAATGGCGACCAGGCCAAGCAACAGGCCCACGCCCAGTACACGGTTGGAGAGCCAGTATTCGTTGGACGCGACCACCGCGCCGAAACTGGCGAATGCCATCGCCACGGCACCATAGAGGTAACCGTTGCCGAAGCGCAGGCCGTTGCCGATCGTGACCCACATCAGGATCACGTAGACCCAGGCCAGCGGCTCGCCGATGTGGATCATCGCCGCGGCCATCAGGCCGTAGTCGGAGATCATGCCGATGATGCGGCGCAGGTGCGACTTGCGCGGCCGCCACAGGATCCAGGCGATCAGGAACGCACCGACCACGAAGCCGGTTTCCACCATCTTCAGGACGTTGACGTATTCCTTCGACGGCAATGCACCAGTTGCGCCGCGCACGAGCATGTAGACCAGCACGACGGAAAGCACCGCCAGGCGCACGAAGGCCTGACCATGCTCACTGTCCGGGCGCCGCGAAAGTTCCTTTTTCAGATGGCGCAGCAGGTTCAACATCGCGGCTCACTCCAGGCCGGGACGCGCTGATACCGTAGAGAACCGGTTGCAGATGTCCTCAAGCCGCTCGCGGCTGCGGATCAGCGCGTCGACGCAGCGCGGATCGAACAACCGACCGCGCTGCGCGTAGAGATAACCCAGCGCCGCGTCCACGTCCCAAGCCTTCTTGTACGGGCGGGGCGAGATCAGCGCATCGAATACGTCGGCAACCGCGACGATCCTGGCTTCCAACGGGATTTCCTCCCCGCGCAGGCCATCGGGATACCCACTGCCGTCGTAGCGTTCGTGATGGCGCAGCGCGATCAGCGCGCCGGCCTGGATGAAGCGGTTCTGGCTGCCGCTGAGCAGTTCATAGCCGATGCGCGGATGACGCCGCATCACCGCGGTCTCGTCTTCCGACAGCGGACCGGCCTTCATCAGCACCGCATCGGGAATGGCGATCTTGCCGATATCGTGCAGCGGCGCGGCCATTTCGATGACGCGGACTTCGTCCTCGAACATGCCCAACTGCTCGGCGATCAGTCCGGCGATGTGCGCCATGCGTTCCAGGTAGGCGCTGGTACCCGCGTCGCGATACTCGATGGCGCGCGCCAGTCGCGAGAGCGTTTCGCGCTCGCGCTCTTCCACCTCGTGCATGCTCGAAAGCAGACGCTGCTCGAGCGAAAGTGCCCGTTGCTTCACGTTCTCAGACTGCTGGCGCAGCTGCAGGAGGTTGCGGCAGCGGGCGCGCAGTTCGCGCGGACGGACCGGTTTGACCAGGAAGTCGATGACGCCGGCTTCCAGGGCGGCCTGGCGGATCGGCTCGTCGCCGACCACCGTCACCAGGATGATCGGGATGTCGCGGTGAAGCGGGAGGCGGCGGAAGCGGCGGGCGAACTCCAGCCCGTCCAGCGCCGGCATGCGGTAGTCCAGCAGGAGCAGGTCGGGCTGGTTGGATTCGCACCAGCCCAGTGCGGCCTCGGGGTCACCGAAATCGGACACATGCAGCTCGGACGAGATGTCCTCGATGATGTGGCGCAGCATCGTGCGCGCTGAGGTTTGGTCATCGACGATGACGACGTTCACATCCGGGTTCCGTAGGAGCCGCCACCCCCTGTGGTGGCCAGTGAGAGGAGCATACCCCGGGCCGGCGGCGCCCGCAGCCGGGAAACGACCCGACTTGATATGGGAATCGGCTGAGGTGTGCGTCAGCTTTAGCTGCGCTTCACCACGATGTGTCGTCGCTCAACGAGCCGGGCCACCGATCCGCAGTCCAGCCATGCGTCCCGGTCCCGCGCCCGACGCACATGGGACGCCGCCCCCCCCGCCCGCCTGTCTCAACCGGCTTCCGGACGCATGTAGGGGAACAGCAGCACGTCGCGGATCGAGGCCGAACCGGTCATCAGCATCACCAGGCGGTCGATGCCGATGCCCAGGCCGCCCGTGGGTGGCAGGCCGACTTCCAGGGCGCGGATGTAGTCGGCGTCGAAGTGCATCGCCTCGTCGTCCCCGCCCTCCTTCGCCGCGACCTGCGCGCGGAAGCGCTCGGCCTGGTCTTCCGGATCGTTCAGCTCGGAGAAGCCATTGGCCAGCTCCTTGCCGTTAACGAACAACTCGAAGCGGTCGGTGATGCCCTTCTCGCTGTCGCTTTCACGCGCCAGCGGCGAGACCTCGACCGGGTAATGGGTGATGAAGGTCGGCTGCACGAGCTGGTGCTCGGCGGTCTTCTCGAAGATTTCCAGGAGCAGCTTGCCCCAGCCGTAGCCGGCCTTCACCGGCACCTTCAGGCGTTCGCAATGGCGCACGAGGGCATCGCGATCGGTGCAGTCGGCAGCGGAAATCTCCGGGTTGTAGTGACGCACCGCCTCGTCCAGGCGCCAGCGGCGGAACGCCGGGCCAAGGTCGATGTCGGCGCCGTCCCAATGCATCTGGGTGGTGCCCAGCACCTGCACGGCGACGTCGCGGATCAGGCCTTCGGTCAGGTCCATGATCTCGGTGTACGTGGCGTAGGCCTCGTACAGTTCGAGCATCGTGAATTCCGGGTTGTGCCGCGTGGACACGCCTTCGTTGCGGAAGTTGCGGTTGATCTCGTACACGCGCTCCAGGCCGCCGACGACCAGGCGCTTGAGATACAGCTCCGGCGCCACGCGCAGGAACAGTTCCAGGTCCAGCGCGTTGTGGTGCGTAACGAACGGCTTGGCCGCGGCGCCGCCGGGGATGTAATGCATCATCGGCGTTTCCACTTCCAGGAAACGGCGGGCGTCCAGCCACGCACGCATAGCGCGGATGATCTTGCTTCGCTTGACGAACACCTCGCGCGCCTCGGGCGAGACGATCAGGTCGACATAACGCTGGCGATAGCGCTGCTCGACGTCCGCCAGGCCATGGAACTTGTCCGGCAGCGGACGCAGCGACTTGGTCAGCAGGCGCAGCACGTCGACCTTCACCGACAGCTCGCCCGTCTTGGTGCGCGTGAGCGTGCCCTGCGCGCCGACGATGTCGCCGACGTCCCAGCCCTTGAACGCGTCGTATACCTCGCCGAGCACGTTCGCCTGCAGGAACAGCTGGATGCGTCCGGACTCGTCCTGGATCTGCACGAAGCTGGCCTTGCCCATCACGCGCTTGAGCAGGATGCGGCCGGCGATTGCGACGCGCTGGCCCTTGGCCTCGAGCGCCTCGGCGGTCCAAGTTTCGGCGTCGGCGAACTGCGTCTGCAGATCGCCGGCGTATTGGTCGCGACGGAAGTCGTTCGGAAAGGCGATGCCGCCTTCGCCGCGCAGCGCCGTGAGTTTGGCGCGACGCTCGGCGATCAGGAAGTTCTCGTCGGCGGGCGTGGCGGTGGCGGGCGTCTGGTCGGTCATCGGTCGGAAAAATCGGAAGGAATGGAGCGGAGGTGTTCGGGGACGGCGTGCGGCGCGCCATCATCCCGTCGACA
This sequence comes from Lysobacter soli, assembly GCF_003382285.1. GTDB lineage: Bacteria > Pseudomonadota > Gammaproteobacteria > Xanthomonadales > Xanthomonadaceae > Lysobacter_J > Lysobacter_J soli. The sequence goes on from NZ_QTJR01000003.1 coordinate 33,865, forward strand.
GCGGGGCCCCAGTGTCTTGGCTCCCGCGTTCAAATGCAAAAGTCGCTGGATGCCCGCTTTCGCGGGCATGGCGATCTAGGTCGGATCGGCGCGATCAGACCGCGTCGGCGCGTTTCGAACCGGCCTCCAGGCCGGATTTCAGGCTCGCCTCGACGAATTCGTCCAGGTCGCCATCAAGGACCTTCTGCGTGTCGCTGCGTTCGATACCCGTGCGCAGATCCTTGATGCGGCTCTGGTCGAGCACGTAGTTGCGGATCTGGCTGCCCCAGCCGATGTCGGACTTGGTCGCTTCCACGGCATCGCGCTCGGCGTTGCGCTTCTGGATTTCCAGCTCGTACAACTTCGCCGCGAGCATCTTCATCGCGCGGTCGCGGTTGGCGTGCTGGCTCCGCTCGGTCTGGCACGCCACCACGATTCCCGACGGCACGTGCGTGATGCGCACCGCGGACTCGGTCTTGTTCACGTGCTGGCCGCCCGCGCCCGAAGAGCGGTACACGTCGGTCTTCAGGTCCGCCGGATTGATCTCGATGTCGATCTTGTCGTCAACCTCCGGCGAAACGAACACGGAAGTGAAGCTCGTGTGCCGACGGTTGTCCGAATCGAAAGGCGACTTGCGCACCAGGCGGTGCACGCCGGTTTCGGTCTTGAGCCAGCCGTAGGCGAAATCGCCCTCGACGCGGAAGGTCGCGGACTTGATGCCGGCGACATCGCCGCCGCTGACTTCCATCAGCTCGGCCTTCCAGCCGCGCGACTCGGCCCAGCGCAGGTACATGCGCAGCAGGATTTCGGCCCAGTCCTGCGCCTCGGTGCCGCCGGCACCGGCCTGGATGTCGACGAACGCATTGGTGCCATCCATCTTGCCGGAGAACATGCGCTGGAATTCGAGCTTCTCGACGTCCTTCGCGTAACGCTCGACGTCGTCCACCACGGCCTGCGCCGTGCCTTCGTCGTTCTCCATCTCGGCCAGTTCGAGCAGTTCGCCCGCGCCGACGAGGCCATCGGTGAGGTCGCGGATGCCGCCGACCACCTTGTCCAGCGAGGAGCGCTCACGGCCCAGCGACTGGGCGCGTTCGGCGTCGTTCCAGACGTCCGGGCTTTCCAGTTCGCGGTTTACTTCTTCAAGACGTTCGACCTTGCGGTCGTAGTCAAAGATACCCCCTGAGCGCATCCAGCCGACCAGTGAGGTCGGCGATGCGCTGGCGGACGGGATTGAGCTCGATCATGTCCGGTTCGAATCGCGGTGGTGAACCGCCGATTCTAACAAACGCTCTCGCCCGCCGCTGGTCCGCAGGCGGGCGATTGCCGCCAGCGCTTCAGCGGAACCGGAACGGGCCCGGACGCCAGCCCGTATCGGAATAGCGCCGCACCGGGCCGTAGCCGCTGCTGCCGCCGAACCCGGTCCCGAACCCACTGCCGAAGCCGCCGCGGAAATCGCGATTGCGGCGCTTGTGCATGCGTTCCTGGAGTTCGTCGCGGCGTCCTTCCAGCCAGTCCGCGCGACCGACGCTGGCGGGATCGAGCTTGCGGCGCTCGGCTTCGCGCTGGCGGAAGTCGCAGAAGTCGTCGTAGGCCTCGATCTCGTGGCGCAGTTCGCGCGCGCAGAGCTCGATCATGATCGCATCGTCGATGAAGCCCAGTACCGGCACGTTGTCGGGAATCGCGTCGCCCGCGGAAACGAAGTACGCCAGCGCGGAACGCACGTTCGCCGCGTCGGCCTCCGACAGTGCCCAACCTTCGTCCCGGAGCATCGCGATCAGGGAATCCAGCATCAACAGACGGTCTTTGACGAACTGCGGTGGGTTGCTCTGGCTCGCCTTGGTGGCGAGCTGCGTCGCCGCTTCGACGACTTCGGCGTTGCTCTTGTCCGATGCTTCCTTTCGGGCCGACTCGACCACGCCGGCAAAGTGCTGCAGGTCCTCGTCCGAAAGATCGATGTTGATCGTCAGCGGCATGGCACGGACTCCCGGGGCTGGGGGAAGGCTGTTCAGCCTAGGTCCGGGAATGTTTCGGCGGCGTCAAGCCTGCGGCGCCAAGTGCGTTCCGGGGAAGGATCCTGAACGAAGCGGGCCGAGTCGACTTTCCTCAGATTTCTCTGGTCGGCAGCGGCGCGCGGGAGTCCTACTCTCTCGCCTTCCCCCGCACGCAACGGGACGGCCTCGATGCACGCCTCCGTGACCACCGCGACACTTTCGACGCCGCTCGCCGGACGCGCAGTGAGTCGCGCCGGGTTGTCCGTCGGAATTCCTCGTCAGCGGTGCGGTTCGCATGGATGGCGCTGGGATTCCGTCTTGGGAGTGTCCTCGTCGCCTCCGACGGTGGATGCGAGCTTGTGCCGCTCCACGCACGAAACGGGCACACCGAGCATTGCCGCGATCTCACTGGTCGAACGGCCGCGTTCGAACATCCGGGCAATTTCGCGCCACAACACGGGCTCGTCCAGATGCGCGGCGTATCCGGCGATCGCCTCGGTGAAGCTTGGGCTCACGACGGTATCGCCCTGCTCGACGGCACGGATCGCGGCATGCAATTCCAGCGCGGGGGCGGCCTTGTCGACCAAGCCGCGCACGCCCGACTCGAGCAGGGCACGCAGGATCACCCCGTTCGACATCGTCGTCAGCATGATGACCGGCAGCTCCGGCCACTGCGACCGGATCCCGTGAACCATTTCGATGCCATCGACCTGCGCGTCGACCGGCATCGCGTAGTCGCACACCAGCAGGTCGCACGGCAGTTCGTGCAGCGCGGCGAGCAGTTCATCGGGCGATCGCGCACGCGCCACCACCGTCGCGCCTGTCGCCGCCACCGCGGCGCCGACGGATGCGAGCACCGGCAGGTGGTCGTCCGCGATTACGACACGTGTATGCATGGTCCAGCCGTTCCTCCGACAGCCCGCGCAGTGTGCGCTCCGCCGGCCTCACCGGCCATCGGATTGATCCGGAACTGGCCTAGGCCATACGCCGCGACGCCTGCCGCTCAGGTCAGGCCGTTCTCCCGCGCGTACGCATACAGCTCCGCCTCGTTCTCCAGGCCCAGCTTGCGCATGGCGTCGATCTTCTGCCGACTGATGGTCTTCAAGCTTCGATCCAACTGCTGCGCGATCTCTGTTACCGTCAGCCCCGACGCCAGCAGGCGGATGATCTCGGCTTCACGCGCGCTTAACGTGCCGCGACCACGACGCTTGCCCATCGCGTCGAGCTGCCGCCGCAAGCCAGGCGAGATGAACACCCGGCGGTTGGCCGCCGACTTCACGGCCATCGGGAGGATTTCCATGTCCTCGGTCTTTTCCACGACGCCCAGAACGGCCGCACGCAGCAGCGAGTCGAGGATTCCGACATTCCCGATCATCGTCATCACGACGATCGGCAGCAGCGGATGGCGTTCACGCAACTGCCTGATCATTTCAGCGCCATCGGGCGACGTGCTGTTGGGCATCGCAAAGTCCGTCACCACGACGTCGCAGCTTTCGCTTTCCAACGCCGCCAGCAGATCGTCGCTGGTACGCGCTTCTCCCACCACCGCGATGCCGCTCGCTTCCAGGATCGCCCTCGCACCGCGAAGTACGACAGGATGATCGTCGGCAAGGAACACTCGCAGGTTCATGGGGGATCGCCCACCGGGACAGGAATTTCCGGGGGGATAGGATATCCCCGTGCCCGCATGCATGCACTGCTGGCGATGTTCCGTCGTGTCGCATGCCTGCTGCTTGTGCTTATCGCAAATCTCGCGCATGCGGCGTCTATCGAACTCACCGATGAAGAACGCGAGTGGCTGCGCACGCATCCGACGATCACGGTCGCGACGTACACCGGCGGCTGGCCACCGTTCGAGCGATACGAAAACGAAACACTGACCGGCCTCGCGCCCACATATCTCGACGACGTCGCGCGACAGCTAGGTGTGCGGATCGCAGTGCATGCGTATCCGTCATGGGAGAAAGCCTTTGAAGGCGGCTGTCGGCGCGAAGTCGACGTGCTGATGAACGTCTCGCTCGTACCCGAGCGAACGCCGTGCCTGGTATTCACGGCCTCCTACGTCGAAGCGACACCCGTCGCCGTGGGGCCGGCGACACGCAGCGATCTGCTGTCGCCCGACCGGCTCGCGTCGGCGCGCATCGCGGTAGAACGCGGCGCCTCGGTCGAGCGCGCAGCGCGAGCCCGGTTTCCCGGCGCGGATATCACCGCAGTCGTTAACGCGCAGGAAGGCTTCGAGGCCATCCTGCATGCCAAGGCCGACGTTTTCATAGGCAACCCCTACGTCGCACATGCCGCGCTCGCGACCGACGCGTGGCCGTCGCTCGCGGTGCTCGGCCCGATCGACCTGCCTGCCGACAGCCTCCATTTCGCCGTACCCGACGATCGAAAACCCCTCGCGAGCATGATCGACAAGGCGCTCGCCCGCATCACGCCGCAACGGCGGCTCGCATACGAAGGCAAGTGGCTCGGCGCCTCGTCGTTGCCGATCCTGCGCGCCGGTCGCGTTCCGCTGACGCATGACGAGGAGCTGTGGCTGGCCCAGCTGCGGCCGCCGCGGATCGGATACTCGAGCGATTGGGATCCCATCAGTTTCCGAGGCGATGACGGGCACATGAGCGGCATCGCCGGTGAGTACGTCCAGATGATGCACGACAGGCTGGGCCTTGAAGTGGGAAGGGAGTTCCCGGGTACGACCGAAGCCCTGCGCCAGCGCATGCGTAGTGGCGAAGTGGATCTCGTGCCGCTGCCGGCGGGAGCGCCCCATGGCCCTGACTGGGCCCTCACGTCCGCCTTTACCCGCGTCAGCCTCGTGATCGTCATGCGCACCAATGCCCGCCCGATCAGCGCGCTGGATGATCTGGACGGAAAGCGCATCGCCGTGTTGGGTCCTGCGCGCACCAAGCGGGTGATGCGCGAAGCGCCCAACGCGATCGTCGTTCCGGTCGCCAGCATTCCGGCCGGGCTGAAGGCGGTCGAACGCGGCGAAGCGGATGCGTACGTCGGCGACTTGATTTCCGCGGACCGGCCCCTCCGACGCGGGGAATATCCGACGCTCCGGCTCGCCGCGCCCGCCGGATTCGACGAAGACCTCGTGTTCGCAGTGCGTGGCGAGTACCAGCCGCTGGTACCGCTGATCAACCGCATGCTCGCGGCATTGAGTGCCGAGGACCAGCAGCGCATACGCTCGGGATGGCTGGAAGTGCAGGTCTCCAGCGGCGTGAAGTGGCGGACCGTGGCCATCGGCTCGGCCCTGGCGGCGCTGCTGCTCGCGGTGCTCGCCTTCGCCTGGCTGCGCACGCGCACGGAAATCCGTCGCCGAGAGAAAACCGACAGCCTGATGCGCGACCTCACGCGCAACCTGCCCGGCGTGATCTTCAAGCTCACGCGCGATGCCTCTGGCGTTTACCGGATGCCCTTCATCGCGGGCAACACGCTCGCGCTGTTCGGGAAGGATCACGCCGAACTCTCCGAACATCCGCGCGAGGCGTTCGCATCGCTCGTGCACGAGGACGACCGCGCGCGCCTGCTGGACGCACTCGAGGCATCCTTCGCAAGCCTCGGCGCGATCGAACTGGATTTCCGCACCGTAACGCCCGCGCCCGATCGCTGGATCCGCATGAGCACCGTCGCGCGGCGGCTCGACGACGGACTGGTGCACTGGAGCGGCTATTGGGTCGACGTCACCGCGTCGCACCGGCAGGCGGACGCGCTGGAGGCGGCGAAGCGATCGGCCGAAAGCGCCGCGCTTGCACGCGCCAACTTCCTCGCCGCGATGAGCCACGAGATCCGCACACCGATGGCCGGCATCAACAGCATCATCGAGATCCTGTCCCGCAGCGAGGTCAACGACGACCAGCGCTACCTCATCGGCCTGGTGGAGGATTACGCGCAGGCGCTGCGTACGATCCTCGACGACGTGCTCGACATGTCGCGCATCGAGGCGGGAGCGATCGAACTGGAACCGGTCGAGACCGACCTGCGCGTGCTCGTGTCGAACTCAATCGAGCTGGTGCTGGACCTCAGCCGTCGCAAGCAGCTGCGCTGCCTCTGCCATATCGATCCGACGCTGGCTGGCCTGGTGGTGGCCGATCCGACGCGGCTCCGGCAGATCCTGCTCAACCTGCTGAGCAACGCGATCAAGTTCACCAGCAGCGGCTATGTGGCCGTGTCGCTGGTAGTGCTCGGCAACGGCGACGATGAGCAGACCTTGTGTCTGAGCGTTACGGACTCCGGCATCGGCATCCCGGAGTCGGAACAGGGCAAGCTGTTCCAGCCGTTCAAGCAGGCCGACGCGAGCACCACACGCACGTATGGCGGCAGCGGACTGGGGCTGGCGATTTCCCGGCGCCTGGCCGAACGCATGGAGGCTGCACTTGAACTGGAGAGCACGCCGGGCGTCGGCACGCGCATTTCGCTGACGCTGGACGTCGAGGTCGCGAGGCACAGCGCGTCCGATCGCGCGCTCGCCGGACGCAACATGCTCGTGCGCAGCGACAACGCCGATGTTGCTGACGCACTCACCTCGACCCTGCAAGCGTTCGGCGCGTGTGTGGTGTCCGACGCGTCGAAGGCGGATCTGATCCTCTCGGAGGCTCCGCCCACCTCGACCTCGCCCGCGCGCTACATCCCGCTGGTCGAAGACAGCCCCGACGCTCCGCGCACGGCCATCGTCGTCGAGCCGCTGCTTCCCACGCACGTGCAACGCGCGTGCGCACTGGCGCTGGACGATGGCACACGCGCTGAAGCGTCCCGAAGCACGACGACGTCGGCACATGCCGGGCACGTCCTGGTAGCCGAGGATCATTCCACCAACCGCCTGCTGGTGCAGCGGCAACTGGGCGAACTCGGGTTTCGCTGCCGCGTGGTGTCGAGCGGCGAACAGGCGCTCGCGGCGCTGGCGACCGAGCACTTCGATCTGCTCATCACCGACCTGCAGATGCCGGGGATGGACGGCTTCGCGCTTGCGCGAGCGATCCGAACCGCCGAGGCCGCCGAAGGACGAGCACGCCTCCCCATCGTCGCGCTGAGCGCGGGCGTACTGTCGGAAGACGAAGCGCGCTGCCGTGAGGCCGGCATGGACGGCCACCTGCGCAAGCCGATCGGACTCGACGAGATGATGCGCGAACTCGAGCGCTGGCTTCCGCGCCAGCCCGCTGTGGACCTCGACGATAAGGCGGACGTCGTCGATCCTGACGCCATTCCCATCGATGCGGTCGCGGCGTCGCCCCGTCCTGCTCCGCCACTGGAGCCGCCCCTCGAACCGCTTGACCTCGCGATGCTGACCCGCAGCTTCGGCTCGCGCGAAACGGTGTGCCTCGTCGCAGAGGATCTGCTCGCAAACCTGCCGGGCGACCTGGACGACCTACGACGTTCGAACGACGAACGCGACGCCGAGCGGATGGGCCGTGCCCTGCACCGGATCACCGGCGCGCTTGGAACGTTCGGCTACCGCAACCTGGCGGCGGACCTGCGCATCGCCACGCGCACCGCGGAAGCCGGAACGTTGGTATCGCCGCACGAGATCGCGCGCTTGCTGCGACGCGTGGATGGCACGTTGTCCGAACTCGGCGAGTTCGTGACGAAGAGCAAGGCCGGCGTCGATTGAACCGCCGGCGTATCGCGAACCGTCAGGCCACGGCTTCGCGGTGCACGACGACCAGCTGCACGGCTTCGCCGCCGCGGTAATCGTCGGTTTCCAGGCGATAGGCGATGCGCACGCGCGGCGGCGGCGCGAGGCCACCCCAACCGCCGAACTCGATCGCGTTTAGCCTACGCCCGGCGAGGCCGAGTTCGAGCTTGAGGTGCCGCTCGCCGACCACGCGCCAACCAAGCACATCGAACTCGCCATCGAACTGCGGTTCGGCGAAGCCCTGCCCCCACGGCCCGCCGTCGCGCAACGCTTCGGCGCTGGCGCGGCAGAAGTCGTCGGCGGACAGCTCGCCGTCGCTCAGCAGTTCCGCCTGCAGCAGCTCAGGCGTCAGCAACGTGGCGGCGGAATCGCGAAACGCCTCGGCGAATGCGGCAAAGGCCTCCATGCGCAGCGACAGTCCCGCCGCCATCGCATGGCCGCCGAAGCGCTCGATCAGGTGCGGATGCCGCGCGTGCACATCGGCGAGCGCGTCGCGGATGTGGAAACCCGGGATCGAACGAGCCGAGCCGCGCAACGAGTCGCTGCCGGGCTCGGCTGGTGCGAATGCGATGACCGGTCGATGCAGCCGCTCCTTCATCTTCGACGCCACGAGACCGACGACGCCCGGATGCCATTCGGCGTCGAACAGGCAGATCGCCGCCGGCGGTGCGCTGTCGCCCAGCGCGACGCGGGCGAGCGCGCGTTCGGCGTCGTCCGTCATCTGCTGCTGCACGGCGCGGCGTTCGCTGTTGATCTCGTTGAGCGTCGCGGCGATGTCACGCGCGCGTGCAAGGTCGTCGGTGAGCAGGCATTCGATGCCCAGCGACATGTCTTCCAGGCGCCCCGCCGCATTGAGGCGCGGGCCGACGGCGTAGCCGATGTCGGTCGCCGTAAGGCGGGCGGGATCGCGCTGCGACACCTCGATCAGCGCACGCAGGCCGGCACTGCCCTGCCCGGCTCGCAAGCGCCGCAGGCCCGCGGCCACGAGCGCGCGATTGTTCGCATCCAGCGGCACGACGTCGGCAACCGTGCCGACCGCCACCAGATCCAGCAGCACCTGCAGGTCCGGTTCCTTCCCGGCGAAAGCGCCGCGCTCGCGCAGATGCCGGCGCAGCGCGAGCAGCACGTAGAACATCACGCCGACGCCGGCCAGGCACTTGCTCGGGAAGGCGTCGCCGCGCAGGTTCGGATCGACGATTGCGTCAGCCGGCGGCAGGTGTTCGCCCGGCAGGTGGTGGTCGGTGACCAGCACCTGCCAGCCGCGCGCCTTCGCCGCCGTGATGCCGGCATGGCAGGCGATGCCGTGATCGACCGTGACCAGCAGGTCCGGCTGCAACGCGGCGAGCTCGTCCACCAGCGCGGGCGACAGGCCGTAGCCATGCACGATGCGATTGGGCACGGCATGCGATACGCGCTTCGCGCCGAACATGCGCAGCCCGCGCACGCCGACGGCGCAGGCGGTGGCGCCATCGCAGTCGAAATCGCCGACCACGACGATGTGGCGGTCTTCGGCGATCGCCGTGGCGAGCAGCGCCGTCGCCGCGTCGAGGCCGCCGAGCAGTTCAGGCGGATGCAGCTGCGCCAGGCGCGGCTGCGCGAGTTCGAGCGTCGTCGCGCCGCGCGACGCGTACAGCCGGCGCAGCAGCAATGGCATCGAGTCGGGCCAGAGGCCGGGGTCGACGCAATCGCGGCGACGCAGTCGTGCGACTGGCTTCATGCGGCCCCGTTGACGGCAGTGGCGCCGACGAACGACATCAGCGGGCGGCGCCAGAAACGCCAGCGCTGCGAGCGCGCGATGTCGTAGCGCGCGCCATCGTCGAAATCGAAACGCAGCTGCTTCAGTTCGCCACGCACCAGCGCGTCCAGGAGCGGCGCGAACCAGTTGCGTTCAAGCACCGCGAGATCGCGCGCATCGCGCAGGTCGATCAACGAATCGCCCTCTTCAACGCGGCCGCTCCATGACGCTGCTTTGGGCGCGACCTCGACGCCGGCCAACGCAGCAAGCGCAGTGACGCTCTCGTCGTCGCTCACGATGTGCGTGTAGTTCGAGCGCACGTGGTCCGGCAGCGCACCCGCGCCCCAGAACCACAGCGAATTGACCGGGGCGAGCCCGGCAGCGGCGCGCTGCGCATTGAGCGGATGGTTGTGCAGGACGACCTGCGCCTCGCTCAGCAGCGCACGCCAGCGGCGGCCTTCTGGCCCCTGCGGCAGTTCGTCGAACAGGTCTGCACCGAGGGCCTGCTCCGGCGAAGTGAAGTCAGGCAGCTTCGCGCCGAGGGGTAGTTGCAGATACCAGCGCGTCGGCACCGGCGCGTCGATCGGAAACCCCGCATCGCCGAACAGCGGCTTGAGCGGCTTGAGCAGCGCCGCGGCGTCCTGCGCGGTCAGGCCGAGCGCTTCGCCATAGGACAGCAGGCGCGCGCCGTTGATGTCGGGACGAACGTAGGCCGGGTCGGCACGAAGCCAGGCGGCGTTCGCCGCATCGCCGGCATCGCGCTGGCGCGCCGCCGCGGCGACGGGCCAGCCACGCGGCAGCACGTCGAGCACGTTCGACAGCTGATCGCCGCTGCGTTCGCTGCGATCGCCGCGCGCGAGCGCCCGACCGGTATCGGCAGACAGGCGCTGGCCGCCGAAGCGTTCGCGCGGCGGCAGCAGCAAGGTGATCATCGAAAGGGAATCAGCCGGCGTAGCTGACGCCGACGATCTCGTATTCGCGCGTGCCACCAGGCGCGTCGATGGTGATCGTGTCGCCTTCGTGCTTGCCGATGAGCGCACGCGCGACCGGCGACGAAATGGCGATCAGGCCGAGTTTGATGTCCGCTTCCAGGTCGCCGACGATCTGGTAGCGACGCTCTTCGTCGGTCTCGGTGTCGGCCAGCTCGACCGTGGCGCCGAAGACGACGCGCGAGCCGGCATTGAGCGAGGCCACGTCGATGACCTGCGCGTGCGACAGCTCGGATTCGAGCTGCTTGATGCGGCCTTCGATGAAGCCCTGCTGTTCGCGGGCGGCGTGGTACTCGGCGTTTTCCTTGAGGTCGCCGTGCGCGCGCGCTTCGGCGATCGCGTTGATCACCGCCGGGCGCTTGACCGACTTCAATTCTTCCAGCTCGGCGCGCAGACGCTGCGCGCCCTGAAGGGTAATGGGTGCTCGCATTGCTTGTTCTTCCTGTGCGCCGGGCGCGGGAGCCCGGCGGTGGCGATATGCGGATTCTGTATCAGATGGGCGCCGGGGTGAACCCGCCCGGCGGCCCCGCCGGCGACCCGGGCGCGATTCGCGTCCCGGGCGGCCAAGGCAGGGCTCAGGCGCCCTGCACTTCGGCGTGCAGTTCCTGCAGCGACCAGACCGGGCCGGTGCCGCGGTATTCCAGCGAGTTCACCAGCGCACGCGCGCCCGACACGGTGGTCGAGTACGTGACGCGATGCTGCAGCGCCTCGCGGCGGATCGAGAACGAATCGTTGATCGCCTGGCGACCCTCGGTGGTGTTCACGATGTAGGCGATCTCGCCGTTCTTGATGAGGTCGACGATGTGCGGACGGCCTTCGGTCACCTTGTTGATTCGCTCGCAGGCCAGCCCGTTCTCGGTGAAGAACCTGTGCGTGCCTTCGGTGGCCACCAGCGTGTAGCCGCGCTTGACCAGGTCCTGCGCGACCGGCAGCACGCGCTTCTTGTCCGGATCGCGCACCGACACGAACACCTTCCCGCCTTCCGGCAGCGCCTTGATGCCGCCGGCTTCCTGCGCGCGCGCCATTGCGGCGCCAAAGTTGCGGCCGACGCCCATCACTTCGCCCGTCGAGCGCATTTCCGGCCCAAGGATCGGATCGACGCCCTGGAACTTGGCGAACGGGAAGATCGCTTCCTTGACCGAGTAGTACTCCGGCACGATTTCCTTCACGGCGCCCTGCTCGGCCAGCGTCTTGCCGACCATGCAGCGCGCGGCAATCTTCGCCAGCGCCATGCCGGTGGCCTTCGACACGAACGGCACGGTGCGCGAGGCGCGCGGGTTCACTTCGATCAGGTAGATGGTTTCGCGGCCCTCGTCGTCGAAGGTGATCGCGAACTGCGTGTTCATCAGGCCCACGACCTTCAGCGACTTGGCCAGCGCGACGACCTGCTCGCGCAGCTTGTCCTGCACGGCCGCGCTCAACGAATACGGCGGCAGCGAGCACGAGGAGTCGCCCGAGTGCACGCCGGCTTCCTCGATGTGCTCCATCACTCCGCCGACCAGTACGTTGCCGTCCTTGTCTGCGATGACGTCGACGTCGACTTCCACCGCGTTGTCGAGGAAGCGGTCCAGCAGCACCGGCGAGTCGTTGGAGACCTTCACCGCATCGCGCATGTAGCGATGCAGGTCGGCGTCCGCGTGGACGATTTCCATCGCGCGGCCGCCCAGCACGTAGCTCGGGCGCACGACCAGCGGGTAGCCGATCTGCGAGGCGAGCACGATGGCTTCCTCCGGATTGCGAGCGGTACGGTTCAGCGGCTGCGCCAGGCCCAGGTCCTGCACCAGCTTCTGGAAGCGCTCGCGGTCTTCGGCCAGGTCGATGCTGTCCGGCGAGGTGCCGATGATCGGCACGCCGTTGGCTTCCAGCGCGCGCGCCAGCTTCAGCGGCGTCTGGCCGCCGTACTGCACGATCACGCCCTTGGGCTTCTCCAGATCGCAGATTTCCAGCACGTCTTCCAGCGTCAGCGGCTCGAAGTACAGGCGATCGGAGGTGTCGTAGTCGGTCGAGACGGTTTCCGGGTTGCAGTTGACCATGATGGTCTCGAACCCGTCCTCGCGCAGCGCCAGCGCCGCGTGCACGCAGCAGTAGTCGAACTCGATGCCCTGGCCGATGCGGTTCGGGCCGCCGCCGAGCACGATGATCTTGTTGCGGTTGGTCGGCTCGGCTTCGCACTCGTCTTCATAGGTCGAGTACATGTACGCGGTGGTCGTGGCGAACTCCGCCGCGCACGAGTCCACGCGCTTGTACACCGGACGCACGCCGAACGCGCGGCGCAGCGTGCGCACGGCGGTCTCGTCGGTGCCGGTCAGCTGCGCGATGCGCGCATCCGAGAAGCCCATGCGCTTGAGTTCGCGCATGCGCGTCTTGTCGAGCGACGACAGCCCGGCCGCCGCGACGTCCTGCTCGGCGGCGATGAGTTCCTCGATCTGGTCGAGGAACCAGGGGTCGACGAACGACAGCGCGTGCACGTCTTCCACGCTCATGCCCGCGCGGAACGCGTCGCCGATGTGGAACATGCGCTCCGGACCCGGCTCCTTGAGTTCGCGACGCAGCTTCGTCAGATCGTCTTCGCTGGCCAGGTCCAGGCCCGTCGGATCGAGGCCGACCTTGCCGGTTTCCAGCCCGCGCAGCGCCTTCTGCAGCGATTCCTGGAACGTGCGGCCCATCGCCATCACCTCGCCGACGGACTTCATCTGCGTGGTCAGGCGCGCGTCGGCCTGCGGAAACTTCTCGAACGCGAAGCGCGGGATCTTGGTGACGACGTAGTCGATGCTCGGCTCGAACGACGCCGGCGTGAGGCCGCCGGTGATCTCGTTCTTCAGTTCGTCCAGCGTGTAGCCGACGGCGAGCTTCGCAGCGACCTTCGCGATCGGGAAGCCCGTCGCCTTCGACGCCAGCGCCGACGAACGCGACACGCGCGGGTTCATTTCGATGACGACGACGCGGCCGTTCTTGGCGTTGATGCCGAACTGCACGTTCGAGCCGCCGGTGTCCACGCCGATCTTGCGCAGCACGGCGATAGAGGCATCGCGCAGGCGCTGGTATTCCTTGTCGGTGAGCGTCTGCGCCGGCGCGACGGTGATCGAGTCGCCGGTGTGCACGCCCATCGCGTCGAAGTTCTCGATGGAACAGACGATGATGCAGTTGTCCGCCTTGTCGCGGACCACTTCCATCTCGAATTCCTTCCAGCCCAGCACCGATTCCTCGACGAGGATTTCGTGCACAGGCGAGAGTTCCAGGCCGCGCTTGGCGATCTCCTCGAACTCTTCCTTGTTGTAGGCGATGCCGCCGCCGGTGCCGCCGAGGGTGAACGAGGGGCGGATGATGGTCGGGTAGCCGACCTTCGCCTGGATCTCGATCGCCTGCTCGAAGTTGCGGGCGACTTCGGCCTTCGGGCATTCAAGTCCGATCTCGGCCATCGCGACGCGGAACAGCTCGCGATCCTCGGCCATGCGGATGGCTTCGCGCGAGGCGCCGATCAGTTCGACGTTGTACTTCTCCAGCACGCCGTTGTCGGCGAGGTCCAGCGCGCAGTTGAGCGCGGTCTGGCCGCCCATCGTCGGCAGCAGCGCGTCGGGCTTTTCCTTCGCGATGATCTTCTCGACCGTCTGCCAGTTGATCGGCTCGATGTACACGGCGTCGGCCATGTTCGGGTCGGTCATGATCGTGGCCGGGTTGCTGTTGACCAGCACCACGCGGTAGCCCTCGTCGCGCAGCGCCTTGCACGCCTGCGCGCCGGAGTAGTCGAACTCGCAGGCCTGGCCGATCACGATCGGGCCGGCGCCGATGATCAGGACGGTTTTGATGTCGGTGCGCTTGGGCATGGGGGTCCTCAGTAAAGTCGTTCCTGCCACGCGTCGGGCGCGAGCCAGGTGATCTGGTCGGGCGATCGGGCGTCGATCGCGCCTTCGTTCACGGCAGCAAGCACGGCCTGCTGCATGGCGGTCCAGCTGTCGGCGGCCGCGCCGATGCGCGCGCCGAGCCGGTTGTTGTGCGCATCCATCGCACGCGCCGCGTTGCCCTGCCCGCCGCGTTCCATCACCGCCGTGACCAGGTCGACGCAGCGCGGCGACGAGGTGTAGGCGACGATGGCGCTGGCGAGCGAGTGGCGGTACGCATCGGCCGGGCCGTTGCGACCGCCGGGCAATCCGGCGGCGAAGAACTGCGAGTACGTGGCCACCATCACGAACGCCGGGTAGGCGCCCAGCACGACCGCAACAACGAACAACCTGCGCCAGTGGCGCTTGCGGGCGGGCTTGGTGGCCGCGTGGCTCACTTGGCCTGCTGCATCATGGTCACGAACCGGTCGAACAGCGGCGCCACGTCGTGCGGACCGGGGCTCGCTTCCGGGTGTCCCTGGAAGGAGAACGCCGGCGCATCGGTGAGTTCGATGCCCTGGTTGGTGCCGTCGAAGAGCGAGCGGTGGATCACGCGCACGTTGGCCGGCAGCGTCGCTTCGTCGACCGCGAAGCCGTGGTTCTGCGAGGTGATCATCACCCGGCCCGTGTCGAGGTCCTGGACCGGATGGTTCGCGCCGTGGTGGCCGTGACCCATCTTCACCGTCTGCGCGCCGGCGGCGAGCGCCAGGAGCTGGTGGCCCAGGCAGATGCCGAACGTCGGGATCTTCGCGGAGATGAACTCCTTGATCGCCGCGATCGCGTAATCGCACGGCGCCGGGTCGCCCGGGCCGTTGGACAGGAACACGCCGTCGGGCTTGAGCGCGAACACGTCCGATGCCGGCGTCTGTGCCGGAACCACCGTGAGCTTGCAGCCGCGCTCGGCGAGCATGCGCAGGATGTTGAACTTGACGCCGTAGTCGTACGCGACGACGTGGAACTTCGGCTCGGCGCAAACGAACGCGTTGTTGTCCAGGTCGAGCTGGCCGTCGGTCCATTCGTACGACTCGCGCACGCTGACTTCCTTCGCCAGGTCCATGCCCTTCAGGCCGGGGAACTTGCGCGCGGCCTCGAAGGCCTTGTCGACATCGATCTCGCCCGCCATCAGCGCACCGTTCTGCGCGCCCTTCTCGCGCAGGATGCGCGTGAGCTTGCGGGTGTCGATGTCGGAGATGGCGACGATGCCGCGAGCGTTGAGCCATTCCGGCAGCGAGACCTGGCTGCGCCAGTTGCTGGGACGGCGCGGCACGTTGCGCACGATCAGGCCCGAGGCGAAGCAGCGAGCGGCTTCGTCGTCGTGGTCGGTGCAGCCGGTGTTGCCGATGTGCGGGTACGTCAGGGTCACCAGCTGACGCGCATACGACGGGTCGGTGACGATTTCCTGGTAGCCGGTGATGGCCGTGTTGAAGACGACTTCGCCGACGGAAAGGCCGGGCGCGCCTACGGAAACGCCCTCGAAGAGGGTGCCGTCTTCGAGTGCGAGGATTGCGGGTTGGGTCACGGGGATCGCCTTGGCTGCCGGGGGGTGCTGACCCTTCCCGTCGCGCAGTCGCCAATAAATCCGGGCTGCAGCAAAGCGCGGACGCGGTGCGGGACCGGTCCGACGGAAGGGGTTCAGGCGAGCCGGAATTCTAGCGGCCCGGGCCGGGTAACGCCAGCGTCATGTGCATCGAGGCGGGCAATCGGCCCGATTCCGCCTGCCGCGTTCAGGCAAGCAGATCGCGCAGCCGGTAGCGGCCCGGCGCGCGCCCGGCGAGCTTCGCGGCCGCGTGGAGCGCGCCGCGGGCAAAGATGTCGCGGTTGGTGGCGCGATGGACCAGTTCGATCCGCTCCCCCGGCGCGGTGAACTGCACCAGATGCTCGCCGACGATGTCGCCGGCCCGGAGCGAGGCGTAGCGAGGCGACGCCCCGCCCAGCACCGCACTCGCGCCCAGCGCCAGCGCGGTGCCCGACGGCGCGTCCTTCTTGTGCACGTGGTGCGATTCGACGATGTCGCAATCCCAGCCCGGCAGCGCCTGGGCGGCGCGTTCGACCAGTTCGCTCAGGATCGCCACGCCCAGGCTGAAGTTCGCCGCCCACAGCAGCGGGATGCGCTGCGATGCGGATTCCAGCGCGGACAACTGTGGCGCTTCCAGACCCGTGGTGCCCGATACCAGTGCCGCACCGCGCTCCTCGCACAGTGCAAGGATGGGATCGAAGCCCTGCGGCAGGCTGAAATCGATGGCGACGTCGAACGCCGGCGCGCCATGCAGTTCGGACGCGGCGAAATGCGCCACGCCGTCCACCACGCGCTGAGCCGGCTGCGAACGCTGCACGGCGGCGACAACCACGACGTCGTTGCGTTCGGACGCCAGGCGCAGCAGCGCCTGCCCCATGCGGCCGGATGCGCCGTGAACGAGGATTCGGGTCTGCGGAGAAGTGTGATCGCTCATGCGGGCAGTCTGAAGGCGGGTCTGCGTCGCGACAAGCGCCCGGGCATCAGGCACTAACTTCCAGACAAAAAAGCCGCGGACGATGCCGCGGCTTTCAGGTGTTTCGATCCGTGCGAGCGTCAGGACGTCATCCGATCCCAGAAGCCCTTCACGCCATCGAGGAAGGTCGACGCACGCGGCGAATGACGACGTGCGCCATCGCCGGCGAAGGTCGCTTCGAACTTCTCCAGCAACTCGCGCTGCTCGGCGGTGAGGTTGACCGGCGTTTCCACCACGGCACGGCAATACAGATCGCCCGGCTTGCGGCTGCGGACCGACTTCACGCCGCGGTCGCGCAGGCGGAACAGCTTTCCGGTCTGCGTTTCGGCGGGAATGCGCAGTTCGACTTCGCCTTCCAGCGTCGGCACGCGGATCGTGTCGCCGAGCGCCGCCTGTCCGATGCGCACCGGCACTTCGCAGTGCAGGTCGTCGCCGTCGCGCTGGAAGATCTCGTGCTCGCGCACGCGCACGTCGACGTACAGGTCGCCCGGCGGCGAACCGGCCGGGCCGGCTTCGCCCTCGCCCGCCAAGCGGATGCGATCGCCGTTGTCGACGCCGGCGGGGATCTTCACCTGCAGCGTCTTGGTGCGTTCGACACGGCCCTGGCCGTTGCAGTCGGCGCACGGGTTGGGAATCGTCTTGCCGCGACCGCCGCAATGCGGGCAGGCCTGCTGCATCGAGAAGATGCCGCGCTGGAAACGCACCTGGCCGCGGCCATGGCAGGTCTGGCAGGTTTCGGTCTTGCCGTCGGCCGAACCCGAGCCGTCGCAGGTCTCGCATTCGTCGAGCGTCGGGATCTCGATGGTCTTCTCGGCGCCGAAGACGGCTTCCTCGAGCGACAGCTCCATCACGTAGCCGATGTCGGCGCCGCGACGCGGGCCGCGCTGGGCGCCGCCACCGAAGATGTTGCCGAAGATGTCGCCAAAGATGTCGCCCATATCGGCGTAGCCCTGACCGCCGCCACCGCCCATGCCGTGCTCGAACGCGGCGTGGCCGTGCTGGTCGTAGGCGCGACGGCGGTTGCCGTCAGACAGGACTTCGTAGGCTTCCTTGCACTCCTTGAACGAAGCTTCCGCGGCGGCATCGCCAGGGTTGCGGTCCGGATGGAACTTCATCGCGCAGCGGCGATAGGCCTTCTTCAGGTCTTCGTCGCTGGCGTCGCGGGCCACGCCCAGCACTTCGTAGTAGTCGCGTTTGCTCATGGAGCGATTCGGGATTCGTGATTCGGGATTCGTGAAAACAACGGCGGCTCAGACACAGGAAAGGGATCCGGGCACGGAAACTGCTTTTCCGAATCCCGAATCCCCATTCCCGAATCCCGGCTTTACTTCTTGTCGTCCTTGACTTCGGTGAACTCGGCGTCGACCACGTCGTCGGACTTGGCGCCGCCCGACGGGCCTGCACCGGCGTCCGGACCGCCCGGCTGGCCAGCGGCCGACGCCGCCGCGAACAGCGACTGCGCGGCCTCTTCCAGCGCCTTGGACTTGGCCTCGATCTGGCCCTTGTCGTCGCCGCGCATCGCGGTTTCGAGTTCGGCGATCGCGCCTTCGGTGCGACCGATGACGTCGCCGGCCACCTTGTCGCCGTTGTCCTTGATGGCGCTGCGCGCGGTGTGGATCAGCGCGTCGGCGTGGTTGCGGGCCTGCACCAGCTCGTGGAACTTCTGGTCTTCCTCGCGGTGGGCCTCGGCGTCGGAGACCATCTTCGCGATCTCTTCCTCGGACAGGCCCGAACCGGCCTTGATCTCGACCTTCTGTTCCTTGTTGGTCTTCTTGTCCTTGGCCGACACGTGCAGGATGCCGTTGGCGTCGATGTCGAAGGACACCTCCACCTGCGGCATGCCGCGCGGCGCCGGCTCGATGCCGGTCAGGTCGAAGCGGGCCAGCGACTTGTTGTAGCGGGCCTGCTCGCGCTCACCCTGCAGCACGTGCACGGTAACGGCCGACTGGTTGTCCTCGGCGGTGGAGAACACCTGCGAGGCCTTGGTCGGGATGGTGGTGTTCTTCTCGATGATCTTGGTGAAGACGCCGCCCAGGGTTTCGATGCCCAGCGACAGCGGGGTCACGTCGAGCAGCAGGACGTCCTTGACGTCGCCGGCCAGCACTCCGCCCTGGATCGCGGCGCCCAGCGCCACGGCCTCGTCGGGGTTGACGTCCTTGCGCGGTTCCTTGCCGAAGAACTCGGCGACGGCCGACTGCACCTTCGGCATGCGGGTCTGGCCGCCGACCAGGATCACCTCGCTGATCTCGCTGGCGCGCAGGCCGGCGTCGTTCAGCGCGATGCGGCACGGTTCGATCGTGCGCTTGACCAGGTCGTCCACCAGCGCCTCGAGCTTGGCGCGGGTCAGCTTGATGTTCAGGTGCTTCGGGCCCGAGGCGTCGGCCGTCACGTACGGCAGGTTCACTTCGGTCTGCTGCGCGCTGGACAGTTCGATCTTGGCGCGCTCGGCGGCGTCCTTCAGGCGCTGCAGGGCCAGCGGATCCTTGCGCAGGTCGATGCCCTGGTCCTTCTGGAATTCCTCGACGAGGTAATCGATGACGCGCTTGTCGAAGTCTTCGCCGCCCAGGAACGTGTCGCCGTTGGTGGACAGCACTTCCACCTGCATTTCGCCGTCGACCGAGGCGATCTCGATGATCGACACGTCGAACGTGCCGCCGCCGAGGTCGTAGACCGCGACCTTGCGGTCGCCGCCCTTCTTGTCCATGCCGTAGGCCAGCGCGGCCGCGGTCGGCTCGTTGATGATGCGCTTGACGTCCAGGCCCGCGATCTTGCCGGCGTCCTTGGTCGCCTGGCGCTGGCTGTCGTTGAAGTACGCCGGCACCGTGATGACGGCTTCGGTGACGGTCTCGCCCAGGTAGGCCTCGGCGGTCTTCTTCATCTTGGCCAGCACTTCGGCCGAGATCTGCTGCGGGGCCATCTTCTTGCCGTCGGAGGTCTCGACCCAGGCGTCGCCGTTCTCGTGCTGGGTGATCTTGTACGGGACCAGGCCGATGTCCTTCTGGACTTCGGCGTCGGTGAACTTGCGCCCGATGAGGCGCTTGACGGCGAAGAAGGTGTTCTTCGGATTGGTGACGGCCTGGCGCTTGGCGCTGGCGCCGACGAGGACTTCGCCGTCCTTGGTGAAGGCGACGATGGACGGGGTGGTGCGATCGCCTTCCGCGTTCTCGATGACGCGCGGCTTGCCGCCTTCCATGATCGCCACGCACGAATTGGTCGTGCCCAGGTCGATACCGATGATCTTGCCCATGGTGTTGCTCCCTCTCTGATCTTTTGACTGTGCGGCGGCGCGAGGCCGCCTGCTTGAAGGTTGATGGCGGCCACGTGCCGCCGATGTGCGTTATCTGGGGGGCTCGCGGCCCCGCTTCAAGGCGTCAGTCGTGCCTGGCCACCACGACCAGCGCCGGGCGCAGGAGGCGATCGTTCAGCACCCAGCCCTTCTGGTAGACCTGCACGACGTCGCCGGGCGCGTGGCCGGCGGGATCGACCATGCTCATGGCCTGGTGGCGTTCGGGGTCGAACGGCTGGCCGACCGGGTCGACCATGGTCAGGCCGTTTTCCGACACCACCTTCAGCAACTGGCGCAACGTCAGCTCCATGCCCTCGCGCAGGTGGGCGGCGGTATCGGCCTGCACGGCGAGGCCGGCTTCGAGGCTGTCGATCACCGGCAGCAGCTCGGCGAGCAGGCGTTCGTTGGCGAACTTGCGCGCCATGTCGACGTCGCGCGCCATGCGCTTGCGCTGGTTTTCCAGCTCGGCGCGCTCGCGCAGCGTCTCCTCGCGCAACTGGGTCAGCTCGGCCTGGAGGCCTTCGAGCTGCGTGGCGAGCGCGTCGGGGGTCTCGGTGTTGGGGGCTGCTTCGGCGGTCTGGTTGGGTTCGCCGGAAGGCGTGCTAGCGGTCATGCGGTGCTCCATCCCTGCGCCATGGGCGCTCAAACATGCTGGAATTCAAGGTCTTGCAGCCGCGCTCACAGGCGCGTCAGGGCAGCAATGGGGCCCGCCCCTGCCGGATTCAAGACGGCAATGTCCAACACGAGCGCTCCGGCGGATGCCGGCCAGCGGCCTCCTCAACGGGATACGCGTGGCCCGTTACGAGTCCGGGTTCAGCGCTGCACCGAGCGCGTCCGCCGCGGCCTGCACCACCGGGATCACGCGGTCGTAGGCCATGCGCGTGGGGCCGATGACGCCCAGCACGCCCAGCACCGTCCCCGAGCCGGAGGCCACGTACGGGGCGGTCACCAGCGACATGCCTTCCAGCGGGGCCAGGCCGGTTTCCTCGCCGATGAAGATGCGCACGCCCGGCGCCTGCACGGTGCGTTCGAGCAGCTGGAGGATCTCCCGCTTGCGCGAGAAGGTGTCGAACAGGTCGCGCAGGCGGTCCAGGTCGGCCAGCTCCTGCACGCCCATGAGGCGCGTCTGGCCGGCCAGCACCATGTCGTCGCCGCCGGGCGCGAGCGCCTGCTCGGCCAGTTCGACCGACTGCGCCAGCAGCAGCTGCATCTCGTCCTGCGCGCTGCGCAGTTCCCGCACCAGCGTGGCGCGGATGTCGGCCACCGTGCGCCCGGCGAAGTGTGCATTGAGGTAGTTCGCCACGCGCTCCAGTTCGCCGGCATCGAACGGCCGGCGCGTGAGCACGATGCGGTTCTGCACCTCGTTGTCGGCGAAGACCAGGATCGCCAGCACGCGCGAGCCGTCCAGCGGCACGAAGTCGATGCGCCGGAAGGCGAACTGCTCGCGCTTGGGCACGCTGACCACGCCGACGAAATGGGTCATCGCCGACAGCAGCTCCGACGCGCTGCCCAGCAGCGCCTGCGTCCCCGACCCCGCCGGCAGCTCGCCGCGAAGGCGCGCGACGTCGGTTTCAGGCAACGGGCGCACCTGCAGCAGCGAGTCGACGAAGAGCCGGTAGCCCTGCGGCGTCGGCACGCGCCCGGCCGAGGAATGCGGGGCGCTGAGCAGCCCGGCGTCTTCCAGGTCGGCGAGGATGTTGCGGATCGTCGCCGGGCTGACGTCCAGCCCCGCGTGGCGCGCCAGCGTCTGCGACCCGATCGGCTCGCCGCTGCGGATGTAGCGGCCGATCAAGGTGCGCAACAACTGGCGTGCGCGCGGGTCGAGGCTGGGATCGGCGGGTTTGCGGCTCATGTCGGCGATATATGACGGCTGGGTACGGGGCGCAAGTCGGGACGCACGGAGCCCTCCGCCCGGAGCCGCACGCGGCGCCAGCGCACGAAGCGGAACCCCGGTCGCGATCTCCACCCGTGAGACGCCCCACCGCTATCAAGCCGCAACCCACACAGGGCACAATCGCGCTCCGATGCTCGTCCACCTGTCCCTCAAGCAATTCGCCGTCGTCACCGAAGCCGAACTGGCCTTCGGTCCCGGCCTGACCGTCATCTCCGGCGAAACCGGCGCGGGCAAGTCGCTGCTGGTCGACGCGCTGGGCCTGATCTCCGGCTTGCGCGCCGACAGCGGCGTCGTGCGCCACGGCGCCGATCGCGCCGAACTGGCGGCCGAATTCACCCTCGACGATGTCCCGCTCGCCGCCGCATGGCTGCGCGAGCACGAACTCGACGAGGACGACGCCTGCCAGATCCGTCGCGTCATCCGAGCCGACGGCGGCTCGCGCGCCTGGGTCAACGGCCGCCCGGTCACGCTGGGGCAGCTCGGCGAGCTGGCCGCGCTGCTCGTCGAAATCCACGGGCAGCACGAACACCAGGCGCTCCTCTCGCGCCCGAGCCAGCTCGCGCTGCTCGACGCGTTCGGCCGCACTGATGCCGAGCGTCGCGCCGTCGAAGCCGCCGCGGCCCGCTGGAGCGCGCTGCTGGCCGAACGCGAAACGCTGCTCGCGCAGGGCGACGTCTCCGACCGCATCGACTGGCTCGAACACCAGCACGCCGAGCTCGATCGCGAGGAGCTCGCGCCCGAGGCCATCGCGCGCCTCCTGTCCGATCACCGTCGTCACGCGCACGCCGCGGGGCTGATCGCCGCCTGCGACGGCGCGTTCGCGCAACTCGGCGGCGAGGACGGCCCGTCGCTTTCGCGCACGCTCCAGCACGTGCGATCGGATCTTGCACGTGTCGCCGAGCACGAGCCGCGGCTTTCCGAAGTCGACGGCATGCTCGATGCGGCGACCATCCAGATCGACGAAGCGCTCGCCCTGCTCGACCGCGTGCGCAGCGAACTGGACCTGGACCCGTCGGCCTTCGACGCGCTCGAACACCGCCTTGGCCGCCTGCACGAGCTGGCGCGCAAGCACCGCGTCACGCCAGAACAACTCGCCTCGCATCGCGACGCCATCGCGACCGAACTGGACGTCCTGCGTGGCGCGGGCGTGCGACTGGCAAAACTCGATGGCGAGATCGAAACGGCCCGCACCGCGTGGCGTGAGGTCGCGCAGGTGTTGAGCGCGCGGCGCCGCGAGGCCGCGGCGAACCTGGCGTCGAGCACGAGCGCGCTGATCGGCGAACTCGGCATGGGCGGCGGACGCTTCGACGTCGAGCTGGAGCCGCTCGAATCCGAACGCCCCGATCCGCAGGGCGCCGAGCGCGTGGAATTCATGGTGGCGGCGAACCCGGGGCAGCCGGCGCGTCCGCTGCGCAAGGTGGCGTCGGGCGGCGAACTGTCACGTATCTCGCTGGCGATCGAGGTCGCGGCGCTGGGGCTCGATACCGTGGCGACGATGGTCTTCGACGAGGTCGATACCGGCATCGGTGGCGCCGTGGCGGAGATCGTCGGCCAGAAGCTGCGCGCGCTTGGAGCGAGCCGGCAGGTGCTGTGCGTCACCCATCTGCCGCAGGTGGCGGCGCAGGGCCATGCGCATTACCGCGTGAGCAAGGCCAAGAGCGAAGGCGTCACGCAGAGCGCGGTGCAGTTGCTCAAGGCGAAGGAGCGCGAGGAGGAACTGGCGCGCATGCTCGGCGGCGTCGAACTCACGCGCGAGGCGCGTGCGGCCGCAAAGCGGTTGCTGGCCGACGTGGTGTAACGGCGCTCATCGCCCACAAAAAAAGCCCGCCATCGGCGGGCTTTTTCGTTCGCGGAACCCGGCAGGTCAGACCGCCGGCGCGCCCTTCTTCCGGCGCACGTAGAGGACGAGCGAGTGCTCCTCGATCTCGTAGCCGTGCTTGGCCGCGACCTTGCGCTGCAGCTCTTCGATCTCCGGGCTTTCGAACTCGATGATCTTGCCGCTGTCGATGTCGACCATGTGGTCGTGGTGATGGCCGCGATCGAGTTCGTACACCGACTGCCCGGCCTCGAAGTTGTGCTTGAGCACCAGGCCGGCGGCCTCGAACTGCGTGAGCACGCGGTACACCGTCGCCAGGCCGATGTCCTCGCCGTGTTCGAGCAGGTGGCGGTAGATGTCCTCGGCGGTCATGTGCCGCGGCTTGGCCTGCTCGAGCAGCTCCAGGATCCGCAGGCGCGGATGGGTGACCTTGAGTCCGGCCTTGCGGAGTTCTTGCGATTCCATGATGGTCCCTCAACGATGCGGCGCGACCGGTGGCGCCGGAACGGCGGATGAACACGGCCGACCCCGAAGGTGGACGGCCCGACTCCGCGCTTGGTGGATGCGCCCGGCAGTGTATCATCGCCGCGTTATCCGCCTGTCGCAGACACCGATGCCGAAGCACATGCACAAGCTCCTGCTGGTCCTCTCCATTGCCTTGGTCACCAGCGGCTGCGGCATCCTCTACAAGCAGCCGATCTACCAGGGCAACCTGCTGGAAAAGGCCAACGTCGACCAGCTCCAGACCGGCATGAGCAAGCAGCAGGTCACCCTGCTTCTCGGCACACCGTCGATCGACGACCCCTTCCATCACGATCGCTGGGATTACACCGCCACGCAGCGCACCAACCGCCGCGGCACCACCGAGCAGAAGAACCTCACGGTGTGGTTCGAGAACGACGCCGTCGTGAAGTGGGAAGGCGACTACTTCCCCGAGCAGGACGAGCAGCTGGCGCGCCAGACGGTCAAGCAGTTCGGCCGCAACCTGCCGAAGGAAAAGGGCAAGAAGGGCCGCTGATCCGACCTTCGCTCCTGTAGCGCGTCGCTCCGCAGCGCAAACGAAAACCCCGGCTTACGGCCGGGGTTTTGTTTTGGTCGACTCGGCGCGCCGGCGCCTCGCATCCTTCGGATCGGCGACCAGGGGCCGCAGCAGTTCGACGCGATCGCCTTCGTGCAACACGGTCTCGCCATCGGCGCGAACGCCAAATACGGCACAGGCCACGATGTCCGCATCGTCCTTCCAGCCGGAGGCCGCCAACGCCTGCGCGACCGTCGCATCGGCGGGCAACTCGACCCACACCGACTCGAAGCGCCGCGGCCAGGCGCGGACGACCTCGACCTTCACGCCTCTTCGCCCCGGTCGGCCACGCGCACGAAGTCGTCGACCATGCGATCGGCAAGGCTCTGGAACCCCACCGCCATCGCCGGGCCGAGCAGCTTCACCTTCGGCTCGAAGTTGAGCGTGAGGGTCACCTTGCAGGCGGACTCGTCCAGCGCGTGGAATTCCCAGCGCCCGCCCAGGCTCTGGAACGGGCCGTCGACCAGTTTCAGGTCGATGTGGTGCGGCGCGCAGGTGGTGTTCTCGGTGGTGAACCAGGTGCGCAGCGCGCCGAAGCCGATGTCCAGCCGCGCCACCATGCGCCCGGTGCCGTCCTCGTTCACGCCCTCCTCCAGCACCTGCGAGCCCTCGCACCAGCCGAAACGGCGCGAGTAGGCGGCCACGTCGTTCACCAGCGCATACATGCGCGCGGCGGAGTGTTCGACGAGGGCGGAACGGCGGATGGTCTGCATGCGGCGGCGATCCTGAAGCGATGAAGTCGCGCGCGGGCCCCGCTTCGGGGACAATGGCGCGATGTCCAAGAATTCCAACAAGAAGACCGGCAAGGATAAGGGAAAGGGCGCTGGCGGCGGCACCATCGCGCTGAACAAGCGCGCCCGCCACGAGTACAGCCTCGAGGAGAAGTTCGAGGCGGGCCTGTCCCTGCAGGGCTGGGAGCTGAAGGCGATCCGCGCCGGACGCGCCAACATCGGCGACGCCTACGCGGTGGTCCTGCACAGCGAGATCTTCCTGATCGGCGCGCAGATCACGCCGCTGATCTCCGCCTCGACCCATGTCGTGGCCGACGATCGCCGCTCGCGCAAGCTGCTGCTGCATCGTGCCGAGATCGACAACCTGATCGGCCGCGTGCAGCGCGACGGGTACACCTTGGTGCCCACCGCGCTCTACTGGAAGGGCAACAAGGTCAAGGCGGAGATCGCGCTCGCCAAGGGCAAGCAGGCGCACGACAAGCGCGAGGCGAGCAAGGAGCGCGACTGGCAGCGCGAGAAGCAGCGCGTGATGCGTCGGCATAACAAGGACGCTTGAACCAGGCAAAGCCTGGTTGTTTCCGGGCTACGCCCGAAAACCCCGCGATTTGCTACGCAAACCGCGGGCCGCGAACAGTGCACATCCATCCCCCATTCGCGCCTTCGGCGCGAATCGCCCCCAACTTGGGGGCTTGGCGACTTCGTACACAGGAAATCGCCGTTCGAAGAGGCCGGCCGCCCATTACTCCGCCAGCTTCTCCCGCGGCAGCGTGAACCAGAACGTGGCGCCCTTCCCCACTTCGCCTTCGGCGCGGATGGTCCCGCCGTGGCGCTCGACGATGCGCTTTACCGACGCCAGGCCAATGCCGTGGCCGGCGAAGTCGTCGTTGTGATGCAGCCGCTGGAACGGACGGAACAGCTTGTCGACATACGCCTGCGAGAAGCCCGCGCCGTTGTCGCGCACGAAGTACTCCAGCCCCTGCTCGCCCATGACCGCGCCGAACTCGATCCGCGCATCGAGCCGATCGCGCGTGAACTTCCACGCGTTGCCCAGCAGGTTGCCGAGGAGGTTGCGCAGCAGCGGCGCGTCGCCGATCACGAACAGCTCCGGCTGGATGTCCACCTCGACCTGGCGCCGGCTGTCGCTTACGCGCAGCTCCTCGATCACCTCGCCGGCAAGGCGGCTCAGGTCGACCCGTTCCAGCCGCAGTTCGCTGCGGCTGACGCGCGACATCTTGAGCAGCGCGTCGATCAACTCGCCCATGCGGCCCGCCGCACGTCGCACGCGCACCAGGTAACCGCTGCCGTTCTCGTCCATTCCCGCCGAATGCCGCTCGATCAGGATCCGGCTGAAGCCGTCGATCGCACGCAGCGGCGCGCGCAGGTCGTGTGAGACGCTGTATGCGAAGGCCTCCAACTCCTGGTTGGCCTGGCTCAATTCGCGGGTGCGCAGCGCGACGCGCGCTTCCAGCGTCCGGTTGAGCGCGTGCACCCGCGCCTCGGCGCGAAGACGCTCGGTCACGTCCTCCACCTGCACCAATCCGACGATGTCCTGGCCGACGTTGCCCGGCACCGGCGCATAGGTCAGTTGGGCCTGGCGCGGGTCGCCGCCTTCGCGATGCAGCCGTCGCGTCGCGCGATGTACGCCCTGCGCGTCGGTGGTGCCGTGGCCGTAGGCGATCAGCTCCGGCTCGTCGCTTTCGAACAGCGTGTCGAAGCGCTTGCCCACCAGCGCCTCGGGCGTGAGCCCAACGATGTTCGCCAGCGCCGGATTGGCCTCGACGATATGGCCCTCGCTGTCCAGCAGCGCCTTGCCGATCGCCGAATACCGCATCGCGCTACGGAAGCGCAGCTCGCTCCGGCGATAGTCCTCCGTCATGCGCACGGCGATGCGGTACGCCTGCGCTTCGGTGCGCGCGAGCATCCACGCGATCGCGTATAGCAGCAGCGACGAGAACAGCCCGAGCGCCAGCAGGTTCTGCAGGCCCTGCAATCGCGGCGCGGCCTGCGCCACGGGTGGCGATTCGAAGTCCACGCGCCAGTGGCGGCCGTAGAGTTCGAACGCACTGCTGTGCCGGAATGCCGGCGGCGGGCGATCGGCCGGCGCGTACGTCGCGTAGAGCAGGCGCTCGCCGGCGGACACGTCGATCACGCGGAACTGGCTGTCGTTGCGCAGCGCGCCCAGCGCATTGCGCACGAACCCTTCCATGCGCACGGGCACGTACACCCAGCCCTGCATGTCGGCGCGACGGTTCGCCAGCGTCGCCGGCCGCCCGCCGCCGCGATACACCGGCAGGTACAGCAGGATGCCGGTGCTGCGCAGCGAGCCGTCCTGGATGAGGTGCACCGGGCCGGACAGCGTCGCGTTGCCCGTTTCCATCGCCTGCACCATCGCGGCCTGGCGCACCGGCTCGGAGTACATGTCGAAGCCGATCGCGCCCACGTTCGCGGGCGTCTTCGGTTCGAGGTAAAGGATGGGCCCGTAGTCGCGGCGCTGCCCGCGCGGCCAGATCTCGAGCAGGCCGTGGCCGGCATCACGCCATTCCAGCTGCAGGTCGGCCAAGCGCGTGGCGGGGACGAATTCGGCGAATCCAAGGCCAACCATGCCGGGGAAGCGACGCTGCAGGTCCATTCCGTCCACGTACGCCTGCCACTGCGCCGGCGACGGCCGCGGCCGCGTGACCGACGCGAACATCGACACGCCACCGCGCGCGACCAGTTCGTACTTGGTCATGCCCTGGCGCAGTAGCTCGGTGACTTCGGCGGTCTTGCTGATGAACTCCGCCTCGGCCGAACGCAACTCGCGTTCGCGCGCCGCCCGCCACGCGGTGAAGACCAGCAGCAGCGAGCCGACGAGCACGATGAGCGCGAGCAGGTACCCGCGGCGCGGCGACAGCTCGGACAGGTCGGGCGTGCGGTCTTCGCGAACGGCCTCGGGGCTCATTCCCCAAGCATACAGGGCCGAGAATTTTTCGCATTCAGCCGGGTGGACCCGCCCCGCGTTGGTTAGCGCTCACGCGCATCGTCACGTGCGTGGCCCGCGCGGCGAACGTCGCACGCCGGACAGTGCGAGCAGCTCGATCGCATCCACGCGGAAGCTGCATGCCCTGGCCATGATAAGTGCACGTTTTCTAGTGGTTACGTAGCCGCGCTTGCGCATTCGGCGCAGCATTTCGGTGCTGATGCCGGCCGCCTGCGCGGCCGCGCCGCAGGAGTTGAAACATTCAACGTATCGCTCGACCGGATTGGCCGCGACGTCCATTTCGATAGTCATGGCGCAAATGGATACCACCGCCAGTTGCCACATTCAACAACCTGAAGATGCGTGCTTTTCGCAGACGCTGCGCAACAATAAATTGCGACGTCTCACACTCCTCGTGTGGGTGTCGGATTTCCCTTATTCGAGCGCACGGAAATGCCGCAAAAACCGCACAAGGAATTCTCAAAACGGCTGCACCAGGCCTGGGACTACGCCGGCATCGTGAAGGGCCGCCATCGCACGGCGGCGCTGGCCGAGTACTTCGAGGTCAGCCGCGAATCCGCCCGCAAGTGGGCCGTGGGTCTTTCGAAGCCGGCGAGCGAACGCCTCACCGCGATGGCCGTGCAGATGAAGGTCAATTCCGACTGGCTGTCGACCGGCCGCGGCACGATGGAGCTGGCCGAGTCCGTGCGCGAGACGCCCACGAAGTACGACAACGCCGAAGAGGTCCGCCTGGTCGGGCTGGTGCGCAAGCTGCCGCGCAAGAAGCAACGTGCGCTGATCCAGTTGCTCGAGGAAACCTGACGCACGCGCCGGTGCCGATGTCGCAGACACAAAAAAGCCCGCCGAAGCGGGCTTTTCTGCACTGGTATGGTGGAGGTGGGGGGAATTGAACCCCCGTCCGAAGGCACTCCATCCCCGGCACTACATGCTTAGCTCACCGTTGGATCTCGTCCCGGAACAGCACGGTATGCAAAGCGCATCCCGGAACCAGCCTGTTTTGGGTTGACCAGGGACTGACAGGCAACCGTCCCCGGCGATTCCGTGATGATGACCCTACGCTGCGAGCACGGACACAAGCAGTTTCGGGGCTTAGGCCTTAAGCGGCCAGAGCGTAGTTGTCGTCGTTGGCAACTAGAAGTTTGCAGCTGGATTTACGAGGAAAGCTACCCCCTCGGCATGCGCCAAGCGATTTCGCAACCCCCGTCGAAGCCAGTGCACCCCCGGGGACAGCTGATGCTGACCCGTCCAGTATAGGGGCGAAGCCCGCGACGACAAGGCCTGCAGGACGCGGTGTTTGCGGGCGTTCAAGCGTGCGATGAGCGTCGTGCGGGGTGCGTGGCGTGACGCCCTGCCCGCTTCGCCAGCGCGCACGCCCCAATTCGGACTCGTCTGATGGGCCCGCAAACGACGGTTGCGGAAAGCTGGAAGGCCCTCCGCCCTCCGGGACGCCCATGCGCCAGGCCCGTCGACTCACCGGCACCGAGCTGACCCAGACCGAGCGCTTCGCCCTGCTGGCGCTGCGCAACAAGACGCGGTTCCGCTGGGAGCACGCATTGATGGAGTCGGCGACGATGCAGCGCCTGGCCGGCAAGGGGCTCGCGGTTTTCGAGGGCGAACGCTGGGAACCCACGCAGAAGGGCATCGAGCTGATCGCCCGGCTGACGGGGCACGACCTCAGTTCGATCGCGCTCCCCGACGCCGCCGCGACGCAGGAAGACGAGCCGGCCTGATCGCCCGCCTACGTCCTGCTTTCCCGCCGGCTGCGCCGCAACAGGCGCAGCGCGGCCTGTTCCCATTGGCGCTCGCCACGGGCGCCCGCCACGGCGCGCTGCAGGCGGCCGTCTTCCCAGCACTCGAACACCGTCGGGTCGATGTAGGACTTGCGACACACCGCCGGCGTGTTGCCGAGCAGTTGCGCGACTTCCTTGATGACCTCGTTTCGCACCGCCGGTACCGCGGTGACCTTGATCTCGCCGCCCTCGCGCCGCGGGACTTCGCGTTCGGCCAGCAGCCGGATCGCGACCAGCGTGCCGCCCCAGGTGCGGAAATCCTTGGCGGTGAAGTCCGCCCCCATCGCCTCGCGCAGGTAGTCGTTGACCATGCCCGAATCGACGGGCTGCTGCTGCCCGTCGTCGTCGAGGTACTGGAACAGCGCCTGCCCCGGCAGCTGCTGGCAGCGCCGCATGAGTTTCGTGAGGCGCGCATCGTCGAGCACGATGTCGTGCTCCAGCCCGCTCTTGCCGCGGAAGCGCAGGTGCGCGCGGCCACCGCGCAGGAACTCGACGTGTCGATTGCGCAGGGTCGTGAGGCCGTACGAACGGTTGCCGCGTGCGTACTCGGTGTTGCCGATGCGCACCAGCGTGTCGGCCAGCACCGATACGACGATCGCCAGCACCTTCTCGCGACCGAGCCCTTCGCGCGCCAGATCGCGACGCAACGTGCGCCGCAGGTTCGGCAGCGCGGCAGCGAACGCGACGATGCGATCGAACTTGCGCGAGTCGCGGACTTCCTGCCATCGCGGGTGGTAACGGTACTGCTTGCGTCCGCGCGCATCGCGCCCACAGGCCTGCAGATGACCGTTCGCGCGACGGCAGATCCACACGTCGCGATACGCCGGCGGGATCGCCAGCGAGCGGATGCGCGCCAGCGTGTCGGCGTCGCGCACGGTGCGCCCGTCCGCGTCGATGTAACGGAAGCCCTTGCCTGAGCGCATCCGCCGCAGCCCGGGCTCGCCATCGCTCACATAGACCAGCCCGCCGTCGCTGGCCGCGGCCACGCACGCGTCGTTCTTCGGCACGCTGTTCTTTAGCACGCTGTTCTTCAGCACGCTGTTCTTCAGCACGCCCTCGCCGCTCGTCTTCGGTTGTCGCGGCACCTTGCGGGATTTCGCCATGCCGCCAGCATCCGGAGGAGTGCATCAAGATGGCGTCGCGATGACGCGTCTCACATGCCATCGGCGATGATGGCCGGCATGGCGTTCCTGCGGACCAGCGACCCCGAACGCACGCGCGGCGTGAGCGAAGGCGCGTGCCATCTTTACGTGCTGCCGTGCGCGTACGAGGACCTGCTGAAGCTCGGCTTCTCGCGGCAGCCACTGGAGCGCATGCAGACGCTGCATCCGCGGTTCTTCGAGTTCTTCGATCTCGACCGCGCATTGCTGGTGGACACGGAGACCGTGCGTGACTCGCGCCGGCTGGAACTGGAGCTGGGCCACGCACTGGCCGAATACAGCGCGCCCGCCCCGCTCACCGTGCGGATCCAGGCCGCGGGTCACACCGAGTGGTATCGCGGCGCGTATCCGATCCTGGCCAGTGCCGTCGACCGCCTCGCCGAGCGCGGCCACACCGTGCACGTGCCGTTGCGCGCGTGGCTTGAGGCGCAGATGCAGGCACGCGCGCCGGCGTTGTTCTCCTGGGGAATCAGCGTGCTCGAGCGCGTGGAGGGCGAGCCAGCGCATCTTGACCAATTGCCGATGTTGCACGCGCTGCGGCAGCAGGTGCTCGACGTGCTGGATGCGCATCGAGCGCTCGGCGTGGATATGCGCGAGCACCTGCCGGAGACGCTCGCGCAGTGGTATTCGCGGCGTTACTGACTTCGCGAATGTGACCGGACGGGGTCTACTTGCGACCGGCAGGCAGCGGCTCTTCCTCGCGGTCGTACGCCGGCGGGTAGTAGAAGTTGACCGTCTTCAGGCGCGTGCGCCCGGTGTTGCGGATTTCATGGCGTTCGCCGCGCTCGACCACGAGCAGGCTGCCGGCCTTCAGGGGCTGGCGACGTCCTTCGACGATCGCCAGCCCCGTCCCGGATACGACATAAAGCCATTGGTCGGCGCCGCGGTGCCGGTTGTCCGGGCCGCCTTCGCTGTCGCCCGGCGCAATGACCATTTCGGCCGCCTGCACCTTGCGTACGTCGAACGCGACACGGAATCCCGGTCCGAAGCGGAACCGCTTGTGCTTCATGCGACCGTTGCGTGGAAGATCAGCGGGCGCGCCCGCGCGTGAACAGATTCACGATCGCCAGCAACACCACCGCGCCGAGCAGCGACAGCAGCAGTCCTGCGATGCTGAAGTTGCCGTCGTTGATGTCGCCGCCGCCGATGCCCAGCACGCTGCCGAGCCAGCCGCCGATGAAGGCACCCACGATGCCCACGACGATGTTGAGGATGATGCCCTGCTGCGCATCGCGACGCATGATGAGGCTGGCGAGCCAACCGACGATACCGCCCACGATCAACCAGATGATGATGCCCATTTCGTGTCTCCTCCTCTCTCCGTCTAAGGTGCGCCGGATGGTAGGAACGCCCTCGTGAGCGGCGCGTGTGTGGCCGCTAGCGGCACCGTGACGGTCCCTACACATCGGCAAAACCAACGTGTCGGGATGGACTGGACGCTCCAGCTGCTCGTTGTGCGCGACGCCGCGATCGCCATGCTGCTTGGCGGCGTGATCGGCTTCGAACGCGAATTGAAGAACAGACCGGCCGGCTTTCGCACCCACATGCTCGTCGGCGGCGCCGCCGCGCTCCTGGTCGGGCTCGGTCAGCTGGTGATCATCGACCACCGGCTCGACAGCGAACTGCGCCTCACCATCGACCCGTTGCGACTGGTCGAAGCGGTCATCGCCGGCGTGTCCTTCATCGGCGCCGGCACGATCTTCGCGCGCCGCGGCTCGCAGGTCGTCGTGGGCATCACCACCGCAGCGACCATCCTGATGGTCGCGGTGATCGGCGTGATGTGCGGCTTCCGCTACCACCTGCTCGCCGGCCTTTCGACCGCGCTGACGCTGTTGATCCTCACGGCCATCAACTGGATCGAAAGGCGCATCCCGGGCGACGGCAAACGCGACAAGGCGGACTGATGTCGCAGCGCGCACGAATGCAGCGCGTGAAGCAATGCGCGCATCGGCCTCACGGCGCCTTAGCGGTGGCGACCTATTCTGGAGTCCGTTCATCGCGCGCGACGCAACGCGCAAGCACGCGGGCGCCGGCGCGGAACACGCCCAGCCTTCCAACTGCACCACGGAGCACGAACGCATGCGCGATGCCCTGCCCGCGCCCTCGCTCTCGCCCATCCCGCGCCCCGTGCGCGCCGATGCCTTGAGCACGCAATCGACGGGCCTGGCCCGCACCGGCCGCATCCTGCGCTTCCTGATGCGTTATCGCGGCACGGGCGTGTTCACCGGCCTCGACCTGCGCTCGTCGGCGCAGATCGCCGGAGAGGTCGACGTCTCCGACCAGCGGCCCGAGCAGTTCGTGAAGGATCTCGAAGCCCTGGGCCCGACCTTCATCAAGCTGGGCCAGGCGTTGTCCACGCGCACCGATCTCGTGCCGCCGCCGTATCTTGCCGCGCTCACGCGCATGCAGAGCCAGGTCACGCCGGTCGAATTCGACGCGATCCGCACGCAGGTCGAATGCGCGCTGGAGCGGCCGATCGAGGAAGTCTTCGCATGGTTCGATCCCGCGCCGCTGGGCAGCGCGTCGCTCGCGCAGGTGCATCGCGCGCGCCTGCTCGACGGCCGGCCGGTCGCCGTCAAGGTGCAGCGTCCCGGCGTCGCGGAGGAAGTGAAGCAGGACCTTTCCGTGCTCGACTCCATCGCCACCGGCGTCGACCACACCACGGGGCTCGGACAGCGCGTGCGCTTTTCCGACTGGGTGCACGAGTTCCGCAAGGCGCTGGTAGGCGAACTCGACTACACGCTGGAAGCGGCCAACCTGGAGCGCTTCTCCGAACACCTCGCCGCCTACCCGGACCTGCTGATACCCCGGCCGGTGTGGCCGCTCACGCGCACGCGCGTGCTGGTGATGGACCTGGTCAACGGCGATCCGCTTGACGCGAACGTGCTCTCGCGCATGCGGCCGGATTCGCTGGAACGGTTGTGCGAATCGCTGCTGCGCGGTTACCTCGACCAGATGTTCGTGCATGGCGAGATCCACGCCGATCCGCATCCGGGCAATTTGCTGCTGACCGATGACGGACGCTTGGCGGTGATCGACCTCGGCATGGTCGTCCACGTGCCGCCGCGCCAGCGCACGCGCCTGCTGAAACTGATGTTCTCCGCGGTGGAAGGCCGCGGCGACGACGCAGCCGACGAGGTCATCGCGCTCGGCACGCGGCTGGAGACCTTCGACGAGGAGCGCTACCTGCGCGAATCCGGCCAGCTCATCGCACGCTACGCCGCGCACGCCGGCCTGAAGGATCATTCCGAAGGCCGGCTGATGCTCGACCTCACGCGCATCGGCGCGATGTGCGGCCTGCGCACGCCGCCGGAACTGAGCCTGCTCGGCCGCACGCTGCTGCACCTGGAAGGCGTGTGCCGGCTGCTCGCGCCGCAGTTGAACGTGCAGAAGGTCATCGAAAGCCATATGCCGTCGATGATCACCGCGCAGATCAAGCGCTCCCTGTCGATGCCGGCGCTGGCGGTCGAAGCGATCGATTTGCAGGCCCTCGTGCAGGACGCGCCTCGCAAGCTGTCCTCGGCACTGTCGCTGCTGGCGGAGAACCGCCTGCAGGTGCGCATCACCGGGCTGCAGGAATCGCGGCTGATGGAGAACCTGCAGAAGATCGCCAACCGCATCGCGGCCGGCGTCGTCGTCGCCGCATTGATCCTCGCTTCGGCGATGCTGCTGCGCGGCAGCGGCCCGGGCACGGCGAACCGCTACGAATGGCTGGCGCTGGTGCTGTTCCTGGTCGCCACCGCGCTGGGCCTGGCGCTGGTGGTCAGCGCATTGCTGCGCGATCGCAAGGCCAAGCCGCGCGAGGAACGCGGGCCGCGCACCTGAGCGCGACCCGCCTTCGCATCACACCTGGTTGATGCGCACGTGGTTGCCGGCCGGATCGCGGAACGCGCAGTCGCGCACGCCGTAGGGCTGGTCGGTCGGTTCCTGGATCACTTCCGCGCCGCTGGCCTGCACCTTCTCGAAGGTGCCATCGAGGTCGCGGCTGGCGAGGATGATCATCCCGTAGGTGCCCTTGGCCATCATCTCGATGAGCGTGCGGCGCTCCTCGTCGGTGATGCCCGGCGTGATCGCCGGCGGCGTCAGCACGATGCTGGTTTCCGGCTGGCCCGGCGGGCCGACGGTGATCCACCGCAGGCCACCGTAATCGACGTCCTTGCGCACTTCGAAGCCGAGCGTGTCGCGATAGAAGCCCAGCGCGGCGGCGGGATCGTTGTGCGGCAGGAAGGTGGAATGGATGGTCAGTTCCATGGGGTCGTTCTCCGTGTGGATGAGGGCGTGGCCGGGCCGACGTTGTTGAGAGCCGGCGTGTTCGAATGAACCGGTGCGATCAGTCTGCGGCCGGCGCATCCGCCGGCGCTTCTCGATTCCTGATCGATTGCGACCGGATCGGCCGCGTGACCTGCTTGGCGACGCAGGGCGGCATGCCCTCGGCCGCGCCGCTGTGCTCGCGCTTGTAGGCACCCGGCGGCATGCCGACCAGTTCCGTGAAGCGCGTGGTGAAGGTGCCCAGCGACGCGCAGCCGACGTCGAAACACACCTGCGTCACGCTCATGTCGCCGCGACGCAGCAGCGCCATCGCGCGCTCGATGCGCCGCGTCATCAGGTAGCTGTAGGGCGATTCGCCGTAGGCGCGCTTGAACTCGCGGCTGAGGTGTCCGGCCGACATGTGCACCCCTTGCGCGAGCGCTTCGACGTCGAGCGGTTTGGCGTACTCGCGATCGATCCGGTCGCGCACGCGGCGCAGCCGCGCGAGGTCGCGAAGGTGGACGGCATCGGCGTCGGGGGTATTCACGGGCGCGATGCTGTCACGCCGCCTGAGCCCGACTCAAGCGCGCCCGTCCATCGGGGGCGCGTGGTAACCCCGGGGCATTCACGTCGCCCGCCCGGCTGCTTCACGCGGGCCAAATCGCCCCGATGCGAAGGTTCGGGTTTCTACTTGCCGAGCATGCACAGGAGCACGCCCATGAAAGTGGCCGAGATCATGAACACCGACGTCTTCCTCACCGCCCCGAACCGCAGCATCCGCGAAGCGGCCGAGACCATGCAGCGCATGGACGTGGGCAGCCTGCCGGTGGGTGACGGCGACCGCCTGATCGGCATGGTCACCGATCGCGACATCGCCATCCGTGCCGTGGCACGCGGCCTGAACGCCGACACGCCGGTGCGCGAGGTGATGACGCAGGAAATCCGCTACTGCTTCGACGACCAGGACGTCGACGACGTCGCGCGCAACATGGCCGACCTGCAGGTTCGTCGCCTGCCGGTGATCAATCGCGACAAGCGGCTGGTGGGTTTCGTGTCGCTGGCCGATTTCGCGCATGGCGCGGACAACGGCGCGACCGAGGAGCTGGTGCGTGGCGTTGCGACGCCGCATTGACATGGTGAGGCGCGCACTCGCCCTCGCGCTGGTCGGCGCGCTGGTGGCCACCGCAGGTTGCCGGCGCGACGACACCGTGCCGCCGGCCGCCACGCCGCCCGGCTCGCAGCCGTCGACCGACGCCACGGGCGCGGGCACGACGGCCTCCGACACGCACACCAGCGCCGACACCGCACCCGCACCACCCGCGCCGACGCCGCCGCCGTCGGCGGGCGTGTCGCTTGCGCTGGTCGCGGCAGTGGACGAGTTCGAGATCGCCGCCGTCGAGCAGGCGCGCGCTCGCAGGCTCGGCCCGCAGGCAAGCGAATACGCGCAGATGCTGCATCGCGAGCACAGCGAGAATCTCGCGGCACTGCGTTCGCTTTCGTCAGCCGGTCATCTGGTCGAACCGGAAACGACGACCGAAGTGCACGGCCTCGTCGGCCAGGGCAAAACGACGCTGGAAACGCTGGCGAACACGTCCGACGCCGACTACGAGCAGGCCTGGCTGCAGGCCATGGTCGACGGCCACGCGCACGCGCTCTCCATGCTCGATGCGCGGCTGATCCCCGCCGCCACGGACGAACCGGTGCGCAACTTCCTCAACAACACCCGTGACCACATGGCCATGCACCTGGAGCGCGGGCGCGCGTTGCTCGAATCCTCCGGCAAGCGCTGATCGGGCAAGCCTTGCTCCGCGCCGCACGTCCCTGTGCGGCGCGCCCTCCCCTCAACGAATCGTCGCAAAGCCGAAGCGCGGCTCCGGTTCGTAGCTGCGCGGCGCGTGGCGCTCGGACAGGCGCGTCCACGCGGCCATGGCGACCGGCAGCGCCTCGTTCCAGTCCAGGCGCGAATTGCCGCGCACGCGCACGTAGCAGAGCTGGAGGGCGTCGGCCATGTCGTCGAAGTCATGGCCATGCCCGCGCAGGTACGCGTCCAGGCCGAGCTTCAACGCCGGCAGGTAGTCCTCGCTGCGGAACCTCGGCACGTAGTTGCGGTAGTGCCGCATCCAGTACGCGACCTCCTCCTCGATATCCACCGCTTCCACGACCGTCGAATGCTCCCCGTAATACAGCTTCGCGTTCATCGTCTCTCTCTCCGTTGTCTTATCGTCGTTGCGGTGCTTCGGAACCGGCGAGCGGTCCCGACAAAGACAAGCAGGAGCAACTTACGTGCCATGGTCGGCGGTCGACGCAAAGGCCGCGAAGGACGCGTGAAAAATCTTCGCGAACCTGACCGTAGCGATACTGGTGAGACGTTGTGAATGCCTTCACGGCGTGAAGGAACAACGCCGATCGCGAAGATGTTTCCTGCCGCGTTGAATATTCTTCAAAGGGTCTTAACTTCGCCGCGACTACGCTGACGGCCTCAAGAGGGAGATCTCCAGTGCCGGCATCCTTGTTGATCGTCGACGACGATCGCGACTTCACTGCGTCCGCGGCCGACTTCGCCCGCCTTCGCGGCTTCCAGCCTTACGTGGCGCATTCGCTCGAGCAGTCCCGGCAGTTCAGCCACCTACCGCCGCTCGACCTCCTGCTGCTAGACCTGGAACTGCCCGACGGCAACGGCATGGACCTGCTCGACGATCCCGCGCTTCCCGAACACGACCACGCGGTGATCGTCACCGGACAGCCGTCGGTGGAATCGGCGATCCAGGCGGTTTCACGTCCCGTCTACGACTACCTGCTCAAGCCACTGTGCCCGGAACAGTTCGACGCGCTGCTGTCGCAGGCCGCCTCGGCCTACGCGCGGGCGCACGACATGCCGGTGCGCTTCGGCATGGTGGGACGCTGCGAATCGATGCGGCTGGTGACCGACGACATCGAACGCGTGGCGCCGTCGGACGCATCGGTGCTGATCACCGGCGAAAGCGGTACCGGCAAGGAGCTCGTCGCCCGCGCCGTGCACCAGCGCAGCGGACGGCCCGGCGCGTTCATCGCGGTGAATGCCGGTGCGATTTCACCCGAGCTGCTCGCCAGCCATCTATTCGGCCACGAACGCGGCAGCTTCACGGGTGCCAATGCCCGCCATGCCGGCTACTTCGAACAGGCGCATGGCGGCACGTTGTTCCTGGACGAGATCACCGAAATGCCGCTCGCGCTGCAGGTCTACCTGCTGCGCGTGCTCGAGACCGGCACCGTCACGCGCGTCGGCGGTTCGGAAAGCATTCCGGTGGACGTGCGCATCGTCGCGGCGACCAATCGCGATCCGCTCGGATCGGTCGATGCGGGAACGCTGCGCGAAGACCTGTACTACCGCCTGGCCGACTTCACCATCGCCATGCCCAGCCTGCGCGAACGCGGCGAGGACGTGCAGCTGCTCGCGCAGCATTTCCTCGACCTTCTCAACGTGCGGCACGCCACCAACAAACGCTTCGCCGATGGCACCGACCGCACGCTTCGCCGCCACGCGTGGCCGGGCAACGTGCGCGAGCTTCGCAGCGCGGTGCAGCGCGCGTTCCTCGCCAGCGACGACGGCATCCTGCGCATGCGGCCGAACGCGCGACGCATGCGCGCCAACGATGCCGATCCCGGCGCGGTGACGTTCACCGTCGGCATGACCTACGCCGAGATCGAACACGAAATGCTCAGCCGCACGCTCGCCTACTTCGACAACGACCGCACGCGCACCGCGCGCGCGCTCGGCGTGAGCGTGCGGACGATCCACAACCAGCTGGCGCGCCTTCGCACGCGGGACGCCGAAGCGTGAGCGTGCCGCTGGACGATGCGACCGAGCGCCAGTGGCGCCACGGCCTTCGCAACGAACTCAACGTGATCACGATGGCGGTGTCCACCGCGCTGGCGATGCTCGATCACGGTGCCGAACCCGAACGCATCCGCGAGCATCTCAAGCGGGCCGAAGCCGGTTGCAAGCGCTGCCGCACGATGGTGATGGATCCGCGTGATGCGGCGGAGCATCCGTAGTCCGCGCGGCAATTCCTGTCTTCGCCAAAGAGAAAGGCCCGCGATTGCGGGCCTTTCCGTCTCCAGTGCGCTTCCCTGTTCGTCAGTGCTGGGAGCCGCCCTGGTTGTTGTCGCCACCGGTGCTGCGCGTGGACGACGAGCCGGTCGTGGTCGAGCCGCCACTGCTGGCGGTCGTGCCGCTTGCGCGGGATGACGTCGACGAGGACGCCGAGCGACCCTGCGACTGCGACGAGCCCTGCGCCTGCGACGAACCGGACTCGCTGGAGCGTCCGGACTGCGACTGCGATTGCGACTGGACCTGGATGCGGTTGTCGACCTGCTTCACGCCGCTGCTCGCATCGGCCAGGTCTTCGGCGCGGTGCTTCATCCAGCGCTCGGTGACGGTGCCTTCCAGCGTGATCACGCCGTTGACGCAACGCACGGTGATCTCGGTGGCGTCCAGGTAATCGTCTTCGGTCAGACGCTCGTTGATGTCCTCGAGCAGGCGTTCGTCCGAACGCGTGTACGAGCGCGGGCCCATGCCGCGGTAGTTGCGGCTGTACTGGTCGCGCGACGACATGCCCGACGAGCTGCCAGACATCGAACGCTGGCGGCTGGAGCCCTGCGTATCGCTGGGATAACCGCTGGCGTAGCCGCTGCTGCTGGAGCCTGAACCGTACTGGCTGCCGTACGCCTGTTCGTCGGCGTAGCCGGACGAGAGGCCATAGCCTTCGCCATAGCCACGTTCCCAGTTGCGATTGCCGGCGTGACGTCCGGACTCGCCGCCTTCGTAGCCGCGGTATTCGCGACCACTGCCGTAGCCGTGCGAACCGGAACTGTGTTCGCCCTGCCCGTAGGCCTGCGTGCCGTAGCCGCGCTGGTTGCTGTAATCCTGCTGGCCTTCCTGGGGACGCTGGCTGCCGTAGTCGGAGCCCGACGCGCGGTAACGCCCCTGGCTGCCGTAATCCTCGCCTTGTTGCTGCGAGCGGTAGCTCTGGCTGCCATAGCCCTGGCTGCCCTGCGTGCCGTATGCACGGTTGCTGCCGTAGTCGCCGTGGCCGCGATCGCCGTACTGGCCGCCGAACTCGCGTTCGCGTCCGTAGTCGCTGCCCTGGCGATCGTATTCGTTGCTGCCCTGCGCACCGTAGGTGCCCTGCTCGCCCCAGCGCTGCGATTCGCGACGCCCCTGCGACCAGTCCTGCTCATCGCGGCCCATGCCGCTGCCGTACTGCTGCCGGCCCATGCGGCCGCCGGTTTCGTAATCGCCCGCGTAGTGGCCCTGCGTGCGACCGGAACTGCTGTCGTCCCAGTCCTCGCCCGCGCCCCAGCGACGCGCGCCTTGCCCGTACTCCGAGCGACCCGACATGCCCGATTCCTGGCGCTGCTGGCGCAGACGCTCCTCGTACCGCTTGGATGCATCACGTTCGTTCATCGTTCCTCTCCTTCCACTCAACCAAGCACGTCCCGTCTCCAGGGCGCGCGCGCCCAGCCGCATCGCGTCTTGCGCAACGGCCTTGAATTCACCGGTTCCCGATCGCTCGTCGGTCACTGGACTACCCTCCTGTGTGGATGTGTGTTTCGCGCGCCTCGGCGGCAAACGCTCGCAGGCGGACTGTGCCGCGCAAGATGTAAAAACGGCGCGGACATCGTTCAGCGACGACGTAACAAGTCGCCGATGCGAATGCGGATTCATGCATGGAAAACGCAGGGCGCAGCGGATGCAGGAGCGTTCCGCAAAAGACATGCCAGCGCGCGATCGCACCAGGCGCGACCTGTGCGCGATCGCGCGCGGAAAAATTTCCGTCGGCGAAATTGTTTCCGTCGCGGTTTTCGCTGGCGACGTTGCGCTACACCCGCGAGCGCTTCGTTCGGTTCGGTTCAGTGACGAACGCGTGACATCGCATCGCAACGGCGCGCTGAACACGCGACATCTCGATGCGTGTGGCTTACGGCTTCACGCTGCCGTTGTCTTCCTGCAGCGCCGGTTTGAACGGAATGTCCGGCGGCGGACGCGCTTCGGCGGGCTGGTCGTTGAGGTTGGGATCGCTCAAACCGCAACTACCGCCAAGGCCGAGCATCGAC
This sequence comes from Lysobacter soli, assembly GCF_003382285.1. Taxonomy (GTDB): domain Bacteria; phylum Pseudomonadota; class Gammaproteobacteria; order Xanthomonadales; family Xanthomonadaceae; genus Lysobacter_J; species Lysobacter_J soli. The sequence goes on from NZ_QTJR01000003.1 coordinate 75,637, forward strand.
ACGACGCATTCGATGCGTTTGTTCGTGCCCGGGATCGGGATGGTCACCTTCTCGATGCCCTTGCGCACCCATTCGGCGAGCAGCGTTTCGTCCGGCACCCAGTACTTGTCGAACGAGGTCGGTTCGAAATCCGTCGGCTTGCGCTTGAGCCACGTGCCCGAACGGTCGAGATCGCGGATTTCCTCCGTGATCGCGCCTGGCGGCCGGTTGGGCGACGCCGAGCCGCCGGGCTCGGGCACGCGCACGCTGCCGTCGGCGTTGTACAGGCCCGGCGTCAGGCCGCGTTGCCCGCCCGGCGCATTGCGCGTGCTGTCGCCCCAGTCGTCGCCACGGCGCGGCGTGGACCACGTGCCTGGCGACGGGGTGGGACTCGGGCCCGCCCCCGCGGTCGACGGCTGCGCGCCGCGGCCGGCCGCGGCCGGTGCGGTACCGGACGGAGCAGCGGACGAAGGTGCCGACGCCGTCCGCGCTGCGGGTGCATTCGACGATGCGGTCGACGGCGCATTCGAAGTGGTGGACGACGGCGACGGCGGCGCTGTCGCAGCCGGGCCCGTCGCCGCGGGCGCTGCGGGCGACGGCGTGGGCGGCGCGGGTGTTGGCGGCGTCGGGACGTCGCGCGTGCGGACGGTCTGTTCGGCCGCGCGCACCTGGGGCGTCGGGACGCTCGGTTCGGGCAGCGTCGGCACCGGAACGCGCGGCACCGGCACCGGCACCTCGCGCATCGTGATCTCGCGCGTGCGCTGCTGGATCGTCGGCGCCGCGATCTCGCGTGGCGTGATTTCGCGATGCACCGGCTGCACGGGTTCGGCGACGTCGGTGGTGCGCACCTGCGGCACGGGCGTGCGCAACTCGGGCGCCGCGAGCGTGGGTTGCGGCGGCTGCCGCCGCGTGGGCGGCAGCACGAACACGTCCGGCGTGTTCGGCGTCGGTTCGCTTACCGTCACCGGCTGCGCCACCGGCGGTGGCGTCGGCGGCGGCAATTGCGGTTCGGGCACGTCGCGCTGGGCGATGTCGGGAAGTGGCGCGTCGATGCTCGGCGTCGGCAACGGGGGCGCGGGGACGGACGGCGCCTGCTGCGGCGCGGGTTGTGCCGCAGCGGCCTGTTGCGACGGCGCGGGTTGCGCGGGCGCCTGCGTGGCTTCGGGTTCCTGCGAGGGCTCGGCCGCGCCGCCGCCGGGTTCCTTCGGCGTGCCCGTGCCGACGTATTCGATCATCGTCACGTCCTCGCCCTGCGGCGCGGGCGCACTGACGGCCATGAAGCGCAGGTACATCAGGTACAGCAGCAGCGCGCTGAAGATGACGTGCCACAGGATCGTGAACGTCGCTGCGAACCAGTGCGTGCGACGGTCGTACTTGTCCCAGCGGTTGTCGTCGCGCGACCAGTCCTGGCGCATCAGCGTGGTGAACGCCTGCCACCGCGTCAGATCGCGCAGTCGTCGCGGACGCTCGGTCAGGGGACGCTGAAGGAAGACGGCGATGATCGCTTCGACGGTCGCACCGCGCACCGCGCCCACGCGCTCGGCCATGCCGTCGAACCATGTCTGCCAGCCCGGGGGAAACTCACCCGGCTTGCGCCGCAGGTGCGGCGCGACGAGCTGCAACCTTCGTTGCAGTGCGTGGATCAGATCGGCGGCGGAGAACATCTACGTCGCCGGGCCCGGGTCAGGCCGCGGAATCGCGACGGATGTAAGGCGCGTCGCCGGTGTCGTGGTCGGTCGCATCGCGCACTGCCGTCACGCCGGGCACCTTGCTCAGCAGCGTCTTCTCGATGCCCTGCTTCAGCGTCACGTCGGCCATGCCGCAGCCGTGGCAACCGCCGCCGAAGCGCAGCACGACCACGCCATCGGCCGTCACTTCCTGCACCGAGACGTGGCCACGATGCGAGGCGAGCTGCGGGTTGATTTCCTGTTCGACGATCCAGTGCACGCGCTCGACCAGCGACGCCGAATCGGCCGGCGCCTCGCCCTTGATCTTCGGCGCGCGGATCTGCAGCTGGCCGCCGGTGGACTGGGTTTCGTAATCGATCTCCGCACCGTCCAGGTATTTCACGCTGGGCGCGTCGAGCCAGATCGTGAAGCCGTCGCAATCCACGGCCCACTCGTCGCCCTGCAGGTCGCCGGGTTCGGCGAACTCCAGCCGCACGTCGGCGCGCGGCGTACCGGCGTGCACCGCCGCCAGACGAACGCCGAGACCCGGAAGGGACTCGCGTTCGATCAGCTTGCGGAAATGGCGCTGGGCGGATTCGGAAATATTGATCATGGCGCTATTCTAGCGGGGTCCACGCATTCAGATGGCGCGGCCGTCACCTGCGATGGCCGACGATGCGTTCCATTCAGTCGGCCCGCCGGTCGCCCTCCCGCAAGGAGCCCCACTTCGTGAACGACCTTATTCCCCTCGCGCAGGCCCACTGCATCGCCCGCCGCGGCACCGAGCATCGCCTGAGCGAAGCGCGCGTGCGCGAACTGCTGCCGCAGATCCCGGGCTGGGAGGTGGTCGAGGATGGGCATGCGATCACCCGGACGTTCACCTTCGCCAACTACTACGAGACCATGGCGTTCGTGAACGCGCTGGCGTTCGTGGCCCATCGCGAGGACCACCACCCGGACCTCGGCGTGCACTACAACCGCTGCGTGGTGCGCTTTTCGACGCACGACGTCGGCGGCCTGAGCGAGAACGACTTCATCTGCGCCGCCAAGGCCCAGGCCCTCGCCGCCTGACCTTCCCGTCCGTACGAGGCAGCCCGCATGGACTTCCCCCGCATCCGCATCGCACTGCTCGCTGGTTCCGTGCTCGCCATCGCCGCCTGCCAGCCGGAGCCGCCACCGGCGGCGGTCAAGACGACGGAGTTGATGGCCGTGGACACGCCACCGCCGGGGTATCCCGAAGAACTCGCCTGCGACGACATCGGCGGGCAGGTGATCCTGGCGATGACGATCGGCGTGGACGGCAAGCCGAGTTCGGTCGAGGTCTTTCGCAGCAGCGGCGTGCCGCCGCTGGACCAGGCCGCGAAGGAAGGCGTCCGCACGTGGACGTTCAAGCCGGCGACCCGCGACGGGCAGCCGCAGTCCTCACGCCTTCAGGTGCCGGTGAACTTCAATCCGCCGGTGGAGCGCCCGCAATCCTGCTTCGTGCTGGACGAGAAGCGCCGGCGCGGCGGCTGACGGTCACGCCAGCCGGTCGAGGACGTCGATCAGTTCCGGGGCCAGCGGGGCATTGAGCAGGTACGGCGTCTTGCCGTCGTCGAGCGCGAATTCCAGCGTCGAGGCGTGAAGGAACAGGCGCTTCAGGCCGGCCTGCTCGCGCAGGCGCTTGTTGGCGTCCACCTCGCCGTACTTGTCGTCGCCGGCCACCGGATGCCCGATGTGCTGCGCGTGGACGCGGATCTGGTGCGTGCGGCCGGTCTCGATGCGCACTTCGCAGTAGGACTGCCCGCCCCGGCGTTCGAGCACCTTGAAGTGGCTCAGCGACGGCTTGCCGGCCGCGTTCACCTGCACATGGCGCTCGCCGCCCTGGCGCAGGCCGATGTGCAGCGGGGCGTCCACGGTCATCACGCCGTCGGGCATGCGGCCGGTGAGAAGCGCCAGATACCGCTTGGAAATGCCGCCCTCCTCGCGCATCAGGGCCTGCAGCTCGGTGAGCGCCGAACGCTTCTTGGCGACGATGAGCAGGCCGGAGGTGTCGCGGTCCAGCCGGTGGACGAGCTCCAGCGTCTGCCCAGGTCGCAGCGCGCGCAGCGACTCGATCGCGCCGTGGCTGATGCCGCTGCCACCGTGGCTGGCGAGGCCAGAGGGCTTGTTCAGCGCGAGCAGGCGGGCGTCTTCGAAGACGATCGCTGCTTCCAGCGCCTCCAGCAGGCCCTTCGGCGGCGCGGGGCGTTCACCGGCTTCGCCCAGGCGAACCGGCGGGATACGGACTTCGTCGCCGCCCTCGAGCTTGCGCTCTGCCTTGGCGCGGCCGCCGTTCACCCGGACCTGCCCGGAGCGCACGATCTTGTAGACCAGCGAGCGCGGGGCGCCCTTCAGCTGGCCCAGCAGGAAGTTGTCCAGGCGCTGCCCGGCGCGGTCGTCGGGCACTCGGATGGTGCGGACCTGGCCGGACTCGTTTGCCGGACGCGGCGTGGAGCCGGTCCTGCCCGGCCTGTCGTTGGGGTCTGAATGGGTCATCCGAAGGGGGTTATCTGTTACACTCGCGACGCGAGATAAGGTTTTGATTTCGCAGGAAGTTACTTCACAAAGGCCGAAAGCCCTTTCCTGCGATTCCGGTCCGCGCCTAACCACTGCCCCCGGGGCAGCCATGTTAGCAGCGATGGCCCGGCGGAACCCGACATTGCCGGCGCGGGTCAAACCGCCCGTGATGAACACGTCCCGCGCGGCGTTCGCGCCGCCGGTCCCTAAGCTGTCTTGAAAGAAACAATTAAGCGCTCCCGCGGCGTGCCGTGGTGTCGTAGCGCTGGAAAACTTGAGGCCGCAGCGCCAGGCCCCGCCCAACGGCGACCGGCGCGCGGCTTGCGGTATCCAGAGGCGAAACGCCCCACGGCGTTCCGCGGCTGCAGGACGCGCATGCGTCCCGCGCCGACCACGCGCAGGAGCGCGCGAGGAACGCACCAATGAAGCGAATGCTCATCAACGCGACGCAGGCGGAAGAACTGCGCGTCGCCATCGTCGACGGCCAGACCCTGTACGACATCGACATCGAACAGCCGGCCAAGGAACAGAAGAAGTCCAACATCTACAAGGGCCGCATCACCCGGCTCGAACCCTCCCTCGAAGCGGCCTTCGTCGAATACGGCGCCGAGCGCCACGGCTTCCTGCCGCTGAAGGAAATCTCCCGCGATTACTTCCAGGCCGGCGTCGACCACAACAAGGCCGGCCTGCGCGAACTGCTGCGCGAAGGCCAGGAAATCGTCGTCCAGGTCGACAAGGAAGAGCGCGGCAACAAGGGCGCGGCGCTGACCACGTTCATCTCGCTGGCCGGCCGCTACATGGTGCTGATGCCGAATTCGCCCACCGCGGGCGGCGTGTCGCGCCGCATCGAGGGCGAGGATCGCGCCGAGCTCAAGCGCGCGATGGATGCGCTGAACATCCCCGACGACATGGGCGTGATCATCCGCACCGCCGGCGTCGGTCGCGATGCCGAAGAGCTCCAGTGGGACCTCGACTACCTGCTGCAGGTGTGGAAGTCCGTCGCCGAGGCCGCGCTGAGCAAGCCCGGCCCGTTCCTGATCTACCAGGAATCGCGCCTGATCATCCGCGCCCTGCGCGACTACATGCGCCCGGACATCGGCGAGATCCTCGTCGACACGCCCGAGATGTACGCCGAGGCGCGCGATTTCGTCGAGCAGGTGATGCCGCACAACCTGCGCAAGCTCAAGCACTACACCGACGACACGCCGCTGTTCAACCGCTTCCAGATCGAATCGCAGATCGAGAACGCCTACGAGCGTGAAGTCCGCCTGCCGTCCGGCGGCGCGCTGGTCATCGACCAGACCGAGGCGCTCACCGCGATCGACGTGAACTCCGCGCGCGCCACCAAGGGCGGCGACATCGAAGAGACCGCCTTCAACACCAACCTGGAGGCGGCCGAGGAAGTCGCGCGCCAGATGCGCCTGCGCGACCTGGGCGGCCTTGTGGTGATCGACTTCATCGACATGTCGTCCAACAAGCACCAGCGCGAGGTCGAGAACCGCCTGGCGCACGCACTCAAGCAGGACCGCGCGCGCGTCCAGATCGGCCGCATCTCGCGCTTCGGCCTGCTCGAACTGAGCCGCCAGCGCCTGCGCCCGAGCCTGGGCGAATCCAGCCAGCTGGTGTGCCCGCGCTGCGAAGGCCATGGCCGCATGCGCAGCGTTGAATCCCTGTCGCTATCGATCCTGCGCCTGGCCGAAGAGCACGCGATGAAGGAAAACACCGGCCAGGTGTTGGTGCAAGCGCCGACCGAGATCGCCAATTACCTCCTGAACGAGAAGCGCCGCGCGCTCAGCGAGATCGAGAAGCGCCACGACGCGCCGATCGTCATCGTCGCCGACGAGCAGCTGCACACGCCGCATTACGAAGTCACGCGCATCCGCGAGAACGAGCTGGGCGAAGAGTCGAACAAGCCGAGCTACCAGCGCGGCACGCCGCGCAAGCTGCCGACGCACTCGCTGACCAAGGCGCACCTGAACATCCCGGCCGCGCCGGCGGTGACCAACGTCAAGCCGGCCCAGCCCGCTCCGCTGCGCGAGCCGCGCGAGCAGCAGGTCGCCGCGCCGGCGCCCGCCCCGGTTCCGGCACCGGTCGCCGCGCCGACGCATTCGATCGGCGTGGTCGAGCGCATCCTGCGTTTCTTCCGCGGTACGAGTTCGCCCATCGCGGTGGAACCGACCCCGGCCGCGCGTCCGCAGGACAATCGTGGCGGTCGCAACGAACGCGGCGATCGCAACGACAAGCGTCGCGACGGCCGCAACGGCAAGCAGGGCCGCGATGGCCGCCGCGACGATCAACCGCGTCGCGAGGAGAATCGCCGTGATGAGCCGCGTCGCGACGAACGACGCGACGAGCAGCGCCGCGAGAAGCAGCCGCAACAGGCCCAGCAACAGAAGCAGCCGAAGCAGCAGCAACAGCAGCCCAAGCAACAGCAGCAACAGCAGAAGCAGCCTAAGCAGCAGCAGTCGCAGCAGCAGGCTCAGGCGCAGCAGTCGCAGATCGAAGAGCGCGTCCAGCAGCCTGCCGCCGAGGCCCGTCCGCCGCGCAACGAAAACCGTCCCGCTCCGGTGAAGGCCGAAGTGAAGCCGGACGTCGTCAAGGCCGAAACGCCGGCCACGACGGCAGCGGACGTGGCGCTGGTCGCACCGGCCGTCGTCGCGGCCGCGGTGACTGCCTCGGAGACCACCGAAGCCGCAACGCCTGCCGTCGTGCAGACGGGTGAAACCGTCGCCCATGCCGATGCCGCCCAGGGCGAAGGCGCTGGCGAAGGCGGCAGCCGTCGCCGTCGCGGCCGTCGCGGTGGCCGTCGTCGTCGTCGTGGCGGTGGCGACGCCGCTGCAGGCACCGACGAGGCGCAGCTGCACGACGAGCATGACGACGCTTCGCTCCTCGACGACGAGGACGACGCGCACGAAGCGAATGCGGCTGATGGCACCGCCCCGGCCCCGGCCGCGCAGCGTTCGCAGCCCGAGTTCGATTTCGACGACGAACCCGCGACTCCGTCGCCGGCCGCGCCGTCGAACGTGACGCACACGCCGGCGACCCCGGCTCCGGTGGCGACGCCGGCGCAGGCCGCCGTGGCGACCGTTGCTGCCGTTGCGGTGGCGACGGGCGAAACCGCTGCGCCGAAGGCCGATCAGCCGCAGGTCGCCGCAACCTCGGAACCGCAGGCCCCGGCCGAACCGGCCGTGGTCGTCGAGCAGCCGGTCGTGGCGCCCGAACCCGTTCCGGAACCGGAAAAGGTCGAAGAGCCGGCCGTGATCGATCCGGCGCCGATCGCGCCGGCCGAAGACGCGCGTCCGGAAAAGCAGGCCGAGGCGGAAATCACCGACTCGCGTCCGCAGGCTTCGACGCCGTCCGCTGCGCCGCTCGCCAATGGCGACGTCCCGCGCACCGCCGGCCTGTTCGATTCGCTGCCGCACGACACTCGCGCGCCGGCCGCCGAAACCGCGCCGGTCCCGGCGCCGGTGGAAGCGTCTGTCGCTGGCGAGTCGCAGGCTGACGAAGCCGCGCCGGACACCGTTGCCGCGGACGCCGACGAGGCAGCGCCCTCCCCGGCCGAAGCCGCCGCCGAACACGTCCACGCAGCCGCGCAGGGCGAAAGCGAGCGCAAGCAGGAATCCGGGCACGTCTGATCGCCCGTTCCATTTCCTGGTAATAAAAAACCGGCTGCCTTCGGGCAGCCGGTTTTGTTTTGGGCGCGACGGAAATTTGCGGATCCTCACCTTCGCGGGGATGACAGCAGGAGCCGATCAGATCGCCCGCGTCGGATCCATGATCCCGTAGCGGCTCGCAAGACGCGCCAGCGCAATGCTGTCGCCGATGTCGAGCTTCTCGAACAACCGCGCCTTGTGCGTGTTGACCGTCTTCGCGCTCAGGCTCAAACGCTTGGCGATGACGTCCTGCCGCAGGCCCTGGATCAGCATCAGCGCGATTTCCATCTCGCGCGGCGACAGGCTGTCGAACGGCGACGCGCCGCCGTCGATGCCGGCCAGCGCGAGGTTCTGCGCGATGCCGTTGGCAAGGAAGCGCTTGCCGCGCGCGACTTCGCGGATTGCACGGAGCAGTTCCGCGGCATCGCCGCCCTTGCCGACGTAGCCCGATGCGCCGGCTTCCAGCAGGCGCTTGGGCATCGGCCCGTCCTGCAGCACCGACACGATGATCACGCGCGCGGCCTGTTCGCTCTTGACGATGCGCTCGGTGACTTCCAGGCCGCTCAGGCCCGGCAGGTGCAGGTCGCACAGCACCACGTCCGGCTTGAGCTTGCGGATCAGCGGCAACGCTTCCTCGCCGCTTTCCGCGTCGCCGACGACCTCGATGTCGTTCTCGCCCGACAGGATCAGGTTGAGCCCCGTCCTCACGAGCGCGTGGTCGTCGATGATGAAAACCCGGATTTCCATTCCACTCTCCGTTGGTGTGCGTGTGCCCGCTGCGCGTGGATGGCCCTTCCGGCCCATTCCATGTCCCCTGCTGTGGGGCACACTGAACCGGATTCTAACGGGGACCCCCACCAATGCACCGACTGTTAGTTGCGACGCTTCCGATCCTTTTTCTCAGTGCCTGTGCCTCGCCGGCACCCGTTACCCAGACCACGCCCAGCACGGCGAGCGTCGAGCAACCGGCTGCGACGCAGTGGTTGTCCGACGTCCGCACCATCAGCGACGCCGGCGAAAACGCGCAGCGCCGTGAAGCGATCGCCGCCCGCCTCGACGCGCTCGGCGTGAACTGGCGCAAGGCGCCTTTCGAAGCCAGCGGGAAGGCCGGCGAAAACCTCATCGCCGAGGTTTCCGGCGCCGCCGATGCCCCGCTGCTGCTGATCGGCGCGCATTCCGACCGCGTCGCCGTCGGCCACGGCGCGACCGACAACGCCTCCGGCAGTGCTTCGGTGCTCGCGCTGGCCGAGCGTTTCCAGCGCCAGCCGCTGAAGCACCATCGCGTCGCCATCGCCTTCTGGGACCTGGAAGAAGAAGGCCTGCTCGGCTCCAAGGCCTTCGTGGCCGATGGCTCGACGAAGCCCGCGCTGTACGTGAACTTCGACGTGTTCGGCTGGGGCGACACGCTGTGGATGATGGCGCCGGGGCAGGCTCAGGCCGCGCTGGTGGATAGCAGCCGCACCGCCACGCAGGCGCTGCAGCTCGGCTTCTCGCCGGGCGAGCAGTATCCGCCCACCGATCACCTGCCCTTCCTGCGCGCCGGCTGGCCGGCGGTGTCGTATTCGCTGGTGGGCGCGGACGAGATCACGCAGGTACTCGCCGCCTATGCCGGCAAGAAGCCGCACACGCCGGCGAAGGTGATGCGAGTGATCCACACCGACCAGGACGTGATCGGCCAGATCGACGCCGCAGCCGCCGTGCGCGGCGTCGACGCGGTCGAGCGTGCGCTGCGCGACTGGGATGCGAAGGGTGTCACGGCGTCGCCCACTACGACGTCCGAAAGCAGCCGGTAAGGATCGCACCTCGCTGCGACCATCGGCTTCCCACATCGACCGTCGAGGTTCCCCATGCACGCCAGCAACGCCGAACACGCCGCCCGTTTCCGCAACCTGCACACGCGCGGCGTGCTGCGCCTGGCCAATGCATGGGACGCCGGCAGCGCCCGCCTGATCGAAAGCCTCGGTGCGCCCGCCATCGCCACGACCAGCGCGGGCGTGGCATGGGCGCGCGGTTACGTGGACGGCGACGTGCTGCCGATCGAGCGCCTGCTCGACACGGCAAGGGAGATCGCACGCGTCATCCGCGTGCCGCTGTCCGTCGACATGGAAGGCGGTTATTCCGACGATCCGTCCGTCGTCGCCACGAACGTGGTGCGCGCGGCCGACACCGGCGCGGTCGGCATCAACATCGAGGACGGCAGCGGTTCGCCCGATGCGTTGTGCGCGAAGCTCTCGCGCATCCGCGACGCGCTCGCCGCGCGCGGACTCGACGTCTACGTCAACGCCCGCACCGACGTGTATCTGCGCGGCCTGGCGCCGCCGGACGCGCGCGTGGGATTGGTGCTCGAACGCGCCGCACGCTATCGCGAGGCGGGCGCCGACGGCCTGTTCGTTCCCGGTCTGATCGAAGCGGGCGCGATCGGCGACATCGCCTCCGCCGCGGGATTGCCGCTCAACGTGATGCTGCGTCCGGGATTGCCCGCGCTCGAGGAACTGGACGCCCTCGGCGTGCGCCGCCTCAGCGCGGGCTCGGATTTGGCCGAAGCGGTGTTCGCGCACGTGGGCACGCTGGCCAGCGCGTTCCTTCAGGACGGCCGCGCCGCGCCCGGCGAGCGCATGGCCTACGGCGCGGTCAATGCGTTGTTCGCCGATCGCTGAGACGCATTGATCGGCCACCGGTCCGACAAGGCGACGGCGGCCGGTTGTTTCACGGTTTGGTTGCGCCTCAACAAACAGCCGCAACCTTTTGATTCTGCAGCGTCGCAGCCGGTGATACACCGCCGCGCTTAGATCGGCCAAAGCCCGGGCTTGCCCGCGGCCGTGAAGGTAAATAGATTTTTACCTCGACCAGGGCTGTATAGATGTCCGACCTCACCGCTCGCCAGGCGCAGATCCTCGCCTTCATCCAGGATCACACCCACGCCGAGGGCCTGCCTCCGACGCTGCAGCAGATCGCCGATGCGTTCGGCTTCCGGCAGGCGTGCGCGGCGCACAAGCACGTCCGGCGGCTCGAACAGGCCGGGCACCTGCTGGTGCGTCCGAACCAGGCGCGCGGGATCCGGCTCGCCACATCCAGGCCCAAGCCGCAGCGCGACGACGACCGGCTCACCCTCGCCGTCCTCGGCCGCGTCGCCGCGGGCGCGCCGATCGGTGCCGATGCGCATGTCGAACGCGAACTCCGCATCGATCGCGCGCTGTTCTCCACCGAGCCGGACTACCTGCTGCGCGTGCAGGGCGATTCGATGCGCGAGGAAGGCATCTTCGATGGCGATCTGGTCGCGGTGAAACGCACGAGCGATGCGCGCGACGGACAGATCGTGATCGCGCGCATCGACGAGGAAATCACCATCAAGCGCCTGGAGCGCAACGCGCGCGGCATCCGTTTGTTGCCGCGCAATCCCGACTACCCGCCCATCGACGTGCCAGCCGGCAGCGATTTCGCGATCGAAGGGCTCTACTGCGGCCTGGTGCGCACCGACTGATGGGCGCGCAGGTTGTCCCGCTCGAATCGTTGCTGTCCGCGCGCACCGTCTGGCGCGCGGGGCGACAGGCCGCGCCTGCGCCGCTGGGCGAATCGACGGGTTTTGCCGCACTCGACGCCCTGCTGCCGCACGGCGGATGGCCGCAGGGCGCGCTGAGCGAGTTGCTGATTCCGGTGGAAGGCGTGGGCGAACTGACGCTGCTGATGCCGACGATCGCGCGGATGACGCAGACCGGCCGCCTCGTCGCGCTGATCGCGCCGCCGTTCTGTCCGTATGCGCCGGCGTGGCAACGCGCGGGCGTGGATCTTCGCTATCTGGAAATCGTCGATACGAACGCACAGGCCGGCTCCAAAGGCCCGCTCTCGAAAAGCGCGCTGTGGGCCTTCGAGCAATGCCTGCGCAGCGCCGCGTTTTCGGCCGTGCTGGGCTGGCCTTCCAATGCCGATGGTCCGGCGTTGCGTCGATTGCAGGTGGCCGCCGATACCGGCGAATGCCTCGGCTTCGCCGTGCGCGACAGCAAACACGCCGACAACCCCTCGCCCGCCGCGCTGCGCATCGAGCGCGTCGAAAACGACTGGCGCATCCGCAAATGCCGCGGCGGCCAGGTTCCCTCGCAAGGATTCGCGCCACCGCTGCACGCCGGCTTGCCCGGCTGAGGTCCTGCCGTGCTCTGGGCCTGCATCCGCCTGCCGCACCTGGCGCTCGACGCCGTCCTACGCGACGTCGACGACCGCGCACACCCGCTCGCCCTGGTCACCGGGCCGGCACAACTGCGCACGCTGCTGTCGGTCAACGCGTCCGCGGCCGAAGCCGGCCTGCGCCCCGGCATGCGACTGACCGCCGCGAACGCGCTGTGCGCGCAGGCGACGCTGCGCGATCACGACGAACAGCGCGACGCGCGCGCGCATCGCTTCCTCGCCGCGTGGGCGTACCGGCACAGTTCGCTGGTGAGCGCGCAATGGCCGGGCGCGATCGTGCTGGAAGCCAGCGCGAGCTTCCGCCTCTTCGGCCCCTGGCCGCAGCTGGAAGCGAAGCTGCGTCGCGAACTCGACGCACTCGGCTTCCAGCACCGCATCGCACTGGCGCCGACGCCGCGTGCGGCGCAGGTGTTCGCCGGATTGCGCGACGGCTACGCGCTGTCCGATCGCAATGCGCTCGCACCGACGCTCGATCGCGTGCCGATCCGCCGCGCCGCGCTGCCCGATGAAGCCGGCGTGCGGTTGCACCGCATGGGCATCGGCTCGCTGAAGGAACTGCGCGAGCTGCCGCGCGATGGCATCCGGCGCCGTTTCGGCCTGCCGCTGCTGGAACACCTCGACCGCCTCTACGGCATCGCCGACGATCCGCTGGATTGCTACCAGCCGCCCGATCATTTCGATTCGCGCGTGGAGCTCGGCTACGAGGTCGAAAGCCACCAGGCGCTGTTGTTCCCGCTGCGGCGACTGGTCAACGACCTCGCCGTGTACCTGTCCACGCGCGACGGTGGCGTGCAGCGGTTCGTGATCCGGCTGGAGCACGAAGTGCTCCGGCGCGAGGCCGGCGTGCGCGAGAAAAGCCACACCGACGTGCAGGTCGGCCTGCTCGCCGCCGAGCGCGACGCATCGCTGCTGATGGACATCGCACGCAACCGGCTGGAACAGGCGTCGATCGACAAACCCGTCGTCGGCCTGCGTCTGCTCGCGCGCGAACTGCCGCCGTTCGTGCCGGCCGCGCGCGACCTGTTCGACACGCGCCCCTCGCAGGCGATGCCGTGGCCGCAACTGCGCGAACGCCTGCGCGCGCGGCTCGGCGACGACGCGGTGTACCGCATCGCGCCGACGGGCGATCCACGCCCCGAACGCGCCTGGCGCGCCGCAGGCATCGACGAGGACGCCGCGTGCAATGCGCCCGCGCCCGTGCGTCCGCCCCGCCCCACGTGGCTGCTGGAGCATCCGGTGCCGCTGCGGCAGTCCGGCCTGCGCATCGTGTCCGGGCCGGAGCGGCTCGAAAGCGGCTGGTGGGACGACGACGACGTCCGCCGCGATTACTACGTGCTGGAAACCCCGCAGGGCCAGCGCGCCTGGGCGTTCGCCGATCCGGGCAAGCGCGGCGAATGGATGCTGCACGGCTGGTTCGCATGAGCACGCGTGCATGAGCTGGGACGACGCCATCGACGGCGTGGATCGCGAAACGCCCGGCGATCGCGTGCCGCGTGCGTTGCAGGTTGGCCTGCGCCTTCGCCACGCGGCCAACGACGACGTCGACGACGACGCGCCGCCGTACGCCGAACTGCATTGCCTGTCCGACTTCAGTTTCCTGCGCGGTGCGGCCAGCGCGGAGGAACTGTTCGAACGCGCCCGCCACTGCGGCTACCAGGCGCTGGCGATCACCGACGAATGCTCGCTCGCCGGCATCGTGCGCGGGCTGGAAGCGTCCAGGGCGACCAACATGAAGTTGATCGTCGGCAGCGAATTCCGCCTGGTCGACGACACGCGTTTCGTCCTGCTGGTCGAAAACGCCACCGGCTACACGCGATTGTGCGAACTCATCACGCGCGGGCGCCGTGCCGCCGGAAAAGGCACGTACAAGCTCTCGCGCGCAGACGTGGAAGCGGTGTTTGGAATCCACGACCCCGGCGCGTTCGCGCTGTGGCTGCCCGATCACGCGCCGGGCAAAGCTCCGGACGAACCGGCCGGAAGTTGGCTGCGCACCGTGTTCGGCGAGCGCACGCATCTGGCCGTCGAACTGCATCGTGAAGACGACGACGATGCGCGGCTGCGCATGCTGATGTCGCTGGCCGATTCGCTCGACATGACGCCGGTCGCGTGCGGCGACGTGCACATGGCCACGCGTCGCCAGCGCATGCTGCAGGACACGATGACCGCGATCCGGCACAACCTGCCGCTGGACGAATGCGGCGCGCACCTGTTCCGCAACGGCGAACGCCACCTGCGCGCGCGCCGCACGCTGGCGAACATCCATCCGCACGAACTGCTCGATGCAGCGGTGAAAATCGCCGAGCGCTGCACGTTCAAGCTCGACGAAGACCTGAACTACGAGTATCCGTTCGAACTGGTGCCAAGCGGTGAAACGCCCGCCTCGCACCTGCGCAACCTGACGCAGGCCGGCATGCGCAGGCGCTGGCCGGACGGCGTTCCGGCGAAGATCGTCGGGCAGATCGAATCGGAGCTCGCGCTCATCGCCGAGCTGAAGTACGAGGCGTTCTTCCTCACCGTCGAGGACATCGTCCGATTCGCCAACAGCCGGAACATCCTCTGCCAGGGGCGCGGGTCTTCGGCCAATTCGGCCGTGTGCTACGCGCTGGGCATCACGTCGGTGGATCCCGCCGAAAGCCGCCTGCTGATGGCGCGTTTCCTGTCGAAGGAGCGCAACGAGCCGCCCGACATCGACGTGGACTTCGAGCACGAACGCCGCGAGGAAGTGCTGCAGTACGTCTACACCAAGTACGGCCGCGAACGCGCCGCGCTGGCGGCGACGGTGATCCGTTACCGCGGCAAGAGCGCGGTGCGCGATGTCGCCAAGGCGTTTGGTTTGCCGCCGGACCAGGTCGCGCTGCTCGCCGGCTGCTACGGCTGGGGCAACGCCGGCACCGAGATGGAACAGCGTCTGCTCGAATCCGGCTTCGATCCGAAAAACCCGCTGATCCAGCGCGTGCTGGTCGTGACCGCTCAGCTTGAAAACCATCCGCGCCACCTCTCGCAGCACGTCGGCGGCTTCGTGATTTCGCAGGCGCCATTGTCGACAGTGGTGCCGGTGGAAAACGCGGCGATGGACGACCGCACCATCATCCAGTGGGACAAGGACGATCTGGAGACGATGAAGCTGCTGAAGGTCGACTGTCTGGCCCTGGGCATGCTGACCTGCATCCGCAAGGCGCTGGACCTGGTGGAAAAACACCGCGGCCGACGTTACGAACTCGCCACGGTCCCGAAGGAAGACAAGCCCACCTACGCGATGATCCAGCGCGCCGATACGGTGGGCGTGTTCCAGATCGAATCGCGCGCGCAGATGACGATGCTGCCGCGCCTGAAACCCGAGAAGTTCTACGACCTCGTCATCGAAGTTGCGATCGTGCGACCGGGACCGATCCAGGGCGGCATGGTGCATCCGTACCTGCGACGCCGCATGGGCAAGGAACCGGTGGAATATCCGTCGCCCGAGGTCGAGGAAATCCTCAAGCCCACGCTCGGCGTACCGCTGTTCCAGGAGCAGGTGATGGAGCTGGTGATGCATGCCGGCTACAGCGACGACGAAGCCGACCGGCTGCGGCGATCGATGGCCGCCTGGCGCGTGGGCGGCGACATGGAGCCGCATCGCGTGCGCATCCGCGAATGCATGCGCAAAAAGGGATATTCCGAAACCTTCATCGAGCAGATCTTCGAGCAGATCAAGGGCTTCGGTTCGTACGGTTTCCCGCAGAGCCACGCGGCCTCGTTCGCCAAGCTGGTCTACGTGAGCTGCTGGCTCAAGCGCCACGAACCGGCGGCGTTCGCATGCGCGCTGCTGAATTCGCAGCCGATGGGCTTCTATTCGCCCAGCCAGATCGTGCAGGACGCGCGGCGCGGTTCGCCCAGACGCGCGCCGGACGAATTCGCCAGCGAGATCGAACGCGCACGCGCCATGCGCGAAGCCGTCGACGTGCTGCCGGTGGACGTCATGCACAGCGACTGGGATTGCACGCTCGTCGGTGGCGACGAACGCACGCAGCCGGTGATCCGCCTCGGGCTGCGGGAGGTCAAGGGACTGTCCGAAACATCGGGCAAGGCGATCGCGGCCGCGCGTGCGCGTCGTGCATTCACCGACCTGCAGGACCTGCGTCAGCGCGCCGGACTGGACGAGAAGACCTGCAAGGCGCTGGCCGAGGCCGACGCGCTGAAAAGCCTGGTCGGCCATCGCCACAACGCGCGCTGGTCGGTCGCGGGGCTCGAACGCCGCCGGCCGCTGCTGCCCGGCAGCCCGGACGAGGACGACATCGCCCTGCCCGCGCCGCGCATCGGCGAGGAAATCCTGTCCGATTACCGCGCCACGGGCCTGAGCCTGTCGTCGCACCCGATGGCGCTGCTGCGCCCGCACCTGGATGCGCAGCGCATCAAGGGATCGCGCGAGCTGCGCGACACGCGCCACGGCCGCGGCGTGCACGTCGCCGGGCTGGTCACGCAGCGCCAGCGTCCGGCCACGGCGAAGGGCACGATCTTCGTCACGCTGGAAGACGAGCACGGGATGATCAACGTGATCGTCTGGCCCGACCTCGCCGCGCGCCAGCGCAAGCCGCTGCTGGATTCCACGCTGCTGTCCGTGCGCGGCCGCTGGGAGCGTGTGGACGGCGTCGAGCACCTTATCGCCGCCCACCTGACCGACCTGAGCGGGATGCTGGGCGAACTGCAGTCGCCGTCGCGGGATTTCCGCTAGCGGCTCCCCGCGCGAATGTCCGGTCGAGCCCGCTCGCCACGTCAAACTCGATGTCGGCCCCTTCGGGCCGCGCATCCCCCTGCAGCCGAGGCTGTCCGTGGACGCACCCCGCTACTTCGTCACCTTCCTCGATCCGCGCACCGGCGAGGCGCGCACGCGCGTTTTCGGGCGTTTCGCCGATCCCGAGCTGGCCGCCCGCGTCGCCCGCGCGCGACTGGGCGAAGCCGGCTGCGAAGTGCTCGACGTGCGTGCTGAAACCCCAGTGGAAGCGCTGCGCCATCGCATCTCGCGCTCGATCACGCGCACGCTGCGCATTGCACTCGGCACCGGGCTCACGCTGCTGGCGTACCACGCGCTCTTCCTGCGCACGGGCCCGCGCATCAGCGACATGCCGCTGGGCCGCCTCACGCTCGGCATGCTGCTGACCTTCGGCTTCCACGGCGTGCTGATGATCGCCGCGCTGGTGTTCTGCTGGGACATCGCCTTCGGCGAGGGGCCGTATAACGGGCGGTGATCGTTGCGCGCACCTCGGGTGCGCTCCGCTTACCCGGGCTACAAAAGCTGGCGCTCTCCTTTGCGGACGTCATCGCGCTTTTCAGCCGTCATCCCCGCGAAGGCGGGGATCCATCGTTCCGGCGCATCACGCTGGCGGAAAGCGTGCCATCGCTGAAGGATGGATTCCCGCCTTCGCGGGAATGACAGCAACAAAGCAAAGCTGCGATCCCACCTTCGGCCTAGTCCCCGCTTCGCGGGAATGACAGCAAAAGGCGCTCTAGCGTCGCAACGCACCTCCACGCGAAACGCCCGCTTACAATGCCCGCCCCTCCCCGCGCGCGGACACCCGATGGAACTGGCCACCGACACGATCGCCCTGCTCATGGCGGTCGCCTTCGTCGCCGGTCTCATCGACGCCATCGCGGGCGGCGGCGGGCTGCTGACCATCCCCGCGCTGATGGCCGCCGGCATTCCGCCGGTCAACGCCATCGCCACCAACAAGCTGCAAAGCAGCTTCGGCACTGCGAGCGCGGTGGTCGCCTTCGCGCGCAAGGGGCGCATCGATTTCCGGCGGTTCCTGAAGCCCGCGCTCGGCGCGTTCGTCGGCTCGGCGCTGGGCGCGTGGACGTTGCAGCGGTTGAACCCGGCGTTCCTGGCGGGCCTGATTCCGATGCTGCTGATCCTGATGGTGGTGTATTTCCTGCTCGCGCCGAAGGCCAGCGAGGAAGACCGCCAGGGCCGCATGGGGCCGATCGCGCTGGTGGCGATCGTCTCGGCGATCGGCTTCTACGACGGCTTCTTCGGCCCGGGTACGGGCTCGTTCCTGACGACCGCGCTGGTGGCGCTGTTCGGACTGGGGCTGGTGTCGGCCACCGCGCACACCAAGTTCCTCAATCTCTCCAGCAACATCGCCGCGCTCATCACGCTGGTGATCGGCGGCCACGTGCTGTGGACCGTCGGCCTGCTGATGGCGGTGTCGAGCATTGCCGGCGGCCAGGTCGGCGCGCACCTGGCGATGCGCGTGGGCGGCAAGGTGATCCGCCCGCTGCTGGTGACCATGTCGCTGCTGCTCACGATGAAGCTGCTGTCCGACCCCGCCAATCCGCTGCGCGCGTTCGTGATGGCGCACGCCTAGCGGCTGCGCGCCTCTTGGCAGGTCGCGCTGCGCAGCGCGACTTCGAGCTTGTACGGCGTGGTCGCGCTCGATACGGCCGAGCGGCATTCGTCCACCGCGCGGGTTGCTACTGCCATCGACCCCAGCACCGCTAGCGATGCGATCGCGACGACGCCCAGGATCAGCTGGCGTCGGCTGGGAAACGTGTCGGTCATGGGCGGCCTCCTCCTCTCTCCGGATATCGGCAGGCCCCGGCGGGACTTTCGGCCAGATTGGCCCCTTCGCCGGCGTGGCCGTCGGGGCGAGGCCGTTGCGTTCGGCTTATACGAGTGGCCGCCGAACCGCGGCCTGACGCCTTCGAACGGGAGAGACAGATGACCAGGTGGATCGCTCTGGGATGTACCGCCGCCCTTGCCTGCGGCCATGCCGCCCCGTCGCACGCCCAGACCGCGGCCACCGCGACATCGGCACCCGCGCCGGCCGCCAAGGCCGCGGCCCATGACAACCGCATGGTGCTGGCCGACAACGAGTCCTTCCTCATGCCGCTGGACGACGCGAAGAACGTCCATCCGGACTACCCGCAGGGCCTGCTCGCGCAGAACCTGCCGCCGCGCACCGTCTGCCTGATGGTAGGCATCAGCGAGAAGGGCGCGGTGACCGTGGTCCACAAGGCGCCCGCATCGGAATACTGCGCCACCGATGCCGAACCCGAGTTCCTCGCGGCGTCGGAAACCGTGGCGAAGACGTGGAAATTCGATCCCGCGCTGCGCTGCGTTTTCCGCAACGTGGAGGACAAGGAACGCGCGAACGCCAGTTGCGCTGGCGGCAAGAGCGTCCCGCAGGCGGTCACCCTGACCTATCGGATCCGCTTCGAGCAGGTCAACGGACAGCCGAAGGTGCACGTGATCGGCGGCTGACGGAAACGCCGCGCGCCGCATCCGGGCATCGATCGTCCGGGCACGTGGGCCAAGGGCCAATACCGGCGCCCGCAGCCCGGTCCTATGGTGGTGGCATGTCGCGGTGGCCGCGAGGAGCCCCCCATGCCCGAGGAACACGACGACGCCGTGCTGCAAACGCTGCTGGACCGGCTGCTCCGGTTCCGGCTTCCTCGCGCGCTCGCGGTCAAGCAGCGCGTCGATGCGGGCGAGTGCCTCACCGACGAGGACATCACCTTCCTCAAGGCCGCGCTGGACGATGCGAAGAGCGGCCAGCAGTACGTCAAGCGCAATCCGCAGTTCCATGAACTCGGCGCGCGGATCTCGCAGTTGTACGCCGAGATCGTGAACAAGGCGCTGGAGAACGAACAGGAACGTGGCCGTCGCTGAGTCGCCCGTGCCGGGGACCAGGCCGCTGCGCGGCGACGTCGTCGCGGGGCTCACCGCCGCTGCGGTCGTGATCCCGAAGGCGATGGCGTACGCGACCATCGCCGGCCTGCCGATCGAAGTCGGCCTCTACACCGCGTTCGTGCCGATGCTGGTGTACGTGCTGCTTGGCACGTCGCGGCCGTTGTCGGTCAGCACGACGACGACCATCGCCATCCTCACCGGCGCGGAACTGTCGATGATCGTGCCCGACGCCGACCCGGCGCGGCTCATCACCGTCACCGCGACGCTCACGCTGATGGTCGGCGCGATCCTCATCGCCGCGTCGCTGCTGCGGCTGGGCTTCGTCGCGAACTTCATCTCGTTGCCGGTGCTGGTGGGATTCAAGGCCGGCATCGGCGTGGTGATCATCGTCGACCAGCTGCCGAAACTGCTCGGCCTGCATTTCGACAAGGGCTCGTTCCTGCACAACATCGGCGAGGTCGTGCGCGGGCTCGGGCACCTGTCATGGCCGACGCTGGCGGTGGGCCTCGGCACCATCGCGTTGCTGACGTTGATCGAACGCTTCCGGCCGCAATGGCCGGCACCATTGATCGCCGTCGCGGCCGCGATCGCGGGTGCCGGATTGCTCGGATGGCAGGCCCACGGCATCGATCTGGTCGGCACGGTGCCCAGCGGATTCCCGCACCTGACGATGCCCGACCTCGATCTCGTCGAGCAGCTGTGGCCCGGCGCGTGCGGCATCGCGCTGATGAGCTTCACCGAAACCATCGCCGTCGGCCGTGCATTCCAGGCGCCGCACGAACCGCTGCCACGCGCGAACCGCGAGCTGCTCGCCACCGGTGCGGGCAACGCGGTCAGTGCGTTCTTCGGCGCGATGCCGTCCGGCGGCGGCATGTCGCAGACGGCGGTGAACCGCCGCGCCGGCGCGCGCAGCCAGATGGCGCAGGTGTTCACCGCGGGCGCGACGGTCGCCACGATGCTGCTTCTCGCGCCGCTGATCGGGCTGATGCCGCACGCGACGCTGGCCGCGCTCGTCATCGTGTATTCGATCGGCCTGATCCACCCGGCCGATTTCCGCGACATCCTGCGCGTGCGTCGTACGGAATTCCTGTGGGCGCTGGCGGCGTTCGCAGGCGTGATGCTGCTGGGCACGTTGAAGGGAATTCTGGTCGCGATCGTGGTGTCGCTGGTGGCGCTCGCGCAGCAGGCCGCCGATCCGCCGGTACGCGTGCTCGGCCGCAAGCGCGGCACGAACGTGTTCCGCCCGCCATCGCCCGAGCATCCCGACGACGAGACCTTCCCCGGGCTGCTCCTGCTGAAGCTGGAAGGCCGGCTGTTCTTCATGAACGCCGAACGCGTGGCGGACAAGATCCGGCCGCTCATCGCGCAGCATCGCCCGCGCTATGTCGTGATCGATATGTCCGGCCTGTTCGACCTGGAGTACTCCGCGCTCAACGCGCTGGTCGAGGCCGAACGCCGCTATCGCGCCGCGGGCGTGCAGCTGGTGCTGGCCGAACTCAATCCCGAGGTCTACGCCATGGTCCAGCGCTCACCGCTGGGCCAGGTGCTGGGCGAGGAACGGATGCTGTTCAACCTTGAAGTCGCGGTCGCGCGCCTGCAGGCAGCCGCGGCCGCGCCACGTCATGCGGAGTCGCCGACATGAAACGCAGCAAGTCCGAAGCCGTATCCCCCGACGGGAACGGCAAACGCGCCGCGAAGAAGACCGAAGCGAAGAAGAAGCACGCTTCGACGAACCACGGGAAGGCGAAACCCGAGGAATCGAAGGCCGCCGCAGCCAAACAGGACACCGGCCGCATGAAGCGCAGCGAGTACGAGGATCAGCTGGAGCGGCTTCACGTCGAACTGGTGAAGCTGCAGCAATGGGTGGTCGCGAAGGGCCTGCGCGTGTGCATCGTGTTCGAAGGCCGCGACACCGCTGGCAAGGGCGGCACCATCAAGGCGATCACCGAACGCGTGAGTTCGCGCGTCTTCCGCGTCATCGCACTGCCGGCGCCGAGCGATCGCGAACGCAGCCAGATGTACATCCAGCGCTACGTGCGCTATCTGCCTGCCGCGGGCGAGATCGTGATCTTCGATCGCAGCTGGTACAACCGCGCCGGCGTCGAACGCGTCATGGGCTTCACGCCCGAGGACAAGGTGCGCACGTTCCTGCAGATCGTTCCGCTGATGGAGAAGACGATCGTCAAGTCGGGCGTGATCCTGCTCAAGTACTGGCTGGAGGTGAGCGAGGAGGAACAGGAGCGCCGCCTGAAGGAACGCGCCAACGACGGCCGCAAGACCTGGAAGCTCTCGCCGATGGACCTGAAGTCCTACAGCCGCTGGTACGACTACTCGCGTGCGCGCGACGACATGTTCGCCGCCACCGACACGCCGCACGCACCGTGGTACGTCGCACGCACCGACGACAAGCGCCGCGGGCGATTGAACATCATCCGGCACCTGCTCGAACACGTGCCGTACGAAGAGCTTCCGCGCGAGAAGGTGAAGTTCCCCAAGCGCCAGAAACGCGGCGATTACACCCCGCCGGATTACCCGTACAAGTACGTCGAAGAGCGCTATTGAGCGCGTAGCGGCGTCGCTTTTTCAGGTGCCGCACGTGGAAGTTTGACCGTCCGATCACGCGACAAGGTGTAGACACGCGTTTCACCCTGCGTGGACGGATCGCCCACATGGCGTTCGCGATGCGGATGGAGGCGGTTCCCACGCGCACGTTCGTGCCGGATTCGCGTGCGCGTGCGCGATGCATCGTGGCAAGGGCCTGACCCCGTGAATCCCGCGATCCGGCAGTGGACCCGCCATGCCGCGATAGGCTTCGGCGTCGTGGCGCTGTGCTTCGGCACGTATGCGCTGTTCACCGAACCGGGCGTGTGGAAGCGCTTCTGGCTCGACATCGTCGAGCGGCCTTCGGGACCGATGTCCTTCCGGTTCCTGCTGCAACCGATCATGGCGATCATCGCCGCCTGGAAGGACGGCAAAAAGGACGCGGAGACGGGCCGCTCGCCGTATTTCTGGACCGTGATGACAGATCCGGTCCGCCGTCGCGCGCGCCTGCTCGAAGGGCTGGACGCGACGGGCAAGATCCTCGCGATGGGCCTCGTGATGGACCTCGCCTACCAGGCCTTCGTGCTGAAGCATTTCTATCCGTGGGAGGCGATCGTCGTCGCGCTCCTGCTCGCCTTCGTTCCGTATCTGCTGCTGCGCGGCGGCTTCGCCCGCCTGCTCGCCCGACGCAAGTCCCACTGACGAAAGCAGCACGAAGCGCACGAACGACTGGAATCCTGACACGCACGCCGCACGACACCTTCCGTCACGGGCGCCACGCGTGCCCACCCCAGCCAGGAGGCTAAGCGCATGGCCAGCAAGCCGTTCAAGGGCGTCATCAAGCTCGACGTCCGCGATTCCAAACCCGACTGGACGCCATACACATTGGCGAAGGCACCCAAGGGCGCGCCGAACATCCTCATCGTGCTCTACGACGACACGGGCCAGGCGGCATGGGAGCCCTACGGCGGTCGCATCAACATGCCGACGTTGCAGAAGCTTGCCGACAACGGCCTGACGTACACGCAATGGCACACGACGGCGTTGTGCTCGCCGACGCGTTCGACCTTTCTCACCGGCCGCAACCACCACCTCAACGCCATGGCGTGCATCACTGAAGGCGCGCAGGGGTATCCCGGATGGAGCGGTCGCCTGCCGGCCGAATGCGCGACCATCGGGCAGGTGCTGCAGGAAAACGGCTTTAGCACGTTCTGGCTCGGCAAGGACCACAACGTGCCCGAGCAGGACATCGCGACCGGCGCGAGCCGTTCGGAATGGCCCGTGCAGAAGGGCTTCGATCGCTTCTACGGGTTCCTCGGCGGCGAGACCAACCAGTGGTATCCGGACCTGGCCGAGGACAACAAATTCATCGACCAGCCGTATTCGCCCGACGAGGGCTATCACCTCTCGCGCGACCTGGTCGACCAGGCGCTGCAGATGATCCGCGACCAGAAGGCGAGCAACCCGTCCAAACCGTGGTTCATGTGGCTCTGCCCCGGTGCGAACCATGCGCCGCACCACGCGCCGAAGGAATACATCGACAAGTACAAGGGCAAGTTCGACGACGGCTACGAGGCTTATCGCGAGTGGGTGATGGCGCGGATGATCGAGAAAGGCATGTTGCCCGAGGGCACGAAGCTCACGCCGATCAATCCCCTGCCCGACGACGTCGCCAATCCGGCCGACGCGGTGCGCCCGTGGGACACGCTCAACGACGACGAGAAGCGGCTGTTCGCGCGCATGGCGGAGGTGTACGCCGGTTTCTCCGAATACACCGACGTGCAGGTCGGCCGCCTCATCGACTATCTGGAAGAAAGCGGCCAGCTCGACAACACGCTGGTGTTCTACTGCGCCGACAACGGCGCCTCGGGCGAAGGCAGCCCCAGCGGCTCGGTCAACGAGAACAAGTTCTTCAACAACTTCCCGGACGAACTGTCCGAGAACCTGAAGTACCTCGACGTCCTTGGCGGGCAGGAAACCTACAACCACTACCCGACCGGCTGGGCGGTCGCATTCTCCACCCCGTACCAGATGTTCAAGCGCTACTCCGAGTACGCCGGCGGCACCGCATGCCCGATGGTCATCCACTGGCCCAAGGGCATCAACGCCAAGGGTGAAGTGCGCAACCAGTACCACCACTCCGTCGACATCGTGCCGACGATCCTCGAGGCGTGCGGCCTGGAAATGCCGAAAACGTATCGCGGCGTCGAGCAGTACCCGCTGTCGGGCGTCTCAATGAAGTACACCTTCGACGCGAAGCCCGATGCGCCGACGCAGAAGAAGCGCCAGTATTATTCGATGCTCGGCACGCGCGGCATCTGGGAGAACGGCTGGAAAGCCGCCACCCTGCACGCGCCGCTCACCGGCAAGGGCCATTTCGACCAGGACCAGTGGGAGCTGTACCACGTCGACGAGGATCGCTCCGAATCGACGAACCTGGCCTCGCAACATCCCGACAAGCTGGACGCACTGATCAAGGCGTGGTTCGACGAAGCCGAGATCAACAAGGTCCTGCCGCTCGACGACCGCAGCGCCGCCGAAGTGTTGGGCGTCGAACGTCCGACGGAGGAAGAGCCGCGCGAGCGCTACATCTACTACCCCGGCACCTCGCCCGTCCCGGAAGGCGTCGCGGTCAACGTGCGCGGCCGCTCGTACAAGATCCTGGCAGACATCGAGGTCAAGGACAGCCAGTGCTCCGGCGTGATCTTCGCGCATGGTTCGCGCTTCGGCGGGCACAGCCTGTTCGTGAAGGACGGCAAGCTGCATTACGTCTACAACTTCCTCGGCATCAAGCCGGAGCAGAAGTTCGTGTCGAAGACGGTGCTGAAACCCGGCAAGTACACGGTCGGCATGGAGTTCACGCGCGAGAAGGCCGGTGAACACGGCGAATCGCTCGGCAGGACGAAGCTGTACGTGAACGACCAGGTGGAAGCCGAAGGCGACATGCGCACGCAGCTGGGCAAATTCACGCTGTCCGGCGACGGCCTGTGCATCGGGCGCGACAGCGGCGATGCGGTGAGCGAGGACTACACCTCGCCCGGCGAGTTCACGGGTGGCGAGATCAAGTTCGTCGGCGTGACGGTCGAGAAGTCGCAGTACCTCGATCTGGAGAAGCTCGCGGCGGCGGCGTTCGCCGTCGACTGAGTCGCACGTTGGCGCCGGCGGCGCGGCAGGTGGCCGCGCCGTCGATGTTCGTGGACTTCCGGGGAGGATCGCATGGAGTCGTTTTCGTCTTCGTTTCCGTATGCACCGCTGTGGGTGCTTGCGCTGGTCTTCTTCGCCAGCCTGATCCTGGCGCGGGAGCTCGGCGCGTTCGTGCGGGCGCGCCAGGGCCCGAGGGAAGCCGGCGAGTCCGAAGCATTCGCCATGACGTCGGTGCTGGGGCTGCTCGCGTTGCTGATCGGCTTCACGTTCTCCATCGCGCTCTCGCGTTACGAGGCGCGCAGGGAGCTGGTGGTGAAGGAAGCCAACGCGATCGGCACCACGTGGTTGCGCATGCAGATGCTGGACGACGTCGACCGCGCGCGCATGGAAGCGCAACTGCGGCGTTACGTCGATGCGCGGGTCGCGTTCGGGCAGGCCGAGACGGACGCCGAGGAACTGGCCCAGTACAGGCGTACTGAAGCGCTGCAGACGGAACTGTGGACCGCGCTGATGTCGGTCATCGCGCCGTTCCGCGATTCGCCGCGCGCCTCGCTGCTGGTGAGCACCACGAATGAGTCCATCGACCTGGCGGCCGAGCGCTTCGCCACGCGCCAGGCCCATATTCCCAAACGCATCCTGCGCCTGCTCTGGCTGTTCGCGCTGCTCGCCGCGGCGATGGTCGGCTACGAGCGGGCGGCACATCGCAAATCGACGACGGTGCTCCTGATCCTGTTCACGCTGGCCGCCACGCTGGTGGTCGATCTCGACCGCCCCTCGACGGGAAAGATCAACGTGCCGCAGCAACCGATGCTCGACCTGCGCGACTCGCTCGGGCCACCTTCGCCGGCGGCGCGCATCCCACGCGTGTCGCCTGCCGGCTCGACGACACAGGAATGACCGCGCGGCCCGCGCCGTTACGTTGGAAACAGATGGCCTTGCGGTGATCGCATCACCGCCGACACCCTCACCTCTCGTGGAGATCGCCATGCACCGCTCGCCGTCCACCGTCCGTGCGTTGTTCGCCGTGGTCCTGCTTTCGTCGCTGGCGCTCGTCGAAGCCGCCGCCGATGTACGCCCCTACCCGTCCAGCTTCCGCGAACGCGAGATGGCCGTCACCGACGGCACGCAGCACGTCCGCATCGGGGGCAAAGGTCCGGCGGTGGTGCTGTTGCACGGCTTCGGCGACACCGGCGACATGTGGGAGCCGCTTGCGTCGGTACTGGTGAAGGACCACACCGTGATCGTGCCCGACCTTCGCGGCATGGGGCTGTCGTCGCATCCTGAAACCGGCTACGAGAAGGCCGCGCAGGCGCGCGATCTCGCCGCGATGCTCGACCAGCTCAAGGTGAAGAAGGTGCAGCTGGTGACGCACGACATCGGCAACATGGTCGGCTATGCGCTGGCCACGCGCTACCCGGACCGCGTGACGTCCTGGGTCGTCATGGACGCGCCGCTGCCGGGCATGGGCACGTGGGAAGCGCAACTGGTGAACCCGCGCGTGTGGCATTTCAACTTCCGCGGGCCCGACGTGGAGCGTCTGGTCGCGGGACGCGAGCGCATCCTGCTGGACCGGTTCTACAACGACCTGGGCGGCGATCCTTCGCGCATCGACGAAGCCACGCGCCAGCACTACGCGGAACTCTATGCACGCCCAGGCGCGATCCACAACGCGTTCGGCGGGCAGTTCGAGGCGTTCTCGCGCGATGCAGAAGAGAACAAGGCGACCTTCGCGAAGGCCGGCAAGCTCACCATTCCGGTGCTGGCGATCGGCGGCGACAAGTCCTACGGCGCCAACATGAAGACCGAACTGGAGTACGTCGCGACGAACGTCGACGGCGCCGTCATCGAGAACTCCGGCCACTGGATCATGGAAGAACAACCGCAGCAGGCGCTGGACGTGATCCTGCCGTTCCTGGCCAGCCACTGAGCTACCGCCCCAGCGTCCGGGTGTGGCGTCCGGACGCTGTGCCCCACTCGGGTTCATTTCACGCCCGCATAACGCCGCTCGGCGCTTCTGGGCCGAGGAACCAAGGTCGGTCCCGCGAATGGACGCTGCAGTTCGACTGGCGTTGTCGTTGCTGCTGTCGGCCATCGCCATGGCCGGCGTTCGTGCGGCCGAACGGGATGCATCGCCGTCGTTCGATGCGCGCATGCAGCAGGGACGCGTCCTGCTTCGCGCCGGCGATCGCCACGCTGCATTGCGCGAGTTCTCGCTCGCACTCCAGGAGCGTCCCGGCGATCGTGATGCGCGCCGCGCCGTGGCCGACGTGTTGATGGAACTGGGCGCGCCGCAGGCCGCGGCGCGTGTACTCGGACCGGACGCCGACATCGGCGTGCGCAGCCGCATGGCCGCCGAAGCCGTGCGATGGGGCGCGCAGGTGTCGCTCGATCCGACGCGTCGCTTCGAGACAACCGATGCCGCGATCGCGACACTGGACGCACTGCTCGTCGAAGCGCGCGCGATGCCGGTGCGTGACGTTGGCCTCGAACGACGGCTTCAGGGCGACCTCGTCGTCGCGTTGCGCGATCGCGAGCGCTGGGCCGATGCGCTGGCGATGGCCGAAGCGCTGCAGATGGGCGGCCCGCTGCCGCCCTACGTGCGGCAGGCGCAGGCCGAGGCGCTGCTCGCGCTGCGTCGGCCGGAAGACGCACTTGTCGCATATCGCGATGTGCTCGCACAGGACGCGACGAACCGCGAGGCACGCATCGGGCTGTTCTATGCGCAAATCGAGTCGGAGGATTTCGGTGGAGCGTTCGCGACGATCGATGCGCTCGCGGCGAAGTCGACGCCGACCCGCCGATCCGGCATCTCGCAGCGCCCGAAACCCGATCCCGACTGGCTCGACACGCAGATCCTGTGGTCGCAATCGCGCCGCTACGGCGACATGCCCTACGAAGCATGGCGCGTGCTCCATCCCATCGCGCAACAGGCGCCGGCCCCGCCGCATCTGCGGCTGGAACAGGGCGAAATCGCGAGCGCGCGCGGCTGGCCGCGCCTCGCGCACGACGAGATCCGCATCGCGCAGAGCCTCGCACCGGACGACGCCACCATCGGCATCGCGCTGGCGGAGGCGCAATTCAACCGGCGTCAGTGGAGGGCGGCCGAAGCGCGGGTGCAGTCACTCGCGGCGATCCAACCCGAAAACACGCGACTGCAACGCCTGCAGGACGAAATCGACGCCTACCACGGCGCGCAGCTGTCGGTGTCGATCCAGCCGCGTCGCGCGGATGGCGGTGGGTCGAACGCGCCGGGCAGCGGACTGACCGCATCCGCACGCGCCTACACGCCACCGCTGGGCGAGCGCTGGCGACTGCTCGCCGCGGCGGAACGGGAAGTCGACGAACCGGACGACGACCGGCTCACGCGCAACCGTTACGGCGCCGGCATCGAAGGGCGATGGCCCGACGTGACGTTCGAACTGGTCGCGTGGTCGAACCACGGCCTGCTGTCGCACGGCGGCGCCGACGCCAGCGTCGAATGGCAACCTGGCGATCACTGGACCTTCGGCGCCGGTTACGAGGCGTTTTCATCGGCCACGCCGCTGCGCGCCGTCGAAGCCGGGATTCGCGCCGATGCCGCCAGGGTCAGTGCGACGCATGCATGGAGCGAATCGGCCGTGGCGTCGCTGTCGGCGAGCACGCTGGATTTCACGGACGGCAACCGCCGCTGGGAAGGTACGCTCGATTTCGCCAGTGTCGTCGTCGATCGCCCCGGGCTGGAACTGGTGCTGCGCCCGGCGGTGTACGCGTCGAAGAACTCGCTGCGCGACGCGCCGTATTTCAATCCCGAGCGCGACCGTTCGGTGTCGCTCACGGCCGACCTGCGCCATCGCCTGTGGCGCCGGTACGAACGCAGCCTGGGGCAACGGCTCATCGCGACGATCGGCGATTACTGGCAATCCGGTTACGGGCACGATGCCGTCGGCAGCATCGAGTACGGACAGGTCTACCGGCACGATCCGCGCACCGAATGGCAGTACGGCGTGGCGTGCGGCTGGCAGGCCTACGACGGCGACATGGAGCGCTCGGTGAGCCTCTACGTGCGCCTGGACCATAGGTTCTGACGATGAAGCGCTTCGGCTACTGCATCGCATCTCTGCTCGTCTTCGTCGCGATGATCGCGGGCAGCGCGCTGCATGCGGCCAAACCCCGCAACGGCGACGGAACCGCGTTCGTGGCCATCGCGCTCCACGACGTGGTGGACACGCCCGCCCAGCTTGACGAAGACAGCATCACGAGCGACCGCTTCGTCGCGTTGCTGGAATGGCTCACCGGCAACGGCTGGACGGCGGTGTCGCTGGACGATATCGATCGCGCGCGACGCGGCATCGCGCCGTTGCCGCCCAAGGCGGTGCTCATTACCGTCGATGACGGGCTCGCCAGCGCCTACACGCGCGTGTATCCGCTGGCGCTGGCATACCGCGTGCCCGTCGTCGTGGCGCTGGTCGGCGCGTGGATGGACGTTCCTGCGGACGGCACGGTTCGCTACGGCGAACGCACCCTGCCCCGTTCGGCATTCATCAGCTGGAGACAGGCGCGCGAAATGCAGGCATCGGGCTGGGTGGAATTCGCCTCGCACAGCGATGCGCTGCACACCGTGGTGCGCGCCAATCCGCAAGGCAACCTCCTGCCGGCCGGGCAGAACCGCATTTTCTCCGACGGCGCTTACGAGGGCGACGACGCGTTCCGCGCACGCATCCGCGCCGACCTGTTGCGCTCGCGGGAGCGGATGCGCGTGGAACTGCGTCGCGAGCCGCGCGCGCTCGTGTGGCCGTACGGTCGCTACAACGAGGAAACGCTTGCGATCGCGAAGGAGATCGGCTTCGCCTTCGCCATGACGCTGGAACCCGGGCCGGCCGACGCAACGCGGCCGTTCGCGATCGAACGTTTCCTCCCCACGGGCGACCCGGACCTGTCGACGTGGGTGTCGAACCTGCGGCTGCGCGACCCGTGGCCCTCTGCGCGCCGCGTCGTCGCGATCGATCCCGCGCAGCTGGTCGGCGGCGACGCCACGGAGACCGATGCCCGACTCGGTCGCGCGATCGAGCGCCTCGTCGCGCTCGGCGCCACGCACGCGATGCTCGACGCGGGTACGGTGTCGGCGGACGGGCGGCTGGACTCCACATGGTTCCCCAATGCCCAGCTGCCAGTGCGCGCCGACGTCTTGGGGCGATTCGCGGCGCAGATGCGTGCGCGCGCCGGCGTGGACGTCATCGTCCGCCTGCCGCATGCGGCCGTGCTGCGCCGCGTTGGCGATCCGCAGCGTGCAGTCGCGCTGTATCGCGACCTCGCCGTCCACGTGCCATTCGAGGGCCTGGTGCTGGAAGACGTGCCTTCGCTGGACAACGCGACCGCACGGGCGGACGAGTCTCCATGGGACGTCGCACGGCGGCGCGAGGCCGAACGCTTCACCGGCTGGCCGGACGCCGATGCGACGGCGATGCGTGCCTTCCTCGCGGCAGAACGCATGCGACCGGGCCTGCAGGCGTACTGGCTGGCGCCGGAGGGTCACGGTTTCGATCGTCCTTCGTCGCTCGCCGAAGTGACGCTGGTTCCGCGAACGCCCGACGCAACCACTGACGATGCCGCACCGCCTCCCGCATTCGCGCGACGGGTCGGTCTTTTCCTGCGCATGCCAGACGCGTCGTCGCGCTCGACGCACGACCTCGCGCTATCGGCACGTACGTTCCAGATCAACGGCGGCACCGTGATCGCGTGGGGCCCTGACGATGCGCTTGCAACGCCCGCGGACGCGCAGGCAATCGCGCCATTCGTATCCGCGCGGCGCTTCCCACCCGTGCAGGATCGCGTGCCATGAACGAATTCACGCTCGAACTCGTGCTCGCAGCGCTCTGTTTCGGCTATCCCTACGTGATGGCGTGGTACTGGATCGTCGGCGGCGTGATGTTCCAGGTGCTGCGCGAACGACGCGAGCCGCCGTTCGACCAGCCGCCGACGCTTGCGGACTATCCGCCCGTGTCGGTGCTGGTGCCCTGCTACAACGAGTCGCGCCAGGTGGACGAAACCATTGCGGCGCTGGCCCGCTTGGCCTATCCCGACTTCGAGATCGTCGCCATCGACGACGGCTCCAGCGACGACACCGCCGAACGGCTTGTCCGGCTCGCGGCGCGGTATCCGCGCCTGCGCGTGGTGCGCATGGCGAACAACGGAGGAAAGGCGACGGCGATGAACTTCGGCGCGCTGGCCGCGCGGCATGAACTCGTCGCCTGCATCGACGGCGACACGCTGATGGACCCGCATGCGCTGACGTGGTTCGTGCGACGGTTCCAGAACGATCCACTCATCGGTGGCCTCACCGGCAATCCGCGCATCCGCAACCGCACCAGCGTGATCGGGCGCCTGCAGGTGGGCGAGTTCTCCAGCATCGTGGGCCTGATCAAACGCGCGCAGAGCGTGTACGGAACGCTGTTCACCGCATCGGGTGCGATCTGCGCGTTCCGCAAGCGGGCGCTGCACGATGTCGGCGGCTGGTCGCCGCACACGATCACCGACGACGTGGACATCAGCTGGCGGTTGCAGATGTCGGGATGGCGGATGGCGTTCGAGCCCAAGGCGATGGCGTGGATCCTCACGCCGGAAACCGTGCGCGGACTGTGGCATCAGCGGCTGCGGTGGAGCGAGGGCGGCACCGACGTCGCGCTGCGCGCGATTCCCGCTCTGTTCCGCAGGCGCGGCCTGCGCATGTGGCCGATCTGGCTGAACTGGTTCGTGTCGATGCTCTGGGCGTATTCGATGCTCGCCATGCTGGTGATCTGGTGGATGGGCGGACTGCGGCTGGGCCACTTCCTGACGCTGGAAGGATTCGGCTTCTTCCCGGGACAGGCCGGGATGGTGCTGGCGTTCCATTACCTTCTGCAGGCGATGGTCGCGGCGAGCCTGGATCGCGGTTACGAGCACGGGATCATGCGCACGCTGTTCTGGGTGGTGTGGTACCCGATCGTCTTCTGGCTGCTGCAGGCGACGACGGCCGTGGTCGGCCTGCCCCGCGCGATCTTCCGGCGAGGTCCGCGCGGGCGTTGGATCAGTCCCGACCGGGGATTCCGCGAATGAGATGGCCTCCCCTCATCGATTCCGGCCACCTGCCGCGGTGGGTCGTGGTCCGCGATACGGCGGCGACGCTGTTCGCGTGGGGCGTACTGCTCTACGTGATCCGCGACCTGCCATGGATGGCCGCGTACTACGCACTGCGCGTGCTCGGCGTCGACGTGCCTCCGCCATGGCCGCCGGGCGAGATGGTGCGCGATACGCTGCCCTTCCTGAAGGTGGTCGCCCTGCTCGTGTTGTGGCTGGTCACGTTTGCCGTCGCGCGTTGGCATGCGTTGACCAATCGCGAGAACGCGGCGAGCCAGCCCGAAGCACTCGAACCGGCGCAGCAGGCCGAGGCGTTCGGCGTCACCGTCGATGTGCTCCGCCGCCTGCAGGCCGCGTCGTCGTGCACGGTGCACGGAGTCGATCCGCAATCGGGGCGAGGCGGGCCGAACGTGTACGTGACCGAAGAATCCGTTGCGCGTAGCGCCAGCGTGCGTGCGGACCGGGATACCACCGCATCGGACGGAAATCCCACACCGTGAACGTCCGCCGGCCCTAACGGTCGAGCACCCCGCCGTCGCGCAGCAACGCCATCGCCTGCGTGCGCGACCGCACACCGAGTTTCCCGAAGATGCGTGTCAACGTGTTTCGCACCGTCTTGTCGCTGATGAACAGCGACGCGGCGATCTCGGCATTGGTGCAACCGGCGACCAGGCGCTGGACGATCATGCGCTCCCGCTCGGTCAGTGCGGCAAGTCGGTCTGTCGGTTCGCCTCCGAGGAATTGCAGCGTCTCCTCGCGAAAACGCGTCCACGCGGATTCGCTTTCCAGCAGGACGTGGTTGCGCGACTCCAGTTCGACGAAGCGCGCACCGGGAATGCTCGCCGCGAGCAGCCGGCCTTCCTCCAGCGGCACCACGCCGTCCTGGCGGCTGTGCAGCACCAGCGTCGGCACCGTCACCTGCGGCAGCAGATCGATCACGTTGATGTGCGCGCGGGCCTCCAGCAGCGCGCCCGCGGCCTCGGCGGTGGTCGTGGTGCGCGCGAGTTCGTTGAACCACTGCACCTGCGCGTCGGTGGCGTCGGGAATGAAGCGCGCGGTGAACACCTGCCGGAACACGGGGTTCTGGTCGTTCCAGCCGCCACGCGCGATGTCGACGATGGCCCGGTACATGCGCGCGGCTTCCGGGTTGTCGCGCTCGTACGCGCCACGCGCGTAGCCGCCGTACAGCAGCAGCTTCGAAACGCGGCGCGGGTATTTCACTGCATACGCGAGGCAGGCTGCCGCGCCCTGCGAAATACCCATCAAGGCGAACGGTTCGTCGAGGCCGGCCGCATCGACCACGCTCTCCAGATCGCCCAGCCAGTTGGGCAGCGACAGGCCGCGTGGATCGCCGCCGGTCATGCCGCAGCCGCGCTCGTCATAGCGGATGAAATGGAAGTGGCTGCCGAAGAAACGCGTCCAGTGCTGCCAGATCGGGCTTTCGAGGTCGTACTCGAGGTGGCTGAGCCAGTTGGCGGCCTTCACCAGCGTGACGCCCGACCCCATCGACGACCACGCGATGCGCGTGCCCTCGGGGCTGGTGAGGTAACGGATCGACTGCTTCATGGTCGAAAGCCTTCGTCGTGCCCGCCGCCAGTCTAGTCGGGACAAACCTCACCCGGTAGCGCCCGCGCCGGGCAAACGGCGGGACGTCCGTCCCCTATGGCCGCGCCGCGCGCAGGAGGATGCTGCGGGCACTTTCCCCCGGGGCTTTCGAGGCTGTCATGAAGCGACGGTTGATCCTGCTCTACGGCGTGGCGTGCTACGCGGTGTTCTTCGCGACGTTCCTGTACGCGATCGGCTTCGTCGGCGGTTTCGGGGTGCCGAAGTCCATGGACTCGCCCCGCGACACGAGCCTGCCTGTCGCGCTGGCGATAAACCTGGGCCTGCTCGCACTTTTCGCGCTTCAGCACAGCGTGATGGCGCGGCCGGCGTTCAAGCGCGCATGGACGCGCGTGATTCCCGAATCCGCCGAACGCAGCACCTACACGTTGCTGTCGAGCGTCGCGCTGATCGTGCTGTTCTGGCTGTGGCGTCCGCTCGGCGGCATCGTGTGGCACGTCGAGAACGAGGTCGGCCGCGTCCTGCTGTACGCCGCCTTCGCGTTCGGCTGGGCGCTGGTGCTGGTGTCGACGTTCCTGATCAATCATTTCGACCTGTTCGGCCTGCGCCAGGTCTGGCTGCAGTTCCGCGGCCGCCCGTATCGTCCGCTGCCTTTCAAGACGCCCGGCCCGTACCGGATCGTGCGCCACCCGCTGTATGTCGGCTGGTTCTTCGCGTTCTGGGCGACGCCGACGATGACGGTGACGCACCTGGTGTTCGCACTGATGACGACGGCCTACATCCTCATCGCCATCCGCCTGGAGGAACGCGACCTGCTCGATGCGCTGCCGGAGTACGCGCAATACCGCCGCGATGTGCCGATGCTGGTGCCGCGCACCTCGCGTGCTTCGCGCGGCGTCGCGACGCGCCATGCCGGCACGCCGGCGCAGTGACCGTAGCGGGCCGACCCTGTGCGGAGCTCCGCCATCGGGACTTCACGACGCGAGCGGCGTCAAAGCACCGCCCTGGCGCTTCCGGGATAGTCCGTGCTCAATGCCATCGCTTCGCCGGCGTCCACTTCGGCCTGTAGCAGCGCGAGCTTCGCCTGGATGCGCCGCTGGGCGTCGCTGCCGAGCACCACCCAGTGCCTGCCGGGGTGTGAGGCGACGACCTCGTAGATCGCCTCCGCCGCACGTGCGGGGTCGCCGGGGAACATGTCAGGGGTCAGCGTTCCCATGAGATCGCGGAAGGCGCCGGACGTGGCCGCGTACACGGCGATGGATTCGCCCGAGAACTTCGTGCGCTGTTCGATGCCCGTACGGAACGAACCGGGTTCGACGAGGAACGCGCGCAGCCCTAGCGGTTCGAGTTCCTGCCACAACGCTTCGGTCAACCCTTCCAGCGCGAACTTGCTTGATGAGTAATAGCCGTTCGCCGGCAGGCTCGACAGTCCATCCATCGACGACATGTTGACGATCGTGCCTTTTCCCCGAGCGCGCATGCCCGGCAAGACGAGGCGGATCATCTCCACCGGGCCGAAGAAGTTGACCTCGAACTGCGCGCGGTAGTCGTCCTCGCGCTGCTCCTCGATGGCGCCAAGGAAGTCGATGCCGGCATTGTTGACGAGTACGTCGATGCGACCGAAATGTGCCAGCGCCTGGTCGACGGCTGCGGCGCGTTGCGCGCGATCGGTCACGTCCATCGCGACGGCAAGCGCGCGCACCGGAAACGCGGAGACCAGATCGCGGAGGCGATCGACGCCGCGCGCCGCCAGCACGGCGCGGTCTCCACGCGCCAGGACGGTCTCCGCGAGGGCGCGGCCAAGGCCGCTCGAGGCACCGGTGATGAACCAGATGCGCGCATCGCTTCGCCCGCTTTCCTCAACGGGCACAGCGGCTTCAGCGACGTGATCGGGTTGCCGGCGCATGGGGTCTCTCCGACGGGTTGATGACGCAGTGACATCGCTCAGGGCGCAAGAAAACCGGCGCCCACGGAAGCGGCGAGTTTCGATCAGAGCGAAGCCCGCAACGGCCGGAATGCCGCACGCAGCTCGCTGGCGAACAGCCGGGGCTGTTCCCATGCGGCGAAGTGCCCGCCCCTGTCCACTTCGTTGAAGTAGTACAGCGTCCGATAGGCCTGCGTCGCCCAGGTGCGCGGCGCGCGGTAGATCTCGCCGGGGAACACCGTGATGGCGACCGGGATGCGGATGTCGCCGGTCTTCTGCGCCAGGGCGCTGAAGTTGTTGTTGTGGTTCTCCCAGTAGAAGCGCGCCGCCGAGACCGCGGTGCCCGTCAACCAGTAGAGGCTGATGTCGTCGAGCATCTCGTCGCGCGTCAGCACGCGCTCGGGAACGCCATCGCTGTCGGTCCACTGGACGAACTTGTCGTACATCCAGCCCGCGAGACCGGCCGGCGAATCGTTCAGCGCGTAGCCCACGGTCTGCGGCCGCGTGACCATCATCGCGCCGTACGCTGCGTTCTTCGAAAAGAACGCATTCAGCGCTTCGAAGGCGGCCTGCTCCGATGCACTCAATCCGGCCGGCGCGGGATCGCCGGCGTTGATCGCGTGGATCACGTCCTGCGGCACCGTGGCCGGCATGTTGAGATGGATGCCGAGCAGTCCCGATGGCGCCTGTCGCGCCATCGTGTCGGAGATGACCGATCCATGGTCGCCGCCCTGCGACACGTAGCGCGCGTACCCCAGCCGCTTCATGAGCACGTCCCATGCACGGCCGATGCGATCCGGGCCCCACCCCGCTTCGCGCGGGCGCTCGGAGAATCCATAGCCGGGGATGGACGGAATCACGACGTGGAATGCGTCCGCTGCCTTCCCGCCGTGCGCGGTGGGATCGGTCAGCGGGCCGATGGTCTTCAGGAATTCCAGTACCGAACCGGGCCAACCGTGCGTGAGGATCAGCGGCATCGCGTCCTCATGCCGGGAACGCACGTGGATGAAGTGGACGTCGAGTCCGTCCAGCTTCGTCATGAACTGCGGCAATGCGTTGAGCCTGCCTTCCGCCTCGCGCCAGTCGTAACCGGTAGCCCAGTAGGACACCAGCGCCTGCAGTCGCGCCAGCTGAAGCCCCTGCGATTCGTCGCCGACGGTTTCGCGATCCGGCCAACGCGTCGCTGCCGCCCGCCGGCGCATGTCCAGCACGTCGGATTCGGGAACGTGGATGCGGAAGGGCCGGATCGCCGCGTCGCCGGCGGTTGCCGCCAGCGCAGCGCCCGGCAGCAGGCTCCACGCGCCGGCCGCGGCAAGGGTCCGGGCCGCGTTGCCGAGGAAGCGGCGCCGTTCGCAGTCTAGGGGCTCGTGGCCCGCGAAATGCTCGATGGAGGTCATGGGAGGTTCCGTTCGATTCGTGGAGATGCGCGCCGCTGCATGCTCAACGCGGAGCGCGCGTGGTCTCGAACAGGTACCAGCTGCGGTTCTCGGCCTCGTCGATCCAGGTCTCGAGCAGGCTCGTCGTCGCGACGTCGCCATACGGTTCGCACACCGCATGCGTGGAGCGCAGGAAGGACGCGAGCCGGCGGTTGTCGTCGGCAAGTTCGGCCAGCATGTCCTGCGGAGTGACGTACTCCGCGTCGTTGTCGAGCAAACGCTGCAGGCGGTGGACATGCCCGATCGAACGCAGCGTCGTACCGCCGACCTTGCGTGCACGCTCGGCGATGGCGTCGGTCGTGGCGAAGATCTCGCCGGCCTGCTCGTCCAGCATCAGGTGGTAGTCGCGGAAATGCGGCCCGGACATGTGCCAGTGGAAGTTCTTGGTCTTCATGTACAGCGCCAGCATGTCGGCCAGCAGCGTGGTGAGTGCGGCAGCGATGTCGAGTCCAGCCTGGGCGCGCAGGTCGGTGCGGGTGTGCAGCGGTGCGGACTGCCGCGTCTTGACGGGAAGCATGTTCACGGTCGATCTCCTTCCTGGATGGGCCGCGAGGGCCGATGACCGCAGACTAGGCAGGCACGAGCGGGCCGTGTATCGGACGATCGTGTCGCCGCCTCATACTTTGGTTTGCATCGGCGCGATGCAGGGGCGGCGCGACGCCGCGGCGATGCTACTGTTCACCGCGCCGAGCACCGCACCGGAGCCGCCCGTGGCCGCCCTTCCCCGCCTGCAGCCCCATCCGCCCACCGCGCGTGCCGCCGTGCGCGTCCGGACGCGCGAACGCGTCAGTCCGTGGCTGCTGCGCACGTCGGCGGCCGCGCTCATGCTGGGCATCTTCCTGCTCGACACGCTCACGACGCTGGAAGGTGCAGTCGCCGTGCTTTACGTCGTCGCGGTGCTGCTGGTGGCCGGCACGCATCGCCGTGGCGACATCGCGATGGCTGCGGCTGGCTCCGTGCTGCTGACGATCATCGCCTACGCGCAATCGCACGGCATGGAGCACGTGGGCTCGCAGACCGTGCGCGCGTTCGTGAGCCTGTCGGCCATCGGCATCGCGGCCCTGCTGGCTCTGCAGAACCAGAGCGCGGTGCGCACGCTGTCGGCGCAGGCGACGTTGCTGGACGTCTCGCACGACATGATCTTCGTGCGCGACATCGCCGGAACGATCACCTTCTGGAACGCGACCGCCGAAAGCGTCTACGGATTCCCCTCGGTGCAGGCGCTGGGCCGCCGTGCGGACGAACTGCTCGGCACGCGCTATCCCGATCGCCGCGAGAACGTCGAGGCGCAACTGCTTGCCACCGGCCGCTGGGAAGGCGTGCTCGAACAGGTCACGCGCCATGGAAACACGCTCGTGCTCGACAGCCGCTGGGTGCTGCAGCGCGACGACAAGGGGCGTCCTGTCGGCGTGCTCGAAACGCACACCGACATCACCGAACGCAAGGCCGCATACGCGGCCCTGGTGCGCAGCGAGCAGCGCTTCCGCCGCATGTTCGACGAGAGCCGCATCGGCGTGCTGCAGCAGGACTGGAGCGCGGTGCGCGCCGAACTTGAGGCGCGCGGCCTGCGCGATGCCGATGCGCTGGCGCACCACATCGCCGGGCATCCCGAGTTCGTCGGCCATGCCCGGCGGCTGGCGCGCATCGAGGAGGTGAACCCCGCCTTCGCGATGATGTTCGCCGACAGCGAGTCGATGACGGCACCGGCGTCCGTGCAGGACATCATCGGCGATGCCGACCGCACCTTCGCCGCCGCCTTGCTGGCCTTCGCGCGTGGCGATGCGTTCCACGAGGGCGAAACCGAGATCGTCCGCCGAGGTGGCGACCGGGTGCCCGTGCTGTTCACCATCACCTTCCCCTCCGCCGGGGACGCCGATGCGAGCGTGCTGGTGTTCGTGGTCGACAACACCGAACGCCAGCGCGCGCAGGACGCGTTGCTGCTCGCGCAGACCGAACTGGCGCATGCCTCGCGCGTGTCGACGCTGGGCGAGCTGACGGCGTCGATCGCGCACGAGGTCAACCAGCCGCTGATGAGCGTGGTCACCTACGGCGAGGCCGGCATGCGCTGGCTGCGCCGCGACCCGCCGGACCTGCACGAAGTGGACACCGCGATCTCGCGGATCGTGTCCGAAGGCCGCCGCGCGGGCGAGATCGTGCAGCGCATCCGCGCGTTCCTCGGCAAGGCAACGGCCGGGCACGAAACGCTCGACATCGGCCACGTCATCGAGGAAGCGACGCGGCTGGTCCAGCACGAACTGGCGCGTGGCGCCGTGGACCTGCATCTCGAACTCGAACCGCACCTGCCGGCGGTCCGCGGCGACCGGGTCCAGCTGCAGCAGGTGCTGGTGAACCTCATGGTCAACGCAAGCCAGGCGATGACGGGACAGGCGAATCGCCGGCGGCTGTCGGTGGTCGCGGCGGCAACGGTCGACGGCCGCATCGACATCGCCGTCGCCGACACCGGCCCGGGCATTGCGGCCGAACACCTGGAGCGCCTGTTCGATCCCTTCTTCACCACGCGCCCGGAAGGCATGGGCATGGGGCTGGCGATCTGCCGCACCATCGTCGAATCGCACGGCGGCCGGCTCGGCGTCGAAAGCACGCCCGGCGACGGCGCGACGTTCCGGCTTTCGCTCTCCACCGCGACGGAGACTCCCGTATGAACACGTCCCTGGATCCGCCGGCGAATCCGCGCGGTGCCGCGCCCGTTGCCCCGCTGGTCGTCATCGTCGACGACGAAGCTGCAGTGCGCGACGCGCTGGACAGCCTGTTCCGCTCCATCGGCCTGCGTACGCTGCTGTTCGCCTCGCCCGCCGAACTCCTGCAGGCGAGCGTGCCCGACACGCTAGGCTGCCTGATCCTCGACGTGCGGCTGCCGGGCATCAGCGGCCTGGACCTGCAGGAACAACTGGCGCGCCACGGCATCGCGCTGCCCATCGTGTTCATGACCGGACATGGCGACATTCCGATGTCGGTGCGCGCGATGAAGGCCGGCGCGGTGGACTTCCTCCCCAAGCCTTTCCGCGACCAGGACATGCTAGACGCGGTGGCCGGCGCGATCGAACGCGACGCGCAGCGACGCGCGGACAATGCGGCGCTGGACGAGGTGCGCACGCGCTACGCGACGCTGACGCCGCGCGAGCGCGAGGTGATGGCGCACGTCGCTTCGGGCCTGATGAACAAGCAGGTCGCCGGCCTGCTCGAACTGAGCGAGATCACGGTGAAGATCCATCGCGGCAACGTCATGCGGAAGATGGGCGTGCGCACGCTGGCCGACCTGGTGCGCCAGGCCGAAGCGCTGGCGCTGGGCGCATGACGCGCGGACGGACATACGTCCGTATGATTCCGCGCCACGACGTGCAGGCGTAACGTTCGCATGCCGCCACCCGATGCGCGTTTCTGCGCACGGCGGCACGAAGGGCCTTGATGAAGCACGCATCCATGATCGCGATCCTCGACGACGACGAAGGCGTCAGGACGTCGCTCTCCAGCCTCGTGCGATCGCTCGGCCACGACGTCTGCACGTATGCGTCGGCGGCGGCGTTCCTCGCCGATGCCGATGCAGGCGATCCCGACTGCCTCATCACCGACGTGCAGATGCCGGGCATGAGCGGCGCGCAGTTGCTGGAAGCACTGGCCATGGCGGGACGGCGGTTTCCGGTGATCGTCATGACCGCGTTCCCGTCCGACGCCACGCGCCAACGCGTGCTCGCCGCGGGTGCCCTCGCCTACCTGATCAAGCCGGTCGACGGCCCCACCGTGGCGCGCTGCATCGACGCGGCGCTGGCCCGGGGCGAACGCCACGACCATACGTAGGTAGGATTCCGCCGCGCTGGTGCGCGCCGTAGTTTCCCCGTGTGTCCACCCCACGGAGAAACCCGCAATGAGCTTCATCACCACCGACGACGGCACCCGCATCTTCTACAAGGACTGGGGCCCGAAGAACGCGCAGCCCATCGTCTTCCATCACGGCTGGCCGCTGTCGAGCGACGACTGGGACGCGCAGATGCTGTTCTTCCTCGCGCAGGGTTATCGCGTGATCGCCCACGACCGCCGCGGCCATGGGCGTTCGAGCCAGGTCAGCGACGGCCACGACATGGATCATTACGCCGCCGATGCCGCGGCGGTCGCGGAGCACCTGGACTTG
This sequence comes from Lysobacter soli, assembly GCF_003382285.1. Taxonomy (GTDB): domain Bacteria; phylum Pseudomonadota; class Gammaproteobacteria; order Xanthomonadales; family Xanthomonadaceae; genus Lysobacter_J; species Lysobacter_J soli. The sequence goes on from NZ_QTJR01000003.1 coordinate 117,166, forward strand.
CGCAACGCCGTGCACGTCGGCCATTCCACCGGCGGCGGCGAAGTCGCGCGCTACGTTGCCCGCCACGGCGCAGGCCGCGTCGCGAAGGCGGTGCTCATCGGCGCCGTCCCGCCGATCATGCTGAAGACCGACGCGAATCCGGGCGGCCTTCCGATCGAGGTGTTCGACGGCATCCGCGCCGCGGTCGCCGCCAATCGCGCGCAGTTCTTCCGCGATTTCCCGTCCGGCCCGTTCTACGGCTTCAACCGCGACGGCGCGAAGGTCGACGCGGGCGTGATCGACAACTGGTGGCGCCAGGGGATGTCCGGCAGCGCAAAGGCGCATTACGAGGGCATCAAGGCGTTCTCCGAAACCGACTTCACGCAGGACCTGCAGGCGATGGACGTGCCGACGCTGGTGCTGCACGGCGACGACGACCAGGTCGTGCCGATCGCCGATTCGGCGCTGCTGACCATCAAGCTGCTCAGGCACGGCACGCTGAAGGTGTATCCGGGCTACCCGCACGGCATGTGCACCACGCACGCGGACGTGATCAACGCGGACCTGCTGGCGTTCATCCGCGGCTGATTGCAGCGGCGTCGCATCGCTGGGTCGGAGGCGGCAACCGCGCTGGTTGCCGCCTTCTCGTGCCAAACGCGGGACGCAGCGCATGCCTGCACGAGTCGAGCGGTTCGTGGAATGAAAAAAAGCCCCGGGCACAAGGCCCGGGGCAACGTGGGAAGCGAAGCGTGGGGGGTTACTTCGCTTCCGCAGCGCGCTCGATCTGCCGTGCCACGACATCCGGGTGCGACACCATCACCACGTGCGAGGCGCCGGCGACGACCTCGGTCTTTTGCGACTTCGCCCGTTCGGCCATGAACGCCAGGGCTTTCGGCGGGATGTTCAGGTCCTTGTCGCCGTAGACGAACCACGACGGAATGCCCGTCCACGTCGGGCTGCCGGATTTCTCGTTGAGCGCGGCCTCGGTGATGGGCCGCTGCGTGGCGGCCATCAGCGCGGCATCGGCCTTCGGCACGTCCGCCGCGAACTGCTGGTGGAACTTGTCCTGCCGGATGTACAGGTCATTGCCGCCCGACGCCAGCTTGACGGGCGGCGCGATGGCCGGACCGAGCGTGCTGCCAGGGAATTTCCCCGACAGTCCGGCGGCGGTCTCGCCCGCATCGGGAGCGAACGCGGCGACATAGACGAGCGCCTTCACGTTCGACTTGTCGCGCGCGGCCTCGGTGATGACGCTGCCGCCGTAGGAATGCCCGACCAGCACGACCGGCCCGGCGAGACTGGTCACGACGTCGCCGACGTACGCGCCGTCGCTGGCAACGCCACGCAGCGGGTTGGCCACGGCGACGACCGGATAGCCATCCTTTTCGAGGATGCGGATCACGCCGTTCCAGCTGGATGCATCGGCGAAGGCGCCATGCACCAGCACGACGGTCGGTTTGGCGGCCTGCGCCGATGCGTCCGTGGCGAACGCGGCGGCGCCGAGCGCCATCGCAAGCAGCAGGTGTTTCATGTTCGTCTCCTTTCGTGGGGTGAGGGGTCAGGCGGGAAAGTCGGTGGATACGCTGAGCTCGCGCCACCGGGCCAGTTCGTCCAGGCGTGCATGTTCGACGCGTTCGATGACCGAAACCGCATCGCTGCCCAGCGCCAGCCGCAACGGCGGTGCGTCCATTGCCGCGACCTGGAGGATTGCGCGCGCCGCACGCGCGGGATCGCCCGGCTGCCGGCCGTCGTACTCGCGCTGCATGCGCGCCGCCTTGCCGACGACGGCGTCGTACTCGGCGCGCCCTTCGGCCAGCGACGTCGATGCGCCGGCGAAGTCCGTGCGGAAGCCGCCCGGCTCGATGATGGTCACGCGCACGCCGATCAGCGCCATCTCCTGCGCGAGCACTTCAGAAAACCCCTCGACGCCCCATTTCGCGGCCGAGTAAGGCGCGCGCCCCGGCGCACCGACGCGACCGCCGACGGACGAGAACTGGATGAAGTGACCGCTGCGTTGCTCGCGCATGAGCGCTATCGCGGCCTTGGTCATGATGATCGTGCCGAACAGGTTGGTTTCGATCTGGCGGCGGAAGTCGTCTAGCGGGGTGTCCTCGACGGAGTTCACGTTGCCATAGCCGGCGTTGTTCACCAGCACGTCGAGGCCGCCGAATGCTGCGACGGCCTCCCGGACGGCGGCGTCGGCCGCGACGGGATCGGTGACATCCAGCGCCACCGCGCGCACGGCCTCGCCATAACGCGCGACCACGTCGTTCAGCTGCGACGGATCGCGCGCGGTCGCGACCACGCGATGTCCGGCTTCCAGCGCCGCCTCCACGAGTGCGCGGCCCAGGCCGCGGGAACTGCCGGTGATCAGCCATCGTTGCGTCATGTCGTCTCTCCTGGTGGTCGCGCTCACGGTGCGAGCCGCGTGAACACGTAGTCGCGACCCTGCACGCGCGCCTGGTGGCAGGCGAAACAGGTTCGATGCTGCGCTTCGTCGGTCGGCACGCCGGCGACGAAGCGGCCAAAACCCCATCCCCCGCTTGCGGCGTACCGCTTCGAATCCTTCACCATGACCTGCACGGTCGTGGCCGCGCCGGGAATCGTCGCCGATGCGAAATCCGGCGACTGCACTTCCTTCCAGGCGAGCTTCACCAGCACGCTGCCATCGGGAAACGGCAGTGAGCCCTGGCGATACGCGCGCACGGCGATGTCGTTGCCGAGCACCACGCGCAGTTCATCGAACCGCGCGGCTTCGCGCGCAGGTGCGACGAGCTCCCATCCGCGGTAACCGTCAGGCACGGTGACGCCGTAGATCGGCGACGCGGGCCTGGCGGCCCTCGCATCATCGGCGGCGGTGATCGCGATCAGGCCGAGCACCACCAGCGCGATGGGAAGTACGACCCATCTGGTCTTCATGGTCGTCGTCCCCGCGGGTCAGAGGCGGTCCGCGTCGACGATCGCCTGGGCGAACGCGTGCGGATCTTCCTGCGGCAGGTTGTGGCCGATGCCGCCGGTGATCAGGCGGTGCTCGTACTTCCCTGTGAAACGTTTGGCGTAGGCTTCCGGCGGCGGATGCGGCGCGCCATTGGCATCGCCTTCCATGGTGATGGTGGGCACGCCGATCGACGGGCTCTGCGCGAGGCGGCCTTCGAGCGCGTCGTACCGCGATTCGCCCTGCGCGAGGCCAAGTCGCCAGCGGTAGTTGTGGATCACGATGTCGACGTGGTCGTCATTGGCGAACGAGGCCGCGCTGCGGTCGAACGTGGCATCGTCGAAGTTCCACTTCGGCGAGGCGAGCTTCCAGATGAGCCTGGCGAAGTCGTGGCGGTTCCTGTCGTAGCCGGCGCGACCGCGTTCGGTGGCGAAGTAGAACTGGTACCACCACTGCAGCTCCGCTTCCGGCGGCAATGGCGCCTGCCCGGCGGCCTGGCTGCCGATGAGATAACCGCTGACGGCGACCAGGGCCTTCACGCGTTCGGGCCAGAGCGCGGCGACGATGTCGGCCGAACGCGCGCCCCAGTCGAAACCGCCCAGCACCGCGGTGCGGATGCGCAGTGCGTCCATGAACTGCACGACGTCCTCGGCCAGCGCCGAGGGCTGTCCGTTGCGCAGCGTGTCGCCGGAGACGAAGCGCGTGCCGCCATATCCGCGCAGGAACGGCACCAGCACGCGATAACCCAGCTTCGCCAGCATCGGCGTCACTTCCACATAGCTGTGGATGTCGTACGGCCAGCCGTGCAGCAGGATCACCACGGGGCCATTGGCGGGACCGGCTTCGGCGTACTCGATGTCGAGCAGCCCGGCACGGACCGTCTTCAGCGGTGCGAACGCGGTTGCCTGCACGCGTCGTGCGAGCGGCGTTGCCGGCGACGACGGCGCGGCATGCGCGCTGCGTACCAGCCCGAGCGGTGCGGCCGCGACGCCCAGCGCCGCGGTGGCGAGCATCTTGCGGCGGAGCGGATCAAACGGTGCGGCGGCGAGCTTGTCCATGGTGATCTCCGTGTCGTGGGATGCGCGAACATCGGACACGACGCGTCAGGGCGTCCCGTCCGGCGTGGCGCCGTCAGCGCTGGTGTGTGAACAGCTTCACTGGCCCGTGTATCCCGCATGTGTCCGGGCAGGCCGCCCTTCGTATCGAAATGTTCGAAGGGCCGATCGCCGGTCGATGCGCGACTCCAGCGGTCATCGCCATCTAAGCAGCCGCGCGCCGGTGACGCGATAACACGTTGGTATGGACCCATACGCATGTATGCCGTCGCGATTCGTGCGTACGCCTGATATGTATCCCGATGTAGCGACGCGACGTCGGGATGCAGTGGCTGACAATCGCGCCCCGCTTCGACATGGGCCGGATACATGCGGGCCCTCCAATGCGTGCACCCGGCGGATCGTCCGCCGGCCCACCCTGAGGATCCAGACATGACTGACCTGCCATCCCCGCCGCTCAAAGCGGCCGTCGTTTTCGGCGGTTCGCGCGGTATCGGCGCCGCCATCGCCCGCCGCCTTGCCCATGAGGGATATGCAGTCGCCCTCACCTACGCCTCGCGTGCCGACAAGGCCGACGAGGTCGTCCAGTCCATCCAGGCCGACGGAGGCATGGCCATCGCGTTGCAGGCAGACAGTACCGACGCGGGCGCGATCGCCGCCGCCGTTTCGGATGCCGCCGCGCGCTTCGGACGGCTCCATGTTGCCGTGGTCAACGCCGGCATCTACGAAGGCAGTCCGCTGGAGCAGTTTCCGCTGGACATGCTGGACCGGATGCTCGCCATCAACGTACGGGGCGTGTTCCTCGCCGTGCAGGCTGCGGCTTCGCGGATGGCCGACGGCGGCAGCATCATCACCATTGGCAGCAATACAGCCGCACGCAGCGGTGTGGTCGGAAGCAGCGTCTACGCGATGTCCAAGGCCGCCGTGGCGACACTGGTCCGCGAACTGGCGCTGGATCTGGCCCCGCGCCAGATCACCATCAACAACATCCAGCCAGGGCCTGTCGAAACCGACATCACGACGGGTTTCCTCGATTACCTGATCGAACGAAACCCGCTCAAACGCGTCGGTCGTCCCGAGGAGGTCGCGGCCCTCGCCGCCTTCCTTTCGAGTGCCGACGCGCGGTACATGACCGGTGCGAGCCTGACCGTGGACGGCGGCTATTCGATCTAGGCCGAACGGGCCCAGCGCGTCCGACGCGCCCGGCGCGAGGCCGCATCGGCGATTCCGGGAGGGACCGGCACCACGCCGCTGGTCGTCCGACGGCGTGGGTGCCGGTCCTGTGCGACCCTTGCGGCACCCCAAGCCGACACGCCGACGCCAAGCGAGCCCGCATGACGCCCGCCTCTCCCCTCCTTCGCCAGCGCGGCACCGCCGAGGGCAACCGCGTCGCGATGGTCGAGCTGTTCTTCGACCTGGTGTTCGTGTTCGCGGTGACGCAGCTCTCGCACACGCTGCTCGAACACCTCACCGTGCAGGGCGCGCTGCAGACGCTGCTGCTGTTCCTGGCCGTGTGGTGGCTGTGGATCTTCACCTCATGGGTCACCAACTGGCTCGATCCCGATCGCACGCCGGTGCGGGTGATGCTGTTCGTGCTGATGCTCGGCGGGCTCTTGCTGTCATCTTCGATCCCGCAGGCGTTCGGCGAGCGCGGGCTGATGTTCGGCGTGGTGTTCGCGGCGATGCAGGTGGGGCGAACGGCCTTCGTGGCGATTGCGATGCGCAACCACCATCGCGTGTTGCACGAGAACTTCGTGCGCATCGCATTGTGGCTGGCGCTGTCGGGAACGCTGTGGGTCGCCGGCGGCCTGAACGAAGGCGCCACGCGCGTGGCGTTGTGGACGGCCGCCGTCGCCATCGAATACTGCGCGCCCGCGCTGTACTTCTACGTGCCGGGCATGGGGCGATCGAGCACCATCGACTGGGATGTCGACGGCCATCACCTGGCCGAACGCTGCGCGCTTTTCGTGATCATCGCGCTGGGCGAATCGATCCTGGTCACCGGCGCGACGTTCGCCGCGGAGGCTTGGACCACACCGACCATCGCCGCGTTCATCGTGGCCTTCCTCGGCAGCGTGGCGATGTGGTGGATCTACTTCGACACCGGTGCCGAACGCGCCAGCCAGCGCATAGAACATTCCGACGATCCGGGCCGCCAGGCGCGGCTGGCCTACACCTACCTGCACCTGCTGATCATCGCCGGCATCGTGGTCTGCGCCGTGGCGGACGAACTGGCGCTGGCGCATCCGGATCACTTCGAAGGCGACGGCCGCGCCGCAATCGCGGCGATGATCGGCGGGCCGATGCTCTACCTGCTCGGCGTCGCGCTGTTCAAGTGGGTCTGCAACGAACGCCGCGGGCCGCCGCTGTCGCACTGCGCGGGCATCGTGATGCTCGCGGTGCTGGCACCGATCGGGCTGGCGCATCTGCTCTCGCCGCTCGCGTTGGCGACGGCGACGACGCTGGTGCTGATGATTGTCGCAATGTGGGAGACCCTCGCGCTGCGCCGAAGGTGAGCATGCGCGCCACATGAATGCGGCGCGACGTGGTGATGGGCCGTGCTGTGACAGGTTCGCCGGAAAAAACGGCGCAACGATGCGTCATGCCACAGGTAGTGCACCGGCGAACCGAAGCACGCGAGCATGCGCTCCCGCGCCGGAAACCGTGCGCATGGCATCGACCACATCGAGGAACTCGACATGACCCAACGCCTGGACTACACGCAGATCTCGCCGAAAGGCGTCAAGGCGCTCGGCGGCGTCTACGGCCACGTGATGCAGAGCGCGCTGCCCGCCGACCTGGTGGACCTGGTGTACCTGCGTATCTCGCAGATCAACAATTGCGCCTACTGCCTGGACCTGCACACGCGCGATCTCGTCGGTCGCGGCGTGGCGATCGAAAAGCTCGCGCTCGTGCAGGCGTGGCGCGAAGCCGGCGCGCTATTCAGCGAACGCGAACGCGCCGCGCTGGCGTGGGCCGAAAGCGTCACGCGCGTCGCGCAGACTGGCGTGCCCGATGACGACTACCAAGCTGCGCTGGCGGTATTCGGCGAGAAGGACGTCGTCGACCTGACCATCGCCATCGGGCTGATGAACACGTACAACCGCCTGGCGATCAGCTTCCGCAGGACGCCGCAGGCGGTGGCAGGCGTACACGGCGATACATGAACAGGCCGGCGGCGACATATCGTCGATACGTGGCAGGCGCCCAATGCGATGGCGGACGCGATGCAGCACCAGCGGACCGCGCTCCACCGACCTGACCGGATTGCCGCCATGAACTTCGCCCACCTCCTGCTCGCGACCGCCATCGGCAGCACGCCCGTCGCCGGCGCCAACGAGAAGCCGACGTCGGCCGAAACCGGCTTCGTTCGTCTCGATGACGACATCACCCTTCGCCAGCTCGTCGTCCGCAATGCGAATCCGCAGGGCACCGTCCTGTTCCTGCATGGCTTCCCGGAATCGAGCCTCGCCTTCAAGGACATCGCCATCGCGCTGGGCGACGATTACGAAGTGCATGCGTTCGACTGGCCGGGCTACGGACAGTCATCGCGCCCCTCGCCCGACCGCTTCGCCTATGCGCCCGCCGATTACGCCCGCGTGCTGAAGGCCTACATCGCCCATGAGCGCATCGACACCTCGAAGCTGACGATCTACGCGACCGACATCGGCGCCCTGCCCGCTCTGCTGCTCGCATTGGACGAACCGCACATCGCGCGGCGCATCATCGTCGGCGATTTCGCACCGTTCGACCGGCCGCAGCTGATGCACGAAAACCTGCGCAACCTGAAGTCCCCGGGCAGCGCCGAGCCCACGCGTGCGGCGATGAACGCCAACCACGCCGACATCATCGCGAACGTCCACCGCCGCGACCTTCCGCCGGAATCGCAGTACGACCTTGCGCCGGAATTCCAGGCCGACATCGCGACCAACTGGAAGCGCGACGGCATGACGACCGTCGACGCGTTCGCGCACTACTACGCCCGCTTCACCCGCGACCAGCGGTACTTCGAAGCGAACGTTGCGAAACTGCAGACGCCGGTTCGCGTGGTGTGGGGCGAGCGCGATATCTACATCCGGCCGGACATGGGCCTGGAGTTCGCGGCGAAGGCGCGGCTGCAGATCGACGTGCTGCCCGGCATCGGCCATTTCCCGCATCTGCAGGATCCGGCCCGCACGGCACTGGAAGTGCGTGCATCGTTCCGCTGACTTCGGCCATCGGGAAGAAGCCGTCGCCGTTGTAGAGGCTGATGGACGAGAACGCGTCGACCGGCACTTCGACGCTGCGCGATGGCGAATGGACGATCGGCTTGCTACCGACGCAGCCAGTCCAGCAACGTTTCGGCCAGCTGCCGCGGGGCTTCGAGCGGGATCAGATGCCCCGTGCCCTCGATGATCCTAAGTTCCGCACCGTGTATCGCATCGACGAGTTCGCGCGACTCGTCGATGGAGCGGAGCTGGTCATCGCGCGCGGCGATGACCAACGTGGGACACGAGATTCCTTCGAGCGGAACGTCGGTTCGATCCAGCGCCGATTGCCAATCGAACGCGTCCGCACCCAGGCGGATGCTCATCGCGCGTACGCGTTCGATGAGCGCCTCATCGTCCGCATCGCTGGGGCCCAGCGATCGCTGGATCGCACGACGGCTGAGTCCCGCGAACGTGGCACGTCCCGTCGAACCCGAAAGCGGCGCGGCCGCACGCTCGCCTCGCGCGGATGTCGCGACAAGCACCAGCGCTTCGACCAGTTGCGGATGCGTCGCCGCGAGCGCACGCGCGACGTAGCCTCCCATCGAGAATCCGAGCAGTACAGTCGGCCCGGCAAGTTGCGCCGCCACGGCGTCCGCGACGTCCCGCACCGTGCGACCGCGCGGCAGCGCGATGCGCTGCACGCGCCAGTCGCCTGGCAGATGCGGAACGAAGTCGTCCCACAGCGCGTCGTCGAGCATGAACCCGGGCAGCAGGGCGATGGTTTTCATCGGCGCGCCACGGCGCACTCAGCGTCGATCTATCGACGCCGTTGTGCCGCGCTCAACGCTCCCCGGAAGGCGGAGCGCGATCGTCGTCGTTGTCGCTGCGGGTAGCGGGTTTGTTCGCCTCGCGCGCGGCGGCCTTCTTGGCGGCCTTCTCGTCCTGCTGCTTCTTCTTGGCGATTTCGCGCTGGCGCTTTTCGAATGAGTAGTTGGGCTTGGGCAAGTGGGCTTCTCGCTTTGTGGTTGGTGGAGTCGACGACCATGCCGTGGTCGTGGGCAATCTGATTGTGGCTCAGCGGGCCTTCGGGCGCGCGGGAACGGTCTTCTTCGCCGCTGCCCCGTTCGTCGAGGCCAAGGCGTCCTTCTCGGGTTTGCGACGCAGCGGCGTGACACCCAGGACTTCCACCTGACCGCCGGCCTTGCTGAAGGCGTCCATGTCGGCGGCGATTCGTTCGTGCGTCACTTCCTTGTCGGGCGACGGCTTGCCGAACGGGGATGTGGTGTATCCGTTCGCCCCGGTCGGGCGATAGCTGGACATGGGTGTGCCTCCGGTGGGTGTGTTGATCATTGAAGGACGAGCTCGATCGCGCGCGCATGGTCGCGTGCGTAGTCTTCGCGGATCGCGTCGCAATACGGGCCGCCCATCGCGAAACGGCGGCAGACGTCGGGCCGGCTGTCGTAGATCCCGCAGTTCATGCGCGAGCCGTCTACCGCCACGCACCAGCCATCCTCGTCCTTCGCCATGACCCGCAGCCCGCCGGGGAGCTCGGTCGTCAGGTGGGACGGAATGTGGTCTTCGGGCTGCACCACCACCGTCAGCCGGCAACAAACGGCATCGCACCGCGCGCAGTCGGCCGCCGCTAGGACAGGCGCTGGCTGCTTGGCGGGGCTTCGTTGTCGATCCGGCATCTGGGGTGTGGCTCCTGGAGACGAGGCGCCCGTACGGGCCGTGGGAAAGACGCACAGGCAGTCAGGCCCGTGGAGAGGCGACGGCGGCGTTGGAGCGGGCGCTCCTTACTTGTGCCACCTGGAGCGGGAAGTCGCCGTGAATGCAGCCTTCACTGCGCCTGGCGGCGCGGAAAGGCTTGGCGGTGCGGTTGCGGGAATCGGCGCGTCGCGCCGGAGAGCGCCAGACGGACTGGCCGAGGTGCAGTGTAGCTCGGATGGGCTTGCGTGTGAGCGAGCCTCTGCGATGCGCTCAGCATGGGTGTGCTCTACGTGAGCTGACCTACGGTCAATCTGCTGCGTCACGCGCTCCATTAGTTGACACGTTTCGATATTTCCATAAACATGGAATTATGGAAACCGACACTGCACTCAAGAGCCTCGCCGCGCTCAGCCACGACGCGCGCTTGGCAGCGTTTCGCGAACTCGTCCAGGCCGGGCCCGATGGGTTGTCGGTCGGCGAGTTGCGCGACCGCCTCGACCTTCCCGCCGCGACGCTCACCGCGCAGCTCAACATCCTGCGCAACGCGGCGCTGGTGCACGACCAGCGCGAGGGGCGCGTCATCCGCGTGCGGGCCAACTACCTGCAGATGAACCGCCTGATTGCCTACCTCACCGAAAACTGCTGCAGCGGCCAGTCCGCCTGCGAGCCCGCCAGCGGCTGCACGCCGCGCAAGAAAGGAGCCTCGAAGTGAACCGCTTCCACGTACACCTCAACGTGTCGAACCTCGACGACAGCATCCGTTTCTACTCGCAGCTTTTCGCTCGCGCGCCGGCGGTGGTCAAGGGCGATTACGCCAAGTGGATGCTCGAAGATCCGCGCGTGAACTTCGCGATTTCCACCACGGGGCGGGCGCCCGGCATCGATCACCTGGGCATCCAGGTCGATAGCGGCGATGAACTCGTCGCGCTCGGCCGTCGCCTCGACGCGGCCGGCAGCACCGTCGTTCCCGAACCCGACGCCACGTGCTGCTACGCGCGCTCCGACAAGATGTGGACCGAAGACCCGCAAGGCACGCGTTGGGAAACCTTCCACACCTTCGGCGACGCGGTCACCTACTACGCCGCCGACGATGCGTGCTCGACCGACGCCGCATGCCGCCCCGCGCCCGCTGCCGTGCAGAGCCGCTGCGCGCCCGCGTCCGGCTGCTGCTGAGACCGACATGGAACTGCGCCTCCACCGTCCCGACGATCACGACGCGATCCGTTCTCTGCTCGCCCATGCCGGGCTTCCCGTCGACGACCTCGATCACGCCAACGTGCAGTTCATCGTCGCCATCGACGAGGGCGTGATCGTAGGCGTCGTCGGCATAGAGTCGTTCGAACGCGCCGGCCTGCTGCGTTCGCTCGCCGTTCGCCCCGGCCTGCGTGAAAGCGGCATCGGCGGCCGGCTCGTCGATGCGCTCGAAGCGTTCGCCCGCGAGCGCGGCATCGATCGACTGCTTCTGCTCACGCAAACGGCCGCGCCGTTCTTCGGCAAGCGCGGCTATCGCGTCATCGATCGCAACGACGCGCCGGACGACGTGCGTGCAAGCGCGCAGTTCCGTTCGCTCTGCCCGCAATCCGCCACCTGCATGGCCAAACCGCTGGATCAGGGGAAGAGGAAGCGCGTCCTGTTCGTCTGCGTGGAAAACGCCAATCGCAGCCAGATGGCCGAAGCCTTCGCGCGCATCCATGGCGGCTACCAGGTCGAGGCCTTCAGTGCCGGGTCGCGACCTTCGGGGCTGATCAACCCGAAGGCCGTGCGCTTCATGTCCGAACTCGGTTATGACCTCACCGCGCACGCGTCGAAATCGCTCGACGAAATCGCCGGCGAATTCGATGCGGTCATCACCATGGGCTGCGGCGACGACTGCCCGTGGGTGCCGGCCAAACGGCGTGAGGACTGGACCCTGCCCGATCCGAAGCACATGGACGACGACGGCTATCGGGCGGTGCGCGACGAGATCTCCGCGCGCGTGCGGGCGCTGCTGGCTGCGTTGTGATGCCGCTGTCGCGTCGCCTGACGGCCGAGTTCATCGGCACCGCGCTGCTGCTCGCCGCGATCGTCGGCTCCGGCATCATGGGCGAAGCGCTGTCGCGCGGGAACGCCGCCGTCGCGCTGCTGGCGAACGCAGCGGCCACGGCGGGCGCGCTGTACGCGCTCATCGTGATCCTGGCGCCGATTTCCGGCGCGCACTTCAACCCGGCGGTGACGGTCGTCGCGCATCTGCACGGCGACCTGAGCCGCCGCGATGCCGTCGCGTACATCGTCGTGCAGACCGTCACCGCCATCGCAGGCGTGCTGCTCGCACATGCCATGTTCGATCTGCCGCTGCTGCAGGCCGGCACGCAGGTCCGCACCGGCGCGTCGCAGTGGCTCAGCGAAGCGGTGGCGACGTTCGGATTGATCCTGACCATCGTGCTCGGCGTGCGTCATCGCCCCGTGGCAGTACCGGCACTCGTGGCCAGTCACATCTTCGCCGCGTACTGGTTCACCGCCAGCACGTCTTTCGCCAATCCCGCCGTTACGCTGGCACGTGCGCTCACGACGACGTTCGCGGGCATCCGGCCCGAAGACGTTCCCGCCTTCGTCGCGGCGCAGGCGGCCGGGACGTTCGTTGCGATCAAGGCCGTCGGGTTTCTGCGGCCGGCGCACGCTTAACCCGTGCGCCGTAGACGTGGGTGTTCTCGACGTGTTCGGACGGGACGTCCGGTGCGACACGTGTCGCACGTCCACTCGTTGGTCGCGGCCGCTGCGCATGCGTTACGAGTGGCAAAGCGCGGCGCTTGAGAGATTTCGCTCGGCTGGCCGAGCTTAGAACTTGGCGCGTCGAGCTATTTGCTCGGAGGGTCGAGTTCCGAGCTCGGTGCGTCGAGCTTTTTGCTCGGAAGGCCGAGCTCCGAGCCCGGTGCGTCGAGCTTTTTGCCTCGCGATCCGAGCTCCGAGCTCGGCGTGTCGAGCTTTTAGCCCGGATGCCCGAGCCATGTGCTCGACACGCGCCTCGCCTGCCCGCCTCGCGCTCGCGCTCGCGACCGCGCCTACCGGTTGAGGCTCATCCGCGCGCCGTCGGACTCACGCTTGCCGGACCAGCGGCCATCGCCGGCGGGCCAGAAGCGGCCGATGATGCGGTTATTGGTGTCGGTCAGCTGCAGCTGGTTGCCGGACACGGTCCAGCGGTTCACGTCGAAGAAGCCGTCCGGACACCCCGCCGGGGTGTAGGCACGATGGCCGCCGAACCATTCGTCGGCTTTCAGTTCGATCGTGCAGTTGTCGCCGCCGTCCTGGGCCAGCGACCAGCGACCGACGATGGCCTCGTTCGGCGGCGCGGTGTTGTTCCAGCCACCGCCGGTGCCCATGCTGATGCCGCCCCAGCTGTCGTGGCTGCGGCGTTCGCTGTGCGAATGGCCGCTGCTGGACGTTGTGGTTTCCACGCTGCCGGCGTTTGTCCACGAATCGCTGCGCGTGCCGCTGGTGTCGGTGGACGTGCCCGAGCCGGTGATCGACTGCTCCGAGTGCTGGAACTGCTCGGTGATGCTCTGTTCGGCCGCGCGGATGTCGGCGCCCGGGTCGGGCATCGCGGTGGGATCGTCCTGCGCGGCGGCAGAACCGGCGGCGGCAAACAACACGACCGCAACGGAGATGCGCTGGATCAGGGGGAACGCGACGGTGCGCATGGGCGGACTCCAGCCAGAAAGCGTGGGCCTACGACGGTCGCGCGAAGGGTGCGGCAGGCGGACTCAGCCGGGTGTGAAGAGCTGATGCCGGTGCCAACGCCAGTTCCGGTGTCGGTGTCGGAGCCAGGCCGGTGCAGATGCCGTGGCCCCGCGCCGTTGCTCTTGCTCGTCATTCCCGCGAAGGCGGGAATCCATGGACTTTCCACGCTCTCCCTGTGGCGCGAAAGACCAAAGAAGTCACTGCCAACCTTCCGATCGCATCGGTGGCGATCGGCGCGTCGCGCACAACACGCAAACGCCGCGTCAGCACCATCCATGCGCGACACACATGCGACAAAGGCTGAGAAACGAACGTCTCACTTTGCACCAATGCAGCGTTGACCGGCGTTGCATGCATGCGCACGCTGGCATTGCACCGGCGAACTCCGGTGTCGGGATTGGCGTCCCGAACAACGAGGCGTGCAGCAGCCTTTGATGCGAGGTCTGCACGAGTTGACGCATCAGCCGCAAGGCATTCGTCCGTCCCTCGTTTGGCGTCGCGGTGACGGAATTCCCATCCAACGAGAATTCCAATTCATGACTAACAAGAAGCGCGCCCGTCGCGAGCGATCGGCAGAACCCTCGTCTTTCCCGAACCTACCCTTCATCTCGCCACGCGAGCATGGTCGCGCACACTACTGGACAGTCCCTCCAGTAGGCGGTCCAGTCGGAGACTACGCAGAAGCCGAACGAACCGGCCGCGAATACGCCCAGCAATTCGTGCAATGGCTGCAAGCCAACCCGAGCATCGCCGGCATGGGCATCCTCGGTTGGATCGCCTCCGACATCGACTACGAAGCCCGCGACCGCAACGGCTACTGGGTCGGCTTCTTCTCGTGCATCGAGTGTTTGCTCATCGATGCGCGACTAGCTGGCTGATACACAGCAGATTCATGCGCACCCGCGCCCGGGTGCGCTTCGCTTGCCCGGCTAGCGTTGCATTTTCTTCGCTGATCCACCTTGCTCTTACAGCCCCCCCGGAAGGCGCTATGTGTAGCGCTCACCCCCTACCGAGGCGAACGCATAACGCTTCAACTTGTCTGCGAACTGTCGCACGTCCAACGTTGTTGGCTCGAACGAGCCAGGGTGAGCGGCGCTATTTCTAATGTTCAGACATCGATTCAGTTCATCGAAAGTCTGGCTGTCATACCCCCACAGATCCATACCAATGACTAACATGTCGAAGTCACGCCCCAACTGTAGATCAGCGAGACTCGTTACGTTCACTCCGTTTGAAACGCGATTAAATGGGTTGCCTTTCTTTTTAACCGCGGCGGCCGCAGCGGCGTTATAGGCGGCGAACCCAACGTTTTGGATCTCAGCGTGAAACCTTGCAACAGCAGCGGCCCACAACGTTTCGCGTCTTTTCGCGATTCGATGCGCCGGGCACTGAGATGCCGTGAAAAGTGAACGGATCCACGTTGAAGTCGAACAGCTCCGCCCCCCTTGCCCCCGAAACCTTGGTTCTCGTCGTCAGAGAATTGAAGCGAGTACGAATAGCTTCCGGCACTACGTTTCCAGGCGCGTTCACGCCACCATTCAGGTCAGCACCAGCGGGAGGTGTGCCCTGCGACCCACTAGCAACAGACGGAGGCTTTAGGGCTTTGCTTTCGAGATATGCGTTGAGGAGCATCTCAAAGCATTTCTCCTGGAACTTCTCCGGGCATGTCTGGACGATCGAGAGAATCCTCTCAACCTGCGCTTGAGCATCATCGAACATGCATACATCTCCTTTCGTTTGACCAGCTTTCATGGTTGACGCCCCTGCAGCCGTCAAGCGCGAATTCAAGATGCGCCTTGCCGGTGACAGTCTCGTGGGACTCGGCACTGAGTACGCGCCCACATTGCTGAGGTAATCCCGCTGAACGCTATAGGCTTGCGTCGCAAAATGACGTAAGAAAAACCCTACTGCTAATCAGCTGGCTCAGGAGTCCAACGGAAGGAAATTGGCGGAGAGAGTGGGATTCGAACCCACGGAAGGTTTGACCCTTCGGCGGTTTTCAAGACCGCTGCCTTAAACCACTCGGCCATCTCTCCGTATCGGCGTTGCCGCCTTGCACCGATGCCGCGTTGCACGGCGATCGCGAACCCGGTGGCCCGGGGCACCGGGCCATCAAACGAAGCGGCCCGCGTGGTGCGGGCCGCATTCTCTCACGCCTCGGTGACGATGCGGGGCGCCGGTGTGGGAACCGCCGTGGGAGAAAGCTTCGCCACGTCTTCCGGGCACGGCTTGCCCTTGATCTCGCTGCACTGCAGGCGCGCGGATTCGACCAGGCCCGGGGCCTTCTCGGCGATGAAGTCGATGAAGACGCGCACGGCCGGCAGCAGGCCACGGCGCGAGGCGAACACGGCGTGGAAGATGCCCTGCGGCAGGCGCCAGTCGGGCAGCACGACTTCCAGCTCGCCGCGGCGCACGGCTTCGGCGCAGATGGTTTCCGGCAGCAGCGTGATGCCCACGCCCTGCTGCGCGAGCTGCATCAGCATGGGGAAATCGAAGCCCATCACGCGCGGCTTGAGTTCGACACGACGCACGTCGCCGTCGGGGCCGTGCAGTTCCCAGCGCTGGCGGGCATCGTCCTCGCTCATGCTGAGGGTGACGTGGTCGCTCAGTTCATCCGGATTTTTCGGGCGGCCCATGCGCTTGAGGTAATCGGGGCTGGCGACCAGCAGTTCGGCGATCTGGCCGAAGCTGCGCATCACCAGGCTGCCGTCGTCGTCGAGCTTGGAGCGTACGCGCAGGGCGACGTCGATGCCTTCGTTGATGATGTCGACGCGGCGGTTGCTCACCAGCAGCTGCACGCGCACCTGCGGGAAGCGCGCGAGGAATTCCGGCAGCAGCTTGGGCATCTGCTGCTGCGCCATGCCCACCGGCACGCTGACGCGGATGACGCCGCGCGGCTCGGCGCTGAGGCGGTCGACGACTTCGTGCGCGGCCTGCGCTTCGGCCAGCATCGATTGCGCATGCCGATAGACGCTGTTGCCGACGTCGGTGACGGCGAAGCGGCGCGTGGAACGCTGCAGCAGACGCACGCCCAGGTCGGTTTCGAGCTGGCTGATGCGACGGCTCAGGCGGGACTTCGGGATGCCCAGCGCGCGCTCGGCCGCGGCGAAGCCGCCGTGCTCGACCACCATGGCGAAGTAGTAGAGGTCGTTCAGGTCCTGCATGGCCATAATTCCAATTCCGGAACAGTTAGTGATAGTTGACCAGATTTATTCCATCCCTGCAACGACCTAGATTGGTCCCCGAGCCGGCAACCCCGCCGATCGTTCCATTCGAGGCCCATCATGAAGCTCCTGCATCTGGATACCAGTGCCCTTGGCACCAATTCGGTTACCCGCGAACTGACCGCCGCCGTCGTGGCCCGCTGGCAGGACGCCCATGCCGACCTGACCGTCGAGTACCGCGATCTTGACTCCGACCCCCTGCCGCACCTCACCGGGCGCTCGCTGGCCAAGGCCGATCCGGCCCAGGCCGAAGCGGACGAAGCGACGCTCCAGCAGTTCCTGTCTGCCGATGTAGTGGTGATTGGCGCGCCGTTTTACAACTTCAGCATTCCGTCGACGCTGAAGGCGTGGATCGACCGCGTCGCCGTCGCCGGGCGCACCTTCCGCTACACCGAGGCCGGTCCGGAAGGCCTGGCGGGCGGCAAGCAGGTGATCATCGTCAGCGGTCGCGGCGGCCAGTACGGCGACGCGAGCCCGGCGGATTTCCAGGAAGCCTACCTGCGCCAGGTGTTCGGCTTCATCGGCATCAAGGACGTGGAGATCATCCGCGCCGAGGGCGTGGCGTACTCGCCGCAGCATCGCGCCGATGCGCTGGCCGCTGCGCATGCGTCCATCCGTTCGCCTATGGCAGAGGCTGCCTGAGCTCCAGGCATGCAGGAGACGCGCGCCGGCCCACCCCTCCCCGCTTGAGCCGGCAAACGCGAACGGGCCCGCTTGCGGGCCCGTTTTTTTAAGCCCCTCTCCCCTCGGGAGAGGGGTTGGGGTGAGGGGTAACGAAGCGGTTGCTTCAAAAACCAGTAGCGCGGTGATGCACTGCTGGTTTGCCGCTGTGGCTTCGTTGCCCCTCATCCGCCCTGCGGGCACCTTCTCCCGAGGGGAGAAGGAAACAGCATGCGGCTCAGGCGATGCGTTCCTGCCCGCCCATATACGGCCGCAGCACCTCCGGCACGGTGATCGAGCCGTCGGCGTTCTGGTAGTTCTCCATCACGGCGATCAGTGCGCGGCCCACGGCCGTGCCCGAGCCGTTGAGCGTGTGCACCAGCTCCGGCTTCCCGGTGGCCGGGTTGCGCCAGCGCGCCTGCATGCGACGGGCCTGGAAGCTTTCGCAGTTCGAGCAGGACGAGATCTCGCGGTACGTGTCCTGCGACGGCAGCCAGACTTCCAGGTCGAAGGTCTTCGTCGCCGCGAAGCCCATGTCGCCCGTGCATAGCAGCACGCGGCGGTACGGCAGGCGGAGTTTTTCGAGCACCACTTCGGCGCAGCGCGTCATGCGCTCGTGCTCGACATAGCTTTCTTCCGGGCGCGCGATCGTCACCAGCTCGACCTTCTCGAACTGATGCTGGCGGATCATGCCGCGCGTGTCGCGGCCGTGGCTGCCGGCTTCGGCGCGGAAACACATCGAATGCGCGGTCATGCGGATCGGCATCGCGTCGGCTTCCACGATCTCGTCGCGCACGATGTTGGTCAGCGGCACTTCCGAGGTCGGGATCAGGTACCGCTTGTGGGCGTTTTCGCCGTCGCCGATGGTCGTGGCGAACAGGTCGTCCTCGAACTTCGGCAGCTGGCCGGTGCCGCGCATGCTGTCGGCGTTCACCAGCAGCGGGACGCTGGTTTCCTGGTAGCCGTGCTCGTTGGTGTGCAGGTCGAGCATGAACTGCGCGAGCGCACGGTGCAGGCGCGCGAGCGAGCCGCGCAGCACGGTGAAGCGCGCGCCGCTGAGCTTGGCGGCGGTGTCGCCGTCGAGCCAGCCATTGCGCGCCCCGAGTTCGACGTGGTCCTTCACCGGGAATTCGAACGTGCGCGGCGTGCCCCAGCGGTGCTGTTCGACGTTGTCGTTCTCGTCCTCGCCCTGTGGCACGGACTCGTGCGGCAGGTTCGGGATGGTCAGCGCGATCGCCTCGATCTCGCCACGGATGACTTCAAGGCGCGCTTCGCTGGCCTTGAGTTCGTCGCCGAAACCGGCAACTTCGGCCATCAGCGTGCTGACGTCCTCGCCCTTCGCCTTCGCCTGGCCGATGGCCTTCGAGCGCGTGTTGCGCAGGTTCTGCAGCTCCTGCGTGCGCACCTGGATCTGCTTGCGCTCGGACTCCAGCGCTTCCAGCACGCCGGCGTCGAGTTCGTAGCCCCGGGTCTCGCGCAGGCGCGCGGCAAGTTCGGCGGGGTTGTGGCGCAGCAGGTTGGGATCGAGCATGGGAGCGTGGGGCCGAACGAGTGATCGAGGTCGCGATTATCGCGTGGAACCACCGCCAGGGCGACGGATTGCCGAAACGTTCACGTCCTGAAGGGCCGCGATGGGCAGAATCGGGACAGGTTTCCCACCGGTTCACGCATGTCCACACCTGCTCCGACGCCGCATCGTCCCGCCTTCGATCTCGGCCGCTGGCTGCCGGCGGGGCGATCCTTCCTGTGGGTTTTGCTGGCCTTCGTCATCGGGCTGGTGCTGTTCGCGCTGGTGTTGTCGATAGGACGCAAGGATGACGACGCGCTGTTCCGCGTGGGCACGCCGCCGACCGCGGATGCGCCGCGCTATTCGCCGCTTCCCGCCCCGTTGCCCGCCAGCCGCGACAACGCGAGCGGCATGGGCGCCCCGCCCGCGCAGGCGCCGGGCGAAGAGGAAGAACGTCCGCGGCTGGTCGAAACGCGGCCGGCTGCACCTCCGCCGTCGCTGCCGCAGCCCGCCGCGCCGGCAGTGCCGAGCGGGCCGGTGTCGCGCCCGGAACCCCTCGCCGGGCAGACGCCGGCACCGCGTTATCCGACGCAGTCGCTGCGTCGTGGCGAAAGCGGCACGGTGACGGTGCGGGCGCAGATCGGCCCGGATGGCGTGCCGAGCGAGGTCGCGGTCGCGACCGGTAGCGGCTCGCGGTACCTGGATCGCGCCGCCGTGGACGCGGTCAAGCGCTGGCGTTTCCGTCCCGCGATGCAGGGCGGCCAGCCGACCACGGGAACGGTGATGGTGCCGATCGAGTTCCAGGCGCAGCGCTGAGGCACGCCTCCAGAACCGACGCGAGCCGCGATCAGCCCTCGCGGGCGCGGCGTTCGCGGATCAGGCCGTAGGCCATGCAGCAGCCGAACAGCAGGCCCAGCGGCGCACGCACGTATTCGAACCGCCACAGCAGCGAGTCGAAGTTGTTGGCGATCAGCACGATGCCGACGCAGCCCGCGAGCCCCCAGAAGCTGGCGGTCGAGACGATGCCGGTACGCCACGCCAGCCAGAGCTCGCGCATGAGCATCGCGAACACGGCGAACAGCAGCGCCGCGCCGATCACGCCCAGGCCGACCAGCGCATCCAGGTAGGCGTTGTGCAGGTGGACGAACTGCTCGCCGCCGGTGGGCAGCTGCGCGCGCTGGATCAGCAGCGGAATCGTGTCCAGGCCCCAGCCGAAAAGCGGGCGTTCGAGGAAACGCTCCACACCTTCGCGGTAAAGCATCATGCGGATGCCCACGGCCTTGTTGCCGGGGATCGTGGTGTCCAGGCCGTCGATGTCGCGCGGGAGGGCCCGCGGATCGGCCGGCGCCTGGGCGATCGCATCGGAAGCGGGCGCGTCGATGGTCGAACCCGGTGCCGGCGCGGGCGCCGGTCCTGCGGGTACGGCGTTCGCATCGCTCGCCGACTTGCCTTCCAGCAGCGATTCCACCCACGCCGGCACGAGCTGATTCGCCCCGTCGAACCGCAGCGCGAAGATGCGATGGGCGGCGGTGAGCAGGATCAGGCACACCAGCAGCGCGAGCACGATCGGCTGCCACGGCAGCGGCCGCCGGCGCGGGCCGCGCGTGAACGCGTAGCCGATGATCGCCAGCGGGACGGCCACGATGAAAGACAGCCACGCGCCGCGCGACTGCGAGAACAGCAGCACGCAGAAGCAGCCGGCGAACGCCAGCAGCGCCAGGACGAGCAGCCAGATGCGACGCGACCCGCGCGGGTAATCGCGCCAGATGCCGATGAGCAGGCACAACGTGAGCCAGCCGCCCACGGCGGCGATCATGCCGCTGAGGTTCTGCGAAATGCCGAACCACGGACGCATCTCGCCGGACCAGATCGCCGGCATCGCGCTCCATGGCATGTGGTAGAGCACCGCGGCGAGCAGGCCGAGGATCAGCACGCCGAGCAGTTTCGGAATCGCGCGCGGGTTCACCGACATCCACCAGCCGATGACGCACGTCTGGAACCCCAATCGGAGCAGCTTGGCGACGACGGTCAGCTGGTTCGACCAGCGTACCTCCGGCAGCAGCCACGCGATGTACGCCGCATGCACGATCAGGACGACGGCCAGCACGCCGAGCAGCCGGACCGCGGGGTGCGCCGCCAGTTCGCGCCAGGGGCGGGAGCCGGCGAACGCCATGGCGAGCAGCGCCACGAACGTGCCGTACTCCGGGTGCATGTTCGGGACATGCCGGCCCAGGTCGTTGATCGCGAAGAACGCCTGGAACGCCACGCCCGCCAAGGCGATCCATGCAAGCGTCCGGGAGATGCCCAATGCCTCGGGACCCGCGAGGCTCGGACCTCGACCGCCGAAGGAGTCGCGTGCGTCGGGGTCGGTGGCGGAGCGCTGCACTTGGGTCGGGAATTTCGCTGGGGGAAACGGCAGGCGGTGAGTCTAAGTCACGCGCCTGCGGCCAGCCAGATACCGCTATCACGGGCCAGGGAATCGAAGCCCGGGAAGGAGGTCGCCACGTTGGCGACATCGTCGATCCGCACGTCGCCCGACGCCCGCTGCGCCGCGACCGCGAAGCTCATCGCGATGCGGTGGTCGCCATGGCTGTCCACCCTGCCCGCCTGCAGCGCGCCGGGCACGATGGTCGCGCCGTCGGGATGCTCGTCCACTTCGATGCCCAGCCCCCGCAGGCCCTGCGCCATGGTGGCGATGCGGTCGGATTCCTTGACCCTCAGCTCCGCCGCGTCGCGGACGGTCGTGACGCCCTCGGCGCATGCGGCGGCGACGAACAGCGCGGGGAACTCGTCGATCATGTCCGGCGCGAGTTCGCCGTCCACTTCGATACCGTGAAGCGGCGCGTGTCGCACGACCAGATCCGCCACGGGCTCGCCGCCCTGCTGGGTCGCGTTCTCCTCGCGGATGTCGGCGCCCATGCGGCGGAGCGCGGTCAGCAGGCCGGTGCGGCGCGGGTTAACGCCGACCGCCTCCAACCGCAGCTCCGAGCCCGGCACGATGCTCGCCGCGACCAGGAAGAACGCGGCGGACGAGAAGTCGGCGGGCACGTTGACGTCGGTCGCGCGCAGGCGCCCGCCGCCGGACAGCTTCGCGTAACCGGGCGAAAACTCGATCGGCCAGCCGAACGCCGCGAGCATGCGCTCGGTGTAGTCGCGCGTGGGATGCGGCTCGTGCACGACGGTGTCGCCGCTTGCATACAACCCGGCGAGCAGTAGCGCGGATTTCACCTGCGCGCTCGCAACCGGCAAGGTGTAGTCGATGCCGGTGAGCGACTGCGCGCCATGGATGCGCAGCGGCGGCAAACCGCCCTCTTCCGAATCGATGCGCGCGCCCATGAGCGACAACGGCTCGATCACGCGACGCATCGGCCGCTTCGACAGCGACGCGTCGCCAATCAGCGTGCTGTCGAACGCCTGCCCCGCCAGCACGCCGGCAAGCAGCCGCATGCCGGTGCCGGCATTTCCGCAGTCCAGCGGCGCGCTGCTCGCGCGCAGGCCGTGCAGGCCCACGCCGTGGACGATGCGCTCGCTCGCGCTCGGGGTTTCGATGCGAACACCGAGCTGTTCGAACACGCGAGCCGTCGCGCGTGTGTCCTCGCCTTCCAGGAAGCCGCGCACGTGCGTGGTGCCTTCGGCGAGCGCGCCGAGCATGACCGCACGATGCGAGACCGACTTGTCGCCCGGCACGCGGATGCTTCCGCGCAACGGCTGCCCGGCACGTGCGATCCAGTGCTGCGAACCGCCGCTCATGCGCCCACCTCGCCCAGCACCGCGTCGATCGTCGCGAGCAGGCGTCGGTTTTCGTCGACGGTGCCGACGGTGACGCGCAGATACTCCGGCAATCCGTAACCGCCCATGGGACGCAGCACGACGCCGCGTTTCGTCAGTTCGGCTTCGATACGCGTCGTCTGCGCCCCAAAGCGGACCAGCACGAAATTCGTCTGCGACGGCATGACACGCAGGCCGCGGCGCTCGAAAGCCTCTGCGAGCGCCTTGCGCTGTTCGGCGTTGCGGGCGCGTGCCCATTCCAGATGCGCGACGTCGCCCAGCGCCGCTTCGCATGCCGCGAGCGCAAGCCCGTTGACGTTGAAGCTTTCGCGCAGGCGCTCCATCACCGCCACCAGCCCGGGCGCGGCGATGAGGTAACCCACGCGCAATCCGGCCAGGCCGTACGCCTTGCTGAAGGTGCGGGTGAGCGCCAGGTTGGAATGCGACGCGAGCAGCGGGAGCGCGGTCGCGGCATCGGCCTCGGCATCGGCCAGTTCGGCGTACGCCTCGTCCATCACGACGATGACGTCCGCCGGCACCTTCGCCAGGAACGCCTCGAACGCCGCGCGGCCGAACCACGTGCCGGTCGGATTGTTGGGATTGGCGAGGTAAACGAGCGTCGTGCGTTCGGTGATCGCCGCGGCGATCGCGTCCAGGTCGTGACCCAGCGGCATCGTCGGATGATCGTCCGGCAATGCGGGCACGATGCGCATCGTCGCGCCCGCCGCCTGCGTCGCCAGCGCGAACACGGCGAAGCCGTAGCGCGAGAACACCACGTCGTCGCCTGCAGCGGCGAACACCTGCGCCAACTGCATCAGCAGTTCATGCGAACCGTTGCCGAGCAGGATCTGCTTCGTCTCCACACCATGCTTTGCCGCGAGCGCGCGCTTGAGATCGGCTCCGAGCGGGTCGGGATAGCGATGCAGCGAATGCAGCTGGTCGAGGATCGCCGCGCGTGCATCGGGCGAAGGGCCGTATGGGTTCTCGTTCGAACCGAGTTCGACCAGGTTGGCCTCACCAAATTGGCGACGGAAAGCCACCAGGTCGTGCCCCGGATCGTAGGCCTTCAACCCCTGCACGCCACGCGAGGCGCGCGCGGCGAACCAGGCTTCGTCGCGCGTGGGCTGCGTTGCGTCGGTATCCGTCTCGCGCACGGCGCTCATGCGATGGCGACCGGGTAGGAACCCAGCACCTTCACTTCCTGCGCGTAATCGGCGAGTTCGTCGAGCGCGCGACGCATCGCCTCTTCCTGCACGTGGCCGCCGATGTCGATGAAGAACGCGTACTGCCAGAGCCCGGTGTGACCCGGACGCGACTCGATGCGGTTCATGCTCAGGCCGTGTTTTGCGAACGGCGCCAGCACGTGGTACAGCGCGCCGGGCTGGTCCTTGATGAAGATCATCAGCGAGGTGCGGTCGTTGCCCGACGGCGGGAACAGCTCGCGGCCGATCACCAGGAAGCGCGTGGTGTTGTCCGGGCGATCCTCGATCGGCCCCGCGACGGATTTCAGTCCGTACACATTCGCCGCGCTGATGCCGGCGATGGCGGCGGCATCGTCGGAGGCGCGGGCGCGGCGCGCGGCCTCGGCGTTGCTCGACACCGGGATCTTCTCGGCCTTGGGCAGGTACTGGCGCAGCCACGCCTTGCACTGCGCGAACGACTGCGGATGCGAATACACGCGCTCGATGCCCTCGAGCTGGTCGTTCCGCGACAGCAGGTGCTGGTGCACGCGAAGCTCGACTTCGCCGCAGATCTTCAGCTTCGAGGTGAGGAACATGTCGAGCGTCGACTGGATCGTGCCCTGCGTCGAGTTCTCCACCGGCACCACGCCGAAATCGGCATGTCCGGCTTCCACTTCCTGGAACACTTCCTCGATGCTAGCCAGCGGCAGGCCGTGGATCGAATGGCCGAAATGCTTGTAGACGGCCTGCTGCGAATGCGTGCCTTCCGGGCCGAGGTAGCCGATCTTCAGCGGCTCCTGCTGCGCCAGGCACGCGGACATGATTTCGCGGAACAGCCGCACCAGCACTTCGTCGTTGAGCGGGCCGTCGTTGCGATCGACCACGCGGCGCAGCACCTGCGCTTCGCGTTCGGGGCGGTAGTAATCCACCGCTGCCGCGAGCTTGCCCTTCGCCTTGCCGACCTGGTTGGCGAACTGCGCACGCTCGCCGATCAGTTCCTGGATGTGGCGGTCGATGCCGTCGATGCGCTCGCGCAACGTGGCGAGATCGAGCGGCGCGGCGTCGGTCTTCGAAGGCACGGCGTCGGCCACGTCCTTCGCGGGAGCGCGCTTGGAGGGAGCGCGCTTGGTGGCCGCCTTCGTCGTGGTCTGCTTCTTCGGTGCGGCCTTGCCGGTCTTCTTCATGGGGGAGTTGTCCGTGTTCTGTCTTGCGTTGCCCGGGCGAAGGACCTGCCGGGTACTCGTGCCGCGACCCGGGGTGCTTCGCTGGCCCGGGCTACAGGACACTCATCCGTGTCGGTTCTGGAAATCGCGCATGAAGTCCACCAGCGCCTGCACGCCGGCTTCCGGCATCGCGTTGTAGATCGACGCGCGCATGCCGCCGAGCACGCGGTGGCCCTTCAGCGCGAGCAGGCCTGCAGCCTTGGATTCCTTCAGGAACGCGGCATCCAGCGCCGGATCGTGCAGGAAGAACGGCACGTTCATGCGAGAGCGCGCGGCAGGCACGACGTCGTTGCGATAGAAGCCGCCGGAGCCGTCGATCGCGCCATACAGCAGCGCCGACTTGCGCGCGTTTCGACGCGCGAACTCATCGACGCCGCCTTCGGCCAGCATCCACTTGAACACCAGTCCCGCGAGGTACCAATTCCACGTCGGCGGCGTGTTGAGCATCGATTCGCCCGCGACGTGCGAGCGGTAATTCATGATGTCCGCGCGCGGCTGGCCGGCGCGTTCGAGCAGGTCGCGGCGCACGATCACCACGGTCACGCCCACCGGGCCGAGATTCTTCTGCGCGCCGCCGTAGATCACGCCGAAGCGCGACACATCCAGTGGTTCGGCGGCAATGGACGAGCTGAAGTCGGCGACCAGCGGCGCATCACCAACGTCCGGGATATCGCGGAATTCCACGCCGTGGATGGTTTCGTTCGCGGTGTAGTGCACGTACGCCGCGCCGGGCGTGAGGCGCCACTCGCTGCGCGGCGGAATGTCGTGGAAACCAGACGATTCGCCATCGGCGGCGATGCGTGCATCGACATACGTGCGCGCCTGCTTGATCGCCGTCTTGCCCCAGTGGCCGGTCACGACGTAGTCGGCGGCCTGCCCCGGCGCGGCGAAGTTCAGTGGGATCAGCGCCTGCTGCAGCGTCGCGCCGCCGGCGAGGAAGAGCACGGCGTAGTCGTCGGGAATCGACATCAATGTGCGCAGGTCGGCTTCGGCCTGTCGCGCGACTTCCATGAACTCGGCGCCGCGGTGGCTGATTTCCACGATGGAGGCGCCGACGCCGTTCCACTCCAGCATTTCCTCCTGCGCCTGGCGCAGCACCGCCTCGGGAAGGGTGGCGGGGCCAGCGGCGAAGTTGAAGGCGCGGGACATGAAATCTCCGGTCGGACAGGCGAAGGACGGGCGGGAACGCGCGAGCGGCCAAGTATGCCGCACCGCAACAGCGTGCGGATTCATGGTTTCCACCGCAACTTTTTGCTCATGCTGCCCCTCTATAGTGGAACCGGGCGCACGTGTGCGTCCGCCCTCCCCGCGATACTCCAACGCGAAAACCGGAACCGACATGTCACTGCGCGACGCCTTGAGGATTCCCGCCGCCGAAATCACGGACGAATCGGTCTATCGCGAACGCCGCCGCCTGCTGGCCGCGCTCTCCGTCGCGCCCGCGATGGCGCTGTCCGGCTGCGGGCAAGCCGAGCCGCCCCCGCCGCCGAAGGTGGCGCTCACGCCGGCGCAGGCGCGTTCGGGCTTCCGCACCGACGAGACGCTGACGCGCTTCGAGGACGTCACCACCTACAACAACTTCTACGAGTTCGGTACCGGCAAGGCCGATCCGTCGAAAGCCAAGCGCACGCTTCGCACGAGTCCGTGGACGGTCGCCATCGGCGGGCATTGCGCCAAACCCGGCAAGGTCTCGATGGAGGACCTGCTGAAGGGCTTCAAGCCGGAGGAGCGCGTGTACCGCCTGCGCTGCGTGGAAGGCTGGTCGATGGTGATCCCGTGGCTGGGCGTGCCGCTGGCGGATGTGCTCAAGCGCTTCGAGCCCACCTCGCAGGCGAAGTACGTCGCCTTCACCACCATCGCCGATCCGAAACAGACGCCGGGCGTGGCCTGGCCCTCGCTGGACTGGCCGTATCGCGAAGGCCTGCGCATCGACGAGGCCATGCATCCGCTGACGCTGCTGGCCACCGGCCTGTACGGCAAGCCGCTGCTGCAGCAGAACGGCGCGCCACTGCGACTCGTGGTTCCGTGGAAGTACGGCTTCAAGAGCATCAAGTCGATCGTCGCGATCGACTTCGTCGAGACGATGCCCGAAACCGCCTGGCACCAGGCGCAGCCGAGCGAGTACGGCTTCTTTTCCAACGTCAATCCGACGGTGGACCACCCGCGCTGGAGCCAGAAGACCGAGCGCCGCATCTCGGGCACCGCAAGCAAGCTGTTCGCGGAGCGGATTCCGACCAGGATGTTCAACGGCTATGCGGACCAGGTAGCCGGGCTGTACAAGGGGCTGGACCTGAAGAAGTGGTTCTGAAGCTCTAAAAGCTGGTACCGCTCCACTGCTGCGCCCTCGTTCCGAGCGTTCCGCATTTGCCGTCATCCCCGCGAAGGCGGGGATCCAACTGTCAGGCCTGGCACGCTCTCCGGCGAGCGTGGTTCGCTGGACAGTTGGATTCCCGCCTTCGCGGGAATGACGGTTCACATGGCCGACGGTTCATCAAAGAATGCCCCTCTCCTCCCGCACCCTCATCGCCATCAAGACCCTCGTCCACGCGCTGGCGCTGACGCCGGCGGCGATCCTCGCCTGGCAGATCCGCGCGGAATTCCTGACCGGCAGCGGCGGGCTCGGCGCCGATCCGGTGGCGGAGATCGAACACCGCCTCGGCCTGTGGGCGCTGCGCTTTTTAATGCTGACGCTGGCGATCACGCCGCTGCGGCAGCTCACCGGACAGCCGGTGCTGCTGCGCTTCCGGCGCATGCTCGGGCTGTACGCGTTCGCCTACGCGACGCTGCACTTCACCGCGTACCTGGTGCTCGACCTGCGCGGCTACTGGACGCAGATCTTCGAGGAAATCGCCAAGCGGCCGTACATCACCGTCGGCTTCGCCGCCTGGCTGCTGCTGGTGCCGCTGGCGCTGACCTCGACGCAGGCGGCGATCCGCTGGCTCGGCCGCAACTGGGCGCGGCTGCACAAGCTGGTCTATGTCATCGCCATGCTGGCGGTGCTTCACTTCTGGTGGCTGGTGAAGTCCGACGTCCGCGAGCCGGCGCTGTACGCCGGGATCCTTGCGGTGCTGCTCGGGTGGCGCGCCTGGAACGCGCTGAAGAAGCGGAAACTCAGCGCGCGCCGTAAAGCAGCAGCAGGCTGAGCGCCGCCGCCAGCAGGATCGCTGCCAGCAACAGCCACGGGATGCGTCGCGCCGAACGCTTGATCGGTGCGACGGCGCGCGTGTCCTCGATGACCGGCACGCGCGCCTTCGGTGCGGGCACGTCGGGCGCGACGGTGCGCTGCATCGGCGCTTCGACCACGAAACGATGCTGGCTTCCGAACACGACCTGGTCGCCCGCCTGCAGCAGCGCGTGACGCACCGGACGACCGTTGACCAGGCTGCCTTCCACCGAGCCCAGGTCGCGAAGGATCACGCCATCGGCATGGCCTTCCAGCCGCGCGTGGCGCTCGGCGAAATTCGGATCGTTGACGCGGATGTCGCTCTCGCCGGCGCGGCCGACCAGTCGCGGCGCGTCCAGCGTGAAGCTGCGGCCGTGGTGCGGGCCGCCGATGCCACGCAGCAGCATGCGCGTGTCGGTGCCGCCGTTGAATCCGTAGTCGGCCGGGGCCGGCAGCGGATCGCCGCCGAGCAGCATCAGCTCCACGCCGTCGACGAAGATCGCATCGCCCACGCGCAACATCGCCATGCGACGCACCGGACGACCGTTGACGTGCAGGCCGGGCGCACCTTCGCGGACCTGCAGCCACACGCCACGGCGGTCGACGCAGAACTGCGCGACGGCGCCGTCGGGCGCGACCTGCGCCAATGCGCCGGACGGATCGTAGCCAATGGCATGCACGCCCGGCCCCAGGGCCAGGTCGGCATGTTCGCGGTTCTGGAAGCGCAGGCGGAGGGCAGTCACGTCCGCGCAATCTAGCAGAAGGCCCGCGCACTTGGATGCATCGTGCGCGGCGCGCACAATACCGGCCACTTCGGGAGAGCCCACATGTCGAACATCGATATCCGCCACGCGCATTCGCTGCCGCCGGAACAGGCACGCCAGGCCGTGCAGGACGTGGCCGACAAACTCGCCGACCGCTTCGGCATGGTCACCGGGTGGAGCGGCAACACGCTCAATTTCAGCCGCAGCGGCGTGGACGGCCACATCAACGTGGCGCCGAGCGAACTGCACGTGACGGCCAAGCTGGGCTTCCTGCTGAGCACGATGAAGGGGCCGATCGAGGCGGAGATCCGCCGCGTGCTCGACGAACGCTTCACCTGACGCTCACCGACCTACTCCATCGCGCCGTCGAACGGATCCGCATCGCCCGCGAACAGGCGGCGCGAGATGTCGCGTTCGTCCTGTTCGATCTCGCCGATGAAGCCGCGCGCGTCGCCGAGGCGGCCGAACGCCTCGAAGCCGCGTTCGAGGAACCCCTGCAACTGCGACAGCCCGGCCGCACGTGCCGGCGCGCGCGACAGCCGCAGCAGCATCGATACGCCCGGCAACCGGAGCGCATGGCCTAGGCCGAGGCCGACCCGGGCGATCAGGTCGATCTGGTAGCCGCGCAGCCGCGGCAGCCCCGCCATCCGATAGGCGCGCGCGTAAAGCGCCGCGTCCAGGCGGCGGTGAGGTCCACCGATGGCCTGCAGCACCTGCGCCATCCGCAGATCCAGCGCCTGCGTGAGCAGGCCCAGTTCGATCGCATCGGCCACGGTCGCCAGCAAATGCTCCGGCAGCAGGCGCTGCATCATCGGCAGCACGCGCGCGATGTCGGCGTCGCGCTGGGCGAAGTCGTGTTCGTTGTAGACGTCGGTCAGGAAGAACTGCGCCGCCGGGCGGCGCTGGGGATCGCGCAGGAAGCGGTCGAAGCTCGCCTCGAGCCGGCGCGTCTGCCAGCGGCGCAGTTCCGGCAGCCACGGCAGTTCGTTGCGGGGTTCGATCGCAGGGTCGTGCAGCGCCTGGTGTTCGCGCAGCAGCCAGTCCAGGCGGTCCCGGAGCGGCCCGTCGCGTAGGGGGCGATGACGCGGAGGTCGGCGGTCGGGGATCGGGCGCGGCGGCATCCCGGTCGATCATCGGCGGCCGGGGCACACGTCGCAACCCGTCACGACGCTGCCCGCCGCGGGGCGGCTACACTCGGGCCACCTTCGCCGCCCGTGCCCGCATGCTGTCACTCCACTCCGCCAGGCAACGCGCGCGCGCACCCGGGCAACCGCCCCGCATCGGCCTGGCGGTCGCCGGCGGCGGGCCCATCGGCGGGATGTACGAACTCGGCGCCCTGCGCGCGCTCGACGAGGCGATCGAAGGCCTGGACCTCACGCGGCTGGACGGCTACGTCGGCGTGAGCAGCGGCGCGTTCCTCGCGGCCGGCCTCGCCAACCGCATCGACACGGCCGAGATGTGCCGCATCTTCATCACCGGCGACAGCGCGGACGTGCAGTTCCGCCCCGAAACCTTCCTGCGCCCGGCGATCTTCGAATACGCACGCCGCGCCGCGCGGCTGCCGCGGCTGGCGGCGACGTGGTGGCAGGAGCTGCTGTTCTCGCGCAACGAGTCGCGCTGGTCGGACCTGCTGATGCACTTCGGCGCACTGGTCCCCACCGGCCTGTTCGACAACGCGCAGGTCGAACGCTTCCTGCAGGACGTCTTCACCCGCCGCGGCCGCAGCAACGATTTCCGCGATCTGGACACCGAACTGTGCGTGGTCGCGGTCGACCTGGACAGTGGCGAGGCGGTGAAATTCGGCACCGAAGGCTGGGACGGCGTGCCGATCTCCGTCGCCGTGCAGGCCAGCGCCGCCCTGCCCGGCCTGTATCCGCCGGTCGAGATCGGCGGCCGGCATTTCGTCGACGGTGCGCTGCGCCGGACGATGCACGCCTCCGTCCTGCTCGACCGCGACGTGGACCTGATGATCGGCCTCAACCCGCTGGTGCCATTCACCCAGGACGACAGCGGCCGGCCGGTGAGCCACGAGCGCAGCCTCGCCGCGGGCGGCCTGCCGGCCGTGCTGTCGCAGACGTTCCGCACGCTGCTGCAATCGCGCATGCAGGTCGGGCTGGCCCGGTACGCGCAGCAGTATCCCAACATCGACCAGCTGATCTTCGAGCCCAACGCCGGGGATGCCGAGCTGTTCTTCACCAACGCCTTCAGCTTCTCGGCGCGCCGCAGGATCTGCGAGATCGCCTGGCGCAACACGATGGCCGACCTGCGCCGGCGCGCGGAGGAGCTCGCGCCCGTGCTCGACGCCCACGGCCTCTCGCTGCGCATGGCCGTGGTGGGCGATGAAAACCGATCGCTGCTCGACGGCCTCGCGCCGCCTCCGCGCGACAACGACGCCACCGCACGCCTGCGCCGCGCGCTGGACGACATCGAGCATCGCCCCCCGCCGGCACGCCGCGCCCCGCGCGCACGCCGAAGCGCGCCGTAACACCCTCTCGACGCCCGCGATGGTGCGATGCCGGCATGTGCATCGCGATGGATCTCCATGCCTCCGGTTTCCCGAAGCAACCTCTACATCGGCTGCGCCGGATGGTCGCTGCCGTCGGCCACCCGATCGCTGTTCGGCGAGGGTGAATCGATGCTGGCGCGCTACGCCACGCGCTTCAACGCGACGGAGATCAACTCCTCCTTCCACCGTCCGCACCGGCGCGACACGTACGTGCGCTGGGCCGCCAGCGTGCCCGCGCGTTTCCGCTTCAGCGTGAAGCTGCCGCGCACGATCACGCACGACGCACGGCTGCGCGGCATCGCGCGCGAACTCGACCGTTTCGCCGGCGAAGTCGACGGGCTCGGTCGCAAGTTCGCCGTGCTGCTCGTGCAGCTTCCGCCCAGCCTGCCGTTCGAAGCGCGGACGGCGACGACCTTTTTCGCGATGCTGCGCCGCCGCTTCGACGTCGGCATCGCGTGCGAGGCACGGCACGCATCGTGGTTCACGCCGCGCGCGGAGGAACTCTGGCAGCGGCACGGCATCGCCCGCGTCGCGGCGGATCCGCCGGTGCCCGATGGCGCCTCGCGCGATCCCGGCGGCGACGCACGCATGCGCTACTGGCGCTGGCATGGCAGCCCGCGCGTGTATTACAGCGCGTACGACGATGCAGCCCTGCGTACGCTGACCGATGGAGTGAACGGCCATCGCGGCATGCGCTGGGTGATCTTCGACAACACGGCGCACGGGCATGCCGCCACGGATGCACTGCGGTTGCAGTCGATGCTCGACGAGGCGCCGACGACGAACTCCTCGTCGAAGAAACGGAGAACCACATGAGCGAGGTCCTGGACTGCATTGTCGTCGGCGGCGGCCCCGGCGGGCTGACGGCGGCGACGTACCTGGCGCGTTACCGCCGCAGCGTCCGCATCTTCGATACCGGCTGCACCCGCGCCGGCTGGATCCCGAAGAGCCGCAACTGCCCGGGCTTCCCGCACGGCGTCGGCGGCGAGGAACTGCTGCAGCGCATGCGCGAGCAGGCCAGCAAGTTCGGTGTGGAGACCATTCCCGACGAAGTGACGGCGCTGCACGTGGACGGCGACGGCTTCCGCATCCGTCACGGCGATAAGGAATTGCGGGCCCGCCACGTCATCCTCGCCACCGGCTGCGAGGACGTGACGCCGGCGCTCGACGGCATCGAGAAGGCCGTCGAATGCGGCGCGGTGCGCATGTGCCCGATCTGCGACGCGTTCGAGGCCATCGACACGACCATCGCCGTGCACGGGCCCGCCGACAAGGCCGCGTCGCATGCGCGCTTCCTGCGCACGTATTCGGCGAACGTGACGCTCGTGCCGTCGACGCCGGAGATCGAAGACGCAACGCGCGAGCAACTCGTCAAAGACGGCATCGAACTGACGACAGTGCCGGCATCGCTCGTCTTCGACGGGGAGCGTTGCGTGTTCGACCTGGACGGAGCGCCGCGCGCGTTCGACGTGATGTACCCGATGATGGGCCTCATCTCGCGTTCGTCGCTGGCGGTTGGTGCGGGTGCGACGTGCGACGAAGACGGCGCATTGATCGTCAACGCCCGGCAGATGACGTCGGTGGACGGGCTCTACGCCATCGGCGACGTGGTGAGCGCGCTGAACCAGATTTCCGTGGCGACCGGGCACGCGGCGATCGCCGCGACGGACGTGCACAACCGGCTGGCGGCGAACTTCGTCTGAGGTCGCGCCCCGGCCCCGGCACCTCACTGCTGACAGGCGCTGGCAGCAACGTGACCGGCGACAGGGCGGCCCCGCGGGCGGGGTCCGCTACCATTCGGGACTTTCCGCCGGAACGCCGCACGATGACCCGCACGCTGCTGATCGCCGCCCTGCTCACCGCCCTGCCCGCCGTCGCCGCGCCGCTCGACGCCGCGCTGACGACCATTTCCGAGCGCAGCGGCTTCACGAAGACTGGCCGCTACGACGAGGTGATCGCGCTATGCGACGCCTTCGCCGCGCGTTATCCCGAGGCCGTGCGCTGCCAGGACTTCGGCACCACGCCGGAAGGCCGCCCGATGAAGGTGCTCGTCGTGTCGAAGGTCGGTGCGTTGACGCCGGAAGCGGCTAAGGCGCAGAACCTGCCGGTGACGCTGATCCAGGGCGGCATCCACGCCGGCGAAATCGACGGGAAGGACGCGGGCTTCCTCGCGCTGCGGCAGGCGCTCGATGGCGAAGTCGCGGTCGGCGCGCTGGAAAAGCAGGTGCTGCTGTTCGTGCCGGTGTTCAACGTGGACGGCCACGAGCGTTTCGCCGCGTGGAACCGCCCGAACCAGCGCGGCCCGGAGGAAATGGGCTGGCGCACCACCGCGCAGAACTACAACCTCAACCGCGACTACGTGAAGGCCGACACGCCGGAAATGCAGGCGATGCTGGCCCTGGTCAACGCGTGGGACCCGCTGGCCTACATCGACCTGCACGTCACCGACGGCGCGAAGTTCGAGCACGACGTCTCCATCCAGGTCGAGCCGGTGCATGGCGGCGACGAAACGCTGCGCAAGGCCGGCACCGCATTGCGCGATGGCGTGATCGCGTACCTCGCCGAGCAGGGTTCGCTGCCGCTGCCGTTCTATCCCTCGTTCGTGGTGAACGACGATCCGTCGTCCGGTTTCGAGGACGGCGTCGCCACGCCGCGCTTCTCGCACGGCTATTTCCAGCTGCGCAACCGGCTTGGCATGCTGGTCGAAACGCATTCCTGGCGCGACTACCCGCACCGGGTGAAGGTCACGCACGACACGATCCTCTCGCTGCTGGACCTCATCGCGCAGAACGGCGCTCAATGGCGCGTGCAGGCGCTGGCCGCCGACGTGCGCGCGCAGCTGCTGGGCGGCAAGCCCGTGGCGCTGGACTACAAGGCGACCGACACGGTGCGCACAATCGACTTCCGCGGCTACGAATACACGCGTACGCCGTCGGAGGTCTCCGGTGCGCTGATGACGCGTTACGACGAAAGCAAACCGCAGGTCTGGCAGGTGCCGATGCGCGACGAACTGGTGCCGGCGCATGTCGTCGATGCGCCGAAGGCGGGGTATATCGTCCCGGCCGCGCACGCGGCGTGGGTCGGCGCGAAGCTCGACCAGCACGGCGTGACGTATCGCCGCCTCGACGCGCCCTTGTCGAAATACGCCGTGCAGGCGTTCCGTGCCGACACGGCGACGTTCGCCGCGCAGTCGGTCGAAGGCCACCAGCGCGCGACGCTGGAAGGCAAGTGGACGCCGGAAAAGCGCACCATCGGCGCCGGCGCGCTGTTCGTGCCGATCGCCCAGCCGAAGGCGCGCCTGGTGATGGCGCTGCTGGAACCGCAGGCGCCGGACGCGCTGGTCGCGTGGGGCGAGTTCAACAACTACTTCGAGCGAAAGGAATACATGGAGGATTACGTCGCCGAGGATGTGGCGCGCGAGATGCTGAAGGATCCGAAGGTGAAGGCCGCCTTCGAACAGCGCCTCGAAGAGGACAAGGCGTTTGCCGACAGTCCGCAGCAGCGGCTGGAGTTCTTCGCGCGCCGGCATTCGTCGTGGGATGACCAGTATCGCCGCTACCCGGTGGTCCGCATCGACCGGGCGCCGCGCTGACGCGGTTCCAACAAACGCCCCGCTACGCTCGCGCCACCTGAAGGAGGACGTGCCATGACCGTGTCGAGGACTTCCCTTCGCGCCGCGCCGCTCCTCCTGACGGTGGCGGCACTCGTCGCCGGGTGCCAGCCCCAGGGCAACACCACAGCCCCGGCGCCTTCCATGACGCAGGGGGCCCACGCCGTCACCGGCACGGCAACCTACCGCGAGCGCATCCTGCCGCCGCCGGGTTCGACGCTGCGCGTGCAGCTGCTCGACAACCTGCTGGCCGACACGCCCAACGCCGTCATCGCCGACGCCATGGTGAAGGACGTCGGCGGCCCGCCCATCGCCTTCACCCTGCCCTTCGATCCGGCGAAGCTGCGCACCAACGGCCAGTACGGCCTGCACGCCACGCTCGCCGGGCCCGACGGCGCCCCGCTGTTCGCGAGCGTCACGCGCGTGCCGGTGGACCCAGCGGCGAACAAACCGGTGGAGATCGCGATGGTGCATGTCGCCGCGCCGGCCGCAGACGCGCCGTCGACGGCCACATCGCCGCCGCCGACGAACTGGCAGTGCGGCGACCTGCGCGTGGGCGCGGTGTTCGACAACGTCGCCAACACCGTGACGCTGTCGTACAGCGGCCGCAGCCGTTCGCTGCCGCTGGCGGTATCGGGATCCGGTGCACGCTATGCCGACTACGCCGGCAACGAGTTCTGGACGAAGGGCGACAGCGGCACGCTGACGCTCGACGGCGAGAAGCTCGAATGCACGCGAACGAACGTCGCCTCGCCGTGGGACGACGCGCGCTCGCGTGGCGTCGCCTTCCGCGCGGTGGGCAACGAGCCGGGATGGCTGGTCGAGATCGGCCGGGGCGACGCGCCTTCGCTGCACGCGCAGCTGGATTTCGGCTCGCGCAAGCTCGACATCGCCAGCGTGCAGCCGCGCGCGAAGGGCGACGGCTGGACCGGCAAGAGCGCCAACGGCACGCAGGTCGAACTCATCACCGAGCGCAAACCCTGCCAGGACGACGCCGGTGCGACGTTCGACGTCACCGCGCAGCTGCACGCCGGCGGCAAGACCTACACCGGGTGTGGCGCGTTCCTTTCGAAGTAACGCCACTGCGCGCATGCGTTGACGCGTCCTGAACCCCGCGCCGCGCACGCTGGCGCGAGGTTCCGTCGGACGATGCCATGATCGATCTGCTGCCTTCGCCATCGCATGTCGGGGCGTATCGCCTGAGCGGCACGCTGGACGGCGCCGACTACGACCGCTGCATCGCCGACATCGAGGGCCGCCTGCGCCTGCACGAACGCATCGGCATCTACTGCGACATGACCGGCTTCACCGGTCTGACGCCCGAGGCGCTGGCGAAGGACCTGCGCTATTTCTTCGCGAAGTTCGGCGAGTACGACCGCTTCGCGCGCGGTGCGATCGTGACCGACAAGCGCTGGCTGGGCGAGATTTCCGAGTTCGCCGGGCGTTTTTTCCCGAACACCGAAATCCGCGCGTTCGAGCCGGACGAGCACGATGCGGCGCTGGCGTGGGCGGCGGTGGTGGAGCCGTTGCGGTAGAGGTGGATCGAGCAGTGGCGGATGGAGATTCGGCAACCAAACGCTTTTTTTGCCGTCATTCCCGCGAAGGCGGGAATCCATCTCGCAGACATGTCACGCCTGTCGGAGGCCATGACGGCGCGGAGACATGGATCCCCGCCTTCGCGGGGATGACAGCTTTAAAAGGCCCTGCAGCGGGCAAGCGAAGCCCACGACGGGGGCTCGACCACCGCTGAAAGCAGGGGGCCGATGCGGGCACGAGGGCCACCCTCGCCCGCCTACTTCATGTACTTCCAGTTCCGCGTCTTCCCTTCCGCGAGCCATTCCACCGCCTGCGCAATACGACGCTGCCGGGTGTCTTCGCGCTTCGCCTCGACGATCCATTCGATGTAGTCGCGCCGATAGCCAGGCGCGAAGCCCTCGAACGTCGCCCGCGCCTTCGCGTTGCGGCGCAGCGCGGCGGTAAGGTCCTCGGGAACGGGCAGCGCCGCCTTCGGCGCCGGCTTCTCCTTCGCGGGCGCCGTCGCACCGTTTTCGATCCGCGCCATCGCCTGCTTCACGTAGCCGGCGAGCTCGCGCTTTCCGGGCAGTTCGGACTTCTTCGCGATGCGGCCGAACTGGCCCATGGCCTCGCGGTTGGCGTCGTCGCCCATGATCGCGCGGCCTTCCCAGAACCACAGCGTCACGTGCTGTTTGAACGCCGCCATCCCGCACAGGATCTTCCCGCGCCAGGTGAAGCTGGGCATGCCCCACTTCAGCGTTTCCTCCGCTTCTGGGCACGCGGCATGCACACCTTCGCGGATGTTCGCGAGCAGCGGCCGGGCGAAGTCGGCGGACTTTTCGATGTAGGCATCGACGCGCGGATCGACGGTCGGCATGCGGGGCTCCTGAAGGGCGTTGCGGGCGTCCGGCCCGCCGTGCGCCATGCGTTGGAATCAATGAGGGCGGCGATACAGGGGGAACACGTCATGGCCACTGTCGAACGGCGGACGCCCAGCGGCGGCATCCGCGTCCAGCGCCGCATCGGGCTGACCATCCCGCAACGCACGATGCTGCAAGCCTGCGAACGCTGCGGCTGGCGGCTGGCCTTCGTGCGCACGCCGCTGGATCACCCGACGCCGGTGCTGTTCGCCACCGCGCGCGACTTCGTGGTCGTGCGCGAGGACGGCAGTATCGATCGCTGGCCGGAGATCGCGCTGCGTCACTGAAGCGCTCAGCCCAGCGGCCATCGCCCGATCACCTCGTACGGCGTGCCGCGTCCGGGCTGGCTGTCGATCAGCACGAACTCGCGCACGGGCCAGGGCAGCGGCGGCACCGGCGTGGGCGCGATCAAGCGTCGCACGTCGCGTTGCACGGTGAGGTGCGGCACGAAGCTCGCGGACGATTTCACCGGGACGCGATGCTGTGCCAGCGACCGGCCGAGCGCGTCGAACAGCGCGCGCAAGCCGTCGGGCAAGTGCTTCGAACCGAGCCACCAGACGTTCGCGCCGCGGAAGCTGCCGACTTCATCGAGCGACAGCTCGAACACCGGCGAACGCACGGCGGCGGCCGCGGCTTTCGCGTCTTCGACCAGCGACGACGGCAGCGGGCAGAAATCGCCGAGGAACTGCAGCGTCACGTGGTAGCGGTCGGGTTTCAGCGGACGCCCGCCCGGCGCATGTTCCGACACGACGGACGCCGCGGTCGCGGCGATGCGCGGACGCAGCGCGTCGTCGGGCCATAGCGCGAAGAACAGGCGGTGCAGCTCGCCCGTCGGTGCATCGTCGAATCCCAGTCCCAGCTGTGCCATCCGCTAGCCGCCCTGCTTCGCCGACTTGCGGAGGAAGTCCGCCAGTCCGCGCAGCTGCTGCGCCTGCACCTTGTCGACGACGGGTGCGAACTTCGACAGGTCGTCGGGCGTGTACCCGCCGGCGCGATAGAACATCGTGATGCGCGTGCCACCGCCGTCGGCGGGCGCGAGGCGGAATTCCAGCGCGCCACCGAGCCCCATGCCCTGCAGCGGACCCAGGCCGCCGGTCATGCGCAGCGTCCTGCCGGGATCGACGAACACCACCGCCATGTGCTGCGCCTGCCGTGCGCCGGCGAGTTCGCAGAAACAGCCGCCGGCACGCGCGTCGATCGACAGCTTCGATTCGTTGCCCCACCAGCTGTGGTCCTTCGGCCACCAGCGGTCGACGTCCTGCACCAGCGCCTTCCACGCCGCGTCGGCATCGACCGGCAAGGTTTCGCTGTTCTCGATGGTGAAGCCGCCGGCCGTGGCGTCCTTCACCGCGGCCGCGGCCGTGTTGCACGTCAACGCAAGCGCCAGCGCGCCTGCTCCGAGAATCCAACGCATCGCACGCTCCCGTCATCGAAAACCAGCGCGATTAGGCGCGCGCCGACCGCCGCGTGCAAGGGTGCGCCGGGCGCGCGGCGCGGGCAATAATCGAAGGTCACGCACGACGAGGAAACGCATGTCACGCAACGGATGGCTGGTGGTGGTGCTGGTCGCGACCGCGGCGGCGCTCGCCGCAACCGGGATGTTCGAACGTCGCCCACCCATCGCTCAGGCCGTGCTCGGTCCGGCGCCGACAACCATCGGCTGGGCCGGCCACATCGACCTGATCGCAGGCGACGGCATCCCCGGCCTGCGCGACGGCGCGGCGATGCAGGCGCGCTTCGCCGATCCGTACGGCGTTGCGGTCGCGAAGGACGGCGCGGTGTTCGTCAGCGACGCGGGCGACAACAACCGCATACGCCGCATCGCGCGCGACGGCACCGTTTCGACGGTCGCCGGCTCGGTGGAAGGCTTCGCCGACGGCGTCGGTGCCGCTGCGGCGTTCGACACCCCGTCAGGACTCGCCTTCGATCGGGACGGCAATCTCTATGTCGCCGATACCGGCAATCACGCGATCCGGAAAATCACGCCGCAAGGCGCGGTGAGCACGATCGCCGGCAACGGCACGCCGGGCTTCGCGGATGGCCCCGGCGCGCAGGCGCGTTTCGACGGTCCGACCGGCGTCGCCGTCGGCGCGGACGGTCGCGTGTATGTCGCCGACACCTACAACGACCGCATCCGCGTGATCGCGCCCGATGGCAGCGTCTCGACGCTGGCCGGCGGCGAGCGGCCGGGCGACGCGGACGGCGTCGGCACGCTGGCGCGGTTCGACACGCCCACCGCGGTCGCGGTCGACGCGATGAACCGCGTCTACGTGGCGGATCTTCGCAACAACGCGATCCGCCGAATCACGCCGACCGGGGAGGTCACCACCCTCGCCCGCGCGATGCCGGGCGACGAACATCCGCCGGTGCATCGCCCACTTAGCCTGGCGATCGCGCACGACGGCGTGCTCTACGTCGGCGAGATGTACCGCGGGCTGGTGCAGTTCGCGCGCGACGGCAGCGCGCACCAGATCACCGGGCAGACGCAGGCGCAGCGCTTGTCGCGCGCGTCGGGGCTGGTGGTCGCCGAAGACGGCACGTTGCTGGTCGCGGACACCGGCGCCTATCGCGTGCATCGCGTCCGTCCCCTGGATGCGGCGCGCGATGCGGGCACGCCGCAGATCGTCGGCCCTTCGCCCGACGCGCCACTGCCCGCCACCGGCGGGCGCTGGCCGCTGGCGCCGCAGGACGGCTGGCACGAAGTCGTCGGCACGCTTGGCGAAGTGCGCGGCAACTACCAGCGCGAGAACCGCGACCACCTGCATGGCGGGCTCGACATTCGCGGCGACGTCGGACAGCAGGTGCTCGCCATCGCCGACGGAAAGGTCAGCAGCCCGTATGCCGCGTGGGGCTTCGGCGAACTCGGCGAAGGGTTGGGGATCGACACGCTCGGCTACATCCACATGCGCGTGGGCCGCACGCCGCGCGGCGAGCCGCTGGATGCCTCGCGCTTCCTCATCGTCCCCGGCGACGACGGCAAGCCCGAACGCGTCCGCGTGCGTCGCGGCACGCGCTTTGCCGCGGGCGACGCGCTCGGCACGATCAACGGCATGGCGCACGTGCACCTGAGCGTCGGCGCCAGTGGCTACGAACGCAACGCGGTGGCGCTGGGCTTCGTGAACTACGCCGACCATTACGCGCCGCGCATCGACCGCATCGAACTGCTCGACGCGCAGGACCAGCCGCTGACTGCGCGTCGCGATGGACGCCTGGTGCTCTCGCGCGCGACGCCCGGCGTGCAGATCGCGGTGGATGCGTGGGACCAGGTGGATCGCAACCTGCCGCGGCGCCGGCTCGGACTGCACGCGTTGGGTTATCAGTGGCTGGACACGACCGGCGCGCCGCTGCCGAGCTACGAGCAGCCGCGCATGACGATCGAATTCAACCGCATGCCGGCCGATCCGGACGCGGTGAAGATCGCCTACGGGCCGTCGAGCGGCATCACCGTGCACGGCAGCGCGATCACGCGATTCCAGTACCTGGTGACCAACACCGTGCGCGACGGCGTGCTGGCGAACGGCCAGTGGCAACCGGACGAATTCCCCACCGGCGACTACGTGCTGCGCATCACCGCGCAGGATTACAGCGGCAACTTCGCCACGGCCGGGCGCGACCTGAAGGTGCGGCTGGAGTGAACTTCAGCCGCGCGCCGTGCGCGGCGGTCGCACGCGATACGCGAGGCTGATGCGCGGCCCCACGGGCGCCTTGGTCTTCGGCACGCCGTGTTCGTGCGTGAGCTGGCTGGCGTGGCTCATCACCAGCAGGCTGCCGGGTTCCAGGTCGATGTGCAGCGCCTTGCGCGTGGCGAGGTCGCGGATGGTCATGCGCCGTGGCGAGCCGAGCGAGACGAGCGCGATGGGATGGCCTTCGCGCAGCATGTGCAGCTTGTCGCCGTGCGGGGCGACGCTGTCGTTGCCGTCGCGGTAGTAGTTGAGGCCGACCGCGTTGAAAGGTTCGTCCAGATGCGCGCGAACGCGCTCGACGCCGTCGATCAGCGGTGCGGGAATGCCGTCGTCCTCGAAACGGTAGGACGCGATCAGGCGCGGCACGTCGACGATGCGGTCGTACATCGGGCGACGCTGCGCTTCCCACGCGACCGTGGTTTTCAGCTCGTCGAACCAGCGCGCGGCGAGCTCATCCGGAAGAAACGCCGGCCAGTAGCGGATGCCGCCCTGGGCGTCTTCGATGAGCGTGCGCGGGGCGTTGCTGGCCGGGGCGGCAGCGAAGAGATCGTCGGTGAGGGCGGTGGCGCGCGGCATCGCGCGAGTGTGCGGTGAGGGCGTCTCGCGGGGTGAGACGGGCGTGGCGGCTTATCGGCTGAGCGCCCTCATCCGCCTGCCGGCACCTTCTCCCGCGCGCGGGAGAAGGGCGATTCTCCGGGTGCGTTCATTTATTCCCGGCAGTCGCACTGCTAGCCCCTCTCCCGCCTGCGGGAGAGGGGTTGGGGTGAGGGCGAGCTTTGTCACCCCTCCAGCTCATTCCACCGCTCATACGCCGCATCCAGCTCCGCCTGCGTCTTCGCCATCAGGTCGGTGTGGGCGGCGATGCCGGCGGCGTCCCGCTGATAGAACGAAGGCTCGTTCATCTGCGCGGTGAGTTCGGCGACCTTCGTTTCGAGTTGCTCGATGCGCACCGGCAGCTGCTCCAGTTCGCGCGCGTCCTTGTAGCTGAGCTTCTTCTTCGGCGCGGCCGGCGCGGGCGTGGCTGCCGCAACAGCCGTCGCCGTGGGTGCGGCCTTCGCACTCGCCGCCGGAACCGACTTCACCGGCCGTTGACGCAGCCAGTCGGTGTAGCCGCCGACGTATTCGCCGACGCGGCCATCCCCTTCCATCACCAGCGTCGAGGTCACGACGTTGTCGAGGAAATCGCGATCGTGGCTGACCAGCAGCAGCGTGCCCGGATAGTCGCCGAGCAGTTCTTCCAGCAGTTCGAGCGTCTCGACGTCGAGGTCGTTGGTCGGTTCGTCCATCACCAGCAGGTTGGACGGCTGCGCGAACAGCTTCGCCAGCAGCAGGCGGTTGCGCTCGCCGCCGGACAAACGCGTGATCGGTGCGCGGGCGCGTTCGGGCGTGAACAGGAAATCCTGCAGGTAGCCGATGACGTGCTTGGACTTGCCGCCCACCTCGACGAACTCGCGGCCCTCGGCGACGTTTTCCAGCGCGTTCCAGTCCTCGCGCAGCGTCGCGCGGTACTGGTCGAAATACGCGATCTGCAGGTTGCTGCCCAGCTTCACCTCGCCCGTCTGCGGCTTCAGTTCGCCCAGCAGCAGCTTCAGCAGCGTGGTCTTGCCGCTGCCGTTGGGGCCGATGAGGCCGATGCGATCGCCGCGGAAGATCGTGGTGGACAGATCGCGGATGAGTTCACGATCGCCGAAGGCAAAGTTGACGTCCTTGGCTTCGACGACCTTCTTTCCCGACGATTCGCTCTGCGCGAAGTCCATCTTGACGTTGCCCTGCAGCTCGCGCCGCTGCGAGCGCTCCACGCGCATCTGCTTCAGGCGCGTGACGCGGCCTTCGTCGCGCGTGCGGCGGGCCTTGATGCCCTGCCGGATCCACACTTCCTCCTGCGCCAGCATCTTGTCGAAGCGCGCGTTTTCCTGCGCTTCGGCGTTCAGGCGCTCCTCGCGGCGGCGCAGGTAGTTGTCCCAGTCGCCGGGCCAGCTGGTGACCTGGCCGCGGTCGATCTCGACGATGCGCGTGGCGAGCGAACGCAGGAAGCGGCGATCGTGGGTGACGAACACCAGCGCGCCCTGCCAGGCCTTGAGGAAACCTTCGAGCCAGTCGATGGCCTCGATGTCCAGGTGGTTGGTCGGCTCGTCCAGCAGCAGGACGTCGGGCGAGGACACCAGCGCGCGGGCGAGCAGCACGCGACGCTTCATGCCGCCGGACAGGCGCGCGAACACGGCGTCGCCGTCCAGTTCCAGGCGCTGCAGGGTCTCGGTCACGCGCTGGTCGAGCGACCAGCCGTTGGCGTCCTCGATCTTCTGCTGGACCTTCGCCAGCGCGTCGGTGTCGACGTGCTCGGCGTGGCTCAGGTGGTGGAACTGAGCGAGCCAGC
This sequence comes from Lysobacter soli, assembly GCF_003382285.1. Taxonomy (GTDB): domain Bacteria; phylum Pseudomonadota; class Gammaproteobacteria; order Xanthomonadales; family Xanthomonadaceae; genus Lysobacter_J; species Lysobacter_J soli. Next base: position 160,847 of record NZ_QTJR01000003.1, read on the forward strand.
TGCCGAGCTCGCCCAGCCCACCGGCGACCACGTCCCAGACGTCGCCCTCGGCGCCGGGCGGCACTTCCTGTTCCAGGCGCGCGATGCGGACGCCGCCTTCGCGGCGGACCTCGCCGTCGTCGGCGTGGATGTCGCCGGCGATGAGCTTCATCAGCGTGGATTTGCCGGCGCCGTTGCGCCCGATGAGCGCGATGCGCTCGCCGGGTTCGATGGAGAGGACGACGTCGGAAAGCAGCAAGGGGCCGCCGACGCCGTAATCGACGTTGTTCAGGGTGATCAGGGGCATGGGGGGATTCTACCGGCTCATCCCGTCATCCCCGCGGAAGCGGGGACCCAGGCTGCCTTCACTCAAACCCGCAGTGCCCCCGCTGCGTGATGTTTCGACGCACCCACTCCGTTACCCCTCACCCCAACCCCTCTCCCGCGCGCGGGAGAGCGGCTATGGCGCTTGAGAACCGACGGGATGGGATCATCCCCGCCATGCCCTCCCCGCACGCCCTCGCCGCCGAACGCATCCGCCACTGGGTGCTGTCCGCCTTCCCGCGCGGGCAGAGCGGCATCGATTACGACCATCCGGCCGGCGATCCCGGCCTGTTCGGTCCCGACAGCGTGACCTGGCGCGTGCATTCCGACTTCCCCGGCATGCTCGCCGGCGGCCTGTGCGCGCTGATGCTGCAGACGATGCATCCGCTGGCGCTGGCCGGCGTGTGGGACCACTCCAACTTCCGCACCGATCTCGTCGGCCGGCTGCGGCGCACGACCAATTTCGTCGCCGGCACCACGTACGCCTCGCGCCCGGAAGCGCAGAAACTCATCGACCGCGTGGCGGGAATCCACGAGCAGGTGCGCGGCACGCTGCCGGACGGTCGCTTGTATCGCGCCGACGATCCGGCGTTGCTGACGTGGGTACATGTGACCGAAAGCTTCGGTTTCCTCGAAGGATTCCGCCGTTATTCGCCGATGACGCTGCCCATCGGCGCGACAGATGCGTACTACGGCGAAGTGCGTCGCGTCGCCGAAGCGCTGGGCGCGCGCGACGTGCCCGGCACGGAGGCCGAAGTCGCCGCGTTCTTCGCCCGCATGCAGGGCGAGCTTCGACTGGACGAACGCTCGCGTGAAGTGCTGCGCGTGCTCGCGCGCATCCGTCTGCCCGTGCCGATGGCCGGACTGTCGCGCGACCTGTTCCTCGGCGCCGGCGCCGCGCTGCTGCCGGATTGGGCGGTCGACATGCTCGCGCCGACGCGCTTCGAACGCGCCCGAGCCGCGGTCGCATCGCGCACGCTGCGCACTATTTCGCCGATCTTCCGCGCGGCATTGAACGACGGCGTCGGTCCGCGTGCGTGCCGGCGCGTCGGCGCCGAGCCGTCGATCCTCGACCGCTGGCCGTAGCGCTCAGCCGCCCGCGGGTTTGAGCAGCACGATCTTCGAGGCCGTGCGCACGCGGCCAACGAGGCGGAAGGCCATGTCGATCTCATCGCCGGGTTTGAGCTGCTCGAGCCGCATCGGCGTGCCGTCCAGCGCGAACACCTGCGTGTTGGCATCGATTCCGATGCGGTTGCGGATGCGCGTCTCGCTCTGGTCGACCATCAGCACGTTCGTGCGCGGGACGAACTCGGCGACGGTGCCGTGCAGGTACTGACCCCAGCCTTGGCCCGGCGTCGTGTCGGGCAGGCGTGTCACTGATGTCGCTTCGACGCGGTTGCCGGTCTTCACCGTGTCCAGCATCACGCGGTCGCCCGGCTGCAGTTTCGGCCGCGTGGCGCGATCGCGCTCGGCCTTCGCCTCGTCGTAGTACAGGTTGATCGGCGCGCCCTGCCCCAGCTCGCTGCCCGTGCGCGCGTCCTGGCTGAGCACGATCCGATGCTGCGCCGGATCGTGCCGCTGCAGCGTGCCGACCGTGCGGCCCTGCACCTGCGCCGCGGCGGCGGACGTCAGGCCAAGCAGGACGCACGCCACCAGCGTGCGATGGAAACGGACGATCGTTGCGTTGCCCATGGCCGCACCCTCCGCGATGTTCCCCGCGGCGGCATGATGCGCGGCCGATGTGTAGGCGGCGTCAGGAACTGCAAGACAGCATCGAACAGCCCGCGCGTTCTCGCGCCCAGTCGGGGCGGCGGCGCGCGTAGGCCTCGCGGCCGGGCTGGTCGTCGTAGGGGCGGCGCATGACCTCCAGCAGCTCCGTGACGCCACCGATGTCGCCTTCAGCCGCACGGTCGATCGCCTGCTGCGCGAGGTAGTTGCGCAGCACGTAGCGCGGGTTGGCGGCCTTCATGCGCTCGCGGCGCTGCGCGTCCGGCAGGTCCTGCTGCGAGAGCCGTGCGACGTAACGCGCCAGCCATTCGCGCAACGCCGGCTCGACCGCTTCACGGCGCGCCGGGTCGTAGAACGCGTCTTCCATCGGGCCGAGGTCCGGCGCCTGCACGTCGAGGTCGGCCAGGCCGCGGAAGAACAGCGTCATGTCGATCTCGCCTTCGGTCAGCAGGTCCTGCAACTGCTGCATCAGGGCGGTGTCGTCCTCGCGGTAGTCGGCCAGGCCGAGCTTGCGCGCGGTGTTCTCGCGATCGGCGTCCAGGTAGGTGGAGACGAAGCGGCGCAGGCCGGCCTGCAGCGGTTCGGTGTCGTCGAACAGCAGCGACAGCGAGCCGGCCAGCCGCCCGAGGTTCCAGTACGCGACCTGCGGTTGCTGGCCGAAACGGTATCGGCGCTGGTAGCGATCGGTGGTGTTCGGCGTCCAGCCCGGATCGAAGTTGTCGACCCAGCCGTACGGGCCGTAGTCGATGGTCAGGCCGAGGATCGACATGTTGTCGGTGTTCATCACGCCATGCACGAAGCCGACGCGGATCCAGTGCGCCATCAGCACGGCGGTGCGCTCGCACACCTGCGCGAACCATTCGGCATACGCCGCCTGCCCGCGCCCGAGGCCGCGCAGATCCGGGAAATCGCGACGGATGCAGAAGTCGGCCAGCTGGCGCAGCAGTTCGGTGTCGTTGCGCGACGCCGGCAGTTCGAAATTCCCAAAACGGATGAACGACGGCGCGACGCGGCACACCACCGCCCCGGGTTCCAGCTGCGGATGGCCGTCGTAGAACATGTCGCGTTCGATCCATTCGCCCGTGCCCACGAGGCTCAGCGCGCGCGTGGTCGGCACGCCGAGGTGGTGCATCGCCTCGCTGCACAGGAATTCGCGGATCGACGAACGCAGGACTGCGCGGCCGTCGGCGCTGCGCGAATACGGCGTCGGACCGGCGCCCTTGAGCTGCAATTCCCAGCGTTCGCCCTCGGCGTTGATCATCTCGCCCAGCGAAATCGCGCGACCGTCGCCGAGCTGGCCTGCCCACTGGCCGAACTGATGGCCGCCGTAGTTCGCCGCGAACGGCTGCATACCGGGCAACAGCGAATTTCCACCGAACACGCGCGCGAACTCGTCGGAGGCGACGTCGGCCTCGCTGAAGCCGAGCCGGCGCGCCATCTCCGCTGAATGCGCGAGCAGCCGCGGCTGCGGAACTGGCGTGGGCTCCACGCGCGAATACGCGGCGCCGTGCACCTGCCGCACGCCGGGCGCGGTGTCGGGGTCGCCGGGGAGATCGCGGACGAAGAGATTGTCGAAATGCGGATTCAGCATGAAGCGTGCGCACGCGGCAGGGACCGCTTTACAGATGGTGCCGGGCGCGGTGGCTACAAGCGGTGAACCCGCCGCAGGCGGCGAAGGGACAGCCGCGGCACATCGACGCGGGTCGCAGTCGGGCGGGCGGACGTCCGCGTATGCTGGCCGTCCACCGTCGCTCTGGGGAATCGAACGGATGATGTCGCGCCAACGCACCAACCACGCCGTCCGCCATATCGGCCCGGCCCTCGCCGCCGCGATGCTGCTGGCGATCGCCACGCCCGCCAGTGCCCAGGCGCCGTCAGGCAAGCCGTCGTGCAGCCTCTTGCAGGCCGGGCGGTTGCTGGATCGCCCCGGCCATGCGGCACGCGGCGCGAGCACGCTACTGGTCTGCAACGGCCGCATCGATGCTGTGCGCGATGGCTTCGTCGATGCATCCGCGTTCCCGAATGCCACCGGCGCGATCGTCATCGACCTGCGCGACCGGTTCGTCCTGCCGGGCCTGATCGACAGCCACGTACACCTGACGTCCGACAAGGCGGGCGTGGAAGGCCAGCTGGAAGGCATTTCGAAGGGCGTCGCCGACCACGCCTACGAGGCCGCGGTGAATGCGCGCAAGACGTTGCAGGCGGGCTTCACCACCGTGCGCAACCTCGGCGACGAGGACGGCGTGACGCTCGCGCTGCGTGATGCAGTCGCCGCGGGCAAGCTGCCGGGGCCGCGCATCGTCGACGCGGGCATGGCGATCTCCGCCACCGCCGGCCACATGGATCCGACGCTCGGCTTCCGCGACGAACTGCACGCCGCGCTCGATGTGCACGGCAACACCTGCGACGGTGCCGAGGAATGCCGCAAGGCAGTGCGACGCCAGGTCGCGCGCGGCGCGGACGTCATCAAGATCGCCACCACCGGCGGCGTCAACAGTCGCATCGGCGCGGGCCTGGGCCAGCAGATGTTCGACGATGAGGCGAAGGCCATCGTCGAAACCGCGCACCTGTACCGCAAGAAGGTCGCCGTCCACGCGCACGGCGCCGACGGCATCGCCCTCGCGCTGCGCGCCGGCGCCGATTCGATCGAACACGGCACGCTGATGGACGATGCGGACATCAAGCTGCTCCGCCAGACCGGCGCGTACTACGTGCCAACGCTGTCGACGGTGAACGGCTACAAGGAGCGGCTGGCGAAGAATCCCGACGCGTACACCGGCGAGGTGCTGGAGAAGATCCAGTGGCGCATCGGCATCACGGGCAAGGCGCTGGAGCGCGCGGTGCCGGCGGGCGTGAAGATCGCCTTCGGCACCGACGCCGGCGTCAGCCTGCACGGGCGCAACGCCGACGAATTCGAGTTGATGGTCGCGCACGGCATGACGCCCGCCACCGCGATCCAGGCCGCCACCGTAAACGCCGCCGACCTGCTGGGCCTGGCCGATCAGGTCGGTTCGCTGGAGGCAGGCAAGCGCGCCGACCTCATCGCCGTGAGCGACGACCCGCTGACGGACGTGACCGTGCTCAAGAGGGTGGAATTCGTGATGAAGGATGGGCGGGTGGAGAAGGATGTGCGCGTCGGCGCCGCGGCGTCGGCGCTCTGATCTCGAAGCCCCTCTTCCGCTGCGGAAGAGTGGCTGGGGTGAGGGCTGAGACAGTCGCGCTCCCGGATCACCGTAGCCGGTTGGCCAAGCGTTGCAGGACGAGCAGGCGCATATCCCGGGTGCGCTGCGCTTACCCGGGCTACAACAGCTTTGCCATCGCCGTTGCTGTTCGCTGTCGCTGTTCGCTGTCGCTGTTCGCTGTCGCTGTTCGCCTTTGACTTTCCAGCGACTTAAAGCGAGCCGAGCACCGGAGTCGGAAAAGGGCAAAGAGTCGCCCGCTGTCTGAGCGGAGCGCAGCGTAGCGAGTTCGGGCGACGTCCCTTTTCCGGCGAGGAGCGCAGGGCACCGACGCGCAGCGGCGGCTCGCGTCAGGAGCGAACGGTTTTGGTTACTTTTGCCAGGACAAAAGTGACCCGCTCGCTTGCGAGCGGAAGCTGTTGATCTTGATGTTGCTCCAAGCCCACGCAACGGCGACAGCACAGCGAGTGCGAGCGCACCGCACGTCCCGACCCTCACCCCAACCCCTCTCCCGGCGGGAGAGGGGCTAAACCACGGTCTTTTCCCGGGCGCCGCGCCCCAGTTCATTACACAGCCCCACGACGCCCCTCGGTTACACTGTTCAGTCTTCCCGACCGGCGTTCGCCGGCGCTGCCGAGTCTCCCCCATGAGCGCCGAGCCCAGCTCGAATGATGCCCCGTCCCTGAAGTTCACCGATCTTGCCCTGCCCGAGCCCCTGCTCAAGGCACTTTCGGACGTCGGCTACGAATCCCCCTCGCCCATCCAGGCCGCCACCATCCCGCCGCTGCTGGAAGGCCGCGACGTGCTCGGCCAGGCGCAGACAGGCACCGGCAAGACCGCCGCGTTCGCGCTGCCGATCCTGGCGCAGATCCAGCCCGGCCGGCAGAAGCCGCAGGCGCTGGTCCTGGCGCCGACGCGCGAACTGGCGATCCAGGTCGCCGAGGCATTCCAGAAGTACGCCCACCACCTGCCCGGCTTCCACGTGCTGCCGATCTACGGCGGCCAGAGCTATTACCCGCAGTTGCAGGCGCTCAAGCGCGGCGTGCAGGTCGTGGTCGGTACGCCCGGCCGCGTGATCGACCACCTGGAACGCGGCTCGCTAGACCTGTCCGAACTGCGCTGCCTGGTGCTGGACGAAGCCGACGAAATGCTGCGCATGGGCTTCATCGACGACGTCGAGGCCGTGCTGAAGAAGACGCCGGAGACGCGCCAGGTCGCGCTGTTCTCCGCGACGATGCCGCCGCCGATCCGCCGCATCGCGCAGACCTACCTGAAGGACCCGGTCGAGATCTCCATCAAGGCGAAGACCACCACGGCCGCCAACATCCGCCAGCGCTACTGGGCGGTGAGCGGCGTGCACAAGCTGGACGCGATCACCCGCATCCTGGAAGCCGAACCGTTCGACGCGATGATCGTCTTCGCGCGCACCAAGCAGGCCACCGAAGAGCTGGCCGACAAGCTCGCGGCGCGCGGCATCGCCGCCGCCGCGATCAACGGCGACGTGCAGCAGGCGCAGCGCGAGAAGACCATCCAGAACCTCAAGGACGGCAAGATCGACGTGCTCGTCGCCACCGACGTGGCGGCGCGCGGCCTGGACGTGGAACGCATCAGCCACGTGCTGAACTTCGACATTCCCTACGACACCGAAAGCTACGTGCACCGCATCGGCCGCACCGGCCGCGCGGGCCGCAAGGGCGAGGCGATCCTGTTCGTGACGCCGCGCGAGCGCGGCATGCTGCGCGCGATCGAGCGCGCCACGCGCCAGCCGATCGAGCCGATGGCGCTGCCGACCATCGAAACGGTGAACGAGCAGCGCGTGAACCGCTTCCTCGGCCGCATCACCGGCGCGCTGGACAGCGACGACCTGGCGCAGTTCCGCGACCTGGTCGAACGCTACGAGCGCGAGCAGAACGTGCCGGCGGTGGAGATCGCCGCGGCGCTGGCGAAGCTGCTGCAGGGCGACATGCCGCTGCTGCTGGACGTCACCGCCGAGAAGCTGCGCCCGCACGCGCAGGTAGGTTTCGAGCAGCGTGGTCCGCGCGAACAGGGCCGCGATTCGCGCGGTCGCGATCGGGACTCGCGCTTCGAACGCGACAGCGGACCGCGAGCACCGCGTGAGCCGCGCCACGAATCGCGTCACGAGCGCGGCGATCGTTCTGAACGCCCGCAGCGCACCGAAACGCCGTACGCGCCGACCGAACGCTACGAGCGTCCTGCTATCGAGCGTCCGCAGTTCGAATCGCGAAGCGAACGCCCGCAGAACGAGCGCGCGTCGTTCAATGCCGCCGAATCGATGTTCGACGACGAAGCACCGGCGCCGCGCCACGAGCACCGCGAGCCGCGCGAACACCGCGAGCCGCGCGAGGCGCGCGCACCGGAAGTCGGCATGGAAACCTTCCGCATCGAGGTCGGCCACCAGCATGGGGTGAAGCCGGGCAACATCGTCGGCGCCATCGCCAACGAGGCCGAACTCGAAAGCCGCTACATCGGCCGCATCGACATCCGCGACGACCACAGCCTGATCGACCTGCCCGAAGGCATGCCGCGCGAGGTCATGGACCACCTCAAGCGCGTGCGTGTCGCTGGCCAGCAGTTGCGCATCAGCCGACCGGGCGAAGGCGGCCACGGCGGCCAGCGCCCGCACGGCCGCCACGAGCGCGGCGGTTTCGACGACGACCGCCGTCCGCCGCGCGGCCCGCGTCCGCAGGGCGCCGGCCCGCGCAAGCCGGGCGGGTTCCGGCCGAAGCCGCGCTGAAGCGTGCTGGCGGCGCGCCGCTTTCGGGATAGCGGCGCTTTAGCCCCTCTCCCTAGGAGAGGGGTTAAGGTGAGGGGCAACGAAGGGACAAGAGCGCGTTGTCGTTGCAGTGAAAGACCGCGCTGCTGTTCTTTTTGCCGCTGCCTGCCGCTGCGCCGTTCGTTCGCGGTTTTCGCAAGCATCAACATGGATTCCAGCGTTCGCTGGAACGACGAGCCGCATCGGACGAGCACCCGGCCTGGGTCCCGGCTTCCGCCGGGATGACGGCATCAGGCAGTGGCATCATCACCGCCCCCGCCGCCGTCCCGACGATTCCGCCCCCGATGCACCTGATCCTCCTCAGCGCCCTGTGCAGCGTCCTGGTCTCGGTGCTGCTCAAGCTCGCGCCGCGGGCGCGGCTCGATGTCGGCCAGCTCGTGACGTGGAATTACCTCGCCGCCGGCGCGCTGTGCGCGTGGCTGTTGCGGCCGCCGCTGGACAGCCTCGCGCATCCCGACACGCCATGGGCCGCGCTCCTCGGACTTGCCGTCGTGCTGCCCTCGCTCTTCCTCGTGCTCGGTGCGTCGGTGCGCTCGGCCGGCATCGTGCGCACCGACGTGGCGCAGCGCCTGTCGCTGCTCTTGTCGCTTGCGGCGGCCTTTACGCTGTTCGGCGAACGTGCGGACGGCATGCGCCTGCTCGGCCTCGCACTCGGCCTCGTCGCCGTCGCGGGCATCGTCATGCGACCGGAATCCCCGCCCACCGGCAGCGAACGCCGCAGCTGGCTGCTGCTGGTCACCGTCTGGGTCGGCTTCGCGCTGGTGGACGTGATGCTCAAGCGCATCGCGCTCGCGGGCACGCCGTCGATGGCCGCGTTGCAGGCGGCCTTCGCCATCGCCTTCGTGCTGATGCTCGGTGCGCAGCTCGTGCGCCACCTTCGCGGCCGCACGCGGCTGGCCTGGCGCAACCTCGGCGGCGGCCTGCTGCTCGGCGTTCTGAACTTCGGCAACATCGTCTTCTACGTACGCGCGCACCAGGCGCTGCCGGACAGCCCCTCGGTCGTGTTCGCGGCGATGAACATCGGCGTGGTCGTGCTGGGTACGCTCGTCGGCGTGTTCGGTTTCGGCGAGAAGACCAGCCGCTGGAACCGGCTGGCGATCGTGCTGGCGCTGGTGGCCATCGCGCTGATCGCGATGGCGCCGCGCGCGTGACGCGCCCGGATTTGGCATAGTCGAACGCCCTTCCGCGGTTCGTTCCGCCATGTCCCGCCTGCTCGTTTTCCAGCACGTCGCCGCCGAACCGCTCGGCACGCTCGATCGCCTTATCCGCCGGCGCGGCCATCGCATCCGTTTCGCCAATTTCGAACGGCAGCCGGATTTCGAACCGAACGTGGACCGTTATCGCGGGCTGGTCGTGCTGGGTGGTCCGATGAATGTCGAGGACCAGGCGCGGCGTCCGCACCTGAAGACCGAACTGCGCGCCATCGAACACATGCTCGAACAGGGCAAGCCCGTGCTCGGCATCTGCCTGGGCGCGCAGCTGCTGGCGCACGTGCTGGGCGCGCCGGTGCGGCGGCATGAGGCGCCGGAAATTGGCTGGTATCCGCTGCACACCACGCCGGCCGGTCGCGAAGATGCCGTTCTGTCGCCGCTCGGCGACACGTCTCCCGTGTTCCAGTGGCACCGTTACAGCTTCGAGGTGCCGAGCGAGGCGACGCACCTGGCGAGCACCGCCGGCTGCGAGCAGCAGGCCTTCCGTTACGGCGAGAACGCCTACGGCTTCCAGTTCCACCTGGAGATGGACGAGGCGCTGATCGAGCGCTGGCTGCGCAATCCCGCCTATCGCGAGGAACTGGCGGAACTGGGCGGACTCGATCCGGCACGCGCCGACGTCGAGACGATCCGCCGGCACACGCGCGAGCACATCGCCGGCATGCAGTCGCGTGCGGACGAGGTGTTCAACCGGTTTCTCGATCTGGTGGGACGCCCGCAGCGGCGGATCACGCTTCCTTCGCGCGAGTGGGTCTGAACTCCCGCGCGGGCTTGGTGTGAAAGCTCTAGAGCCGGGCGCGAAGGTGACCGGACCCCAGCCACTCCCATCGAGGGAACCGCATGGCGAAGTTCAAGAAGGCGGCCGGCAAGACCACCACGTCCGGCACGCGCACGCGCAAGAAGGCCGGTGCGCAGGATGCACAGCAACAGGCCGACCAGCTGTCGCGCACGCTGAGCGAATCGGCGCAGCAGATCTGGCTGGCGGGCGTGGGCGCGTTCTCGCGCGCGCAGGCCGAAGGCACGAAGCTGTTCGACGCGCTGATCAAGGAAGGCATGACGCTGGAACAGACCGCGCGCCGCTTCGCGGGCGGTCAGGCGGAAGTCGTGCGCGACGTCGTCGGCTCCCGCGTCGGCCAGGCGCGCGAACGCGCGGTCGACACCTGGGATCGTCTGGAGAAGGTGTTCGAGGACCGCGTGCAGCGTTCGCTGGTGAAGCTGGGCGTACCCGGCCGCGATGACCTCAACGAACTGAGCCGCCGCGTCGACGCGCTCACCGCCGAACTGCGCCGCCAGGGCGGTTCGGCCGCTCCGCGCAAGACGGGCACGCGCAAGACCGCGACCAGCAAGGCGACCAAGGCGCCGGCCGCACGCAAGTCGCCGCGGAAGGCGACCCGCAGCCGTTCCAACGCAACGTCCTGATCGAACAACGCATTACCGCCCGGCCCGCGCCGGGCGTCCCGACAAGCCCGCCAGTCCGCTGCTCCGTATGCTCCCCTCCCCTTACGGTTTCGGACTGGCGGGCTTTCCTTTGCCTGCATCCGACAGCTCGCGTGACCGATGCCACGCGGGGAGCCATGTCGCTGTCGTATAGTCGCCAGCCTCCGACACTCCCGGGTTGTGCATGCTGGCTGGTTTTTCCCTGACGATCGCCCTTCTCGCCACCGTGTTGCTGGGCGCCGCGGCGACGGCATGGTTGTGGCTGGTTCGACGTCGCCAGGGCGAAACGACCGCCGGTATCCAGGCGCTGGCGGAGATGCGTTGGCGCGAGTTCTCGCGCCTGGTCGTCGAGGCGCTGCGTACGCGGGGTTTCGAAGCCGAATCGGTCGAACAGACGCTTGAACGCGGCCCACAGGCGGAACTTCGCCTCATACGCGACGGCCGCACCTGGTTGCTGGCGTGCAAGCTCGCCGCGGCGCGCACGCGCTTGGCCGCGGCGAGCGTGCGCGAACTGGCCGAAGCGGTGCGGTTCAACGGCGCGTCCGGCGGCATCCTCGCCACGCCTGCGCGCATTCCCGCCGAGGCCCGCAAGGCTGGCGATGGCCTGGAGCTGTTCGATGGCGACGCGCTATGGGCCTTGGTCGGACCGATGCTGCCGGCCTCGCTGCGCGACGATCTCACCCTGAGCGCACGCCGGCGCAGCGTGCGCGAGACGGCCATCGCATGGGCCGGCGCGCTGGCGGTCGGCGTCATCCTCGGCTTCGTTCCGGGCATGACGCGCGACGCCCCGGTGGAGGCTGCGCCTGCTATCGAAACGCCTGCGCCCGCCGCCTCGGCCCCGCAGCCGTCGCCGCGCGCACCGGCATCGCAATCGGTCCCCACCGACCCGATGCTGGCGGCTCCCGCCGATCCGAACCGCGACCAGTTCGAGCGCGGAGAAGTGATCCACGCCGTCGCCGCGTTGCCCTGGGTCGAACGCGTGCTGTGGTCGACCAGCTCGACCCTGGTCATCCAGCAGCGCGACGACGTCGACCAGTTGCAGGTGAATGAAGTCTGCGGCGTACTCGCCCGCTACGACGCGCTGCGCGCCTCGCGCCTGCAGTTGCAGCCGCCGGCGGGAAGCGAACGGAAAGTGCGCTTCCTGCAGTGCCGGGCGTACTGATCCGGCTGACGCAGCCCGCCGCAACACGACTTCATGCGCGCCCGGGTGCGCTTCGCTTACCCGGGCTACACAAGCGACAATGCGCTACCAGTGCACGCCCCGCATCAGCGCGGCGAACGCGATCTGTTCGCTGCTCGGCGCGACTTCGCCCTTCAACGCCTGCTTGTCGCCGCGCGCTGCCGCCGAGTCGGGGAACAGCTCGAACGCCGTGCTCATGATGACCTCATAAGCCTTCGGCGCCAGCGCATTGATGACCGACGCGAAGATGCCCAGGCGCGTGGCGATGCGACTCGGGCGCTCGATGATGCCCTTGATCACCAGGTCCGCCGCTTCATCCGGCGTCAATGTCGGCACGCTGTCGTACATCTTGGTCGGCGCGATCATCGGCGTCTTCACCAGCGGCATGTTGATCGTGGTGAAGCTGATGCCCTTGCCCGACAGCTCGCCCTGCGCGCAGCGACTCCACGCGTCCAGCGCGGCCTTCGATGCCACGTAGGCCGAAAAACGGGGCGAATTGGCCAGCACGCCGATCGAACTGATGTTGATGATGTGACCCTTCCGACGCTGCGTCATGCCGGGCAGGAAACCCATGATCAGGCGCAGGCTGCCGAAATAGTTCAGCTGCATCGTGCGTTCGAAATCGTGGAAGCGGTCGTAGCTGAGTTCGATCGAACGACGTATCGAGCGGCCGGCGTTGTTCACCAGCACGTCGCAGCGACCGTGTTCTTCCAGCACCGTCTGTACCAGGCGATCGCAGTCGTCCATGTCGGCCAGGTCTGCGGTGTAGGCGAACACCTTGCCGCCGGCGGCCTTCATGGCGTCCCGTGCCTTGAACAGCTCTTCCTCGCCGCGCGCGACGATGATCGTGATCGCGCCCGCTTCGGCCACGCGCTGCGCGGTCGCCAGGCCAATGCCCGACGAACCGCCGGTGATCACCACCACCTTGTTGCGCACCTTGCCCTTGAGGCTGCGGTCCACGAACAGGTCCGGATCGAGGTGGCGCTCCCAGTAATCCCATAGCCGCCACGCGTAGCTTTCCAGCGGCGGCACCTGGATGCCGCTGCCCTTCAGGGCACGCTCGGCTTCGCGATTGTCGAAGCGCGTGGGATAGGTGAGGAACTTCATCACCTGCTTGGGAATCTTGAAATCGCGCAGCAGCATGCCGATGAAACGCCGCACCGGCGGCAGGTTCGCGACCGCACCGCGCACGCTGCCCGGGATGAAGGCGAACATGCGCGCGTCCAGGCGCATGGTCATTTCCGGCGAATGGCCCGCGCGTGCGAAGGTGTTGAGCACCTCGCCCACGCGCAGCGGATCGGGATCGGTGAGGTGGAAGCAGTGGCCATCCAGCCGCGGCTTGTGTGCGATGTGGTCCATCGCATCGACCACGTAATCGACCGGCACGATGTTGATGCGTCCGCCTTCCAGGCCGAGCATCGGCATCCACGGCGGCAGCATCTGCCGCAGCTTCTTGAGGAAGGTGAAGAAGAAATACGGGCCGTCGATCTTGTCCATCTCGCCCGTCTGCGAATGGCCGACGACCATGCCCGGGCGATAGATGCGCCACTTCACGCGCGTTTCGCGGCGCACCAGGCCTTCGGAATCATGCTTGGTGCGGAGGTAGGGATCGTCCAGGCCTTCGGCTTCGTCGAACATGTCCTCGCGGAACACGCCCGGATACAGCCCGGCGGCGGCGATGGAACTGGTGTGGTGGAACACGCCGGCCTTCAGCGCCGCGGCGAGATCCAGCGCATGGCGCGTGCCTTCGACATTGGCCGCGTACTGCGCCTCCGGCTTGGCGGTGAGGTCGTAGATCGCCGCGAGGTGGAAGAAGTGCTTCACCTTCCCGGCCAGCGCACGCGCCTGGGCTGCGGAGACACCGCATTTTTCCTGCGTCATGTCGCCTTCCACCGGCACCACGCGCTTGCCATCCCATCCCATCTTCTTCGCGATGGCGTCGAGCTTCTTCCGCGAATCCTTGCGTACCAGCACGTAGACGGTGCCCTTGCGCTGCCGCAGCAGCCGATCGACCAGGAAGCGGCCGATGAATCCCGTGGCACCGGTGACGAAGTAGCTCATTGCCCTTTCCCCGACCTTGGATGGCCGCCGCGCGGCGCCTGGCGCCTACGTTGCCAGAGGCCCCGCCTCGTCACAATTCCCCGCCGTATTGACCATCGACGACGGCGCGTGAGGTAATCCCGGCCACGATCCCGGGTCGCCGGAGGGGCGCCGTCATGACCGACCTGCAGTCCGCTTTCGAACAAGCCGCCAAGGATGTCCAGTCCCTGCCCGAGCGCCCCGACAACGACACGCTGCTGCGCCTGTATGCGCTCTACAAGCAGGGCTCGGAGGGCGACGTCAGCGGGCCGAAGCCCGGCTTCTTCGACTTCGTCGGCACCGCCAAGTACGAGGCGTGGGCGAAACTCAAGGGCACGTCCAGCGACGACGCGAAGCAGAAATACATCGACCTGGTGAAGAAGCTGCGCGCCTGACGCGCCGCAATCCGCGACCAATGGCGAAACAGACGCGCCAGCGTATCCTCGACAGCGCATTGACGATGTTCAACGCGCTGGGCGAGCCGAATGTCACCACGAACCACATCGCCGACGAGCTGGAGATCAGCCCCGGCAACCTGTACTACCACTTCCGCAACAAGGACGACATCATCGAGCAGCTGTTCGCGCGCTTCGAGGAGCGCATGGACGCCGCGCTCGCCGCGCCGCAGGGCCGCCTGCCCGGGCTGGAGGACATCTGGCTGCAGCTGCACCTGGTGTTCGAATGCATCTGGGATTACCGCTTCCTGCATCGCGACCTGGTGGAGATCCTCAGCCGGAACCGTCGCCTGCGATTGCGCTTTGCGCGCATCCTGCGTCGCGCCAACGAGCAGGCGCACACGGTGATGCGCGGTCTGCTGCAGGCGGGAATCATGCGTGCGTCGAAGGACGAACTCGCCGCGACCGCGACGAACGTGCTGGTCATCGCGACGTTCTGGCTGAACTACGCTGCCGCGCGCGGCGACAAGGACGAACACGCCGCGATCCGCGACGGCATCGTGCAGGTGATGATGCTGCTGGCGCCCTTCCTCCGAGACGCGGAACGGGTGCATCTCAACACGCTGACGCGGGCGTATCTGGACTGAAGCCTCGGCGCTACTCGCTCGATGCCTGTGCGGACGGACTCAATGCCTGCGCAGGCGGCGCGCGAATACGGCTGCGATCCCCAGCCCCGCCAGCCATACATGGCGCAGGGTGGTCTTCCGGGTGGGACGTTGACGGGTTCGATGGGCCATCGCGATCTGCCTCGCGGCCGCCGGGCCGCCCTCCCCGACTGTCCACGCCGGCTGTCGAGCAAACACCCTAGCCCTTGCCAGCGCGGGTGCGCAGGCAGGATGCTGCGCCATCGACCGCACGAGGAGTCGCCGATGGCCGCGAAGTCCAGTTGGGCCGCCTTTCCGCACGACGCCAGGGGTTTCGCCTACGCGGGCGACGCGCTGAAGAAGGCCTGGCCGGAGCTGCATGCCGGCGATACCGAACCCTACCCCGACGCCAAACGCGCCGCCGCGCTGCTGCACGCCGCGGGCAAGGCCGCGCCCAAAGGCGTGGATGCCGACTCGCTGGCGGCGCAGCTCCAGGAGGCCTGGCGCGCGTTCCACCGGGGCGATTTCAAGGCGGCGCACGATGCAGGGGTCGCACTCGGCCCGATTGGCGCGTCGGTCGCGGTCAAGGCGCTCGGCATCCACGCGACCTATCTGGTCGATGACGAAGCCGAGCGGCTCAAGCGCTTCGAACAGGCGGCCAAACTCGCGGAAGCCGCAGTGAAGGCGCTGCCCGACGACGCGAACAGCCACTACCGTTACGCCTTCGCCCTGGGTCGTTACAGCCAGGGACTGAGCATCGCCAAGGCGTTGAAGGCCGGTATTGCCGGCAAAGTGCGCACGGCGCTGGAGGCCACGCTGGACCTCGCGCCCAAGCACGCGGAAGCGCACACGGCGATGGCGCTGTACCACGCCGAGATCATCGGCAAGATTGGCGCGATGGTCGGCGGCCTGACCTACGGCGCGAAAACCGCCGAGGCAGAAAAGCATATCGCGATGGCGTTGAAGCTCACGCCGGACTCGCCCATCGCGCATATCGAGCACGGTAACGTGCTGATGCTGCTGCACGGCGACAAGAAGGAAGATGCTGCCGCGGCGGAATACGAAAAGGCGGCCAAACTGAAGCCGCTCGACGCGATGGAAACACTGGACGCCGCGTATGCGGCATCGCAGCTGGAGTGACGCAGACGCCGCGCGTCAAAGCTCGGGGTGCAGCATTCCGAGATAACCCCGCTCGCGCGCCACGCGTGCCAGCGCCGGCAGGGTGCGTGCGCCGAGTTTCACCATCAGGCTGGTGCGATGTCGGTAGAGGGTCTTTACGCTGATGCCGAGGTCGGCGGCGATCGCCTTCGGCGGCAGTTCCGACAGCAGGCCGCGCAGCGTTTCCAGTTCGCGCGGCGTGAGGCCGAAGTCTTTCGGTCGCTCCACCGCCTGGCTGATATCGCTGCTCAACGCGACATCGCCTCTCATGACGCGGTCGATCACGGAGACGAGCTCGGCAATGGCCGCGGTCTTCGTCACGTAACCATGCGCGCCCTCATCGAGCGCACGCAGCACCACGCCGGGGTCGCTGTGCATGCTGACGACGACGCGTCGAACGTTGGGAAGCTTCTTGCCCATCATGCGCAGCAGCAGGAGCCCCCCGTCTGCGGTCGCGAGGCTGAGGTCGATGACCGCGACGTCGATGGGACGAAGGCGGACGATCTCCAGCGCCTGCGAGGCGTCGGCGGCTTCGGCGACCACTTCGTAGCGGCCGGTGTTATGGAACAGGCGTTTGAAGCCCTCTCGGACGATCGCGTGGTCGTCTACAAGCAGTGTGCGGATCATTCACCGAGTGTCGCCGACGCCAAGAGGGGGCGTAAGCGGAAGATTCTGATTGTTGGGAGGAAGATTCCCGGTCGCGCCGCCGGACCAGTCGAAACCCGGGGTGTTGCCAACCTCCCGGCCCTTTGCTGTATACTGCGCAGCCCTTACGGGCGGTTAGCTCAGCGGTAGAGCACTGCTTTCACACGGCAGGGGTCACAAGTTCGAAACTTGTACCGCCCACCAGTTTCAGGCAAAGGCCGGCGAAAGCCGGCCTTTTGTTTTTCCGTCCCGGCGAGCTCCGGAGGTCAGATGAACGGAACGAAGCTGTATCACAACCCGCGTTGCTCGAAATCCCGCGGTGCGCTCGAACTGCTGCGTGAACGCGGGATCGAGCCCGACATCGTGGCATATCTGGACGTCCCGCCCTCCCCCGCCGAGCTGCGCGTGCTGCTCCACACACTGGGCCTTCGCGCGCGTGAACTGCTTCGCACCGGCGAAGACGAATACCGCGCGCTTGGCCTGGCGGACGAGTCGTTGAGCGAGTCCGCATTAATCGATGCGATGAGCGCGCATCCGCGCCTGATCGAACGCCCGATCTTCGTGCACGACGGGCGCGCCATCATCGGCCGACCACCGGAGCGCGTGCTGGAACTTCTCGACTGACGGCGCGCTACAGACGCGCGTCGACCTCGTCGCGCGGATACAGGCTCTTGATGTCGTAGAGCAGCGCATGCGGCTTGCCAAAAGCGCGCGCGCCCTTCGCCCCGAGTTCCCGGAACTGATCGTGCGCGACGGCCAGTACGACCGCGTCGTAGGCGCCTAGCGGTGGCTGTGCAACCAGTTCGATCCCGTACGCTTCACGCGCCTCGTCGGCCTGCGCCCACGGATCGTGGATGTCGACCTTCGCCCGGTACTCGCCGAACTTCTGCGCCAGTTCGACCACGCGTGTGTTGCGCAGGTCCGCGCAGTTTTCCTTGAACGTCAGCCCGAGTATCAGGATGCGCGATCCGGCGACGGCGATGTCGCGCTGGATCATCAGCTTCACCACGTCGGTCGCAACGTGCTCGCCCATCGCATCGTTGATGCGCCGGCAGGCCAGCAGGATGTCGGGGTAATACCCGGCCGCCTGCGCTTTCTGGATGAGATAGTACGGATCGACACCGATGCAGTGCCCGCCGACCAGACCCGGCCGGAACGGCAGGAAATTCCATTTGGTTCCCGCCGCTTCCAGCACTTCGGTCGTATCGATGCCCAGACGCTGGAAGATCAGCGCGAACTCGTTCACCAGCGCGATGTTCGCGTCGCGCTGCGTGTTCTCGATGACCTTCGATGCCTCCGCGACGCGGATGCTGGACGCCTTGTGCGTCCCGGCCTTGATGATGCCGCGATAGAGCGCGTCGACGAACTCGGCCGTTTCCGGTGTGGAACCCGACGTCACCTTCGGGATGTCGACCAGCCTGCGCTGCCGGTCGCCTGGATTGATCCGCTCGGGGCTGTAGCCGACGAAGAAATCCTCGTTGAACGTGAGCCCGGACACGCGTTCGAGTTCGGGAACGCAGATCTCTTCCGTCGCCCCGGGGTACACCGTCGACTCGTAGATCACCGTGTCGCCTTTCTTCAGTGCACCGGCGATCGTGCGACTGGCTTCAACGAGCGGACGGAAATCCGGCCGCTTGTATTCGTCGACGGGCGTGGGGACCGTCACGACGAAGACATTGCAGGTGCGCAGTTCAGCGGCGTTCGCGACGAAGCGGAGCCGCGAAGCGGCCGCGATTTCATGCGCGTCTGCCTCGCCGTTATCGTCCTGCCCGGTTTGAAGCGTGGCGACGCGGGCATCGTCGATGTCGTAGCCGATCGTCTCGTGATGCTGGCCGAACGCCACCGCCAGTGGCAGGCCGACGTAACCCAGACCGACGACCGCAATACGAATCTCGACCGAATCCGACATCCCCAGCCCTCTTGCGCGGCATCCCGCGATGCTTGAGCGCATTGTACGGGGTGGCCACCGCGCGCATTCCAGCGCCGGGCGCCGCCTCAATCGCGGTGATAGATCGTCAGATCGTCGCCGGCCGCGATCACCAGGCTGCGTCCGGAGAAGGAAAAGCCGCATGCGTGGATTTCCGGATCGCTTTCGATGCGGGTAAAGCGTGCCTCGTCGTCCTCATGGCACACGAACAGCGCGCTCCCCGGCGGCACCAGCAGAACGTCCTGTGTGGGCCATTCGAGCGTGACCAGTTCGAGCGACCAGCCGTCCTCCGTCGCACGCGGCAGGCCTCCGCCCTTGTGCCCGGCGATGGCGACATCGACATGCTCGAGCGGGCCGATGCCCCTCGCCTGGAGCAGGTGTTGCGGGCGGGGGCTGTCGCGCTGCGTCCCGCCCTTGCGCGCGATTTTCTCGCCGCTGGCGCAGTCGATGACGCCGAGGCTGTCGCGCGACACGACCAGTAGCAGTTCGCTCTCGCGATCGAATCCGATCGCTTCCAGTTGCGGCACCGCGAACACGCCGGAAACGCGCCACGGGGATGGCGGCGGAGTAAGCGGTGTCGTGCGGATCTGCCGGCGTATCGGGCCGAGGTAGCGGGCAGCAGATTCGAGTTCGGCGCGACGGCGCCGGGTGCGAAGGAGTGTGAGCATTGCAGCGCATGCTCGGCACGCCTGGTCAGGAGCGCCGGATCGTCAGAGGGAAACCATCCGGAACTTCCGGCGGTGCGACACGCAGGCGGCGGGCCGTCTGCGATGCGAAGAATGGTAGGTAGCGGCTCCGACGCAGGCCATGGGAATAGTCCGATTAAGGTCGGAAAATCCTGATACGGAGGTTGGTGCCCGGACCCGGGATCGAACCGGGACGGCCGCGAGGCCGGCAGATTTTAAGTCTGCTGCGTCTACCTGTTCCGCCATCCGGGCTGGAGCGCGTGCGTAGCTTACGCGACGGTGGTGCGCGCGCCGAACGCGGCCGGTCGAGGCGCCAAAGAAAAAGCCCGACCTTTCGGTCGGGCTTTCGTTCTTTCTGGAGGCCTGGGTCGGAATTGAACCGGCGTACGCGGATTTGCAGTCCGCTGCATAACCACTCTGCCACCAGGCCGGTGACTGGAATCCGTGGAACCTGGATCGGATCCGGGATTCTTTCATATTCCAAGCCCGTTCACGCACGGGGACCTGAAACAACAAGGCCCCGAGAACGGGGCCTTGTCAGAAACTGGAGCGGGAAACGAGACTCGAACTCGCGACCCCGACCTTGGCAAGGTCGTGCTCTACCAACTGAGCTATTCCCGCTGAGGAACCGACATTTTAGGCATGGAATGAAAAGTGTCAACACCTTTTTCACTCCGTGGGAAATCCCGTCAGCGGACTTCCCGAACCACCGACCTGGCTGCCAACTCCCGGTCGAATCGTCGAACGCGTCTGCGTTCGCGATGCGCATATTCTCTATGAACGCGCGTCTTCGCGCAACACCGGCCACGCTGCACGAAGGTACGCAAGACCCGACCACAGCGTCAGCAATGCAGCAGCCGCGAGCAGCCATTCGCCGATCACGAAAATATTCAGTCCGTAGAACGGCTCCTGATAAAGCAGGCACACGAGCGCCACCATCTGCACGATCGTCTTGATCTTGCCGATCGTCGCGACCTTCACCGTCGCACGCTGGCCGAGTTCGGCCATCCACTCGCGCAGCGCGGAGACGGCGATCTCGCGACCGATGATCACCGCTGCCCACAGCGCCATCCACACGGTCGGATGCTTCTGCACGGTGAGCAGCAACGCGATCGCGACCATGAGCTTGTCGGCCACCGGATCGAGGAACGCGCCGAACGCCGAGAACTGGTTGTAACGCCGCGCGATCCAGCCATCGAGCCAGTCGGTGATCGACGCGAACGCGAAGATGAAAGCGGCCGCGAAATTCGTCCACTTGTAGGGCAGGTAGAAGACCAGCACCAGCACCGGGATCAGCATGATCCGCAGCAGGGTCAGCATGGTGGGTACGGTCAACTTCATCCTTCGCTCCGCGCGTCGCCGGTCGTTTCGGTCGTGTCCGATGGGGTGGGCGGTCGTTCGACGGGCTTGTCGGGCACGTCCAGCCCGTGAAGGGTCGCATAGATGCGCTCGGCCAGCGCGTCATTGATGCCGTCCACGCGCGCGATCTCCTCGATGCCCGCTGCCTTCAGCCCGCCCAGTCCGCCGAAATGCCGCAACAGATTAGCGCGACGGCGCGGGCCGATGCCGGCGATGTCTTCCAGGCGGCTCGTGTTGCGCGCCTTCTGGCGGCGCCCCCGGTGGCCGGTGATGGCGAAACGGTGCGCTTCGTCGCGAACCTGCTGCACCAATTGGAGGGCCGGCGACTCGGCGCCTGGACGCACCGTCCGTCCGTCGGGGAGCAGCAGCTCCTCCTCGCCGGGCCGGCGCTCCGGTCCCTTGGCCACGCCGACCAGCGCGACGCCTTCGACACCGAGGTCATCCAGCACCGCCCTCGCCTGCGCGACCTGCCCCGCGCCGCCGTCGATCAGCAGGATGTCGGGCGTCACGCCGCCCTCTTCCATCGCGCGACGGAAACGGCGCTCGATCGCCTGATGCATCGCGGCGTAATCGTCGCCCGGCTCGATGCCGGAGATGTTGAAGCGACGGTATTGCCCGCGTACCGGCCCCTGCGCATCGAACACCACGCACGAGGCGACGGTCGCCTCGCCCATCGTGTGGCTGATGTCGAAACACTCGATGCGCGATGGCAGCGCCTCCAGCCCGAGCAGTTCGCGCAAGCCTTCCGCACGCGTGTGCTGTGCGGCGTGGCTGGTGCGTTCGGCGGCGAGCGCGAGTTCCGCATTGCGACGCGCCAGGTCGACGTAGCCAGCGCGTTCGGCGCGCACGTTGCACTTGATCTGCACGCGGCGATCCGACGTGCTCGACAGCGCATGTTCGATCAGGTCGCGGTCGGGAATGTCGCGATCGAGCACGATTTCGCGTGGTGGCGTCTGTTCGCCGTAGTACTGCGATACGAACGCGGCGAGCACTTCTTCAGCGTTCTCGCTGCCGTTGGTCTTCGGGAAGAACGCGCGCGTGCCGAGGTTGCGGCCGTCGCGGAACGCCAGCAGCAATACGCACGCGGTGACGCCGTGCATCGCGATCGCCAGCACGTCGAGGTCCGCTGCGCGGCCATCGACGTACTGTCGCGCCTGCAGGCTGCGGATCGACTGCAACAGGTCCCGCAGGCGCGCGGCTTCCTCGAAATCGAGCCGCACGCTCGCGGCTTCCATCGACTTGGCCAGTTCCTCGCTGAGCTCGTCGCTGCGGCCTTCCAGGAACAGGCCCGAACGCCGCACGCTTTCGGCGTAATCGCGCGCCGGCACCAGGCCGACGCACGGCGCACTGCAGCGCCCGATCTGGTGCTGCAGGCACGGCCGCGAACGGTTACGGAAGACGCTGTCCTCGCAGCTGCGCAGCTTGAAGAGCTTGTGCATGAGGTTGAGCGTGTCGCGCACGGCGCCGACGCTCGCGTACGGACCGAAGTAACGCCCCGGGATCGAACGCGGCCCGCGATGCATGGCGATACGCGGCCAGGCTTCCTGCGTCATCAGCACGTAGGGGTAGCTCTTGTCGTCGCGCAGCAGCACGTTGTAGCGCGGCTTCAGCGACTTGATGAGCTGGTTTTCCAGGATCAGCGCCTCGGCCTCGGTGCGCGTCACCGTGACTTCCATGCGAGCGGTCTGCGCCAGCATCGCCATGATGCGGGCCGACTTCGGCGTGGCGTTGAAGTAGCTGGAGACGCGGTTCTTCAGCGCGCCGGCCTTGCCGACGTACAGCACGGCATCGTCCGCCGCGATCATCCGGTAGACGCCGGGCGCGGTGCTCAGGTGCTTGACGAAGGCCTTTCCGTCGAAGGCCGGTGCGGCGGCGAGGCTCATCTACGCCCGGGCCCGGAAGGCGTGTCGCAGGCGCGCGCGACACGACACGAGGTCGAGGCGCAGGACGGGACGATGGCGGGAATTGCAGTCATGAACATCGGCTCAGGGATGGGGCCGATTATGCGTCAGGGCAAGGCGACAGACCGTGCGCGGCCTGCCCTGCGGACAGATCCGGGCGGCCGTTCAGCCCAGGCGCGACGGGTATTCGCGGCGCAGCCTCGCGATTGCGCCATCGGCAGCGCGATCGAGCAGCTGGTAAACATGCTCGAACTGCGATGCCCCGCCCGTGTACGGGTCCGGGATTTCGCCTTCGTCCTCCACACCGGCCCAGTCCAGCAGCAGCGCGATGCGCGCGTGCGCATCGGCCGGCGCGCGGGCGCGGACGTCGCGCAGGTTGGCGCGATCGGCGCAGAGCAGCCAGTCGAACCGGCGATAGTCCGACGCCGACAGCTGCCGAGCACGCAAGCCGGCGATGTCGACGCCGTGGCTGGCGGCGTTGGCGATCGCCCGTCGATCCGGCGGCTCGCCGACGTGCCAGTCGCCGGTGCCGGCCGAATCGAGTTCCACGCGCCCGGCGAGCGTCGAGGCGGCAATACGCGCGCGCAGCACGCCTTCGGCCACGGGCGAACGGCAGATGTTGCCCAGGCACACCACGAGCAGGCGGACGGGCTCAGCCATGACCGCTGGCGATCCAGGCTTCGGCGCGGGCAAGGTCTTCCGGCGTGTCGACGCCCGGGGGGAACGGCTCCGGCGTCACGCCGACGGCGATGCGATAGCCGGCCTCGAGCACGCGCAGTTGTTCCAGCGATTCGATCTGCTCCAGGCGGCCCGGCGGCAGCGCTGCGAAGCGCTGGAGGAAACCGGCGCGGTAGCCGTAGATGCCGATGTGGCGCAGCCAGTGGCCGCCTTCGGGCATGCGGCTGCGGTCGCGGGCGAACGCATCGCGCGGCCACGGGATGGGCGCGCGGCTGAAGTACAGCGCGCTGCCGTCGTCGGCGCGCACGAGCTTCACCGCGTTCGGATCGAACAGGGTTTCGACGTCGGTGACGGGTGCGGCCAGCGTCGCCATTTCCGTGTCGCCGACGCGCATGAGCTCGGCCACGGCGCGGATGCCCGCCGCCGGCGCGAAGGGCTCGTCGCCCTGCAGGTTCACCACGATGGTTTCATCGCTCCAGCCGGCGATGCGGGCGCATTCGGCCAGGCGATCGGTGCCGGAGGCGTGGTCCGCCGACGTCATCGCGACGCGCACGCCGGCGCCTTCCAGGGCGGTGGCGATGCGGTCGTCGTCGGTGGCGATCCAGACCTCGCGCGCGCCGGCGGTCAGCGCACGTCGCGCGACGTGCAGCACGAGCGGTTCGCCGGCGAGCAGGCGCAGCGGCTTGCCCGGCAGGCGGCTGGCGGCGTAACGCGCGGGAATGGCGACGACGAAATCGGGCGCAGTGGCATTCATGCGGTCTTCGCTCCTGATGCGCGGCCGTCGCGATACTCGCGCGCCTTCGCCGAGATGCGGTCCAGCAGGCTCACCCAGAACGCTTCCGGCAGTTCCGCGCGCACCGGCACGGAGTAGAAGCGCTCGTCGGCGAACGCGGTGCACTTCACCGCGTCCTTCTCGGTCATGAGCACGGGAAGTTCACGGCTGCCGAACTCGAAATCGCTGGCCTGGTACTGGTGATGGTCGGAAAACGCGTGCGGCACGACGGCGATGCCGAACTCGCGCAACGTCGAGAAGAAGCGCTCCGGATCGCCGATGCCCGCAACCGCGTGCACGCGCTGGCCGGAGAACGAGCCGACCTTGCGTGGGCGGCCGCCGAGCATGGGATCGGCCATGTCGGCGACCAGTCGCATCGACCACTCGCCGAACCCCGTATCGCAGCCGCCAGTACCGACGTTCACGACGCGAAAATCGCAGGCCTGCGCGCGATCGGGCAATTCGCGCATCGGGCCGGCGGGCAGCAAGCGGCCGTTGCCGTAGCGACGCCGGCCGTCGACCACTTCGATCTCGATATCGCGCGCAAGGCGGTAATGCTGCAGGCCGTCGTCGCAGATGACCAGATCGCAACCGGCCTGCACCAGCGCCTTAGCCGCGGCCGCACGATCCTTGTCGACGCGCACGGGCGCGCCGGTGCGCTGCGCGATTAGCACCGGTTCGTCGCCGGACAGCGCGGCGTCGCTCTTGGAATCGACCCAGCGCGCGGTGCCGGCGTCGTCGCGACCGTAGCCGCGGCTCGCCACCCCGGGATTCCAGCCTTCGGCGCGCAGCCGTTCGACCAGCGCGATCGTCAGCGGCGTCTTGCCCGCGCCGCCGGCGGTCAGATTGCCGACAACGAGTACCGGCACGCCGGGATGCCCGCGCTTGAGCCAGCCCTTGCGATACGCGCGGCGGCGCAAACCCGAAACGGCGCCGTATACGCCCGACAACAGGCGCGCGCCGAACGGGACCGGCAGGTCGCCGTACCAGTATGCGGGGGGATTCACCGGGCCCTTGCTCATCTTGCCTTCCTCATCGAGCCGTCGGTCGAATGCGTCTTCGTGCAGCGTGCCTTCGCCGGGTTCGTCTTCACCACCGGGCCCTGCCTCATTCGGCCTCGCGGAACTGCATGCGGTGCAGGTGCGCGTAGAGCCCGCCCATGGCGAGCAGTTCCGCATGCGTACCACGCTCGACGATGCGGCCCTGGTCGAGCACCAGCACCTGGTCGGCGTGTTCGATCGTCGACAGGCGATGCGCGATGACCAGCGTGGTGCGGTTGGGCATCAACGTGTCCAGCGCGCCCTGCACGAGGCGTTCGGATTCGGTGTCGAGCGCGGCGGTGGCTTCGTCGAGGATGAGGATCGGCGCGTCCTTCAGCATCGCGCGCGCGATCGCCAGCCGCTGCCGCTGGCCGCCGGACAACTTGCCGCCCTTGGCGCCGATGTCGGTCTGCAGGCCTTCCGGCAGGCGTTCGACGAATTCCATCGCATTGGCGCCGCGCACGGCGCGTTCGAGCGCCTCCGGGTCGGACGCCTGCATTTCGCCGAACGCGACGTTCGCCGCGACCGTGCCGTCGAACAGCATCACCTGTTGGCCAACGAGCGCGACCTGGCGCCGCAGGTCCTCAAGGCGATAGTCCTGCAGCGGATGGCCGTCGAGCAGGATCTGCCCGGATTCGATGTCGTAGAAGCGCGGGATCAGCTTGATGAGCGTCGACTTGCCGCTGCCGGAACGGCCGACGATCGCGGTCACCGTCCCGGGGCGCGCCTCGAAGGTGATGTCGGACAGCGCGGGCTCGGCCTGGCCGGGATAGCGCGCGGTTACGTGGCGGAATTCGAGCAGGCCCTGCGCGCGGTCGAGCGGCTGCGTGCCGCTGTCGACTTCGTCCGGCGTGTCGATCACGTCGAACAGGCGCTCGGCCGAGGCGACGCCACGCTGCAGCATGCCCTGCACGTTGGTCAGCTGCTTCAGCGCGGGAATCACGGCGAGCATCGCGACCATGAGGCTGACGAATTCGCCGGCGGTCAAGCGGCCCTGCATGGCTTCGCGCCCGGCGAAGAACAACAGCATCGCCAGGCCGATCGCGCCCATCAGCTGGACCATCGCCGATGAAATGCTGCGCGTGGATTCGACCTTCAGGCTCAGGCGCAGGTGGTGGTTCGCCTGGCCGGTATAGCGCGAAAGTTCGGTCGCCTGCGCGCCGTAGACCTTCACTTCCTGGTGGTTCGAGAGCGCCTGGTCGGCGGACTGCAGCAGCTGTGCCCCGCTCTCCTGGATGCGATGGCCGATGCGGCGGTAACGACGGCCGACCTTGTCCATCGTCCATGCCAGCAGCGGACCGAGCAGCAGCACCGCGAGCGTCACGCGCCAGCTGGTGTAAAGCATCACGCCGAGCATCACCAGCACCTGCAGCGACTGCTGCAGCATCACCTTGGCCGCGTCGATGGCGGCCTGCGCGACCTGGTCGCTGTCCGAGCCCAGGCGCGTGAGCATCGAGGACACCGGCTCGGTGTCGAAACGCAGGCCCGGCAGGCGCAGGTACTTGCCCAGCACCTGCACGCGCAGGTCGCGCGCGATGCTGCGGCCGGCCCGAGCCATGAAGGTGTCGGTGAGGTAACCCGCGATGCCGCGCGCGACGAAGATGCCGATGATCGCCAGCGGCAGCACGAGGCTGACGTTCGGATTGCGGGTGACGAAGGTCTCGTCGACCATCGGGTTCATCAGCTTGGCGAACGCGCCCGCCGCGCCGGCTTCGATCAGCATGCCGACCAGCGCCACGACGAGTACGCCGCGATACGGCGCGACGAAATGCAGCAACCGTCGGTAGATTTTCCCGGCGGAGACCTCGCGACTCACTTCTTCGCCTCTGCCGCCGCCTCATGCGTCTGCGGCGCGGTCGCGTTCATGACCTTGCGGAAACCGAGCTGGCCGAGCGCGTCGTACACGGTGACGACGGCCTGGTACGGCGTGCGCGCGTCGGCGCGCAGCATCACCGGGCGGTCGCGGTCGTTGCCCGCCACTTCGGCGATGGTGCTCTTGAGCGATTCGACGTCGCTGCGCAGCACTTCGCGGTCGTCGACGAAGTAACGGCCATCGGCGTTCACCAGCACGATCAGCGCCTTGGCCGGATCGGTAGCGGCCTCGCCGGTGGCGCGCGGCAGCTCGAGCTTGAGCACCGAGCGCGCATCGAACGTGGCGGTGACCACGAAGAAGATGATCAGCACCAGGATCACGTCGATGAGCGGCACCAGGTCGATGTGCGGCTCATCGTCGGCGCGGTGGTCGCGGATACGCATCGTGCGGCGTGCCTCAGGCAGCCTGCGGCGCGCGCACGGCGGTCGCCGGGCGGCTGTCGAGCGTGTCCATCAGCGCGATGGCCTCGTGTTCCATCGCGACGATGTATTCGGAGATGCGGCCGCGAAACCAGCGGTGGGCGGCCAGCGCCGGGATCGCGACGATCATGCCGGTGGCCGTGCACACCAGCGCCTTGCCGATACCGCCGGCGAGCTGGTTCACGTCGCCGATGCCGTGATCGAGGATGCCCAGGAACATCTGGATCATGCCGACGACGGTGCCGAACAGGCCCAGGAGCGGGCCGGCGGCGGCGATGGTGCCCAACGTGTTCAGGTAGCGCTCCATCTTGTGGACGAGGTGGCGACCGACGTCCTCGATGCGCTCACGGATCTGGTCGCGCGGACGCAGGCGCACGTCGAGCGCGGCGGCCAGCAGCTCGCCCAGCGGCGAGGTGCGGCGCAGGGATTCGATATGGGCCGGGTCCAGCTTGCCGCTGCCCGCCCAGGTGCGGACTTCCTTGCCCAGGTTCGGCGGAAGGACGGCACTGCGGCGCAGCGTCCAGGCGCGCTCGACGATCAGCGTCAGGGCCAGCACCGACAGCAACAACAGCGGAATCATCGGCCAACCGCCGGCCTTGACCAGTTCCAGCACGCGAACTACCCCTCCGGCCCTCGGCCGTCTCGATCTTCCCGATAGGATAGCCCAGCCGAACGCGAGTCCCCGCGCCGCGCCGCGTCCCACAGGCGCGGATGTGCCTCTCGTCGCGCTTCCACTTCGATTCCGTCGCGTTCCAGCCGGACGCGCAGCGCTCCTTCCATCGCGGTGTCGTGGACGGCGCCCCCGGCATGGCGCCAGCGCTCGACCACGAACGGCCGCGGATGGCCGAACCGGTTGCCGTGACCCGATGAGACCAGCGCCTCCGAGGCGCCCGTCGCCGCGACGAAGGCGGGATCGGACGACCCGCCGCTGCCGTGGTGGGCGACCAGCACGACGTCGGCGCGCACGCTCGCGGGCTGCTCGCGCGCGAGGCGGCGCTCGATGACCTCGCCGATGTCGCCGGCGATCAGCGCCGACCGCCCCGCTGCCTCGATCCGCAGCACGCAGCTGGACTCGTTGCCCAGGTACGGGAAATCGACCGGCGGGTGCAGGAAGCGGAACCGGACGCCGTCCCACGTCCAGCCGCGGCCTGCAAGGCACGGACGGCTCCCCGGCAGGCGAACGCCGTCGGGCGCGAACAGCATGGGCACGGGATATTGCGCCGCCACGGCGGGCCAACCGCCCACGTGGTCGTTGTCGCCATGACTGACCACGGCGCCGTCTAGCCGGGGCACCCCGAGTGCATGAAGCACCGGGATCACCGCACGCCCGCCCGCATCGAAGCCGTCCTGCACGGCGGGGCCCATGTCGACCAGCAATGCGTGCTGCGCGGTTCGCACCAGTACCGACTGCCCCTGTCCCACGTCGATGACGACCAGTTCGGCTTCGCCGGCCACGGGTACGCGTCGGTCTGGCCACAGCAGCGGCAACCAGAGCAGCGCCGCCAGCGCCTTGCCGGGCGTGCCGCGTGGCAGAAGCAGCCAGAACGCGCCGATCAGCGCGAGCGGCAAAGCGAACCAGGCAGCCTCAGGCAACCACCAGAACGACAGCGGGCTTGCCGCCAGCCACTCGAAGAGCGGCCAGCTGAGATCGAAGCACCACGCGGCGAGCTGCCACGCCCACTCGCCTGCTCCCGCGTGTACCGATTCCAGCCCAAGCCCCAGCAATGCCAGCGGGACGACGGCGAGGCTCCACCATGGCACTGCGACGAGGTTCGCCAGCGGGCCGGCCAGCGACGCCTGCCCGAAGAGGATCGCCGCGACCGGCAGCAGACCAATCGATGCCACGCCCTGCGCGGAGAGGAAATCGTGCACCGCATTCCCGCCGCTGTCGGGCAGGCACCACAGTAGCCACGCCACGCCGGCGAAGCTCAGCCAGAAACCCGCCGAAAGCGCGGCCAACGGGTCGATCAGCAGCATCGCAAAGGCGGCCAGCGCGAGGCATTCGCCGGCCGACATCCGGCGCCGCAACCCGCGCAGGCCGGCGACGATCGCGATCATCAGCGCCGTTCGTACCGTCGGCAGGGCGAAGCCGGCGACAGCCGTGTACAGGGCGGCGCCGCCGACGCTGCCCGCGGCGGCGGCGATGGGCGCCGGCACGCGGCGCGCCAAGGTCGGCCATGACCACCAGAGGGCCCGCACGATCAGCGCGAAGAAGCCGGCGACGAGGCCCACGTGGAAACCGGAAATCGCGATGAGGTGGGTCAGGCCATTCGCACGCAGGACGGTCCAGTCGGCATCGTCGAGGCCTCGCACATCACCGAGCGCCAGCGCGCGTATGAAGCGCGAGGATGGTCGATCGACATGGGTCGCGATGCGTTCGGACATCGCGTCGCGCCACGCGTCGATGCCGTGCGCCGGGGCGAGCTGTATTGCCGTTTCCGGCGAGCGCACGTAACCCATCGCGGCGATGCGTTGCGCCATCGCGAACTTCTCCGCGTCCGCGCCGCCGGGATTGCGCAGTCCGCGCGGCGCGCGCAATCGCACGTCGAAACGCCACTGCTGGCCCGCGCGCAAGGTGCTTCGTCTAGCAGGGTCGTCTTCGTACCACGCGAGCCTGAGATCGCGGCCGCGCAGGCGCGCGTCGGCGACACCGTCATCGACTCGGAACAGGAAGCGCGATCGGCGAGGCTCGTGTTCGGGCAGATCGAGGATGCGGCCAGTGACCACCGCGTCGTGACGTGCCGGCGCGGAAGGCAGCTGTAGTGCGAGGGCATGCGCCGCATGCAGGCCTGCCAACGCCAGCCCCGCAAGCGACCAGCCCGCGAGCAGCGCACGCGATTGCGACGAAGCGACACCCCGCCACACGCATAACGCAGCGCCGATCAGCAGGATCAACGACACCCACCACGGCAGCAGCCACGGCGACCAGAGACAAGCACAGACGCCGGCCAACAGGCTCAGCGCTGCAGCGATTCCGAAAGGCGGCGTCCCTGCCGCTGTCGCCACGGACTAGACCTCGTCCGGAGCCAATTGACGCAGTTTGCCTTCGTGCAGTTCGAGCACGCGGTCGAGGCGACGGGCAAGGCGGCGGTCGTGGGTCACCAGCACCAATGCCGTGTGCTGCTCCCGGTTGAGCGCGAGCATCAGCTCGAACACGGTTTCGGCCGTCTTCTCGTCGAGATTGCCGGTCGGTTCGTCGCCGAGCACGCAAGCCGGACGATTGACCAGGGCACGCGCGACGGCCGCGCGCTGGCGCTCACCGCCCGACAGTTCGCCGGGCTTGTGGTCCAGGCGATGCCCCAGGCCCACTGATTCCAGCAAAGCCTTGGCGCGCTTGTTCGCATCGGGCACGTGCGCGCCGGAGAGCAGCACCGGCAGCATCACGTTTTCCAGCGCGGTGAATTCCGGCAGCAGGTGATGGAACTGATACACGAAGCCGAGCGACTGGTTGCGCAATGCGCCGCGTGCCGCATCGGACAGCGAGCTCATTTTCTGACCGGCGACGAAGACCTCGCCCGAGGTCGGCGTATCGAGACCACCGAGCAAATGCAGCAGCGTGCTCTTACCGGCCCCGGACGCACCGAGGATCGCCACGGTCTCGCCCGATTGCACGGCGAGGTCCAGCCCTTCGAACACGGGTGTGCGCAGCTTGCCTTCGGCGTACGTCATGGCGAGGCCTTCGGCACGGATCGCCTCGCCCTGGTGCTTCTTCTGCATCGGATCACTCATAGCGCAGCGCCTCCGCCGGGGCCGTGCGCGCGGCGCGCCAGGCGGGGTAGATGGTGGCGAGGAACGCCATGACGAGCGCGACGGCGGCGATGATCATCACGTCGCTGGATTGCAGGTCGGTCGGCAACCCGGTGATGTAGTAGACATCCTCCGGCAGCAGCTGCACGCCGAGCACGGCCTCGATGGCCTTGAGGATGTGTTCGAGGTTGAGCGTCAGCACGATGCCGCCGATGACGCCGATGACCGTGCCGATCACGCCGATCAGCGTGCCCTGCACGACGAAGACCTGCATGACACCGCGCGGCGTGAGGCCGAGTGTGCGGAGGATCGCGATGTCGGCCTGCTTGTCGGTGACGAGCATTACCTGCGAGCTGACCAGGTTGAACGCGCCCATGGCGATGATCAGCGACAGCAGGATCGCCATGATGGTTTTTTCCATCTTCAGCGCGCGGAACATGTTGGCGTTCTCGCTCGTCCAGTCGCTGACGCGGAACGGGCCGCCCAGCGAGACGGCAAGGTCGCGCGCGACGTCCCACGCCTGGTCCATGTCGTGCAGGCGCAGGCGCACGCCCGTAACGCCGTCGCCCATGCGCAGCAGGCGCTGCATGTCGTGCATGTTGGCGACGGCAAGGCCCTTGTCGAAATCGTTGTAACCGGCCTCGAAGATGCCGCTGACGGTGAAGCGCTTGAGTTGCGGCACCGCGCCCAGCGGCGTGCTGCGGAAGTCGGTGGTGGTCATCACCACGCTGTCGCCGATGCCGACGCCGAGCCACAGCGCCAGCTCCTTGCCGAGCACGATGTTGAAGCTGCCGGGTGCGAGCGAGTCGAGCTTGCCCTGCACCATCTTGTCGGCCAGGACGGACACCTTGCCCTCCTGGTCCGGCACCACGCCGCGGACCATCGCCGGCTGATTGCGCGCGCCGGACAGCAACGCTTCCTTTTCGATGTACGGCGCCGCGCCCGCCACGCGCTTGTCGGCGACGGCCTGGTTCACGGCGGTCTGCCAGTCCGTGAGCGGTTCGCCGTAGGCGCTGACGGTCGCGTGTGCGGCCATCTGCAACATGCGGTCGCGGATTTCGCGCTGGAAGCCGCTCATCACCGCAAGCGTGGTGATCAGCGCGGTGACGCCGAGGGCGATGCCCGCGATGGAGGCCAGGGAAATGAAGGAGATGAAGCCGTTTCGGCGTTTGGCGCGCAGGTAGCGCAGGCCGATGGCTACTGGGATGGGTTTGAACATAGCGGGCTAGGATGCCATTGGAGGCCGTGAATGCGCAGCCTCTATGACCGGAATGGCCAGCCGCAGTTCACGGCGATCCCGAGCCGGCAAGGTGTCCGGCCACCAGGCCAGCCTCCCCGGCCGCCCGCCTGAGTCGCGAAAACGGGCAAATGCCCATGGGCCGCGCCAGTGCACGCGCAAGTCGGAGACCTCCGCGCCGTCCAGCATGGCCCGGCCATCGGCGGCGATCACGAGCGTCCGGTGCCGACGCGAGGCTTCGCGCCATACCAAGTGTGCACCCCGCCCCGTCGAAAGCAGTGCCAGCGGTATCGCGAACATGAGCGGCATCTCGCTAGCGAGGACGCTCAGCGCCCCCATTAAACCCAGCGCGAGCAGCGCCAAGGTGAGCCAGCGCGAGGGCCGCCACTCAAGGCGGCAAGGCGCGGATGGAGTCGACGAGCTGCGCGAGTTCGGCATCGGCGGGCGTTTCGTGTCCCATGAACCAGTGCCAGAGCTTATCGTCCTCGATTTCCAGCAAGCGTAGGAAAACCGCCCTTTCCGTTGCCGGAGCTTGCCGCCACGCACGGTCGAGATATCGCTCGAAAAGGCGGTCGAGTTCCCTCATGCCGCGTCGGCTGCGCCAGCGCAGACGGCTGAGTTCGCGCTCCAGTTCCTCGCTCACGTGCGCCACCAGCCCACTGCGATCGCGCCCCACAGCAGCCACAGCGCCATGCCGCCGGCGACGTACGCATAGAACCGGTGCATGACCTCGTTGTAGGTGCAGTGGATCGCGCTGTGCACGATGCGCAGCAGGACGAACGCCCATGCGAGTGCGATCGTCGTTGCATTCACCTGCCCCGTGATCGCAGCCACCACCAGCGCCACGTAGAACAGCACTGGCAGTTCGAACAGGTTGCGGAAGTTGTCCGCGGCGCAGCTGTCGGTCAGGCGCGCCGAAGACTGCGCCGACGTCGCGACCGCCTGCGGGTGGATGCGCTCGCGCTTCATCTGGCCGATGCGGACGACATACATGCGCCACCACACCACGAAGGTCAGCGCCACCATCGCCACCGCGGGCATGAAGATCAGTCTTGCATCCATCCTTTCACCCCCTCGCTCCCTGGAAAAAAGGCGCACTTGCGTGCGCCTTCTTCCGTATCGACTCCACCGCGGCCGCGATCAGGCGCGGCGCGCCAGCATCAGCTTCTTGATCTCGCCGATCGCCTGCGCCGGGTTCAGTCCCTTCGGGCAGGTGCGGGCGCAATTCATGATGGTGTGGCAGCGGTACAGCTTGAACGGGTCTTCCAGGTCGTCCAGACGTTCGCCGGTGTCTTCGTCGCGCGAATCGACGATCCAGCGGTAGGCCTGCAGCAGGATCGCGGGACCGAGGTAGCGGTCGCCGTTCCACCAGTAGCTCGGGCAGCTCGTCGAGCAGCACGCGCACAGGATGCACTCGTACAAGCCGTCGAGCTTCTTGCGGTCTTCCGGCGACTGCAGGCGCTCACGGTCGGACGGCGACGGGCTCTGCGTGCGCAGCCACGGACGGATCGACGCGTACTGCGCGTAGAAGTGCGTCAGGTCCGGCACGAGGTCCTTCACCACCGGCATGTGCGGCAGCGGGTAGATCGGCACTTCGCCCGCGCTGCAGTCCTCGATGGCCTTGGTGCAGGCCAGCGTGTTCGTGCCGTCGATGTTCATGGCGCACGAACCGCAGATGCCTTCGCGGCAGGAGCGGCGGAACGTCAGCGTCGGATCGATCTCGTTCTTGATCTTGATCAGCGCGTCCAGAACCATCGGACCGCACGTCGCCATGTCCACCTCGTAGGTGTCCACGCGCGGGTTCATGCCGTCGTCGGGATTCCAGCGGTAGACCTTGAAGGTGCGCGCCTGCCTGGCGCCCTGCGCCGGCCAGTGGCGGCCCTTCTGGATCTGCGAGTTCTTCGGGAGGGTAAATTCGGCCACGGTTGCTCGCTCCGGTCAGTACACGCGCTTCTTCGGCGGCACCACGGACACGTCGTCGCTCAACGTGTACATGTGCACCGGGCGGTAGTCGATGCTGGTTTCGCCACGCTCGTTGACCGAGCACAGCGTGTGCTTCTGCCAGTTGGCGTCGTCGCGGTCCGGGAAGTCCTCGCGGGCATGCGCGCCGCGCGACTCGGTACGGTTTTCCGCGGAAACGATCGTCACCAGCGCCTGGTCGAGCAGGTTCGACAGCTCGTAGGTCTCGATCAGGTCCGAGTTCCAGATCAGCGAGCGGTCGCTCACCTTCACGTCGGCGAAGGACGCATGGATGTCGCGCATCTTCGTCACGCCGTCGCGCAGCGTGTCGCCGGTGCGGAACACCGCCGCGTCGGCCTGCATCGTGCGCTGCATCTTGTCGCGGATGACCGCCGTCGGCGTGCCGCCGTTGGCGTTGCGCAGCTTGTCCAGGCGGGCGAGCGCCTGGTCGCAGGCGTCGGAGGCGAGCGTCGCCTGCTTGCCGTCGCGCTTGACCGTTTCCGCCGCACGGTTGGCGACGGCGCGGCCGAACACGACCAGGTCGAGCAGCGAGTTCGAACCCAGGCGGTTGGCGCCGTGGACCGAAACGCACGCCGCTTCGCCGATGGCGTACAGGCCCGGGACGACTTCGTCCGGGTTGCCGTTCTTCAACTGAACGACTTCGCCGTGGTAGTTGGTCGGGATGCCGCCCATGTTGTAGTGCACGGTCGGGATCACGGGGATTGGCTGCTTCTCGACGTCCACGTTGGCGAAGATGCGGGCCGATTCGGCGATGCCCGGCAGCTTCTCGTGGATCACTTCCGGGCCAAGGTGCGTCAGGTCGAGCAGGATGTGGTCCTTGTGGTCGCCAACGCCGCGGCCTTCGCGGATTTCCATCGTCATCGCGCGGCTGACCATGTCACGCGGGGCGAGGTCCTTCACGCTCGGCGCGTAGCGCTCCATGAAGCGCTCGCCGTTGCTGTTGCGCAGGATGCCGCCTTCGCCGCGCACGCCTTCGGTGATCAGGCAGCCCGCGCCGTAGATGCCGGTCGGGTGGAACTGCACGAATTCCATGTCCTGCATCGACAGGCCGGCGCGCAGCACCATGCCGCCGCCGTCGCCGGTGCAGGTATGGGCCGAGGTCGCGGAGAAGTACGCGCGACCGTATCCGCCGGTGGCCAGCACCGTGCCCTGCGCCTTGAACAGGTGCAGCGTGCCTTCGGCCATGTCGAGCGCGAGCACGCCGCGGCAAGCGCCGTTGGCGTCCATGATCAGGTCGAGCGCGAAGTACTCGATGAAGAACTGCGCGTCGTGCGCGAGCGACTGCTGGTAAAGCGTGTGCAGGATCGCGTGGCCGGTGCGGTCGGCCGCGGCGCAGGTGCGCTGCGCCGGCGGACCTTCGCCGTAACGCGTGGTCATGCCGCCGAACGGACGCTGGTAGATCTTGCCGTCGTCGGTGCGCGAGAACGGAACGCCGTAGTGCTCCAGTTCGATGATGGCCGGGATGGCCTCGCGGCACATGTACTCGATGGCGTCCTGGTCGCCCAGCCAGTCCGAACCCTTCACGGTGTCGAAGAAGTGGTAGCGCCAGTCGTCCTCGCCCATGTTCGCCAGCGCGGCAGCGACGCCGCCCTGCGCGGCCACGGTGTGCGAGCGCGTCGGGAAGACCTTGGTGATGCAGGCCGTCTTCAGGCCCTTCTGGGCCAGGCCGAAGGTGGCGCGCAGGCCGGCGCCGCCGGCACCGACGACCACCATGTCGAAGGTGTGTTCGTGGATCTTGTAAGCGGGCACGGCGTCAGGCTCCCAGCGCGATGCGGACGATGGCGAGCACGCTGGCGATGCCGGCGAGTGCGCACACGAAGATGTTCAGAAGGTGCAGCGCGGTCGCGGAGAACGGCGTGTGCACGTAATCCTCGATGATCACCTGCACGCCGAGCTTGGCGTGCCAGAAGGTGGCGACGCTGAAGGCGGTGAGCAGGATGGCGTGGCACGGATGGGCCACGGTGGCGCGCACGGTCGCGTAGTCGTCGCCGATCATCGAGATGATCAGGCCGACGGCGTAGATCGCCAGGAAGATCAGCGCGATCGCGGTGACGCGCTGGACGATGAAGTGGCCCGTGCCGTCCTTCGCCGAGCCGAGGCCGCGGGCGTTCTTCAGCGGATTGCGCAGGTGGGGCTTGTGCGGCTTGATCATGCGGCACCCCGCTGCATCATCGCGACGATCCAGATCAGCACCGTCAGCACCAGGCTGCCGAAGATCGAGAACCAGCTGTTGCGCACGAAGGATTCGATCCTGTAGGCGTAGCCGGCGTCCTGCACCAGGTGGCGGATGCCGTTGAGCAGGTGGTAGGCCAGCGACCAGCTCCAGCCGAACAGGATCAGGAACCCGATCGCCGAGCGGTTGAAGGCGGTGAAGGTCGACCAGGACTCCGGACCGGACGCCAGCGCGAGCAGGCCCCACGTGACGATGAGGCTGCCCACGACGAGGACGATGCCGGTCGCGCGGTGGAGGATCGAAGTCACCATCTGCACCTGCCAGCGATAGACCTGGAGGTGGGGTGACAGGGGACGTTCGCGGACGCGTGGTTCGTTCGCCATGAGCGTGGCGGTCTCTCGGCTGGGCGGCGATGCCGCGTGGCAGGAAGGCGTGTGCAGCGGTGATGCGTGATGAAAGCGGGGAATGTCGCGTCAGAAGTCGATGCAGCGTCCGTTCTTTTCCCAATCCCCGTAACGGGTCGGTTCCGGACCTTCGCGCCCGCCGTGTTCCTTTGCCTGCGTGTCGTCCGTGGACGGCTCCGGTTCCGGAGGCGGCGGCAGTGTGCCGGGAGGGGTTTGGCCTATCATCACGGCGTCAAATGTTAAGTCCCGCCCCCATGGATGACAACCCGCAGCCCGCGGCAGACCGCTATTTCGCCCTGCCCGGCCATGCCCTGATCACGCTGGAAGGTCGCGATGCGGCCGCCTTCGCGCAGGCGCAGTTCATGAACGACGTCGCCATGCTGGAACCCGGCCGGTGGCAATGGAGCGGTTGGCTGACGCCCAAAGGTCGCGTGATCGCGCTGTTCGCTTTGCTCAAGCGGTCCGATGAGGCCACCTGGCTGGTGCTCCCCGATGCGGACGCGGCGGCGATGGCGACCGCGCTGCAGCGTTTCGTGTTCCGCAGCAAGGTCCGTATCCAGGTCCGCGACGACCTCCATGCCAGCGGCCGCTTCGGCGCACCCGCGGCCGCGTCCGGCGCGGATTTCACCGGCGACGAGGAGGCGGGCTTCGAGCTGGATGCCGGTTCCGCCGATGCACCGCGCACCTTGCGTCTGGCGGGAACGCCAGCGCCGCAGGATGACGCAGCAGTGACGCGCTGGCATGCGCTCGACTTGCAACACGGCCTGCCGCGCCTGCCGGCGTCACAGGTCGAACACTGGACGCCGCAGCAGCTGTCGCTTGATCGCCTGCGTGCGTACAGCGTGAAGAAGGGCTGCTATCCCGGGCAGGAGATCGTCGCGCGCACGCACTTCCTCGGGCAGGCCAAGCGTGGGCTCGTGCTGCTCGGCGCCGACGCTGCGCTGGAACCGGGCCACGAGGTAACGGCCGGATCCGTCGCGATGGGAAAGCTGGTGGCTGCCGGCACCGACGGCGCGCGCCATCTCGCGCTCGCGGTAATGCCGCTCGAACGCGAAGCCGCCTCGCTCGACGTCGACGGCGCGCCCGTCGCGGAAGAACCGCTGCGCGACGGACTGGCGCGCTGAGCCGCGCCTTGCCTCAGATCGCGCGAACGGCGCTGCGCTGCGACTGCCAATGCTCGTGCCACGCCTGGAACATCAGCACGTTCCACAGATGCGTGTGCCACTTGCGTTCGCCGCCGAGGAACTGCTGCCAGAGCGCGTCCACCGCATCGGCATCGAGATGCCCTTCGGCCCGCAGGCGCGCTGGATCGAGCAATGCCGCAGCCCACTCGCGCAGATCGCCCTTCAGCCAGTCGCTCACCGGCGCACCGAAGCCGCGCTTGCCGCGATCGACCATCGAGTCCGGCAGGTAGCGCCGCAGCACGCGCTTGAGCAGGTGCTTGTTGCCGGACGGATGCCGCTTGAAGTCCAGCGGCAGCGACCACGCGAACTCGGCCACGCGCCAGTCCAGTAGCGGCGCCCTCGCTTCCAGGCTCACCGCCATGCTGGTGCGATCGACCTTGCACAGCAGGTCTTCGGGCAGGTAGACGCTGAAGTCCGCGAGCATCATCGCGTCGGCCGGCGTGCCCACGCCATGCAACGGGTCGGGCTGGTCGTAGAAGATGGCGGGCAACTTCGCGCCTGGAACGACGGCTTCCGGATCGCGCCAGCGCATCACGCGCTGGCGGTAGACGTCGCCGATGCCGCGTGCACCCATTTCCGCCGCAAGCGCGGCGAAACCGCCCGTACGCGACGCTTCGCCGTGCGTTTTCGCACTGCCAGCCAATGCCTGCCGCAGGAAGCCTGGTACACGGCTGTGCCAGCGCCAGTTGCGCAGCGCGCGTTCGTAGCGCTTGTAGCCGAAAAAGAGTTCGTCGCCGCCGTCACCCGAGAGCGCGACCGTCACCGCCGTGCGCGCCAGCCGCGCGACCAGCGCGGTGGGCACCTGCGAGGCATCGGCGAACGGTTCATCGAACATCGCCGGCAGCGTCGGCACGACGCCGAGCGCATCGGCGCCGCTGACGTACAGCTCGGTGTGCTGCGTGTGCAGGTGCTCGGCGACCTCGCGCGCCAGGTGCGCCTCGTCGTGGTGCGAGCGTTCGAACCCGATCGTGAACGTGCGCACCGGATGCCGGCTCTGCGCCTGCATCAGCGCCGTCACGATGGAGGAATCGGTGCCACCGGACAGGAACACGCCCACCGGCACGTCGGCGACCATCCGCAGCGACACCGCGTCGCGCAGCAGATCGTCGAGACGGTTCTCCGCTTCCAGGACATCGCCGTTGAACGGTTGCGCCAGCGCGGCACGCATGCGCTCGCGCGGCTCCCAGTAGCGGCGCTGGTCGCGATGCGGATCGTGCGCGCGTGGACCGTCCGCGACCGTCGCCGCATCGATGCGCAACAGCGAGCCCGGCAGCAGCTTGAAGGTATCGGCGTGGATCGCGTGCGGCGCCGGGATGTAGTCGAAGCGCAGCAACAAGGCGAGCGCATCCGGATCGACGCCATTGTCGAAGGCCGGATGCCGCCACAGCGCTTTCAGTTCGGAACCGAAGACGAACGTGCCGCCCGCCCAGCCGTAATACAGCGGCTTCTTGCCGACGCGGTCGCGGGCTAGCCACAGGCAACGCTCGTGGCGATCCCACAGCGCGATCGCGAACATGCCGTTGCAGCGCGACACGGCGTCCTCGACGCCCCACTCCATCACCGCGGCGAGCAGCACCTCGGTATCGGAATGGCCGCGGAAGACGTGGCCAAGTGCGACCAGCACCTCGCGAAGCTCGGCGAAGTTGTAGATCTCGCCGTTGTAGACGACGACGTAGCGATGATCCTCCGACGCCATCGGCTGGTGGCCGAGCGGCGACAGGTCGAGGATGCTCAGCCGTCGATGCGCAAGGGCGACGCCGGCGGCGTCATCGAACCAGACGCCGCGGTCGTCGGGCCCGCGATGCTCGAGCGCATCGCCCATCGCACCGGCGAGCGCGTCGAGTCGCGCGGCGTCGAGGTCCGCCGTCGGGCGCAGCAGGCCGGCCAGTCCGCACATGCGTCAGGCCAGGCGATCGGCGGCGGCGACGATGTCGTCGTCGGACGGAATCACCAGGAATGCGGCACCCGCAAGCGGCGTATACGTATCCACGCCGACCACGCGCTGGAACGGACGCGCGCCATAGCCACCTTCCGCGATCGCGGTCAGCACGCCCTCGCCCACGCCCGCACTCTGACGGCCTTCGTCGACGATAAGGATGCGCCTGGCGGTCTTCGCCTGTTCGCGGATGTATTCGGCGTTGAGCGGGACGAGCCAGCGCAGGTCGACGACGCGCGCCTTCCAGCCGTGCTTGTTCTCGATCGCGCGCGCGGCGCGCAGACTCATCGGCACGCCATTGCCGTAGGTGAAGATCACCAGGTCGTCGTTGCCTTCGCCGTAGACGCGGCCTTCGCCGAGGGTCATCGCCTCGTCGGGCTTGGGGTACGACGTGAGCCACTGGCCGTCGCCGGGTTCGTACAGATCCTTGGTCATGTACAGCGCGATCGGTTCGAGGAACACGCTCACGCGCCCGTCCACCTTCGCCAATGCGGTCAGCGTGCGCAGCATCGTGGCCGCATCGTCTCCGCGCGACGGGCAGCCGACGACGAGGCCGGGAATATCGCGCAGCGCGGTGATCGAGTTGTCGTTGTGGAAATGCCCGCCGAAGCCACGCTGGTAGCCGAGGCCGGCGATACGCACGACCATCGGGTTGGCGTACTGGTTGTTGCTGAAGAACTGCAGCGACGCCGCCTCGCCGCGGATCTGGTCGCAGGCGTTGTGGAAATACGCGAGGTACTGGATTTCCGGAATCGGCAGCATGCCGACGTTGGCGAAGCCCTGCGCCATGCCGAGGATCATCGTCTCGTCGAGCAGCGTGTTGAACACGCGACGCGCGCCGAACGCCTTCTGCAGGCCCTTGGTCACCGTGTAGACACCGCCCTTCTGCGCGACGTCCTCACCGAACAGCAGCGTGTCCGGATACTTCGCGAAGATGTCGTGCAGCGCGTTGTTGATCTGGATCGCGAGATGGCGCGGCGGCTGGTTTTCCGGCAGCTTCGCTTCGCCGCCGAACACTTCCAGGCGACGCTCCGCATGGTCGCCGCGCTTCGCCTCAGCCTCCACTTTCGCGGGCGTGTACGGTGCAAGCGGCGCGATGACGTGCTCCAGCGTCTCGATCTTCGGCCGACGATCGGCTTCCTCCGCGGCGGCGAAGCACCGCTTGCGCGTGGCCTCGTAGAGTGCGAGCACGTCGTCCTTCGACATCAGGCCCGATTCGAGCGCGATGGCGGCCGAGCGCAGCAGCGGATCGGTGGCCTCGACGGCGCACAGCTCCTCGATCGAACGCCATTCGATTTCGAAGTCGGTGCCCGCGTGTCCCATGATGCGCGTGGTGCGCAGGTGCAGGAACGTCGGGCGGCGCGTCGTGCGGCAGTGTTCGACGGCGCGTTGCACGTCGGCATAACCGCTGGCGAGATCGAGACCGTCGGCGGCGAAGTAATCGAGCCCGTCCATGTTGCGGAAGCGATTGGCGATCCAGCCGCCCGGCGTCTTCACCGAGATGCCGATGCCGTTGTCCTCGCACACGAACAACACCGGCGCGGGCAACTTCTGGTAGGCGGTCCAGGCCGCGGCGTTGAAGGCGGTCTGCGCCGTGGCGTGATTGGCCGAAGCGTCGCCGAAGGAGCAGATCGCGATGCTGTCGCCGGGGATCGGCAACGCGTGGTTCAGGCGCTTGGCGGCCTCGATCGCGACCGCCGTGCCGAGCGCCTTGGGCAGGTGCGAGGCGATGGTCGAAGTCTGCGGCAGCACCCATAACGGCTTGCTGCCCCACACCTTGTGACGGCCACCGGATGCGGGATCTTCCGCGCTCGCGGCGAAACTCAGCGCCGAATCCATCACCGGATCCATGCCGGGCAGCTTGCGGAAGCGTTCGGCCATGAAGCCGCCGGAGCGGTAATGCAGGAACGCCGGATCGGTATGGCGCGTGAGGCGCGCGACCATCGCGTTGCCTTCGTGACCGCTGGAACCGATGGTGTAGAAGACCTTGTTCTGCACGCGCAGCACGCGCGCCATCAGGTCCAGGTGCCGGCTGATGAGCTGCGACTCAAAAAGCTCGCGGAAGCCCTGCGCGTTGAGTTCGCTGCCTTCGAGGATCGGCGCGTCAGCGGAAGGACGCGCGTTGACGCGGCCGTCCCAGGCCTTCACGAACTCCACGAAGTTGACGTCGCAGATCTCGGCCCGGTTGAGGCCTTTCATGCGCGCGGGGATGGGATTGGGGATCAGGGACATGGTCGGTTCCAGGAGCCCGCATCGGGGGAATGCGCGGGAGAATGCGTGAGGTGCTGAGCGATGCCGACGTCAGTCCGGCAGCGCGAGCCGCGAGAGGACTTCTACCGGCGGCGCCGGCATGGCGACGAAATGCGGCGTCTGGCGCACGCGTTCGATCCACGCCTGCACGGCCGGGAATGCCGACAGGTCGAAGCCGCCTTCATCGGCGACGGCGGTGTAGGCGAACAGCGCGATGTCGGCGATGCCGTAGGCGTCGCCGTTGAACCACTCGTGCGACTTGAGGTGCTGTTCCATCACGGCCAGCGCCTGGTTGCCGCGCTCGCGCAGCTGCGGCAGCGAGGCGCGACGCGGCGAATCCAGCTGCGTCCAGCCGCGGATGAAACGCGCCACGGCGACGTACGGCTCATGGCTGTACTGCTCGAAAAACAGCCAGCTCAGCACCTGCGCGCGCGCGAACGCGTCGCCCGCCCAGAACGGCGTGCCTTCGGCGAGCCAGCACAGGATCGCGTTCGACTCGGTCAGGATGCGACCGTCGTCGGTTTCGA
Organism: Lysobacter soli; assembly: GCF_003382285.1. Classification (GTDB taxonomy): domain Bacteria; phylum Pseudomonadota; class Gammaproteobacteria; order Xanthomonadales; family Xanthomonadaceae; genus Lysobacter_J; species Lysobacter_J soli. The sequence continues at coordinate 203,693 of NZ_QTJR01000003.1, forward strand.
TCATCGGCACCTTGCCGTTGGGATTCTTCGCGAGGTATTCCGGCGTGCGCGTTGCGCCGGCGGTGCTGTCGACCTCGACCCACTTGAACTCGCGTTCGAGCTGCGTGAGCAGCAGGCGCAACTTGTGGCAGTTGCCGGAGCTCGAATAGCCGTAAACGGTGATCATCGCTTCAGTCCTTCGCGTTCGCGCCGCGCGAACCACTCCTCGCGCGACTGGCCCCAGATCTCGATATCTTTCGTGTCGAACGGCGCCGGCAGGCGGCCCATGCGCTGCAGCGTCGAGCCGAGCTTGGCGGCGACGGCCTTCGAATTCACATTCTCGGGATCGATGGTGTGGATCACCTCGCTCCAGCCGAGCGTGTCGAACGCCCAGTCGATCGTCGCGATGGCCGCTTCGGGCCCATAACCGCGGCCCCAGCGATCGCGCACGATGCTCCAGCCCACTTCCGTGCCGGGCCAGCCTTCCGGCTGCCATGGGCCGACGCGGCCGACCCACTCGCCGGTTGCCTTCTCGATCACCGAGAACATCGCGAAGCCCTTGAGGTGCCACACGCCGATCATCGCGGCGAAGCTGCGCCACGCGGCCGGGCGCGGTTCGGTTCCGCCAATGTGGCGGCAGGTTTCCTCGTCGGCCTTGAAGGCGGCCCATGCCTCGAAATCCTCCGCCTGCGGCGGGCGGAGGATCAGGCGTTGCGTTTCCAGTGTCGGACCCAGCTGCATCGCCGGCTCCGGATCAGAACGCGTTGATGCCGGTGAGCTCGCGGCCGATCACCAGTTGGTGCACGGTTTCCGTGCCTTCGTAGGTGATGACCGATTCGAGGTTCAGCGCGTGGCGGATCGCGGCGTGCTCGGTGGTGATGCCCGCGCCGCCGAGCAGGTCGCGGCATTCGCGCGCGATGTCGATGGCCATGCGGCAGTTGTTCCACTTCGCCAGCGACACCTGCGCCGGCTGCATCGTGCCCGCGTCCTTCAGGCGACCCAGCTGCACGACCAGCAGCTGCGCGAGCGTGATGCGACGGGCCATCTCGGCCATCTTGATCTGCGCGCTCTGCGTCGCCGCGACGGGGCGGTCGAACAGGATGCGTTCCTTCGTATAGTTCAGCGCTTCGTCCAGGCACGCGATGGCCGCGCCGATCGGGCCCCAGGTGATGCCGTAGCGCGCCTGCGTCAGGCAGCCCAGCGGACCCTTGAGACCCTTCACGTTCGGCAGGCGGTTGCTGTCCGGCACGCGCACGTTGTCGAAGAACAGCGAGCTGGTGACCGACGCGCGCAGGCTCATCTTGTGCTTGATTTCCTGCGCCGCGAAACCGGGCATGCCCTTCTCGACGATGAAGCCCTGGATGCCCTCATCCGTCTGCGCCCAGACGATGGCGATGTCGGCGAGATTGCCATTGGTGATCCACATCTTGGAGCCGTTGAGGATCCAGTCGCCGCCGTCGCGGCGCGCGTTGGTCTTCATGTTGGCCGGGTCGGAACCGCCGTGCGGCTCGGTCAGGCCGAAGCAGCCGATGACCTTGCCCGCGGCCATGTCCGGCAGCCAGCGCTGGCGCTGCTCTTCGCTGCCGTAGGCGTAGATGGGGTACATGCACAGCGACGACTGCACGCTGACGAAGCTGCGGATGCCGCTGTCGCCGCGTTCCAGTTCCTGGCAGATCAGGCCGTAGCTGACGGCGTTGAGGCCGGCGCAGCCGTACTTCTCGGGCAGCGAGGAACCCAGCAGGCCGAGTTCGGCGATTTCGCCGACCAGTTCCTTCGGAAAGCGCCCCTGGTCGAACGCGTCGCCGATGATCGGGATGACGCGTTCGTCGGTGAACCGGGCCACCGTGTCCTGTACGGCGCGCTCTTCTTCGGTGAGGAGCGAGCGGACGTCGTAAAGGTCATACGGATGCAGGGCCATGGCGCACTCGACTTGAGGGAAGACCGCCATTGTACGGGCGCCCCGGAGCCGGGGTAAGGCCGCGTAAACGCTTGCAGCGACGGGGTTTCCGCGTCGCGCAACAAAAACGGGGCCGGATCGCTCCGGCCCCGCGGGATACTGCCTGGGATGTTAGCGCTACGAGCCGGCTGGATCAGCCGCGCGTCGGGGCCGAAGCGGACGCCGTCTGCGTGACGACCTGGCCGTCGATGACCGGCAGGCGACCGGCGACCGGGCGCTCGTCCATGCGGATGGTCTGCTCGGCGCCGTTGTAGCGATAGGTCACGTCGTAGCCGACAACCTTGTCCTCGTCGCCCAGCAGGATGCGGCTGCCCGGCTTGCTGTCGGTGCGCATCGTGCCGGTGGTGCCGTCCGGGTTGCGGTAGGTCACGTTGTAGCCGACCACACGCGAGGATTCGGACGTCGAGGACACGGTGTGGCACTGGCGCTCGGTGCGGCTGGTGACCTTGCCGCCGACGTGGCGCTTGTCGATCTGGTTGCCGATGAAGCCACCGGCCACCGCGCCGCCGACGGTCGCGGCCTTCTTGCCGTTGCCGCCGCCGACCTGGTTGCCGAGCAGGCCGCCGATCACCGCACCGGCCACGGTGCCGCCGACGTTGCCGTCGCGTTCCGGGGCGCGTTCCTGCACGACCACGTCCTCGCAGACTTCGCGCGGCGTGGAGGTGGTGCTGGTCTCGCGGATGGCGTCCGAACCGATCACCGTCGCGTACAGCTTTTCCTTCTCGGTGATCGACTTGACGTTGGTGACGTCGGCGTACTCCACCTTGTTGGCGTCGATGGCGCCATTGGCGGCGGTATCGCCATCCTGGCCCGGAAGCAGCTGGCCGTCGGCCGAGGCCGCCGGAGCCGCGCCCTTGTTGCTGAAGCTGTTGAATGCGGCCACTGCGACACCGCCGACGAGCAGCGAAGCCAGGGCAACGGCGAGGATGTTCTTGTTCATCTCAGGGCCTCTGCGGCGGGGCTTGCCCGCGTTGTTGGATGGCGCCATTCGAGCACTGGGAACCTGAACGGCCGCCGATTTTTTAACATCAAGCTGTCGAAACTGTGAACTGGTTTAGGCACGCTTGTTGGCGTCTCTGGGACCACCGTCATATCGGATCTGCCATGCCTTCCCCAATTACCGCTCCGATCCTCGGCTTCCTGTCCCGCCTCAGCTTCCCGCGGCTGTTCCTGGTCACGGCGGCGCTGTTTTTCGCCGACCTCCTGATCCCGGACTTCATTCCGCTGGCCGACGAACTGCTGCTCGGCATGGGCATGCTGTTGCTGGCCAGTTGGAAGAAGCGCAAGGATCCCCTGCCCCCGCCGGCGCAGCGCTGACGCCGTGCATCCGCTTGTCGACACCCATTGCCATCTCGACGTCGACGAGTTCGACCGCGATCGCGATGAGGTGATCGCGCGCGCGCGCGAGGCCGGCGTTACCCGGCAGATCGTACCGGCGATCGACGCGGCGACCTGGCCGAAGCTGCGCGATGTGTGCGCGAAAGACGACGGCCTGTACGCCGCCTACGGCCTGCATCCGCTGCTGCTCGATCGCCATCGGGACGCGCACCTGGACGAACTGCGCGATTGGGTCGAACGCGAACGCCCCGTTGCCATCGGCGAATGCGGACTGGACTACTTCGTCGAAGGACTGGACCCGGAGCGTCAGCAGCATTTCTTCGACGGCCAGTTGAAGATCGCGCGCGAATTCGACCTGCCCGTCGTCGTGCACGCGCGTCGCGCGGTGGATGCAGTGATCGCTTCCATCCGTCGCATCGGCGGCCTGCGTGGCGTGGTGCACAGTTTCTCGGGCAGCCAGGAACAGGCGCAGCAGCTGTGGAAGCAGGGATTCCTGCTAGGCCTCGGCGGGCCGGTGACCTACGAGCGCGCCAATCGCCTGCGCAAGCTTGCAGCCAGCATGCCGCTGGAATTCCTGGTGCTCGAAACCGACGCGCCTGACCAGCCCGATGCCGACAACCGGGGCCAGCGCAACGAACCGGCGCACATGACGCGCGTGCTGCACACGATCGCCGACCTGCGCGGCGTCGATCCGGACGAGGTGGCGCGGGCGACCACCGCGAACGCCGAGCGTCTGTTCGGCCTCGCCTAGGCTTTCGCCGCACCCTTTCGCTTGAGCAGCAGTTCCAGCGCCCGCCCGACGGCCGCGAAGGCGAACGTCCCGGTGATGTGCGTGGCCGCGCCGAGGCCCGCGCCGCAATCGAGCTTCAGCGCCGCATCGCCCGATACCTGCGGACGAATGCCGCAGACCGTGCCGTCAGGCTGCGGATACTTCACGTTCTCCAGCGAGTAGATCGCCGAGATGCCGAAGTAGCGATCGGCATTCTTCGGAAAATTGAACTCGCTGCGCAGCTTCTTGCGCACGAGCGCGAGCATCGCATCGTGCTCGGTACGCGAGAGGTCACGCACGCGCACCAGGGTCGCATCGGTGCGTCCGCCGGCCGAACCCACCACGATCAGCGGCAGCTTGCGGCGTCGGCACCACGCGGCCATGACGACCTTAGTGCGGAAGCTGTCGCAGGCGTCGATCACCAGGTCGAACCCGCGATCGAGCATTTCCTCCAGGTTCGTCGGCGTGACGAAACTGGCGATGGCTTCCACCGTGATCTGCGGATTGATGGCGCGACTGCGTTCGGCCATCGCCTCCACCTTCACCCGGCCGTACTGGCCAGCCAGCGCAGGCAGTTGGCGATTGGTGTTGGACACGCACAAGTCGTCCGCGTCGATCAGCGTCAGGTGCCCCACGCCCGTGCGTGCCAGCGCTTCGGCGACCCACGAGCCCACGCCGCCCATGCCGATCACCGCGACGCGGCAGCCGGCCAGGTGCGCGACGGTGCCGGTGCCGTACAGCCGGTCCACCCCGGCGAAGCGCTCCATCCAGGCCGGATCGAGCACGTGTTCGGGAATGGTCTGTTCGGGTGCGCGGGACGTCGTCATCGCGACATTGTAATCGCCACGCCCACGGGAGCCCCGCAGGCCGCGTGCTATGGTGCCGCGGTTTTCAACGGAGGCCAGGCATGAATACCCAGCCCAGCGGTTCGCGCAGCAACGCGTCGCGTTACCTGTTCCTTTTCCTGCTCGGCCTGGTGGTCGGCGTGGTCGCCACCGTGATGGCGATGCGCGCGATCGACGCGCGCAAGGACCACTTCCACGACAGCGTGATGCACGTGCAGGGATGGCACTTGAACCAGCTGAAGAAGAAGGTCGAACAGAACCGCTGCGCCGCCACTGACGTGCTGCCCAATCTCAAGGCCTTGCGCACGATGGCCGACGACCTGGAGCCGGCATTCCCCGATCTCGCCGACGATCAGCGCTTCGCCCAGCACGCCAGTCGCATGCGGGCTCGACTGGATGCCGCGCTGGCCAGTCCGCCGCTCAATTGCGCTGGCGTGAGCACGACGGTCGCGGACATCGGCGAGTCGTGCAAGGGATGCCATCAGGACTTCCGCTGACCGCCCGGCGTTCGCGCGGTGCTCACTGAACGATCCGGAAAGCAGCGTGGCGTGAACTGCCGACATTGATCGGCAGTTCACCGCGCCGCGTCTAGCGTCTGCGCCATGGTGACGGGTCGATCACACGGCCGGCCATCCCAACCTCCAGAAAGGAGTTGCGCATGAACATCCAGAACGTCCGTCTGCTCGGTGTCGCCGCTGCCGCCACCATCGCGCTCGCCGGTTGCGCCACCTCGTCGCCGGGCTACAGCACTTCGCCCAGCTACGGCGGCGGCGGTTACAGCACCGCTCCGGCGCAGTGCTACGACTGCGGCACCGTGACCCGCATCGAACAGGTCACCACCGGCAGCAGCGCGCCCAGCGCTACCGGCGCGGTGCTCGGCGGTATCGTCGGCGCGGTCGCCGGCCACGAGATTTCCCGCCACACCGGCGGCAGCAAGGGCAATCAGAACATCGCCACGGCGGCGGGTGCGGTCGGCGGTGCGGTGGCCGGCAATGCCATCCAGAAGAACACCACCGGCGCTTCGTACAACGTGTATGTGCGCATGAACGACGGTCGCACGACGGTGGTCACGCAGCGCGACCTCGGCAACGTCCGCGAGGGTTCGTACGTGCGTGTTTACGACGGCAAGGCACACGCGCAGTAAATCCCGCGCTTGTCATCGAAGTAAAACAAGACGGCCCGCGCGAGCGGGCCGTTTTCATGTCTCGATCGTATTCCCGCATTTTCGAACGGGTTTCGCAGGCGTAGCGTTGGGGTATTGCGACCCTCAGCCAAGCCCCGTTCGCTATCGGCAGCAAAAAAGAAAAACCCGGCCGGAGCCGGGTTTTTCATGCCTGTCGCGACAGGTCGCGACCGCAGCGCTCGATGATCAGAGCGGCTGGACGGCGTCGGCCTGCAGGCCCTTCTGGCCCTGCACGACGGTGAAGGTGACCTTCTGGCCTTCCTTCAGGCTCTTGAAGCCCTGCGTCTGGATGGCACGGAAGTGCACGAACACATCTTCACCGTTCTCGCGGCTGATGAAGCCGAAGCCCTTCGCATCGTTGAACCACTTGACGGTACCAGTTTCACGACCTGACATTGGCACTTACTCCTTGAAACGTTGCTGGTTGAAAACGTGGCGCGCCACGTGCTGGTTGCAAGGAGGAAGCGAGGTGCAACGATGTAGCGGATCGAAGATCAACCGCATCGGGCCACGATTCACGGTGACCGGCAAACACAGCGCCCGCAACGTAACCCGCGGTGGGTGAAAATGCAATCCGTGCAAAGTGGACGTCGGCAAGGGGGATAACCATATGGATTTTCAGGTGCTTTGGTACGTTTTGGCGGGGATCCTGATCCTGGTCGGCATCGCCGGCACGGTCCTCCCCGCCCTCCCCGGGCTGCCCCTGGTTTTCGCCGGCATGCTGCTGGCCGCCTGGGCCGGTAATTTCCAGCAGGTCGGCTGGTTCCCGCTGGTGTTGCTCGGGCTGCTGACCGCCCTGTCGGTCGTCATCGATTTCTTCGCCACGGCCATGGGTGCCAAGCGGGTCGGCGCGAGCAAGCTCGCCGTGGCGGGCGCCATGGTCGGCACCTTCGCGGGCCTGTTCTTCGGCCCCATCGGACTGTTCACCGGACCTTTCCTCGGCGCGCTGGCCGGCGAGCTGATTCACGGCCGCGAGGTCCGCAAGGCAACTAAGGTCGGCTTCGGCACGTGGCTCGGCATCGTCCTGGGCGTCGTGCTCAAGCTCGGGCTGGCCTTCGCGATGCTGGGGCTGTTTGCGCTGGCCTGGTTCCTCTGACCGACACACTTCACGGCTGCCCCGTGTTGCGATGCGACACTGGATTGCGCCTTCCCGTCTTTCCCTTATTCCCCCCTTGAGCGAGTCCCCCATGCCCTCCCACAGGCACGAAGCCCCGCACGCTCCACTTTTCCTTGCCTGCCGTGCCGTCCTGACGCTTGCCGCCATCGCGCCGCTTCAGGCGTTCGCGCAGGAAGCGCCCGCCCCGGCGACGCCGGAAGCCTGCGTTTCGATCGGTTCCGATGTCGAGCGCCTGGCCTGCTATGACGCGGCGCTTGGCCGCGTGGCCCGTGACACGCGCGGCGCCGACATCGCCGCCAAGGAAGCCAAGGCGATACAGAAGAACCTCGAACTCGCCGAGGAGGTCGTCCCCGCTGCCGCAGAGACGCCGGCACCCGCGAGCGACCTGTATCCGATGGAAGACACGCTGGATCGCGCCATTGCGAATGCCGGCAAGGGCTCGCTGCTCGACAGCCGCTGGGAACTGGCGAAGGACTCCAAGCTCGGCACGTGGAACTTCCGCGCCTACAAGCCGATGTACCTGCTGCCGGCATTCTGGAGCAGCAAGGTCAACGACACGCCGTCCTCGCCCAATCCGAACAACACGGTCACCACGCCGCTGGAAGTCGACGACCTGGAAGCGAAGTTCCAGGTCAGCTTCAAGACCAAGGCGTGGGAGAACATCTTCGGCGACAACGGCGATCTGTGGATGGCCTACACGCAGTCCTCGCGCTGGCAGGTCTACAGCCCGGACACCTCGCGCCCGTTCCGCGAAACCAATTACGAACCGGAGGTCATGCTGACCTTCCGCAACAACTACCACCTCGCCGGCTGGAACGGCCGCCTGCTCGGCATCGGCGTGAACCACCAGTCCAACGGCCGCGCCGATCCGCTGTCGCGCAGCTGGAACCGCGTGATCGGCATGATCGGACTGGATCGCGACAACTGGGCGTTGACCGTGCGCCCGTGGTGGCGCGTCAAGGAAAGCGCCAGCGACGACAACAACCGCGACATCGAGGATTTCGTCGGCCGCGGCGACGCGACGCTGGTGTACGTACGCGGCGGGCATCAGTTCTCGCTGATGGGCCGGCATTCATTGCGCGGCGGCGACCGCTCGCATGGCGCGGTGCAGCTCGACTGGGGATTCCCGATCCACAACAGCCTGCGCGGCCACGTGCAGATCTTCGACGGTTATGGCGAAAGCCTGATCGACTACAACCATCGCGCGACGTACATCGGCCTGGGAGTTTCGCTCCTGGAGTGGTACTGACCAGCGGCTATCCTCAACGCGGCCCATCCACGACAGGACGTCCATGATCTCCACAGCCCGTACGCATCGCTCCTTCTTCGCCTATTCCGCCGCGCTGCTGGGTCTGCTCAGCCTCTTCGCGGTGTTCTGCTTCCACTTCCCCGAACTGCTGACCAGCAAGGAGTTCCGGGCCGCCTACACCGAGCAGTTCGCCCGCCACCTGCTGCTGGCGGGCCTGGTGGCGGCCTTCGTGATGGGAACCTTGGCGATCCTGCGCGATCGCAACAAGCGCGTGGCGCTGGCCGGCGTCGCCAGCGCCACTCTCGCCGTCCTGCTGGGCGGCACCAACGTGACGTTCGATGCGATCGGCAAGACGCCCTACTCATTGGGCCTGGATTGGTTCGTCATCTCGCTGTTCTTCTCCGCACTCGTGTTCGTGCCGCTGGAGCGATACCTCGGCCAGCGCAGGATCTCGCCGCTGCGTCCGGGTTGGCGCACGGACCTGACGTACTTCTTCATGAGCCACGTGCTGGTGCAGTTCATCCTGATCCTGGTGACCGCATCGACGTCGACCGTCGCGGGCCTGGCGGCGTTTCCCGCGCTGAAAGACCTCATCCAGGCGATGCCGACGTGGCTGCAGTTCCTTGTCGCGGTGTTCGTCGCGGACCTCGCGCAGGCGCTGCTTCATCGCGCGTACCACAACACGCCGTGGCTCTGGCGCTTCCATGCCGTGCACCATTCCAGTCGCGAGATGGACTGGCTGGCCGGTTCGCGCATTCACCTGGTCGAAATCCTGCTCACGCGCAGCGCGGTCATGCTGCCGCTGTTGGTGCTGGGTTTCTCGGCGTCGGCGGTCAACGCCTACGTGATCCTGGTGGGCCTGCAGGCCGTGCTGGCGCACGCGAACCTCGGCATCCGGTTCGGGTGGCTCGAATACGTGCTCGTGCTGCCGCGTTACCACCATTGGCATCACGCCCGGCACGCCGATTACATCGACGTTAACTACGCGATCCACCTTCCGCTGGTGGACATGCTGATGGGGACGTTCAAGCTGCCGCCGCATCACGCGTGGCCGTCCGAGTACGGCGTGATGAAGCTCGAGACGGTGCCGCGCGGCATCGTGCGCCAGCACCTGATGCCGTTCCGTTCACGCAAGGCCTACGACGACCACGTCGCGTAGGCCGCGACCGTTTCCTCGTCCGTTGTGGCGTGCCCCCGTTCGCAGTTCGTGCGAATCGTCTGTCCGATCATGCGATTCAACCCGATGGTGTGCACGGAGAGGCCTCGATGGACATGCGACGCATCCTTTCGCTCGACGGCGGTGGCATTCGCGGCCTGGTCAGCTGCCTGTGGCTGGCGGGCGTCGAAGACGCCCTGCTTCGCGCGGGCAAGCCGGGTTTGCTGAAGTCCTTCGACCTGCTCGCGGGCAGTTCGACCGGAGCGATCGTCGGCTGCGGGCTGGCGGTCGGCTTGTCGCCCAGGCAACTCGGCGAGCTCTACCGGGAGCACCGGCACCGGATCTTCCCCGGCATGGCGCAACGCCTGTGGTCGCGCGCCGGGCGCGTATTCACCCAGGGCGTCTCGGCGCCGCGCTACGACGCACGCGGCCTGGAAGACGTGCTGCAGGCCGTGTTCGGCGACACGCGCCTGGGCCAGGCGAAGATCCCGCTGCTGATCACCAGCTACGACACGATCGCGCGCAAGCCCATCGTCTTCAAAAGCTTCAAGCCCGAGCACGCGAACTTGCGGATGTGGGAGGTGTGCCGGGCATCGTCCGCCGCGCCCACGTATTTCCCGGCGCACGCCATGACCGTCGAAGGCCGTGCGCGGGCGATGATCGACGGCGGCGTGGTCGCGAACAATCCGACCGCGTGCGCGATCGCGGAAGCCATGCGCAAGGATGCCCGCGTGGACAGCGCGCAGAACCTGGTCGTGCTGTCGGTCGGCACCGGCGAACGCAGCCGGCCGATCGACCTGAAATCGGCGCAGGAATGGGGCGCGATCGAGTGGGCGATCCCCATCATCGACGTGCTGTTCGACGGCAACACCGACGCGGTGGATTACATTGCACGCCATCTCATCGGCGACGGCTATTTCCGCCTGCAGGCGGAACTGATGACCGGACTGGACGACCTGGACGACGTGAGCGAGACCAACATCGCGGCGCTGGAAGCGATGTCGCAGGACTACCTGTTGCGCGAAGACACGCGGAAGACGCTGGCGGGGCTGGTGGCGCGGTTGTAGGCGTAGGGCCAGCAAGAATTGCCGTCATCCCGGCGAAGGCCGGGACCCAGGCTCTCACGCGATCCGTGATCCCCCGTCATTCCAGCGAAAGCTGGAACCCATCCTGATCGTGGCGTCATGTACTGACGCGGGTAACACACCGCGAGTGGGCGCACGCATCGCGTCCCTACCCTCACCCCAACCCCTCTCCCGCCGGGAGAGGGGCTTCAAGCGATTACTCCACCACCACCGGAATCTTGCCGATGCGGGCCTGCCATTCGCGCGGGCCGGTCTTGTGCACCGACTCGCCGGTCGAATCCACGGCGACCGTCACCGGCATGTCCTGTACTTCGAACTCGTAGATCGCTTCCATGCCCAGGTCGGCGAAACCGACGACCTTCGCCGCCTTGATCGCCTTGGACACCAGGTACGCCGCACCGCCGACCGCCATCAGGTAGGCCGACTGGTGCTTGCGGATGGCCTCGATCGCGGCGGGGCCTCGCTCGGCCTTGCCGACCATGCCCAGCAGGCCGGTCTGGGCGAGCACCTGCTCGGTGAACTTGTCCATGCGCGTCGCGGTGGTCGGGCCGGCGGGGCCGACGACCTCGTCGCGCACCGGATCGACCGGCCCGACGTAATAGATGAAGCGGCCGCGCAGATCGACCGGCAGCGCCTCGCCCTTGTTGAGCATGTCGACCATGCGCTTGTGCGCGGCGTCGCGGCCGGTCAGCAGCTTGCCGTTGAGCAGCAGGACTTCGCCCGGCTTCCAGCTGGCGACATCTTCCTTCGTCAGCGTGTCCAGGTTCACGCGACGGCCCTTCGACGCGTCGTAGGTCAGCTCCGGCCAGTCGGCCAGCGACGGCGGATCGAGCATCACCGGGCCGCTGCCGTCCAGCGTGAAGTGCGCGTGCCGCGTGGCGGCGCAGTTCGGGATCATCGCCACCGGCAGGTTGGCCGCGTGCGTCGGGTAATCCTTGACCTTGATGTCGAGCACGGTCGTCAGACCGCCCAGGCCCTGCGCGCCAATGCCGAGCGCATTGACCTTCTCGTACAGCTCCAGGCGCAGTTCCTCGGCACGATTGGACGGGCCGCGCGCCTGCAGGTCGGTGATGTCGATGGGCTCCATCAGCGATTCCTTTGCCAGCAGCATCGCCTTTTCGGCAGTGCCGCCGATGCCGATGCCGAGCATGCCCGGCGGGCACCAGCCGGCGCCCATGGTCGGCACGGTCTTGAGCACCCAGTCGACGATGGAGTCGGACGGGTTGAGCATCGCGAACTTGGACTTGGCTTCCGAACCGCCGCCCTTCGCCGCGACGATCACGTCGACCTTGTTGCCCGGCACGACCTTCACGTTGACCACGCCCGGCGTGTTGTCCTTCGTGTTCGTGCGCTTGCCGGCCGGGTCGGCCAGCACGGACGCGCGCAGCTTGTTGTCCGGATGGTTGTACGCGCGGCGCACACCTTCGTGGACCATGTCCTCGACCGACATCGTGGCGTCGTCCCAGCGCACGCTCATGCCGATCTCGAGGAACACCGTGACGATGCCGGTGTCCTGGCAGATCGGGCGATGGCCTTCGGCGCACATGCGCGAGTTGATCAGGATCTGCGCGATGGCGTCCTTCGCCGCCGGCGACTCCTCGCGCTCGTAGGCGGCGGCGAGGTTCTGGATGTAGTCGACCGGGTGGTAGTAGCTGATGTACTGCAGGCCGTCGGCGATCGACTGGATCAGGTCTTCCTGGCGGATCGAGACGGGCTGGCTGGCGGCGAACGGCTGCGTTGCGGTGTTGCTCACGGCGGGCGGACTTGCTGGCGGCGGAACCGCCATTCTAGCCCGTCGAGCCCGGTCGGACCCCGCCATTGCATCGCCGGTGCGGGCCCTGCGCCGGAACGGTCCGTCCGGCTGGCGCCGGTGGCCGCGCCCTTGCGATCAGGCCGCGTCGGCCTTGGTCGTGAAACTCTCGCCGCAACCGCACTCGGCCGTGACGTTGGGGTTGCGGAACAGGAACTGCTCGCCCAGGCGCTGCTTCACCAGGTCGATCTGCGTGCCATCCACCAGCGGCAGGCTCAGCGCGTCGACGTAGATGCGCACGCCTTCCTGCTCGAAGACGGTGTCGTCGGCGCCCTGATCGCGGGTTAGGTCGGCCTTGTACTGCCAGCCCGAGCAGCCCGTGCGGGTCACGCCGAAGCGCAGGCCGATCGCGTCGGGGGATTCGACGAGATAGCGCTGGACGCGTTCGAGGGCGGCGGGAGCGAGGGTGACGGCCATGCAGGACTCCGGCGTGTTTCCACTTCAATGGGTTACGACTAGGGATTATAGCGACGCGATGCCGGGCGTTCGGTAAACTCCGGCCTTTCCCCACATTGGCCCGAAGCGGCAAGGATTCAAGGCATGACGGTGGTCAGCGTCGAACAGGCGCTCGCGGGCAAGATCCCGGCGGGTGGCGAAGTCACGGTCCGCGGCTGGGTGCGTACCCGGCGCGATTCCAAGGCCGGGCTCAGCTTCGTCAACGTCAGCGACGGCTCGTGCTTCGCGCCGATCCAGGTCGTTGCGCCGGCCGAACTGCCCAACTACGAATCCGAGGTGAAGCGCCTCACCGCCGGCTGCGCGGTGATCGCCACCGGCACGCTGGTCGCCTCGCAGGGCCAGGGCCAGGCCTTCGAAATCCAGGCCAGCAGCCTCGAAGTGGTCGGCTGGGTCGAGGACCCGGAAACCTACCCCATCCAGCCCAAGGCGCATTCGCTGGAATTCCTGCGCGAAGTCGCCCACCTGCGCCCGCGCACGAACCTGTTCGGCGCCGTCACGCGCATCCGCGACTGCCTGGCCAAGGCCGCGCACCGCTACTTCCACGAAAACGGCTTCTACTGGATCTCCACGCCGATCGTGACCACCTCCGACGCCGAAGGCGCCGGTCAGATGTTCCGCGTCTCCACGCTCGACATGGCCAACCTGCCGCGCGACGACAAGGGCGGCATCGATTTCAGCCGCGATTTCTTCGGCAAGGAAACCTTCCTGACGGTTTCCGGCCAGCTCAACGTCGAGGCGTACGCGCTGTCGCTGAGCAAGGTCTACACCTTCGGTCCGACCTTCCGCGCCGAGAACAGCAACACCACGCGCCACCTGGCCGAATTCTGGATGATCGAGCCGGAAATCGCCTTCGCCGACCTCGCCGAGGACGCGCGCGTGGCCGAGGAATTCCTGAAGTACATGTTCCGCGCCGTGCTCGCCGAGCGCGCCGACGATATGGCCTTCATCGCCGAGCGCGTGCAGAAGGACGCGATCACGCGCCTGGAGTCGTTCGTCAACGCGCCGTTCGAGCGCATCGAATACACCGACGCGATCAAGCTGCTGCAGAAGGCCGACAAGAAGTTCGACTTCCCCGTCGAATGGGGCCTGGACCTGCAGACCGAGCACGAGCGCTGGCTGACGGAAGAACACGTCGGTCGCCCCGTCGTGGTCACCAACTATCCCGAGCACATCAAGGCCTTCTACATGCGCCTGAACGACGACGGCAAGACCGTCGCCGCGATGGACGTGCTGGCCCCGGGCATCGGCGAGATCATCGGCGGCAGCCAGCGCGAGGAACGCCTGGACATGCTCGACGCGCGCATGGCGCAGTTCGGGCTGGATCCGGCGCATTACGGCTGGTATCGCGATTTCCGCCGCTACGGCACCGTGCCGCACGCCGGTTTCGGCCTCGGCTTCGAGCGCCTGGTGGTGTACGTCTGCGGCCTGAGCAACATCCGCGACGCGATCCCGTACCCGCGCGCGCCGGGCAGCGCGGAGTATTGATCGCACCGTGATCCTCTTCTTTTCCCTGCTCTTCGTCGCCATCGCCATCGCCGGCTTCTGCGCGTTCGTGATCTTCTGGCCGCTGTCGCTGGTGCACATCCGCGACCGGCATCCGCAGTTGCAGATCGAACTGGGCGAAGGCGCGTTCGCGCGGCCGTCGGCGTGGGGATGGCTGCTGCGTCGCGGCTATCTGTCGGCGAACGACGGCAACCTCAACGGCCTGGCGACTCCCGCGCGGATCTCGCTGCTGACCATCATCGGCGGCCTGGTGTGCGCCGCATTGCTCTGGATCCTCGCGGTGGTGATCGGATGAACGAGAACGTCAACGACCAGTGGTGGCTCGCGACGATCGGCCGCACGCTGATCTGGGCGCGCCTGCGCGTGCTCGAGGCCGGCACCGCCGAAGTGCTCGACAGCGACGGCATCAGCCAGCCCTACGACAGCGAGGACAGCGCACGCGCGGCGCTGATGGACGCCGAGTTCGTCTCGCTCGACGGCCTCGACGACGACGACGCACGCAACCGCGGTTTCGCGCTGGACGAACTCGTGCCGCCCAGCGGCGAAGGCCTCGACGTGCTTCGCCCGCAGATGGTCCAGCAGCTTCCCTCGCGGCACTGATCGGGCGCCATGTACCTGCCCCGCGCCTTCGCCGAGCACGACCTCGAAGCGCTGGACCGGCTGGCAGGACGCGATCGTTTCATCACGCTGGTCACGGTGCGCGACGGCGAACCCGTCGTCAGCCACCTTCCAGTGCTGTACCGGCGCAGCGGCGACCACGTCGAACTGATCGGCCACTGGGCGCGACCCAACCCGCAGGCGACGCACGCCGGCCCCGCGCTGGCGATCTTCCACGGCCCGCACGCTTACGTCTCGCCGGGCTGGTATCCCGACAAGGAACCCGCCGCGCGCGTGCCGACGTGGAACTACGCCGTCGCGCACCTGCGCGGCACGCTGTCGACCTTCGACGATGAGCGCTCGCTCGCCGAAGTCGTCGACGGTCTGAGCATCGATCACGAAGCCACCGTCGGTGGCGACTGGCGTTTCGAGCTCGAACGCGACGATCTTCGCCGCCAGCTGCGCGGCATCGTGGGCTTCCGCTTCGTCGCGCATGAGATCGCGCTGAAGTTCAAGCTCAGCCAGAACCATCCGATGGCCAATCGCGAAGCGGTGGCGTCGCAGCTGGAAGCGCAATCGCGCGAAGCCAGCCGCGAAACCGCCATGCTGATGCGCGAACGCATGACCACCGAACGCAACGGAGACTGACGTGGACCTCGACCTCACCGGAAAGCACGCGCTCGTCTGCGGCGCCAGCCAGGGCATCGGCCTCGCGGCCGCGCAGGCGCTCGCCGGACTCGGCGCCGACGTCACGCTGCTCGCGCGTCGCGAAGAGCGGCTCCGCGAGCTCGTCGCCACGCTGCCGACGGACAAGGGGCAGACGCACGGCTGGATCGCCGTCGACAGCGCCGATACCGACACGCTGCGCGCGAAAGTGCAGGCGCTGGTGTCCGCGAGGCCCGTGCATGTGCTGGTCAACAACACCGGCGGCCCGCCGCCCGGCCCGGTGCACGGCGCCGAGATCGCCGCGTTCGAAGCCGCGTACCGGCAGCACCTCATTGCCAACCACGTGCTCGCCGAAACCGTCGTGCCCGGCATGGAACGCGATGGCTATGGCCGCATCGTCAACGTCATCTCGACGTCGGTGAAGGAACCGCTGCAGGGCCTGGGCGTGTCCAACACCACGCGCTGGGCGGTGGCGAGCTGGGCGAAGACGCTCGCCACCGAACTTGCGCCCAAGGGCATCACCGTGAACAACGTGCTGCCCGGTTCCACCGAGACGCCGCGCATCGAGCAGATCATCGACAACACCTCGGCGAAGACCGGCCGCACCCGCGACGAAGTGTTCGAGAAGATGGTGTCGGAGATCCCGATGCGCCGCTTCGCGCGCCCGGAGGAAACGGCCGCGGCGATCGCGTTCCTGTGCTCCCCGGCGGCGTCCTACATCACCGGCGTGAACCTTCCCGTCGACGGCGGCCGTACCCGGTCGTTGTAATGCCCTGACCACGGCATTGGTGTCGTGCAGCATCGCCACCATACTCATCAGCACGTCCCACCCGCGCTGTTAAGCTAGCCCCATGCGCCTTCGCCACTTCATCGCCGGTGAACCACGCGAGCCGGCATCCGGCCGGTGGGGCGAGGTTTTCGATCCAGCCAACGGCAAGGCCTTCGCGGAAGTCGCGCTGGGCGATGCCGGCGACGTGGACGCGGCGATCGCCGCCGCCGAAGACGCCTTTCCCGCCTGGTCCGCCCTACCCCACAGCGAACGCGCACGCTGGCTCGAAAAGCTCGCCGACGCGCTCGAAGCGAACCTCGACGATTTCGCGCACGCCGAGTCGCGCGATGGCGGCAAGCCCATCAAGCTCGCACGCGAAGCCGAGATCCCGCGCGCGATCAGCAACCTGCGTTTCTTCGCGCACGCCGCGACGCAGTTCGCCAGCGAATCGCACCACGGCCAGGCCGGGTTGAACTACACCTTGCGCCAGCCGCTCGGCGTGGTCGGCACGATCTCGCCGTGGAATCTCCCGCTGTACCTGTTCACGTGGAAGATCGCGCCCGCGCTCGCGGCCGGCAACACGGTGGTCGCCAAGCCGTCGGAAGTGACGCCGGTGACCGCGACGATGCTGGGCGAACTCGCGGCGGATATCGGATTTCCGAAAGGCGTGCTCAACATCGTCCACGGGCTCGGTCCCGACGTCGGCGAACCGCTGGTGGCCGATGCGCGCGTCAAGGCGATTTCCTTCACCGGCAGCACGCCGGTAGGTCGGCGCATCGCGGGCATCGCGAGCCCGCTGCTGAAGAAGGTGTCGCTGGAACTCGGCGGCAAGAACCCCACGCTCGTCTTCGCCGACAGCGACTGGCGCGACCACCTCGATACACTGGTGCGCTCGGCATTCCAGAATTCGGGGCAGATCTGCCTGTGCGGCTCGCGCATGCTGATCGAGCGCAGCATCTACACCGAATTCCGCGACGCGCTGGTCGAACGCGCGCAGCAGCTGCGCGTGGGCGATCCGATCGACGAGGACAACCAGCTCGGCCCGCTCGTCTCGCGCGCGCACTTCGACAAGGTCATGGCCGCGCTGCAGCGTGCGCGCGACGAAGGCGGCAAGGTGCTGTGCGGCGGCAACGCGCTCGATCGACCCGGCTGGTTCGTCGCGCCCACGGTGATCGAAGGCCTCGGTCCGGATTGCGCGAGCAATCGCGATGAGATCTTCGGACCAGTGGTGACGCTGCAACCCTTCGACACCGACACGCACGCGCTTTCGCTCGCCAATGCCGGCGACTACGGCCTCGCCGCCTCGGTATGGACGCGCGACCTGCGACGCGCGCATCGCCTGGCCGCGCAGTTGCGCGCCGGCATGGTGTGGATCAACACCTGGCTTCAACGCGACCTGCGCACGCCGTTCGGCGGCACGGGCGCGTCCGGCCTCGGCCGCGAAGGCGGATTCGAGGCCATGCGCTTTTTCACCGACGCCAAGAACGTCGGCCTGCAACTGGAATGAACCGATGACTACCGGCCCGCTTACCGATCTGCTCAACAACAACCGCGAATGGTCCGAACGGATCAACCGCGAGGACCCTGAATTCTTCCAGCGCCTGTCCAAGCAGCAGGCGCCCGAATACCTGTGGATCGGCTGCTCGGATTCGCGTGTTCCCGCCAACCAGGTCATCGACATGGCGCCGGGCGAGGTGTTCGTCCATCGCAACATCGCCAACGTCGTCGTGCACACCGACCTCAACTGCCTGTCGGTGATCCAGTTCGCCGTCGACGTGCTGAAGGTCAAGCACATCCTCGTCGTCGGCCACTACGGCTGCGGCGGCGTACACGCGGCGCTGCACGGCACGCGCGTGGGCCTGGCCGACAACTGGCTTCGTCACGTGTCGGATGTCGCCGAGAAGCACGAAGGCTGCCTGCACCACGCGCAGGACAGCGAACGCCATGACCGCCTGTGCGAACTCAACGTGATCGAGCAGGTGCAGAACGTCTGCCTGACCACCATCGTCCGTGACGCCTGGGCGCGCGGCCAGGAGCTGACCGTGCACGGCTGGGTCTACAGCCTGCGCAACGGCCTGGTATCGGACATGGCCATCGACGTCAGCTCGCATGACCAGCTCGACGGCCTGTACAAGGCGGCGATCAAGCGCGTGAACGGATTCGGCGGGGACTCGCCGCGATGAGCGACGTCATCCGCGCCGGCGCCGCCCCCAAGCCCGTGGGCCAATACCCGCATGCGCGCCGCGTGGGCGACCTTCTCTTCCTCTCTGGCATCGGCCCGCGCGACCCGGCGAGCAACGCCATCGTCGGCAACGTCCACGACGCCGAGGGGCGCCTGATCAGCTACGACATCGACGCGCAGACCCGCGCGGTGTTCGCCAACGTGCGCACCGTGCTGGAAGCCAGCGGCGCACGTTGGGAAGACCTCGTCGACGTGACCGTCTACCTCACCGACATGGCGCACGATTTCAAGGCCTACAACGCGGTGTGGGCCGAGTACTTCCCCGACATCGACACCGCGCCGTGCCGCACCACGCTGGGCATCACCGCGCTGCCGACGCAGATCGCGATCGAACTCAAGTGCGTGGCCGCGCCGCGCGGCAAATCGGAGTAAGCATGCTTCCCGGCCCCATCAACCTGCACGCCTGGATCGAGGAACACCGCCACCTGCTCAAGCCGCCGGTGGGCAACAAGGTGATTTACGTCGGCGATTTCATCGTGATGGTCGTCGGCGGCCCGAACCAGCGCACCGACTACCACTTCGACGAGGGCGCCGAGTGGTTCTACCAGCTCGAAGGCGAGATGATCCTGCGCATCCAGGAAGACGGACAGGCGCGCGACATCCCGATCAAGGCGGGCGAGATCTTCCTGCTGCCGCCGCGCGTGCCGCATTCGCCGCAGCGCATGCCCGATTCGATCGGACTGGTGATCGAACGCCGTCGCCGCCCCGAGGAACTCGACGGCCTGATGTGGTTCTGCGAACGCTGCAACCACAAGCTGTATGAGGAGTTCTTCCCGCTGCGCAACATCGAGACCGATTTCCCGCCGGTGTTCGACCGCTTCTACGCCTCGCGCGACCATCGCACGTGCGGACAATGCGGCCACGTGAACCCCGCTCCATCGAAGTACGTGATGCCGGATACCTGAGGACGCACCGTCGCGCATGCTCAAGATCGACACCCACGCCCATTACCTTCCGCGCGACTGGCCCAACCTGGCGCGCAAGTACGGCGACGACCGCTTCCCGGTGATCCACCACACCGAAGACGGCCGTCACCGCATCTACAAGGACGGCAAGTTCTTCCGCGAGATCTGGTCCAAGACCTGGGATCCGCAGGAACGCATCGACGACTACGCGCGTTTCGGCGTACAGGTGCAGGTGATCAGCACCGTGCCGGTGATGTTCAGTTACTGGGCGAAGCCGCACCACGCGCTGGAACTGCACCAGGCGCTCAACGAGCACATGGCCGAAGCGTGCCGCGAGTACCCTCGCCACTACGCCGGTATCGGCACCGTGCCGCTGCAATCGCCGCGTCTCGCGATCCAGGAACTTGAGCGCTGCATGGACCAGCTCGGCCTGCAGGGCGTGCAGATCGGCAGCCACATCAACGACTGGAACCTCGACGCGCCGGAGCTGTTCGACTTCTTCCAGGCTGCGGGCGAACTCGGCGCCGCGATCCTCGTGCATCCGTGGGACATGATGGGTGCGGCGACGATGCCGAAATACTGGCTGCCGTGGCTGGTCGGCATGCCGGCGGAGCAGTCGCGCGCCGCGTGCTGCCTGATCTTCGGCGGCGTGCTCGAACGCGTGCCGAACCTGAAGGTGTGCATGGCGCACGGCGGCGGCAGTTTCCCGTACACCATCGGCCGCATCGAACACGGCTTCAACATGCGCCCCGACCTCGTCGCGACCGACAATCCGCGCAATCCCCGCGAATACCTGAACCAGCTGTTCTTCGATTCGTGGGTCGCCGATCCGCGTGCGCTGCGTTACCTGCTCGATACCTGCGGCGTCGATCGCGTGATGCTCGGCACCGACTACCCCTTCCCGCTCGGCGAACAGGAACCCGGCGCCGGTATCGCCGCGCTTGAATTGTCCGACGCCGAGCGAGCGCGCCTCTACCACGGCACCGCGCTGGAATGGCTGGGCCTTTCGATGGCCCGATTCGCCTGAGGGCCCGCACATGCCGCACGTCACGTTGCAGTACACGGTGAACCTCGCGGAATTCAATCCGACCGCGGCCTTGCGCGCGATCAACCAGGCGCTCGCCGACAGCGGTCATTTCGACGAGGAAGCGATCAAGAGCCGCGCGTTGCGCCTGGACGATTACCGCGTCGGCGTCGCCGATGCCGGGCGTGCGTTCATCCACGTGCAGCTGAAGGTGCTGCCCGGCCGCGACGACGCCACGCGCAAGGGCTTCGCCGAGCTGATCATCGCGGCATTGTCTTCCGTGCTCACCGGCCACCCGCCGGCCACGCAACTGTGCGTCGAGGTCGACGAGCTCGATGCGAGCACCTACACCAAGCGCGTCGTCGACGCGCCGAACGGCTGATTCCATGACCGACGCAGTTTCCGAGCTTTACTCCGATACGTACGCAATCGCCCAGGACGCCGCCGACCCGCTGCGCGACATGCGCTCGCAGTTCCTGATCCCGCAACACGTCGGCGCCGACCAGGCATACTTCGTCGGCAATTCGCTGGGACTGCAGCCGCGCGGTGCGCGTGCGCATGTCGAGGAAGTGCTGGACAAGTGGGCGCACGAAGCCGTCGAAGGCCACTTCACCGGCCAGGCGCAATGGATGCCGTACCACGAACTGGTGCGCGAATCGCTCGCGCGACTGGTCGGTGCGAAGCCGCTGGAAGTCGTGGCGATGAACACGCTCACGGCGAACCTGCATTTCATGATGGTGAGCTTCTACCGACCCACGCGCGAGCGGCCGGCGATCCTGGTCGAAGCAGGCGCGTTCCCGTCCGATCGCTACGCCGTCGAGTCGCAGATTCGTTTCCACGGATTCGATCCGGCGACGGACCTGATCGAAGTGCAGCCCGATCGCGACGATGGCACGACGTCGATGGAAGCGATCGAGCGCGCGATCGCCACGCACGGCGCGCGACTCGCCCTCGTGCTGTGGCCGGGCGTGCAGTACCGCACCGGACAGGCGTTCGACCTGCCGCGCATCGTGAAGATCGCGCACGCGCACGGCGCCGTGTGCGGCTTCGACCTTGCGCACGCGGTAGGCAATCTCGAACTTGCGCTGCACGACAGCGGCGTCGATTTCGCCGTGTGGTGCCATTACAAGTACGTCAACAGCGGTCCGGGCGCGGTCGCCGGGTGCTTCGTCCACGAGCGCCACGCGCACAGCGATCGCCCGCGTTTCGCCGGCTGGTGGGGGCATGAGCAGAACACGCGCTTCCGCATGGGCCCGCATTTCGTGCCGACGCCCGGCGCGGAAGGCTGGCAGCTGAGCAATCCGCCGATCCTCGGCATGGCGCCGCTGCGCGCTTCGCTGGAGCTGTTCGATGCGGCCGGCATGCCCGCGCTGCGCGCGAAATCGCTGCGCCTGACGGGCTATCTGGAAGCGCTGATCCGCGAGCGGCTGGACGGCACTCTGCAGATCGTCACGCCGGCCGACCCCGCCCAGCGCGGCTGCCAGCTGTCCCTTCGCGTGATCGGCGGCCGCGGTCTCACCGGCCGCGACGCGGGGCGCGCATTGTTCGATGATCTCGCCACACGCGGCGTGCTGGGCGATTGGCGCGAACCCGACGTCATCCGCATCTCGCCCACCCCGCTCTACAACACGCACGCGGACGTGCTGCGGTTTGTGCGTGCGGTAGAGGCATGGCGGGATGGTTGAAGCTGTCATTCCCGCGAAGGCGGGAATCCAAGTATCAGGCGTTTCAAGGATGAGGAATGGCGAAGCAACCGGCGGTCTACATGCTGGCAAGCAATCGCAATGGCACGATCTATATCGGCGTGACGAGCAACCTGATGGCGCGCACCTGGCAACACCGCGAGGGCCTGATGTGAGGCTTTACAAAGCAACACGACGTCACGCGCCTGATCTGGTACGAACAGTGCGAAGACATGTCGGCCGCAATCCATCGAGAGAAGCAGTTGAAGAAGTGGAACCGGGCATGGAAGGTCCGACTGATCGAAGAACGCAATCCTGAGTGGAGCGATCTGTGGCCCGGCCTTGCCGGCAACTGACGCCTGGATTCCCGCCTTCGCGGGAATGACAGCATGGGGACCGAACGTGACTGCAATACCCGACAACCGCCACATCACCCTCATCGGCGCCGGCCTCGCCGGTGCGGTGCTCGCGACGCTGCTGGTGCAGCGCGGCTGGCGCGTGGACGTGTACGAGAAGCGCGGCGATCCGCGCGTGCAGGGCTATGGCGGTGGGCGTTCGATCAACCTCGCGCTGGCAGAGCGCGGCCGTCACGCGCTTCGACTCGCCGGGGCAGACGACGCGGTAATGAAGCACGCGGTGATGATGCGCGGCCGCATGGTGCACTTCCTCGATGGCCGCACCGACCTGCAGCGGTACGGTCGCGACGATAGCGAGGTGATCTGGTCGGTGCATCGCGGGGAACTCAATGTCGTGCTGCTCGACATCGCCGAACGCGCCGGCGCGCGGCTGCACTTCGACCGGGGGTTGTCGAACGTCGATTTCGACGCGCGCATCGCGATGTTCACCGATCCGCGCGACGGCAGCACGCACCAGGTGGCATTCGAATCACTCGTCGGTGCGGACGGCGCGGGATCGGCATTGCGCTCTGCGATGACGAAGCAGGTCGATCTGGGCGAACGCACCGAATCGCTCGGGCATTCGTACAAGGAGCTGGAGATCCCGCCTGCGCGGGACGGCAGCTTCAGCATCGAGCCCAACGCACTGCACATCTGGCCGCGCGGCCGTTACATGTGCATTGCCCTGCCCAACGACGAACGCACCTTCACCGTCACGCTGTTCCTGCCCAACGAAGGCGATCCGAGCTTCGCGACGGTGCGTACCGGACATGACGCGCGCGCGTTGTTCGAACGCGACTTCGCCGATGCGCTGCCGCTGATTCCGGATCTGGAGCAGGATTTCGAGCGCAACCCGACCGGCATCCTCGCGACGCTTTACCTTGATCGCTGGCACCTGGACGGTCGCGCCGTGCTGCTCGGCGACGCCGCGCACGCGATGGTGCCGTTCCACGGGCAAGGCATGAACTGCGCGTTCGAGGACTGTGTCGCACTGGCCGAACAACTCGATGCCCAGCCCGACCGCGCGGCCGCATTCGCCGCGTTCCAGGCCGATCGCCTGCCGAACGCCCGTGCGATCCAGCAGATGGCGCTGGAGAACTACCTGGAGATGCGCGACCGCGTGGATGACGACGATTACCTGCTGCAGCGCGCGCTCGAACGCGAACTCGCGCAGCGTCATCCGGATCGCTTCATGCCGCGCTATGCGATGGTGACCTTCCACCGCATTCCGTATGCCAGGGCGTTCGAGCGCGGACGGCAGCAACGCGACCTGCTGGTCGACCTCACACGCGGCCATGCGTCGCTCGACACCCTCGACTGGAACGTGGTCGACGCCGCCGTGCGCGAACGCCTCTCGCCGCTGCCCGTGGACGCCTGACGTGCCGGGCAGCTTTCTTTTCTACGACCTGGAAACCTTCGGCGCCGATCCGCGCACCACGCGCATCGCGCAGTTCGCGGCGATCCGTACCGACTGCGACCTCAACCAGATCGAAACGCCGATCAGCGTGTTCGTGCGGCCTGCCGACGACCTCCTGCCGTCGCCCGGCGCCACCATGGTCACCGGCATCACGCCGCAGCACGCGCTGCGCGAGGGCATGAGCGAAGCGGCGGCGTTCGCGCTGATCTTCGAGGAGATGGCGCGGCCGGAAACCTGCTCGCTTGGCTACAACTCGCTGCGCTTCGACGACGAGTTCATCCGCCACGGCCTGTTCCGCAATTTCTTCGACGCGTACGAGCGCGAGTGGCGCGGCGGCAGTTCGCGCTGGGACCTGCTCGACGTGTTGCGCCTGGCGCATGCGATCCGTCCGGACGGGCTGGTCTGGCCCACGCGCGAGGATGGCGCGACGTCGTTCAAGCTCGAACACCTCGCCGAAGCAAACGGCGTCCGCATCGGCGACGCGCACGAGGCGCTCTCGGACGTACGTGCGCTGATCGGCCTCGCACGCAAACTGAAGGAAGCACAGCCGCGCCTGTGGGACTACGCGCTTCGCCTGCGCGACAAGCGCTACGCATCGAGCCTGCTCGACGTCATCGCGATGAAGCCCGTGCTGCACGTATCGCAGAAGTTCCCGGCCAGCCGCCTGTGCGCCGCGCCGGTGCTGCCGATCGCGCGACATCCGCGCATCGACAGCCGCGTGATCGTGTTCGATCTCGAACAGGATCCCGATGCACTGCTGCGCCTCAGCCCGGAAGGCATCGCCGAGCGTCTTTACGTGCGCGCGGCCGACCTGCCCGAAGGCGAATCGCGCGTTGCGCTCAAGGAAGTGCACACCAACCGCTGCCCGGCGCTGATTTCGTGGGATCACCTGCGCGGGCCGGATTTCGACCGCCTGCGCATCGATCCGGTGCTCGCCGAGGAACGCGCCGCGCGCATCCGCGAGGCCGGTCCGGAAATCGCGGAGAAAGTGCGGCAGGTGTTCGGCGTCGAGCGCGAACGCGTGGCCTCCGACGTGGATGCCTCGCTTTACGATGGCTTCATCGGTGACAGCGACAAGCGCCTGTTCCCGCAGGTGCGCACCACGCCGCCGGAATCGCTGGGGCTGGCCGAGTTCGCGTTCCGCGACGCGCGCCTGCCGGAGATGCTGTTCCGCTACCGCGCACGCAACTGGCCCGAAACGCTGGACGCGGAAGAATGGGCGCGCTGGAACGATTACCGTCGCTGGCGGCTGTACGACGAATCCGGCGCCTCCGAGTACAGCTTCGCGCGTTTCGCCGAGGAAATCGGCCTGCTGCGCGCCCTGCACGCGCAGGACACGCAGAAGCAGGTATTGCTCGATCAGCTCGAAATCTGGGGGCGGGACATCGCGGCCGGGCTGGAATAAGCGCCCGCCGCGCCCCAGATAGGACCCAAGCCCCGGACTCCCCGCCTCATGGCCACCTATTTCAGCGAAGCAAGCTTCAAGTTCCTGCGCGGCATCGCGCGCAACAACAACCGTACGTGGTTCCAGACCCACAAGGCCGACTACGACGCGCACCTGAAGGAACCGTTCCAGCGCCTGCTGACCGACCTGCAGCCCGGGCTCGCCGGCGTGAGCGAGCACTATCGCGCCGCACCGAGCGGTGTCGGCGGTTCGCTGTTCCGCATCCAGCGCGACACGCGCTTCGCCAACGACAAGACGCCGTACAAGACCTGGCAGGGCGCGCGGCTGTTCCACGAGCGCGGGCGCCAGGTCGAAGCGCCGTCGTTCTACGTGCAGATCCAGCCGGGCAACTGCTTCGTCGGCGCGGGCCTGTGGCATCCGCAGCCGGACACGCTGCGTCGCGTGCGCCACTTCATCGTCGACAACCCGGGCAGCTGGAAAGCCGCCGCGCACGACGCGAAGTTCCGCCGACGCTTCGACCTCGACGAGGACGAGATGCTCACGCGCATGCCGCGCGGCTTCCCCGACGACTTCGAGTTCGCCGACGACCTCAAGCGCAAGAACTTCGTCGCATTCCGCGTGATCGATGACGCCACCATGATCGGCCCGCGCCTCTTGAAGACACTGGAAACCGACCTGAACGGCATGGCGAAGTTCGTCGATTACCTGTGCGCGGCGCTGGATCTGGAATTCTGATCCGCAGCGAAACGGCTCAACGCGGCGCGACGTAACCGCCCGGCACGCCCTTCGGCGACAGCACCAGCTGCCACAGCTGCGAATGCCGGCTGCGGAAGGTCGCCATCGACGCGGACAGATAGAAGCGCCACATCCGGCGGAAGCGCTCGTCGTAGCGGTCGTCCAGCTGGGGCCAGGCGCGTTCGACGTTCGCGCGCCAGGCCTGCAGCGTGCGGTCGTAGTCGGCGCCGAAGTTGTGCCAGTCCTCCAGCACGAACAGGCCTTCGCTCGCCTGCGCGATCTGCGCGGCCGAAGGCAGCATGGAGTTCGGGAAGATGTACTTGCCGATCCACGGATCGGTATGCCGCACCGAGCGGTTGGTGCCGATGGTGTGCAGCAGGAACAGGCCGTCGTCGCCGAGGCAGCGCTGCGCGACTTCGAAGTACGTGCGGTAGTTCTTCACGCCGACGTGTTCGAACATGCCCAGCGAGAACGAACGGTCGAACCGCTCATCGAGTTCCCGGTAATCCTGCAGGCGGATGTCGATCGGCAATCCCTGGCACAGCTCGCGCGCGAAGGCCGCCTGTTCGCGCGAGACCGTCACGCCGACGCCGGTGATGCCGTAGCGTTCGGCCGCGAACTTCAGCGCCTCGCCCCAGCCGCAGCCGATGTCGAGCACCTTCATGCCCGGCTGCAGGCCGAGCTTGCGGCAGACCAGGTCGAGCTTGGCTTCCTGCGCGTCGTCGAGGTTGTCGATCAGCGCGCCGTCGCGGTCGCGCCAGTACGCGCAGCTGTAGACCAGGCGCTTGCCGAGCATCGCGCGATACAGGTCGTTGCCGAGGTCGTAGTGGCGCTCGCCCACCTGGAAACTGCGCCGGCGGCTCTGCAGGTTGGTGAAGCGCGCCCGCAGCGCGTCGATGGCCAGGCCGATGCCGTGGACCTTCTGGTCGAGGTCCGCCGCGATCATGCGGTAGAGCATTCCGTCCAGCGACGGCACGCGCCACCACCCGTCCATGTACGACTCGCCCAGGCCCAGCGAGCCTTGCGAGAGCACGCGCGCGTGGAAGCGCTCGTCCTCGACGTGGAGGTCCCAGGGCCGGTCGCCGTCCAGGCGGACATCGGCCAACGACAACAGTTGCTCGACCCGACTGCGCAATGCGGACATGGCGACTCCGGCGAGGCGGACGCCGGCCTGCCCGGCGTCGGTGTGCCCGGCCGACGTGGCCGGGATGCCCGATCCTAGCGCGCCGGAGGCGTCGGGGTCGCGACGGGGGCCGGCGCGGGCGCGGCGGCGAACAGCGGCCGGAACTCCGGCGCCAGGTGCGGCAGGAGCACGTCGACGGGCACTTCCACCGTCTGCGTGCCGTCCGAATACGGCCCTACCTGGTAGGGCGCGAAGACGAACCGCAGGCCGGACAGGCGCCCGTCGGGCGCGGCGACCGGTTCGAACAGCGCGAAATCCGACGGCTCCGGCTGCGTGCCGTCGTCGATCATCTTCGAGGCGTTCTTCACCACTTCGGCGCGTTCCTCGGCCGGCAGGTCGTCGGCATCCACGCGCTGCGACAGCGCGGCGTGCAACTGCTCGCGAACGTAGTCGGAAATGGCCGTCCAGCCGGCGGCACTCGGAACCAGCTGCTGCGCCGTGAGCAGGCGGTTCTGCTTCGGCAACCAGACGAAGCGCGCGATCAGCGGCGCACCGTGCGCGCCGCCGGTGTAACTGCTGCCGTCGGCGGCCACGGCCACCACGTCGGGCGTGTGCATCAGTTCGGTGAAGCTCAGCGACAGGTCGTACGGCGCACTGGTCGCACCGCCGGGCTGGCTGCGCGCCTTGGCTGCTTCGATCAGGTCGTTGCGCGCGGTGTCGGCGTATTTCTTCAGCTCCGCGGCAAGGCCCGGGTACTGCTCGGCCGGCACCTGGTAGCTGATGCCGATGATGTAGTCCGACGTGGATTCGGACACGTCTTCCAGCTTCACGTCGGCAGGCGCGACGATGGCCGTATCGCCCGGCGCCGTGGCGGGCGCGCCGGGGGTGGCGACGGGAGCGGCGGGTTCGGGTTCGCGCTTGCACGCGATGAGCGCTGCGGACAGCGCGAGGGGCAACAACAATCGCTTCATGGGCAATCCCTTGTCATCGCCGCAGGTTAGCGGCGGCGGCGTGATGCCCGGATCGACGCATCCCGGGCCGCGCGCGGGATTACCAGCTGTCGCGCTTGGGCAGCAGGCCGCGCAGTTCGGCGTCGGTGAGGTTGCGCCACTGGCCGGGCTTGAGGTGCCCGAGCTTGACGTTGCCGATGCGCACGCGCATGAGCTGCTTCACGCGGAAGCCGAAGTGCGCGGCCATCAGGCGGATCTGGCGGTTGAGGCCCTGCACCAGCACGATGCGGAAGCCGAACCGGTTCAGGCGCCCGGTCTTGCACGGCAGTGTGGTTTCGCCGTGCACCGGCACGCCGCGCGCCATGCCGCGCAGGAACTCGTCGGTCACCGCGTGGTTCACCGCGACCAGGTATTCCTTCTCCAGCTTGTTCTCGGCGCGCAGGATCTCGTTGACGATGTCGCCGTTGCTGGTCAGCAGGATCAGCCCTTCGGAATCCTTGTCCAGGCGGCCGATCGGGAAGATGCGGCGCTCGTGGCCGACGAAGTCGACGATGTTGCCCTTCACCGTGGACTCGGTCGTGCAGGTCACGCCGACCGGCTTGTTGAGCGCGATGTAGACGTGCTGGCGCTTGTTCTTTGCGACCGTGCGCGCCTTCAGCGGCTGGCCGTCGACCAGGACTTCATCGCCCTCGCCCACTTCGGCGCCGACGCGCGCGCGCAGGCCGTTGACCGTGACCCGGCCTTCGGCGATGAGGCCGTCGGCCTCGCGCCGCGAGCAGTAGCCGGTGTCGCTGATGTGCTTGTTCAGGCGCATGCGCATTAGCGCCGGTGCGGCGCGGGTGTCGGGGGACGGGGCGCGAATGCTGTCATACCTTGGCCTTCCACGCATCCCGGCGTGCGCTCAAGCGCAAATCACCGCCAACCGAGGGGCCGGGAAAGCGGCGCTTCCGGGCGGGCTGTCTGAATCCGGCGCCTGCCGCCACGGAACCGCCGCTTCCGGCCACTGACTGGGGCCGTCAGGCGAGCAGCTGGTTGTATTCCGGATGCCGCTCCGCCCACGCGGCCGCGTACGCGCACCGGGGATGTACGTGCCAGCCCTGCGCCTTGGCGTATTCGAAGGCGGCCTTCACCAGTTCGCCTGCAATGCCCCGCCCGCCGATGGCGTCCGGCACGCCGGTGTGGGTGATCACCAGGCGGTCGCCTTCGCGCTGGTACTCCAGCACGGCGACCTCGCCATCGACGGTGGTGGTGAAGACGCCCGATGCGGGATCGTGCTCGATCTGGTGCGTGGTCATGACGGAATCCGGTGGAAGCCAGGCGCGATCATGCCGCGCTCAGCGTGCATCGCGCTTGCCCTGGTTGCGTCGATCCTGGCTGCTGATGTGGCCCTGGTTTCCCTCCAGGCGGATCTCGGCGTTGTGCAGCTCCTGGGCTTTTTCGGCGGCGCTGTCGGACATCGCGCCCGGCCCACCGCCGTGCCCGTGGTTCGCCTCGAACTGCTGCCACGGCGGCGGCTGGTGATCGCGTTCCTGCTTGGCGGCGAGCAGCTCACGCGTGTTCGCCAACGCCTGCTCGGGCGTGATCTGCGGCTTTTCCTCGCGAGCACGGCGACGCGGCGCCTTGGCGGCGGCGGTTGCGTTGGATGTCTGGCGCGAGGGGGTCTTGCGGGCGGCGGTCGCCTGTTTGGCGGTGGCCTTCCGGGCGGCGGTCTTCTTCGCTGCGGTCTTCTTCGCTGCGACCTTCGTCGCCGCGGACTTCTTGGTGGCGACCTTCTTGGTGGCGACCTTCTTCGTCGCGGACTTCTTTGCCGGGGCCTTCGTGGCCGCGGTCTTCTTCGTCGAAGCCTTCTTCGCGGGGACCTTCTTCGTCGCCGTTTTGGCCGACTTCGCGGCCTTGCCGACGGCCTTCTTCGCTGCCTTCGCAGGTGCCTTCTTCGCGGTCTTCTTCGAAGCGGCTTTCTTCGCGGGCGCCTTGCGGGCCGTGGTCTTCTTGCCGGCCTTCCTCATCGCCATGCCTGGACTCCTGGCTCAACGGGGAATTCCGGCATATCACGGGCTGCATTCATGCCGGGTGAGCGCCGACCCGCTGCGTCACGCGTGCGAACGCGTGGCGACCGGATCTGACCGCTTGCGTCACATCGCGTCGGCCAGATCCTCATCACGACGTGTGGCACGGAATCTGCGTGATCCAGTACCGGAAATGCGCTTGGGGAAGCGCTCCGCACGCCCGGGAGGACACCATGACCCTGCATCACCTGACGCTCGACCACCTGAGCGACGACGCACTGATGTCCCGCCTTTACGAACTGGCGCGCACCGACCGCCATACCGTGGAAACCGCGCAGATCGACGCCGAAGTCTATTCGCGCCTGCTCCAGACCTACGGCGACGCCGAGCCCGACACCGCCTGCGTCGCGGCGTAATCCGGAATACCGGGCGGGGCGCGATGCCCCGCCGCGATGCATTGCCGCATCAGCCCCCGAACGAGGGGCTCATCAGCCGTTGCAGGAAGGCCCCGCCGAAGCGCGGCTCCATCAGCAGCATGAACAACACGCCGTAGATCGCGCCGGAGATGTGCGCGCTGTGGTTGATGTTGTCGCCGCCGCGCTTGTCCATGTAGATCGAATAGCCGATGTACATCACGGCGTACAGGATCGCCGGCATCGGCAGGAAGAACACGAGGATCAGCGACCACGGCTGCAGCAGGATGAAGGCGAACAGCACCGCCGATACCGCGCCCGACGCGCCTAGGCTCCGGTACGTGGGATCGTGCCGGTGGCGCAGGTAGGTCGGCAGGATCGCGATGACTATCGCCGACAGGTAGAACAGCACGAACCCGAGCGGCCCGACCAGCTCTGCCATCACGCGCTCGATCAGGCGACCGAAGAAGTACAGCGTGATCATGTTGAACAGCAGGTGCGACCAGTCGGCATGGATGAAGCCATGCGTCAGCAGCCGGTCGTACTGCTTTTTCCGGTCGATCGCCGGCGGCCACAGGATCAGGCGGTCCAGCAGCGCCGGCCGCTCGAAGGCGAGCCAGGACACCAGCACGGTCACGGCGATCAGGGCGAAGGTCAGCATTCAGTGGGTTCCAGTGTTCGTCCCGTTCGATCGCCCGATCATGGAGGATCAGGCGTGACGGTAGTTGTCCTGCATCGGGTAACGCCGCGCGTACAGCGCGAACGCCGCCGCCGCGACGAAGGCGAAGCCGGCGAAGAAGAACATCAGGAAGGCGTTCTCGCTGAGCCCGGTGGCGCCGATGTGCGAGGTCACGTACTCGTTGCGCACGCCCGCGTTGGTCAGCAGCACCCACAGGCTGCCGAACGTGCTGGCGAGGTACCAGAAGGCCATGATCACGCCCTTCATCGCCTGCGGCGCCTGGCTGTAAGCGAACTCGAGCGCGGTCGCCGACACGAGCACCTCGCCGAAGGTCAGCAGCGCGTACGGCAGGATCTGCCACGCCAGCGAGACGGGGTCGCCGCCGTCGATGTAGAGCTGCAGCGCGCCAGCGATCACCCAAGCCACGCCCGAGAACGCGATGCCCGCGCCCATGCGCCGCAGCGCGGTGGGCTCGAAGCCCATGCGCTTGAGCGCCGGGTACAGCACCAGGTTGTTGAACGGGATCAGCAGCATCACCAGCGCGGGGTTCAGCGCCTGCATCTGCGCGGCGTCGCGCACCAGCCAGCTCGGCCACCACCACGCGTCGTGCGGCATCGCCATCTGGTTGCCCTGCAGCACCCACGTCGAGGCCTTCTGGTCAAACAGCGACCAGAACGGCGTGGTCAGCGCGAACACGATCAGGATGCGCAGCACGGCGCGCACGCCGTCGACCGCCGCGTCCGGATGCGTGCCGCGGGCGCGGTCGAGCTGCATCGACGTGCCGATGCCGCCGAAGGCGATCACCGCGCCCAGCGCCAGGCACGCGGAGATGACGAAGCCGAACGATTCGGGCCACCACGACAGTCCGACCGTCGCATGCAGCGCCCAGCCGAGCAGCAGGCCCGCCGCCAGTGCGAAACCGCCCATCGCGACGAGGAAGCCGCCGCGCCCCTGCCCCGGCGCGAGGAGCGCCGTGCGCGCGACGTGCAGGAACGAGTTCGGATCCGATGCCGCCGGCGGCACGTTGATGTACTGCTTGCGGCCGAGCCAGAAGATGAAGGTCGCGATGAACATCAGCGCGCCCGGGATGCCGAACGCCACCGCCGGCCCGTATTCGCGCAGGAAGATGGGCATCAGCAGCGAGGCGAAGAAGCTGCCGAAGTTGATGATCCAGTAGAAGCCGTCGAAGACCTTCCGCGCCAGGTGCTTGTTGGTCTGGTCGAACTGGTCGCCGACGAACGACACCACCAGCGGCTTGATGCCGCCCGAGCCCAGCGCGATCAGGAACAGGCCGGTGTAGAAGCCGTTGCGGTTGTTCTCGAACAGCGCCAGGCACGCGTGGCCGGCGCAGTAGATCAGCGAGAACCACAGCACCGTGCGGTACTTGCCGAAGAAGCGGTCGGCCAGCCAGCCGCCCAGCAGCGGGAAGAAGTACACGCCGATGACGAAGGTGTGGAAGACCTCCTTCGCCATGCCCGCGCGCTCGCCTTCGGGCAGGTACGCCAGCAGCGCGCTGGAGGCCAGGAACTGCACCAGGATGTTGCGCATCCCGTAGAAGCTGAAGCGCTCGCAGCCTTCGTTGCCGATGATGTAGGGAATCTGGCGCGGAAGCCTGTTGCTGCTTTCGGCCGGCGCTGCGGTCGCGGGAATCGTCATCCGGTTCTGCCTGTACTCGTGATCGCCGCGACTCCGTTCGCCTGGCGGGACGGCGCCCGTCGCGGTGCGTCGGCGACGGGCAAAAAACAGGCGGAGCTCAGACCCCGCCGTGCCCGGAGAGTACCAAGGGGGCCGCGGCAAGCGAAGTGCTGGGGTGGGCGGGATGCGGGGCGTGTGCGGCCGTGGCGTCGCCAGGCGGCGATAACCGCACGCGGCGCGCCTTTGCCGTCATCCCCGCGCGGGCGGGGATCCAGCTATGGCTGCGCCACGCCTCCGCCAGCCGTCGGGCGTGACGGTACGGATGCATGGATTCCCGCCTTCGCGGGAATGACGGCAAGCGAAAGCGGGGGCGCGACCACGAAACCTAGTCCGCCGCTTCCACTCCATCGGCCAGGTCCGCGGCGTCATCGAATCCGGCGCCGCCTTCTTCGGCGACCGCAGCGGCATCGGCCGCCTGCTCCGCACCCTGCACCTCCAGCGTGTACTGGAAGTTCTGCATCATCTGGCGCGGGCCTTCGCGGTACGCCGCGGCGATCGCCAGCGTGTGTTGGCCCGGCGGCAGCGGCTTGAGCATCAGCCAGTAGCCGTCGGTGGCGACGGCCGGGTCGTTCGAGGTCAGCGTGAAGCACGACTCGCCGGCCGCGCGCATGCGCTGGTACTGGCCGATGGGACGACCGTCGAGCAGCACGAGCCCGGTGTAGACGTGGTCGACGAAGTTCGCCGCGCGCTGCTGCTTCTGCGTGCAGCTGAGCGCTTCCGTTTCGCCCGGCTCGCCGGCGCCGACGGCCCGCGTGATCAGCGGGACGAACAGGTGGCGATCGGCCGGAATCGTGCAGGTGCGCATCGCGTCGAACGAACCGTCGGTGCCGGCGAGGAACCACACCGGACCGTCCTGGTGCTCCGCACAGCGGCTGCCATCGCGATCCTGGTACGGCGCCTTGCCATCGAAGCGGCTGGCCCACTGCCACCAGCGCGAGGACCACTGCGTCTGCGCGGCATCGGCCACGGCGACATCGGCAGGCACCCAGCGGTCGTCCAGGCTCACCACCGGCGGCGGTGGCGGCGCCTCCTTCTGCTGGCTCCAGCCCAGTTCCTCGCGGATGTCCTGCACTTCCTTGCAGCCGGTGGCGAGCAGCGCACCGGCCGCGCACATGGTCGCCAACGCCGCGCGCGCGGCGGTCGAAAGGTTCATGCCCATTCGGTCAGCCCCTCGCGTTCGTAGAGCGTGCGGAACGACGGCCGCGCCTTCATGCGTTCGGCCAGCGTCGCCAGGTGCGGCCACGTGTGGCCCGGGCGCGGCATGTTCCGCGTCCAGCGCATCAGCATCGTCAGGTAGAAGTCCGCCGCGCTCAGGCGGTCGCCCAGCAGGTACGGACCGTTCGCGGCGAGGTGCGCGTCAAGCCGGTCCCACGTCGCCTCGATGCGGCCGCGCGCGCCGGCCTGCACGCGGTCGGCGTGGTCGGCGTCGATGTCCTGCGGATACCACCACAGCCGCAGCGGCGACTGCAGCGTGTTGGCGAGGTTGAGCATCCACTGCAGGTACGCGCCGCGCTGCGGGTCGTCCAGCGCCGGCGCGAGCCCCGCCTGCGGATGGCGATCGGCGACGTGCAGCACCAGTGCGGCGGCCTCGTACAGCGGCTGGCCGTCGGCGACGAGCGTGGGCACCACGCCATTGGGATTGAGCGCGAGGTACCCGGCGCTTTTCTGCTGGCCGGCCTTGGTGTCGACCAACGCCAGTTCGTGCGGGACGTCCAGCTCGATGAGCAGCCAATGGACGACCAGACTCGCCGCCCCGGGCGAGTAGTAAAGACGGTACATGCGGCATTCCCCCGGAATGAGCGCGGATGATCGCATGCCGTTCATGCGGCGAACCGGGCGGAAGGTCACGTCATTCCCGCTTCAGGCTTTCGCGCGGCGTCCACCCGCACGGGCGGAAGGTGAAGTCCCGCCCGCGCCACGCCGATGCAATGAGCCTGACGGAATACCGCCGCAAGCGGCAGTTCACCAAGACCCGCGAACCCGAGCCCGGCAAGCGCCTGCCGCAGGGCCGGCGTGCGATCTTCGTCGTCCAGCTGCATCACGCCAGCCGCCGCCACTACGACTTCCGCCTGCAGATCGGCGACGCGCTGAAAAGCTGGGCGGTGCCCAAGGGACCGAGCTACGACCCGAACGTCAAGCGCATGGCGGTCGAAGTCGAGGACCATCCGGTCGATTACGCCGAGTTCGAAGGCGAAATTCCGAAGGGCCATTACGGCGGCGGCCATGTCGCGCAGTTCGACCACGGCGTGTGGGCGACGCCTTACGACCCGGAAGAACAGCTCGCGAAGGGCCACCTGAAGTTCGAACTGTTCGGCGACAAGCTCAAGGGCGGCTGGCACCTGGTGCGCTCGGGAAAACCGGCGCGTCAGCCGCAATGGCTGCTGTTCAAGGACAAGGACGAATACGCCGGCACGCTCGAAGCCGACGACCTGCTCGCCGACGTCACGCCGCCGCCGGAGGAAGACGCCAAGCGCGCCGGACGCGGCAAGGCCAAACGCAAGCGCGAGACCGAAGTGCCGGTTCAGAGCGCGACGCGGCATCGCGACTGGGCGAAGCTGGCGATGAAGTTGCCCGGCGCGCGCAAGGCCGCCGCGCCGACGGAGTTCTTCGCGCCGCAGCTGGCCAAGCTCGGCGACGCGCCACCCGAAGGCGACCAGTGGGTGCACGAGATCAAGTGGGACGGCTACCGCATTGTCGCCACTGTCGCGCGGGGCAAGGCCAAGCTCTGGTCGCGCAATGCGCTGGACTGGACCGACAAGGTGCCCGAGATCACCGGCGCGATCGAAGCGCTGGGCCTGAAATCCGCTGCGCTCGACGGCGAACTCATCGCCGGCTCCGGCACGCGCGACGACTTCAACCTGCTGCAGGCGACGCTGTCCGGCGAACGCCAGGGCACGTTGTCGTACGCATTGTTCGACCTGCTGCACGTCGATGGCGTGGACATCAGCAAGGCGCCGCTGATCGAACGCAAGACGCTGCTGGAGCAGATCCTCGGCCACGGCACGCGCCACCTGTCGTACAGCTCGCATGCGGTGGGCGACGGCGAGCAGGCATTCGAGCTCGCGGGCCAACAGGATTTCGAAGGCATCATCTCCAAGCGCGCCGACCGCGCCTACCACTCCGGGCGCGGCGACGACTGGCGCAAGACCAAGGCGCTGCACAGCGACGAATACGCCGTCGTCGGATGGACCGCGCCGAAGGGCAGTCGCAGCGGTTTCGGGTCGCTGCTGCTCGCCACGCCCGACAAGCGCCATGGCTGGGCCTACGTCGGCCGCGTGGGCAGCGGGTTCTCCGACACGCTGATCAAGGACATCAGCAAGCGCCTCGGCCGGGCGGGTTCGAAGGAACCGACCGTGTACGTGCCCGAGAACGACACCGACCTGCGCAGCGCGAAGTGGTTCGAACCGCGCTTCGTGGTGGAAGTGAACTTCCGCGGCATCGGCGGACAGGGCCTGCTCCGGCAGCCGTCGCTCAAATCCATTCGCGACGACAAGCGCATCGAGGATCTATCTGACAGCGATCGCGGTTCGGGTACGAAGCCGACCAAGGCCGCAGCGAAGAAGACCGCATCCAAGACGAGCGCATCGAAGACGGCAACGAAGAAGGCCGTGAAGTCGGCGACGAAAACCGCGCGCACGCCGCCGAAACTCAGCAGCCCGACGAAGGTGCTGTATCCCGACGACGGCTACACCAAGCTCGATGTCGCCAACTACTACGCGGCGGTTCGCGACCATCTGCTGCCGGAAATCGCCGGCCGTCCGCTGTCGATCATCCGCTGCCCCGCCGGCACCGACAAACCCTGCTTCTTCCAGAAACACCACACGCCCGGGCTCGAGCTCGTCGAATTCGTGCGCCTGAAGGAAGAAGCCGGCAACAACGCCAACTACCTCGTCGTGAACGACGACGCCGCGTTGATGGAACTGGTGCAGTTCAACGCGCTGGAATTCCACCCGTGGGGCTCGCACGCGGACGATCCCGATCGCGCCGACCGCATCGTCTTCGACCTGGACCCCGGCCCCGACGTGCCGTTCGACGAAGTCAAACGCGCCGCCGTGGACGTGCGCAAGCGGCTCATCGAACTCGAACTGGAATCCTTCCTGCGCACTACCGGCGGCAAGGGCCTGCACGTGGTGGTGCCGTTGAATCCCGGCTGCGACTGGAGCCTGGTGAAACCGTTCGCGCAGAGCTTCGCAGAAGTGATGTCGCAGGCCGAACCCGACCGCTTCCTCTCCGTGTCGACCAAGCGTCTTCGCAACAAGCGCATCTTCGTCGACTACCTGCGCAACGGGCGCGGCGCCACGGCGGTCGCGTCGTATTCGCTGCGTGCCCGGCCGCGTGCGCCGGTGTCGATGCCCCTGGCGTGGAGCGAGCTGTCCAAGCTCAAGCGCGGCGACGCGTTCACCATCGCCGACGTGCCCGCGCGCCTGAAGCGACGTCGCAAGGACCCGTGGGCGGGGATCGAGAAGATCAAGCAGAATCTGTCGAAGTTTTCGGCGGAGTAGAGGTTGGGCTCAACGCCGCGGCGCCGGAGGGAACCCCGAACGGCGTCAAACCTTCCCGTCATTCCCGCGAACGCGGGAATCCAGCGTCTTTCGTGGACGGCAGCTGCTTGCAGTGCGGCGGGTGCGTGCAAAGGCACTGGATTCCCGCGTTCGCAGGAATGACGAGCAACGCGTAGCGAGCGGCAAGGCTCCAACGATGGCAACCTCGGGGCGCGCTGCGCTCACTCGGGCCGACGGCGCGCCAACCCGCCCGCATACAGCTTCGCCCTTTACACCGTTCCGACAGGCAGAAGACCTGTTCGCAACAAATCCACACGCACCATCCGCCGACCGGATGCGCACGCTTTCGGCATGGGGACTTCCACAGGGACGAGGGCGGCCTGTTGCCCGTCGCGGTCGCGTTTGCTCCGGGCAAACCCTGTCCCGCGCCCGTACAACGGGCCACCTCCGAGGAGATCCACCCCGTGATCAACAAAGCCCTGAGCGTCCTCGCCCTCGCCTGCGCATTGCCCGTCGCCGCGCAGGCCGCTTCGTCCACGCGCCAGATCGGCGTGAACGTCCTGCTCAACGGCGACGCCACGCCGGCAACGCTGGCCAAGCTCGGAACGTACGGCACCGTGCGCGACGTGGTGGCCGAAATCGATCTGGTCACGCTCAAGACCACCGAAGACCAGCTCGCCGCGATCCGCGCCCTGCCCTTCGTGACCGCCGCCAATCCCGATGCCGAACGCAAGGGCAGCCCGGTCGACACGGTGAGCGCAACGAATTTCGCCAATGGCCTAAGCACCTGGGACCAGGACGCGGTGGACGTCACCAACCTCGGCGCCGGCCGCACCATCGCCTACGATGGCAACGGCGTGTACGTCGCGGTGCTCGACACCGGGCTGCTCGACACATGGCGCCAGTACTTCCCGCAGGAACGCATCGCCAGCCAGTTCGCCAAGGCGTTCAACGGCGGCGGCGGCGAGAAGGGCAACGTGTCCGAACCGCCGAACAAGTGGGAACACGACCAGAACTCGCACGGCACGCACGTCACCAGCACGATCCTCGGCTACAGCCTCAATGGCATTCCGATCAACGGCACCGCGCCGCGCGCGACGGTCATCCCGGTGAAGGTGCTCAACCAGAACGGTTCCGGCTGGTCGTCGGTGGTGGCCGCGGGCATCGTCTACGTCGCCAACCTCAAAGCCAGCGGCGCGCTGGGCGCCTCGCCGGTGGTGATCAACATGAGCCTGGGCGGTCCGTCGCTCGACGCGTCCGAAAAGGCGGCGGTCGATTACGCGATCTCCAAAGGCGTGGTGATCGTCGCGTCCGCCGGCAACGAAGGCGACGCGGGGATGGGCTATCCGGGCGCCTACGCACCGGTGGTCTCGGTCGCCGCCACGGGCTGGAACGGCCAGTGGAAGCCCGGCGCCGACGGCAATCCGGGCAACTGGTGGAACGCCGATGACGTGCCCGACCCCACCAACACCGCCGATTTCCACATCGCCGATTTCTCGAGCCGTGCGCTCGCGGGACAGGATCTGGACGTCGCCGCTCCGGGTTCGTGGGTGGTCGGTCCGTACCAGACGCAGAGCGGCAAGACGTCGTACTTCTACCTGAGCGGCACGTCGATGGCCTCGCCGCACGTGGCTGGCATCGCCGCGCTGATGCTGCAGAAGAACCCGAACCTCGTGCAGGCCGACGTCGAGGACATCCTGACCACCGCCGCGATTCCGTGGGGCGCCGGTTGCGCGCTGGTATCGCAGCCGTCCGGCCCGGCGGTGAACGAGTGCTGGGGCGCGAACGCGACGGGATCGGGATTGATCACCGCGGCGAACGCGTTGTCGCTCACGCCGTGACGTAGTGCTTCAAAGCCCCTCTCCCGCGCGGGAGAGGGGTTGGGGTGAGGGCGCGACGCGCGAGTACGCGTGCATTCGAGCGACGCCGCGATCCGACTAACCCGCCCGCTCCGCCCACGGCGCCTTCGCGAACTTCTTCACCAGGTGTTCGATCAGCAACTGCACGCGCGCCGGGCGTACGCGTCCCGGCGGCGTGACCACGTGCAGTGCGATCGGCGGCGGCGACCATTCGGGCAGCACGACTTCCAGCTTGCCCGCCTTCAGTTCGCGCCACACCAGGAACTCGGGCTGCAACGCAATCCCCATGCCGGCGAGCAACGCGGGATTGAGCGCCTCGGCATTGTTCACGCGAAGCTGCGCGTTGACGCTGATCGAGAAATCGCCGTGGCGCTTGTGCTGGAACCGCCACGCGCCGCCGAAGCGCGACAGCGTGTAGAACAGCGTGCTGTGCTGCGAAAGCTCGCGCGGATGACGCGGGCGTCCATGCGCATCCAGATACGCCGGCGATGCGACCAGCAACACGCGCACGCCGCACAGCCGGCGCGCGAGCAGGCTCGAATCGGCCAGCGCCGAGATGCGCAGCGCGAGGTCGAAACCGCCGCCGACCAGATCGACCAGGCCGTCGTCGAAATCCACGTCGAGCGAGACGTCGGGATACGTCTGCATGAACTCCGGCAGCAGCGGCGCGAGGTGTTCGATGCCGAACGACATCGGCACCGCCATGCGCACGGTGCCGCGCGGACTGGCTGCCTGCGCGGTGATCTCGGCCTCGACCGCCTCGCCCTCCGCGAGGATGCGGCTGGCGCGTTCCAGCGCACCGCGGCCGCTTTCGGTCAGCGACATGCGCCGCGAGGTACGGTGGAACAGCACCGTCTTCAGACGCGTCTCCAGTCGCGTGATCGCCTTGGAAATGGTGGCCTGCGAGAGGTTCAGCTCGGCCGCGGCGCGTGCGAAGGAGCCGGTTTCGGCGACCGTGGCGAAGATCGCCCAGGCTTCCAGGTCGGGCAGTTTCATGGGGTGGCCCCATCATGCAAGGAATGGAAAGAATCATATTCGATCCGTTCCATTCCCTACAGGCCGCCGGGCGCCTATCGTTTGCCCCACGCAATCCACCCACTTCGGAGCAAGGTCATGATCGAGCGTCGCCCGTTCAACTCCCTCGGCGGAGCCAACCACGGTTGGCTCGATGCCAAGCACCACTTCTCCTTCGCCAGCTACCACGATCCGGCGCGCATGGGCTGGGGCGCGCTGCGCGTGTGGAACGACGACACCATCGCCGCGAACACGGGCTTCCCGCCGCATCCGCATTCGGACATGGAGATCATCACCTACGTCCGCGACGGCGCGATCACCCACCAGGACAACCTGGGCAACAAGGGCCGCACCGAAGCCGGCGACGTGCAGGTGATGAGCGCGGGCACCGGCATCCAGCACGCGGAATACAACCTGGAGCCGGACACCACGCGGATCTTCCAGATCTGGATCATCCCCGACGCCCGCGGCGGCGCGCCGACCTGGGGCAGCAAGCCTTTCCCGAAGGGCGAGCGCTCCGGCCGCTTCGTGACGCTGGCCAGCGGCATCGCCGGCGACGAGGACGCGCTGCCGATCCGCGCCCAGGCGCGCGTGCTTGGCCTGACGCTGGCCGCCGGCGAGTCGGCGGAATACAGCTTCGACGGCACGCGCTTCGGTTACCTGGTGCCGGCCAAGGGCGCGATCGAAGTGAACGGCATCCGCCTCGAAGCCCGCGACGGCGCGGCGATCCGCAACGAAGGCGCGATCACCGTGAAGGCGCTGGAGGAT
This sequence comes from Lysobacter soli, assembly GCF_003382285.1. GTDB lineage: Bacteria > Pseudomonadota > Gammaproteobacteria > Xanthomonadales > Xanthomonadaceae > Lysobacter_J > Lysobacter_J soli. The sequence continues at coordinate 244,986 of NZ_QTJR01000003.1, forward strand.
GCCGAAGTCGTGCTGGTCGACTCGGCGCCGTAACGCATCCGCGCCCTCTCCAATGAGGGGGCGCGGTGTTCGTCCACCGTCATTCCCGCGAAGGCGGGAATGACGAGCGAAGGCATGACCGCCCCACCCCACTTTCCCCGTTGTCCTCCGAAGAGGCTCTGCCCGCGCCCTTCCCCACGAGGACGATGCCATGCTCGAGCTGCTGAACATCACCGCCTTCGGTGCATTCCACACCGTCATCGCGATCGTCGGCGTCATCGCCGGCTTCGTCGCACTCATCGCGCATCGCGAAATCCGCATCACCTCGCGATCGGGCGCCCTCTTCTTCTGGTTCACGATCGGCGCCGCGGTCACGGGGCTTTTCATCTTCCGGCGTGGCGGCTTCGGTGCGCCGCACGTGCTGAGCGTGCTCACGCTGCTCGTGCTGGCGCTGGGCTGGTTCGCCGAACGACGCCGCGGCTTCGGTCGCCTCAGCGTCTACGTCGCGGCGCTGTTCAATCTCACCGCGCTGTTCTTCCACTTCATTCCGGCGTTCGTGGAGTCGCTCACGCGGCTTCCGCTGGGCGCGCCCTATGCCGCAGGCCCCGAGGATCCGCGTCTCTTCGGACCCATCGGCACCGCCTTCGTGCTGTATCTGTTCGCCGCGATCTGGCAGACGCTGCGGATCCGCGGCGCCGCGCGCCGCGCGCCGAGCCCAGGCGCCGGCCTCGCCTGAACGGGCTTGCAGGGTCGCGCCGGCCGCGGCCCTGCTTTCACCGCCCGCCAACGCGGTTCCACGGAAAGTCATCCTCCTCCGGCCGGTTCATCCGGTAGTTCGTCCGGTAGATAGAGGTTTCCCATGGCCCGCCCCATCTGGACCGGCACCCTGTCGTTCGGTCTGCTCAACATCCCCGTGAAGCTGATGAGCGGCGAACGCCGCGTCGATCTGTCCTTCCGCATGCTCGACAGCCGGAACAACGCGCCGGTCCGCTACGAGCGCGTCAACGCCGAGACCGGCGAGGAAGTGCCGTGGAAGGAGATCGTCAAGGCCTTCGAGTACGACAAGGGCAGCTACGTCGTGCTGGAGGAATCGGACATCGCCAACGCCGCGCCAGACCACAAGGAATCGGTCGATATCGATACCTTCGTGGACCTGGAGTCCATCGGCCCGGAGTTCTTCGAGAAGCCCTACGTGCTCGAACCGGGCAAGAAGGCCGAGAAGGGTTACGTGCTGCTGCGCGAGGTGCTCAAGCGCACCGGCCAGGCCGGCGTGGGGCGCGTGGTGATCCGCACGCGCGAATACCTTGCCGCTGTCGTGCCGAAGGACGACGCGCTGATGCTGCTGATCCTGCGGTTCGCGCAGGAGCTGATCGACCCGGCCGACTACAAGCTGCCCGAAGGCAGCCTGGAGAAGTGGAAGATCACCACGCGCGAGATCGACATGGCCAAGCAGCTCATCGAATCGATGAGCTCCAAGTGGAATCCGGAGGACTACAAGGACGACTTCCGCGAGCGCCTGACGAAGGTGATAGAGGACCGCGTGAAGTCCAAGAACGTCGTGCGAAAGGCCACCGCCGACGAGGACAACCTGCCCGAGAACGCCGCGACCAACGTCATCGACTTCGCCGATCTGCTAAAGCGCAGCCTGGAGAAGAAGGGTGGCGGCGGAGGTGGCGGCGGTTCGGCCGGCAAGGCCGCGCCGGCGAAAAAGGCCGCAAAAAAGGCGGCCGCGAAGAAGACGACCGCGGCGAAGAAGCGCACCGGGCGCAAGTCCGCCTGACGCGCACGCCGCATGCGACGCTGACGCATGGCCACGACGCCCCGGCTCACCAGCCCCGATCGAGTGGTCTATCCCGACGCGGGGATGACCAAAGGCGAGATCGCAGACTACTACCGCGCGGTCTCGCGCTGGATGCTGCCCGAACTCGTGCGGCGTCCGCTTTCGCTGGTGCGGTGCCCCGATGGCATCGCGGGTTCGTGTTTCTTCCAGAAGCACCATGCCGATTCGCTCGGCGAGCACGTGGGCGAGATCACGCTGCGCGAAGTCAGCGGCCAGGGCGATTACCTGTACGTCGAGGACCTCGACGGCGTGCTCGAACTGGTGCAGATGAACTCGATCGAATTCCACGTCTGGGGTTCGCACATCGACGACGTCGACAAGCCCGACCGGCTCGTGTTCGACCTGGATCCCGACGAAGGCATCGAATGGAACGCGCTGAAGGCCGCGGCGCGCGACGTGCGCGACCGCCTCGCCGAACTGCGCCTGCGCAGCTGGGTCCGCCTCTCCGGCGGCAAGGGCGTGCATGTCGTGGCGCCGATTCGTCGCGGACCGGACTGGTCGCAGGTGAAGGATTTCTGCGACGCCTTCGCCGACTCGCTGGTCGCCCGCGCACCGGAGCGCTACATCGCGACGGCCTCGAAGGCCGCGCGTGAAGGCCGCATCTTCATCGACTGGCTGCGCAATTCACGCGGTGCTACCAGCGTGACGAGCTGGTCCCTGCGGGCGCGACCGGGCGCGACCGTGGCGATGCCACTCACGTGGGAAGAGCTCGGACGCGTTCGCCAGGCCGGTGCGTTCGACCTGCACAAGGCGCTGCGTCGCGCGCGAAACCTCAAGCGCGATCCGTGGCACGCCATGCAGCGCGCACGCCAGACGCTGCCGTCGGACGTGACGCCCTGAGCCACTTCGCACGCGCGGTCTTTACGCGTTGCACACATTCGTGAACGTTGCCGGGCAAGCATGAATGGCCCGTACGCGCGGTTTTGCTAGCGTCGCGCCATGACTCATCGCCTACTCATCGTCTGCAAGGGAAACATCTGCCGAAGTCCCATGGCCGAGGCCATCGTGCGTGCACGCCTCCTGCGCCCCGGCATGCAGGTCGCCTCCGCCGGGCTCGCCGCTATGCGCGGCTTTCCGATCGACCCCAAGGCACAAGCGGCGCTTGCCGCGCATGGCTACGACGGCAGCGATCACATCGCACGGCAAGCGACCAAGGTGCTGATGCAGCAATCCGATCTCGTCCTCGCAATGGAGCAACGCCAGGTCGCTGCAGTGCTCGCTTTGTGTCCGACACTGCGGGGCCGCGTGTGCATGCTTTCGCACTGGCAGGACGGCAGCGACATCGAAGATCCCTACGGTCGCGACCAGCGCGCATTCGATATTGCGTTCGAACGCATCGAGTCTTGTATACGCGATTGGCGAACGAAACTGTGACACGTTCATTCCAATTGCTTCAGCGACGTGCGCATGCCGTGAAGTGATTCATCCATCTGAACCTGAGTTATCGCCGATCGCAGGTTCATTCGCGTGAATGTGTTTTTTTCATCTCTTCATCAACTACGCAACCATAGATTCGTTGCGCACGGACGCAGCGCGTCAGATTTCGACGCGTGAGGAACACGCGATCCGCTGCCGATGGTTGAGTGCGCACGCACACGGAAAAACACGCCTTTGCCCTTTCGTCGTTCGTGTTTCTGATCCGAGGTGCATGCATGAGGGACCCCAAGCTGGTAGCTGCCAGCGCGATCGCGTTGGCCGTGACCCTGTTCGCCATCTTCGCCATGCGCCCGTGGGCGCGGAAGATCGGACTGGTCGACCGGCCCGACGCGCGCAAGCAGCACCGCGGCAGCATTCCGCTGATCGGCGGGCTGTGCTTCTTCCTCGGCACCCTGGTGGGGCTGAGCTATCTGGGCTACATCGACGGGTTCGTGACGAGCCTGCTGGCCGGCGGCGTGATGATCGTCGCAGCCGGCGCGCTGGATGACGCCAGCAACCTCAGCGTGACTTCACGCCTTCTGGTCGAGGCCGGTGCCGCCGGCCTGGTGATCTTCATGTCGGGCTTCTACGTGCACGATCTGGGCCAGATCGTCGGCACGCGCCACATCGACATCGGGCTGTTCGGCATCCCGTTCACGATCATCGCCGTCATCGGCCTGATCAACGCCTTCAACATGATGGACGGCATCGACGGCCTCGCCGCGTCGATGGCGATGGTGTGCATCGGCGCGATCCTGCTGTTCGACGACTCGTCCTGGTCGATGCCGGGCGTGCTGGTGATGCTGCAGGTGCTGTTCGCCGCGCTGATTCCCTATCTGTTCGTCAACCTCGGCTGGCCCGACGGCCGCAAGATCTTCATGGGCGACGCCGGCAGCACGCTGATCGGCTTCATCCTGGCGTGGGCCCTTATTTATATGAGTCACGCGAAGGTGGGCCGCCTCAACCCGCCGGACGTGCTGTGGTGCGTCGCGCTGCCGGTGATGGATACGCTGGCGGTGATGTATCGCCGACTGCGTGCGGGCGGATCGCCGTTCAAGGCCGATCGCCAGCATCTTCACCACCTGCTGTGCGACACCGGCATGCCGCCGCGCCTGGTGCTGCTGACGATGGTCGCGGTCGCCGGCATCCTCGTGCTGATGGGCTGGTCGCTGCGCGACATGCCGCAGTCGCTCGCCTTCGCCGCCTTCATGCTGGTGATGGCGCTGCACGTGTGGTGGGTGCCGAAGGCGCTGACGAAACTGCGCGGTCGCTGGCCGCGAAGCGCTCCCCGGCCCATTCCCGCGCCGGTGCAGACGCAGACGAACAACCACGGCATCAACTTCCTCAGTGCCCTGGCGGGCTTCGACGACCACGACGAGGTGCGCAACGTGCCCGAGCGCAGCGATGCGCCCGCCCGTGCCGGCATCGCACTCCCCGACGTGCTGCACCTTGCCGATGCCGCCGCTGAAGCCGCTTCGGACATCAATCCGAAGCCGCCGGTGCGCGCCCTGTGCGTGCTGAGCGACTCGCCCGACGCGGTGCGCATGGCACCCATCGCGCAGCAGCTGGCGCGCGACGAACGCTTCGAGACGACCGTCTGCGTGGCCGCCGAATCGGAGCAGGAATCGGCGCGCGTGCTCGAACTTTTCGACCTGTCGGCGGATGTGAAGGTATCGGTGCCGGCGTCGGGCGAGGATCCGGCCGAGATGACCTCCAGCGCGCTGGGCGGCATCAAGCGCGTGATGACGCAGGTGCGTCCGGACGTCGTCGTCGTGCCGGGCGATGCGCCCGCGACGCTCGCCACCGCGCTCGCCGCGCATTACCACCACGTGCCCGTGGTGTGCATCGACGGCGGCCTCGCGAATACCTCGTCCCCGCGTGCGGCGGACGATCCGGGCCGCCGCATCGCGCGTGCACTCGCGTCGCTGCACGTCGCATCCGGTCAGTCAGCAGGCCGCCAGCTGGTCGCCGAAGGCGTGCCGGCGCATCGCGTGCTCGTCACCGGCAACGCCGCGCCGGATGCGCTGCGCAGCGCGCTCGAACGCCTGCAGCCCGAACACGGCATGGGTCTGGCGCTGGCCGAACGCTTCGCCGCGCTGCGCGACAACGCCCCGCTGGTGCTGATGCTCGGCCACGAATGCGAGGAAGCGCACGCGACGCTGATGTGCAATGCGCTCACGCAGATCGCGCGCGAGCACCCGGGCGTGGATGTCGTCTGCGCGATCGGTCCGGTGTTCCTCGACGAGAACACGCCCGACAACCTCCACCGCATCGACGCGCCGGACTACCTTGCCGCGCTGTTCCTGCTGCGCCGTGCGCGACTGGCCTTCGTTGGGCCGTCCCTGTACGCAGAGGCGATGGCGCTGGAAATCCCGCTGCTTTCGCTCGAGCCGCCGCCGGTCGAAGCCCAGGGCCGCGTGCACCTGATGGTGCACGACGCACAGGCGATCGCCGGCCACGTGTCGCGCCTGCTAGACGAAGCTTGGCTGCCGCCGCGCCGTGTCGCGCCGTCCGACAGCAACCGCATTCCCGAATTGAGCGACGCCGATGTGCGCGTCGCCGACGCCTTGGCGGGCCTGCGCCCGGTAACTCACGCGACGACGCCGTCGCGGGACGCCGGTTCGCCAAACCAGGTCGCGATCCGCAGCGCGTGGGGGGCGTCATGACCGCCCCCACCGCGCGCGTCCCGCACCCTCCCACGCCCTTGCGGTCGTGGACGACACACGCGCGGCACGCCGCGTTCCCCTTGCGTGCGCAGTCGCATGCCCTGCTCTTCACCAGGTGACGAAACATGGCCACTCACGTGATCTCCCGGGCCGATGCCCCCTATGCCGTCCCGCCCGCCGCCAACGCGCGCGAAGACGACATCGACATCCCCACCCTCGTATCCACGCTCACCGACAACAAGTGGCCGATCCTGTTCGGCACGCTGGCGTTTTTCATCGTTTCGGTGGCGTACGTGCTGCTGGCGACGCCGCAGTACGAGGCCAACGCCGTCGTGCAGGTCGAGTCCCGTCCGCCGACGGTGCCGGGCCTCAACCAGCCCACCACCGCGCCGGCACCGCCGATCGTCGATGCGCCCGCCGCGACGGAAACGCAGCTGCTGACCTCGCGCCGCGTGCTCGGTGAAGCGATCGAACGCCTCGACCTGGACACCGTCGTCGAACCGGTGCGCATGCCGCTCATCGGCGAAACGATGGCGCGCATGCAGCAGCGCCTGCATCCGGGCGAAGTGGCCTCGCCGTGGTTCGGCCTGGACAGCTATGCGTGGGGCGGCGAACAGGTCGACGTCGGCTCGTTCGAAGTACCCGAGCAGCTGGTCGGCATTCCGCTGCAGCTGATCGCCGGCGAGCGCGGCAAGTACAAGCTGCTCGATCCGGACGGCAACCTGATGCTGGAAGGCCGCGTCGGCCAGAAGGCCACCAACGGCCGCGGCCTCACGCTGGAAGTCGAACGCCTGGCCGCCAACCCCGGCACCCGCTTCGAGATGACGCGCCTGAACACCATGGCGCTGATGACCAAGCTGAAGAAGGACATCACCGTCAGCGAACAGGGCCGCAACTCCGGCATCATCAACCTGACCTATCCGCACCCGGATGCGCTGCGCGCGAAGCAGGTGCTCGACCAGATCACGCAGGCCTACGTGCGCCAGAACGTGGCGCGCAATTCGGCCGAAGCGGCCAAGCGCCTGCAGTTCGTCACCGAGCAGTTGCCGAAGGTACGCCGCGAACTCGCCGACGCGCAGGCCCGCCTGAACACCTTCCAGTCGCGCACGCGCACGATGGACGTCGGCGTGTCGAACAAGGCGCTGCTCGACCAGACGGTCGCGCTCGACCAGAGCATCCAGCAGCTGCAGGTGCAGCGCGCCGACATCGCCAGCCGCTACACGCCCGAGCATCCGGTCTACCAGTCGCTGATGCGCCAGATCGGCCAGTTCGAGGCGAAGAAGAACCAGATCATGGGCCAGATCGGGAACCTGCCCGACACGCAGCAGGGCCTGTTCCGCCTGAACCGCGACGTGGAGGTCATCAACCAGACCTACGCCAACCTGCTCGACCAGGCGCAGCAGCTGAACATCGCCGCCGCCAGCGCGGTCGGCAACGCGCGCGTGATCGATCCGGCCGACGTCAACATGGACAGCCCGTCGTGGCCGAAGCCGCTGATCGTCATCGGCGCCGGCACGCTCATCGGCGCGATGTTCATGGTCGCATTCGTGCTCACGCGCCAGATGTTCCGTCGCGGCGTCGAGGATCCGGTCGACATCGAACTGCTCGGCCTGCCGGTGTATGCGTCGATTCCCTTCAGCGCGAAGGGCAAGCAGATCGTCGCTCAGCCGGGCACGGCCGCGCGTCGCGACGGGAAGCAGCGCCTGCTGGCGTTCCGCTCACCGTCGGACCTGGCGATGGAGGCGCTGCGCACGCTGCGCACGAGCCTGCATTTCGCCCGCTTCGAGATGAAGAACAACATGCTGATGATCGCCGCGCCGAGTCCGGGCGTGGGCAAGTCGTTCGTCTGCGCGAACCTCGCCGTGACGATGGCGCAGGCCGGCCAGCGCGTGCTGCTGGTGGACGCCGACATGCGTCGCGGCACGCTGCACCTGGCGCTCGGAACGCGCGCCGACGGTGGTCTTTCGGAGCTGATTTCCGGCCGCATCGACGAGATCCAGGCCGTGCGCAAGGTCGGCGGCACGGAGAACCTGTCGTTCATCTCGCGCGGCACGATCCCGCCGAATCCGTCGGAACTGCTGATGCATCCGCGCTTCACTTCGCTGCTGGACAAGCTCGCGCAGCAGTACGACATCGTGGTGATCGATACGCCGCCTGTGCTCGCGGTCACCGACGCCGCGGTGATCGGCCACCACGTCGGCACCTGCCTCATGGTCGTGCGCTGGGGCCTCAACCAGCAGCGCGAGATCGCCCTGGCCAAGCAGCGCCTGGAACAGAACGGCGTCGAAGTGCGCGGCGCGATCTTCAACGCGGTGCAGAAGCGCGGCTCGGGTCAGTACGCCTACACGTACTACGACTACCAGCCGATGAAGGACGAACCCCTGCGTGCGGGAGCGAGGTAACGCGATGCGCACCCAGATCACGATGTCGCCCTACTACGGCACGCCGGACTTCTCGCGCCTGATGCGCGATGACGTCCCGCCGCCGGCCGTGGATCCGGTGTCGGTCGCCGACATCCTCCGCAACGCCTTCGTCTATCCGCCGTACTCGATCTACGAAGGCGTCCGGCTGGTCACGTTCGGGTTCTGCCCGCACGACGACATGCACACCGAGCCCAAGTTCCACTTCAAGTTCCGCAATGCGGGCGAAGTGCCGGAGTACGCCGCGACCGAGCAGGACTGGGTCGCCGGCTACCACCGCCGCCTGTGCGACGCGATCCAGCGCAGCTGCGCCGGCATGAGTTCGCCGTGGCTGCTGCAGAGCGGCGGCAAGGACTCGACGACGCTGGCGATCGCCATCGCCGACGCGCGTCCGGACACGACGTGCATTACCTATCTCGGCGGCCAGGAAGAGGACGAAGTCGAATCGGCGACGCACGTCGCGCGAACGCTCGGCCTTCGCCATGAAACGCTGACCTGCGATCCGGCGCGCGCGTACGACCGCTACCTCGGCGTCGTCGATCGCATGCCGCTGCTGACGGCCGACTTCGCGCTGCTCTCCTGCATCGACCTGGGCACCGAGGTGGTCGGCCACGGCGGCGATGGCGTCGTCGACGGCCTCGGCGCCGACAGCTACTTCGGCACGCCGATGAGCAAGCGCCAGGAAATGCTCAAGCGACTGTCGCGCGACTTGCCGCTGCCGGGCTGGCTCTCGGAACTTCCCGGCGTGGATCGCAGCTTCAAGCTCTGCTACATGCTCAGCACGCTGCGCATGAACGAGATCGAGCGTGCGTTCCCGGGCTCGCGCTTCAGCGACGACGAAGTCGACGAACTGCTCGGACGGCCGATCTCGCAGCATTCGCGTCATCGCCTCGAGCTCTATCGCGAGGAAATCGGCTCGGCCACTAGCCTGTGGGAATGGCGCGACATGTCGACGTCGATCGCCGGCTCGGCGGGCGCGTTCGCCAAGGGCCTGTACTCGAGCGCCGCGCTCGGCCTGAAGGTCGCCTACCCGTTCTGCGACCTCACGCTGCGCGAGTGGATCCATCGCGAAGTGCCGCGTTACCAGAAGGTCGATCCGGTCACCAAGCTCAACAAGTTGCTGATCCGCGACCACATCGCCACGCGCTTCGAGGAGCTGCCGTACGTCACCGGCAAGGGCAGTTTCCGCTTCGACGTGCGTGGACTGGCGAAGGCGAGGTTCGACTGCGTGCGCGAGTTCGCGCGCGATTCGGCCGAGCTTCCCGGCGCCGGCGCATGGCTCGACCGCAACCGGCGGCGGCTCGACAACAAGTACCACGCGTCTAAGTTCTACCTCCTCGCCGTCGTGCTTCCGTGGCTCGCGTCGCGCCGCGAGCGGCGCACGCAGCAGGTGCAGGACACACGCGAACGCGCCTATGCCTGACCTGCTGAGGCGGCGGATCGCCGCGTCGATCGCGATGCTGTCCGCGGCGCCGATGGCGTCGTGGGCGGCCTCGCCCATCGGGAGCGCCGTCGTCGACGTGCGTCGGCACGGCGCACGCGGCAACGGCGTCGCCAACGACACGCGCGCCTTCCAGGCGGCGATCGATGCGCTGCCACAATCCGGCGGCACCGTGCAGGTGCCGGCCGGCGATTACCTCATCGATCCGGTCGTCGGCGTGCAGTTGCGCAGCCGCATGCACCTGGCGATGTCGCCAGGCACGCGCCTGCTCGCCAAGCCGAACGCCGCCGAGCGCGCCTACGTGCTCAACGCGCATCGCGTGAGCGATACGACGATCTCCGGTGGCCGCATCATCGGCGAGCGCTCGTCCCACAAGGGCACGACCGGCGAATGGGGCCACGGCGTGATGATCCGCGCGTCCGAACGCGTAAACGTGCGCGACCTGCACATCTCGCATTGCTGGGGCGATGGCATCTCCATCGGCGGAACGAAAGTGGGCGCTGCCTTCGTTCCCAGCCGCGACGTGACGATCGAACGCGTCGTCTGCGCCGGCAACCGCCGCCAGGGACTCACCATCGGCCGCTCGCGCCGCGTGCGCGTGTTCGATTCCGAGTTCATCGACACCGGCGGCACCCTGCCCGGCGCCGGCATCGACGTGGAGCCGGATGAAGGGGACATCGCCGACGACATCCTGATCGCGCGATGCACCGTGCGTGGCAACGAAGGTGCGGGCATCCAGCTCTACAAGCGCGTTTCCGACGCCACCGTGCGCGACTGCCTGATCGAGCACAACCGCGGGCACGGCATCCTCACCGTCGGCGCGACCGACTGCCGCATCGAGGACAACCGCATCCGCATGAACGTGCTGGGCGGTGTCGGCGTGCGGCCGGGCACGCGCAGCCTGATCGTGGCGCGCAACGAATTCGACGATAACGGGCCGGCCGGGAACTCCGCCGGCAAGAAACGTGGCGGCAAGCGCCACGTCACCATCGCCGAGCGAACCGAAGGCATCCGCGTCGACGCGGACAATCGCTACCTCGACTGAGTTCGAAGCGGACTCATCGGTAATTGCCTCGCGAGGCGCTGCGCCTCGTCTTCACTGCGCGACGTGACGAATACCGTCACGCGCGCCATACTCCGTCACGCGAAATCACCGGCACGACGCGTGATTTCAGCAAGCTCATCCGGCTCCGATGCAGCCGCGCCCGGTTCATCTCGCGCAATCGCGCATCATCGCGCAGCATCGAAATCGCAGTCATGAACTTGAATGCGCCGCTACATGAACGACACGCGCCGATTTGTTTGCGCGCGTGCACAAATAGTGAAGATAGGGGTATCGATTCACACTTGTTGCTGTAGGGTGCACGTCAGTCACGAACATGATCGTGGCGTGATGACGTGAAGTTCGCGAGGGGGCGCGCTTCACACCACCAAGCCCCATCGAGCAGAACCGCTCACCCGGGGGCGTTCCTTAATTCCGGAACCCTACTGTGAACGATATCCAGGTGATGGCGCCTGCGACCGCCGAACGTCGCGAATTCCTCCGCAAGTCCCTGCTTCTCTCCATTCCGCCCGTGCTCGGCTTCGCCGGCATCGGCAAGGTGATGGCCGCCACCGGCGCGACCACCGCGCTCACGTACACGCCGCCCAAGCGTGCCCGCGGCACCACCACCCTCAACGTCAAGAACTACGGTGCGCGTGGCGACGGTTCGTCCGACGACACCACCGCCTTCCAGAAGGCGGTCAATGCCCTGCCCTCCACCGGCGGCACCGTGTACGTTCCGGCCGGCAAGTACGTGATCGACCCCACGCGCAACGTGCGCCTGCGCAGCAAGATGCACCTCAAGCTGGACCCGGCCGCCGAACTCTGGGCCAAGAGCAACAGCGCCGAGCGCGCCTACGTGCTGATGGCGATGCAGGTCAGCGACGTCGAGATCTCCGGCGGCAAGATCCGCGGCGACCGTTATCGCCACCTCGGCAGCGCCGGCGAATGGGGCCACGGCATCATGGTGCGCGGTTCCACCCGCGTGACGGTGCGCGACATCTACATCGCCGATTGCTGGGGCGATGGCATGTCCATCGGCGGCGCGGCGCAGGCGTCGGGCGCGGTCGTGCCGTGCAACGACGTGGTCGTCTCCAACGTGGTGTGCACCAACAACCGTCGCCAGGGCCTGACCATCGGCTGCTCGCGCAATGTGAAGGTGTACGACAGCGAGTTCAGCAACTCCAACGGCATCGCGCCGCAGTGCGGCATCGACATCGAGCCGGACGTCAACGACTCCCGCACCACTGACACGGTGCACATCGAGAACTGCCTGATCCGCAAGAACAAGGGCAACGGCATCCTGGTCTACAAGCGCGTCACCGGCGTGACCATCAAGAACAACACCGTCGAGTACAACGGCGGCTACGGCATCCTCACCGTGGGCGCGAACGGTGGCTACATCGCGTTGAACCGCATGAACCGGAACTACCTGTGCGGCCTGATGTTCAGCTCCACGAGCAACGACTACCAGGCCAGCAGCAACGTGTTCCGCAACAACTACACGAAGATCTTCGGCTCGCACACCACCAACTACGCGCTGGTGTCCATGACCGGCATCAAGAAGGGCATCCTGCCGACCGGCAACGACCCGCACGTGCAGAAGGCGAGCACGGCCACCAACATCCGCGTGACGACCAACCAGTACGCGAAGTGACTTCGGTCCGGCGCGGCCCTTCGGGGGAAGGGGCGCGAGGGCAATGAAGGCGAAGGCCGGCGAAAGCCGGCCTTCTTTTTGCGTGGCGGCACGCGATGCCTGAAACGTCATTGCGACGGCGTGACGACGCTGGCATTTCTCCGTTCACCTGAGGATGCAAACGTGAGCGGCCCGTGCACGGACCGGTAAATCGGCATGGCTAGAATCCGGACAACCCCGGAACAGGAAGCCTTGCCACGCATCGCACCAGGAAGGAGCGCTGCCAGGTCAACACGTATGCGCATCGTCTTCTTCGCCAACACCGACTGGTATCTCTACAACTTCCGACTTCCCGCCGCGATGCAGTTGCAGGCGCAGGGCGCCGAGGTCGTCATGGTCTCGCCTGAAGGTCCCTACGGCGAACGCTTCGCGAAGAACGGCATCCGCTGGGAAACCTTGCCGATGGACCGCGCGAGCCTCAATCCGTTGCGAGAGGCGGTCACCATCAAGCACCTCGCCGCGCTGCTGCGACGCGAGCGCCCTGACCTGATCCACAACTTCACCGTGAAGTGCGCCGTGTACGGCGCGATGGCCGCGCGCCTGTCGGGCGTTCCGGCGGTGGTGAACGCCGTCGCCGGCCTCGGTTACGTCTACGCAAGCAACGGATTGAAGGCGCGCGTGCTGCGGCCGGTCGTCAGCACGCTCATGCGCTCCACGCTCGGCAGCGGCAACTCGCGGGTGATCCTGCAAAACCCGGACGACGCCGAGGCGCTCACGAAGCTGCGCCTGGTGCGTGAAGACCGGATCCGCGTGATCCGCAGCTCGGGCGTGAACGTCGAGCGCTTCCAGCCCGCCAGCGGCCGCGCCGACGACGCGCCGCTGCGCGTTCTTCTCGCCGCGCGGCTGCTGCGCGAGAAAGGCATCGGCGAGTACGTCGAAGCCGCGCGCATGCTGAAGGAACGCGGCCGCAACGTGGAATTCCTGCTGGCAGGCACGCCCGACTACGGGAATCCAAGCTCGTTCCAAGGCGAGGAAGTCCAGGCCTGGCACGATGCCGGACTCATCCAGTGGCTTGGGCATGTCGACGACATGCCGGCGCTGATGGCCTCCGTCGACGTGATGGCGCTGCCCAGCTACTACCGCGAAGGCGTGCCGCGCTGCCTGATCGAAGGCGCCGCGAGCGGGCTTTGCATCGTCACCACCAACCTGCCCGGCTGCCGCGAAGTCGTCACGACGCACGGCGAGGACGGCCTGCAGGTGCCGCCGCGCGATGCGGCGTCGCTCGCCGCGCTGATCATGCAGCTCGACGACGACCGCGCGCAGGTGCGCCGGCTGGGCGCCAAGGCCCGCGAACGCGCCCTCGCGCATTTCGACGAGCGTCTGGTGATCGGCCGCACGCTCGATGTGTACCGCGAACTGCTGAGCTCGGACGTATTGGCCGCGCCGCGACCGGCGCGAACGCCGACGCTCGATTGCGCACGCGAATGAGCGCCAGCGCCTGGCGGCCGGCGGCAACGGCGATCAGCCTGTTGTGGCTGGCGACGATGGCGGGTGCCGGCATGGTGTTCCTCGCGCAGGTGCTGCTTGCGCGGCGGCTCGGGCCTGCGGAGTACGGGTTGTTCGCCTCGTCGCTGGCGACGGTGACCGTCGTCGCGCCGCTCGCCGGATTCGGCCTGTCGCAATTCCGCCTGCGCGTCTACGGCGCCGAGGGTTGGGCCGGCGATCGCTGGCTGAAACCGTCGTTCCGCTTCTCCGCATGGACGTGCGTGCTCGCCGTGGGCGGCGTGGTCGCGTGGGCCCTGTTCGGCCCGGTGGTCGATGCGGACACGCGCGATACGCTCCTGCTGCTCACGCCGGTGATCGTCGGCCTGTTCGCGGTCGACCTGGTCGGCAGCAAGCTGCGGCTGGAAGAACGCCACAGCGCGTTGGCGTTGTGGCAGATGCTGATGTCCGCCGGGCGGCTGGCCGTGGCGGCGACGCTGCTCGCACTGCCCGCGGCGAACGCGCTGGGTGCGGCGCTCGGTTACGGCGTCGTCGCGTTGCTGATCGCCGCGCTCGCGATGCCGCAGTTGAACGCCATGTGGCACGGCCGCATGGAACTGCGGGGCCACGGCCCGCGCCCGACGACGCTCGAACCCCTTGTCACGCCCAACGTCACGCAGTTGTGGTCGCAGGCGTGGGCTTACGGTGTCGCGGCTATCCTGTATCCCGTGTTCTTCCAGGTGAGCACGGTGCTGCTCAAGTACCTGAGCAGCAACGAGGATGCGGGCCATTACGGCGTAGCGCTCGGCGTGATGACGGCGATCTACCTGTTCCCGGCGACCGTGTACCACAAGTTCCTGCTGTCCCGGCTGCATCGCTGGGCCGTGCACGATCGCCCGCGTTTCTGGCGCGTGTACCGCATCGGCAACCTCTCGATGCTCGGCGCGGGCGTAATCGTGGGGCTGTTGCTCGCCGTCGCCTCGCCGTGGGCGATACCGCTCGCGTTCGGCCCGGCGTTCGCCGATGTCGCGACGCTGCTGGCGGTGCTGGCGCTGTGCGTACCGGTGCGATTCCTGTCCACCGCGGTCGAAGCGGCGCTGCTCACCGAAAGCCACATGCGCTACCGCGTCGTGTCGATGCTGTTCGCCGCGGTCGTGGCGGTCGCGCTCAACTGGTGGCTCATTCCGCGCTACGGCGTGATGGGCGCGGCGTGGGCGACGGTCGCGTCGGAGATCCTGCTGCTCATCGCCCGCTGGCTGGGCGTGCGCGGCTTCATGCCCAATCGCGAGGGATGAGCGGTGTCGACGCGCCACGCACGAGTCTGAACGCAGCCCCGGAGCGCACCCGGGCTTCACTTTCCGTATACGCAAAAACGCACGGGATCGGTTTCCAATGCCACAGATGATCGACGCGCCGCGCACCGCCCCAATCGACCACCATGACCGCCGCGTTGCCGCGCGCAACACGCCCGCGCCCGCGCCACATGCGTCCACCGCCGTCGCGCCGATTTCCGTCGTTGTGCCGTGCTTTCGTTGCAGCAGGACGATCGGCGATTCGATCGCGTCGGTATACGCGCAGACATTGCGCCCGGCACAGGTCATCCTCGTCGATGACGCGAGTCCCGACGACACGGTCGCCGCGCTGCACGCCGTCGCGGCGCAGTATCCACCGGGCTGGGTCGAGGTCGTCGAACTGGCGAACAACGGCGGGCCGTCCGGTGCACGCAACGCGGGCTGGGAACGCGCGACGCAGCCGTACGTCGCCTTCCTCGATGCGGACGACACGTGGGTGCCGACGAAGATCGAACTGCAGATGCGTGCGCTACGCGCCGATCCGGAAATCGCACTGCTCGCGCACCGCATGCTCGTGCGCGACCGTCGCGAACCCGCGCCCGCACCGCCGCGCGAAGCACGCACGCAGATCGTGCCGCGTCGCCGCCTCCTCCTGAACAATCCGTTCCCGACAGCATCGGTCGTACTGCGGCGCGACCTTCCGTTCCGTTTCGACGAGAACTACCGGCGCGTCGAGGACTTCCTGCTCTGGGGCCAGATCGGCTTCTCCGGCTACCGCTGCGCGAAGCTCGACCAGGTGCTCGCGTACTGGCACAAGGCGAATTACGGGGCCGGCGGACTCAGCGAAGACCTCAAAGCGATGCATCGCGCCGGTCGCGAAGTCCGTCGTGAACTCCTGCGCCAGGGACTGGTGAGCTATCCCGAACACCTGTTCGCCCGCAGCATCGGCATGGTGCGCAAGGCGCGCCAGCGGATGCTGCTGGCGCTGCGGCGGGCCACCGAAGGAGGCGCGACCTCGTGAATGCCAACGTTCCCGAATATGGGATGACGCAGCGCCGCTCGACCTATGTCCCCGCGGCGACGACGCTCAGCGCGCTGCTGCTAATCGCGGTCGGGCTGTTCGGCTGCTGGCTCGTCGGCACGCGTCCGCTGGACGTGGGCACCGATACGCAGACCTACGCCGGCTTCTTCCAGGGCCTCAGTTCCGGCGGTGGCGAGACGCGACTGGAGCCCGGTTTCGTCTATCTCACGTGGGGCCTGTGGAAACTCGGCTTCGGCGTCATCGGCTACCAGACGGCGCTGTTCGCCTTCATGCTCGGCACCATCTTCATCGCGACGCGCCGCTACCAGGACTACCTCGTCGGCGACGACCCGGTCCAGCGCCGCGGTTTCCTGACCTTCCTCGGCGCGGCGATCATGCTGCTGTACGTGTCGCCGATGTTCGTCAACGCGACGATCAACGCGGTGCGACAAGGCCTTGCCGCGTTGCTGGTGTTCGCCTCGCTGCTGTCGTTCCAGCGCAAGCAATGGCTGGCGTTCGTCGTGCTGGGCGCGGTGGCGGCGAGCCTGCATCTGTCGTCACTGCTCTACCTGGTGTTCGCGCCGGTGCTGCTTTTCGGCACGAGGATGCAGCGCCTCATCGCCGTCATCGCGTTCGCGTCCTACGTCAGCGGGCTCTCGACGATGATCGTCCGTGCCTTCATACCGGCGCTGTACGAACTGATGATGACCTACACCGCCACGGACCGGTCGCGTGTCGGTGTCCGCGTCGACTTCGCGGTGTTCTCGATCTTCTGGTACATGCTGCCCTTCGTGCTGGCGCCGCTGGTGCGGGCCGAGTATCGCGAGAAGATCAAGCAGAGCGCGGCGGTCTACCTGGTGATGACGCTTCCGTTCTTCGCCGTCGGCTGGGGCTACTTCTCCAACCGTTACCTGCTGCCGGCATGGCTGAGCGTGTCGCTGATCCTCGCGGCGATGCTCGTGCACAGCCGCGTTGCGTTGCTGCGCAATCCGTTGCTCCTGCGCTTCGGGCTGATCCAGTCGTGCGCGGCGTTCTACTACTATGTCACCAACGAAATCCTGATCTGAGGATATCCGCCACGCATGCAGGCCCTGCAATCCTTGCTTGTCGCCCTGACGTTTCCCCCTGCCCTATCCGTCGCGCTGCTCATCGTCGCGGCGCTGTTCGCACTCATCCGCTGGCGTCGCATCGCCATGGCCACGGCGGTGCTCGCCATCGCATGGTCCGCATTGTTAGCCATCCCGAGCGTTTCGGACTGGGTGCGCGGCCGGCTCGAAAGCCGATATCCGCCCGTCGATGAATCCACCTTGCCGCAAGCTGACGCGATCGTCGTGCTCGGCGGCGCCACGCACTTCTACTGGCTCGAACGCCAGAACGTCACGGCCTACGACCTCGAGAACAGCCGCCTCGCCGCGGGGGCGCGTGCATGGCTCGAGGGAAAGGCGCCGGTCATCGTGCTGTCCGGTGGGGGCGACAACGGCGGCAATGAGGCCGCGAGCGAAGCACGGATCATGGAACATGCGATCCAGCGCCTGGGCGTTCCGCAGGATGCACTTCTTCTGGAAACCAAGAGCCGCAACACGCGCGACAACGCGCGCTACACCGCGCAGATAGCCCGCGAGCACGGCTTCGATCGCATCCTGCTGGTGACCTCCTCGCTCCACATGACCCGTGCCGTGATCGAGTTCCGCAAGGCCGGCGTTGAGATCACGCCCGTGCCGGTTCCCGAAAGCGGCAAGCGCGAACGCTGGACGCAACGCTGGCTTCCGTCCGGTCGGGCGTTATGGCGAAGTGGACGCGCGATCAAGGAAATGGGTGCGATCGTGATGTCGCGTCTACGGAACTGAACGACGTGTGGCACGGGTCACACCGCCATTCATTCGCTCGTTCGCATCACTGAATGCAACTGCACTGCCCGCTCATGGCATCACGCCGTGTGCGCCATGCGCGATCTAGGCTTCCGTGGCGAACACAAGGACATCGCTACGTTCACAACGTCGTTCCACCGGCCGCGTCCCGCATGGAAATGGTGACGAAGGGCATCGCGCAGCTGACCAGCCGCGCATGTCGCGCCAAGAACCCGAGGGCCATGCATTGAAGACGCTCACTCTTGCCTGCTCGGTCGCGATCGCGACCGTCATCACCGGGTGCACCGGCCAGCAGATGACGCGAGGCGACATACAGGATTCGCGCTTCGTCGGGGGCGAGGTGAAGATGATTCCGATCACCTCCGACGTCGTCTCCGCGCCCGCGCCCAAGGCCGTCGTACCGCAGGAACTGCTGGCGTTCCGCGGCGAGACCTACAAGATCCAGCCCGGCGACACGCTCATCGTCACCGTGTGGGACCACCCCGAACTCACCACGCCTGCCGGCAACCAGCAGCAGGCCGTGACCAACGGCCGCCTGGTGCAGCCGGACGGCACGTTCTACTTCCCGTATGCCGGCAAGCTCAACGTCACCGGCATGACGATCGAGGACCTGCGCAGCACGCTGACCTCGCGTCTGGCGAAGTACCTCACCAATCCGCAGCTGGACGTCAACGTGGTCGGATTCGGAAGTCGCGTCGCGCTGCAGGGCGCGTTCGTCGACACCACGCCGCAGGACGTTACGACGGTTCCGATGACGCTGTCGCAGGTCGTCGGCCGCGCGCGCATCGACGTCGCGCAGGCCGATCTGTCGGGGCTGGTGCTCACCCGCGACGGACGTAACTACAACCTCGACCTGGACGCGCTCAACCGCGACGGCAACGTCGCGCAGGACATCTACCTCAAGCCGGGCGACCGCCTCTTCCTGCCGTTCAACGACCGCAAGGAGGTCTACGTCATCGGCGAGGTCGCGCGTCCGCAGGCGCTCACGTTCAAGACGACCGATGTCACCCTCACGCAGGCGTTGGGTCGCGCGGGCGGTTTGAACCCCATCACCTCCAAGGGTGAGGCGGTCTACGTGATCCGCGGCCTTGAAGACATGGGAACGCCGCAGGCGACGCAGGGCGCCACCACGGTCTACCAGCTCGATGCCAAGTCGCCGGTCGCCTTCGCGCTGGGCGACAAGTTCCGGCTGAAGCCCGGCGACGTCGTGTGGGTCGGCCCGGCCGGCGTGACGCGCTGGAACCGCTTCCTGTCGCAGCTGCTGCCGCTGTCCTCGCTCGTGACCAACGCCGCCTCGGCCCAGTACGACCTGACGCGGTAACAGCCAAGATTCAAGCGTGGGTGGGAGGAGAAAGAGGAGCTTCGGCTCCTCTTTCTCTTTTGCGAATGCCGGATGTCGATTCGCAGGCCCTGCGCTCGTCGGGGAAGATGAGGCGACCCGCCTCGTCATCCGGAGCGCCCATGCTGCAGCTGTATGCCCACCCGTTCTCCTCGTACTCGCAGAAGGTCCTGACCGCGCTGTACGAGAACGGCACGCCGTTCGAATGGAAACTGCTCGAATCGCCGGAGTGCGACGCCTGGCGCGAGCTGGTCGCGATGTGGCCGGTGCGGCGCTTCCCGGTGCTGGTCGAGGACGGCCGCATGGTCGCCGAGGCCAGCTGCATCATCGAGTACCTGCACGTGCATCATCCCGGCCCGGTGAAGCTGATCCCGGACGATGCCGACGAGGCGATCGAGGTGCGGATGATGGACCGCTTCTTCGACCACTACATCTCCACGCCGCAGCAGAAGTTCGTATACGACGCGCTGCGCCCGGAAGCCGAACGCGACACGCGCGGCGTCGAGGACGCTCGCGACATGCTCGAAAACGCCTACGGCTGGCTCGACGGCGTGATGGCGAACCGCGAATGGGCCGCCGGCTCGCACTTCAGCCTGGCCGATTGCGGCGCCGGACCGTTCCTGTTCTATGCGGACTGGACACACCGCATCGATCCGCGTTACGCGAACGTGCGCGCCTATCGCGAGCGCCTGCTTGTACGGCCTGCATTCGCGCGTGCCGTGGACGAAGCGCGGCCGTACCGGTCCTACTTCCCGCTCGGCGCGCCCGATCGGGATTAGGCGCGACTGGACCCCGTCGCCGCGACACGGGCATCATGCGCGCTGCTCGTTCGGGGACCGCGCATGTTGCTCATCATCACCGCCATCGTCCTGCTGGCCGGGCCGGCGCTGCTGGCGCTGGCGGGCCTGTTCGCCTCGAAGTCGGCTACGCCGGCGCGCGCGGATCGCGTGCGCTGGAGCTGGAGGACCGTCCTGGTATCCGCCCTGCTCTACGCGCTCGCCTTCAACCTGACGTTCTTCGTGCAGGAAGTCTTCCTCGTCGTGCCGAAGGCGCTCACGCCGGGATTGCAGCCGACGCTGTTCCACAACAACCACCTGTGGACCGGCGAGAACCCGCTGGCGAGCCTGTTCCAGGGCACCGGCGCGCTGGCGACCGCCATCGTCGGCCTGGCGTGCCTGTTCGCGGTGCGCGCGGGTCGCCCGCGTTCTGTTGCGTGGCGGTTGTTCGTCCTGTGGATGGCGTATTGCGGGCTGCTGATGGCGTTGCCGCAGGTGGTGATCGGCGCACTGAGCACGGGCAGCGACGTCGGCATGGCGATGGTGTACTTCGGCCTCTCGCTGGAGACGAAATTCATCGCGGCCTTGATCGCGCTGGCCGCCATCGTCGTCGTGTCGCTCGCGCTGGTGCGGCCCGCGCTCGAACTTGCCGACGAGCCGGCAGCCGTCGCCACGCCAGCGGCGCGCACGCGCTTCGTGCTGCAGACGATCGCGCTGCCGATGCTGATCGGCACCGCGCTGGTGATTCCCTTCCGCGTGCCGCGCGAGATGCTGGAAGTCGTGCTGCTGCCGTTGATCGTCGGCGTCCCGGGCGCGCTGTGGATGCTCGCCGGTGCGTGGCGCGTTCGCGATGCGCAGGCGACGGGCACGCCCTTGCGCGCGATCGTGACGCCGCTGCTGGGGGCCATCGCGCTGCTGCTGGTGTTCCAGCTGGTGCTGCGGCCGGGCGTTGCGTTCTACTGAGGCATCACGCGCCCGCGCGCATGCTCGCGCTTTGCCGCCGGGAGCGCGCGCCATGGCCGTCGATCCGATTCCGCCGGGACATCACCGCATCACGCCGGGCATCGTCGTGGGCGATGCGAACGATGCGATCGCCTTCTACGAAACCGCCTTCGGCGCGACGCTCACTTACCGGCTCGACGCCGGCGGCAAGGTCGCGCATGCCGAGATGCGCATCGGCGATGCGCGCTTCATGCTGTCGGACGAGTTCCCCGAATGGGACGCGCTGGGCCCGGAATCGCGTGGCGGCACCACCGGCAGCCTGCTGGTGTACGTCGACGACGTGGACGCGGCTTTCGAGCGCGCGATCAAGGCCGGCGCGACGGTATTGCAGGCGGTGGAAAACCAGTTCTGGGGCGACCGCATGGGCACGGTGGTGGATCCCTTCGGCCATCGCTGGATGCTCGGCACGCATGTCGAGGACGTCGACGAGGACGAGATGCGCCGGCGTGGCGCAGAGTGGGCCAAACAGTACGAAGCGGACCACACGTAAGTTCCTCGCGCTACTCGCAGCGGCCATCAGCGATTACGCTTGCGGCATGAACACCGCATCCCGATACGAACGCATCCCCTTGCACGCTCGACCGCATCGCGCATCGCGCGCAGAGACCACGCGATGAACGTGTTTTCTCCCGCAGGCCATCTTCCGAACGCGAAGTGGGTACGCGACGGCGTCGACCTGGTCGTGCCGCTGGGCGAAGCGGCGCTGATCCTCGTTGCCGCGTGGTTGTTGCGTCTGCTGCTGCGCAAGGCGCTCAACCGCGTGTGCGCGCGCTACGAGTTGCCGGTCGAGATGACCATCGGCGCGCGACGCGTGATGGGCACGCTGATCTACGTCGCCGCCACTTTCCTGATCCTGCAGCGCCTGGGCGTGTCGGCGTCGGTGCTGTGGACGGCGATCACCGGATTCGCCGCAGTGGCGGCGGTGGCGTTCTTCGCGGCGTGGAGCGTGCTGTCGAACATCTTCTGCACGTTCCTGATCCTCACCTCGCGCCCCTTCCGCCTGCACGACGAGATCGAACTGCTGGAGAACGGCGAGAAGCCGGGCCTCAAGGGCCGCGTGGTCGACATCAACCTGATCTACACGACGCTGCAGGAAACGCGGGCGGACGGCTCGGACACGACGCTGCAGATACCGAACAGCCAGTTTTTCCAGCGTTCGATCAGAAGGTGGCGGGGGGCGTCGTGATGGTGGACGTGCAGGTGATCGTGGTCGAGTAACGGCGCAGCGCGGCAATGTTCACAACGGCGCTGCCGTCATGACGTGCTTTTGCCGTCATTCCCGCGCAGGCGGGAATCCATCCGTCCGACGTATCACGCTCTTCGGCGGCCATGACAGCACCGACAGTTGGATCCCCGCCTTCGCGGGGATGACGTTTCTATTAGCTGTCATTCCCGCGCAGGCGGGAACCCATCGGTCCGACGCATCACGCTCATCGGAGGCCATGACGGCACCGACAGGCTTGGATCCCCGCCTTCGCGGGGATGACGCCTCTTCTTGCCGTCATTCCCCTTCTGCTGTCATTCCCACGCAGGCGGGAATCCATCCGTCCGAGGCATCACGCTCGTCGGAGGTCATGACGGCACTGACAGTTGGATCCCCGCCTTCGCGGGGATGACGCCTTTTTTGCCGCGACGGCAAAGCAGGCATGAGCCATCCGCGGCACCCAGCCCCTCTCCCAGGGAGAGGGGCTGGGTGCCGCCTCACTCCGACGGCACTTCCTCGTACCGCTCGCGCAGCTTGACCGGCTCGGTCTTGCGCGCTTCGCGCTTGCGGATCCACAGGTTGATCATCTCGACGAACACCGAGAAGGCCATCGCCGTGTAGATGTAGCCCTTGCTGATGTGCTGGCCGAAGCCGTCGGCGATCAGCACCAGGCCGATCATGATCAGGAAGCTCAGCGCGAGGATCTTCACCGTCGGGTGGCGCTCGACGAAATCGCCGATCGGCTTGGCGAAGGCCAGCATGAAGACGATGGAGATCAAAATCGCGGCCACCATCACCCAGCGCTCGTCGACCATGCCGACGGCGGTGATGATCGAGTCCAGCGAGAAGACGATGTCCAGCACCATGATCTGCGCGATCACGCTGCCGAAGGTCGCGCCGACGACCTTGCCGGTGGAGACCGCTTCGCTGGCGCCTTCGAGCTTCTGGTGGATCTCGTGCGTGGCCTTGGCGATCAGGAACAGACCGCCGCCGATGAGGATCAGGTCGCGCCACGAGAATTCGTTGCCGAAGACTTCGAACAGCGGCTTGGTCAGGCTCACGATCCAGGCGATGGTCAGCAGCAGGCCCAGGCGGGTGATCGCCGCCAGCGCGATGCCGAGCTTGCGCGCCTTGTCGCGCTGGTGCGGCGGCAGCTTGCCGGACAGGATGGAAATGAAAATGATGTTGTCGATGCCGAGCACGAGCTCGAGCGCCGTCAACGTGGCCAGGGCGATCCAGATTTCGGGGTTTAGGAAGATGTCCATCGGATGGGTTCGGTTCGGTGGGCGGGAGCCGTAACCCACGCGCGAATCGCATCCGTCGGATCGATCACCCGCCCTTCGCCGTCGCTCAACGCGAGCAACCGACGATCCTTCGATCGGGCTTGATCCGGACGCACCTTCGCCGCGGCTTTACGGCGAAGGTCTTGCTCACAGGCCTGCGGCCTGCTGCTGCACCGGGGCCGGTCCCGTTGCAGGACGACCCGTAATGACGGCGACAGCACGATGGAGCTACTCCCCTTCTGCGGCGATCCTAGCACGGGCGGATCACCGCAACGGAACGAGACGTTCAGGCATGACCCGCACTCAGCCGGCGCAGGCGCATCTGGTGTTCGGCGCGATCGGCGCGCGTGGGTTTGCGCGCGTCTTCCCTGCGCGGCAGACGAACCAGACGCGGCATCCGGGGACGGGTCGAGATCGCGGCCGGCGCCTGGGGAGGAGTCGGAAGCTTGCGGGTGGCCATGGGGGAAAAACCTGTCGGTTCGGGCAAACAGAATCAGGGCAGGCAGGTTAAGCCGGAGCGAAGCAGGCATTCGCCGCGACGTCGCCGGCACGTGCCATGTTTCATGCCTTCATAACCGCGCGTCATGACCGTGCGGTGACGCCATTTCGCGGCGCGAAATAGGCATGGCGATGGTGCAATGGACGCCCGCATCGGTGAGCTCATACGTCGTGCGCGCGCCGAACTGGTACGGCAGCGCCCGCTCGATCAGCTCGCGTCCCGCGCCGCTGCCGCGCTCCACGTCGCAGGCCGCCGGCGGCACCACGCCGGTCTCGCGCCAGTCCACGTGCAGCCACGGGCGGCCGTCCTCGTCCTGCACGCTCCAGGCGATGCGCAGGTACCCGGCGGGGTCGCGCAGCGCGCCGTACTTGACCGCGTTGGTGATGAGCTCGTGGATGGCCAGCGCCAGCGGCTGCACGCTGGAGGAGCGCAGTGTCACGCCGTCCGGCCCGGACAGCGTGAAACGCGAGCCGTCCTGCGCGTCCAGGTGCGCCGCCAGTTCCATGCGCAGCAGTTCGTCGAAGGTCACGCGCTGGCCCTCCTTCAGGCGCGACAGCAATCCCTGCACGCGCGCCAGCGAGCCCAGCCGTTCGCTGAACACGGTCGCGAACTGCGCCATGTCGGCGCTTTCGCGCAGCGTGCGGTCGGAAATCGAGCGCACCACCGCGATGAGGTTGCGCGTACGGTGCTGGAGTTCGGCTACCAGCACGCGCTGGGCGTCCTCGTATTCGCGCCGCAGCGTGGTGTCGATCATCGAGCCGACCATGCGCACGGGCCGGCCGGCGGCGTCGTAGAAGAAGCGGCCTCGTGCGTTGGCCCAGTGCACGCTGCCGTCGGGATGCAGGAAGCGCACCTCGCGCGCGTATTCGCCACCG
This sequence comes from Lysobacter soli, assembly GCF_003382285.1. Classification (GTDB taxonomy): domain Bacteria; phylum Pseudomonadota; class Gammaproteobacteria; order Xanthomonadales; family Xanthomonadaceae; genus Lysobacter_J; species Lysobacter_J soli. Next base: position 270,067 of record NZ_QTJR01000003.1, read on the forward strand.
GTGAGCATCGCCTGCCGCACCGCGGCTTCGGACGTCTCGCGGTCGTCCGGGTGCACGCGCGCGACCCAGGCCTCGTAGCTCGGCACGACTTCGCCTGGCAGATAGCCTTCGATGCGGTAGTGCTCGTCCGACCAGGCGACCTCGCCCGTGGTCAGGTTCCAGTCCCAGGTCGCCAGGCGGCCGACTTCGATCGCGCTGCGCAGGCGCTCCTCGCTTTCGCTCAGGCGGAACTGCGCCTTCTTCAGCAGCGTCGCGTCCTGCGCGATGCCGCCGATGCGGTTGATGCGGCAGTCGTCGTCGCGCATCGGGAATTCGGTGCCCAGCAGCCAGAGTTCGTCGCCGGTTTCGCCGTGCAGGATCCGGTACTCCTGTTCCACGCGTTCGCCCTGCTGCACGCGGCGCACCGCGCGGCGCACGGCTTCGCGATCGTCCGGGTGCACCATCGCCAGCCACGCGTCGAAGCCGCTGCCGACCACCGCGTCGCAGCGCCGTCCGCAGATGGTCTCGAACGCCGCGCTGACGTATTCCAGCTCCAGCGTGTCGGCGTTGCGGATCCACAGCACGCTGGACGCCGCCTGGCCGAACTGGCGGAAGCGCTCCTCGCTGTCGCGCAAGGCGAGCTCCGCGTCGCGGCGCGGCTTGATGTCCTGGAACAGGATGCCAACCTGTTTCTGCCGACCCTTCAGCCGGAACACGCGATAGCGGAAGTAGCGCTGCACGCGCGCCGACGGTCGTTCGAGCGAGCGTTCCTTGCCGGTGCGGATGACCTGCTCGACGATGTCCAGCCACTCCTGGTCGAAGTCCGGCACGACCTCCGACAACCGGCGGCCTGCGATGTCGCGTCCGATGTAGCGGCGCGCCATCGGGTTTTCCTGCAGGAACTGCAGGTCGACGATGCGGCCTTCCTCGTCCTTCACGACTTCGCCGATGTAGAACGCCTCGCCCATGCTGTCGAACAGGTCGCGGTAGCGGCGCTCGCTGTCGTGCAGCGCGGAGGCCGCGCGCACGAGCCGCCCCTGCAGCAGCAGCGCGTGGCGCAGCAGCAGTCCGAGCATCACCAATGTGCCGACCAGCCCGTAGACGCGGCCGATGTAGAAACCCAGCTGATAACGGGCACTGATCATCATCCCGCTGAGCGCCAGTTCGATCACCGCCGCCAGCAGCGTCACGCACAGCCACAGGTCGAGCAGTCGTCGCAGCCGCGTGCGCCAGATCAGCAACGCGATTGCGATCAGGTGCACGGTCCAGACCGCGGTCCCGATCATCCGCGTCATCAACGGCCGGTATTGCACGCTCACCAGCAATTGCGGCAGACGATCGTCCAGGCGCACCAGCGCCAGCGCGATCAGCACGACCGAAAGGACCACCGCCGGATACGCGACGCGATGCAGCGGCCATCCGCCGTTACGCCAACGCCCGGTACCGGCCAGCGCATACGCGATGACGAACAGCGGCGAGGCGCCATGCCAGAAGATCCACAGCCACACGGTGGTCTGCGAGTCGCCGAACAGGCTGCCGCTGACGAAGGCGTCAGGGAAACTCAGGCCGTGCAGCAACGCGAACAGCGCGCCGTACAGATAGCCGCACGCCAGCCACAGGAAGCTGCGCTGGTGCAGGTCGCGATACTGCGCGTGCAGCATCAGCGCGGCGATCGACGCCAGCACCATCACCGCTGCATCGTAGGCCGGAACGAAGGTCGGCACCGCCGGCAGCGCGCGCCCGGCGAACGGCGCAGTCGCCGCGAAGGCCAGCAACAGCACGACGGCGACGCAGGCCGCGCGCCGGCGGTCGCCGCGATCGGCCAGCACCATGCCGAGGAAACTGGAGGCCTCGGCACCTGACGTGGACGTCGCAACGGGATGGACGGTCACGGGCGGGCTCCGGGCGGGCTCGCGGACACGATCCGCTCCTGTACCGTGGGCGCTGCGTGAATGCGCAGCCGTCTCGCCGTCTTAACTTTTCGGCGCGAACAATGCGGGTAAACCCGAGGAGAGATCCCATGCGCGACGCTGGCCTCCGCGGTCTCCACCTCCTGCTGGTGGAGGACGACTATCTCCTCGCCTCGGGCCTGCAGGAAGCGCTCGAACTGGAAGGCGCGACCATTGTCGGCCCCTACCCCGATGTCCAGGGCGCGCTGCGCGGCATCGCGCTGGCGACCGTGCTCGACGGCGCGCTGCTCGACGTGAACCTCGGCGACGAGACTTCCTTCGCAGTGGTCGAAGCACTGCGCGGACGCGGCGTGCCGATGCTGTTCCTCACCGGCTATGACGACAGCGCGCTTCCCGCGATCTACGGCGACATTCCGCGCTGCCGCAAGCCGGTCGGCCTCGCCGAACTGGTGCGCGAACTGAACTCGCACCTCGTCCGCGTGGGTTGACCCGCCTCGACCGCTACGCGGTTCCTGCCGCGGCGTGCAGTGCGTGGAACACGCGCAGGATCGCCGCGACGCTGCGCTCCGCATCGTCCTCGCTGGTCGCCCAGTTCGACACCGAAATGCGCATCGCGGCCTTGCCCTGCCACGTCGTGCCACCGAGCCAGCACGTGCCGTCGCGCTGCACGCCGGCGATCACCGCACGGGTGAGGTCGTCGTCATCGCCGAAACGCACCAGCACCTGGTTGAGCACGACGTCGTTGAGCACCTGCACGCCGTCGGCGGTGCGCAGCGCGTCGGCCATCTGACGGGCGCGTTCGCAGCTGGCGTCGATCAGGTCCTGCACGCCGCCCTTCCCCAGCGCGCGCAGCGTCGCGTATACGGGAACGCCGCGCGCGCGACGCGAGAACTCGGGCACCCAGTCCACCGCGTCGCGTTCCTCGCCGTGCGTCTGGATCAGGTAGGCGGCCTGCGAAGTCATGGCCTCGCGGTGATCCTGCGCGTGGCGCACGATCGCGACGCCGCAGTCGTAGGGCACGTTGAGCCACTTGTGCGCGTCCGTCGCCCACGAATCGGCGAGTTCGATGCCATCGGCCAGGCCACGCAGCGATTCGCTGGCGCGCGCCCACAGACCGAACGCGCCATCCACGTGCAGCCATGCACCACGTTCGCGCACGACCTCGGCGACCTCGCGCAGCGGATCGAACGCACCGGTGTTCACGTTGCCCGCCTGCGCGCAGACGATCATCGGCCCTTCGATCGACGCGACGACCTTGCGCAGGCGATCGGCGTTCATGCGCCCCTGCGCGTCGGTTTCCACGCGATGCACCGAGCGCGTGCCCAGGCCGAGGTAACGCAGCGCGACGTCGATGGTGACGTGCGATTCGGCCGACGCCACGACGTGCAGCCGAGGCGCGCCCTGCAGGCCGTCGGCTTCGACGTCCCAGCCGGCGCGTCGCAGCATCTGGTGGCGCGCGGCCGCCAGGCAGGTGAAGTTCGCCATCTGGCAGCCGGTGACGAAACCGACGCCGCTTTCGCGCGGCAGGTCGAACAGGTCGAGCAGCCATTGCCCGGCGATCTCCTCCACCACCGACACCAGCGGCGAGATCGCATAGATGCCGGCGTTCTGATCCCACGTGGACACCAGCCAGTCGGCGGCGAGCGCCACCGGATACGCGCCGCCGACCACGAAACCGAAATAGCGCGGCGAATTGCAGGCGACCGCGCCGCGTTCGGCCTGCTGCGCGAGCAGGTCGATCACCTCGCCGCCTTCGTCGCCGTGTTGCGGCAGGGGCATGCGCAGCGCGGACAGCAGTTCGTCGCGACCGGCGCGCGCGGCGACATGGCGATCCGGCAGGCGCCGCAGGTAATGCCCGGCGTGCATGCGGGCGTTGTCGAGGTATTCGTCGAACACGGCGGACTGGAACAGGCTCGACGGGATGGGATCGGTGGCCATGGCGCGCAGTCCTCGGGAGGAGGCCGAAGCATAGGCGCGTGGATGCGGTTTGCCGTTAAGAATGTGTGGATTCGGACGAGCACGGCGCGCTCGAAAAAAACCGTCATCCCGGCGAAGGCCGGGGCCCAGGCCGATAGCGTCCGGGTACCCGTCGCCGCTAACAACTCCGCCGCGCGAAACCGGGCGCCGGGCCGCTATAGTCCGTCGAATCGCCGCCGGAGCGCCCCTTGGCCACGTCCCACCCGCATCGCATGCAACCCAAGTTCCCGTGGCGTTACCTGTTGCTGGTCGTGGTGCCGCTGGTCGCAGCCGTGGCGATGTCGCGCCATGGGTTGCCGATTCCGGACGTCCTGACATCGGCGCCAACGCCGCCGCCCGCCGCACCCGCCGCCACGCACGGCCCGCTGACCACCCCGCTCGCGCGCTTCCTGCTGCAGCTCCTGGTCGTGCTGTGCGTGGCGAAGGGCGCCGGGTGGTTGCTGCGCCGGTTCGGGCAGCCAGCCGTGATCGGCGAGATGGCCGCCGGCCTGCTGCTCGGCCCGCTGCTGTTCGGCGCCGTCGCACCCGACGTGCAGGGCTGGCTGTTCGCACCCGAAAGCCTCGGCGCCCTCGGCATGGTGAGCCAGCTCGGCGTGCTGATGTTCCTGTTCGTCGCCGGCGCCGAACTGGACCTGTCGAGCCTCAACGGCCGGCGCGGGTTCGCGCTGCTGGTCAGCCACGCGGGCATCGCGTTGCCGTTCCTCTGCGGCGTGCTGCTCGCGCTCGCGCTGTTCGCCGAACACGCGCCGCCGGGTGTCGGTTTCGCCGGGTTCGCGTTGTTCATGGGCGTGTCGCTGTCGATCACCGCCTTCCCGGTGCTGCTGCGGATCCTGTCCGATCGCGGCATCGCGCAGACCGAAATGGGCCGCATCGCGATCGCCTGCGCCGCGCTTGGCGATGCCAGCGCGTGGTGCCTGCTCGCGGTGATCGTCGCCACCGTGCAGGCCACCGGCTGGATGACGGCGGTGGTGAGCCTGGCGGGCACGCTGCTGTTCGCGGTGGCGGTGCTGGCGCTCGCGCGGCCGTGGATAACCCGCCGCGAGATCACCGTCGAACGCGAAGGCCGCGCGCTCATCGCGTTGCTGCTGCTGGCGCTGCTGTGCGCGCTGGTCACCGAGGCGCTGGGCATCCACGCGCTGTTCGGCGCGTTCCTCGCCGGCATCGCCGTGTCGGGCAATGCGCGGCTGCGGCACCTGCTGGTCGAACGCGTGGAGCCGTTCGCGATTTCGCTGCTGCTGCCGCTGTTTTTCGCGATGACCGGCCTGCGCCTGCGCGTGGAGGGCTGGCAGGCATCGGACCTGCTGCTCGGCGTGGTGGTCATTGCGGTTGCGACGCTCGGCAAGGGCGCGGGCACGTGGCTCGCCGCGCGCACGGCCGGCATGCCCAACACCGACGCGCTGCGCCTGGGCGCGCTGATGAACACGCGCGGGCTGATGGAACTGATCGTGCTCAACCTCGGCTACGAGATGGGCCTGATCGGCGACCGCCTCTTCGCCGTGCTGGTGATCATGGCGCTGGTCACCACCGCCATGACCGGACCGCTGCTCGATCTGATCGAACGACGCGCGCGCCGTCGCGTCGATACCGGCGCGGCCTAACCTCCGCCGGGTGCGGCGGGCGTGGCCGAGGCCGAGGCCGCGGTCGTGGCCGGCGCCGCTGGTGCGCCCAGGTACTGCTGCAGGAAGCCGGCGATGCCGGTCCACGCGATGTCCTGTGCCATCGGATCCTCGAAGCTGTGTCCCATGCCCGGGAAGGCAAGCACCACCGGCGGCCGACCCTCGAGGTTGAGCATCCGCACCAGTCGCCGCGTGTGCTCGAAGTCCACTCGGTTGTCTTCGCGGCCGTGCACGAGCATCAGCGGCAACGTCAGCTCCTTCACGTGGTACAGCGGCGACGTCGCCTGCATCTCCGCCATGTCCTTGCGCGGATCGCCCATGATCTTTTCCAGCTGGGCGCGACCCTCCGCGGAACTGCCGGCGTCGCTGGCCGTGAAACGCAGCACGCGATCGCTCACGCCCGACATCGACACCGCGCATCGGAAACGTCCCGGCCAGCGCAACGCCGAGACCAGCGCCGAATAGCCGCCGTAGCTGGCGCCGAGCACGCACATGCGCGATTCGTCCAGCGGATACGACGCCAGTGCGGCCCGCAGCGCGGCGTCGATGTCGTCCTCGATCGCGCGCCCGTAGTTGCGATGCCCGGCCTCGCGGAACTGCTTGCCGTAACCGTCGGAGCCGCGGAAGTTCACCTGCAGCACGGCGTAGCCCTGCGAGGCGAGGAACTGCACGTCCCGGTTGAAATGCAGCGTGTCGCTGATGCCGATCGGCCCGCCGTGCGGGAACACCACGAGCGGGCGTTTGCCGCCGCCCGGCGGCAGCGTCAGGAAAGCGTCCACCGCCAGCCCATCGGCCGCCTTCACGTTGAGCACGTGCACCGGCGCGAATGTCCTGTCGGCCAGCCACGGCGCGACTTCCTCCAGCAGCGAGGCGCGTTTGGCGGCGACGTCCAGGTGGTAGAGCTGCGGCGAGCGGTCGGTGCCATCGACCCAGAGCACGAGCTGCCGGTTGTCGCTGCTGCGGTCGACCACCGCAACGGTGCGACCGGGAAACGCGGCCTGCAACGTGCGGTCCAGTTGCTTTCCGGCGTCGTCGAAGTACTCGGTCACCAGCCGTCCCGACTGGTAGTAGCGTGCGGCCACCGGTTCGCGGCGGTCGTTGAAGACGGCCCCGGCGATGTCCACGCCCGGCTTGGAGAACACGGTACGCGTGATCTTCCGGGTGGTCGGATCGAAGGCGACCAGATCGCGTTGCGCGCGGCCTTCCTCGCTGTAGCCGTACATCATGTCGCCATCCCAGGACAGCGACACCGGCGTGAACACCGGTTCGGCGCGGTATTCCATGACGTCGTGGAACACGCCGTCCATGCCGTGCACGAGCACGTAGGTCTCGTCGCGCCACAGCGTCGCCGCGCGGAGGCGACCCCGCCCGTCCGCATACCACGCGATGTCGTGCGTGGCGCCGCGGTTCAGGCGGTCGCGGCTCTTCGCGCTCTGGAACGAAGTGATGGCCTTGTCGCCTTCGAGTTCGATCCGATGCACCACCAGTTCGCCGCGGCTGTCGAAGCCTTCGAACAGGATCACGCCCGGCTCATCCGGCAACAGGTCCACCACGCGACCGCTGCCGTTGATCGGCCGATGCCGCACCGGTCGCGTCGTGCCGTCGCTGGGGCCGACGTCGAAGACGTGATAACTGGTGCCGGCGCTTCCGTTGGAGGTGATGAGCGTGCGTGCGTCCTTCCACCGCAGGCTGTCGAACTCGTTTTTCGTGGTGAGCACGCGCTGCGAGCGGCCGAGCTTCAGGTCCACCAGGTCGAGGCCCCACGTGCCCTTGTCGTCGCGCACGGCTTCGGCGAGCAGGTCGCCCGGCCCGTTGAGCGCGAAGTCCGCCACCCGGTTGGGTTTCCACATGACCTCCGCTGTGAGCGCCAATGCACCAGGCTTGGGCGGCTCGTGGCCTTCGTTGAGCTTTTCCGCCGGCTCGACGCGACCGGTACGTGCGGCCCGGTAGAACTCGGGGAACGGATCCGGATACTGGCCGGCGTACCCGAACGACAGGCGCGGGTACAGCGCGCCGTGGTCCTTCTCCAGCCAGTCGATGATCGGCAGCGACCGGTTGGCGACATGCATGCGCGCACTGGTCATTGAGTCGAGTCGGAGGACCAGGTCGCCGGGATACGTGATCTTTCCCGGGGCGACGGTGAACCGGAACTCCGCCTCGTCGAGTTCGAAGCGCGAGCGGTACCACCAGGCGGTCAGGTTCACCTGGGCCCACCGGTAGTCGCCGGCCCTGGTCGCGTACAGGCGGGAATCGCGTCCCGGGCCGATGTAGTTGAGCACCTCGGCCGTGCCGCCATCAGCTCGCTTGACGTGGATGCTGCTGACCGGAGCGTTCGCGTCGACGGACAGCACGACCAGGCCTTCGTCCGGCGCGAGCTTCGGATCCTCGCCGGGATCGATCCGCCGCATCGCCGCGGCATCCATCGGCACCATCGACGCAAACACGCACAGCAGCATCGCCATGCCCGCCGCACACACTTCGCCACGCAGACACGCGAATGCCCGCCACGTCGCAAGACGCATGAGTTCCCTCCCCGCGCATCACCCCGGGCCGAAGCCCGCCCCGTGCACGAGGATAGCGCAGCGCGGGCACGTGCAAACGGCCCGCGCCCGCGTCCCCACGGCGTGTCAGATGCCCGGCTCCTCGATCTGCCGCACCTCGCACTCGATGTTCCATTCGTCGCCGTGGATCGCGACGAAGCGGCGCGTGAGTTCGGTGGCTTCGTCCAGGTCGGCCGCCTCGAGGATGGCGTAGCCGCCGACGACTTCCTTCGCCTCGGCGAACGGGCCGTCGATGTTCGACAGCTTGCCGTCGTGCAGCCGCACGCGGCGGCCCTTCGCGGTGGGCTGCAGGCCGCCGGTATCGACGAGCTTGCCGGCGGCGCGCATCTCGCCGATGAGCACGGTCATCTCGTCGATCAGGCGCTGGCTCGGCACCTGGCCGGTGTTTTCGTCGACTCGGATCAGGGACATGAAACGCATGGGATCTCCTTCGGTTCGCGGGCGCGGAAGTGCGCCCTTCATCGACATCGACGAGCGGGGTCGTGCGGAATCGACAAACGACGTCGAGGTCGCGGCCGCCGGTGCCGGCTATGCTGCGGCGGTCCTTTCCGCCCCCTGCGACGCGCCCGATGACCCGTCCCGCCTCCCTGCACGCCCGCTTCCTCCTCCTGCTCTGGCTGCTGCTGGCCGCTCCGGCGTTCGCACAGGGCTATTTCCCGCCGCGCGGCGACTGGGCGCGGGCGACGCCGGTGCAGTCAGGCTTCGATCCGAAGCGGCTGCAGGAGGCGATCGATTACGCCATCGCGCACGAGGCGAAGGAACCTCGCGACCAGTCCATCGCGCTGGCGCAGAGTTTCGGCGCAAAGGAGCCGTTCTTCGAGGGCCAGATCGGCCCGACCGCGGTGCGCGCCGGGCTCAACGGCATCATCGTGCATCGCGGCAAGGTCGTGGCCGAATTCGGCGACACGCGCAGCCTCGACATGAGCCACAGCGTCACCAAGACGTTCCTGAGCACGGTGGTCGGCATCGCATGGCAGCGCGGGCTGATCCGCGACACGAACGACCGCGCCGCCGACTACATGCCGCGCGACGTCGACCTGTTCGCGTCCGAACACAACGCACCGATCACGTGGGAGCACCTGCTGCGTCAGACCAGCGACTGGCAGGGCACGCTGTGGGGCAAGCCGGACTGGGGCGACCGGCCGTCGGGTCCGCCGGAACAATGGCCGAACCGGGAGCGCCACGTACCGGGCACGCACTACATGTACAACGACGTGCGCGTGAACGTGCTGGCGCTGGCCGCATTGCAGGTGTGGCGTCGCCCGCTGCCGGAGGTGCTGCGCGAGAACGTGATGGACCCCATCGGCGCAAGCACGCGCTGGCGCTGGCACGGCTACCGCAACTCGTGGGTCGAACTGGACGGGCAGAAGATGCAGTCGGTCTCGGGCGGCGGCCACTGGGGCGGCGGCATGTTCATCGACGCGTGGGACCTGGCGCGTTTCGGGTATCTCTTCCTGCGCGACGGACGCTGGGATGGAAGGCAACTCGTCTCGCGCGAATGGATCGCCAAGGCGCGCACGCCCGGCGCCGACAATCCCGAATACGGCTACTGCAACTGGTTCCTCAACACCGACCGCAAGTCGCTGCCGTCGGCGCCGGAAAGCAGCGTCACCTTCCGCGGCAATGGCCAGAACATCGTCTACATCGATCGCGACAACGACCTGCTGATCGTGGTGCGCTGGATCGATCGCGGCGACGCGCTCGATACGTTCATCGGGAAGGTGCTGGCGGCGCGGGTGAGGTGACGAGAGGTCCGGTGCCGCGTCCTGTTCCTATTCTGCCGTAATCCCGGCGTAGGCCGGGACCCAGGCCTATGTCGTTTGGGCACTCCGACTTGAAGCATCAGAGATGCCTTCATTCCGGCGAAAGTGGAACCTATTTTGATCTTCACGATTCGGTGCGAAGCAACACCGAAAGCGTTGTGCTGCAACGTTCGTTCACCGCTCCCGCTTCGTTGCCCCTCACCCCTCTCCCGACGGGAGAGGGGCTGAAGCCGACGACGTCGTCATTCCAGCGAAAGCTGGAATCCATTTTGACCATTCGTTCAGAACGTGACCTTCACCGAAGGCGCGCTGCGGGTGTGCTCGCCGTGGTACACCGCTTCGATGTTGTTGCCGTCGGGATCAAGCACGAACGCGGCGTAATACCCCGGATGGTACGGGCGCTCGCCGGCGGCGCCGTTGTCGCGACCACCCGCAGCCAGTGCCGCCTTGTGGAACGCGTCCACCGCCGCGCGATCCTTCGCCTGGAACGCCAGATGGTGTCGGCCCGTCAGTTCGCCCTGCGCCGCCTCGCTGTCGGCGGTCGAGACGAACAGCTCGTCGTACCAGAAGGCGCCATCATCAAGTGTGCCGCCGAGCGGCACGCCAAGCACCTCGAACACTGCATCGTAGAAACGGCGGCTGGCCGGCAGATCGCGCACGACCAGCTGCACGTGGTCGATCAACCGGCCGCGGTGGAGTTCCTGGGTTTCCATGTGCTCGTCCTTGTGTGATTGCGCTCAGTGCGGCGCCGATGGCGGCTGCGTTGACGATGTCGTGCGCAGCAGGCTTTCCAGATTCTGCACGCCGCGCATCGATCCGACCGTGTGCAGGAGGTCATGGAATTCCTCTTCGGCCACATGGCCTTTCAGCTGCACGCGTCCATCGCGCACGTGCACTTCGACGTTGTGCGGATGTCCGACCAGGCGACCGAGACGCGCACGGATGCGCTCGTGCAACAGATCGTCGTCGATAGGCTCCGACGTCATGCTCGCGCGCGTGCGTGCCGCCACGCCGCGCAGGCGATCGGCGGCGCGTTTGGACTTGCCGCGCACGTAGCGTTCGGCGTCGTTGCGCATCGAGAGACCGCGATCGCGCACGATCGCGCGGCGACGGCGGCCGGTGTTGGGATCCGTGAGGTACATCACCAGGGCGCCGGCCGCGAATGCCAGCGCGGCGCTGGCGAGCGTGCCCAGGGCAGTGCGTGCGGATCGTTCGTGCATGGGATCACCTCGGTTGACTCGGCCTCGACAGGCTCGCGGGAGCCCCACCCTGCCAGAACGCACGGAAACATCGCGCGAAGGTTCGCCGACTCGAACCTTAACGGGGCTGCGCGCGCGCAATGCCCTGAATTTCGGAGGATTCCGAGAGATCGCGCGCGATCGCGTTGCTAACGTTCGCGGCCCTCTGCCGCTGCCTTCGCCGCCGTGCCCACCTACATTCCTTCGAGCGCCGCGTCGCGCTTCTCCATCGCCGTGCTCGCCTGTTGCGCCGCCTTCGTGCTCGCATCGTGCGGTCGTCGCGATGCGCCGGTCGCCACGGCAACCACGCCGGATGCGCCCAAGGCTGAAACCTTCGCCGCACCGCAGGATGTGTTCGAACGCGACGCCCGCGCGATCGTCGGCATCAGCTATCCGACCGGGCTGGATCGCTACCCGGCGCTCGCGAAGCTGCTCGTGGCGCATGCGGCTGCGCGCCGCGCTGCGCTCGACGCCGCGCTGGAAAAGACGCCGCGCCCGTCCGTGCCGTTCGAACTCACGCTGCGTTTCAGCACCGCCGCCGACGCGCCGCGCATGTTCGCGGTAGTCGCCGACGAAGAGCTGTATACCGGCGGCGCGAGCAGCCGCCCTGGCCGCGAGGTGTTCCTCTGGTCGCCTGAGGAAAACCGCCTGTTGTCGCCGGAGGAAATGATTCCGAACCCGGCGGCGTGGGCGAGGCTGCACGAGCAGATCCGCCATCTGGCGCTGGAGGAATCCGCCTCGCTGTCCGCGCCTGCCGCCGAACGTGCGATGCAGCACGTGTTCGTGCCGCGTTTCAATTCCAGCGGTCGCATCGCGGGCCTGCGCTTCCGCACCGACGATGGCGGCGAAGTCGAAGTGCCGGGCAGCGAACTCAAGCCGCTGGTCGCGCCGGCGTACTCGGGCTGGTTCGAGGATGCGCCGGCCGTCGCGGCCGAATCGCCGGTCGCGACCGCGAAGCTCTGAGCAGATGCCGCCGCATCGCCGGATGCGACGCGGCGGCATCGACCATCAGGCAGCCGGCTTGCGCAACGTTTCGTCGAACAGCGCCAGCGTTTTCTTCCAGGCTTCGCGCGCGGCCGCTTCGTCGTATCGCGGCGTCGTGTCGTTGTTGAAGCCGTGCTGCGTGCCGGGTGGCTGGAACAGTTCGTACTTCACGCCGGCCTGCTTCAGCGCGGCTTCGTACGAAGGCCAGCCGGCGTTGACGCGTTCGTCGTTCTCGGCCAGCACGATCAGCATGCGCGCCTTGATGTTCGGCACGCCCTCCAGCGGCGCCGGCGCGCCGTAGAACGGCGCGGCCGCGTCGAGGTCCGGCAGCTCCGTGGCGAGGAAGTTCGACATCCCGCCGCCGTAGCAGAAGCCCACCACGCCCAGCCGCCCGTTGCCGCCTTCGATCGTGCGCAGCATCTTCGCGGCGGCAATGAAGTCCTGCCGCGTCTTGGCCTGGTCGAGCTTGGCGAACTCGGCGCGTGCCGCGTCCTCATTGCCCGGATAACCGCCGAGCGGGAACAGCGCGTCCGGCGCGAAGGCGATGTAGCCCTCCAGCGCGAGGCGACGCGTCACGTCTTCGATGTGCGGATTGAGGCCGCGGTTTTCGTGCACGACCAGCACGACCGGCAGCGGGCCGCTCTTCTTCGCGGGGCGGACGAGATAGCCGCGCGCGGTGCCGTAGCCCTGCGGCGACGGGAATTCGAGGTACTTCGCGACCAGCCGCTTGTCGTCCGGCTTGACCTCCTGCGCTGCGGCGAAGTTGGGCGCGAGCGCGGCGAGGATGCCGGCGGCACCGGCCGCTCCCACCGCGAAACGCGCCGCACCGCTGAGGAAACCGCGCCGGTCGATGATGCCGTGCACGTACTGGTCGAACAGTCGCATCACTTCCGGATCGAAGTCGCTGGCCTTGCGACGTGGCGTGTCGGCCATGGGGAACCTCCGCGGCGTGGTCGGAACGTGCCGGCGAGGATAGCGGCCCCTGCGTGACGAAATGCAACCGTGCGGCGAGCCGGTGCGCTGATGCGACGGACGGCGCCGGGATTGGGATATCTGGAAGAAGCGAGGCGCGTTGCGCGCCCGGATCATCGGAGCGGGAATCCCGTCCGGAAAAGAAACCGCCGCCGACGCCCCACGCATCGGCGGCGGTGGCGACTTACGTCACCTTCTTGGCGATGGTCACGCCCAAGATGAAAAGCACGACGGCGATCACCAGGCCCACCCAGAACAGCAGCTTGGCAATGCCCATGGCCGCGCCCGCGGCGCCGCTGAAACCCAGCGCGCCCGCGATGAGGCCGATGACGGCAAAGATGATGGCCCACTTCAACATCGCAACCACTCCTGGCAACTTCGTTGCGAACGACGGTAGTCGCGGGGTTGTCGTTCTGGCGTGAGTGGCGTCGCGGGTGATTTATCGGTCGTTTCTTCGGGCGACGGGCGGCGTTCGAGCGAGCGGTTGCTTTGAGCCCCTCTGCCGCGGGAGAGGGTTGGGGTGAGGGTCGAGACGTGCGCGCACGGTGGCGCTCGCAATGCCTGCTTTCCTGCGAGACGAAGCTATGGATTCCGGCTTTCGCTGGAATGGCGACGAGCGGGTTGTCCACACACGGTGGCCGAGCGTTCGGAGCCTGGATCCCGGCCTTCGCCGGGATGAAGTAATCGCGATGGGTCGCGCGCATCGACTGCGCAAGCTCACCGACAAGCCCGATACGCACCCCGATCGAAGTGGAAGTGATCCGCATGGGCCCGGTTGTAGTCCGGGCCCAGCACCACGTCGAAGTAGTCGCACGCGCCTTCGTGCACGGCGCGGAGGAACCGGGCTTCGTCCAGGTCGGGCGCGTCTTTCGTCGCTTCATCGGTGGCCACGGATGAAGCCGGTGCAGCGGACGTCGGCGTCGTTCCTGCCAGCGCGGATCGCCAATCCTTCAGCACGCGCACCCGACGCCCGTCGTCGAGCACGAAGCCGGCGATGTCGAGCGCATCCGCCGTGGCGTGCTGGCTGCGACGACGCCCCTGCTCGCCGTAGAGGTTCCGGCACGCGTACGAACCCAGGTGTTCGATGCGCGCCACGCGTGTCCCCAGGTGTTCCTGCGCCGCCTGCTGCAGCACGTGGCGCTCCCACATCGCCAGCGACAGGGCCGTGCGGCAGCTGAGTGTGAAATCCGATCCCACCGCCACGCTCGTGCGCTGGATGCGGACCGCGTTGGTGAAGCCGCAATGCTCGCCGGTGACGCGGTCGTCCACGGGCGTCAGTCGCATGTCCGCCTGCGCGAGCGCGACCTGGCAGGCGGCGCGATCGCCCGCCGCGCGGTCGAGCTTGAAGCGCGTCAGCAGGTTCGGCGTCGCGTCGATGCGCAGCGGTGCCCAGGGGTTCCACGCCTCGGGAATCCGCACCCGCCCCGACCAGAGCGCCCAGCCGGCCCCGAACGCGGCGGCCAGCAGGAGCAGCCACACCACGTGCAGGATCGGGAACGGCTTGCGGTTCGGACTCGGGTCGGGGGTCGCCATCGCCGGATTGTCGCCGACGCCACGTCAGGGTGAACGTAGCGGTCTGTCGGCCGATAATGGCGGCATGGAAACCGCAAGCGCCTCGATCACCGCCCTTCCCTTCGTCCGCGTCGCCGATGCGGTGACCGGCGCACGCACGCTGGAGGAACTCGTCCGCCCGCTGCTGGAAGTGCTGGAAGCGCTGACCGGCATGGAATCGACCTATCTCACGTCGGTGGACGCCGACGCGGGCGTGCAGCACGTGCTGTTCGCACGCAACACACAGACCTTGCTGATCCCCGAGCAGCTCACCGTGCCGTGGTCCGACACGCTCTGCCGGCGCGCGCTCGACGAGGAGTGCGCGTACACCGACGACGTGCCCTCGCGCTGGGGCGATTCGGACGCCGCGCGGGCGCTCGGCATCCACACCTACGTCAGCACGCCGGTGAAGCTGGAGGACGGTTCGCTCTACGGCACCCTGTGCGCCGCCAGTGCGCGCCAGTTGCCGCTGCCCGACGATGCGCAGCGCGCTCTGCTCATGTTCTCCCGCCTCATCGGCCAGCAGCTCGAACGCGAACGCCTCGTCGACCGGCTGCAGGAGGCCAACGCCGCGCTGGCCGCGAGCGCGCTGGTCGACACGGTCACGGGCCTGCCGAACCGCCGTGCGCTCATGGCCGAGATGACCCGCCGCATCGCGCACTGCCAGCGCCAGCATGAGGCGCTGGTGGTGGCCTTCATCGACCTGGACGGCTTCAAGGCGATCAACGACCGCCATGGCCACGAGGCGGGCGACCGCTTCCTCGCCGCGATCGGCCGCACGCTGCAGGGCGCGCTGCGCGCGGACGACTTCGCGGCGCGACTGGGCGGCGACGAGTTCGTCGTGGTCGGGACGGTCGCGCACGTAGAAGGCCCCGGAAGCATCGAGGCCTTCCGCGAGCGCCTGGCCGCAAGCACGCGCCGCCGTTTCGACCTCGGCACGGTGATCGTGGACTACGAAGGCGCCAGCGTCGGTGCGGTCGTCGCCGCCGACGACCAGCCCGACCCTGACACCCTGATCGCCCGCGCGGACGCCGCCATGTATGCCGTCAAGCGCAGCCGAAAGATGCGCGATCGCGCCATCGCCTGACGGGCGTTGCGCCCGCCCGCGCGGCCGGGACGAAACCCGTATCGTATGGACACCCGTCCGCACTGGAGCGCGTCATGAAGCACCTGTTGAAGCAGGCCGCCGCCGGCCTCGTCGTCACCGTCGCGCTGGCCGCGCCGGCCGTGGCTGCACTGAAGGCCGGCGCGAAGGCACCCGACTTCAGCGCCCCGGCGTACCTCGCCGGCGAGCCGTTCACCTTCAAGCTGTCCGATGCGCTGAAGAAGGGGCCGGTCGTGGTCTATTTCTTCCCCGCCGCCTTCACCCCCGGCTGCAACCTCGAGGCGCACCTGTTCTCCGAGGCCATCGACAAGTTCAAGGCCGAGAAGGCGACGGTCATCGGCATCACCGCCGGCAACACCGAACAGCTGGCCGCGTTCTCCAAGTCCACCGAACACTGCGGCGGCAAGTTCCCCGTCGCCGCCGACACCGGCGCAAAGATCGCGAAGCAGTACGACGCCATCCTCGCCAAGAAGCCGGAATGGTCGGATCGCACGTCGTATGTCATCGCGCCGAACGGCACGATTTCGCACGTCTACTCCGACCTCAATCCGCAGAAGCACGTAAAGGAATCGCTGGATGCGGTGGCGGCGCTGGAGACGAAGAAGTAACGGTCGCTTTGGCGTTGTTTGCTGGACACCTCTCTCCCCGCGGTGTTTAGCCCCTCTCCCCGCGGGAGCGGGGTTGGGGTGAGGGGCAACGGAGGGGACGCGGCGAACTACCGCTGCGATGAAGCGCTGCGGTGTTGCTTCTTCTTTTCGTATCCACTTAGCGCCGCAAATCAAAATGGATTCCAGCCTTCGCTGGAATGACGAGATGGTTCGGAAAGGTCATCAGCCTGGATCCCGGCCTTCGCCGGGATGACGGTATTTGAACCTTCTCTGGACGGGATGCGATGCCGGCGTTCAAGCCCCTCTCCCACCGGGAGAGGGGTTGGGGTGAGGGGCAACGGAGGGATAGCGGCGAACCGCCGCTGCGATGAAGCGCTGCGCTGTTGCTTCTTCCTTTTCGTATCCACTTAGCGCCGCAAATCAAAATGGATTCCAGCTTTCGCTGGAATGACGAGATGGTTCGGAAAGGTGATCAGCCTGGATCCCGGCCTTCGCCGGGATGACGGTAAATGACCAGCGGTTTCGGAAAGGTCATCAGCCTGCATCCCGGCCTACGCCGGGATGACGGCGGCGTTCCGGCAACGAGTGCTCCGGCTACCGCCCCTCCTCCGCCTCATCCGTCAGGCCCGCGCCCAGCCCCATCCCGACACCGCCCGCGGCGAGCCCGCCTCCCATTCCGCCGCCGCCCATCCCACCGCCACCGCCGCGGCCACCCTGCTTTCCTTCCTCGCGCGCGCCCTCGCCTTTTCCCTTCCCCGCAGACGACGGCCGGCTCGGACCCTGCCTCGGGATCTCCAGGTTCGACGGCACCGGGTCCAGGTCAAGCACGCCGCGGATGAAGTCGCGCAGCGACACGACCAGTTCCGCCGTATGCACCGGCCGACCCGCGACGAGTTCCGCCGCCGCGCGCGCCGCCAGCCGGACCTGTTCGTCGGTGCCCAGCAGCAGGATGTCCGACAGCGCGCCTTCCACCGCATCCCGGATGCGGCGCGAGCGGTCGGAGCTCGGCAACGCCAGCTCGGCGTTGCCCGGCTCCGCAGGCGCGTCGCCGCGCCGCTGCACGTCGCGCAGGTGGGTGGGGTCGACCGACAGGTCGCCCGTGAACGATCCACCCAGCGTCTTGTACGCGGCGATGAGCGTGCGCAGACGCTCGTTGATCTGCCGGTTCTCGCGCTCGCGCCGTGCCTGGACGGTCTGCATCACGATCAACCGGATGCCCACGCCGATCAGCGTGATCACCGCCAGGCCGATCAGCGTCGACAGCACCGCCTGCCAGGAACTGAAATCCAGATTGCGCATGGAGCCTCCTTCGCGGACGCCGGCAAGGTAGCGCATCGGCCGCCCCGGTCCCGTGGACGAGCCCGCCTCACGCCGCCCTAATGCCAGCGCCACCACAGTGACGCCACCTTCCGGTCGGGGACGCACCATGAGGACGCTCGCCTTCGCGCTCGTTTGCGGCACGCTGCTCGCCACGCTCGTCCCGGTTGCCCATGCGCAGTCGCGCAAGCAGCCGGCGGCAGACGTCGATGTTTCCAAGGGCGCGACGTCCATGCCCGGCCCGACCTACGCCTGGGTGCCGATGCCGGCGCGATTGCAGGCGGAGCTCGACAAGCGCGCACAGGATCCCGCCTTCCGCACGCGCCTGCAGGCCTCGCTCGACAAGGCGCTGCAGGCGAAGGGCTATCGCCGCATCGACGACGTGCGCAAGGCCGATCTCGCGGTGGCGTATCGCGTCGGCGTGCAGGACGTGCAGCAGACCAGCGTCACCGAGCGCATGCAGCAGGGCGGCGTGGTGCGCGAAAGCGCAGTGGAATGCGGCCCGTACGGCTGCTCGCAGATCCTGTCGAAGGGCACCGAAGGCGTTCCGACCTTCAAGGTGCACACCGTCGACACGATCGAAGGCGGTTTGCAGGTGGAGGTGATCCAGCCGTCGGACATCCGCGTACTGTGGCGCGCCCTCTACCGCGGCTCGATGAAGGCGAAGGACGCCGGCAAGCTCAACCTCGACGCCGTCGCGACGCAGACGCTCGCCTCGCTGCCACGCGCACCGGCGAAGTAAGGCGCGAGCCAGAAGGCGGACGGCGTATCACTCGCCGTCCGCGGCCTTCTTCTCGTTCTCCGTGGCCTTCTCCACGATCTCCTCGTAGAGCTGCGCGACCTTCGCGCCGAGCGCGTGGAGCTCCGGATGGCGCGCGACGAAATGCTGTGCGTCCTGCGCGTCTTCCAGCGATTCCTTCATGAAGGCGATGTCGGTATCGCTCATGCGTTCGCCGGCATCGACGCGCTCCTTGAGCGACATCGCGCGCGGCAGGCGGAACTTCACCAGACGTTCGAGCAACGCCTGCAACGTCGCCGTATCGTCGGACGGATGTGACATGGAAGCCGGCCTCGCGCGCGGGAGCGTGATTGTGCCTTCGTCGCCGCGCGCGTGGCTTCACATGCGATTCACCGCGTCGGCGCGGCTTCTCGGGTTTCGAACGGTGCCGCCATCGCCTTCAGCAGGCTGCGCTGGTCGTCGTCGCCGGTGAGTTCCCACATGAAGACACCGCGCAGTCCGCGCTCCTTCGCCAGTTGCGAGCGCAGCGCGATCGACTTCGCATCTTCAAAGCTCACGAACACGCGCTCGTCGGCGTTGAACAGGTACGGTGTCTGCGCGACGTCGTGCCAGTGCTGCGTCCACTTCGGATCCTTCAGCAGCTTCGACTGGATGTCGCGCCAGTCGCCGGCGGCATACGGCTCGGTGTAAGCCTGGTAGAGCCCGTGGTTGTCGGCGCTCTTCACGCGGAAGCCGCGGCCGTAGAACGGCACGCCGAGCACCAGCTTGTCTGCGGGCACGCCGTGCTGCAGGTAGAAATCCACCGCGCCTTCGACATTGTTGGCGCGGCGCAGCTCCGGCGGCAGCGGATCCTGTGGCACTTCGCGCAGCGGCGCGTTGAACGTGGACACGGTGGAGAACGCGGTGCCCATGTCGTAGGTCATCAGGTTGATGAAATCGAGGATTTCGCCCAGCGCTTTCAGGTCGTAGCTCTTCGCCGGATCGTACGGACCCGCCGACTGCATGCGACCGGCCGGCAGCGCGGCGGTGAGCAGGTACGACTGGCCGCGCTGCTTCGCCTTCGCATCGAGCTGACGGCGGAATTCCTTCGCCAGCAGCGTCGCGTTCTCGCGATCCTCCGGCCGCGCCGCGATCTCCTTCGGGCCGCCGTACACCGGGAATTCCCAGTCCAGGTCCACGCCGTCGAAGCTGCCCCGGTGGGTGTCGAAGAACATCGCCACGCACGAGGACACGAAGCGCTCGCGGCTTTCCTTCGTCAGCGCCGCATCGGAAAAGCCGCCAGCTTCCCAGCCGCCGATGGAGATGATCGTGCGCAGCTTGGGATGCTGCATCTTCAGCGCGGCGAGTTCCTTGAAGCGCTCGGGCGCATCCTTCTCGATCACGCACCGGCCGTCCTCGATGCGCGCGAACGCGTAGAACAGGTGCGTGACGGTGTCGGCCGGAATGTTCGACACCGGATAGCGCGCGGCGTTTCCGCCCGGGTAGTACGCGCCAACGATGGGCTGTGCGGCGAAGGACGATGCGGAAATCGCGGAAAGAACGATGGCGACGGCGGCCAGGCGCTGGCGAAGCATGGGGGCGTCTCGTGTGTATGGGTGTATGGGGCTGTTAAGCCCCTCTCCCACCGGGAGAGGGGTTGGGGTGAGGGGCAACGAAGCGGATGCGTTGAATCAATGTCGCGGCACAGCGCTGCGATTTTGCTCCTTCAGCGGAGTGCCAAAGATCAAAATGGATTCCAGCTTTCGCTGGAATGACGGTCGATAGTTCGCCGCTTCCGGCATTCCCCAGCGCTGCGGGTCTGGGTCCCGGCCTTTGCCGGGATGACGGAGAACGAAGCTGGTGAGCAAGCGCAACCCATCACCCCAACGTCACCGCCCTGCCCGTGCGCGCCGACTCGTAGATCGCCTGCATGATCCGCACGTCGCGCAGGCCTTCCTCACCCGGCACCTTGGTCGGCCGGTTCTCGAGGACGCATCGCGCGAAGTCGTCCATTTCCGCGGCGAACAGGTCGATCTCGGGAAAGCGGATCTCCTTCCCGTCGCTGCGGCGGCCGTGGTTGCCGTCGTAGAAGAAGGCCGGGTCGAGTTCGAACCAGCCGCGTTCGGCGTTCACGCGCAGGTTCTGGATGCCGCCGTCCTTGTAGCTGGTGCTGCAGTACGCGACGACGCCGCTGGGGAATTTCGTCGTCCACACCATCGTTTCGTCGACCTGCGCGAACTTCACCGGGTCGGTCTTGGTCTCGATGGCCGACACCAGGATCGGTTCCTCGCCGGTGAGATACCGCGTGGCCTGCAACGCGTAGATGCCCACGTCCATCAGCGCGCCGCCGCCGGCGAGGTCGCGCTTGAGGCGCCACTGCGTCGGCTCGCCCACATCGATCGCGAACCCCGCCTGCACGATGCTCGGCTTGCCGAACACTTCCTCGCGCACCAGCCGGATGCATTCCAGATGATGCGGGTCGTACTGGCAGCGATACGCGGTGCCGAGCAGGCGGCCCGCCTTGCGGCAGGCGTCGATCATCGACTGGCAGCGTTCGACCGAGATCTCCAGCGGCTTCTCGCAGAACACGTGCTTGCCGGCCTGCGCCGCGGCGATGGTGTGCGGCGCATGCAGCGCGTTGGGCGTGACGACGTAGACGATGTCGATGTCGGGGTTGTCCGCCATGCGATGCATCGTGTCGTACGAATACACGCTGCCATCGGGAATGCCGTACTTCGCCTTCCACGCCGCGGCCTTGGCCGGCGTCCCGGTGACGATACCCGCAAGACGGCAGTGCTGCGTCTTCATCAACGCCGGCGCGATCTGGTTCTCGCTGAGACGGCCCAGGCCGCACACCGCAACGCCGAGTTTTCGCGACTGCTTCGATTTCTCGCGCGTCGCGCTGGTGCTGATGAACGGCGCGGCAGCCAGCGCGATGGCGGTTTCGGCGAGGAACTTGCGGCGATGCGGGTTGGGCATGGTGGCGTCTCGAAAGGATCGTCCGGTCACGCGATGCTGCGGGTGATGCGGCTTACGGATGCGCCAGCGCGTACTCCAGCGCGGCGCACACGGCGGCGGCTTGCGCGAGGTTGCACTGCTCCGGCGTGGCGCGCGGGCTGTCCGGATACACCTCGGTCGTGGTCTTGTAGCGCGCATCCGTGACGCCCGCGCACAGGCCGAGCTTGCGCAGCGAATACTCGATTACGCCCGGCGCCACCACGGGCGAGCCGATGATGCGGCCCTGCGCGTCGGCCGGCGCGATGTGCGTGACCTTCGCCACCGCTTCGATCACGGCCTTCTGGAATTCCGGCTGCGGGTTCTCGCTGTCGTCGACCAGATAGAAGCCGTCCGGAATGCCGTCCGGCTCGAACGGCTTGCCATCGCGCGCCGCGAGCGCGGGGCGGAATTCGGTTTCATCGGTGTCGGTGGTTTCATGCAGGTCGATGTGGACCAGCACGCGATCGCGCACGGGTTCCACCAGCTTGATCAGCGCCGCCGATTCCTGCGCCGGGCTATCCGCGCGGAAGGAACGGTTCGGATCGATCGCCTCGGCATTCCAGCGATGGATGCGCTCGTACGCCCACGGACTGATGCACGGCGCGACGAGCAGGTTCACGCGTCCGGCGAAATCGGCCGCGTGGTCGCGCACGAATTGCAGCGCGCCGTGCACGCCGCTGGTTTCGTAACCGTGCACGCCGCCGGTGACCAGCGCGACGGGCAGCGCGTCGTTCCGGTCGCGGCTGCGGATCGCCAGCAGCGGGAAGCGCTCGTCGCCGTACTGCAGCGTGCCGTACTCGACCACGTCGAACTTCGAACGCAGCGGCTCGATGGCCGCGACCACCTCGTCCGCATAACTGCGACGGCGTACCTGCCCCGCGAGCCACTGCGCCTTCTCCGCGGCGCCCCAAGGCGTTCCGGGCGTGCCGATGGGATACGGGGCGGTGTGGTTCATGGCGGGCTCTTGCGGGGTTCGGATGAAGGCGGACTCTAGCATCCGGTGCGTCATCGGCGCCGAACGCGCACACGCGAAAGGCCCGCGTGGCGGGCCTTTCAGTGCCGGCGCAGCCCACGCGTCAGGGCGCGTCCGCTACTTCGCACGACCACACGGAACTGGCGATCCACTGGTTCGCCCGTGTCACGTGGTTGTAGACCTCGGCAATCGGCTCGCCGCCCTGCGCCGTGCATTTGCCGATCGCATCGGCGCGGGCGTCCTCCAGCGCGATGCCCGGATCGTAACTGACGCCCGAACCGCTCACGTGCGTGATCGCGGCCGTCGCCGCGCCGGATGCGAACAGTGCGACCGCCATCGCGGCGGCGCTCCATGTCTTCCTCATGATCAATCTCCTGCGTTCGTGGTGAACGCAGGCATTCGATGCGTCGCGCGGCAACGCAGCGGTGAAGATGCGGTAAGCGGCGTGTAAATCAGGCGGGTGGATGTCGCGCGACGTGACGCACGTCGCACCGGGTGGGCGAGTCAGCCACGCCAGTTCGCATGCGTCCGCCAGAACTCCACGCTGCGCAGGTAGGCATCGCGATCCAGCGGGACGCCGGAACCGCCCTCTTCCACGCCCAGCGCGTTGCGCATGATCGTGATCGGTGCCATCGGCGTCTCAACCGGCTCGGCGGTGTACATGCAGCCGACCACGCCCCAGTCGGCGTCGATCTCGGTGCCTTCCTTCGCCAGTTGCTCGCGGCTGTAGAGGATCACGATGAGGAAGTTCGCCAGCGGCGGCTCCAGCCCCTCGAACCAGCGCACCAGCACCGGCAGTTCGTCGCGCGTGCGCGCGTCGTAGTCGGAGCGCAGCAGGTGGCGGTTGTCGTCGGTGATCGGCACCGCCAGGCACTTCGTCGACGTCCAGTTGCGGTGCACGTGCAGCTTGCAGAACGGCGCGTATCCCTCGAGTACAGCCAGCGGCGGCACCTCGTTCAGATGCCGCTCGAACTGCTCCGGCGTGCAGTCCTGGATCGTGTTTCGCCGCGGCTCGCGCGGGAACAGGCGGGGGCGGGCGAAGTCGGTGAGGGTGATGGTCATGACAGAGCTGGCTTGTGCTGAAGCCGCATTATTTGCGATGCGGCGTACTCGTGCGCATCAACGGGTGGCGTGATCCGGATATCGGCCGTGCGATCGTGCTGCGACGCTGGCGGCCGCCCCCGTCAAAACGCCCTCATGAACAGACTGCGCAGCGCCTGGCTGTCGATCTTCCTGCTTCAGAGCCCTGCTACCCGCGCCGACTGCAACCTGGCGTTCGCACCGCCGGAGGTCCAGCGCGTTGCAATCGAGCACTACTACCGATCACCGAAGCGCGATGCACCGGCGCCCAGAGGTCTAGCGACGCCCCCGCCGATCAAAGCTTCATCCCCAGCCAGATCACCGACTCCGTCGCCATCGACACCACCGGCCGCAACACGCGGTACAGAAGCCCCCCTTCATCCACATGCAGCGCCGCCTGATCGTGATGCGCACGCTCTTCCTCGGTGATCGCGCTGATCGCTTCGACGGCGGCCGGGTCTCTTCCACGCAGCATGTGCAGCTGATGTTCCAGGTGCCGGAGGACGACGCTCTCGACGGCCACCGTCGTGGCCGAGATGGCCGAACGGCCCAGCACGCCCGTCGTCAACCCGAGCACCAGACCGCCCAGTCCGCACAGCCAGTAGCTCCTGCACCGGCGGCGCCCGCGCCGCGCCAGTTCCGCGCCGAAGATCTCGCGATGGCGGCGCTCATGCGAGCGGAACTCGATCAGCTCGGGCACCAGGTCGCGCGCGACGAGTCGCGCAATCGCGATCTGTCCGCTGTAGATGGCGATGGCGCCGAACTCGCCGGCATGGTTGACCTTGAGGATGCGGCTTCCCAGGTCGGTGACGCCCAGGTCAGCGGCGATGGCCATCACGCGTCCGCCATCGCCGCGCCGCGCAGCCGGCCCGCAGCGGAACCATAGATCCCGCCGACCACGAGGAAGCAGCCGAAGTACACCGCCGCCTGTAGCGCGCCCGACCCGACCGCGAGCGCACCCGTCGGTACGAATGCAAGGAAGATCGCGAACAGCAGGAGGAAGCGCTGCATCAGCGGTTCGTAATGCGTCGCCTGCCACTGCGGCCAGCGGCGCGCGAAGGCGAAGGCGTCCGCGTCGTTTGGCGGCAATCGCGATGCGACGCTCGCCTCCACGCGCGCGAGGTTCGCGAGGTAATACTGCACCAGCGCCTGCTTGGCGAGCGTGCGCGTACCGACGATGGCGATGAAGAACAGGATCGCCACGAACCCCGTCAGCGGTGCCCACCGGCCCAGTGCGGCTTCGGGAAACTGCGCCGACACCGGCACCCACGCCGCCATGGCGCCGGTCGAGAACAGCAGTCCGAAATCCTCGAACGAGCTGCGCGAGTAGCTGTCGCACTTGTCGCCCAAGTAAGTGTACTGCTGCCACAGATCCCGCGGGACTTCGATGGGCGCTACGTTGCCGCTCGATCCCGCGTCCTGCGATGCTGCCTGCCCTGCTCCGTCCATGCCGCCCCCTGCATCCGGTCGTGAGTGAAGTGCCGACGTTCAGATCTCCGGCGTCGATTCGGCGATGACCTTCATCGCTTCCTCCGCGCGATGCTGCTGTTCGCGCGTCTGCGCGGCGCTCGGCGTGTGCACCGGCCCCTGCGCGCAGCGGTCGATATAACTCCCCGACCTGGCGTCGATGATCTCGCGGCAGGAATCGATGGTGGCCGCAACCGGCGGCGCAACCGCAGGCGCTGCGGGTTGCGTGGTAGAAGCCGCCGGCGTCGCAGGCGCGACCGTCCGCATGATCGAATCGACGAACACGCGATACATCAGCAGCATGAAGGCCATGAACACCACGGCGGCGAGCAGCTTGAGCGCGAGCACCGTCGCGAGGCTGCGCGTTGTCGAACGCCGCTCCCGCCGTCCACTGCCGTAGCGAATGCGATCCTCCGTCGCCGACAGCAACCGCTCGCCGATGCGACGAGCGACGGCCGCCGGAATCCCATCGCGCGCGCCCATGCGTACCGAATCGAACGCCGGGGCCGGTTCGCGGATCGGCCCGAGCATCATCCGCAGTTCGTCGCCGTCGATCAGCTGCACGTGGCCCAGCTTCTGCGCGGCCTCGATCGCGGCTTTGGTGAACTCGCCGCTGGTCGCGAGGATCGCACCCGTCGCACCGTGGTTGACCATCAGGCCGAGCAGCTGGTGCACGTCGTTGTGCGGCACCTTCATCGCGTTCCAGTGCTTGCACTGCACGATGACGAACTGCTCGCCGCGGCGCAGCTTGAGGTCGATGCCGCCGTCGGCCTTCGCGCCGGTCGCGCCCGTGCCCACGTGCTCGACGTCATAGCCCTCGCTGCGGTAGTACGCCGCCAGCAGGAGTTCGAGTTGATCCCAGCCGACGCGCGAGAGGGCGTCACTTCGGCGACTTGACACCGGCTTGAGTCCGTTCACTCCGCCCCCCGCGGATTCCATGGCAGGTGGATGGTAGCGCCAGACAACCGGACGTGTTTCGACGCCGCATTCGGGTGCGTGGTGGCAACGTGTGCCAAAGTACCGCCCCCCCGCCGAGCCCCCGCCCATGACCGATCCCGTCCGACTCTCCAAACGCGTGGCCGAACTGGTCGGGTGTTCGCGCGCCGATGCCGAGCGCTATATCGAGAACGGCTGGGTCCGCGTGGACGGCGAGGTTGTCGAGGCGCCGCAGCACCCGGTGACGGACGAGCGCGTCGAACTCGACCCCGACGCCGTGCTGGAAGCGCCGGAACCGGCCACCGTGCTGCTGCACAAGCCGGCCGGTTTCGATGCATTCGACGGTGGCGACCCCGCCGCCGCGCTGGTGACGCCCGGCACGCGCTGGGAAGGCGACGCCAGCGGCGTGCGCCTGCTGAAGCGCCACTTCGTCCGGCTGACGCCGCTGGTGCCGCTGGAGGCCGAGGCCAGCGGGCTCATCGTGCTGACGCAGGACGGCCGCGTGTGGCGCCGGCTCACCGAGGACGCGGCGCAGATCGAGCAGGAATACGTCGTCGAAGTGGCCGGCGATATCGCCCCGTACGGCCTGCGCCGCCTCAACCACGGCCTGCGTTACCAGGGGCGCGAACTGGCGCCGTGCAAGGTCAGCTGGCAGAACGAGATCCGCCTGCGCTTCGCCCTCAAGGACGTTCGGCCCGGGCAGATCCAGGACATGTGCGCACAGGTCGGGCTGAAGGTCGTGGCGATGCGGCGCCTGCGCATCGGCAAGGTGTCGCTGGCGAAGATGCCGCCGGGCGAATGGCGCTACCTGCCGGTCGGCGACCGCTTCTGACGCAATGCCGCCTCAGGCGCCGCGCACGCGCAGCGTCAGGCCCTTCAGGAAGTTGCGCAGCAGCTGGTCGCCGCACGGACGGTAATTCGGATGGCCCGGCTGGCGGAACAGCGCCGTCAGTTCCGGCTTCGACACCGGCCAGCCGGCCGATTCGAACACCGCATGCATGTCGACGTCCTTCAGCTCGAAGGCGACCCGCAGCTTCTTCAGCACGACGTTGTTGGTGACGCGCGTTTCCGGCGGGCGCGGCGGGCGGCTTTCGTCGCGGCCGCGGCAGTAGATCACCAGCCCGTCGAGGAACCGAGCCAGCACCGCGTCGCTGCAATCGGCGTACTCGGGGTCGTCCTCGCGGCGCAGGAACGCCTGCACGTCGGCCTTGTCGAGCGCGAATGCCGGATCGACCAGGTGGACGATCTCCACGACGCGCTGGTCGCTGAGATCGAGCATGTACCGGATGCTGCGCAGAACGTCGTTGGTGATCATGGGGCGTCGAGCGGTATTGCGTGGGGCCGCCTAGTTTAGGCCACCCCACCGTGACGGGCGTCCGGCTACGCCGCGCGCCCTGCCGCAGGCGCATACTTCGCTCGCCGACGGCCGCCGCCGTCCACCGCCACCGCATCCAGGAGACGCCGCATGAAAGGCATGGACCAGAAGAAGGAACAGAAGAAGAAGCCGGCGAAAACGATGAAGGAAAAGAAGGCCGAGAAGCGCGACAAGAAGGCCGCCAAGGGTTTCGCGCCGGTCTGACGTGGCAGCTGTGACCCAATGAAAAGGCCCGGGAATCCGGGCCTTTTTCATGCCGCTTTGTCGAACCTACGCGTCCCGTTTACGCACCCTGCTGCGCATGCCACGCCTTGAGCAGCTCCGCTTCCTTCTCGCGCGAGATCCCGGCATTCAGCTTCGCCTGACGTTCGGCCGGCAGGCTGCGGAACCAGGCCATCAGGTCGGTCACGGTGGTTTCCAGCGGGCGATAGGTGAGCCCGGCCTTGATCGCACGCGCGTTGCTCACCGCGCCATAGCCCGCGTAATCGCCGCTCTTGCGCGACACCCAGATCGGCAGTTCGCCGACCTTCTGCGCTTCCAGGAATTCCGGCGTGACGTGCGTGTACGTCGGCTTGCCGCCGGTGGCGTTCTGGCAGGCGCGCAGCATCTCGTCCATGGTCATCGGCGTTTTCGGGCCGACGGCGTTGAAGGTGCCGATCGTGCCCGCCTCCGCCAGACGGATCATCCATTCGCCCAGGTCGCGGCCGTCGATGATCTGCACCGGGTCGGCGCCATCGCCGGGCACCAGCATTTCGCCGCCCTGTGCGACGCGATGCGGCCAGTAGGTGAAGCGGTCGGTTTCGTCGCGTGGGCCGACGATGTAGCCCGGCCGCACGATCGTCACGCGCTTGCCGAATTGCTTGTGCGCCTCGGCCTCGCTCAGCGCCTTCAGCGGGCCGTAGAGGTTTTCGATATCGGCGCGCAGCGATTCCTGTGTTTCGGCCATCGCGTCCTTGCCCTTGTAGATGGCCACCGGCGCGTTCTCGTCGATGCCCGGCTTGCTGCCATCGGCATACACCGAGATGGTCGAGATGAAGAGGTAATGCCCCACGTTGCCGGCCAGCACCTTGCCCGCGTCGCGCACCCAGAACGGCAGGCTCGTGGGGTTGTCGATGCACACGTCCCACTTGCGGCCCTGCAGCGATTTCAGATCGCCCGTGTTGCGATCGCCGAACAGCTGCTCCACCTCGCCCGGCCACTCCGGCGACGGCTTCTTGCCGCGATTGAACAGCGTGACCTTGTGCCCACGCGCCAGTGCGTAGTTCACCTGGAACGGCCCGGTGAACCCGGTGCCGCCGAGGATGAGGATGTCCAGCGGCTTTTTCGCGCGGCCGACAGGTTTGGCCTTCTCTTCGGCGAACGCGAACGACGGCAGCGTTGCGGCAGCGGCGGCAAGCGCGCTGAACTTGAGCAGGTCACGGCGGGTGGTCATCGGGACGTCTCCATGCAGGCGGGCGGACCGTCCAACGCCCTGCCCTCGCCTGGCGTCTTCCTGATCCAAACGGGGCCACTCTAGAGGCGCGCGCCGGGTGGGCGGGAATGTCGATAGTCACGGGGGACCTACCCCGCCACGATCTCGACCCAATCCGAGCGGACCCAGCCGCGCTTGCAGCTCCCTTTATAGGCTTGCCTTTTCACAACAGGACTGGTCACGCCGCAGCTGTCGTTGCCACGTGCGTAGACGACGCCCAGCCACGTACCGTCCTTCGACGAGTCACAGACGTACAGCAACTGTCCGTTCCGGAGTTCGTCGACGGATGCGAAGGAACGGCCGGGACCGGTCCTTACCGCGAGGGTTCCCTTTGGCTTCAACCCTTTGACCTTACCGACTGCCGCGCAAGCGTCTTCGTCGGCGCTTCCTCCGATGGAAATGGGCCTTGCTGCTTGGGCTGACAGGGCGGAAGGCACGGTGCTTAGTGCGGCAACCAACAGGGATATCACCATCTTGATGGCCACCCGCGATACGCCTGCCCTTGCGGCGGATGGTGTGCGCATCGTGGTAGTCAGGTCAGTCACCGAACACCCAGCGGAGCAGTTGCTCGATGAACGACTTCGGTGCTTCCTCCCCGTCATCGCACTTGACCAAGCGCCTATCGTCTGAGAGGCAAAAGTCGTCGGTGAACCGAAGGTGATTCTCGCCTTCTCGCGCGTCCATCAGCACGGTGTAGCGTCCGGGCCGCAAAGGTTCGGCTTCGTCCCTCGTCACGAACCCTGCCGGCGCGAGTCCGTAACAAACGCCCGTCGATCTACGAAGTCGCAGCCCGGGTGTCGACTCGTCCTTGTAGACGCCCCAGCCGTCCTCGTCGTTGCCTACCAACAAATCCACGAGTCGCACGTCGCGCGCCTCGATATCCCGATACCAGTCAAGAAACGAGATGATCGAGTGCGAGTAGACGTAGCGCTCGACCCGAAAACAGACACGTCCCCTCTCCTCGTACACGATGGGGTGCGCATCGATTCCGAACGAAACCGCCTTGACGCTCGGCGCACTGAGTAGAGCGACAACTCCGACGCTCGCAAGGAGTCGTTTCATTGGCGCTCCCGACCACTACGGAGCAGCATGGCCGCTCGTTACTTCATCGTTGTAGATGACCCCACAACAGCCGGCGGCCGAGCGCTCGAAGGCTTTTCCGGATGGCAGGTGGAATGCATAGACGGCATATCGCGCAACGTCGTCCGCGTTGGAGATACGCGGCATAGACCCCTACGATTACACGCTCATGCCCGGCACCCGACTTTGTCAGTACAACATGGAGCAGCAGGCCAACATCCTGTCTGATTACTACCTAGTTGCGATCGTCGGAGGGATTGCCAGGCGCGAGCTATACGGGAAGAAGTACATGCACGCACCTAACATCCGACAGCTCCTAGAAAACGCCCTGGCCGACTTTCTCCTCAACCCAAGAAGCATCGGCAACCTCCCTCCACTCACTCAGTAGGGCTAATCAGTGTTCAAGCTGAGCGAATTTCTGATCGCGGCCATACCGCTTTGCGCAGGTTGCAGCCAGCCGCATGTCCACCAAGCGGGACAAGTAAGGCAGGTTGGAGGCCTGCCGTGCTTCACTGTGGCAGATAGCGAGGAAACCAGACGAACGCCGCCCGACCTTGCAGCGCTCCACGTATCCCAGCGAGGTCTCCACGGCGCCATGTCGCGTACGGTCTGGAGCATGGGCTTTTTTGAGGGGAAGCCGGTTTACCTCTCGCCAGACGCATGCATTGTTTACGGAGATTCAGACCCTCGGTTCGACGCGGATGCCCCAGCGTTGCCACTGAGCACGGGAGTGGTCTATTCCTACGAGTTCAACTCACACATTCCCCACCCCACCGCAGGAACGTGGATTCCCCGCGTGTATGAAGGGTACTTCTGCCTTACGCGAGACAGCCACGGAAAAACCACAGTCCACGAAATTCGATGGGACGAGGACACCCAAAAGCGGCACTGGGATGTCTGCGAACTGGCACCAGACCAGCTACCCAACTTCTAGATGCGTGTACCGTCGATATGTTATCGGCTGGGGGAGAGATCTGGGCATCGATCTCGCTGGCGGGATGCGCCTATACACGCCATCCTGCGACGGAGCACAGCAAGCGGGTGGTCCAAACCGCCTCCGTTCCTTCTGGGAGCTGAAATGGCCCTCCGCTCTGTTCTGACCTGCGCGACATTTGGCGCCGTCACGTTCGCCTGTTCGCCCACGCCGGCGGCACAGCCACGGATCTCGGTTGACGATGCGAAGGCGCACGCGTTGAAACTCTGCCTGGATGGCAACTACGAACGGAGCGGCGGCTACGTCGCGCGCGAGGTGAGGGACGAGTCGTACCTAACGCTTCGCTACCAGTTGTCCGATCGGCGACAGAACGCGGGCAAGAGACTCGCGGCCTTCGTCGAATCATCCACATCCAACTACTACCGGGCACAGTTGCCGATGAAGGACGAGGAAGGCCGGGGCCCGTTCAACAGGATCTTTGAGCAATGCATGGGCTTCTATCGATCCAGGGCACTGGCCGATTTCATCAAACGGGAGCTTTGACGCCCGCAGACTACAGGCATTAGCCGCGGCCCCATCCTGCTTTCCAATGAAAAGGCCCGCCAAAGCGGGCCTTTTCATCCATACGATTGCTATTGTCCATGGCAACACGGGTGCGCTCCGCTTACCCGGGCTACGCTGGCTGAAACGGCGGGGCAACGATCTGCTCGTTCGCGAGATCGACCTGCTCCGCCGCGCTGTTTCGGACGTGATGCTCCGCCACCCCTTCCGCACCCACGGGTGGGTCGTCCTGCCCGATCATCTGCATTGCGTCATCGAACTTCCCGACGGCGATACGGACTTTCCGGTCCGATGGCGACTGATCAAGGGCGCGTTCTCCAAAGGGTTACGCTCACGATAATGAGCGATCCGCACTCGTCGCTTGTAGTCCCGCTTGCGCACCCTTCCCCCTGAAGAGAACTCGGGCACCAGTCAGTCTGGCGCCCGAGTTAGAAGCTTACATGTTCCGTCGATATTCCCCACCGACGTCATAAAGCGCATGGCTAATCTGCCCCAAGCTATGCGTCTTAACCGCCTCCATCAAACTGGCAAACACATTCCGACGCTCCCGCGCCGTCGCCTGTAGCGCCTTCAAGCCCTCGGGCGCATAGCCGTTGCGGTTGCCTTGATACCCGGCGACGTTGTCGATCTGCTGGCCCTTCTCGCTTTCGGTGGAGCGGATCAGTTCGATCTCGGTGACGATGTCGCCGCCGTGGTCCTTCGGCAGGAAGGTGTTCACGCCGATCAGCGGCAGGGTGCCGTCGTGCTTCTTGTGCTCGTAGTACAGGCTCTCTTCCTGGATCTTGCCGCGCTGGTACATCGTGTCCATGGCGCCCAGCACGCCACCGCGTTCGCTGATGGCTTCGAATTCCTTGTAGACGGCTTCCTCGACGATGTCAGTGAGCTTGTCGACGATGAAGCTGCCCTGCCAGGGGTTCTCGTTGAAGTTGAGCCCCAGTTCCTTGTTGATGATCATCTGGATGGCGACGGCGCGACGCACGCTTTCTTCCGTCGGCGTGGTGATGGCTTCGTCGTATGCATTGGTGTGCAGGCTGTTGCAGTTGTCGAACAGCGCGTACAGCGCCTGCAACGTGGTGCGGATGTCGTTGAACTGGATTTCCTGCGCGTGCAGCGACCGGCCGCTGGTCTGGATGTGGTACTTCATCATCTGGCTGCGCGCGGAAGCGCCGTAGCGCTCGCGCATGGCGCGCGCCCAGATGCGGCGGGCGACGCGGCCAATCACCGTGTATTCCGGGTCCATGCCGTTTGAGAAGAAGAACGACAGGTTGGGCGCGAAGTCGTCGATCTTCATGCCGCGCGCGAGGTAGTACTCCACGATGGTGAAGCCGTTGCTGAGCGTGAAAGCCAGCTGGCTGATCGGGTTCGCGCCGGCTTCGGCGATGTGGTAACCGCTGATGGACACCGAGTAGAAGTTGCGGACGTTCTTGTCCACGAAGTACTGCTGGATGTCGCCCATCATGCGCAGGGCGAACTCGGTGCTGAAGATGCAGGTGTTCTGCGCCTGGTCCTCTTTCAGGATGTCGGCCTGCACGGTGCCGCGCACGGTGGCCAGCGTCTGAGCCTTGATGTTGGCGTAGGTCTCGGCGTCGACGACCTGGTCGCCGGTCACGCCCAGCAGGCCCAGGCCGAGGCCGTCGTTGCCTTCGGGCAGCATGCCGCTGTATTCGGGGCGCTTGCGGCCTTCGAACAGCTTTTCGATCTTGTCGTGCGCTTCGTTCCAGCGCGCGTCATCGCTTCGCAGGTACTTCTCGACCTGCTGGTCGATGGCGGTGTTCATGAACATCGCCAGGATGATCGGCGCCGGGCCGTTGATGGTCATCGACACCGAGGTGCTCGGCGCGCACAGGTCGAAGCCGGAGTACAGCTTCTTCATGTCGTCGAGCGTGGCGATGTTGACGCCGGAGTTGCCGATCTTGCCGAAGATGTCCGGGCGCACGGCGGGGTCTTCGCCGTAGAGCGTGACGCTGTCGAACGCGGTGGACAGGCGCGCGGCCGGCTGGCCGACGGACAGGTAATGGAAGCGGCGGTTGGTGCGCTCCGGCGTGCCTTCGCCGGCGAACATGCGGATGGGATCCTCGCCGGTCCGGCGGTACGGATACACGCCGCCGGTGTACGGGTAGTAGCCCGGCAGGTTTTCCTTCTGCAGGAAGGTCAGCAGCTCGCCCCAGCTCTTGTAGGTGGGCGCCGCGATCTTCGGGATCTTCTGGTGGCTCAGCGATTCGCGGTAGTTCTCGACGCGGATCGTCTTGTCGCGAACCTGGTATTCGTTGACTTCGTCGGTGATGGACTTCAGGCGCGCGGGCCAGTCGCGCAGGAGCTTCAGCGCTTCGGACGTGAGCGACTGCACGGCGTCGTTGTAGCGCTGGCGCAGGGTGAGGAGCGTCTTGTCGCCGCCGTCGGTGAGGGCATCGGCGGCGTAGAGGTCCAGCGCCTTCGGCAGTGCGTCGTCGCCCAGGTCATTGAGCGACTGCCAGTAGCTCTGCGCGCGATCGGCGACTTCCGCCTGCGTTTCGATCTTCGCGTTGATGCTGCGGCCCTGCTCGGCGATTTCGGCGAGATACCGCACGCGGGCGCCCGGAATCAGCACGGTCGCGCGCGGTTCCTTCAGCGAGGTGTCGATCTCCGGGGTCCACTTGTCGACCGGCAGCTGGAGCTTGTCGCGCAGCAGGCGGCAGAGGTTGGCGAACATCCAGCTGATGCCGGGGTCGTTGAACTGCGAGGCGATGGTCGGATAGACCGGCACGTCCTCGTCCTTGGTCTGGAAGGCGACGCGGTTGCGCTTCCACTGCTTGCGCACGTCGCGCAGCGCGTCTTCGGCGCCGCGCTTGTCGAACTTGTTGAGCACGACGAGCTCGGCGAAGTCGAGCATGTCGATCTTCTCCAGCTGGCTCGGCGCGCCGAAGTCGCTGGTCATCACGTACATCGGGAAATCGACGAGGTCGACGATTTCCGAATCACTCTGGCCGATGCCCGCGGTTTCGACGATGACCAGGTCGTAACCGAGGCCCTTGAGGAACCCGATGCAGTCCTTCAGCACGGTGTTGGTGGCGGCGTGCTGGCGGCGCGTGGCCATCGAACGCATGTAGACGCGCTTGCTGCGCAGCGAATTCATGCGGATACGGTCGCCCAGCAGCGCGCCACCGGTGCGGCGACGCGTGGGGTCGACGGAGATCACGGCGATGCGCATCTCCGGGAAGGCAGCGAGGAAACGGTTGAGCAGTTCGTCGGTGACCGACGACTTGCCGGCGCCGCCGGTGCCGGTGATGCCGATGACGGGCGTCTTGCCGCCGGCCAGCTGCCATTGCTTGCGAAGGTGCGCGAGCTGGGCTTCGTCGAAGATGCCCTCCTCGATGGCGCTGAGGGTGTGGCCGATGCTGATTTCGTCGTCGATGTCGGCCGTCTTGTCGGGATGCTGCGCGGCCTTGCGCGCATCGCCGGCGCGGCGGATGACGTCCTCGATCATCGCAACGAGGCCCATGTGCATGCCATCGTTGGGGTGGTAGATGCGCTCGACGCCGTAGGCCTGGAGTTCGCGGATCTCTTCCGGCGTGATCGTGCCGCCGCCGCCGCCGAAGACGCGGATGTGGCCGGCGCCGCGCTCCTTGAGCATGTCGACCATGTACTTGAAGTACTCGACGTGGCCGCCCTGGTAGGACGACAGCGCGATGCCGTCGGCATCCTCCTGCAGCGCGGCCCGGACGACGTCTTCCACCGAGCGGTTGTGGCCCAGGTGGATGACCTCCGCCCCCTGCCCCTGGATCAGGCGCCGCATGATGTTGATGGCGGCGTCGTGCCCGTCGAACAGGCTGGCGGCGGTGACGAACCGCAGCGGGCTGCCGCTCTCATTCAACGCGGGGGTGGCGGCTTCGGGCAGGTTGCTTGCGGGGGTGCTCATGGACGCTCGAAATACGGAAACGGTCGAATCCGTATTGTAGCCCGAGGGGGATTAGGGGCTTGTTGTGCGGCGCGGGAGAGCTGGCAGCCGCCGCAACTGTGGCATCTCTGGCGTAGGTTTCGGGACATAGGAATTGCTAGCGCGGCCTGGTCACACGTCCGGCCCTCACCCCAACCCCTCTCCCGCGCGCGGGAGAGGGGCTATGAGTCGTCATTCCAGCGGAAGCTGGAATCCATCTTGATCTTCTCGGCGCGCAAGGCAGTCGGCATCGCGAGCGAGGGCGTAGTCGCTCGTCCCGACCCTCACCCCAACCCCTCTCCCGGGGGGAGAGGGGCTAAAGGCCGTTGTCCCGGCGAAGGCCGGGATCCAGGCTGGCATGCGTTCAACCCTGTCGCCCGGTGGCTTCAGACGCGGCGGGCCTGGGTCCCGGCGTTCGCCGGGATGACGGGGATCGGATGACGGGCATGGAAATGCCGGCGCGCGATTCGATGCATCAACCTTGGGGAACCCGTGAGACTCCAGCAACCGCCCGTCCCGGCAAAGTCACCCTTCCTTTCTGGCTACACTCGCCGTCCGATCACGCGAACCGCCATGAACGAAGACGCCGTCCTGCTCGACCTTCGCCGCCGCGCCCACGACGGGTCGCCGCAGGCGCTCTATCAACTGGCGTCGGCGCTGGTGGCACGGCACGAACTGGACGAAGCGTTCACCCTGCACCGCCGTGCGGCCGAGGCGGGACTAGCAAACGCGCAGATCGAATACGCCCGCATGCTGATGTACGGCGTCGGCTGCGATGCCGAACCGCTGCGCGCGGCCGAATGGCTGCTGCGTGCCGAATCGGTGGGAAGCCCGATCGCCTCGTATTTCCTCGCGCTGATGTCGCTGGGCGGACGCACGTTGCCTCGCGATGGCCGCGTCAACGAGCGCGTGCTGCGCGCGGTTCGCGCCGATTACCCGCCGGCGCTGCGCGCGGCTGCCGTGCATTTCGGCCGCAAGGCCGATCCGGCGGACCAGTTGCGCTGCCTGCAACTGCTCGAACGCGGCGCGGGGCTCGGCGACGTGATCGCGGCGCGGCTGTTCCTGGAGCGCATCACGCACGGCGAAGGCGACGTTCCGCAACCCGACGCCGCTGCCGATCTGCGCGGGCAGTTGCAGGCAATCGGCGTCGGACCGTTGCCGGAGATCGTCGTGCCGGAGTTCGCACGGAGCGAAGCCGCGCCGGGCGTGCTGTCGATGGACGACGTATTGCAGCCGATCGACCTGCATCTGCAATCCACGCGGCCGCGCGTGATGACCGTGGACGGCCTGCTCAGCGCGGAAGAATGCCGGCTGCTGATCGCGAATGCCGAAGTGCACCTGACGCGTTCGCGCACGGTCGATCCGGACACCGGACTGCCGATGGAACAGGAGATCCGCACCAGCAGCGACGCGTCCTTCGACGCGATCCAGGAAGACCTGGCGCTGCGTTGCGTGCAGCTGCGTATGGCGAGCGCGGCAGGCGTGCCGCTCGACCACGCCGAACATCTGGTCGTCCTGCGCTACGAGCCCGGTCAGGAATATCGCCCGCATCGCGACTACCGCCCGCCCAGCTCGATCGAACGCGATCGCCCGGAAGCCGGCAACCGCATGCGCACGATCTGCGCGTACCTCAACACCGTGGAAGCCGGCGGGCAGACCGAGTTCCCGGTCGCCGGGCTGCGCGTCGAACCGCGGCCGGGCCGCGCGGTGGTGTTCGAGAACCTGCATCCGGACGGCTCGCCCGACCCGGATTCGCTGCACGCCGGCTTACCGGTGGAACGCGGCGAGAAGTGGCTCGCAACGCTCTGGCTGCGCCAGGGACGCTACCGGGCTTTCTGAACGGGCGGCGCCGGCGAAGCCGTCCGTCGGCATGCCTGTCCCCTCCGGCCGATTGGATTAGACTGTCGCGCCTGCGGCGGGGTCCTGGACCTTGGCCGCAGTGTCATTTTCATTTCGATTCAACGACTTACCCATCACAGTTGGCGTAAAGCGCGACGCGCAACCTCTCGCGCCAACAGCGGAGCACCCGATGATTTTCGAAACGCTGGACACCTTCGGCCACGAGCAGGTCGTGTTTTGCCACAACAAGGACGCGGGCCTGAAGGCCATCATCGCGATCCACAACACCGTGCTCGGTCCGGCCCTCGGCGGTACGCGCATGTGGCCGTACAAGACCGAGCAGGACGCGCTCAACGACGTGCTCCGCCTGTCGCGCGGCATGACCTACAAGAACGCGGTCGCCGGCCTGAACATCGGCGGCGGCAAGGCGGTGATCATCGGCGATCCGTCCACCGACAAGTCCGAGGCGCTGTTCCGCGCGTTCGGCCAGTTCGTCGAGGCGCTCGGCGGCCGTTACATCACGGCTGAGGACGTCGGCATCGACGTCAACGACATGGAATACGTGTACCGCGAGACCGAGTACGTCACCGGCGTGCACCAGGTCCACGGCGGTTCGGGCGACCCGTCGCCGTTCACCGCCTACGGCACGCTGCAGGGCCTGATGGCCACGCTCAACAAGCGTTTCGGCGACGAGGAAGTCGGCAAGTACTCCTACGCCGTGCAGGGCCTCGGCCACGTGGGCATGGAGTTCGTGAAGCTGCTCAAGGAGCGCGGCGCGAAGATCTTCGCGACCGACATCAACAAGGGCCTGGTCGACAAGGCCGTCTCGGAATACGGCGTTGAAGCCGTGGGCCTGGACGAGATCTACGACGTGCCGGCCGACGTGTACTCGCCGTGCGCGCTGGGCGGCACCGTCAACGAAGGCACCCTGCCCCGCCTGAAGGCCAAGGTCATCTGCGGCGCGGCCAACAACCAGCTGGCCAACAACGCCATCGGCGACGAAGTGGCCAAGCGCGGCATCCTCTACGCGCCGGACTACGCGGTGAACGCGGGCGGCGTGATGAACGTGGCGCTGGAACTCGACGGCTACAACCGCGAGCGCGCCATGCGCATGATGCGCACGATCTACCACAACCTCGCGCGCATCTTCGAGATCGCCGAGCGTGACGCGATCCCGACCTACCGCGCGGCCGACCGCCTGGCCGAAGAGCGCATCACCGCGATCGGCAAGCTGAAGCTGCCGCTGGGTCGCAGCGCTCCGCGTTTCCAGGGCAGGATTCGCGGCGGGCACTGATTTTCCAGTCTCGACTGGAAAATCCCCAAAGTTTGCATTCGCAAACTTCGGGCCCCAGCAGTCTTCCTCCAAATCCCTGCCGCTGCCGCGGCGCCCCCTTTACTAAAGGGGGCTATGGGCCGCGGAGGACGTGGCAGCGGTTGCAGCGCAATGATTCGAGAAGCGCCCGGCTGTCCGGGCGTTTTCTTTTGTGGGTCTTCTTGCATCGAGACGCCACCGCCCCATCACCGTCATCCCGGCGAACGCCGGGACCCAGGCCGTTATGGCAGGTCGAAAGGAGCGTATCGGCGACGATCCACGATTGGTCCCGCTCTCCGGCCTCGCCGAAATGACGGGCTTCGGTACGCGACAAACGGCCTGCTTTTCAGGCAATTCCGAAAGACGCCGCTCAGCGCCCGGCGCAAAGTGGCATTCCCCCACTCGGAGTTGCCTCCATGCGCATCGCCCTTCCCCTCGCCGCCCTCGGTCTCGCCGCCGCCTTCGCAGCCCACGCAGGCGATGGCCGCATCGACTACGACCATCAGGCGCAATGGCAGTCCGCGCACGACATGGCGCAGTCGCCGATCGACATCGTCACGCACGACACCGTCGCCGCGCGCGACGACGAACCGCAGGCGCTGGTGTTCACGCACACGCACGCGCCGATGGAAGCCGTCGACAACGGCCACGCGGTGGAAGTCGAAACGCACGCCACCGACGCGACGATCCGCGGCCGGCATTTCGCGCTGACGCAGTTCCACTTCCACGCGGAAAGCGAGCACACCATCGACGGCCGGCACTATCCGCTGGAAGGCCACTACGTCTTCAAGGCACAGGACGGGCGCCTGGCCGTGGTCGGCGTGATGTACCAGGTCGGCAAGGCCAATCCGCAGGCGCAGGCGGTGCTCGACAGCCTCGCGCACAAGGAGAACGCGCCGCACGAGGTCGACATCGACGCGTTGCTGCCGGCGCAGCGCGGCTACTACCACTACCTGGGCTCGCTCACCACGCCGCCGCTGACCGAGAACGTGGAGTGGTACGTGCTGCCGGCGCCGGTCACGATGTCGAAGAAGCAGATCGAGGCGTTCCTGGCGCACTACCGCCACAACAATCGCAACGTGCAGCCGCTGAACGGCCGTCCGCTGGTCCACGACGAAGGCTGATCGCCACGGCTTCCGCGCAATCGCGCCCCGCACCGTTGCGTACGGTGGCGGGGCGCTTCGCTTTGGAGCCCCTGAAAGCGCGGTTTTATTGCACCGCACGACGACCGATTCACCGCCTCCGCCTAGAATTGGCGCATCGCGCGCGGCGTTCGATCGCGCGCCGCCCTCTCGAACACAAGGATTCCCATGCGCCCTTTCCCCCTCGGTGACGAAATCGATGCCCTGCGCGACGCCGTTCGCCGCTTCGCCGAGGTCGAGATCGCACCGCGCGCGGCGCAGATCGACGAGGAGAACTGGTTCCCGCAGGACCTGTGGCCGAAGCTCGGCGAAATGGGCCTGCTGGGCATGACGGTCCCCGCCGAGTACGGCGGCAGCGAGATGGGCTACCTCGCGCACCTGGTTGCGATGGAAGAGATCTCCCGCGCGTCCGGCTCGGTTGGGCTGAGCTATGGCGCGCATTCGAACCTGTGCGTGAGCAACCTCTACGCCAACGGCACCGACGCGCAACGCCAGAAGTACCTGCCGAAGCTGTGCAGCGGCGAGTGGAAGGGCGCGCTCGCGATGAGCGAACCGGGCGCGGGTTCCGACGTCGTCGGTTCGATGAGCTGTCGTGCGGAACTTCGCGACGGCACGTGGATCGCGAACGGCAACAAGATGTGGATCACCAACGGCCCGGAAGCCGACGTGCTGATCGTCTACATGCGCACCGCCGGCAAGGACGCGGGCAGCCAGTGCATGACGGCCTTCATTGTCGAGAAGGGGATGAAGGGTTTCTCCACTGCGCAGAAGCTCGACAAGTTCGGCATGCGTGGCTCCAACACGTGCGAACTGGTGTTCGAGAACTGCGAGATTCCGGCCGAGAACGTGCTCGGCGAAGTGAACCGCGGCGTGAAGGTGCTGATGAGCGGCCTGAACACCGAACGCCTCGTGCTGACCGGCGGGCCGATCGGCCTGATGCAGGCGGCGCTCGACATCGCCCTGCCCTACGTGCGCGAACGCAAGCAGTTCAACGCGGCCATCGGTACGTTCGGGCTGATGCAGGGCAAGATTGCCGACATGTACACCGCGCTGCAGTCGAGCCGCGCGTTCGCCTACCAGGTCGGTCGTGATTTCGATGCGGGACACCGCAGTCGCGTGGATGCCGCTTCGTGCCTGCTGCATGCGTCGGAAGCGGCGGTGCAGGTCGCGCTGGAAGGCATCCAGGCGCTCGGCGGCAACGGCTACATCAACGAGTTCCCGACCGGCCGCATCCTGCGCGATGCCAAGCTCTACGCCATCGGCGCGGGCACGAACGAGATCCGCCGCATGCTGATCGGCCGCGAGCTGTTCGAAGAGCGGCACTGAGCCGTCGCGAAGCCGTAGCCTGAAACGAGACGGCCGTCGCATCGACGGCCGTTTTGCATTGCGCCGACGATGCGATCAGAACGCCGTCGTCCAGTTGAGCATCGCCTGCGTCCACGTTTCGCCGTGATCGCTGCGTGCATCGACGTCCAGGCTCAGGCGGCTGTTGTAGCGCAGCCACGTACCGACGCCGAAACCGAGCACGCCGACGTCGCGATCCAGCGCGCCGCCCATGATCGGCGACCACGCGTCCAGTGCAGTGAAACGCGCCTGGATGTCGCCCCCGGACTGCGAGAGCAGGCGCTGCCATTCCGCGCGAGCCTGAAGGTCCCATTGCATCGAACCGACGTTCCATTGCGTCGCATACCGCGCCCCGAGCAAGGCCTGGCTGACGCGCATAGACGATGCATCGGTGCTCAGGCCGAAGCCGACCGCGCCCGCTTCGCTGAAGCCATCGCGTTCAAGCTGCAGGTTCTGCACGCCTACGTAAGGCGTGATGCGCCCCTCACCGACGTTCATCGGCAAGCCGGCCTGCATGCCGACGCTCGCATAACGCTGCGCGTAGTCGGTGCCAAGGCGGAACGCGTCCGCGCCGAGTAGCACGTCACGACGCGTCCAGCGCTGCATGCGGCCGACGGCAACGCTGCCGAGCAGGTAGCCCTGACCGAGGTCGTAGCTCGCGTAGAACTGCGCCTCCAGCTGGCGGTTGTGTTCGCGATCGAAACGCTGCTCGTGGTGCGCGTAGCCCTCGGTCTGCGCGAGCGCGGCGCCGACGGTCAGCGCGCCGATGCGGCGATCCTGGCCGGCCATCCAGCCGTCGGCCTGCATGTCGAAACGCGCGAGCGCACGCTGCGAGTCGAGGTCGTCGAACCATGCGCCGCCGAGCGGCGCGTCCTGCAGCGCGTCGATGCGCGATTCCAGCGCGCGGCGGTTGCCTTCGATCGCCATCATCGCGAAGGCGGTGTCGGCGACGTGCAGCTCGCCGGAGAGGCTCGACAGCGACGTCTCCGCCGCGGCCGCATCGGGCGTGCCCTGGAACGCGATCGCCCCCGCGAGCACGTCGAGACTGGCGCCCTCGCCATTGGCGACGCTGGTGTCGATCTGGTCCATCGCGCCTTCCATGCGCTGCGCGCTGGACAGCGCGGTCGCGCTGAGGTTCATCGACGACGCGGCCGTGGCGACGTCGGCGCGCGTGAGCAGCAGCGATACGTCGGTGGCCGCGTAAGCGACCGAACCGGTCACGAACGGCGACCACGTCACCGTGGCGAACGTGCCCGTCACGGTAGAGGCCTGGAGGAAGGTCTCGCGCGTGGGCGTGTTGATGCTGGGCGTGGCGATGATGTAGTTCGGCGCGCGGCCGGTCAGCCGCAGTTCGCCGCCGAGCGTCGCCGTGCCGGACACGTCCAGGTGCGCGCCGATCTGCAGTTCCATCGCGCCGCCGGCGTTGTTGCGGAACGACGACATCGAGTACGTCGCGCCCTGTGCGGTATTGCCGCCGAGGAATTCAAGGGTGCCGGTGTTGTCGAGCGCACCGACGTTCGCCGCGACCGGATTGCCCTGCAGTCCGGCGTTCAGGCGCAGGCGTCCGCCGCTGGCTACCGTCGCGCCGCCCGGCATGGCGCGCTGCACTTCCAGGGTGCCCTGCTCGACTATGGTGGCGCCGGTGTAGGTATTCGCGCCGGTCAGCGCGAGCGTGCCGGTGCCACGCTTGCGCAACCCGCCGCTGCCGGCGATGGCGTTGCTCCACGGACGACTCATGCCGGTGACGTCCACGCTGGTCACGCCCCAGTCGAAACGGCCCGGTCCGTTGATCGCGCGCCCGACGTTGAGCAGGCCGTAGCCGAAGACGGGATCGACGCCCGGCGCGCCGAGGTCGGTCGCCGTGCCGAGCAGCGTCTGTCGCACCAGGTCGTTGCTGAAGTACGGAAACGCCTGCCACACCAGCGCCGCTGCGCCCGACACCTGCGGCGCAGCGAAGGAGGTGCCCGAACCGCGCCAGTACGACGGCGAGGTCGGGCCGTCATTGACGCCGGTGAACACCGTCGTACCCGGCGCCGCCAGGCAATAGCGCATCGCGACGCCACACGCGTTGGCGTAGACCGCGCCGTTGGAATCGATGTCGAGCTGCTGCACGTTGTTGGGATTGACGCCGGTCACCGCAAGCCAGCCGCGTTCCAGGTCCGCCGCGGGCAGCGTGCCGTTCGGGCCGGGCTGGCTCGGCAGTCCCGCCATGCTGTCGGGGTTCGGGCGACCGTCGTTGCCAGTAGCGAACACCACCAGGCCGTTGTTGCTCAGCACGAAGGGGCGGTATTCGTCGGCGATCGGATTGGTTGCGACCGTGTTGGTCCAGTACAGGCCGCCCCATGAGTTGTTCATGATCCGCACGCCGCTGTTGATCAGCTGCTGGTGGACCTGACGCATGCCGAGTTCGCCGCCGACTTCGTTGCCCTGCCCCGTGCCGTCGTCCTTCGGCGGCGTGTCGGACAGGATGCGCGCCGACACGATCTGAGCGCCCGGCGCGATACCACCCGGCCATGCACCGAACGGCGTGCCGGCGGCAAGTTGCGCGACATCCGTGCCGTGGCCGAGCACGTCATCGACCTGCAGGTTGTTCGGTGGCGAGGCGATGTAATTGAAGTTCGCCACGACGCGCGGCGCAAGCGCCGGATGGTTGCGATTCACGCCGCTGTCGACGACACCGATGCGTACGCCGGCGCCGGTGAAGCCGGCCTGGTGCGCGGCCGCGGTGTTGGTCAGCGCGATGTGCTGGCTGTAGGCGGGATTGGGCGTGCTGACGACAGGCGGTGTCGGATTGGACGGAGTGCTCGGCGGCGGCGTACCCGGCTGCTGCGGGGCA
Organism: Lysobacter soli; assembly: GCF_003382285.1. Lineage (GTDB taxonomy): Bacteria > Pseudomonadota > Gammaproteobacteria > Xanthomonadales > Xanthomonadaceae > Lysobacter_J > Lysobacter_J soli. The sequence goes on from NZ_QTJR01000003.1 coordinate 313,626, forward strand.
TACAGCGGAGGCGTCTCGCGCACGTTCCCGCCGCCGCCACCGCCGCCGCACGCGGCAAGCCCCATCAAGCCCGAGCACAGCAGCACGCTGCGCATCGCCGTCACCAGTTCCTTGTGCCTGTAATGCATGACGCTCCCCATCTGAATGAAATCGCATCGCTCCCCAGCGATCGCGAATCGAGTATCGACCCAATGCGGATCGTCCACAATCAACCGGCACGATCCGGTGACGGAAACCGCATCGGGCGCCACATTCCGCGCACATCGGTGAACGCGATGAACGCCATCCACACCCGACCTCTGGGTTGCGACGACTGGTCCATCGTCGAAACGCTGTTCGGCCCGCGTGGTGCATGCGGCGGGTGCTGGTGCATGTGGTGGCGCGTGCCGATGGGCGGGCGCGCCTGGGAGGCAGCGAAAGGCGAACCCAACCGCGAGGCGTTTCGCAAACTCGTCAACGCCGGCGCGGCGTCGGGGGTGCTCGCATTCGTCGACGGCGAGGCGGCCGGTTGGTGCGGGATCGGCCCGCGCGCTGAGTTCCCGCGGGTCGACCGGAGCAAGTCGCTGGTTCGCCAATGGTCCGCCGATACCTGGTCGCTCAACTGCCTGTATGTGCCGCCGCGCTGGCGCGGTGTCGGGGTGGCCCGGGCGCTGGTGGCTGCCGTGGTGGAGCTGGCCCGGCAGCGGGGCGCGACCGAGGTCGAGGCGTACCCGCAATCCTTGGCGCCGGGGGAGCGGCAGGCCGGGGCGTTCGTCTGGACCGGCGTCCCCTCGCTTTATGAGCCGTTGGGGTTTCGCCGGCAGGGCGAATCAGGACGTGGCCGCGCCCTGTCCTGCTGAAGCTGGGCTGAGCCCGGTTTGCCGCGCCGCAGCACGGCCCCGCATAATCGGAGGGTTCCGGCCCCTCGCGCCGGCCGCTGTCACGGTTCGACCTTCAGTTGGAGTCCTCATGAGCGACGTCGTCATCGTCGGTGCCAAGCGCACCGCCATCGGTTCCTTCCTCGGCCAGTACACCGGCGTCCCGACCCCCGCGCTGGGTACGGCCGCCATCACGGGTGCGCTCGAACATGCCGGCGTCGCCGCCGACCAGGTCGACGAAGTGATCATGGGCTGCGTGCTGCCGGCCGGCCTGGGCCAGGCGCCCGCCCGCCAGGCCGCGCTGGGTGCAGGCCTTCCCACCTCCGCCGGTTGCACGACCATCAACAAGGTCTGCGGCTCGGGCATGAAGGCGATCATGCTGGCGCATGACCTGATCAAGGCCGGGTCGGCCAACGTTGTCGTCGCCGGCGGCATGGAGTCGATGACCAATGCACCGCACCTGCTCAACAACTCGCGCACCGGCATCCGCTACGGCAGCGCGGAGTTCCTCGATCACATGGCGTGGGACGGCCTGACCAATCCGTACGACGGCAAGGCGATGGGTGTGTTCGGCGATGCGACGAGCCACAAGTACGGCTTCGATCGCGAAGCGCTCGATGCGTACTCGACCGAAAGCGCGCGTCGCGCGCAGGCGGCGGTAAGCGGTGGTGCGTTCAAGGACGAAGTCGTGCCGGTCACGGTCAAGGGTCGCAAGGGCGACGTCGTCGTCGACACCGACGAGGAGCCGGGCAAGATCGACCTGGCGAAGATCCCCACGCTGCGCGCGGCGTTCGGCAAGGATGGCGTGCTGACCGCTGCGTCGTCCTCGAAGATTTCCGACGGTGCCGCGGCCACGCTGCTGATGAGCGCCGACGAAGCCGCCAAGCGTGGCCTGACGCCGCTCGCGCGCATCGTCGCGCATGCCGGCCATGCGCAGGCGCCAGAGTGGTTCACCACCGCGCCGGTGAAAGCGATTTCAAACGTGTTGGCCAAGGCCGGCTGGTCGGTCGAGGACGTTGACCTGTTCGAGGTCAATGAAGCGTTTTCCTGTGTGGCCATGGCGCCGATGAAGGACCTGGGCATCTCGCACGAGAAGCTCAACGTCAACGGCGGCGCGGTTGCACTGGGGCATCCCATCGGCGCCAGCGGCGCCCGCCTGGTGGTGACGTTGCTGCACGCGCTGCGTGCACGGGGCGTCAAGAAGGGCGTGGCTTCGCTGTGCATCGGGGGTGGCGAGGCTACCGCTGTCGCCATCGAGCTGCTATAAGGCGTTAAAAACGCATTACCTAAAAAAAACCGGCCAAGCCGCTTGACACGCGTCACCGGCTTGTCATCATGTTATTGACGCGCAATTGCGCGTTGCCTAACTAAACGACGAGGATAAAAATCATGACCTTCAACAAGGCGCTGATCGCCCTGGCTATGGTTGCCGCTCTGGCCGCCTGCTCGAACCAGAAGCAGGCTGACGAAGCCGCTGCTGACGCCGCCGCTGCTTCGACCGAAGCCGCTGCTGCCGCCACCGACGCCGCTGCTTCGGGCGACGCCGCTGCTGCCGACGCTGCCCAGGCTGCTGCCGACACCGCTGCCCAGGCTGCTGACGCCGCCGCCGCTTCGGCCGACGCCACCGCCGCCGCTGCTGCTCCGGCCGCTGCCGACGCCGCTGCCGACGCCGCTTCGCAGGCTGCTGACGCCGCTGGCCAGGCTGCTGACGCTGCCGACCAGGCTGCCGAAGCTTCGAAGGAAGAGAAGAAGTAATAACCGCGGGCAAGCAATTGCCCAGGTGATTACCGCTTCGAAGAAGCCGCCGGATTTCCGGCGGCTTTTTCATTTGTGGCATCCGCACATGCATCGCGATCGGACCGATTTGCCGCTATCGCGCCCGTCGACCCGCATGCGTCGACCCGATCCCGACGATCCATCGCGCGTGTAACGACCGGCATGCGTTCGGTCGGCAACGGTTTCTCCACGATTCATCCGTCCGGGCATCGGCGTCCCCGACGATGACTTTTCCTTCGCGCGGCCGCTGGCATCGTGCGCCCCGGCTGGGACCCAAACCCCGTCACACGGAGAAACCCATGAACACCAAGCTTTACGTCGCCATTGCCATGACCGCTGCTGCGCTGTCGCTGTCGGCCTGCCACCAGGCCGACACGCAGAGCGAAGCGGCCGAAGCCGCCGCTGCGGCCAACCAGGCCGCCGACGCCTCCGCCAACGCCGCGCAGGAATCGGCCGAGGCTGCGGCGGCTGCGACCAGCGAAGCCGCCGATCGCGCGAGCGTTGCGGTGGACAACGCCGCCGAACGTTCGCGCGAAGTAGCCAACGATGCAGCGGCCGGTGCGGCAGCTGCCACCGCCGACGCCGCGCAGGCCACGGCCGACGCGGCGAGCAAGGTCGCCGAGAAGGCCGACAACGCTGCGGAGAAGGCCGAGCAGGAAGCCGCCGAACGCAAGTAAGGCGCGCGATCGTTCCACTGGAAAGGCCCGCCTCGCGCGGGCCTTTTCTTTGCGCACGCGTGGCGCGCAGGCGCGGCACCGTTGGCCCATTCCCGCGCTTTATGGTCTGATGCCGCATCTTCCGCACGCCGCTGCATCGATGCCCGCACTGACTTCCCACATCGATCCCCGCTCGCAGGAATTCCAGGACAACGTCGCCTACCACCGCGCGCTGGTCGACGAACTGGACGCCCGCCTCGCTCGCGCTGCCGGCGGCGGTGGCGAGAAGGCACGTGCGAAGCACACCGAACGCGGCAAGCTGCTCGCGCGCGATCGCATCGCCGCGCTGCTCGACCCCGGTTCGCCTTTCCTCGAGATCGCACCGCTCGCGGCCGAAGGCATGTACGACGACGCCGCGCCCGCCGCCGGCATGGTCTGCGGCATCGGCCGCGTCATGGGCCAGGAAGTGGTGATCGTCGCGAACGACGCCACGGTCAAGGGCGGCACCTATTTCCCGATGACGGTGAAGAAGCACCTGCGCGCGCAGGAGATCGCGCGCGAGAACCGCCTGCCCTGCGTCTACCTCGTCGATTCCGGCGGCGCGTTCCTTCCGCTGCAGGACGAGGTGTTCCCCGACAAGGAACACTTCGGGCGCATCTTCTACAACCAGGCGCGGCTGAGCGCGGAGAACATCCCGCAGGTCGCCGTCGTCATGGGCTCGTGCACCGCCGGTGGCGCATACGTGCCGGCGATGTGCGACGAGTCGATCATCGTCAAGGAACAGGGCACGATCTTCCTCGGCGGCCCGCCGCTGGTGAAGGCGGCCACGGGCGAAGTCGTAGACGCCGAAGCGCTCGGCGGCGCGGACGTGCACACCAGCGTGTCGGGCGTTGCGGATCACTTCGCCGAAGACGACCGCCATGCATTGCAGATCGCGCGCGACATCGTCGGCACGTTCAATCGCCGCAAGACGCTGCCGGTCGCGGTGCGCGAGTCGCGCGAGCCGGCGTTCCCGACCAACGAGTTGTACGGCATCGTCCCGAAGGACACGCGTCGTCCGTTCGACATCCGCGAAGTGATCGCGCGCGTGGTCGACGGCAGCGAGTTCCAGGAGTTCAAGGCGCGCTACGGCAAGACGCTGGTCACCGGCTTCGCGCACGTGCACGGCTATCCTGTGGGCATCGTCGCCAACAACGGCATCCTGTTCGCCGAGAGCGCGCTCAAGGGCGCGCACTTCATCGAGCTGTGCAACCAGCGCGGCATCCCGCTGGTGTTCCTGCAGAACATCACCGGCTTCATGGTCGGCCGCAAGTACGAGAACGCCGGCATCGCGAAGGACGGCGCGAAAATGGTGACGGCGGTGGCGTGCTCGCACGTGCCGAAGTTCACCGTCGTCATCGGCGGCAGCTTTGGCGCCGGCAACTACGCGATGTGCGGCCGCGCATACGGCGCGCGCTTCCTGTGGATGTGGCCGAACGCGCGCATCAGCGTGATGGGCGGCGAACAGGCCGCGAGCGTGCTGGCGACGGTGAAGCGCGACGGCATCGAAGCGGCCGGCAAGTCCTGGTCGAGCGAAGAGGAAGACGCGTTCAAGGCGCCTATACGCGAGCAGTACGAATCGCAGGGCAACCCTTACTACGCGACCGCGCGCATGTGGGACGACGGCATCATCGATCCGGCCGACACGCGTCGCGTGCTCGGTCTCGCGCTGTCGGCGAGCTTCAACGCGCCGATCGAAAGCGCGCCGGGTGACGCGAGCACGCGCTTCGGCGTCTTCCGCATGTGATGCGGCTTCGCAAGCTTGGAGGCGCTCTGATGCGGATTCAGGCAGGTGATCGGCAAATGAACGGCGCAAGGCCGGCAACGATTGGGTGAGGCGAGTCACACGCAGCGCGGTTTTGCGGGCGTAGCCTCGGGTGGGTTGCACCCCGTTCTCTGCACCCCCGTGCATTGCCCCGCCCCTGCCAATCGAGGAAGTGCGTCATGGCGATCTTCAATTCCCCACAGCCCGCAACGCCCAAGCGCGACAACGGCCCCGCTCCCACCAATCCGACCGAATCGGCGCTGCCGAAGGAACCGGCACGTGACGAGTTCTCCTTCGGCGCGCCCAAGCCCGCCGCCGCAGCTGCGCCTGCGCCCTCTCCTGCGCCGTCGCCGAGCCCGCGTGCGAACGAACGCGAAGGCAAGGAGTCGGTGATCGCCGCCGACCTGTCGATCGAAGGCAAGATCAACGGCGCCGGCCACATCCGCATCGCGGGCCGGTTCAAGGGCGACGTGCATGTCGAAGGCGACCTCACCGTCGAAGTCGGCGCGAAGGTCAACGGCGGCGTGCGTGCGCGCAAGGTCGTGATCGCCGGCGAGCTCGAAGGCAATGTCGAATCGGCGCAGCGCGTCGAACTGCTCGAGGGTGGCGTGGTCGTCGGCGACATCAAGGCCGGCGTCGTCAGCATCGCGCCGGGTTCGCGCATGCGCGGCCAGGTCGACTTCGGATTCGAGGATCGCGACACGCGCAGCGCCGGCAAGGCCGAGAAGAACGAGAAGGCCGACAAGGGCGAATCGAAGTCCGAGGCGTCCGCCACGTCATGAGCCTCGCGCGCCCCGGTACGCCCGGCGCGACGCGGACGTGCCCGCACTGCAAGACGACGATCCTGGAAAGCGCCAACGTCTGTCCGTCGTGCCGGCACCACCTGCGTTTCGATCCGGACGCCGCGCAGTCCGCGAAGCTGCGGTCGGTGCCGCTGCGCGTGGAGGGCACGATCAAGCCGCCGCCCGGCGAGAACGCGCTGGAGTACTCGGTGGTGCTCACCATCCGTAACGCGGATGGCGAGGAGATCGAACGTCAGGTGATGGGCGTGGGCGCGCTGTTCAATGGCGAGGAGCGCTCGTTCACGCTGGAAGTCGAAGCGGTGGAAGTGCGCGGGTACAAGGCGCGGCGGAAACACTGACGCCTTGTCCGGCATTGCCTCGGTTTGCCCTCACCCGAACCCCTCTCCCGCACGCGGGAGAGGGGCTTCGTTACTCGGGAAAGGAACTTGCCGGTTTCAATGACGCCGCGGCGCCGACGGCCCGCAGCTGTTGCAGCCACCGCAGGACGCATCGGCCAAGGTCGATGGCGGCGCGATCCGGCGGCCCAGCTTCTGCACCCACGCGGCGCGACCTTCGCGCACCAGCGGAATGGCGAGACCGACGCGCAGTCGGCGCACCGCGTTCGGGAACTGCCGCTTCGCGACGAACCACGCGCTGACGATCACCGCGACGGTGATGATCGCGTACTGCGCGAGCAGGCCGGCGTCCATCGTCAGCCCGCGCCCAGCGCCACGGCGATGTGGTACGTCGCGAACGACGCCAGGTACGCCAGGCCGAACAGATAGCCCGTGGCGATCGCCACCTGCTTCCACGAGTTGGTCTCGCGCCGGATCGTCGCCAGGGTCGAAATGCACTGCGGCGCGTAGATGAACCACACCAGCAGCGACAGCGCGGTCGCCAGGGACCACGAACCGGTGATGATCGGCGACAGCGCCTGCGCGGCGGCTTCATCGTTGGCCGCCGACAGCGCGTACACCGTCGCCAGCGAGGACACCGCGACTTCGCGCGCCGCCAGGCCCGGAATCAGTGCGATGCAGATCTGCCAGTTGAAGCCGATCGGCGCGAATACCGCTGTCAGCGCGTGGCCGATGCGGCCGGCGAAGCTGTAGTCGATTGCCGGGCCCGTCGCGCCCGCCGGCGCCGCCGGGAACGACAGCAGGAACCACAGCAGGATCGTCAGCGCGAGGATGATGCCGCCGACGCGGCGCAGGAAGATCCACGCGCGTTCCCACAGGCCGATCAGCAGGTCGCGCGGATGCGGGATGCGGTACGACGGCAGTTCGAGCAGCAGTGCGTGCTCGCTCTTGTCGCGGCGCCACTTCTTCATGATCCACGACACGGCCAGCGCGCTGGCGATGCCTGCCGCATACAACGCGAAGAGCACCAGGCCCTGCAGGTTGAGCAGGCCACCGGCCACCTGGCGCTGCGGGATGAACGCGCCGATCAGCAGCGCATACACCGGCAGGCGCGCCGAGCACGTCATCAGCGGCGCGACGAGGATCGTGGCGAGGCGGTCGCGCGGATCCTGGATCGAACGCGTCGCCATGATGCCCGGCACCGCGCAGGCGAAGCTCGACAGCAACGGGATGAACGACCGCCCCGACAGGCCCGCCTGCGACATCAACCGGTCGAGCAGGAAGGCCGCGCGCGGCAGGTAGCCCGATTCCTCGAGCGCGAGAATGAAGGCGAACAGGATCAGGATCTGCGGCAGGAACACGATCACGCCGCCCAGGCCGGCGATGATGCCGTCGAGCATCAGGCTGCGCAGCGGACCGTCTGGCATGACGCTGCCGACGGTCTCGCCGAGCGCGCCGGTGCCGGCTTCGATCAGGTCCATCAGCGGCGTCGCCCAGGCGTACACGGCCTGGAAGATCAGGAACATCACCACCGCCAGCGACACCAGTCCGAGCACCGGATGCAGCAGCCAGCGGTCGAGCGCGTCGTCCACCTCGGCGGTGCGGCGCGGCATCGTCACGGCGAGCGACAGGAGGCGGCGCGTTTCGGCGTGCAGCGCGTCGGGATCGTGGACGAGGTCGGCCGGCAGGTGCGCACTGGGCTCGTGCAGCTTGCCGGCGACGCGATCGAGCATCGCGACCAGTTCGCGCGCGCCGCCGTTGCGGACGGCCACCGTCGGCACGACCGGCACGCCGAGTTCGCGTTCCAGCGCGGCCAGGTCCACTTCGATGCCGCGGCGCTTGGCGGCGTCCATCATGTTGACGGCCAGCACCATCGGGCGGCCGAGTTCGCGCACTTCCAGCGCGAAACGAAGGTGCAGGCGCAGGTTGGTCGCGTCGACCACGCACACCAGCACGTCCGGCGCGGGTTCGCCCGGATAGAAGCCGCGGCAGACGTCGCGCGCGACCGCTTCGTCCAGGCTTGCCGCGTGCAGGCTGTAGGCGCCGGGGAGATCGAGCACCGCGTAGTGGCGGCCCGACGGTGCGTGGAAACGGCCTTCTTTGCGCTCCACGGTGACGCCGGCGTAGTTGGCGACCTTCTGACGGCTGCCGGTCAGCTGGTTGAACAGCGCCGTCTTGCCGCAATTGGGGTTGCCGATCAGCGCGACGCGCACGCTCTGCGCGGTCGCGCTCTGCACGGCGGCCACGCCCTTCACCGTCCCTTCGGCCGCGCTCACGCGATCGCTCCCGCCGCGGCCTGCGCGCCTTCGAGCGAGACCCTCACGCGCGCCGCCTCGGTGCGGCGCAGCGCGAAACGCGTGAAGCCGATCTGCACCAGCAGCGGCTCCTTCGACACCGGGCCGGCGGCCATGACTTCCACGCGTTCGCCGCGCACGAAGCCGAGCTCGCGCAGGCGGCGGGCGATCGCGTCGTTGGGCGCCTGGTCCTCGACGGCTTCGACGATGGCGGCGGTGCGGCGTTGGAGTTCGGACAGCTTCAAGGGTCACCTTTAGGCCGAACCCGCCGCCGGCGGCGACGGGTCGACAAGATGGGAATCGTTCTCAATTGTAGCACCCGGCCGCCGCCGTACGCGGCTGCAGCATGGCCATCGGAGGGCAGCGGCTATCATTCGCCAGACTCCAGCAAGCAATCCGGCCGATGACCAATCCGCTGTTGAACCTGCGCGAAGGGCCCGTCGCCCGGCTGCGCCTGAATCGTCCGGAGCTGCACAACGCCTTCGACGCGATGCTGATCGCCGCCCTGACCGGCGCCCTGGAAGCCGTGGCCGCCGATGACAGCGTCCGGGTCGTGGTGCTGGAGGGCGAAGGCGCCTCCTTCTCGGCCGGCGCGGACCTCAACTGGATGCGCGGCATGGCCGCCGCCAGCGAGGAGGCCAACCGCACCGATTCGCTCGCCCTCGCCCGCCTGATGCGGACCCTGGACGAACTCCCCCGCCCGACCGTCGCCCGCATCCAGGGCGCGGCCTTCGGCGGCGGCGTCGGGCTGGTGGCGTGCTGCGACATCGCCATTGCCTCGGCCGACGCGAAGTTCGGCCTGACCGAGAGCAAGCTCGGGCTGCTGCCCGCGGTGATCTCGCCCTACGTGCTCGATGCCATCGGTCCGCGCCAGGCGCGACGCTGGTTCGCCACGGCGGAAATCTTCGACGCAGCGACCGCGTTGGAGATCGGATTGCTGCACCAGGTTGTGGAAGGCGACGCGCTGGATGCCGCGGTGCAACGCCAGGTCGACCTGCTGCTCAAGGCCGGCCCGCACGCGAGCGCCGAGGCCAAGACGCTGGTGCGGCGGGTGGCGTTCGAGCGCGATCGCGATCGCCTGGACCACGACAACGCCGCGCTGATCGCGCGCCTGCGCGTGTCGGAGGAAGGCCAGGAAGGACTCACCGCGTTCCTCGACAAGCGCAAGCCGCGCTGGATCCCGTAATCGAACCAGAGGACCGACCATGCTCGACCATATGGGAATCACGGTGTCCGACTACGCGCATTCGCGCGCCTTCTACGAGCGCGTGCTCGGCGTGCTCGACTACGGCATCGTCATGGACGTGACGAAGGAGCAGACCGGCGGCTACGAAGGGTGCGGCTTCGGCCCCGACGGCAAGCCCGCGTTCTGGATCGGCACTGGCCAGACGGCAAGCACCGGCCTGCACGTCGCGTTCGTCGCGTCATCGCGTGCCGCCGTGGACGAGTTCCACGCCATCGCCCTGCAGCACGGTGCGCGCGACAACGGCGCACCCGGCCTGCGCCCGCACTACCACCCGAACTACTACGGCGCCTTCGTGATCGACTTCGATGGCAACAACATCGAAGCCGTGTGCCACCGTCCCGAGTGACCTCATGCCCCAACGCCCGTTCGACAAGATCCTGATCGCCAACCGCGGCGAAATCGCCTGCCGCGTCATCCGCACCTGCCGCCGCCTCGGCATCCGCACGGTCGCGGTGTATTCCGAAGCCGACGCCGATGCGCAGCACGTGCGCCAGGCCGACGAGGCGTGGCCCATCGGCGGTCCGCGTCCGCAGGACAGCTACCTGCGCGGCGACGCGATCATCGAAGTCGCGTTGAAGTCCGGCGCGCAGGCGGTGCATCCCGGGTACGGCTTCCTCAGCGAGAACGCCGATTTCGCCGATGCCGTCGAAGCCGCCGGCATCGCCTTCATCGGCCCGAAGGCGGCGTCGATGCGCAAGATGGGCAGCAAGGCCGGCGCGAAGGAGCTGATGCAGGCCGCCGGCGTGCCGGTCGTGCCGGGCTACACGGGCGAGGACCAGTCGCCCGAACGCCTGCAGCGCGAGGCCGACGCCATCGGCTATCCGCTGATGATCAAGGCCGCGCACGGCGGCGGCGGCAAGGGCATGCGCATCGTGCGCGCGAGCGGCGAATTCGCGGCGAACCTGCAAAGCTGCCAGCGCGAAGCCGCCAACGCCTTCGGTCGCGATCGCGTGCTGCTGGAGCGCTACGTCGAGAAGCCGCGCCACATCGAGATCCAGGTCTTCGCCGACACGCACGGGCACGCGATCCACCTCAACGAACGCGAATGCTCCGCGCAACGCCGCTACCAGAAGGTGCTGGAGGAATCGCCCTCGCCCTTCCTCACGCCGCAGTTGCGCGCCGCGATGGGTGAAGCCGCGGTGCTCGCCGCGCGCTCGATCGACTACGTCAACGCGGGCACGGTGGAATTCATCGTCGGCCAGGACGGCGGTTTCTACTTCATGGAAATCAACACGCGCCTGCAGGTGGAGCACCCCGTCACCGAAATGGTGACCGGGCTCGACCTGGTCGAGTGGCAGCTGCGCGTGGCCGCGGGCGACGCGCTCCCGCACGAGCAGGACGCCATCGCGCAGAACGGTCATGCGATCGAAGTCCGCCTCTACGCCGAGGATCCCGACGCCGGCTTCCTGCCCGGTTCGGGCAAGCTCGAACGCCTGCGCCTGCCGCATGCGGGCGAAGGCGTGCGCATCGATTCGGGCGTGGTCGAAGGCGACACCGTCACGATCTTCTACGATCCAATGATCGCCAAGCTCATCGTGCACGCCGCCGACCGCCCCGCCGCACTGGCCCGGCTGCGCGCGGCGCTGGCGACGTGCGACATCGCCGGGCCGAAGTCGAACATCGAATTCCTCGAACGCCTCGCGCGGCATCCGGCCGTGGTGGACGGCACCATCGATACCGGGTACCTGGACCGCCACCTCGACGAGTTCCTCGCGCCGGCCGATGAAGACATCACCGAGCGCCTGATCGCCGGCGCCACCGCGGTGCTGCTCGCGCAGGAACAGGACACGCGCCGCCGCGCCGCGGCGTCGACCGATCCGACCTCGCCCTGGGCAATCGCCGACGGCTGGCGCCTCGGCCACGGCGGCCATCGCAGCCTGGCGTTCCTCCAGGGCGACAACCGCGTCGAGCTGCAGGCGCAGGGCGCGGGCGGCACGTACCGGATCGACCTGGCGGGCCAGTCCCACGCGGTCGAAGGGGCACGAATCGAGGCCGACGGGGCGCTCAGCCTGCGCATTGGCGGACATGGACGCCGATTTACGTTCGAACTGGATACGCTGGCCGACGACCGCCAGCGTCTGGTGGTGCACGACGGCGAACGCCGCCTGCGCCTGCTGGGGGTGCCGATGTATCGCCACGAGCGCAGCGGCGGCGGCAACGCCGGCCATAACGTGCTCGCGCCGATGCCGGGCCGCGTGGTGCTGGTGAAGGCCGCCGAGGGCGACACCGTGGAGTCCGGACAGGAGCTGATGGTGATCGAAGCGATGAAGATGGAGCTGAGCCTGAAGGCGCCGCGCGCGGGCACCGTCGCGCAGGTGCGCGCGGCCGCGGGCGACTTCGTCGAAGCCGATGCCGTGCTCGTCGCGCTGGCGCAGGACGAATGAGGCCGGCATGAAGTCTTCCGTCCGCATCGTCGAAGTCGGCCCGCGCGATGGGCTGCAGAACGAAAAGGCGACGATAGCCACCGCCGACAAGATCGAACTGATCGACCGGCTTTCCGGCACCGGCCTGCGCAGTATCGAAGCGACCAGCTTCGTCAGCCCCAAGTGGGTGCCGCAGCTGGCCGACGCTGCGGAAGTTTTCACCGGCATCCATCGCGCGCCGGGCGTCCGCTATCCGGTGCTGGTGCCGAACGAACAGGGTTACGAACGTGCGCGCGCCGTGGGCGTGGACGAGATCGCGGTGTTCACCGCGGCATCGGAGGCGTTCAACCGCAGGAACATCAACGCCTCCATCGACGAATCGCTGCAGCGTTTCGCGCCGGTGATGGAACGCGCCCGTGCCGACGGCGTCGCGGTGCGCGGTTACGTATCGACCGTGCTCGGCTGCCCATACCAGGGCGAAGTGCCGCTGTCCGACGTCGTGCGCGTCGCGCGTGCACTTCACGACATGGGCTGCTACGAGGTCTCGCTCGGCGACACGATCGGCGTCGGCACGCCCGGCAAGGCGCGCGCGATGTTGCTCGCGGTGGCCTCGGAAGTGCCGGTCAACGCACTGGCCGTGCATTTCCACGACACCTACGGCCAGGCGCTGGCGAACGTACTCGCGTGCCTGGAAGAAGGCGCTGCCGTCGTCGACGCCGCGGTCTCCGGCACTGGCGGTTGTCCCTATGCGAAGGGCGCCAGCGGCAACGTGGCGACCGAGGACGTCGTGTACATGCTGCACGGGCTCGGCATCGAGACCGGCATCGACCTTGCCAGACTCGCCGACACCGGCCGCTGGCTCGCTTCGAAACTCGGGCGCGAGACCGGCAGCAAGGTGGGCAAGGCCCTCGCCACCACCTGACCCTTCCTCATGAAGCCACGCTCGCCCGCGCAGGACACCGCCCCGCCCCTTCCGGTGGATGCGAAAACCACGCTGGCGGCGTTGCAGGACGCGGCGCGCGACAGCGCCCTGCCCGCGCCGACGCGCGAGCTGCTGCTGCAGGCGCACCAGGCGCTCGCGCAGTCGCTGGCCGATTGCGAAGCCGAACGTGCCCGCTATCGCACGCTCTTCGATGCGGTGCCCGATCCGGTGAGCATCATCGCGTGGGACGGCACCGTGCTCGACCTCAACAAGGCCGGCATGAACGCCTATCGCCGCGCTCGCGAGGAAATCGTCGGCCAGCCGATCGAGACGCTCAATCCCGACCTGCCGCAGGACCACATGGTCCCGGTGTGGGAAACGCTCAATCGCGGCGACACCTACGTGGTCGAAGTCACCAACATGCGCGGCGACGGCACGCGCTTCCCGGTCGAAGTGCACACCGCCGGGCTGACCTTCGACGGCCGCAAGGCGATGGTCGCCGTCGCGCGCGACCTCAGCAGCCGCCACACCGCCGAACTGCGCTATCGCGAGCTGATGGAGGCGATCGATCGCGGCATCGTCGTGCAGGACGCGGAACTGCAGATCACCTACGCCAACGTCGCCGCGATGAAGATCCTCGGTGTCGGCGAGGACGAGCTGGTCAACGACGCGATGCGCGGCGAGCAGTGGCTGGTAATGGACGAACACGGGCGCCAGCTGGCGTCCGACCGCTACCCATCGGCGCGTGCGCTGCAAAGCGGCCGCATCATCGAAAGCACCGTCGTCGGCCTGTACCACCGCCAGCGCCAGCAGCTGATGTGGCTTTCGGTCACCGCCGTGCCGCAGTTCCCGGCCGGCGGCGACAAGCCGCAGCAGGTGCTGTCGCTGTTCTCCGACATCACCGCGCTCAAGCGCGACAGCACGCTGTTCGACCGCGCGCAGAGCATGGCGCACATCGGCGGCTGGGAATGGGAGGTGACGCCGGACCGGCTTTATCTCACCGAGGAAGCGCAGCGCATCCTCGGCCATCGGCCGGCGCCGGACACCATCGAAGGCATGCTCGACTGCCTGCGCGTGGACGATCGCGACCGCCTGCGCGCCGCGCTCGGCCAGGCGATTTCGTTCGGCCGCAACCTCGACCTCGAAGTGCAGGGCCATCGCGCCGACGGACGCACGTTCTGGGCCCGCGTGATCGGCGAGGCCGAAGCGGGCGATCCGCTGCATTCCCGCCTGACCGGCACGCTGCAAGACGTCACCGAGCGCAAGCACGACGAGGAAACTCTGCGCGTGCAGGCGCGCAGCGATCCGCTCACCGGATTGCTCAACCGCGACGCCGTGCTTGCCGAACTCGAAAGCCGGCTCGACGATCCGCTGCGCTCGCAACTGGCCGTGCTGTATGTCGACCTGGATCGCTTCAAGGTGGTCAACGACGTGCTCGGGCATGCGGCGGGCGATCGCCTGCTTGCGTCAGCCGCGCGCCGCATCCAGCGCGCCATCGGCAACGAAGGGCTGATCGCGCGTTTCGGTGGCGACGAGTTCCTGATCCTGTGCGACACCGGCAGCGATCCATCGCGCCCGGAGCGCCTGGCGGACGCGATCCTCGAAATCTTCGGCGACAGCTTCCGCCTGGACGGCGAGGAATTCAGCATCACCGCAAGCATCGGCATCGCGCAGGCACCGCTGGACGGCGTGCGTTCGCAGCAGCTGATCCAGAGCGCGGACGTGGCGATGTACGACAGCAAGCGGCGCGGCCGCAACGGCTGGCAGACGTTCACGCCTGAACTGGCCGAACAGCAGCTGCATCGCCTGCAGCTGGAAACCCACCTGCGCCGCGCCGTCAACAACGAGGAGTTCCACCTCGTCTACCAGCCGCAGATCGACATGCGCACTGGCGACGTCGTGGCGGCGGAAGCGTTGATCCGCTGGCGCAACCATTCGCTCGGCGAGATCCGTCCCGACAAGTTCATCGACCACGCCGAGACCACCGGCGACATCGTCGGGATCGGCGACTGGGTGCTCAACGAAGCCTGCCGGCAGATGCGCGAATGGCAGGACTCCGGGCTCAACATCCCGCGCGTGGCGGTGAACGTGTCGTACCGGCAGTTCCTGGGCGAGGACCTCGCGAGCACCGTCGCCGCGGTGCTCGCCGAGTACGGCCTGCCGGGCCATGCGCTGGAACTGGAATTCACCGAACGCGTGCTCATCGAGGACGCCCCCGACACGCTGCGCACCTTCGCCGCACTGCGCCAGCTCGGCGTGATCCTGACGATCGACGATTTCGGCGAGGGCTACAGCGCGCTGAACTACCTGCGCCGGCTGCCGATCCACGGGCTCAAGTTGAGCCAGCTGTTCGTGCAGGGCGTACCGGACAACCAGTCCGACGTCGCCGTCTGCCAGGCGGTCACCGGCATCGCGCGCAGCCTCGGGCTGGCGCTGGTCGCCGAGGGCGTGGAGACCGGGCAGCACCGCGATTTCCTGCTGCAGCTGGGCGTCCACGTGGGCCAGGGGTTCCTGTTCGCGCCCGGCATGACGCCCGAAGAGCTGCGCGAGCGGTATCCGACGGTGGGAATGGCCTGACGCTTCAAGCCCCTCTCCCCCCGGGAGAGGGGTTGGGGTGAGGGCCGGGGCGAGCGATGCGGCACAGATCGCGTACGCCACGCGCTTTGTGCCCGGTCGCGGGAAACGCGACGAAAGAAGCTAAAATCCCGCCTTTCCGCGTCAGGAACCACGCCCATGCAGCTCCAATCCGTCCGCGCCATCGTCACCGGCGGCGTTTCCGGCCTCGGCCTCGCCGTTGCCCAGCACCTGGTCGCCCACGGCGGCAAGGTCGCACTGTTCGACGTGAACGACGAAAAGGGCGCGGCCGCCGTCGCCGAACTGGGCGACATCAACGCCCGCTACTTCAAGACCGACGTCACCAGCGAAACCGGTGTGTCCGAAAACGTGAAGGCCGCGCGCGAGTTCCTCGGCGGGCTGAACGTCACGGTCAACTGCGCCGGCATTCTCGGCGCGGGCCGCGTGCTCGGCCGCGAGGCGTCGATGCCGCTGTCGCAGTTCCAGTCCACCGTGATGGTCAACCTCGTCGGCAGCTTCAACGTCGCCAAGGCCGCCGCGGACCTGATGCAGCACAACGAGGCTGGCACCGACGGCGAACGGGGCGTGATCGTCAACACGGCGTCGGTAGCCGCGTACGAAGGCCAGATCGGCCAGGCCGCCTATTCCGCATCGAAGGGCGGCGTCGTCGCCATGACGCTGCCGATGGCGCGCGAACTGTCGCGCTTCGGCATCCGCGTGATGACCATCGCGCCGGGCGTGTTCTGGACGCCGATGGTCGACGGCATGCCCGACTCGGTGCAGCAGTCGCTGGCCGCGTCGATCCCGTTCCCGTCGCGCCTCGGTCAGCCGAAGGAATTCGCCGACCTGGTCGCGTACATCCTCGGCAACACCTACCTCAACGGCGAGACGATCCGCCTCGACGGCGCGACGCGGCTTGCGCCGAAGTGAAGCGGTGATTCGTGTTTGGTGATTCGTGATTCGAAAGCACGACACCACTCGCAACCACGCGCTGTTCCGACTCACGAATCACGAATCACAACCAACGAACAAGCCATGAAAGCCTACGACGTAAAGAAAGGTAACGTTGTCGAGTACAACAACGCGGTTTACCAGATCCGCGACATCGAGCGCAGCTCGCCGCAGGGCCGCGGCGGCAACGTCAAGTTCCGCTTCACCATGTACAGCGTGCCCGGCGGCACCAAACTCGACGTGAGCATGGGCGCCGAGGACGAGCTGAAGGAAGTCGAGCTCAGCCGCCGCCAGGCGACGTTCTCGTACAAGGACGGCGACGCGTTCGTGTTCCTCGACGACGAGGACTACACGCCGTACACGCTCGACGCCGACGTCGTGGGCGACCTGGCCGGCTACATCGTCGCCGACCTCACCGGCTGCTACGTGCAGATCATCGACGACGCACCGGTCGCACTGCAGCTGCCGCAGAGCGTGGCGATCGAAGTGATCGAGACGCCGCCGGAGCTCAAGGGCGGCACGGCCACCAAGCGTCCGAAGCCGGCGAAGCTGTCGACCGGCATCGAGATCATGGTTCCCGAGTACATCGGCAACGGCGAGCGCGTGCTGGTGAACACCACGACGGGCGAATTCGCCGGTCGCGCGGACTGAGGCATCCGGGCGATGCGCGGCCATCGCGCATCGCCTGTCGACCGCGGACATGCCGACCTTCCGACCCGCCGCTGCTTCCGATCGCGCCGCGCTGCTGCCGGTGATCCGGCAGTTCCATGCGGACGAGCACATCGCGTGGGACGAAGCACGCGTGCGTGCGGCGATGGACGCGCTGATCGGCGATGCCCGCAACGGCCGCCTCGTGCTGATCGAACGCGACGGCGAACTGGCGGGCTACGTCGTGGTTGGTTTCTGTTTCAGCCTGGAATTCGGTGGTCGCTTCGGCCTGCTGGACGAGTTGTACGTGCTGCCCGCGCATCGCGGTGGCGGCATCGGCAAGCAGGCGCTGGAGGAAGTCGAGAGGCTGTGCATCGCCGAAGGCCTGCGCTGCGTGCGGCTTGAGGTGAGCGACGACAACGACCACGCGCGCGAGATCTACCGTCGTCGCGGTTACGCGCTGCATCCGCGACGACTGATGACGAAGTGGCTGGGCTGATCGCCCGCCAACCCTCACGGCAGGCGCAATCCACCCTGCTCCGCATGCAGCGCACGCAAACGTGTGCCGAGCAGTTCCGTGTTCGCGGTGATGCCATCCAGCCGATCGCGTTGCGCCGCGCCCATCCACTGGCGCGCGCCCTGTTCCAGTTCCACACGCGTCGCCTGCAGTTCGCTGCGTAGCGCAGCGCTGCGGGCGTCGAGCGCCGCGCGTTCGTCGGGCTGCGGCACGCCGTAGCCGCGTCCGTCGAGAAGGCGCGACGGCTGCCCGAGATACACGCTTTCCTGCAGGAGACGACGCACGACGTCGGGCGCGTCGTCCTCACGGTCCGATGCGAGATAGCGCCGCTTCAGCGCCTCGCGAACCTGCGCCAGGGCGCGTCGCTGCGCAGCCTGTTCGAGGATCAGCAGCGCGGCGCCGGTCCGAAGATCGGCTCGCTCGATCGACGGCCGACGCTGCTCGGGCGACAGGTCCATCCACTGCGCGACCGTTCGCGTCGGCAGCGACAGCGAAGCCTTCGCGCCCGCATACAACGCGTCGTAATACGCGCCCTGCGATTCGAAGCGGTAGCCCTGGCGCAGCGCCTGCGCGGGATCGTCCAACACGGACGCATCGGCGATGCTGGCATTACCCAGCCGCCGCAGCAAGCCGGTCGGCGTGATGCTGCCGATGCCCTGCCCCGCAAGCCGCGGCACGCTGTCGTGCAGCAATTTCCATGTCTCGGCAGCGCAGTTGTTGCCGAGGAAGTAATAACGCCCGTCGTAACTCCAGTGCAGCTGCGACGTGCGTTCGAGCACCGCCGCGATCTCCTCGCGCGACAACCGCAGCGGCACCGAGCGCAGTCCGCGCAGTTCGACCTTCGTGTATTCGTCGATCACCTGCTGCATCGGCAAGACGAACAGGCGCGACGGATAGCGACCGCTCAGCCCGCGCCAGCTGGAAATCTGCACGTCGTCGACGAAGGCGCGGAACGAGAGGACGCGATGATGCGTGAGATCGAAACGGCAATCGGGTCCGGGCGGACGGCCCGGCGCACACACGACCAGGCGCAGCATGCTGTGGCCCCATCGGCTCATCGGCTGCGCGTTGCCTTCGGCGAGCAGGTAATCGATCGCGTAGACGCGCGAGGGATCGATCGCGCCGATCGCGCCGCCGTCTCCTTCGCCCGCATCGACGTACACCAGGTCGTCGGTGCACGGCGTGCTCGCCGACGTCGAACCAAGGCGTTGTTCGAGATAGCGGTGCATCGCCGGCCGGCGGCAGGCGTATTGCGGATCGAGCAGGTAATGCTCGACGTTGACGGCGAAATACTCCGACGGCCGCGTGAGCTCGTATGGATCCGGGCTGCGGTCGACGAAACGGTTCTCCCGCGTGCGCCCGGCCACGCGCGTGTTGAAGCGCGTCGCGCGCACCTGCCAGCCGGCGAGGTCGAGGAAACGCGGATCGCGGGAGATGCCCTCGTCGCGATCCTGGAAATGCGCGAGCTCGTGCAGCACGGTCGCCAGCGCCGCGTGTCGCGCTGCCTCGGTGCCTTCGATCAGCGGCGCGAGCAGTTCGCGGTTGAGCAGGAGTTCCGAGCGGCCGGCGTGACCGTGCACCTCGTCGGCCAACGTCGACCAGCGCACGGTGATGTCGCGACCGGATAGCGCACGCATGCGTTCAGGCAATCGTGCCTGTGCGTCGTCGAGCAGTCGCTGCGTGGCGAGACGTTCGTCCGGCGAGAGGCCGGCGGGATCGAGCTTCAGGGCGGCGGCATTGGCGCTCCACGCGCACAAGGCCGCGGCCAGCACGGCATGGCCGCCGCGAATGCGTCCGCGGCGGCCGTTCACCGCATTCACTGCGCGAGGATGGCCTGCGCCAGTTCGAGGTCGCTGGCCTCGCGTGCCTGCGGGACCTGCTCGCGCAGATGGCGCAGCGCCGCTTCCAGCTGGGCGCCGCGGATCGCGCCGTCGCTCGCGACGAAGCTCGCGGCATCCTCGCGCGCGGCCTGCACCACCTTGTCGTCCTTGCCCGAGCTCGAATCGGAGCTCGCGCCGCTGGACGCGGAGCTGCCGCCGGCGGACGAGCCCGCGGACGTGCCGGCGAAGCTGGAGGCGAAGGCCACCGGCGTGGCGGCCATCAGGGCGAGAGAAAGCAGCAGGACGGAACGCTTCATCAGGATTTCCCGGTTCGTTGGAAGGCCGCGTCGCGGCCGGCCCGCGAAGGGTACCGGTTTACGGTCCGAAAATCGGTGTCGATCGTTGCGCATCGTGGGAGCGTTCACCTGATGCTTGAGCTGCTCTCCCGACAGGAAGGTGCCCGCGGGCTTGCCCAGGAGAAACCGCGCCGTTGCCACTGCAAAAAGCACATGTCGCGAGTGCGCGCGTGCCCTCGCGCCCCGACCCTCACCCCCACCCCTCTTCCGAGGGGGGGAGGGCTCAAAACACCGGGATGGTCAAGCGTCGAACACCTTCCCCGGATTCAGCAGCCCCTTCGGATCGAGCACCCGCTTGATGCCGCGCATCAGTTCGATCTCGGCGGCCGAGCGCGTGCCCAGCAGATAAGGCTTCTTGACCAGCCCGATGCCGTGTTCGGCCGAGATGCTGCCGCCGTGGCGGGCGAGCGCGTCGGACAGCAGCTGCGTCACGTGTTCGCACTGGTCCACGAACACCGCGTAGTCGGCGTCGTCGGGCTTGAGCACGTTGATGTGCAGGTTCCCGTCGCCGATATGGCCGAACCACACCACGTCGAACTGCGGGTACTCGCGCGCCAGCAGTGCCTGGGTTTCGGCGAGGAACGCCGGCATGGCCGAGATCCGCACCGATACGTCGTTCTTGTACGGCTTGTACTTCGCCAAGGCCTCGGTGATGCCTTCGCGCAGTCGCCACAGCTGCGCGGCCTGCGCATCGCTCTGGCTGATGACGCCGTCGTTCACCAGCCCGTTTTCCAGGCAGAACTCGAAGGCCGCCATCGCGGCGGCTTCCTTCGCCTCGTCGCCCACCGCGAACTCGGTGACGACGTAGAACGGATGCACTTCGTCGAACGGCTTCTGCGCGCCGTGCGCCAGCACGTGGTGCAGCGCGCGGTCGGTGAAGAACTCGAACGCCTCCAGCGTCAGTCGTTCGCGGAACGCCGCGAACACCTGCATCAGTGTCTCGAACGACGGCAGCGCGAGCAGCATCACGTTCGTCGGCGGCGGCGGATCGGCCAGTCGCAGCGTCGCCTCGACCACGATGCCGAGCGTGCCTTCCGAACCGATCATCAGCTGGCGCAGGTCGTAGCCGCTGGAGTTCTTGATCAGCGCGCGATTGAGTTCGAGCACTTCGCCCGCGCCCGTCACCACCTTGAGCCCCGCGATCCATTCGCGCGTGTTGCCGTAGCGGATCACGCGGATGCCGCCGGCGTTGGTCGCGATGTTGCCGCCGATCGAACACGAGCCGCGCGCGGCGAAATCGACGGGATAGACGAGTCCGTGCTCGCGCGCCGCGTTGTGCACCGCTTCCAGCGCGATGCCGGCCTGCACGGTGAGCGCGCGATCCACCGCGTCGAAATCGAGCACGCGGTTCATGCGTTCGAGGCTGAGCACGAGTTCGCCATTCGCGGCGACCGCGCCGCCGGAAAGTCCGGTGCGTCCACCCGAGGGAACGATCGCGACGCCTTCGTCCACGGCCCAGCGCACGATCGTGGCGACCTCATCCACGGACGCCGGCAACGCCACCGCAAGCGGCGCGGGCGTCCAGCGACGCGTCCAGTCGCGACCGTAGTGTTCGGCATCGGCGGGATCGGTCGTCAGGCGAAGGCCGGGGAGCTGCGCGCGCAGGCGCTCCAGGCGGGCATCGATGGGCTGCGGATCGGTCATGGAAGGCGCGTGGGACGCGGGCCGGACAGGAGCCCCAGCCTGCCACCGCGCGCGCGCCGGCGTCCAGTGATGCAGCGCAGCAACCGGCCCGGATTTCTGACATAGTCCAAGGCCCACCCACACCCGATACCGTCGTGAGCCTGACGACCTCGTTCCCGAAGTCCGACATCCGCGTCCTGCTGCTGGAAGGCGTCGCGCCGACCGCCGTGGAAAGCTTCCGCAACGCCGGCTATTCGAACATCCAGCTCTACGACAAATCGCTGCCGGCCGAGCTGCTGCAACAGGAGATCGCGCAGGCGCACATCGTCGGCATCCGCTCGCGCACGCAGCTGACCGCCGAAGTGCTGTCGCACGCGCGCCGGCTGATGGCGATCGGCGCGTTCTGCATCGGCACCAACCAGATCGACCTGGACGAAGCCGAGCTGGCCGGCATCCCGGTCTTCAACGCGCCCTACTCCAACACGCGCAGCGTCGCCGAACTCGTCGTGGCCGAGGCGATCATGCTGATGCGCGGCATCCCGCAGAAGAGCGCGCAATGCCATCGCGGCGGGTGGTCGAAGTCGGCCGCCGGCAGCCATGAAGTGCGCGGCAAGACGCTGGGCATCGTCGGCTACGGGCACATCGGCACGCAGGTCGGCGTGATCGCCGAGGCGCTGGGCATGCAGGTGATCTTCCACGACATCGAAACCAAGCTCGCACTCGGCAACGCGCGCATGGCGCTGGGCCTGGACGACCTCCTCGAACGCAGCGACATCGTCACGCTTCACGTGCCGGAAACCCCGGCGACGCAGGGCATGTTCGGCGCGGCGCAGGTCGGGAAGATGAAGCCCGGCGCGCACCTGATCAACGCCTCGCGCGGCACGGTGGTGGACATCGACGCGCTCGCCGGCGCTCTTGCTTCCGGCGCGATCGGCGGCGCCGCCATCGACGTGTTCCCGGTGGAACCGCAGGGCAACGCCGATCCGTTCGTCTCGCCGCTGATCGGGCTGGACAACGTGATCCTGACGCCGCACATCGGCGGCAGCACGCTGGAAGCGCAGGAAAACATCGGCCTGGAAGTGGCGGCCAAGCTGATCCGCTACAGCGACAACGGTTCGACGCTGTCGGCGGTGAACTTCCCCGAAGTGACGCTACCCGAGCACACCGGCAGCACGCGCCTGCTGCACATCCATCGCAACGTGCCGGGCGTGCTGTCGCAGGTGAACGACGTCTTCTCGCGACTGGGCGTGAACATCGACGGCCAGTTCCTTCGCACGCATCCGAAGGTCGGCT
This sequence comes from Lysobacter soli, assembly GCF_003382285.1. GTDB lineage: Bacteria > Pseudomonadota > Gammaproteobacteria > Xanthomonadales > Xanthomonadaceae > Lysobacter_J > Lysobacter_J soli. Next base: position 336,464 of record NZ_QTJR01000003.1, read on the forward strand.
ACGTCGTGATCGACGTTACCGCGACGCAGGAACAGGCGGCGCAGGTACGCGAGGAACTGGCGCGCATCCCGGGCACGCTGCGGACGCGCGTTCTTTATTGATCGTCTTGGGCATCCGCCGGCTTGCTAGCGGCGGCGATCGGCTCTAGCCCTCTCCCACCGGGAGAGGGTTGGGGTGAGGGGCAACGAAGCGACAGCGTGACCGCTCGTTAAGCAGCGCCATCCTGCCCTCGGGTGCGTTTCGTTTACCGGCCAAAAGGATCGCAGGGGTGCGTGGCATCAGGGCGACCGCGCCTTCCACTTCCCCGCCATCCGCCGCATCGACTCGTCGCTGCCCGGATCGGCCAGCACCGCATCGATCGGCCGCCACGCCAGGTCGTGCGATTCCTCGCTGACGACGTAATCCTCGCTGCCTTCGGCATGCACCACGTAACGCACGTCCCAGTGCCAGTGGCCGGGGACGTCGCCGCGCTCGGGGATCCAGTGCCGGTCCAGATCGAAGATCTCCGGCTCCACGCGCAGGTCGGTCAGACCCGACTCCTCTTCCGCTTCACGTAGCGCCACGTTCGCGAGATTGCGATCGCCGTCGGCATGGCCGCCCAGCTGCAGCCAGCGTTCGAGCTTGCGGTGGTGCGTGAGCAGCACGCGCGTGCCGCTGCGATCGACCAGCCACGACGACGCGGTGAAGTGGCCTTCCAGGTGGATGCGCTCGAACACCGTCGGGGCCTCGTCGAGGAACGCCGCGAACGAACGCGCCACCTCCGCTTCATCCGGCCAGCGACGCGCATAGGACGCGAGCGCGTCGTGCAGCGAAACGTCCTGCGATGGCGAGGCGGAAGTGTTCAAGGACGAAGCCTGTGCGTCGGGCGCGCCAGTGTACTTCGACGTCGTTGCAGCGCTCGCGGCATCTGCCAATTCCGGCTTGCATGTCAACGCAACCCTCAGCTGACGATTTTCGGAATCGTCCGATGCAAGCGCGCGTCGGCGGTCGGCAACGTCTGTGGCGTTCCTCAACGCAAGAAGGCCACATGGCAGCATCCCGTTCCAAGTTGCACCGCACGCCGTCGGCGCGCGCATTCACCACCGCCGCCAGTCTGGCGCTGGGCCTGTTCGCGGCATCGCATGCGCATGCCGACACCGGCGTCTCCGCCGAGCCCGACGTGCGCTTCACCGGCCCGCTCGCCACCGGCGGCCCGCCGCTGCCGAAGGGGCTGGCCAACGTCGAGCCGTACCTCATCAACACACAGGTCCACGGCTTCTACGACGAACACGGCAACCGCCATCACGCCGACGGCGTGCCGGATGGCTGGGCGCTCGTCGTCCCGGTGGGCTACGGCCTGACCGATCGCGTCGGCGTCGGCGCCACGTTCTCCGTGGTCGACGCGTCCACGCCGTCGGGCGGCCGCACGTGGGAGTTCGGCGATACCAGCGTGTCGGCGTCGTACCTGCTCGCCAGCAGCGATCGGAACAACTCGTCGCTGACCGCCGCGATCAAGCAGAACCTCACCACGGGCCAGGCCGACCAGCTCGGCCGCCACGGCCTCGCCGAAGCCACGGGGAGCGGCGCGCCGACCACCCAGCTGTCGCTCGGCGGACAGGCCTACTTCCTCGCCGACAGGAACCTGCGCGGCCGCTTCAACGTCGGCTGGCGCATGCCGGGCGCGCACGCCTCGCTCGACGGCGACAGCGCTTACGGCACGCCGGACGGCTTCCGCGGTCGCGCCGAACTGCATGCGGCGTCGCAGGCCAGCATCGGCCTGGAATACAGCTTCAACCCCGAATGGGTCGTGGCGACGGACGTCATCTACGAACAGGACCGCGGTGCTCACGTGCGCGGCACGGTCACCTCCTCGGCGGGCGAGCGCTCCGTGTACGACACCGAACTGCCGTCGTCGTGGCGCCTGTCGGTCGCACCTGCGGTGGAATACAACTTCACCGATCGCATCGGCCTCATCGCCGGCGCGCAGGTCTCGCTGGATGGTCGCAACGCGGCGGCGATCTTCGCTCCGCAGGTGGCCGTCAACATGGTGTTCTGATGGACCCGGCGCCCTCGCGACACCGTGGCGCGAGGGCGCCTCGCAAGGTGGTTCCAACCGTGACCTCGCGCGCTTGCCGGTGCTTTCCCGCGTGGGTTATGGTGGCCCGCCCCCCACGGCCATACGCTCCATCGCCCGCCTGAACGGGCGCAGATCTTCCATTCCCAGGGGAATTCGATGTTCAAGAACCTGTTCCTCACCAAGCCGGTCGAGCCTGCCGGGCACGTCGACGCCGGTGAGCCCGTAGAAGGCAGCCTCCAGGGCGAGGCGACCCTCAAACGTTCGCTCACCGCAACGCAACTGGTCATGCTGGGCATCGGCGCCGTGATCGGCGCGGGTATCTTCGTCCTCTCCGGCCATGCCGCCGCCGAACACGCCGGCCCGGCCATCGTGATCAGCTTCATCATCGCCGGCTTCGCCTGCGCGCTCGCGGGCCTGTGCTATGCGGAGTTCGCGGCGATGCTCCCGGTCTCGGGCAGCGCCTACTCCTATTCCTACGCCACGCTGGGCGAGTTCGTCGCCTGGTTCATCGGCTGGAACCTGGTGCTCGAATACATGTTCGCCGCGTCCACGGTCGCGGTGGGCTGGTCGGGCTACCTCAACAGCTTCCTCGGCTCGTTCAACATGGCCCTGCCGGCCTCGCTGGCCGCGGCGCCGCTCAACGTGGTGGAAGGCTCGATCGTCTACACGGGCGGCCTGATCAACCTGCCGGCGGTGTTCATCGTCGCCGCGCTCAGCGGCCTGTGCTACGTGGGCATCACGCAGTCGGCGATCGTGAACTCGGTCATCGTGGCCATCAAGGTCATCGTGATCGTGATGTTCGTCGCGTTCGCCGCGCAGTACGTCAACCCGGACAACTGGGTGCCCTTCGTCCCCGAGAACCAGGGACCGGGTCGCTACGGCATCGACGGCATCATCCGCGGCGCCTCGGTGGTGTTCTTCGCGTACATCGGCTTCGATGCGGTCTCCACCGCCGCCGGTGAAGCCAAGAACCCGCAGCGCGACATGCCCATCGGCATCCTCGGCTCGCTGGTCATCTGCACGATCATCTACATCATCGTGGCGCTGGTGCTGACGGGCCTGCTGCCCTACCCGCAGCTGAGCACCCCGAAGCCGGTCGCCACGGCGTTGGAAGCCTATCCGTCGCTGCTCTGGCTCAAGCACGTCGTCGAACTCGGCGCGATCGCCGGCCTGAGCTCGGTGATCCTGGTCATGCTGATGGGCCAGCCGCGCATCTTCTATTCGATGGCGAAGGACGGCCTGCTGCCGAAGGTCTTCGCGAAGGTGCACCCGAAGTTCCAGACGCCGTACATGGGCACGATCTACGTCGGCGTGTTCGCCTGCCTGCTGGCCGGCTTCCTGCCGATCGGCCTGCTCGGCGAGCTGGTGTCGATGGGTACGCTGCTCGCGTTCGCCACCGTGTCGATCGGCGTGCTGGTGCTGCGCAAGAGCCGCCCGGACCTGCCGCGTCCGTTCCGCGTCCCCGCCGCCGCGATCATCTGCCCGCTCGGCGCCGCGGCGTGCCTCTACCTGTTCTGGAAGCCGTTCTCCGAGCATTGGCCGCTGATGACCGGCTGGACCGTCATCGGCCTGCTGATCTACTTCTTCTACGGCTACCGCAACAGCAAGGTGCGCCAGGCGGCGCGCTGATCCCTGATGCGACTACGAGGCCGGCGGCATTCCCGCCGGCCTCGTTCCTTTCGGCTCCACATTCGGCCGGCCATCGCGTGTGCCGGCTTCGGGAATCACGATGTTCCGACAACTCTGGGCGACCAAGCATCCCCACGCCGCTCATTCCGATGCCGAAGGCCTGAGCCTTCACCGCACGCTCGGCCCGTGGGGCCTGACCGCGCTGGGCATCGGCGCCGTCATCGGCGGCGGCATCTTCGTCATCACCGGCCAGGCCGCGGCGAACCACGCCGGCCCGGCGATCATGCTGTCCTTCGTCCTCGCGGCGATCTGCTGCACCTTCTGCGCGCTGGCCTACGCCGAATTCGCGTCGATGGTCCCGGTCTCCGGCAGCGCCTACACCTACACCTACGCGACGCTGGGCGAACTGGCTGCGTGGTTCATCGGATGGATGCTCGTACTCGAATACGGCGTCTCGGCCTCGGCGGTTGCGGTGAGCTGGACCGGTTACTTCCTGAGCCTGCTGCAACACTTCGACATCACCTTGCCGAGGGAGCTGGTCAGTGCGCCACTCGACGCACAACTGCGTCCCACCGGCTCGATCGCGAACCTTCCCGCGGCCGCCATCGTGCTGCTGCTGACATGGCTCTGCTACGTCGGCATCCGCAAGTCGTCGGCGATGAACATGGCGATGGTGGTGCTCAAGACGGGCCTGATCCTGCTGGTGATCTTCGTCGGCTGGAAATACGTGAACCCCGACTACTGGCATCCCTTCATTCCCGAGAACGAAGGCCCCGGCAAGTACGGCTGGGAAGGCGTGCTGCGCGGCGCCTCGATGGTGTTCTTCGCCTACATCGGTTTCGAGGCCGTGTCCGTCGCCGCGCAGGAATCGCACAAGCCGCAGCGCGACCTGCCCATCGGCATGCTCGCCTCGCTCGCGATCTGCACGGTGCTGTACATCGCGATGGCCGCGGTCATGACCGGCCTGGTGCCGTTCAACCTGCTCGGCACCGATGAACCGGTCGTCACCGCCGTCGCGGCGCATCCGGAACTGGGCTGGCTGCGCGTGGTGGTGGAAATCGGCGCGCTGATCGGCCTGTCGTCGGTGGTGCTGGTGATGATCATCGGCCAGCCGCGCATCTTCATGATCATCGCGCGCGATGGCCTGCTGCCGCCGGTGTTCACCAAGATCCACCCGGAGTACCGCACGCCGCACATCAACACGGTGATCACCGGTATCGGCATCGCGCTGCTCGCCGCGCTGTTCCCGCTCGACGTGCTCGGCGAGCTGACGTCGATGGGCACGCTCATCGCCTTCGCCGCGGTCTGCGGCGGTGTGCTGATCCTGCGCCGCACCCAGCCGGACCTGCCGCGTCCGTTCCGCATTCCGGCGGCGTGGCTGATCTGCGGCGCCGGCATCCTCAGTTGCCTGGCGCTGCTGTCGACGATGACCGCGCACAACTGGTTCCTGATGGCCGTATGGACGGGTGTCGGTTTCCTGATCTACTTCCTGTACGGCTACCGGCACAGCCGCCTGCGTCGCGGCTGACGCAGGACGGGATGCACGCACGAAGGCGCCCATGCGGCGCCTTCGTCGTTTCCGGGCGCGGGAGATCGTCGCGAGGCGGCATCCGCCGCAGTTTTCCGTGGGCGGCACGCCGGTTTTCCCCTTCCGGAACGGTCCCTTACCGCCCGTCCGCTACACTTGCGGTCATGAACGCCCCCCTCCCCTACGATCCCCAGCGCCTGGCGCACTGCGCCGGGGAAATCATCGTGAACGTGCGCGAGCTGTCCGCGCTGGGCTGGACGCCGGCGACCAGCAGCAACTTCTCGCGCCGCATGGACGAGCAGCACGTCGCCATCACGGTCTCCGGCCGCGACAAGGGCAAGCTGACCGAAGCCGACATCATGGTCGTCGACCTCGACGGCGTACCCGTCGCGACCACCCAAAGGTCCTCCGCCGAGACGCTGCTGCACACGCAGTTGTACAAGCGCTTCCCGGAGATCGGCTGCGTCCTGCACACGCATTCGAAGGTCCAGACCGTCGCGTCCAGGCTGTACGCCGGCCCCGGCCACGTGCACCTGGAAGGCTACGAACTCTTGAAAGCCTTCTCCGGCAACACCACCCACGAAATCAGCCTCGATCTTCCCGTGCTGCCCAACAGCCAGGACATGAACACGCTGGCCGCGCAGGTCGACTGCCTGCTCGACCGCCGGGCGATGTGGGGATACCTGATCGACGGCCACGGCCTCTACGCCTGGGGCCGCGACATGCCGGAAGCCCGGCGCCACCTTGAAGCATTCGAATTCCTGCTCGGCTGCGAGCTTGAACTGAGGAGACTGCAGCGATGAGCCGCCTGCGCATCTTTGCCGAGAACGAGCCGTCCAACCCGCGCCTGTCCACGTCCGACCACGCCGAGATGGCGGTCGAACTGAAGAAGATCGGCGTCGCCTTCGAACAGTGGCAGGCCAACGCTCCGGTTGCGCCGGGCGATGCGCCCGAGAAGATCATGGAGGCTTATCGGGCCGACATCGATCGCCTCGTTGCACAGCACGGCTTCAAGACCGTCGACGTGGTGAGCATCGCGCCTGACAACCCGCAGCGTGAGGCGATGCGCACCAAGTTCCTCGACGAACACTTCCACAAGGAAGACGAGGTGCGCTTCTTCGTCGCCGGCTCCGGCCTGTTCACCCTGCACGTGGACGGCGAGGTGTACGAGGTGAAGTGCGAGCAGGGCGACCTCATCGCCGTGCCCGACAGCACGAAGCACTGGTTCGACATGGGCCCGGAGCCCAGCTTCGTCGCCATCCGCTTCTTCACCGAGCCGGACGGCTGGGTCGGCCATTTCACCGGCACCGACATCGCCCAGCGTTTCCCGCGCTACGAGAAGGGCCAGGCGGGCTGACGCCGAGGAACGAGTGGAGAGGAGTGAGGAGTGAGCTCCGCGTTCGTTCCGCACCTGCCCTGCCGTTCTCACTCCGCACTTCTCCTCACTCACTGCTCGCCTCATGACCATCCGCGCGATCCTCACCGACATCGAAGGCACCACCAGCAGCATCTCGTTCGTGAAGGACGTGCTGTTCCCGTACGCGCGCCGCGCCCTGCCCCGCTTCGTCGCCGCGCGCGGCAAGGAACCGGGCGTGCGCAAGTGGCTCGACGCGGTGGCGACCGAGAACGGCGGCATCTGCCAGGACGAGGTGATCGTGGAAGTGCTGCAGGGCTGGATCGACGAGGACCGCAAGCACACCGCGCTGAAGGCACTGCAGGGCATGATCTGGGCCGACGGCTACCGCAACGTCGATTTCACCGCCCACATCTACCCCGATGCGGCGAAGTCGCTGCAGGATTGGCACGCGGCCGGCTTGCCGCTGTACGTGTATTCCTCCGGCAGCGTGCCGGCGCAGCGCCTGTTCTTCGGCCACAGCGACGCGGGCGACCTGACGCCGCTGTTCTCCGGCTGGTACGACACCGAGATGGGCGGCAAGCGCGACGCGCAGAGCTATCGCAACATCGTCGAGTCCATCGGCATCCCGGCGCCGGAGATCCTGTTCCTCTCCGACGTGGTCGAGGAACTCGACGCCGCGCGTGAGGCCGGATTGCAGACCGTGCTCATCGACCGTCTGGACGACTACCCAACGCCCCGCACGGGCGACGCGACGCATGGGCATGCGCGCGTGGAGACGTTCGCAGACGTTTCGGTGAGCTGACCCGCTCGTCGTTCCCACCTGCCGTCATTCCGCGATGGCAGGACTGCAACGACTTTCACGCGCCCGTTATGCGTGAAGGCTGCAAGGGAATCAAAATGGATTCCAGCTTTCGCTGGAATGACGAGGACGATGCAGTCACCCGTGGATCTTCTCGCCACGCAGCAGCATCGCGACGAACTTCTCCACGCGTGCCGCCTTCGTTTCCGGCCTCTTCGCCGTGTGCACACGCCAGCAGAACGCGTAGCGGTTGGTACGATCCAACGCTTCGAACGCCTTGCGCGCCTTCGCGTTCTTCGCCAGCGCGGCGGCGAATTCAGGCGGCACATCCATGACGCTCGCCGACTGGTACGCCGCATCCCAGCGGCCATCTGCCTTCGCCACTTCGACCTCACGGAGCCCAGCCGGCCGCATGCGCCCGGCGTCGACGAGCTTTTCGACACGCGCGATGTTGAGCTTGGACCAGAGGCTCTTCGCCTTGCGTGGCGTGAAGCGCTGCAGGAAATACTGCGCATCGCAGCTGCGCTTGAGGCCGTCGATCCAGCCGTGGCACAGCGCCACGTCGAGCGCCTCCGAATAGCTCACCGACGTCGCGCCGGTGTCCTTCTTCGCGATCTTCAGCCACACGCCCGGCGCGTCGCCATGCGCGGCGAGCCACGTTTCCCACGCCGCTTCGGTCTTGAACAGCTTGATCGGCAGATCCGTCGGCAGCGGCGTGGTCATCGCTCCTACTCCGTGGCGTCTTCCAGGCGGTACGTCGATTGTGCGCGCTGTTCGCCCTGCCAGCGGTCGAACGCGCGCACTTCGATGCGATGTTCGCCGAGCGCGAGATCGGTCGGCAACGCGCCGCGCCACAGGTGCGTGGACGGATCGGCTTCCGGCGAACGGTCGTAGCCGCGCAATGAGGTCGCCGTGTCGTCGGCGACGTTCTCGACGATCAGCCGCGGATCCGGCTGTTCGACGCGCTGCATCGGCTTCCAGTCGCCGTCGTCGATGCGGTATTCGACGCGGCTGTCCGCATCGCCCATGAACACGTTCGCGAACACGCCGAACGCCGGCCACGCACCGCGGCGCAACACCTTCGGTGCATGCAGGCCGATCGCCTCGTCCTTCGCGCCGCGCGCGATCTGGTAGCGCAGCGAGTACGAACCGTCCGGCCTGAACGTCGCCCACGCGTAGCCGTTGGGCGTGCCGTCGCTCATCGTCGTGTCCGGAATGCCCTGCGCGTCCTTCACGCCCGACCAGAACGCGCCGCACGTCGCGCCGACGTTGTACTCGTGCAACGGCTTCGCACCATGCCAACCGGTGGACGCGTCATGGAAGTAGTGGCGCTGGTTGTGCGTGTGCGCACTGAGCAGCAACACGTTGGGACGATCCTTGAGCATCGCGAACAGACGATCGCGATCGGCGCGACGGAAGGTCTCCACGCCCGGCACCGGCTCGAAGAACGGGATGTGCACGGAAATCACGACGCGGCGCTCTTTCGGCAACGTCGCCAGGTAGGCGTCGAGGAACGCGAGCTGATCCTCGCGCAGCCCGCCGACGTAGGCGGGCTTCTTCCCCGGCATGTACACCACGTCGTCGAGCACGATGAAGCTCGCCTGCGGCTCTTCCCACGCGTACGTATCGGGGCCGAACACGTTGCGGAAGCCGAGCAGCGCGTCCTCGTCGCGCTTCGCGTCGAAGTCCAGATCGTGATTGCCGGCCACGTGCAGCCACGGCACCCCGAGCTTCGCCGTGACGCGGTTCATCGCCGGATACAGCGACAGATCGTCGTTGACGATGTCGCCCAGGCTCAGGCCGAGTTGCGCGTCGTGATGCCCGGTCAGCGGCTCGACGATGTCGCGCTCGTAATAGCCCACGTCCACCACGCTCTTCGGCTGCGGATCGCCGAACACGAGCATCTTCAGGTCGCCCTTGCGCTTGGGCGCGCGATGCAGCGCGAAGTCGTACAACGCCTGCGGCGCGGTCGCTGCGATGCCGCCGAACCGCAGCGCAGGCGAACCTTCCGGAAACAGGTGATGCCAGAACAGCGGCAGTCCGTTCGCGCCCGTCGCGGTCGCGTACTGCGGCGGCTTCACCACGAACAGCGTGCTTTCCGCGCGCATCGGCAGCGCGTATCGCCCTTGCGCGTCGGTGATCGCCAGTTCGCGCCCGTTCGAGACCTTCACGCCGGCGATGCCGCGCTCGCGACCGTCGCGCTGCCCGTTGCCGTTCGCATCGTCGAACACGCTGCCGGTCACGGTGGATTGCGCCGCCGCGCCGGTCGATGCAGCCAGCAGGGCGATGAGGACGGCGGGAACGGCGTTCGGCATGGACGACTCGCGCGGGGGGGGGGGGGGGGGGGGGGGGGGGGGGGGCGGGCCCGGGGGGGGGGGGGGGGGGGGGGCCGGCGGCGGCGGGGGGGGGGGCGCGGGC
>NZ_QTJR01000004.1 GCF_003382285.1 Lysobacter soli
CGGCATGAACATCCAGAATGCCGGCTTCATCGTGCTGGCGGCGGCGCTGGGCATCGTGGTGCAGCGCTTCTTCGGCTGGACGATCCCGCAGGTGTTCCTGGCACTGGCGATCGCGAACGTGATCGTGGCGATCTACATCTTCACGATCGTGCCCGAGTTCATGATGCGGTTCCTGAGCTGGGTGTTCGTGCGCGTGCTGTACCGCATGCGGCCGCACGGCATCGAGCAGCACGTGCCGGACGAAGGCGCGGCGCTGATCGTGTGCAACCACGTGAGCTACATGGACGCGCTGATCCTGTCGGCGAGCGTGCCGCGGCCGATCCGCTTCGTCATGTATTACCGGATCTTCAACATCCCGGTGATGAGCTGGATCTTCCGCACGGCGAAGGCGATCCCCATCGCCGGTGCGCGCGAGGACCCCGAGCTGATGCGCAAGGCGTTCGACGAGATCGACGCCGCATTGGCCGAAGGCGAACTGGTCGGCATCTTCCCCGAAGGCGCGCTGACGAAGGACGGTCAGATCGCGCCGTTCAAGTCGGGCGTGGAGCACATCCTGGAACGCGCCGCAGCGCGCGGCCAGATCGTGCCCGTGGTGCCGATGGCCCTGCGCAACATGTGGACGAGCATGTGGAGCCGCCGCGACACGCGACTGGGGCGGATGCGCGTGCCGCGCCGGTTCCGCGCGCCGGTGGAGGTGATCGCGCAGGCACCGATCCTGGATCCCGCCATCGACGCGGCCACGCTGGAAGCGAAAGTGCGGGCGATGCGCGGCGACGCCGCCTGAGCCATCACGGCGGGACCATGGGGCGTTTCCTAGGATCGGTTCGCCGCGGCGTCGCGGCGCACCCGAAGGATCGCCATGAACGTGCCGCCTCCCATCCCGCCGTCGTCGCCGCCGCCTTCGCTGGCGTCGCGTATTCCCAACTACATGATCTGGGCGATCCTCATCACGATCGCCTCGGTGCTGTTCTGCTGCATCGTCGGCACGATCCCGGGCATCGTGGCCATCGTGTTCGCCGCGCAGGTCAACACCAAGCTCGCCGCGGGCGATGAAGCCGGCGCGTGGGTCGCGTCGCGTCGCGCGAAGCTGTGGTGCTGGATCACCACGGGCCTGACGATCCTCGGCCTGTGCTGGACGATCTGGTTCATCAGCGCCGGCGGCATGGCGCATTACCAGCAGATGATGCAGGAGTTGGAAAACGTGCAGCGCGTGCAGCAATGAACGCCGTCGTTTGCCGCGCCTCGTCGCTCGCGTTCGGGATGCGCACCGCCGTGGCGGGTGCCACGGCGGTGCTCACGCTGCTGGGTGCCGCGCTGCTGCGGGTGTTCCAGCCCGAGTCGCTGTGGCCCTGCGTTTTCTATGCCGTCACCGGGCTGCACTGCCCCGGCTGCGGGCTCACGCGCATGCTGCACGCGCTGGTGCATGGCGACGTGGCGCGTGCGTGGTCGATGAATCCGCTGGCGATGATCGCGCTGCCATTGCTCGCGGCGATGCTGGCGCAGTGGTGGCTAGCGCGGCCGCTGTTGCCTGCGTCGCTCAACCGGTACGCGCACGATGGACGCGTGTGGATCGTCGCGCTTATCGCGTTCGGCGTGCTGCGGAACCTGCCGATGTTTGCGTGGATGGCGCCGGGCTGAGCGTCAGCTCACCCAGCCCGCGATGACGAACAGCGCGAGCACCGCAAGCCATACCAGCAGGCTGCGCCAGACCAGGCTCATCGCGTCGCGCAATTCCGGCACTTCGCCGGAGAACGTTGCGGAGATCGGCGGTGGTGTCGGCGCAAGGCCGGCATCGCCCGCTTCCACGCCGGTGGCGACGTCGTCGTAATCGGCGGCCTCGTCGGCGAGTTCGCACTTCACGCTGGCACGCGCGACGGCGCCGAGGAACGGACGGCGCACGTCGAACGACGCGCCACCGGCATCGCGCCACGCGCCGAGCACGGTGTCGAAGTTGCCGACCAGCGCGAGCGAAAGCGTCATCAGCTGCGCGACGGGCCAGTCGAGGATCGCGAACAGGTAACGCGCGCCTTCGCGCGTTTCGTTCGGCAATGCGCTGGCCGCTTCGCCTTCGGCCGAAATGGCGGTAAGCCGGTAGAGCAACGCGCCGAACGGCCCGAGCAGCAGGAACCAGAACAGCACGCCGAACCAGCGGTGCTGCGCGTTGCGGAAGACGGCTTCGACGAGGCTGCCGCCGTCGAGCACCGCGGGCATGCCCCCTTCGGGCCACAGGCGCATCGCAGCGGTGCGGCGCGCGACGGGATCGGGCGCGTTGGTGACGGCATCGACATCGACGTCCAAGTCACGCGGGCCCCATGCGTAGAACAGCACGGCGACGCCGAAGATCAGGCTTGCTAGGCCAAAGAAGGTATCCAACAACGCGAGCTGGAACAGCGTGACGAGGAGCGAGATCGGTGCAAGCGCTAGGACGAGTCCCCAGCGACCGCGCCAGAAGCTGCCTTCGGGGAAGCGCGAGTCGAGCCAGCGCAGCCAATCGCGATACCAGCCGTACTGGCGAACCGACGCCGCAAGCGACGGCGCCATGTGGCCGAGCACCAGCGCGACGACGACGGCGATCAGGGTGGCGGACATTGCGCGGCGGCTCCGGTCGCGTGGGCTGGATCGATTCTAGCGTGGCGTTGCGGGAGCGATGGCGTCTGCTCATAGCCCCTCTCCCGCCGGCGACCGAAGGGAGTGCAGAGCTGAGAGGGGGCGGGGTGAGCCTGGCGGAGTGATGGCCCACACGTCTCGCGGGCGTCTTTCGCGACGTGAGGCAGTTGCCTGCTGCAGCCAAGATCATTCGCGATGCAGTGCACTGCGCCCTTAGCTGTCATCCCCGCGAAGGCGGGGATCCATGCCTGCGAGCATCAACGCCTTCGAATGAGGCGGGGCGTGGGCCCGATGGATTCCCGCCTTCGCGGGAATGACGGTGCTGTTGGGTGCTGGCACGAGAGTGCCCGTGCGTTACAGGCCTGGGTCCCGGCTTTGGCCGGGACGACGGCATTCTGTTGCGACACATCACCGAAATGATTCGAAGATACGGCGCACTACGCCCTTGGCTGTCATCCTCGCGAAGGCGGGGATCCTGTTTGCATGCATCAACGACGCCGAATGAGGCGGGGCGTGGGCCGTGGATTCCCGCCTTCGCGGGAATGACGGTGAGGTAGGTTTCGGGTGCGGGAGTGCCCGTGCGTTACAGGCCTGGGTCCCGGCTTTCGCCGGGATGACGGCTTTCTTTCGGGCGACTGGTAACGGCTCGCTTACGCGCCGCCGTGCTCCGCCAGCCACCGCTCGATCAACCAGCGCGAGATCGAAATGCTCGGCGAGAGCACCGGGCCTTCGCCATCGTCCTGCGTGCTGCCCCACTCGCCGCGTTGGCGTGCACGACGCACGTCATCAGCGGTGAACCACCGCGCTTCCTCGAGCTCGTCGTCGACCTGCGGCTGGTCGGGCTCGGCTTCGGCGTGGAAACCGAGCATCAGCGAGCCCGGGAACGGCCACGGTTGCGAGGCCATGTAACGGCAACGACGCACGCGCACGCCGGTTTCTTCCAGCACTTCGCGCGCGACGGTCTGCTCCAGCGATTCCCCCGGCTCGACGAAACCCGCGAGCACCGAGTAGCGCCGCGCGGGCCACGCGGCCTGGCGACCGAGCAGCAAACGCGAACCGTCGGTGACGGCGACGATCACCGCCGGATCGGTGCGCGGGTAATGTTCGACACCGCACTTCGTGCACGTGCCCTGCCAGCCGGCGCGCGACAACGCGACTTCGCCGCCGCACACACCGCAGTAGCGGTGGCGGCTGCGCCAGTGCTGCAGCGCGCGAGCTTGCGCGAACACACTCGCATCGAACGCCGGCCACGACGCCGCGGCGCTGCGCAGGTCGACGCGACGCGGCGCATCGAGCGCGGTCAGCGCGCCTTCCAGCGCGAACCACGCCGTGTCGTGCGGATCGAGGCCGAGGAACACCGCGGCACCCACGCCTCCGGGACCCTCGCTTACGTCGTGTCCGGTGATGGCGAGTAGTCGGCCTTCGGCGTCGGCGTACGCGTTGCCCTTCTCGTCGAGCAGGATCACGCGCGAGGTGGGCCAGCGCGATTTCAGCGCGTCGGGATCGTCGCGAAGGCGGTCGGCACGATCGAGCGCGCCGCGGCACGCGGCATCCGCGCCGGCTTCGACGAACGCGAACGGTGCCGGCGTGTCGCTCACACCGCGAACGAGGAACCGCAGCCGCAGGTGGTCTTCGCGTTCGGATTGCGGATCACGAACTGCGCGCCGTGCAGGCTTTCGGTGTAGTCGACCTCGGCGCCCATCAGGTACTGCAGGCTCAACGGGTCGACCAGCAGCGTGACGCCATCGGTCTGGATGGCGAGGTCGTCCTCGCCCTGCGCCTCGTCGAACTCGAAGCCGTACTGGAAGCCGGAGCAGCCGCCGCCCTGGATGTAGACGCGCAACTTGAGCGCGTCGTTGCCCTCCTCCGCGATCAGCTCGCGCACCTTGCGGGCGGCGGCCGACGAGAACTGGAGGGGGCGGTCGAGGGACTGGTAGTCCGGCGTGGGGGAAACGGTGGGCAATTCCATGCGAAAAAGGATGGGGCGCGCGGCCGGGTTGTTCAAGCCGCAGGACGGGTCGCTGCGTCCTGCGGGCGCCGCAACGCCGGTTTCAGGGCGTCGCGGTGGCCGGCGCGACGTCGCGGGTGGCGTCGGCCCAGGTGAAGGACTGCTCGATCGGCGCGCCCGAGCGCGGCGCCAGGCGCACGGCGACGCGCACCGGCGTGAAGCCCGGCGGCAGGAAGATGTCGCCTTCGACCTGCTGGAAGTACTTGAACGAGTACGTCATGCCCGGCGCGTTGGCCTGCTGGCGCAGCACCGGCCAGGTGAGCTTTTCGAGCTTGCCGCCGCGCGTGCCCTCGATCGCCAGCGTGAGCTGCCCGGTACTGACCGCGCCGCGGTTGAGGTTCTGGGTGAGCGTGCCGGTGAAGTGCCAGGCGGTGTCGTTCTGCGGCTGCAGCCGAAGCGAATGCACCGCCAGGCCGCGGCGCTGCGCCGTACTGCCGACCAGGCGCTCGTAGAAGGCGACGTCGGCGCGCAGGCCGGCGATTTCCTCGTCGCGCTCGGCCAGCGTGCTCTGCAGGTCGCGATTGGCATCGCGGCTGATCTGGTCCGAACGGCTGAGCGTCGCCACGCGCTGCTCGAGCTGTTCGATCTGGCGCCGCTGGCTGCGCGTTTCGCGTTCGCGGTTCTCCAGCTGCGCCTGCGGGCTGTCCGGCGCCGGCGCGAACACGCGCCACGCGCCCCAGAGGCCGAAGAGCAGCGCCACGGCGACCACGCCCAGCAGCAACGGCGTGCGCCCGCCGACCAGCGCGTCGCGCGCGGCCGACGGCGCGGCGACGTGCTCCGGCACGTGGCCGGGCGGTCGGGGCGACGTGGATTGCTCGGGATCGCTCGGGGTCATGCCGGGGCGCCGTGGGAATCGGCGCCCAGCCTACCGCGAGCCGGTGTGACGGTCAGCGCAGAACGGCGGCGCCGTCCAGATCCGCTTCAGTCAGGGCGTGGCCTTCGTGGGCGCCGGCGTGGATCAGGCGGCCGGTCAGCACCGAGCCGGCCAGCATCTCGACGACCTGGTAGTGCACGTTGCCCTGCACGCGGGCCTTCGCGGCCAGTTCGACGCGCTCGCTGGCATAGACGTCGCCATCGAGGCGGCCGTTGAGGATGACCACCGGCGCGCGCACCTCGCCCTCGATGCTGCCGTTCTCGGCCAGCGTGATCGTGGCGCGCTGGCCTTCCTCGGCGATCACCTTGCCGACGATCCGGCCTTCGACATACAGGCCGCCGCTGAACTTCAGGTCGCCATGGATGACGACCTGGGCGCCGATGAGGGTGTCGACCTGGCCGTCGATCTGGGCGGGTTTGTTCTTGAACATCGGGTACTTCCGGTTGCGCGCCGGCGGACCGGCAGTAAGGGGGAATCGTCGGATCAGGTGGCGCCGAGCTGCCAGCCCAGCGTCTGCTCCACGGCGACGTCGCCGCCGTCGAGCGACACGCGCACGCGCTGCGGGGTGAAGTCGGCCGGCAGCATCACGCTGCCGTTGAGCTGCTGGAAATAGCGGAACGAGTAGTCCTGCGGCGGCGCGGAGCTGCGCTGGTGGAGCTCGTCCCAGCTGATCGTCGCGAGCTTGCCGTGGCGCACGCCCTCGACGGTGAAATGCAGGCGGCCGCGGCTGATCGCGCCCTTGTTGAGGCTCTGCGTCAGCACGATCTGGTAGCGCCAGCTGCCGCCGGACTCGGCATCGAAGCGCGCCGAGTGCACGCTGAGGCCCTTCGGCTGGCCGGTCGCGCCGACCAGCCGCTCGTAGAAGGCGAGGTTCGCGCGCAGGTCGGAGATTTCCTCCTCGCGCTCGGCCAGTTCGCCCTGCACTTCCTTGTTCGCGGCTCGGCTGATCTGGTCGGACCGCGAAAGCGTCGCCTCGCGTTGGGCCAGTTGCTCGGCCTGCGAGCGCCAGCGGCGCAGTTCGTCCTGGGCCGCGTCCAGCTGCGCCGTCACCTGCGGCAGCTTGGGCGCGGCATGGCGCTCGGCACCGAGCCACACGCCCGCCAGCGAGCCCAGCCACGCGATGGCGAGCACGGCCGCGATCAGCGGCCGGCGGTCCGGACGCTGCTGGACGATCGTGAAGCGCGGCGGCGGCGCCCTGCGCGGCGTGTTGTTCATAAGCGTGTTTCCGGCGGTGAGTCGCCGGATTCCCCAGCCCCTATACTTCGATGGACAGTCTAGCGAGGGAGCGACATGACGGATGCGCACCTGTTCGCAATTGGCGTAGTTCTGGCCTGGCTGGCCGGAATCCGCGTGTATCTCACGGTCTTCGGCGTCGGCTTGGCGGGCTTCTTCGGCTGGCTGGACCTGCCGCAGGCGCTGCAGGTTACCGCCTCGCCCTGGGTCCTTGGCGTCTCGGGCCTGCTCGCCGCTGGTGAATTTTTCGCCGACAAGATTCCGGGCGTCGACTCCGGCTGGGACCTGCTGCACACGCTGCTGCGCGTCCCGGCGGGCGCCTTCCTCGCGGCCGCCACGCTGTCGCCCGACGGGCAGCTCGGCGCTGGCGCGCTCGCAGCGGGCGCGGGCGTCGCGCTGACCAGCCACGTGCTCAAGTCCGGCTCGCGCGCCCTGCTCAACACCTCGCCGGAACCGATCAGCAACTGGACGGCCTCGATCACGGAGGACGCCGCCACGATCGGCGGCCTGGCGCTGGTGTTCGCGCATCCGTGGATCGCGCTCGGCCTCGTCGTGCTGATCAGCATCACCGTCGCGCTGCTGCTGTGGTGGGTCTGGCGGATGCTGTTCCGCCGCACGCCGAAACCCGGGCCGATTTGACGGGCCGATCTGACGAACCGCCAACGAAAAACGCCGCCGGATCCGGCGGCATTTTCGTTTCAGCCTTCGCGATGCGAGGCGATCAGTCTTCCAGCTTCGTCAGCAGGTAATTCTGTTCGCCCAGGCGCTCGATCAGCGACAGCTGCGTCTCGATCCAGTCGATGTGTTCTTCCTCGGAATCGAGGATGTCGGCGAAGAGCTTGCGGCTGACGTAGTCGTTCACCGACTCGCAATAACGGATGGCGTCGCGCAGCAGCGGCAGGCCTTCCAGTTCGAGCGCGAGATCGCACGCCAGCACTTCGCGCGGATTCTCACCGATGCGCAGCTTGCCCAGCGCCTGGAAATTCGGCAGGCCTTCGAGGAAGAGGATGCGCTCCGACAGCTTGTCGGCGTGCTTCATCTCGTCGATGGATTCCTTGTATTCGTGTTCGGCCAGTTCCTTCAGGCCCCAGTTCTTCAGCATCTTGGCGTGCAGGAAGTACTGGTTGATCGCGGTCAGCTCGTTGTAGAGCGCCTTGTTGAGGAACTCGATGACCTTGGCGTCGCCCTTCATGGCCGGCCTCCGTAAGACGTGGGATGGCGGCACTCTAGCCCGTTCATGGGCGCGATGACGGAACGCGAATCGGGTGCAGCCGCGTCCGAGAATCAGTCTCGGTTGGGAAAGAAGCTCAGGCGGCTTCCTGCATCACCGCGAAGGGCAGCTCGCGGACCGCGTGGGCGGCATCGAGCAGCGACGCGGCCATGTCGAGGCAGCTGCCGCAGTTGGCGCCGGCGCCGGTACGCATCGTCAGCTCGGTCACGCTGCGGCAACCGGCCTCGGCGGCCGAGCGGATGTCGTGATCGGTGACCCCATTGCAGATGCAGACGTACACGGCGGCGGTATTCGGCTGGACAGCCGGATCGGCTGCAGGGCCATTCCGCCATGAATGAGAATGATTGTCAATTAATCGACGGCAACCAGTCCGACGCCCCCGTCAGCGGGGCCCGGACCCCGCTCCGGCGCCGCGCCAGCGCGCGCCGCGGCTGCGGCCGATCTGGTCCTGGGGCCGGAATTCCGGACCCGGCGTCGGTACCGCCGCGGGTCCGGCCACCTGCCGGGCAGCGGGGGCGAGATGCCGCAGCGCCCGGGCGTACACCGAGCGCTTGAACATGACCACATGCTCGACCGGGTACCAGAAATCGACCCAGCGCCAGTGGTCGAACTCGGGCTTGTCTGTCAGGTCCAGTCGCAGGTCGGACTCCTGCCCGCACAGGCGCAACAGGAACCACACCTGCTTCTGGCCGATGCAGACCAGGCGGTCGTTGCGGCGGATCGCCCGCTGCGGCAGGCGGTAGCGGAGCCAGCCGGGCGTGGCGCCGAGGACCTCGACGTGCTCGGGAAGCAGCCCGGTCTCCTCGCGGAGCTCCCGGTACATGGCTTCCAGCGGCGTCTCGTCGCTGTTCATCCCGCCCTGCGGGAACTGCCAGCCGTCGCGATGCACGCGGCGCGCCCAGAACACGCGTCCGTCCGGGTGCATCAGGACGATGCCGACATTGGGTCGGTAGCCGTCCGGATCGATCACGATGCGGACTCCTGAATTCACTGCCTCCGACTCTGCCACGCCCTCGCCCGCGACGACAACCCGGTCCGGGGCGATTGACGGACACCCCTTCGGCATGAATAATTCGCGGTTCTCCGCGGGGCTATGTAGCTCAGCCGGTTAGAGCACAGCACTCATAATGCTGGGGTCGGTGGTTCGAGTCCACCCATAGCCACCATCCGCGAGAGAACAAGGCCCTGCTGACAAGCGGGGCCTTTTGCTTTCAAGGACTTCCGGGGGTGCTGACAGTCCACCGAGGACGATCCTCATCCGAACAGCGCTTCTCCTCCCCCTAATTGGCTTAACAGCCACTTAGGGATCGTGCCCAGCCCATCGTGGCGACGGCCTGCCCCTGGGGGAACGCTGGTCCGAACTTCGGGACACGGTGGTTCGGGAACCACTCCTCAGAGAGCAACTCCGTGGGTACAGGCTGGATCGGGAAATCAGCGCGGTGCGGATAGCCCTCATCCAGCGCGATGGGACAGATCTTCGATTAGCTCGGCGCGACCAATGTGCGTTCCCGTCACAAGTGGAAATCCGATGGCGCACACTTTCTGTCGCACTGCACACCTATCTTTTGCATGAAACATTTGGGTAACAGCACCACCGTAGAAATTGCGCCTCCCGATGAATCGGCTAGGACGCCATGTCAAAAAGCGCGCAAACGATCCCGAACGACCTTATTGAAGCCCTGCTCGCCCAACGGCCACGTCCAGAAGAGCTTCTAGGCAACGACGGCCTCATCCAGCAGCTCGCCCAACAGCTAATCGCCCGATCCCTGGATCTGAAAACCAGCGAAAACGCTAAGCCATCTCAATCCCTGTCGGCATCGAAGGTCACGGCAGATGTGGGTGGACCGCTGTTGGAGGGCGACGCGCCGGCTGCGCGGAAAAGAACTTCGAGTAAGGGGAGAACCATACCCCCTGGCCTCGACACTAAGATCATCGACATGTATGCGAAGGGCCTCACGCCGCGCGAGATACATGAGCAGATTCTCGATTTCTACGGTATCGATTTGTCCCCGGCAACGATCGGCAACGTCACAGACGCGGCGATAGACGAGGTCAAGGCGTGGCAGTCACGGCCACTGGATGCCGTCTATCCCATCGTCTACATGGATTGCATACACGTCCGGGTGCGCGATGGCGCGTCTCGCCCTAAAGCCGTTTACGTCGTAATTGGAATATCGATTACCGGCCAGAAGGAGGCCATCGGACTTTGGGTGTCGCCAAACGAGGGCGCAAAGTTCTGGCTCCAAGTGCTAACGGAGATCAAGAACCGCGGTGTCCAAGATATCTACATTGCCTGTGTGGACGGCCTCAAGGGCTTCCCGGATGCGATAGCGACGGTTTTCCCTCGCGCCACCGTGCAGTTGTGCGTGGTGCATATGGTCAGAAATAGCCTAGATTTCGTCTCATGGAAGGCTCGCAAGCAGGTCGCCCTGGACCTTCGCCCCATTTACACCGCTACGACGGTTGAGGCTGCTGCTGCGGCTCTCAGTGACTTCGAGTCGAAGTGGGCGGCTGAGTATCCAACGATTGGTCAAGCTTGGCGGCGAAACTGGGCGCAGCTCACGCCGTTCTTTGACTTCCCTAAGGAGATTCGCAAGATCATCTACACGACGAACACCATTGAGTCGATCAACATGAGCCTGCGCCGGGTCATGCGTTATCGCGGGACGTTCCAGAATGATGAGTCCCTACTCAAGCTGTTGTATCTGGCGCTGCGCAATATCAGTCGGCGCTGGACGCTGCCGGTGCACGATTGGAAGGCGGCTTTGAACCGCTTCGCTATTCAGTTCGGACCGGAAGAATAGCGGCGCGCTGCCCCGCTGTGTTAGGGCGGACTGGGCGAGTCAAATCTGCCAATCCGCGAATCAGAAGGGCCCTGCTGAAAAGCGGGTACTTTTGGCATTTAAGGGCTTCCGTGGGCGATCGCGCCTGTACGGATGATCCTCATCCGAACACCGAATCTGGGGGTCCGATAGCGTCTGACTAGGCACTTTCGGATCGAGCCCAATGCGCATACCCCTCACCAAGCGCGTCGTCGCGACCGCCCAGCCCCGGCAGCGCCCCTACGAGCTCAGGGACGCGCAGGTGCGCGGCCTACTACTCAGAGTGCAGCCGAGCGGGCACAAAGCGTGGATCGTCACCTGGGCGCATGGGAAGCGCAGGACGCTGGGGGAAGCCACCCTCCTGACCCTCGAACAAGCACGCGCCTACGCATCGCAGGCGATGGCCGAAGTCATCCAGCAGGGATTGCCCAGCATCGCTAAGCCGGAGCGCCCCAGGTGCACATTGGCTGCGTTTCTGAACGACCACTACGAGCCATGGGCTAAGGTCGAACTCCGGGGCGGGCAACATTACGTCGAGCGAATCGAGATTCACTTCGCCGGGCTTCTGAACCGCCAGCTATCGGATATCGATGAAGCCGTAATCGACCGCTGGTGGCGCGCCCGCATCACAGGGGATCGCGCTGTATCGAAAGCGACGGCGACCCGCGACTTGGCGTGCCTTCGCTCTTCTCTATCCAAGGCTGTGGAATGGAAGCTACTCGATCAGAACCCATTGCTGGGTCTGCGGCAGAAGTCGGTCGAGTCTCGCAAGATCATCCGGTTTCTGTCCCCCGATGAAGAAAAGCGGTTGCGCTCAGCGCTGATCGAACGCGACCAACGCCTTGCCGCTGCCCGTGCTTCGGGAAACCGTTGGAGAGCGTCCCGCAACGTGCAAATGATGCCGGAAATTCCTGCGGGCAGCTTCGGCGACCATCTGACCCCGGTCGTACTGCTTGCGATGAACACCGGGCTGCGTCGGGGCGAGCTGCTGTCGCTGACGTGGGCGGATGTCGATCTTGATGCCCGCATGCTCACCGTGCGCGCAGAGAACGCCAAGAGCGGGCGCCAGCGTCACATCCCACTGAACACCGAAGCTCATACCGTGCTTGCACAGTGGGCCACCCGGACGCTCGTGACGACGGGGCGCGTGTTCAACGTTGCCAGCGTCAAGAAAGCATGGGCGGGGGTACTGACCAGCGCCCGCATTGGTAGCTTCCGCTTCCACGACTTGCGCCATCACTTCGCCAGCAAGCTCGCGCGTGCTGGTGTGGACCTCAATACGATCCGCGAACTACTCGGGCATGCTGACATTGCGATAACACTGAGATACGCCCACTTATGCCCGGGAACGCTTGCCGCAGCGGTGGCGAAACTAGCGGCGTGATCGCGACGGCGAGGCTCGCGCTTTCGGGCATACCCAAGCCCAGCCAATTAGACCGGGCCTGCGTCCGAGGCGCTCACCGCTATACCCCTATCTGATCGACTCGGGAACTGTCAGGGCGCGGTAGGTTACGTTTTGCTGGGTGCTACAGCGCGCGCTGCGGGAGGGCGCTGGGCTCCTGTCGCCGGATAGGGTGGAAGTCCTAGGTGTTCGCTGGAACCCGTGTTCCGACTCATCCGAAGTGGCGGTCGTCCGAGGCGCACTCCATACAGGCGCCCTCGTGCCTAACCCCGCAATCCGGGCCTGACAACATGAAACGGCCCTCGGCCGCTCTTATCTGCTGAGGTATGACGTTGTCGGCCCTGCTTCCTATTTCACGCGGTCAATAACCCAATCTACGAGGCCACCCTCGAGAACCATCCGCGCCACATCGCCTGCTCCAAAGAGCGTTACTCCCGCTTCTGAGAACGAGTGCTCTATCTGGCCGGTGTGATAGACGTAGAACAGGCGATCGTAGGTGTCTTTGTTGGCAAAATCCTTCGCGTACGCATCCAGTTCGCCCTGCGTCGTTTGGCACTTGATTTGGACATACGCGCGTTCACGGGTCAGGGGAGCTTCGAGGTCGAGGTCTTTGGTGGCCTGATTGCCGCCCACGGCGCCCAAACGGCGCCAGCCGGCGTTGACAAACCCCATATCGATGAGAATCTCGAAGTCACGCTCGTGCAGCATTTGGATTAGCGGAACAAGAGCCTCAAGGAGCGATGTCCGGGCCTGTTCGACTCTCGTCACCTCATCGGATCGTTGTCCATTGATGCGCTTCACCAAGCGCTCGGCGTCAATGACGTTGCACGAAGTGCCCCGGAACATGCTGAGCTTGGTGATCGTGCCGGGGAGGCTGGTCTTGGTCAGCGTTGCTCCAGTCGCGTCAGTCGTCCTCCATCCCCCGCAAAGGGTCCGGTAGCTACTGTAGTTGGCATCGCGATCCCAGCGTTGCGGCTCGCCGGGTTCCAAGAACCCGTAATGCAGGACGTCATCGATGAAGGTGACCCATAGCGTGTCGCCCTGATCCTCAAAGAACGCCCTGATCTGGTTAGTGAAGGATGTCGCCGTCCCGGGTGATTGCTTTCCCTGTTCGCGCCACGACCGCGCCAGTTCGTCCCAGTCCTTGGCCCGACACAGCGCGAGGGTTTCCGGATCGGCCGACTCAAAGCCAAACCGCAAGATGCCTAGCCGCTTGCTGTCCTGCTCCCATGACCCACCGGGACCGAGCTTTACGTACCGTACCGCGCGCGGATTGATCGAGCGGGCGGGCTCAGAAGGGCTGTCAGCCATTGGGGTCCTCAGGAGGGAAGGAGAGACTGGTTTACGAACCGTTCATTTTGGGGCGTGACGCCATGAATTACCACGGTATGCATCCGGGACATTCACTCCCGGAGCACTCTATGCCCAAGACCAGAAAGACCCCACGTAAGCCCCAGCAGCCCGGTAAGCCGAAGAAGAAGTCATCACCCTTGCAGCAAGCAGCCCTGCAACGGGTGGCCAACCTCGCGGCTGTCAGAACGCGCCCGGACCCGACAGCTCGACTCGTCGGGGAAGTTGCCCTGACGCGTTCCTGGTTCGACCAGCGACACCTCGACGCCGAGCCCCACCTCCAAGACCTCATGTGGGTCCAGTACCGCTATATGACGCTCTTGCAGCGTACGGAGCTGTTCGCCCGGGAGTACGTGGCTGCTTATCGACGTGCTTACGGCCGGCACTTCGATCCCATCAAGGTGGCCATGCTCCGCCCTCTGTCCACCACCCTGGCCGGATGTTCGCCCGACGAAATCAACGCCTTGGCCCATGCACGCGCGCATGCGGATGCCTTGGGGATGCCGTACGACATCTACTGCGACACCGTGATGGAAGGCCATCTCGCCAGCGACAAGTGGCAGCGGCCTCCGCGACCCAATCAGATGTACGGAAAGTTGGCACCTCCCCGGCTACGTGGTCGTCCGACACGCGAAGAAGTCAGCGCACGCCTGTTTGGTGACGGCTGGGACTCGCGCTTCTTTGCCGGAGGACGTTCTGATGACCCGATTCGACGCGCCGCGCTCGAACTGATGTGCAAGGACGTGTTCGCGGCACCCGGAAGGGCCCAGCGCTTGGCGACCTATCTAGTAGAGCGGCGAGCTTTGACCGAAACGGAAGGACGCATGTTGTTCGGCAACGACCTGGTGGATGAGGCGATCGAGTTCGGTGGTGTACCAGATGGGCCCGTCTTGTGGAGCAGCGAGGCGCCTACCCCGTCTTGTTACGGCTTCCATAAGAAGGCAGACAGCATGGCTTGCCAGGAGTGTCCTGTGCGTGGCGGGTGCGCCGATCTTGTCGAAGCGGCGGGGCGTGAGCTGGCCGCCACCATGGGTAGCGATAACCCCAGGTTGGCGCGTAAGCGACAACAGGGGGCGGATCGTCAACGCCGTCACAGGGATCGGCGCCGTGCCGAGAACGCACAGCGCAAAGCGGTGGCTCATGGGCCGTATGCCGCAGGGGATCGCCGAGCGATTGGCAGCGACGATCTCGATGACTTCCTCAAGGACTTGTGACGCGGAAAGCAAAGGCTGCCGGGGCGATCGCCCCGGCAGTTCACGCGTAACGCTTCCCTTAAAAGCTTTACCTAATCAATTAAGAAAGTTAGAAGCAAAATATAAATAAAAACACGGGCTCGAGGGGACATATCGATGGTTCTCGGGCCTTCGGCCCTCGCCCTCATCGATATGTATGGCGCCTTACGGCGCCATGAAAATTCAAATTCCGGAAGTAGTACGCGCTGACGCATGAAGAAGCTGCTTCGGAATCTAAGAAACGTTTCGGACCCTTGAGGCTGCTTCGGTCCCAGCAAGAATTTCGGACTCGGACCCAGTGCGCCTTCGGCGCGCCGGGTCGATTCCGTCACCGTGGGCGCCTGTGACGCCCCTTCGTGCATCCGGGACCGCGTCAAGCGCCATGGAACCACGTGCGGACCCTTGCACCGTGCAAGTGAGCGCGGTTTTGGGGTCAGATGCCAGGTGGCGGGCGACTGTGGATCCACCGACACCATGTTGAAACCACATGTGAAACGCTGGTTCCAGAACGCCGAAAGCGCAAGATGCGGAAGGATGATGCGAGAGCCGCGACAGTGCTGCTCAGTCGCACATGCGGATGCTGCTACGGTTGGCTATATCGACACCTGGCTGGCTCCGACCGCATGCGCAGCTACAGGGGTAGCGCGATCGATGCGGAACCGCATGGCGCGTGTCCTGATGGGTTTGGTGCAATGCAGTTGGCGACATCCAGCGCGCAACGCCCACAGGATTTTCAAGCGGTCACTCTGCCTGCGCCAGCACTGCGACCGCACTGGCGCGTATCCATACAGCGCGCGCTGCATGCAGGGACGCAAGTATGAAGTGATAACCCATGTTTTCCCGCATAGCTGGCACAGTGTAAGCCTTCGTCGGAAAACGGCGCCAGTCTCACCGTGTACGACTGCCCCAAGGATCATTCCGGATGGATCACTATCGGAGCAGATCATGGATCGTTGGGGCTGGATGGCGTTTCGGGCGTACGTGCCGTCAGGCCTTGCACTGGTCGTGGGCGTGGTGTCGGCGTGGCTAGTGTCTGGCACTGCGGGCAAGCCCTGTGCTGGTCGGGCTGTTCGACGTCCTACGATGGGTGCCAGCAGGAGCATTTCTGACGGCGACGGGGCTTGGGGTGGTTGTGACCTATCGGCTATGGCAGTGGGAACGCGGCTAGGGCCCAACCTGCGACTGTAGCGGCGTGCTCGGATGGGAGCGTCCAGGTATTCGAGGGCGAAGGGACTACCGGAACTGCTTGACCTATGGGCGTAACGTCAACCACCGCCACTATCGTTGGTACCTCTGGTCGTTCCATCTCGGACGCCCAAAATCGGCAGATCCCGAAAGGCGTCGGCAAGAAACCAGACCATCCATTGACTGCCTGCCGCTATGGCAGGATAGAGGATGAATTCTGTCGATGGGGGGTGCCACTGTGGCGAAGAAGAGCTTCATCCTTCAAGGCTTCACCGCAAGGACTCACAAGGACGCGATCATCAGCCTCTTCGATGTTCCCGACATTGAGCGCGTGATTGTCAGCGTGGCCTTCGTGAACCAGAGCGGCGTCGCCCTGCTCGAGTCGCAGCTAAGCAAATACAGCGGCCAGACCAAGGTCTTCATTGGCATTCGGAACGACATTACTTCTACCCAGGCCGCCAAGCACCTGCTCGATCTGGGCGTCTCCCTTTTCCTCGTGGATACTGGGTCCCGCAGAGTCCTTTTCCATCCCAAGGTCTACTTGGTCAAGGGTGCCAGTGAGGCCCGATTGATAATCGGCAGCGCCAACCTTACGCCGGGCGGCCTCAACAACAACATCGAAGCAGGCATCGTTGTTGAATTTGACCTCGGCGACCCCGATGAAAGAGCACTGGTGGAGAGCATCGAGCAGGGTTTCGATGATCTGGCCACCGACTACCCCCAGAATCTCATAGAGGTCACGGCAGAATCAGTGCTGGACGCCCTCCAAGCGAGCGGCCGCCTCATCGACGAGACCGTGGCTTCGCCACCACGCCCCGTGAGTGCTGCTACCTCGCCAGCGAACGACCCGGTTCCCCGAATCGCCCTCAAAGTTGCACCGCTCTATAGCACCCTGTCTGCTGCGAAGAAGGCGGCTGCCAACATAACGATTGCCCCTACCGCCCCGGCGGCATCCCAAGTTGCAGCAGCCGCTGCCTCTGCCCCGACGACAGCCGCAACCACGGCAACGGCGGCCCCTGCCCCTGCTGCGGCTGCCGCGGCAACGGTCGCCCCTGTCGCCGCACCCACGCCGCCACCCGCATCTGGAGTTGAGTACGAGCTTGTCTGGGAAAGCAAGCCGCTGACGCGGCGTGACTTGAACATCCCGGACGGGAAGAACACGAACCAAACCGGCTCCGTCAATCTCGACAAGGGATTACTACCTGACGACGTAGACCAGCGGCATTACTTCCGCGAGGAGATTTTCCCCACGTTGACTTGGGGCCCCAGCAGGACAGCAACGGTCGAAGAAGCTTATGCAAAGTTCCAGCTCGTGGTGAAAGGAATCAGCTACGGCGAATTCGATCTGCGCGTGGCTCACACCATGGGCACCACCAGCAAGACCTACAAGCAAAACAATGCGGTGACGCGCCTTAGCTGGGGGCCAATGCGCGATTACATAGCCAAGGCTGATCTCATAAGCCGAACACTTTCACTCTATCGAGACAAAGCCGACCCGAAGCGGTTTGTCCTCGAAATTGACTAAACCGCTTCTACCTCGACCTTCTCGTCACTGGTGGTGCGGTGGCGTCGATCGCGTAGCCGCTTCCATCCGTTGAGCACGCATCCTTGCTTTGCATGCGACAGCCCCAACCCACCTAACACGATCCGCGAGTTGACCTCGAGGGCCTCACGAGCGGTTTGTGTACGGATTTGTTTGTCGAGTTCCTTCGCTCCGGCCTTAATCTTGCCGGGCAGGGGGATTACGAGCTTCTCGATTTCAGACGGCACCAACTCCAGCACCCCACCTCCGTAGTACCTCCCCTCCAATTCGGCACTCAATGCAGTTAACCCGTTGAAGAAGCACGCAACAAACTTTTCGGCGGAGGTCCCGTTAAGCACCCGAATTCGATATGCGGTATCGGTCGTGTAAGCCCCTGCCTTGTTCAAGATAAGGCGCGGGAGATCATGGGAACGCTTGAGCATTCCAATTTCCGTCGAGTACACCGAAGGCACCGAGAACCACGGCGACCGAATTCGGCACTTGTAGCGAGTATGTAGCGATTCCGCTTCCCCTGCCTCAATGTAAGCCTTCGACTTCTTATACCGAAGCGGCTCGCTGTCTTGAAACCACAAAAAGTTTGTGGGGTTCCCGACCTTGGCATTGGCGGCATGCTGCTTCGTATCGTAGATGACCCCAGGGCAGTGCTCGCTGCGGCCAAACATCGGGTAGGCCCAACGCTCCAAGCCGTGCTTAGCCACAACTTCATCGGTCACCAAGAAGAATTTGTTGGCCCCTGTAACGATGCCAACATTGACATCGGCAACATCGCTAAAACGATGCACTTCCTCGTGGTCACCAAGCTCGTCAAATAGGTCCCGCGTTTCCTTGTCCAAGATGGCGCGCGTCCACTTACCGGCAACAGTCTTTCCATTGATCGACTGAGGCGCAGAAAAAACCTTCGCAGGCTTCATCCGAAGAAATTCGCGGTCCCTCACCTCATAAATGCCAAGGCCTTGGGCTTTGTCAGCTTCGTCGCGCCGCTTTTCTGCTAGAAGCAGAACCGCACCTTGGAGGGTTCCGGCAAACCACAACTCTTCGGGGTCAATGACAACTAGACGCCGACACTCAGCGCCGAGATACGAGCGCAACGACTGAGCATGCATCACATGGATGATTTCCGCCGGAACAACCATCGCTAAGCGACCGCCCGGGCGGAGCATCTTCATGCTGGCCAGGATGAAAGGAACCCAAGCGTTCGTATGCTTAGTGAAAGGAAGCCCCAGGCTGCGGAAGACCTGTTCGGCCTTCACTTGGAATGGTTCGGGCAAATACTGGTAACGAACGAACGGAGGGTTGCCAATCACCGCGTCGAAGGTAGCTTCTTCCCGGCCAGACATTTCCAGCGCCCAGGACAGGAAATCTGTCACGTGAACTTTGGCCGCTGGCAAGCCGACTTCTTTCGCGCGCCTCCTTGATTTGGCAGCCTCCTGATCGTTTAGCTCCATAGCCGTCACTTCCAGCGTCGATGGAGCGCCCGCGCCACGAAGCGCGCTAAAGAACACCCCATCACCACAGCTAGGCTCTAGGACACGCTTAGGATCGATCTCAAGCACCCACTGACACAGGAAGGTGGCGAGGTCTTCCGGGGTGTAGTAGCCACCTCGGAGCTTCTGCGCCGTTTCGTTAGCAATAAAATTCATGGGTGATTTTTACCGAGCAGCGGCCATTGGTCGGCAACGTATTTCTCTGCCGCATCGCGGATGACCCAGGCCACCGACACCTTCTTCTGCTTCGCGATGTCTTGAAGGGTCTGGTAGATGTCCGGGGGGAGACTTGCCGTCGCGCGCATGGCGCGGGGCCTTCCGGTCGGCTTCCGGCCTCGTTTCGCAGACATACCCGCCCCCATAATTAGTTGCATCACTTTACATCACTTCGCAGCATACGCTTTTAGTCGCGGTAGGGCGGCCCTTGGGTCGCAAAAGACCGGGGCGCAAAGAATCGAATGGAGCCGTCTCGGTGATTGAGACCAGCTTGAGCGGCGGCTCCGGCTTACCGGCCACTTACCGAGACGGGACGCTTAGTGGCGGTTTGGCTAACCTATTGATCCGTAAGGTAGGGCTATGTAGCTCAGCCGGTTAGAGCACAGCACTCATAATGCTGGGGTCGGTGGTTCGAGTCCACCCATAGCCACCATCCGCGAGAGCACACGAAAACCCGCAGCGATGCGGGTTTTTTGTTGCCCGCTCGAAGGCGACCGAGACCGTTCGCCCACCACGAGGCGCCATCTGCTCCCCGTTCACGAACGCCGGCAGAGCGGACCCGCTCGACCCGCCTCCTCAGCGCAATCGCTCGAACCCGAACAGCGCCTGCAGCGGATGTCGGCGCCGCTCGAGCCACGCGCGCATCAGCCCGGCCCCCAGCATGCTGTAGACGATGCCGTTGCCGCCGTAGGCCATCGCGAACAGTACGCGCGGGCCCCATTGCGGATGGGGACCGAAGAAGGGCAGCCCGTCCTTCGTTTCCGCGAACGTCCCCGCCCAGGCGAACGACGGGACGGTGGTCAATCGCGGAAACAGGTCCTGCACGCGCTTCATCAGCTGTCCCGCCTTCTTGTCCACGCGCAGGTCGCGACGCCGGGGGATGTCCACCGCATCGTCCTCACCACCGACCAGCAGACGAGAATCGCCCGTAGCGCGCATGTAGAGGTATGGACGCGCGGTTTCCCACAGCATGGTGTCCGCGAGCGCGCCCAGCTCCACCGGCTCGGTGATGCATGCGTAGCTGCTGCGATTGCGGGCCAGGCTCTGGTCGATCCAGCGCTGCGACTCGTAGCCCGCTGCCACGACCACGTCCCGCGCGATCACTCGGGCGCCAGCATCGCTTTCGAGCACGACCTGCCGTGAGGTGGTCCGCACCGGCTTCAACCGTGTGCGCGTATATACGCCACCGCCGCGTTTGTGCAGGCGTTCCAACAGCCGGTGCGCGAGCCGATACGGGTCCACGCGCGCGGCCTGCGTCGTGAGCAGCGCCGCCGGCGCGTCGAATTCGTACTCACGCGCGACATCACCGCGATCGAGCCAGTGCGTGTCCAGGCCTGCGCGACGCCTGGCCTCGAATTCCGAACGCAGGCGCGGCACGTGCCAGCGACTGCTCGCGAAGTACAGGCTGTTGGTACGGGCGAAATCCACGTCACGGACACCACGCGCCAGGTCGCCGATCATCTCGATCGCTTCCTCGCATGCGCGATACGCCATCGAAGCCGGTTCCTCGCCGTACTCGCGTGCGAGGTCCGTCAGATGGGTGTCGATCTCGTACTGCAGCAGCGCCGTGCTCGCCGCACTGCTGCCCCAGCCGACGTCGCGCTGGTCGAACACCGCGACCTCGTGCCCGGCGTCGGCGAGCGCATCGGCGATGATGGCGCCGGTGATCCCGGCGCCGATGACCGCCACGTCGCAACGAAGATCCGTGCGCAGCGGTCCATACGACTGCATCAGCCCGTTCTTGACCGCCCAGAACGGGTAGCCGCTTTTCAGGTCCATGGCGCGGCCGTCAGGCGCGCGCGTGGCGCGACTTGCGCCGCGCCACGATGCATTGACCGACGATGGCGGTGATGAGGATCGCCACGTTGGTGGCGACGAACACCTTGTTTCCCACCATCGCGCTGTAGGCGACGAAGCCTACCGACGCCACGCACTGGCCGATGAACAGCCAGCGCGAGACGCCTTTCGCCTCCGGGTCGCGCGCCATGGTCACGACCTGGCGGATGAGCGTCGCAAGAAGAACGATCGACGCGAGCCAGCCGATCACATCGGGATTCATGCGGCGCGTCCCGTCCAGTGGCCGGCGCGGTTGATGGTGACGCGCTCGATCAGCCCAACGCCTCGAAGCCGTGCTTCAGGCGGCTCATTTCGTCGTGTCCCTGCTTGACCGAGGCGTAGGCCTTGTCGATCGCGTCGCGCGCGGCCGGCGAGAGCTCGAGGTCCTTCAGCGCTTCCTCGTACTTGTGCTTGATGTGGTCCTCGCCGCGCTCGACTTCCTTGACCACCGCCTCGTCGCCCTTCGTCAGCGCGGCGCGCAGGTCCACGAACACGCGATGCGCGCCGGCGAGCACGGTGCCGTCGTCCTCAGGCTTGCCGCCCTGCGATACGACGTAGGCCTGCAAGGCCGCGACCGCTGCCTGGCGCTCGCTCGCGCGGCGCTCGAACAGCGTGCGCAGCGTCGGGTTCTGCGCGTCGCTCGCCGCCTCGCGGTAGCCGTCCACACTGTCGATGGTGGTCTCGATGAGGCTGTTCACCACGTGCAGTTCATGTTCGATGTTCGCCATTGCAGTCTCCGTTTCGGTTTGCGATGAGCTCGATCATCGGGGCGATGCGGCGACGGAATCGTGAACGCGCAGACGACGTTAAGTCTTTTCATCGTTGCGTTAAGCGTGTTGCGGGAACGCTCTCACGTGCGCGTCACGGTTCTTCACCGAGTCTTGAAATCCAGAGGTTTTCTTGCATCGGTACGCACATGAACCAGAACGGTCGACTCATCCTGATCGTCGAGGACCACCTTTCCATCGCGGAAATGCTCGGCGGTTATTTCGAGGCGGGTGGCTACGAAGTGGATTACGCCCGCGATGGTGCCGAAGCACTGCGGCTCTCGGCGAACAACCCGTACGACGCGATCCTGCTCGATCGCAACCTGCCCCGCATCGACGGCGTGGAAGTGTGTCGCCGCATCCGCCAGGAGCAGCGCCGCTCCACGCCCATCCTCATGCTCACCGCGCGCGACACCGTGGAAGATCGCGTGGAAGGCCTGGAAGCGGGCGCCGACGATTACCTCACCAAGCCGTTCTCGATCGAGGAACTCGAAGCGCGCCTGCGTGGCCTGATGCGCCGCTCGCGCAAGACCGCCGGTGAGCCGATCCGCGTCGGGGATCTCGTGCTCGATCCGCATGCGATGAGCGCGGAGCGTGGCGGCACGACGATCCACCTCACGCCGATCGGCTTCCAGATCCTGCACCTGCTGATGCGCGAAGCGCCGCGCGTGGTCAGTCGCGAGGAAATCCAGCGCGAGGTATGGCGCGACGAGCCGCCGGATTCGGATTCGCTGCGCAGCCACCTCTACATCCTGCGCAAGGCGATCGATCGCGGGCACGACACGCCGCTGCTGCAGACGATCCCCGGCATGGGTTTCCGCATCGGGGAACATCCGTCGGCGTTCACTGCATCGCGCAACCAGCGCGAGAGCGCCACGGCGCAGGGCTGAGCCTGAACGGACCAACGCGGCAAGCACGGATCGGGTAGTCTGGAGCTCCTCGATCGCGCGGGAGCGCCCGATGTCGCTGGGCCCCGTCCGCTCGCATCTGCGCCATGCCACCGCGTCCGCGCATGGACGCGTCGATGCGTTGCTTCCCGATGGTGTTACGAAGCACCGCGACTACGCCGCCTACCTGCGCGCGATGCATCGCTTCGTCGCGACCAGCGCACTGCCCGACGGCGCGCGCGATCGCTACCTGCCGCTGCTTTCCGACGATCTGCAAACGCTGGGAATCGTCGGCGAAGCGACGCCCGCGGATGCGGAGCCGGAAGACCGCTACGAGCGGCTCGGCTGGGCGTACGTGTTCGAAGGCTCCTCGCTCGGCGCGCGCCTGCTGCTGCGCCAGGCCAGCGCGCTGGGTTTCGATGGAAGCGCCGGTGCGCGCTACCTGAACGAGCATGCCGCCTCCAGCGGCTGGCCGGACCTGCTCCGGCAACTGGAAGACGCCACGCCCGACGCAGGCCAGCTCGATCGCCTCGTCGCCGCCAGCCATCGCGCCTTCGCCGCCGTCGAAGCCGCATTGCGCGACGCATTGCGCGTCGAAAAGGAAGGAACCGAATGAACATCGCCAACGCCACGGACGCGGAAATCTGCGCGCGCGAACCGATCCACCTGTCCGGCGCGATCCAGCCGCACGGCTATCTGGTGAGCTGCAGCTGGCCCGACTGGACGGTGCGCCATGCCTCGGCCAACGTCGCCGACCTGTTCGACCAGACGCCGGCGCAGCTGCTGGGCACGTCGCTGCGCGAGCACGTCGACGAAAGCATCCTGGAAGCGATCGCCGACGCGCTGCGTTTCATCGAGCCCGGACTGGCCGCGCAGCGCGTGGCGACGACGAACATCGGCGGGCACGGCGCGCTGTGCGATATCAGCACGCACCTGCACCAGGGGTTGGTGCACATCGAGATCGAACCGCAGCAGCCGGGCACCGACAACGTCGGCCCGCTGACGGCCAATGCCATGATCGGCCGCATCGCCGGGCAGGATCCGGGCCCGGCGTTCTTCCAGCAGGTCGCGGCACTGGTGCGCGAGCTGACCGGATACGACCGGGTGATGGTGTATCGCTTCCGCCCGGACGAGGCCGGCGAAGTGATCGCCGAAGATCACGCCGACGACATGGAGCCGTACTTCGGCCTTCGCTATCCGGCCTCGGACATCCCGGTGCAGGCGCGGCACCTGTACCTCATGAACCGGCTTCGCGTGATTCCCGATTCGGGCTACACGCCGGTGCCGATCGAACCGCCGCGCCATGCCGGCGGTGCATCGCTGGATCTGTCGCATCACGCGCTGCGCAGCGTGTCGCCCGTGCATCTGGAATACCTGCGCAACATGGGCGTGGGCGCGTCGATGTCGATCTCCATCGTCAGCGGCGGTCGCCTGTGGGGCCTGATCGCGTGCCACCACCGCGTTGCCCGGCTCGTTCCGCCCGGCATCCGCGCCACCGCCGACCTGTTCGGCATGTACGTGTCGATGCGCGTGGCAGGCCACGAGCAGGCCACCGCGATGGCGCTGTACGACCAGAGCCAGCAGCTCGGCGATGTGCTGCGCGAAGCGACGCAGAAGGGGCGCGCGCTCGCCGACGTGTTGCCGACGTACCTGCGCGTGATCGCGAAGCTGCTCGATGCCGACGGCGTGATGATGCTGCTGGGCAACCGGCAGCTGAGCATCGGCACGGTCCCGGGCGGCGAGTCGTTCTCCGAGCTGTGCGCGTGGGGCGCCGCGCGCGCGGGTGCGGTCGCCTCCACGCACCTTCGCGAGGACTGGCGCAGCCAGGAACGCCCGGCAGACGGTCTCGCCGGCGTGCTGGCCATGGCGTTCGGCCGCGATGGCGACGGCGTGTACTGCTTCCGCAAGGAACAGGTCGAGGAAGTCACGTGGGCCGGCCAGCCCCACAAGGCGACAGTGCCCACCGACGACGGCCTGCGAATCGCGCCACGACGCAGTTTCGCCGCGTGGCGCGAGACGGTGCGTGGACAGAGCGTGCCGTGGAGCGACGGCGACCGCCGCATCGCCGAACGGCTTTACGACGTGCTCATCGACCTGCATCGCCGCAGCACCGTGAATGCCGAGGAACAGTTCGCGCTGCGCCAGCGGCAGCATGTGCGCGACGAAAGCGAACGCCTGTCGCGGCTGGCCGCGATCCTCGGCGACATGCAGCATCTGGACGACGAACAGACGCGGCGCCTGGCCGAACGCATCGGCGAACTCGAACAGCACCTGCGCGGCATCACCGGCACGACGCTCGCGCCCGACGCGGCGTAATCACGCATCGGGAATGACGGCTCGTCGACGGACGCGTCGTCGTTCAGCCTGAACGGACACGCGTTCGCGCCCCCGTCACAACGGTTTCACGCCGCATTGCCGGAAATGTGCCGGCGGTGACGTCGCGTCTGTTGCATCGCGCACAAGCACCGCATGCGTCACGCACCAACCGCAACGGATGCCGGAAGGGAGGGACGATGTCGAGCAGGCAAACCGTGCCTGGCCGCGGCGGCGAAGCAGCGCGCACGATGCGCGGCTGCAGCTTCGCGCGCGACACCATCCTCCGCATGCACATAAAGACAGGCGCGTCGCTAGCCTCTCGCGGACGGTGACGTGTCGCCATGGCCGCAGCACGGCCACGCGGCGCCCGCCGGGGTCGCCGCCACATCGAGGAGGTGCGCAATGCGTCGTTCTTCGTTGTTCGTCGTCATCGTGGCCATCGCGTGCGCCCCGGCGCTCGCGCGTGCGCAGACAGGCGATGTGCCCTCCTCCGCCATCATGGCCGCGCCGCAGGTGCAGCCCGAGGCGATCGCCGCGCTGGAAAAGATGTCCGCTTACCTCCGGTCGCTGAAGCAGTTCGGCCTGCATGCCGACACCACCATCGACCTGGTGATGGAAGACGGGCAGAAGCTGGAGTTCCCCGGGACGCTCAACTACAAGGTGCGTTCGCCGAATGGCCTGTACATCGGCATGAAGAGCGACCGCAAGGAGCGCGAACTCTATTACGACGGCAAGACGCTGACGGTCTACGGCCCGCGCAACAAACTGTACGCGCAGACGCCGGCGCCGCCGACGATCGCGGGGCTGCTCGCGCTGGCCGAGGACAAGTACGGCATCGAACTCCCGCTCGCGGATCTGTTCCTGTGGGGCACGGCGCGGGCGCCTGTCTCGGCGCTGCGTTCGGCGGCGTATGTCGGCCCGGCGCGCATCGACGGCAGCGTCACCGACCAGTACGCCTTCCGGCAGGACGGCGTGGATTGGCAGATCTGGATCGAAGCCGGCGACAAGCCGCTGCCGCGCCGCATGGTGATCACCACGACCGACGATGCGGCGCAGCCGCAGTACGCCAGCACGCTGCGATGGAACACGAACGCGACGATTCGCGACGGCGATTTCGCGTTCACGGCGCCGAAGGATGCGCATCGCATCGAGCTGGTCGCCGCGCAGGAGGTGTCGCAATGAAACACGCTGCGACGAAACATCGTGCGTCGAAGCGGCACGCCCACCGCACGCGAACCCGTGGCGCAACACGATCGCCATCGGCGCGGGCATCGGGCTGCTGGCCGGTGCGGTCGCGTTGCTCGCGGTCACGTCCGACGCACATGCGGGTCCACGCGCCCGCGGCGGTGCGCGCACGAGCGTCAATCACGCTGGCGCCGGTGGGCATGCGGTCGCACCCAGCCGCAGCGCGAACACGAACGTCAACCGCAACACCCAGGTCAATCGCAGCACGAACGTCAGTCGCAACACGAACATCGACGTCCACAACGACATCGACATCGACGTGGACAACGGCTGGCATCACGGCTGGTACGACGACCATCCGGTCGCGACCGCGGCCGCGGTCACCACGGCCGTCGCCGTGACGGCGGCGGCGGTCGGTTCGATCGTGAATTCCGTGCCGCCGAGCTGCGTTACCACCGTCGTCAACGGCATCGCGTACCAGCAGTGCGGCAGCACCTGGTATCAGCCGCAGTACGCAGGAACCGCGGTGCAATACATCGTCGTGAATCCACCGGATTGACGATTCATCGCTGAAATTTTCTGGGACTAGCCCGCTCGCGTTTCCTGTCACCATCCGCCACCCACCACGTCGTTCATGCGTCGCTGGGAACGACCTTGCAAACGGAGTGCATATGCGTATCCAGTCGTTGGTGTTGAGTGCGGCGATGGCGTTGTTTGTCGCGGTTCCTTCGACAGCGCAGGTCTTGCTGGTTGCGCAGTCGTCCACATCGGATGCCGCAGCGAACATCGACGCGCGCCCCTTCCCGCGGCAGTTCACGCAGAACGGCACCACCTTCAGCGTCCACCAGCCGCAGTACGACAGCTGGAACGACAACCAGCTCAAGGGCCGTTTCGCGATGTCGGTGGACACCGGCACGCACAGCGGCGCGGACGGCAAGCCGGAACAGACCGCCGATTACGGCGTGGTGACGTTCCAGGCACGCACGCAGATCGACAAGGATGCGCGCGCGGTGGTGCTGAGCGACATCCAGCTGACGAACGCGAGCTTCCCCACCGCCACCGCGAAGCAGGCGCAGTACCTGGAACTGGTGCGCGCGCAGCTGAAGCAGAAATCCACCCTCACCGTCTCGCTCGACCAGCTCGAATCCGCGCTGGCGATCGCCGCCGTCGACGCGAAGACGCCGGCTTCGCTTCCCGTCCGCAACGATCCGCCCGACATCCTCTTCAGCACGCAGCCGGCGGTGCTGGTGCTGGTCGACGGAAACCCCGCGTTGAAGCCTAGCGGCGTGGCCGGCGTGCAGCGCGTGATCAACAGCCGTTCGCTGCTGCTTGAACAGAACGGCCAGTACTACACGCATCTGGCGGGCCATTGGGCGAAGGCGGCGTCGCTCGACGGTCCGTGGACGCTTGCGCCCACGGTCGACGCGAAGCTGACGCAGGCGATGCAGCAGGCCGTGTCGTCGAAGCAGGTCGACACCCTCGACAAGCCGCCGCAGGCGCTCGCCGACGCATTCGCGAACGGCGGCATGCCCGCGCTGTACGTGCGCACGCATCCGGCCGAACTGATCACGGTGCAGGGCGATCCGCAGTTCGCCGCCATCGAGGGCACCCGACTCAGCTACGTCACCAACACCGGTGCGGACGTGTTCGTCGATGCCGGCGCGGACAATGCGTGGTACGTGCTCGTGTCGGGTCGCTGGTTCACGGCGCCGGGCAGCAAGGGGCCGTGGCGCTACGTGGCGCCGAACCAGCTGCCGGCGGACTTCGCGAAGATCCCGCCGGAAAGCCCGAAAAGCGGCGTGCTCGCGTCGATTCCCGGAACGCCGGAGTCGAAGGAAGCGCTGATCGCCAACGACATCCCGCAGACCGCGACGGTGAAGAAGGCGCAGGCGAAGCTCACCGTCGCCTACGACGGCGCGCCGCAGTTCGCGAACGTCGAAGGAACCTCGCTGCAGTACGCGCGCAACACGGCCGTGCCGGTGATCCGCGTGGCGAACGACAGCTACTACGCCGTCGACAAGGGCATCTGGTTCGCCGCGTCCTCGCCGACGGGACCGTGGACCGTCGCCACCAGCGTTCCTCCCGCGATCTATGGCATCCCGACCAGTTCGCCGCTGCATTACGTCACCTACGTGCGCGTGTACGGCAACGACGGCGACGACGTGTACGTCGGTTACACGCCGGGTTACTACGGCACGGTCGTGACCGACAACGTCGTCGTGTACGGCACGGGTTACGCGTGCACGCCGTGGGTCGGCGCGTACTGGTACGGCTGCCCGGCGACGTACGGCATGGGCGCGTATTTCGGCTGGAACCCGTGGGTCGGCTGGAGTTTCGGCTGGGGCTGGGGGTGGTACGACGGCTGGTACGGGCCGTACAGCCCATGGTGGGGCCCGTGGTACGGCCCCGCGTATCCATACGGCTGGTGGGGTGGCGGCGCGGCGGCATGGAACGTCTACGGCCACTGGGGCAACGCCGCGGTGCGCGGCACGGCCGCGGCGTGGGCGGATCCGTGGACCGGCAACGTCGGTCGCGGCGCACGCGGCGGCTACTACAACGAAGCCACCGGCGGGCGCGGCATCGGCCGTGCGGGCGTCAACACCAACGTCTACACCGGCACGACCAGCGCGGGCGCGCAGGGCATCCGCTACAACCCGGAGACCGGTCGCGTCGTGGCCGGCGGCGGCGTCGCGGCAGTGAATCCGTACACCGGCCAGGCCGCGCGCGCGGGCGAACGCACCGTCGTGAACACCAACACCGGTCGCGTGACGCAGGCCGCGGGCGGCGCGGCCATCGGCCCGAGCGGTGCGGGCGCGGCCGGCGCGTTCAACACGCAGGGCCCGAACGGCAGCGATGCACGTGGCGCGGGCGGCTTCCACTACAACGCCGACACCGGGACGTTGAACCGCGGCGGCGTGGTGCAGGTGAACGACGACGTCTACGCCGGTCGCGACGGCAACGTCTACAAGCACGACGAGAA
Organism: Lysobacter soli; assembly: GCF_003382285.1. GTDB lineage: Bacteria > Pseudomonadota > Gammaproteobacteria > Xanthomonadales > Xanthomonadaceae > Lysobacter_J > Lysobacter_J soli. The sequence continues at coordinate 29,159 of NZ_QTJR01000004.1, forward strand.
CGGCTGGACGCAGGTCGATCGTCCCGACCGCTCGCAGAACCTGTCCGGCCAGACGCGGCAGAACGTGGATCCGGCTTCGCTCGACGGCGACCGCTTCGCGCGCGAACGCGGCGATGCGCGCATCCGCGGCGATGGCGGCTCGCTCAATCCCGCTGCGTTCGAGCGCCAGGGCGGCGCGATGGAACGCACCGGCGGCGGCTTCGAGCGCGGCGGTGGCATGCAGCGGCCTGCGGGCGGCATGCAGCGGCCGGTCGGCGGCTTCCGTCCGGGACTGGGCGGTGGTGGCTTCCGCGGCGGCGGCGGTTTCCGTCGTCGCTGATCGATAGAGGCGCGGGGGCGGCCATGCACCGCGCCGCGTCTGTTTCCTCGACGCCGGATGAGACGGCGTCTGAATTGGCTTGGAGAGAGAACGATGAACACCCGTCACCTGCTCGCCGCCGGCATCGCGCTGGGTTGCGCCGCGCTGGCCGAGCCCGCGTTCGCGACCGAAGGCGCACTCGGCCGCACCATCACCGGCACGAACGTGCAGTCCTTCGCCGGCGTCGTGCCGCCGACGCCCGGCTTCAATGCCGCCATCGGCTACGTGCACTACAGCGGCGAGATCAGCGCTTCGCGCGAAGTCCCGCTGAACAACCAGCTGACGCTCGGCATGGACGCGACCTTCGACATGCTCAGTGTCACCGGCCTGTACGTCTGGGACACGGGCGAAGGTCGATGGAACTTCGCATCGATGGCGACGCTGCCATTCGCGGAAGTCGACGTCACCGCCAACGTGTCGATCGGCTCGCGCACCGGGCGGGTGAACGACAAGGCCGACTGGGACATCTTCGACCCGTTCTTCGCGCCGATCATCGCCGGCTACCACTTCGACCAGACCAGGCACATGACGCTGGCGCTGTACGTCTACACGGACTGGGGCGACTACGACCCCGACCGCCTGGCAAACCTCAGCCTCAACAACTGGACATATTCGCCGACCATCGGCTACACGCAGCTGATGCAGAAGGGCACGCTGGAATTCACCACCGTCGGCGCCGTCGACATCTACACGAAGAACGACGCCACCGATTACCAGAACGGCGCGGTGTTCCGCCTCGATGCGCAACTGGTCAAGCGTTTCGCCAATGGCTGGGGCGTAGGTGGCATCGGCGGCTGGATCCAGCAGATCGAGGACGACGAGGGCCCCACGGCCGACCGGCTCAACGGTTTCAAGGGTCGCGCATTCGCGCTGGGCCCGACGGTCAACTACACGAACAAGTGGGACGGCGGCCAGGTCGAATTCGCCGCCCGCTGGCTCACCGAGTTCGACGTGAAGCGGCGCATCAAGGGCGATCCGCTGATGGTGACGGCGACGATCGCCTTCTGATCACGAACACGGAGGTTCGAGCATGTGCACGCGCGTCCTTTTCGCAATCGTTCTTGCCGCCGCCACGGTGCCTGTCGCGCATGCGCAGGAAAGCGCCGACGAACTGGCGAAGAAGCTGTCGAACCCCGTTGCGTCGATGATCAGCGTGCCGTTCCAGTACAACGCCGATTTCGGCTACGGCAGCGAGGACGGCACGAAGCAGACGCTGAACATCCAGCCGGTGATTCCCGCATCGATCTCGCAGGACTGGAACCTGATCACGCGCGTGATCGCGCCGGTGATCTACCAGGAGGACACCGCCGGCAAGTCCGGCAGCCAGTTCGGCCTGGGCAACATCACGCCGACCTTCTTCTTCTCGCCCAAGCAGCCCACCGCAGGCGGCCTGACGTGGGGCATCGGCCCGGTGTTCCTGCTGCCCACCGCCAGCGACGACCTGCTCGGCGTGGACGAATGGGGCGCGGGGCCGAGCGTACTCGTGCTGCACCAGGGCAAGCACTGGACGATGGGTGCGCTCGCCAACCACATCTGGTCGTTCGGCGGTTCGGCGAACGATCCCGACCTCAGCAACACGTTCCTGCAGCCGTTCTTCGCGCGCCAGTTCCCGGGCGGCCGCACGCTCACGTTCAATTCCGAGTCCACCTACGACTGGGAAAACCAGCAGTGGACGGTGCCGATCAACGTGCTGTACTCGAAGGTCACGCGCATCGGCGGGCAGACGCTGAGCTTCGCTGGAGGCATTCGCGGTTACGCCGACGCGCCCCGCGGCGGGCCGGACTGGGGCGTGCGCCTGGTCGTCACCTTCCTGGTGCCGGAACACTGATGCGCCGCGCGACACTGCGCTGCGCGCTGACGCTCGCGGGCGTGCTCGCGTGCACCACGGCCTTCGCGCAGTCGGGATCCGGGACCGCGGCGCCGGCTTCCGACGACGCGGCCGCTGAAAAGCCCGGGCTGCGCGCCCTGCTCCACGACCCGAAGGACGGCAAGTTCGACATGTCGCGCTGGCTGCTGGAGCGCAAGGGCGGTTTCCTGCCGGTGCCGATCATCGTCAGCGATCCGGCCGTCGGTTATGGCGGCGGGCTGGCCGCGCTGTTCTTCCATCGCCCCGCGGGTGCGACGACCACGCGCACGACGTCCGACGGCCGCCAGCAGCTCGTGCCGCCCAACCTCTTTGGCGGCATGGCGATGAAGACCGAAAACGGCACGCATGCCTACGGCGGCGGCGCGATGCTGCACTTCAAGGACGATCGCTGGCGCTACACCGGCGGCGTCGCGAAAGCGTCGGTAAACCTCGACTTCTACACGCCGGGCCGCTTCACCGAGCCGCTGGCGATCGGCTACAACGCCGACGGCGTGGTGTCGTTCCAGAAGATCGCGCGGCGACTCGGCGAGGAGAACCTGTACCTCGGCCTGTCGTGGACGTACATGGACCTGGATCTGAGCTTCGACGTTGCCGGCGACGCGCAGCGCTTCACGCCCAAGGAGCGCGCGCAGACCACGTCGGGGCTGGGCCTGTCGCTGCAGTACGACACGCGCGACAACTCGTTCACGCCCAATAGCGGGTGGCTGGGCCAGATCGAAGGCAACTTCTACGACGACGCCTTCGGCAGCGACACGACGTTCCAGAGCTACCGCTCGCACGCCTTCGCCTACCTGCCGATGGGCGGGGAACGTTTCGTGCTCGGCGGTCGCATCGACATGCGCTGGGCGAACGGCGACATCCCGTTCTACCGCCTGCCGTTCATCGACCTGCGTGGCGTCGGTTCGGCACGCTACGCGGATACCCGCGCGGCGACGCTGGAAACCGAACTTCGCTGGAACACCACGCCGCGCTGGGCGCTGATCGGATTTCTCGGCGCCGGCCGCACGTGGGGCCGCCACAACGATTTCGGCGAGGCGCCGAGCCAGGTCGCGAAGGGCGCGGGCGTGCGCTACAAGATCGCCAGCGTGCTGGGCCTCTACACCGGCGTCGATTACGCGTGGGGCCCGGAAGACGAGACGCTCTACGTGCAGGTCGGCAGCGCCTGGCGTTGAGGGCGCGTCACTCTCCGCGCGGCGCCGGCTCGCGATGTTCGCCGCGATTGTCGTAGCCGCCATCGCGTTCGCCCGATCGCGCCGCATCCGCCTTGCGCGCATGTTCGTGCGCCGGCGAGTCGCGCCGCCGCGAATCGCTGTGTTCGCGCGCGAGGCGCGCGAGTTCCTCGTAGCGCTTTCGCAGGCGATCCAGTTGGGCCTGGTCTAGCTCCTCCAGGTCCAGCAGCGTGTTCTCGGCCATCCGCGTGGCGCGAATCAGCTCGTCGAGCTTGATCTGCATCGCCTCGGTGTCGCGGTTCTGCGTGTTCTGGATCAGGAACACCATCAGGAAGGTGATGATCGTCGTGCCGGTGTTGATGACCAGCTGCCACGTGTCGCTGAACCCGAACATCGGCCCGCTGACCAGCCACACGACCACCACCAGCACCGCCAGGCCGAAGCACGAGGCGTTGCCGGTCCAGCGGGCCGCACTCTTGGCGAACTTGCTGTGCCAGTCCATACGGGGCGTCGTGGCGCGGCCGATCGCCGCGACGAAACCATCCGCCGCGCCGGCGAAAATCCACGTGAACAGCAGCGGCCGGTGGCGCATTCACGGACACCCGCGCCATCACGCGGCGTTACCCGGGCGCGGTCGTATCGTCGATGCAACATCGATACGCAACACCGGAGCCGCGCCATGTCGCAGGATCGTAAAGACCCGCCGCTGCACGACGACAAGAAGACCTCGCAGGACAAGCCCGAGGACCCGCGCGAGCGCGAGAAGCGCAAGCAGCACGAGAGTGAGAACCAGGACCAGGCGCTGGAGGAAACCTTCCCGGCGAGCGATCCGGTATCGCCCTTCGTGCCGGCCAAGGCACCGGACTGACCGCACGATGGCGGCCGGCGGAGTCTGGACCCAGACCGCACCCGACCCCGGCCGCGCTGCCTGCGCAGACGGTGCCGGCTGCGTGGTCGAACTGCTGCGACGCGAGCGTCGCAGCGAACACGAGGCGGCGACCGGCCGCTGGATAGGCGAACGCGTCGCGACGCTGCTCGATTTCGAATACGGAGGCGTGCACGACGCCAGCGTGCGGTACGACGCCCCGCCGTTCTTCTTGCCCGACGTCACGCTGCTCGCCACCGATGCGCACGAGCTGGGCATCGCCGGGCCGAAGCAGTTGCTCGGGGGCGTCGTGCCGCACGCGTTCGTGGCGACGAAGACGATCACGCATCCGCTGGTCGACGGCGCGCGAGCAAAGCCGGAAGGCTGGTCCGACGAGCTCGGCCGCGCGCTCGACGACGTGACGCTGCCGGGCTTTGCGGCCTTCTCCCTCGAAGACGTCGGCCGCGCTGCGCGCTCGCTCTTCGAACAAGGCCTGCCGGCGCGTATCAAGCGCGCGGACGGCATCGGCGGGCTCGGGCAGTCGGTCGCGACCGAGCGCAAGTCGCTCGACGCCGCGCTCGCGCACCTGGACCCGCAATCGCTCGCGCGCGTGGGCGCCGTGGTCGAACTCAACCTCAAGCCGGTCAAGACCTACAGCGTCGGCACCGTCGCGCTCGGGCCGCACCGCATCGCCTACTTCGGCATGCAGACGCTCACGCGCAACCGGTCAGGCTTGTCGGTGTACGGCGGCTCCTCGCTCGCGTGCATCCGGGGCGACCTCAACGACCTGCTCGCTACGCTGGACGATGAAGCCGAGCGTCGCGTCCTGCGTTGCGCGATCCGCTACGACGCCGAAGTGTCGCGCGCGTATCCGGCATTCTTCGCATCGCGCCGCAACTACGACGTCGCGCTGGGCGTGGATCCGTCCGGCATGCCGCGCACCGGCGTGCTCGAACAGTCCTGGCGCGTGGGCGGTGCGACGCCGGCGGAGATCCTCGCGCTGGAAGCAATGCACCGCGATCCGCTGCTGTCGCGCGTGAATGTGTCGACGCACGAGTTCCACGCGCTGGTCGATCCACCGCCGGGCGCGCAGGTGTCCTTCCGTGGCGAGGATCCGCACGTCGGCCCGATGACGAAGTACGCCATGCTCGACGCGCAGGACGATGCGCATGGACGTTAGCCTCGAAACCATCGAACTGGCGGTCGAACAGGAGCGCATCAGCGGAACGGTGCTCTCGCCGCCGTCGCAGCTGCCCGCCGTGCTGTTCGTGCACGGCTGGGGCGGGAGCCAGGAACACGACCTGGTGCGCGCGCGCGAAGCGGCGGGCATCGGCTGCGTCTGCCTCACCTTCGACCTGCGCGGGCACGAGCGCACCGCGCGGCACTGGGAGAAGGTCAACCGCCCGCAGAACCTCGCCGACCTGCTCGCCGCGTACGACTGGCTCGCGGCGCGGCCCAATGTCGATCCGGATGCGATCGCGGTGGTCGGCATCAGCTACGGCGGCTACCTTGCGGCGTTGATGACGGCCCAGCGACCGGTGCGCTGGCTCGCGCTGCGCTCGCCTGCGATCTATCGCGACGAGGGCTGGGAACGGCCGAAGCTGCAGCTGCATATCGACACCGACCTGGTGGCATATCGACAGCGCCGCATGGACTGGCAGGACAACGCCGTGCTGCGTGCGTGCGCGGAGTATCGCGGCCACGCGCTGCTCGTCGCGGCCGAACACGACACCGTCGTGCCGCATCCGGTGATCGACAACTACGCCAATGCGCTCCACAACACGCGCTCGCTGACGCGCCGCGTGATCGAGGGTGCCGATCACGCGTTCTCGCAGAAGCCCGCGCAGAAGGCGTACCAGACGATCCTCGTCAAATGGCTCGCCGAGATGATCATGGGCGCCCGCGAGGAAGCGGCGATGACGAAGCTGCGGGAGCGGAAGGTGGAGGAGGCGGAGTAGCGGCGTGCTGGATTGAAGTTGCCGTTGGGCGGTGCTTTAAGTGCAGCGACGTGAGGATGGCTGTGGTGGGTTGATGGCCTCCATCACGACAGATCACCGCAATCACTCCAGATCACCCGTCGTCACTTCACCACCGTCGTCGCTCCAGATCACCCGTCGTTACTTCATCACCGCCGTCACTTCACGACCGCCGTCACCTCAGAACACCGTCATCCCGGCGAAAGCCGGGACCCAGGCCCGGAGTGCTTGGGCACTACCTCACGGGTAAACCATGCCCCCGTCATTCCCGCGAAGGCGGGAATCCATGGACTTTTCACGCTTGGCGGTCAGCGTTTGCGACCTGCGCGTGCCGCTGTTCTCCTCACACTCCAAATGCAACGCGAAAGCGTGGAACGCCCATGGATTCCCGCCTTCGCGGGAATGACGAGCAACAGCACGAGCGACGGCAGAGGCGACTCCTGGAGCGACGGCAGAAGCAACAGCAAAGACAAAGGCGCCACTCCGTCGACCGCACCGCCGCCATTCATGGCGCCACGCATCAGGCTTCGGAACCCCTGCCCGGCCCTCCGTGGCCGGTCGTTCGTCGGGGCGCGCGGCAATGCCGCGCAAGCACCCCTCCTCACCCGCGCAAGCACCCCTACTCACCCGCGCAAGCGGCCTGCCTTACCCATACGGCCCACCCATGACCGGCAGCACGATCCCGTTGACGTACGACGAGCACACGGGCGAAGCAAGAAACACATACGCGGGCGACAGCTCTTCCGGCTGCGCCGGACGGCCCATGTCGCTGGATTCGCCGAACTTCGCCACTTCCTTCGCATCCCGGTCCGCCGGATTGAGCGGCGTCCACACCGGGCCCGGCGCGACGGCATTCACGCGGATGCCGCGTTCGAGCAGGTTGCTCGCCAGCGACTTGGTGAAGGCGTGGATCGCGCCCTTCGTCGCCGAGTAATCGAGCAGCTGCTTCGAACCGAACAGACCGGTTTCCGAACCCGAATTGACGATGCAGCCGCCTTTCGGCAGGTGCTTGAGCGCCGCTCGCGCCATGTGGAAATAGCCGCCGATGTTGGTCTGCAGCGTTTCCTGCAGGTGTTCGTCGGTGAGGTCTTCCAGCGACTGCGCATGCATCTGGAACGCGGCGTTGTTCACCAGGATGTCGAGTTTGCCGAACGCCTGCACGGTGGCGGCGACGGCGCCCTCGCAGAACTTCGGATCCTTCACGTCGCCGGGAATGACCAGGCAGCGGCGGCCTTCCTTCTCGACCGCCGCGCGCGTTTCCTCGGCGTCCTCGTGCTCGTTGAGGTACACGATCGCGACGTCCGCGCCTTCGCGCGCGTACAGCACCGCCACCGCCCGACCGATGCCGGAATCGCCACCGGTGACGATCGCGACCATGTCCTGCAGCTTTCCGCTCCCCTTGTAATCCGGCGCGAGGTACCGCGGACGCGGATCGAGTTCGTGTTCCTGTCCGGGCTTGTCCTGGTGCTGCGCGGGCAGCGGATTTTCGGGCTGCTTGCGCGTGCCGGCTTGCACCGGCTTCTTCTTCGACTCCGAATCGCCGGCCGACGACTTCTTCGCCTCCTTCGCCTCGACCTGCTCCTGGATCGCCTGCTGCTTCGCCGCCGTGCCATCGGCATTCGACGTCGGCTTCTTCTCTTTTGCCATCGCGTTGTTCTCCTCTTTCCACGACAAAACGCCCGGGTGCGGACACCCGGGCGTTTGCCGCCCGCGCGGCCCCAGGGCCGCCCTATCGGTTCGTTACTTCTTGTCGCCCTTGGCGACGGTCAGGCCCTTCGCATCGACGCTCTTCACGCCCTTGATGCCCTTGGCGACCGAGATCGCCTTGTCATGCTTGGCCTTGCTGTCGACCGTGCCGGACAGCTTCACCACGCCGTTGGTGGTGTCGACGTCGATCTCGGTGCCCGGCACGTCGGAGGTCGCCATCAGATCGGCCTTCACCTTGGTGGTGATCCAGGTGTCGTTGACCGGCTGCGCGGAATCGCTTTCCTCTTCCGCTTCGGTCTGGGTGCGATCCTGCGCAAGCGCCATGGCCGGCGCGGCGATCATCGCGGCCGCGCCGAAGACGGCGGCGAACAAGGTCGAATTCGTTCGGATCTTCATGTCGTGGCTCCCGTTGAAGGTGCGCACAGCTTTCAGCGCAAATGCGTAGTTCCGCGTGAAATCCGCGATATCGCGCGTTTCGTGCGCCGTGTCCGTTCACCGATGCGAATCCGGCGTGTACGACGCGTTTTCCGTTCAGCGTGACGCGCGGGCGAGACGCAGCGCGGCGTCGAGCGCCTGGTCGGAGGTGGTCACGACATCGGGCGCGATGCCGGTCGATTCCCAGTTCGTGCGCGTGATCGGATTGACGGGCGAGCCGTCGGAGACGAACACGCTGTAACCGTCGCCGAGGTCGGTCATGCCGCCGGGATTGGCCGCACCCGCGCTACGTTCGCCGACGATGGTGGCGCGCTTCGCGCTCTGCAGCGTATAGGCGAACGATTCGGCCGCCGAAGCCGTGCCCTTGTCCACCAACACGTACAGCGGCACCTGCGTGCGCGGCGTGGCGTAAGGCGTATCGGGCGCCTCGCTCAGCGTCTGCGTGCGCGTGTGGAAGGTGTTGTAGATGTCGGCGCCCGGCGCGACGAAGGCGCTGGCGAGGTAGCCGACCATGCTCGGCGAACCGCCGCGGCAACCGCGCAGGTCGACGATCATCGCGCGCGTGCCGGCGAGCTTCGCGAGTGCCGCGTCGATCGCGGCGCGTTCGGGCGCGTTCGCGTCGCCGAACTCGAAATGCGCGAACTCGCTCAGGCGGAGATGTCCGATATCGCCCGGCAGGGTTTCCACCGTCGCGATGCCGTGGTTCGCCGGCGGCGAGTGGCGCCTCGGGCCGGCCGGCTGCGTATCGGTCGCGCCTGTGCCCTCCCAGCGCACGCGGAAATGGCGATCGAGCGGACGCAGGCGCGTCGTCAGTGCGTCGGCCAGCGCCTGCGGTGCGAGCGCGTCGAACTTACCGCTCGCGGCATCGCGACGCAGGTCGTCGGCGATGGTCTTCCCACGCGCGGGATCGAAGTAGTTCGCGGCGATCGCATCGGCCACGGCGTCGACCCGCTCGCGCGGGACGGGCGCGGCATGCGCGGCGAAGGCGGACAGCAGCAAAAGGGCGGCGACGCGGAGCAGCTTCGGCATGGCGGAGTTTTCCGAGGGATTTCTACCTCTGGATGCCGCCCGCGCCGGGAGCGTCGCAGCGCCCGGGCGACGGGCCGGCGGTACACTGCGCGCATGAAAATCTTCAAGGCCTTCACGCTCGAAGCCGCGCACCGCCTGCCCAATGTCCCCGAGGGCCACAAGTGCGCGCGCCTGCACGGGCACAGTTTCCGCATCGAGATCCACGTCGAGGGCGACATCGACCCGCACTTCGGCTGGGTGATGGACTTCGCCGACCTGAAAGCGGCGTTCAAGCCGATCTACGACCGCCTGGACCACCACTACCTCAACGACATCGAAGGCCTGGAGAATCCGACCAGCGAAGTGCTGGCGAAGTGGATCTGGGACCAGCTGAGGCCCTCGCTCCCGCTGCTGTCCGAAGTGGTCGTGCACGAGACCTGCACGTCGGGTTGCCACTACAAGGCCTGAGGCGCGCCACCGGCGCGCCCGGCATCACTTCACCTGCGGCCGCAGCAGCGAGCCGAACGTCAGGTACCACGAGTTCTCGCCTTCGTCGTTGGCGCCGTACGCCAGGAACATCGGCCCCAGCGGCGTGCTGAAGCCGACGAACAGGCTGCCGGCGAGGATCAGGTCGTCGTCCACCTCGTCCTTCGTGGCCCAGACGTTGCCGGTTTCAAGGCTCGCACCGACGAACATCGGCATCGAGAACAACCGGCTCGTGTTGCCCGTGCGGCGGTACATCACCGCGCGTGCCAGTGCGGTCTGCGTGCCGAACAGCGCGCGTTCGTCGAAACCGGAAAGATTGAGGAAGCCGCCGAGGAAGCCCTGCGTCTGGAAGAAGCTGTCGTCTTCCAGCGCGCTGCTCAGGTGCGCGCCGAGCAGCAGGTGGTAGCGGCCCCACGCCTGCGCCCAGTCGGCGGTGAGGCGCGCGACGTCGCCTTCGACGTTCGCGCCGGCGGTGTCGTGGTAGGTCTCCAGGTCCGCGCTCACGCGGATGCCGCGCGTGGGGAAGTTGATGTTGTCCAGCGTGTCCCAGGTCGCGTTGTAGAACACGCCTGCGTACTTCTCCTCGCTGTTGGTGAAGTCGGCCGGATTGCCGATGAGCAGGTCGCCGCGATCCTTGCCGGCGACCAGCTGCGCACTGATGCGCCATTCCGGTTGCGGTGACCAGCCCGCTTCGACGGCGACCTGGCGCCGGTTGACCCGGTACTCGGCCAGCTGCGCGTCCTCGATCCACAGCGGGAAGGATTCGTTGCGCAGTTCGAGCGCGGGCTTCACGTAGAACGCCCCGGTTTCGCCCAGCGGCTGGTAGAACTCCGACAGCAGCCCGGTGATGCGGCCCAGTCGCAGCACGTTGCGCCATTCCGCGCCCAGTGTGTTGACGTCGTTGAACGTCAGCTCCGCCGAGACCATGTAGCTGTTGCGGCCGTTGAAGTTGTCGTCCAGCTGGAAGCCGAGCTTGCCGAACGCCGACCATGGTTTTTCCGCCGGAATGATCTGCAGGCCGCGTTCGCCGTTGCGTTCGACCAGGCGGTAGTCGATCTGCTGGAAGCGGCCGTCGCCGTACGCGGTGCCGATGGTCTTCTCCAGACGCTCCGCATCGAACGGCTCGTCCAGGTTCGGGGCGACGGCACGCTCGACTTCGCGCGTCGCCGACGGCGAACGGCCTTCGACGACGTCGAGGAACGCCACCAGCTTCGGATCGAAATCGCGCTTGCGCTGGCGCTCGCGATAGGCGGCATACGTCGCCTCGTCCACGGACAGCGCGCGCAGCCGCGGCAGCGCCGCTTCGGCCGCGCGTTCGCCGATGGCGATGGCTTCGGCACCGCGGTTGAATTCCGCCGCGGTGATGTCGCCCAGTTCCGGGCGGATGAGCACGTCCTCCGGGCGCAACGTGGCGAGCGTCGCCTCGGTCTTCTCGGTCATCAGCGCCGAGATCATCTGGTCCATGATCACCAGCGGATTGGTCAGCGCCTCTTCCTTGTGCAGCGGCGAGCCGACGTCGACGACGATGAGGCGGTCGGCGCCCATCTGGCGCACGACGTCGACAGGCACGTTGTCGACCATGCCGCCGTCGACGAGCAGGCGGTCGCCCACGCGCACCGGCGCGAAGGCGCCGGGCACGGACATGCTCGAACGGATCGCCAGCGCGAGGTCGCCATCCTCGAACACGACCTTGTCGCCGTTGATGATGTCTGCGGCGACGGCGCGGAACGGGATCGGCAGCTGGTCGAAGTCGTTGACGTTCCAGGTCGAGATCGTCAGCCGGCGCATCAGCATCAACAGCTTCTGCCCCTGCACGATGCCGACCGGCAGCACGACGCGGCCGTCGACGTAGCCGATCTCCAGGTCGAGCAGATAGCGGAAATCGGCGTCCTTCCGGCGCATCGGCTGGCCGGGCCGCGGCGGGTCGTCAACGAACATGTCCGCCCAGTCGATGGTGTCGATCAGGTTTTCCATCTCCGCCGGCGTGTAGCCGGTGGCGTACAGGCCGCCGACGATCGAGCCCATGCTGGTGCCGGCGACCTTGCAGACGGGGATGCGCTCGCGTTCGAGCACCTTGAGGACGCCGACGTGGGCCGACCCGCGCGCGCCGCCGCCGCCGAGCACCAGGCCGACGCAGGGGAGATGGGCGGAATGCGCCGGATCCGGAGCCGCGGTCTGGGCGATGGCCGGGGATGCGACCGCTCCGAGCAGGACGGCGACGAGGACGGCCAGGCTGGCCATCAGCCCCCGGCAGCGCGGCGTGGAGGGGAGGCGGGCCTGCATCATCGTCCGGTCATCCTGGTTGGCGATCCTGCGCGGGCAGAGCCCGTTGCAGCGGGATTCTGCCACCGGACTTCAACTCCCCCAATGGGACCTGAGTCCCGTGCCGCCCCGTGTTGCACCGCAACAAATCCTCGGTTATGCTGCACCGCACAATCCGAACCCCCTCTCTCCCCGGATTGCCTGGAGACCACCATGTACCAGCCGTTCAACGAACAGTTCGCCGCCGCGACGCGCCAGTTCGCGGACACGGCCGCACAGGTCAACCGCCTCGCCCTCGACAACGCCGAGGCCGTCTTCGGCCTGCAGCTTTCGGCGATCGAGGACCGCGTCAACGCCACGTTCGCCTTCCTCGGCGAAGCGGCTGAAATCCGCGATTTCGACGGCTTCAAGAACCTGTGGCCGAAGGGCACGCAGGTCGCCCGCGAGAACTTCGAGCGCGGCGTCGCCACCGGCCAGGAAGTCTTCGGCCGCACGATGAAGACGCAGGGCGCGATTTCCGAGCTGGCCAAGTCGCAGTTCGAAGCCGCCGCCCGCGGCGTGCAAGGCGAGGTCGAGAAGACCGTGAAGGCCGCCGCGTCCGTCGGCCCGAAGGCCGCCAGCGTCAAGTAATCCCTACCGCTTCAACTCTCTCCTTTCGCTTTCTTTTTCCAAGACGTCCGCCTCCCCTCCCGGCGGACTGGAAACCCGGCAGCCCGTGCTGCCGGGTTTTTTCTTTTTGGGCGACTGTGCAGCCGCTCGCGCCGTGCGGCTGGAACTGCGTGCGAATTTCGTGCATGATTCGTGCATGCCTCGACCGGAGTTCCTGATGAACGCCGTCATGAAATCCCGCGCCAGCCTGGCCGAAGCCGTCCGCGAGCCCGACCAGGTCTACCTCTCGCCCCGCCGCATCGGAGATGCGCTGGGCCTGCAGGTGCAGAGCCTGGCCGAGCGCGCCCGCGTCAGCCGCAACACGCCGACCGCGCGCCCGCAGAACGAACACCTCCAGCAGTACCTGCGCGACGTCGTGCGCGTCATCGCCGCGGCGGAGGACGCCGCCGGCGGCGATCGCACGCGCGCCATCTTCTGGTTCATGAACGACCCGCTGGCCGATTTCGAGTACCTCACCGCCGATGCGCTGGTGCAGGCCGGCAAGGCGCAGGTCGTGATCGACTACATCGAGTCGGTTGCCGGCGGCGCGACCGGATGATCCTGCGCGAGCTGGGCGATGGCGACGCGCTGTATCGCGTCATCGTCCCGCGCTGGTCGCACGCGCCGACCTCCGGCGCCGGCGCGGCACGCAAGGGCGGTCGCTTCAACCGGCCCGGACTCGAAGCGCTCTATCTGTCGAAGGACGCGATCACCGCGCTGGAGGAATACCGCCAGCACGAGCTCTTGCTGCCACCCGGAACGCTGGTGACCTTCCTCGTCGGCCCGCTCGTGGTGGTCGACTTCTCCGCCGGTTTCGACAGCACACGCTGGGAGCCGATCTGGGCCGATTACGCCTGCAACTGGCGACGCCTCGCCTTCGACGAACGCAGCGAGCCGCCAAGCTGGGTGCTGGGCGATATCGCGCTCGATGCCGGTGCCGCCGGCATCCTCTTTCCGTCGTCCGCGCATGCAGGCGGTACGAATCTCGTTCTGTTCAACTCCAGCCAGCTGCCTGCGCGGATGCTGCGCGTGCACGATCCGGACGGGCATCTTCCCGGCGACGCGCGATCGTGGCGCGATGCGGACGACGCACGCGATTGATCGACGCGCGCACGACATCGGCGCCGCAAAGAAAAAGCCCGCCAACCGGCGGGCTTTTTCGTGAAGCAGGCGATCGGTTACGTCGCCGGACGCGGCGTCGTTTCCTCGTCGTCGTGCTCGATCACCGGCTTCTCGTCCATCTTGTCGCCGAGCAGGCGACGCACCGCGACGTAGAACACCGGGATCAGCAGCAGGCCAAGGAAGGTCGCGAAGATCATGCCGCCGATCACGCCGGTACCGATCGCGTGACGCGAGTTGGCGCCGGCGCCGCTGGAAATCGCCAGCGGGAACACGCCCATGATGAAGGCGAACGACGTCATCAGGATCGGGCGGAAACGCAGGTGCGCCGCTTCGATCGTCGCCTCGCGCAGCGTCTTGCCGTGCTGGCGTTGCTCGATGGCGAACTCCACGATCAGGATCGCGTTCTTGGCCGCAAGACCAATGACCGTGATCAGGCCAATCTTGAAATAGATGTCGTTCGGCAGCCCGCGCAGCAGCGAGAACAGCACCGCACCGAGCGCGCCCAGCGGCACGACCAGCAGCACCGCCACCGGCACCGACCAGCTTTCGTACAGCGCCGCAAGGCAGAGGAACACCACCAGGATCGACAGCGCGAGCAGCGCCGGCGCCTGGTTGCCCGACAGGATTTCCTGGTACGACTGGCCCGTCCAGTCGTAACCGAAGCCCTGCGGCAGGTCCTTCTCGACGATGTTCTGCATCGCGGTCATCGCTTCGCCCGAGCTGTGGCCCGGTGCCTGCGAACCCACGATTTCCACCGCGGCGTAGCCGTTGTATCGGGTGAGCGACGGCGATGCGGTGATCCAGTGGCTGCGCACGATGTTCGACAGCGGCACCATCGACGTGGCTTCGCCCGGGGCGGCCTGCGTCAGCGGGCTCGGCGTGTAGAAGCGCGTGAGCGATTCCGGACCGGTGCGGTACGGCGCGTCGGCCTGCATGGTCACGCGCTTCACGCGGCCTTCGTCGACGAAGTCGTTGACGTACACCGGCGCCAGCATCAGCTGGATCGCGCTGTATATGTCGCCCACCGACAGGCCCATCGACTGCGCCTGCACGCGGTCGACGTCCAGTCGCAGCTGCGGCGCCGCTTCCAGTTCGTTCGGACGCACGCCGGTCAGCGCCTTGTCCTGCGCGGCCTTGCCCAGCAGCGTGTTGCGCGCCTCGGTCAGCGCGGCGCGACCCTGGCCGCTGCGATCCTGCAGGTACATGTCGAAGCCGCCGAACTGGCCCAGGCCCGACACCGTCGGCAGATTGATCACGAAGATCTGCGCGTCGCGGATGCCGAACAGCGCCATGTTCGCCTTCTGGATGAATTCAGAAGCGGTGACGTTGCGGTCGTCCCACGGCTTGAGGCGGATGAACGCGATGCCCACGTTCTCGCCCTGGCCGACGAAGCTGAAGCCGGCGACGGTGAAGATGCCGTCGAACGCGTCGTCCTTCGCCACCGTTTCGCGCACCTGGTCCAGCACGGCATTGGTGCGGTTGATCGTCGCACCGGCCGGCAGGTTGATCAGCGCGATGGCGTAGCCCTGGTCTTCCTCGGGGAGGAAGCTGCCCGGCATGCGCGTGAACAGGAAGCCCGCGAGCACCACGAGCACGCCGAACACCATCATCCAGCGCGGCGCATGGCTGATGGCGTGACCGATGTGGCCGACGTAGGTCTTGGCGATCTTGTCGTAGTACTTGTTGAAGGTACGGAAGACGATGTTGTCGCGGTGATGATCGGCCGTCGGCTTCAGCAGCGTCGCGCACAGCGCGGGCGTGAAGCCCAGCGCGAGGAACGCCGAGAAGAACATCGCCATCGCGATGGTGATGGCGAACTGCTTGTAGATCTCGCCCGCCGAACCGCCCTGGAAGGCCGACGGGATGAACACCGCCGCGAGCACGACCGTGATCGCCACGACCGCGCCGCTGATCTGCGACATCGACTTGCGCGTGGCGGCCTTCGGCGACAGGCCTTCCTCGGTCATGATGCGTTCGACGTTCTCGATCACCACGATCGCGTCGTCCACCACGATGCCGATCGCCAGCACCATGCCGAACAGGCTGAGCTGGTTGATGGTGAAGCCGATGAAGTACATCCCCAGGAACGTGCCGAGCAGCGCGATCGGGATGACCAGCGTCGGGATCAGCGTCGCGCGCAGGTTCTGCAGGAAGATCAGCATCACCAGGAACACGAGCACGATCGCCTCGAACAGCGTCTTGATCACTTCCTTGATCGAGACGGCGACGAAGGTCGAGCTGTCGTACGGCGAGAACCAGGTCACGCCCTTCGGGAACGTGGCCTGCAGCTCGTTCATGCGCTTGGTGACGGCTTCGGCCACGCCCAGCGCATTGGCGCCCGGCGCCAGCTGGATCGCGAAACCGGCCGCGGGCTTGCCGTCCCAGCGGCTGTCGAAGCCGTAGGACGTCGCGCCCAGGCCAACGCGCGCGACGTCACGCAGGCGCACCGAGGTGCCGTCGGTGTTGGTGCGCAGGATGATGTTGCCGAACTGCTCGGGCGTGCTGAAGCGGCCTTCGGCGGACACCGTCGCGGTGAAGCCCTGCTCCACCGGCGCGGGGTCGGCGCCGATCTTGCCGGCGGCGAACTGCACGTTCTGCGAGCGCACGGCCTGCAGCACCTGCGTGGCCGACAACCCGAAGCCGCGCAGGCGATCGGGGTTCAGCCAGATGTTCATCGCGTATTCGCTGCCGAACAGCTGCGTGCTGCCCACGCCCGGCACGCGCGCGATCTGGTCGAGCACGCGCGAGGCGATGATGTCGCTCAGCGCGTCGCGGTCCATCGACTCGTCGTCCGAGCGCAGCGCGACGACCTTCAGGAAGCCCGCGTTCGCCTTGGCGACGACCACGCCCTGCTGCGTCACTTCGGTCGGCAGTCGCGGCGTGGCGAGTGCGACCTTGTTCTGCACCTGCACCTGCGCGATGTCCGGATCGGTGCCCGGCGAGAACGTCAGGGTGATGTTCGAGCCGCCGCTGGAGCTGGACGAGGAGGAGAAGTAGACGAGGTTGTCGATGCCCGTCAGCTGCTGCTCGATGACCTGCGTGACCGCGCCTTCGGCCGTTTCGGCGCTCGCGCCGGGATACGACGCGGACACCGTCACCTGCGGCGGTGCGATGGAGGGATACGACTCGACGCCGAGGTTCAGGATCGCGAGCACGCCGCAAAGCGAGATCAGGATCGCGATGACCCAGGCGAAGACCGGGTGGTTGATGAAGAATCTGGACATGGCGGGGGATTAGTCCTTCTTGGCCGGTTCCTGACCGGCGGCCTTTTCAGCCGGCTTCTGGCCAGCCTGTCCCTGCGCGGGAGCGCCCGGCGCGGCCGCGGCACCCGGCTTGCCCGCATCGGCAGCGTCGGCCGGCTTGGCGGTGGCCGGCGAACCCGGCTGCGCACGCTGCACGCCCGAGACGATCACCTGGTCGTTCGGCGCCAAGCCCTGCGTCACGACCCAGTTGCCGCCCTGCTGGCGCTCGGCGCGCACGTCCTTGCGCGCGACCTTGCCGTCGCTGCCGACGACCAGCACGTACGCGCTCTTCGCGTCGCGCTGCAGGCCGGTCTGCGGGACGAGGTAGGCGTTCGGCTGCGTGCCGAGCGTCGCCTGCAACGTCACGAAGGTGCCCGGCAGAAGGTTCTTTTCCGGATTCGGGATCAGCGCGCGCAATGCGATCGCGCCGGTGGTCGGATCCACGACGTCGCCGGAGAAGTCCAGCTTGCCCGGGTGCTCGTACGGCGTGCCGTCGGGCAGGATCACCTGCACCTTCGAGTCGCCGGCCAGCTGCTGGGCGCGACGCACCTGCTCCAGCTCGCTGACGCTGAGCGAGAAGTTCACGTACAGCTGGTCGATCTGGTCGACGGTGGTCAGCAGCGTGGCCGTGCCCTGGCCGACGAGCGCGCCTTCGGTGACCTGCTGCTGGTTGGCGCGGCCGCTGATCGGCGCGGTGACCGTGGCGTAGCCGAGGTTGATGCGGGCGTTGGCCAGCGCGGCCTCGGCCTGCTTCACCGACGCGCCGGCGCTGCGCTCGGCGGCCAGCGCGTTGTCCAGGTCGGACTGCGAGACGAACTTGTCCGGGGCGAGGCGGCGCGCGCGATCGGCCGCGGCCTTGGAATTGGCGTAGTTGGCCTGCGCCGAAGCCAGCGAGGCCTGCGCCTGACCGACTTCTGCCTGCAACGGGGCCGGATCGATCAGGAACAGCACCTGCCCGGCCTTCACGTCGCTGCCTTCCTCGTAGACGCGGCGCTGGAGCACGCCCGGCACGCGGGCGCGCACGTCGGCGCTGCGGAAGGCGGCCAGCCGGCCCACCAGATCCTTCTGCAACGGCACGTCGCCCGGCTTCACCGTGACCACGCCGACTTCCGGCGGCGGCATGCCGCCACCCTGCTGGGCTTGATCCTTGCCGCCGCAGGCGGACAGTGCGAGGGCCAACGCGGCGGCGATCGCCACCGTGCGCGGGTTCTTGACCATGGGGGAAGACTCCAGTTCCTTCATGACGAGCGGTGAAGCCCGGACGGGTTCGAATTCCTATACCGATCAGTCTAGCATTGCTCGGGAGCAGCCCATCTCCCATTGGTCACGCCTATCGACGATCAGGCCGGTTGGAGCAAAGACCACAGCTGTGCGGGATCGGGCATTTCGCGGAACGGGAGCCGTCCCCAGCATTTCACCGGGAGCCGCTGCTTCAGCAGCTCGAAGTTGTCGTCGGCGCGGCCCATCGCCGGGTCGATGTCGTTGGCGATCCAGCCCGCAAGCCGCAATCCATCGTGTTCTATCGCACGCGCAGTCAGGCGCGCGTGGTTGATGCAGCCCAGCCGCAGGCCCACGACCATCACCACCGGCAGGTCGAGCGCGCGCACGAGGTCGACCTGGTCCAGGTCGGCCGACAGTGGCGCGGCCCAGCCGCCCACGCCTTCCACGACCACCGCATCGGCCTGCGAGGACAGGCGCCGGAATGCGGACACGATGGGCGCAAGGGTAACGCGAATGCCGGCATCGGCGGCCGCGAGCTCCGGTGCCAGCGGATTGGGCAGCGCGAACGGATTGACGTCGTCGTAGGCCGGTCGCGGATCGCTCGCCGCCTGCAGCGCGAGGGCGTCCTCGTTGCGCCAGCCATCGGGCGTGGATTCGCAACCGCTCGCCAGTGGCTTCATGCCCACCGCACGCTGCCCGCCCGCGCGCAGCGTGTGCAGCAGCGTCGCACTGGCCAGCGATTTGCCGATGCCCGTGTCCGTGCCGGTGACGAACCAGCCGCGCGTCATCGCCGCACCTGGCTGCCGCGCCGGTTGCAGCGATGCAGTCCGGCCCCATCTACACTGGCATCCCAGGCACTATGCGACGGCAGGTTCGAGGCACTCATGTTCACCAGCGCAAGTCTAAGCGGCAGCAAGCCGGAACAATACGAACAGCTGCTTGCGCAGGCCCGGGCGCTGATGCACGGCGAGCGCGATCGCATCGCCAATGCCGCCAACCTGTCGGCGCTGGTGTACAACGCGCTGCCGCAGCTCAACTGGGCCGGATTCTATTTCTTCGACGGCACCGAACTGGTCGTCGGCCCATTCCAGGGCCTGCCCGCCTGTGTGCGCATCCCGCTCGACAAGGGCGTGTGCGGTGCCGCGGCCTCGACCCGCCAGACGCAGCGCATCGCCGACGTGCACGCGTTCCCGGGCCATATCGCCTGCGACTCGGCCTCCAACTCCGAGCTCGTCGTCCCGCTGGTGTCGTCGACGGGCGCGCTGATCGGCGTTTTCGACCTCGACAGTCCGGTTCAGGATCGTTTCGACGTTGAAGACCAGCACGGCCTGGAGGCAATCGCGCGGGCTTTCGTGGAGTCACTGGAATGACCGACAAGCCCGACCCGAAGCAGGCCGACAAGCTGCGCAACATCGGCCCGAAGTCCGCCGCCTGGCTGCGCCAGGTCGGCCTGCGCACGCGCGAGGACCTCGCGGCCGCCGGCACGGTGGAAGCCTTCATGCGCGTCAAGCGTGCCGGCTTCAAGCCGACGCTCAACCTGCTCTACGCCATCGAAGGCGCGCTGCAGGACTGCCACTGGCAGGAAATCTCCGACGAACGCCGCAGCGAGTTGATCCTCGCCGCCGACGCGGCCACCGCGTTGCTGCCGCCGCCGCGCTACAAGCCGGCCGCCGCGCCGGTCACCACGACCCAGATGGCGCGCGAGGAAGAAAGCATCGCGATGCCGACGCTGTTCGACGAGCCGGCGGATCGGGACTGACCTTTTCTTTCCCTTCTCCCGCAAGCGGGAGAAGGTGCCCGAAGGGCGGATGAGGGTGAGCCGGACCGCTTACGCGGCATTGCCGCGTGGTCCGGCGAACGACCGGCCAGGATGGCCGGGCCGGGCGTTCGGCAAGCCGGTCTTCTTTCGCCACGGATGGCTGCGTCGACATCGATCGATGCCGATGCTTTCCAGATAGTTGCCCACGGCTCCTGCCCTTCACCCCAGCCCCTCTCCCGCAAACGGGAGAGGGGCTTTCAACTGCCTCGCCGAGAAAATGCCGTAGACTTCGCCCCGCTTCGAGGTGACCCGGCGGCGTCTGCCCACGGGTTGAAACGGGAAGCCGGTGACGCCCACGCGGCCATTCCGGCACTGCCCCCGCAACGGTAAGCGAAGGCGGATCCATCCGGATCCGGGCTAGGCACTGGCCACTGTGCGCACGCACGGGAAGGCGCCGCAGCCCGAGGACCCTGTCCTGCCTCGCGAGTCCGGAGACCGGCCTCTCCGCACGGACCGCCTGGCGACAGGCCGGACCACCCCTGGTTGCGATGCGGAGGGCGTCGCGGCGGCGACGTCGGTGCGTCCGCGCCCTTGTCCGCAGCCTCGATTCTCCCGGCAACCGTTCCCCTTGTCGTTGGCGCGAACACGCGCCGGAGAACCCCGATGTCCTTCCGCAGCATCCACGTCCAAGCGCTCGCCCTGGCCTGCGCGTCCGCCCTGCCCCTGCTCGCGCACGCCGCGCCGCAGGCGACGGACCTGGACGAAGTCGTCGTCACCGCCAACCGCACCGCAGTCACCGTCAACGATGCGCTCGCGCCGGTCGAGGTGATCGACGCCGAGCAGATCCGCCGCAGCCAGGCGCGCTCGCTGCCCGACCTGCTGCGCGGTCGCGCCGGCATCTCGCTGTCGAACCAGGGTGGCGCGGGCAAGCTCACGACGCTGTTCCTCCGTGGTGCCGAATCCGACCACGTGCTCGTGCTCGTCGACGGCATCCGCATCGGCTCGGCGACTTCGGGCCTCGCGTCGCTGCAGGATCTCCCGGTCGACCTGATCGACCGCGTCGAGATCGTGCGCGGCCCGCGTTCGAGCCTCTACGGCGCCGACGCCATCGGCGGCGTGATCCAGGTGTTCACGCGCCGCGACCGCGAAGGCTTCGCACCGCGCGTCACCGTCGGCGGCGGTTCCAACGGCCTCAACGAATTCGCCACCGGCTTCGGCGGCCGCAGCGGCCGCACGTGGTTCGGCGCGGACTACTCGCACAGCCACACGCAGGGCATCAACGCGTGCCGCGGCTATTTCGACCCGGTGACCTTCGACGGCGCCGGCTGCTTCATCGCGCCGGATTCGCAGCCCGACCGCGACGGCTACACGCGCGATGCGCTGTCGGTCCGCGGCGGCATCGAGTTCAACGAGCAGTGGAGCCTGGAAGGCCACGGCCTGCGCAACGAAGGCGACAACGAGTTCGACGGCGACTTCACCGATCGCGCGAAGACCGTGCAGCAGGTCGTCGGCGGCAAGCTGCGCTGGCACCCGAACGACCGCGTCGACCTGCACCTCACCGCCGGCCGGAACACCGATGCGTCGGACAACTACCTCGGCGACACCTACCTCGACTACTTCAGCACCTACCGCGACAGCGCGACGCTGCAGGGCGATTTCGGCCTCGCCGAGAAGCACCTGCTGAGCGTGGGCCTGGACTGGCTCGACGACAGCGTGAGCAGCACGACCGAGTACGACGAACTGTCGCGCGACAACAAGGCCGCGTTCGTGCAGTACCAGGGGCGCATCGGTGCGCAGTCGGTGGAAGCATCCGTGCGTCGCGACGACAACGAGCAGTTCGGCGACCACACCACCGGCAGCGCGGCGTGGGGCATCGAGTTCGCGCAGAACTGGCGCGTCACCGCCGGCTACGGCAGCGCGTTCAAGGCGCCGACGTTCAACGAGCTGTACTACCCGTTCTTCGGCAACGCGAACCTGCGTCCGGAAGATTCGGAGACGTGGGAACTGGGCGTCGCGTGGCGCGGCGACACGTTCAACGTGCGCCTGGATACCTTCGACACCGACGTCGATGACCTGATCGCATTCGACGCGGCCATCGGCCTGCCGAACAACGTCGAGCGCGCACGTATGCGTGGCGCCGAACTCGCCGTGGACACCACGGTTGCCGAATGGACGATCAACGGTGCGATCAGCTACCTCGACACCGAGAACCGCAGCGGCTTCTACGAAGGCAACGACCTCGCACGTCGCGCGAAGAACAGCGCCCGCGTCGACGTGGATCGCGCCTTCGGCAAGTTCCGCATCGGCGCGACCGCGGTGGGTGAAGGATCGCGTTTCGACGACGTCGCCAACACCCGTCGCCTCGGCGGCTACGGCACGCTCGACCTGCGCGCGGAGTATGCGATCACCACCTCGCTCACGCTGCAGGCCCGCGTGGCGAACGTGTTCGATCGGGATTACGAGACCGTCGCGTTCTACAACCAGGCTGGACGGGAGTGGTTCCTGACGCTGCGCTACGCGCCGGTGAACTGAGCGTACTCGCCGCTCACTTGTTGATGCCCTTCTCCTGCCTGCGGGAGAAGGTGCCCCGGAGGGGCGGATGAGGGCGCTTCCAGGCGACGTCAGCCGCTCACGGAAATGACTTCTGACGGCACGCTCACCTCGTCGCGTCGATCCTAGCCTTCCCGTTCTTGGTCGCAGCGACGCGTGAAAGGCCACGCCCTCCTCATCATCGACATGATCAACGCCCTGGATTTCCCGCGGGGCGACAAGCTGCTCGCCGCGGCCCTGCCGGCCGCACGCAACATCGCGCGCCTGAAGAAGCGGCTGAAGCCGCGCGGCGTGCCGGCGATCTACGTCAACGACAACTACGGCCAATGGCGTTCGGACTTCAAGCAGGTCGTCGCCGAGTGCGGCGCGGCGGGTTCGCTCGGCGCGCCGCTGGTGAAGCTGCTGCATCCGGAGGACGACGACTTCTTCGTCCTGAAGCCCGAGCGCAGCGGCTTTCGCGATACACCGCTGCGCATGCTGCTGGGCAAGCTCGGTGCGAAGAAGCTGATCCTGACCGGCGTCGCGCTGGACGTCTGCGTGTTCGCCACCGCGACCGATGCCGACATGCACGGCTTCGAACTGCGCGTGCCGTCCGATTGCGTCGCGTCCGAGACGCAGGGTCGGCGCACGGCTTCACTGAAGCTGCTGCGCGATGCCTTGCAGGCCGACACGCGCCCGTCACGCTCGATCACGCTGCGCTGATGCGGCGCCCCATGCGCGAACGCTCGAACCACCACAACGCCGCGCTCGCGACCAGCCAGCCGAGCCACCACGGCCAACGCGCGCCCGGTCGATCCGGGCCCGTCGCCTGATCGTTCGCAACATTCGAAGTGGACGATGCGAGGCGCAGTGTTGCCTCACGCATCGACTGCGCGCGCATGCCCGGCGCCGCATCGTGGGCGCGCACGAAGAACGCCTGTTCGCGATCGCCCGATCGCACGCGGTGCCAGCCCGCCGATTCCGGCCAGAACGCGGCGCAACCACGGGCCGCCGGATCGCGCAGCACGCGATGCATCGAACCGTCGGGTCCAACGACCGACGCGCCCTCCTGCACGCCGCAGAGCGACATCCGCTCGCCCTGCCACGCATCGGCGTCGATATCGAATGTCGCGTGGGTTCGCGCGCGCGCCAGTGTCGAGACGGCATCGCTCCACAGCTGCGCATGGCGATCGTCGCGACCGCCAAGCACCAGGCGATAGCTGTCGGCCAGCAACGACACCCCCACGCGACCGCGCCCGTGTGCGCGCCACATGGCGAGCACCGCGCCATTCGCATCGCGCAGCAGCGTCACACCATCGGCAGCGCCGAGCTTCGCATCGCGACGCGTGAGTTCCGGCACGGCGACCGGCGGTTCCTCGTGCGAACGCGGCGCGTCCTGCGTACCGGGACCCAGCCGTGCGCGCTCGGCGGCATCGTCGCGGGCGCCCTGCGCAAGCTTCGCGACAGTGGAGTCGCGGCCACCCTCGACGACGAAACCGAGCGCGCGCAGGCGCGCACGTTCGTTCGCCGACAGCGCGCCCGTCACGCGAATCATCAGACCCAGGCCATCGCGCACTGCGGCATCAAGCGCGCCACGCTGCGCATCGCCGAGCGACGACCACGCGCGCTCGTCGAGGATGACGACGTCGAAGCGCGACAGCGTTGCGGCATCGATTGAAACCGGCGCATCGCCCAGCTGCACGCCACCGCCGACCGCCATCTGCGTCTGCGCCGGCAGGCCGGCGTCTTCCAGCCAGCGGCGCAGGTATTTCACTTCCGGGTTGGGTGCACCGGCGATCACCAGCACGCGCGGCGGCGACTGCGCCTCGACCTGGACCGGCACGTCGACGTCTTCGACCGCACGCTGGCGCGCATCGAGCACGCGGACGCGGAACATTGCGCTGCCTTCGCCGCGCGCGGTGGCGGTCAGGGCGAAGCGCCCGTCGGCCGGCAGCGTCATCTGGTCGACGCGACGTCGCGCCGGATCGAGCAGTTCAACGACGCCCCCCTGCACGCCGCCGACGCGACCGGACACGCTGAATTCGTCACCCACCGCGATGCGCTCTTGTGCATGCAGTTCGAGCACGCCACGCGGCAGCGGCGGCGCTTCGAACTCGACGACGAGGCCCGATGCCGCATCGCGATCGCGCGCATCGAGGCCTTCGCCGATGCCGCGCACGCGCTGCGTGCCGGGATGTCGTCGCAATGCGGTCGCGAGATCCGGCGCGCGCTCGACCTCCGCCCACGTCGGAGCTTCGGGAAGCGCGACCAGCGCATCGCCGGACGCGACCTGCGTGCGCTGCGCGCCAGCGGTGGCGATCACCAGCGTGCCCGCGCGACCGGGCACCGTCGGCGGCCACAGCGCGAAGTAGAGCAGCGCGGCACACAGCGGTTGCGCGACAAGCAGCGCCGCGATGCGCGCCGGGTGCGAGCGCTGAGCCGGCTCGGCGCGCAGGTGGCGCACGAGCAGGCGCACGATCGCGATGACCGTCGCGAGCCCGAGCACCCAGGCCGTCGTCGTCGGCGTGAACCACGTCATCGCGCGTTCTCCTGCCGCAGTGCGTCGAGATAGCGTCGACCGGCCGCATCGCCGTCGTCGCGACGCGGCACCGCGGCCGGCGGCCGCGACAGCAGCGGCCACAGTTGCGCGCGCAGTTCGCTCCGGCACGACGCGCACGATGGTTCGGCGCGCAGCGCATCGATCGCGGCGATCAGCGACAGCGGATCGGCCACGCGCGATTCGTTGGCACGCAGCCAGCGGTCGAGTGCGGCGAAGTCGATGTCGCCCGTGCGAGCGCGCGCGTCGTCGAGCGCCTGCCACAACTGCAGCAGCGCGGGATCGGGCGCCGTCGCCGCGACCAGCGCATCGCCGCGGCGCGCGATGCCCGTGCGGTCGCCGCTCATGCGGCGCGATTCGTCGATGGGCGGAAGCTCCGGCCCCACGCGCGCAAGGTAGATGCGGCTGGCCTGCTGCACCTGCTTGATGTGCTTGAGCGCGGTGTACGCATAGGGCAGCGCGAGGTCGGGATGCCCCTGGCGAAGATGACCTTCCGACTGCCACATCGCGTCGAGTGCGAGCTTCAGCGTTGCGCGCGTTTCCGGATCGAGCAGCGTCGCCGCTTCGGCGTGATCGTGCGTGTGCCCGTATTCCTCCAGCACCGCGCCTTCCTGCCCGAAAGTCGAGGGCGTCGCGGCGGCGTTGTCGTGCGCGTGATCGTCCGTCGCCGGTTCGTTCGCGTGGTCGTGTTCGTCTTCGGTCGCCGATTCGGTGACGGCGGCAACGTCATCCGACGTCGGCGGCGGCTTCGGCTTGCCTTCGGCCTCTTCGCCGAGGAACTGGCCGTAACGCAGGCGCAGGATGCGCTGGTCGACGCCGATCGCATCGCTGCGCCGCAGGTATTCGGTGGCGTCGAGGCGGCGCTTTTCCTTCAACAGCGCTTCGGCGTCGATGATGATCTGGCGCTGGCTGCGGAAGTACGCCGGCATCACCTTGCGCACCATGCCTTCCATATCGCTGGTTTCGGTGCCGAGGTCCGAAGGCCAGCGCAGGATGAGGCTCGCGCTGCGCGCGTTCTGCGGCGACGGCGTGCGGTTGTCTTCCACCTCCAGCTGCGCGATCAGGTCGTCGCCCACCGAAAAGCCGAGCGCGCGCAGGTCGAGCGAATGCGAGAAGCGCTTCGTCGTCGCGCTGCCGGTGCTGCGCAACGCGACGGTCTGCTCGCGGAAGGTGATGTTCTCGCCGCTGCCCTGCGCAAGCGTGATGCGCAGCTTCGCGGTGTTCGCGATGCCGTAATCGTCGCTCGCTTCGAACGAAACCGACCACGCCTTCTGGTTCGCGGTGGCGAGGCTCAAGCTGCGGTCGGGTTCGATCACGCGCACCTGCGGCGGGCGATCGGCCACAGCATCGAGGCGATGCGGTTTGGCATCGCGCAGCGGCGGCGCATCGGTCAGGCTCAGTCGATACAGCGCCGAACGCGTGAGCACGTGCTCGCCGCGCCAGACGTCGCCATCGCGACGCAGCGCGACGCGACGGCCGTCGTGGAAGACGAGTTCGACCGCGGCAGGCTGCGGCGCGAGGCGCAGCGTCCACGACAAACGCGTGCCCTGCGGCGCGCGCGTGTCGAGCGAAGGCTCGTCGCGTGCAGCCTGTCGCGTGTAGCTGGGCGGCGCAACGCGCAGGTTCTGCTCGACGATGCGCGTGTGCGTCGGACTGGCGGCCTCGCCGCTGAGCTGCGCGACGACGTCGTTGAAGGCCTGCTCAGGACGATTCGGCCAGAACAGCGCGGCGGCGGACACGACGGCCGCGACCAGCGTCGAGAGCACGATCGCGCGCGTCGACCAGCGCGGACGAAGGTCCGGTGTCGCGCCGCGCTCAAGACGCTCGATCAGCCGGGCACGCTGGAGGCGTTCGAGCGTCGACATGGACGCTTCGGGCGCGAACAGCAGGTCCGTGCTGTCTTCCATGTCCAGACGCGTCGCGTCCAGGCGCTGTACGAGCCAGTGCGTGTCGAGCTTGCGCGCGCTATGCATCGCGAACGCCACGACGATGGCGGTCGCGATGACGAACATCGCCACGGCCACGCCGACGCCTTGCCATCGCGAGGCGATGGCCGCGATGGCAAAGGCCCACGGCAGCGTGCGCGCGACGGCGTCGAGCGCGACGCGTGTGCGGGCGTGCTGCAACGTCTGGCGCAGCAGCGCGGTCGCGTTCATGGCGCCACCGCGCGACGCGACGACGTCGCGAGCCAGCGTTCTAGCAGGAAGACCAGCGCGATGAGCAACGCCAGCCATGCCTGGAGATCGCGTGGCGAGATCGGGAACGTCGGGCCACCCGTCAGCGGTGTGTGCTCAGCGGACAGAACGCGCGACGGGGACGCGACCGGCGGTTCGAGCGCGTCGCGCAGATGCTGCGGGAACGTGGCGTCGAGCAGCTGCGGCATCGCCTGCGGAGCGAGCGTGCGCGTGAAGCGAAGCACGCGGCCGCGGCCGTACGCGGCGCCTTCGATCAACGTCGAGCCGCCTTCATCGCGCCACAGCGGCGTCCACGCGGTCACGTCGGCGAACTTCGCGTCGGCGTCGAGCAACAGCGTGATGCCGTTGCGTGCATAATCGCCAACCTTCGACGGAACATCGCCCGGTGCAAGCCAGGCGAAGTGTTTCACGCTGACGGGTTTGGGCTGATCTGGCGCCTGCCACGCACGCACGGCGGCGCGCAGGTAGCGGGCAGCGGACTCGCGATCGGCCGAATGATGGATGTCCAACGCTAGCGGGGGCAGCGCCTTCTGTGCCACATCCGCCGTCATCGCACCGGGCACAACGCGCCAGTCGACCTTCCTCGACAACACGATGCGTCGGCCGTCGGCATGATCGATGCGCGCCGGCACGAAGACGGTGAGCACGACCTCTTCCGGTAGGTTCGCATCGAGCTCGCGCAACAGGCTCGGAAGCGATGCGTTCGCCGCATCCGGCATCGCCTCTACCTCCGGAAAACCCGGCGCCAGCCAATGCCAACGCGCCTGTGGCGAGTCCAACGCCGCTCGCGCTTTTGCGAGATCTACACCCGGCGCCACGGCGACGTACGGCGCATGCGATTCACCGCCGTGCAGCACGGGACGCGCGAGCAGCAGCGCCATCAGCGCGACCAGCAGCAGGCGCAGGATCAGCAGCGGCCATTCGTCGAAGCGGATGCGATGCCGCGGCTTGGGCTTCTGCCGCAGCCAGCGCAATGCGGCGAACGCGGTCGGGCGCTGCTCGCTGCGGCGCGCTAGGTGGATCGCCAGCGGGATCAGCAGTGCGCCCAGTGCAGCCAGCGCGGCGGGGATCAGGAACGCGAGACTCACGCGTACTCCGCGGCGTCGCGCGCGCCGAACAGCCGGCGCAGCGGCAGGTCGAGCGGCTGGTCGAGCACGTATTCGGCGTGGCGGATGCCGCTGGAATCCAGCCGCGCATCGAGCTCAAGCCGCGCCTGCGTGAAGCGCGCCAGGAACTGCGCACGCATCGCGGCACCGTCGCCGAGCAGTTCCTCGCCCGTTTCCGGATCGTGGAAGCGATGGCCGCCGCTGAAGGGGAAGTCGCGCTCCTCGGCGGTGAGGATGCGCACCGTCAGCACTTCGCGACGCGCGGCGGCCAGGCGCGTCATCACATCGATGGCGCCTTCGTCGAAACCGTCGCTGAGCAGCACCACCAGATCGCCCGCGCCGATGCGTTCCCACAGCGGGCGTAGCTTTTCCGGCGACGGCCATTGCCCGCGCGCTTCAAGTCCGTGCAGTTCGAGCAGGAAACGGTCGCGCTGGCGCAGCCCCGCGCCCGGCGCGAGCAGCCGCACGCCGTCGTCGCGCAATGCGACCAGGCCAAAGCGGTCGCCCTGTCGCAGCGCGAGTTCCGCCACACATGCGGCGAGTCCCTTCGCGGCGGCAAGTCGCGACCAGCCCGGACGCGCCTTGTCTTCCTGCGCCATCGATGCGCTGGCGTCGATCAGCAGCCACGCGGCGAGCGGACTTTCGCGTTCGGCCTCGCGGACGAAGAAGCGGTCCGAGCGCGCGTAGAGCTTCCAGTCGATCTGGCGCAGTTCGTCGCCCGGCTCGTACGCGCGGTACTGCGCGAATTCCAGTCCCGCGCCACGACTGCGGCTGTGATGCAGCCCGAGCCCCTGCAGCCCGACCGCACGTCGCGAAGTCAGGCGCAGGTCCTTCAGCCGCGCGCGCACGGCGGGCGGGATGAAGTCGGCGATACGGGTGCCGGGCGCGTTCATCGGAACGTGGCGATCAGCCGTTGAACGGCACCGCGCGCAGCAGCGCGGCGATCACGTCGTCGGCGCTCTTCTGCTCCGCTTCGGCGGCGAACGACAGCAGCAGGCGATGGCGCATCACCGGCGCGGCGAGCGCGGCGATGTCCTCGCGCGTCGCGGCGAGGCGTCCGTGCAGCAGCGCGCGCGCCTTCGCCGCGAGGACCAGCGACTGGCCCGCGCGCGGACCGGCGCCCCACTTCACCCACTGCTTCACTTCGTCCGGCACGTCGGCGCCGGGGCGCGTGGCGCGCACCAGGCGCGTGACCCACGCGAGCAGGTCGTCGCCGAAATGCACCTCGCGCACCAGCGCCTGCAGCGCGAGCACTTCCTCGCCGTGCATCACGCTGGGCACGTGCGCGCTGTGCGTGCCGGTGGTCTGCGCAAGGATGTCGCGCTCCTCGCGTTCTGTCGGGTAATCCACGCGGATGTGCAGCAGGAAGCGGTCCAGCTGCGCTTCGGGCAGCGGATACGTGCCGGCCTGTTCGATCGGATTCTGCGTCGCCAGTACGAAGAACGGCGCCGGCAGCGTGTGCGTCACGCCGGCATAGCTGACGGTGCGTTCCTGCATCGCTTCCAGCAATGCGGCCTGCGTTTTCGGCGGCGTGCGGTTGAGTTCGTCGGCGAGCAGCAGGTTGGTGAAGATCGGACCCGGCTGGAAGCGGAAATGACGATGGCCGGTGCCGTGGTCTTCTTCCAGCAGTTCCGTGCCGAGGATGTCGCTGGGCATCAGGTCGGGCGTGAACTGGACGCGGCGGAACTGCAGTTCCAGCGCCTGTCCCAGCGAGCGCACCAGCAGCGTCTTGCCCAGGCCCGGCACGCCTTCGAGCAGGCAGTGGCCGCCGGCGAGCAGGCCGATGAGCAACTGCTCGACGACGGATTCCTGGCCGACGATGGCCTGCGCGATGGCGCTGCGCAGCGTGCCGAGGCGTTCGAGCTGGGTCTTGAGTTGCGCTTCGGTGAGGGTGTGGTTCATGTGTGGAGTCCGGGTTCGCTCTTGCTCGTCATTCCCGCACACGCGGGAATCCAGTGCCTTCGTCGTCCGCCCTGAAGTCGCTGGATCCCCGCTTTCGCGGGGATGACGACCCTGGGGCATCAACTGCTCAACGCATACATCACGATGTTGACGGCGAACTTCGTGTTGTCCTCTGCGAGGAAACGCTTGTTGCGCCAGTCGTAATCCCACTCGCAGCCGTAATCCTTGTTGCTGTAGAGCACGCCCAGGCGGCCGTCGATCTCGATGCCCTTGAGGTAGTCATGCACCAGGTCGTCGCCCCAGCCGTTGAGTTCGAACGTAGTAGCCGGCGGGCCGTCCTTGAACTCGAAGAAGCTGCGGTACAGCGCGTGGTTGTTCGGCAGCTTCTTCAGCGCCTTCGGGCCGAAGATCTTCGCCATCTGTTCCTCGAACGACTTGGCGAACAATCCGTCGATGTCGTGGTTGCAGTCGTCGACGAAAACGAAGCCGCCGTTGCGCACGTAACGTTCGAAGTTGCGACGTTCGGCCGGATTGAAGTCCACCAGCTTGTGGCCGGCGAGGTAGCAGAAGGGCGCAGTGAGCATCTTCGGATCGGCCAGCGCCAGCACGTGTTCCTTCGGGTCGACGCGCAGGTGGGTGTAGTCGATCAGCGAGGTGATCAGGTTCGCCGGCATCCGCTGGTCGACGTCCCAGTCGCCGGAGTCGTACTTCAACCGCGTCAGCCAGAAGTCGTAGTCCGCAGCCGCCGCCTGCGCGAGAGGCGGCAGCATCGCGGCTGCCGCGCTTCCCAGCATCAGGCGGAGGAACTGCGCGCGGTTCATATCGACCGCGCGGTATTGATGACGTTGATCCCGTTGAACCGCGCCGTGGCCGCGCCGTGCGACACCGCCGAGACCTGGCTCGGCTGGCCCTTGCCGTCGAAGAACGAGCCGTTGAGGCGGAAGTCGCGCTCGTCGCAGATCGCCACGCACGCGTTCCAGAATTCCGGCGTGCGGATCTGGTACGCGGCGTCTTCGACGAGGCCGGTGACCTTGCCGTTCCTGATTTCGTAGAACAGCTGGCCGCCGAACTGCGCGTTGTAGCGCTGCTGGTCGATGGAGTACGAACCGCGGCCGTGCACGTACAGGCCGTTCTCGACGTCCTTGACCATGTCGGCGACGCTGAGCGGCGTCTTGCCCGGCATCAGCGAAACGTTCGCCATGCGTTGGAACTGCACGCTCGACCACGAATCGGCGTAGCTGCAACCGTGCGATTCGGTGTGGCCGAGGATGTGGGCTTCGTCGCGCGTGGCCTGGTAATCGACGAGCACGCCGTCGCGCACCAGGTCCCACTGCTTCGTCTTCACGCCTTCATCGTCGTAGCCGACCGCGCCGAGGCTGCCCGGACGCGTCTTGTCGGCGACGAAGTTGACGATGTCGCTGCCCCACTTGTAGCCGGCGTCGCGCTTGTCGAGCGTGGCGAAGCTGGTGCCTGCGTAGTTGGCCTCGTAGCCGAGCACGCGGTCGAGTTCGAGCGGATGGCCGACGTTCTCGTGGATGGTGAGGAACAGATTCGTCGGATCGATGACCAGGTCGTACTTGCCCGGCTTCACCGACGGCGCCTTGAGCTTGGCGCGTGCGTCGCGCGCGGCCTGCACCGCGTCTTCCACCACGTCGTAGCTGGTGGCGTAGGCGGTGATGCCGCCGGGCAGCGCGCGCTTGCCGGCCGCCGCGCCGTCCAGGTATTCGTAGCCCATGCCCATCGGTGCGGACAGGCCATTGCGCGTGCGGAACTTGCCGCTCGCCTTGTCCACCGCGGTGGCCGTCACCGGCAACCAGATGCGATGGATGTCCTGGTCGACGTAACTGCCGTCGGTGGACGCGAAGTATTTCTGTTCGTTGATGAGGAACAGCGTGGAGTTGAAGAAATCCGCGCCGGCCTTCATCGCCGCGGCATTGACCGACAGCAGCAGGTCGACCTTGTCCTTGATCGGCACTTCCATGCCGTTCTTGCGGATAGGCGTGGCCCAGCGCACCTCGCCCAATGCGGGCGTGGGCGCCAGTTCGACCTTGCGCGTCTGGTTGCGCGCGTTGGCCTTCGCGATCGACAACGCGGTGCGCGTCGCCTGCGCGACGGCTTCCGGCGTCTGCACGTGCGTGGCGGCGAAGCCCCACGCGCCGTCGGCGAGCACGCGCACGCCCACGCCCGAGGACTCGGCGTTGACGACGTTTTCCACGCGCGCTTCGCGGGTAATGACCGACTGGCGCAGGTAGCGGCCGATGCGCACGTCGGAATACTGCGCGCCGCCTGCACGGGCCGTGGTGAGCGCGGCGTCGGCGAGCTGCCGGCGACGTGCATGATCGACCGGTTCCAGCAGCGCTTCCGCAGCAACGCTGCGCCCGAACGGGAGCAGCGCGCCTGCCGTGGTCAAACCGGTGAAGCTGAGGAAATCACGACGTTGCACGATCGAACTTCCCCGTCACACCGCGTCGGACAGCGAGGTGAAGGTGAAATCGCGCAGCTTCATCGGCGGGATCATCATCACGAACGAGGATTCATCGCCGGCCACGCGCACCGGACGGCCGAGTTCCTCGATGTTGTTGAGCATGATCACCGGCGACTCGTTGAAGCGGAAGTTCTTCACCGGGTGCTTGATCTGGCCGTTCTCGATGTAAAAGGTGCCGTCGCGCGTGAGGCCGGTCAGCAGCACGGTCTGCGGATCGACCATGCGGATGTACCAGGTGCGCGTGACGAGGATGCCCTTCTGCGTGCCGCGCACCAGGTCGGCCGTGGACTTGTCGCCGCCGGCGACCAGCAGGTTGCCCGGCTCGCCCACGGCGCGCTTGCCCTGCTTCTTGGCCCAGTAGCGCGAGTAGTTGAGCGCGACGACCTTGCCGTTCTCGACGATGTTCATCTTCTCGCGCGGCAGGCCTTCGGAATCCCACGGCAGCACCGGCGCGCGCGGATCCCACGGGTCGGCGCTGATGTTCACGCGCGAGTCGTAGACCTGCTCGCCGAGCTTGTTGCCGCCGCCCTTCTTCGACAGGAAGCTGCGGCCTTCGTCGGCCTGGCGCGCGTCGAAGAAATTCATCATGAACGAGATCAGGCCCGCGGCCGCGGCCGGTTCCAGGATCACGGTGTACTTGCCCGGCTCCAGCGCCTTGGCTTCGGCCGATTCGGTGGCCTTGCGCATGGCGGTGCGGATGTCGGCGTCGGCCTTGAAGTCCGACGCGTCCTTCAGGTTGCGACCGACCCAGCCCGAACCGCGGCCGTCTTCGGTGCGCACGGTGCAGGTGTAGTTGAAGTTCGCGCCGCGCTGGTAGGCGAAGTTGCCGTTGGAGTTGGCGATGGCCACGAAGTTCTGGCCGTCTTCCAGGAAGCCCGCGGCGATCAGCTTCTCGCCCTTGCACGGGCCGATGGAATCGGCCGCCACCTTGGCGCGGTATTCCGGCGTGATGCCCGCCGTGGATTCGCTGAAGGTCGGGCTCGGCTTGTAGGTCTGCTTCTCGATCGCCGGCATGAACTCCGGGTTTTCCGGCGCCAGGCGCGCGAGGTCCTCGGCGCGACGCACGACGCGTTCGAGCGAGGCGTCGTCGAACTCGTTGATGGTCGCCGTGCCCACGCGGTTGCCGAAGGCGACTTCGACCGCGAGTTCGGTGTTGTCGACGATGCCGCTGGTGGAGATGTTGTTCAGCGCGAAACGGATGTTGCCGTCGACCGAGCCCGACAGCGTCGCGCTGATCTGGTCGGCCTTGGACAGCTTGATGACCTTGTCCAGGATGGCCTTGGACTGTTCTTCGGTGAAGATGCTCATTTATTCAGTTCTCCAGCGCGCGATCAGCCGAGGCTGCGGGCGGTGTTGATGACGTTGATGCCGTTGAAGCGCGCCGTGCTCGAACCGTGCGAGACCGCCGAAACCTGGCCCGGCTGGCCCTTGC
Source organism: Lysobacter soli (assembly GCF_003382285.1). Lineage (GTDB taxonomy): Bacteria > Pseudomonadota > Gammaproteobacteria > Xanthomonadales > Xanthomonadaceae > Lysobacter_J > Lysobacter_J soli. The sequence continues at coordinate 63,490 of NZ_QTJR01000004.1, forward strand.
CGTCGAAGAACGAACCGCCGAGGCGATAGTCGCTTTCGTCGCAGACGGCGGCGCAGGCGTTCCAGAATTCCGGCGTGCGGATCTGGTAGGCGACGTCCTCGATCTGCTGGGTGATCTTGCCGTTCTTGATCTCGTAGAACAGCTGGCCGCCGAACTGCGCGTTGTAGCGCTGCTGGTCGATGGAGAAGGAACCGTCGCCGATGATGTAGATGCCGTTCTCGACGTCCTTGATCATGTCGGCGACCGACAGCTTGTTCTTGCCCGGCGCCAGCGACACGTTGGCCATGCGCTGGAACTGCACGCTCGACCACGAGTCGGCGTAGCAGCAGCCGTCGGATTCGGTCTTGCCGAGGATGTGGGCCTGGTCGCGGATGGTCTGGTAGTCGACCAGCTTGCCGTCGCTGATGAGGTCCCACTTCTTGGTCTTCACGCCTTCGTCGTCGTACCCGACGGCGCCGAGGCTGCCCGGCTGGATCTTGTCGGCGAAGATGTTGACGATGCCGCTGCCGTACTGGAAGCGCTCCTTCTGCTTGTCCAGCGTGGCGAAGCTGGTGCCGGCGTAGTTGGCTTCGTAGCCGAGCACGCGGTCGAGTTCGAGCGGATGGCCGACCGACTCGTGGATGGTGAGCCAGGTGTGCGACGGATCGAGCACGAGGTCGTACTTGCCCGGCTTGACCGACGGCGCCTTCAGCTTGGCCTTCGCCTGCTTTGCGGCCGCGATGGCGTCTTCCTTCATGTCGTACGACAGGCCGTAGTTCACGACGCCGTTCGGCGAGATCACCTTGCCCGACGATGCGCCGTCCAGGTACTCGAACCCCAGGCCCATCGGCGAGGACAGGCCGTCGCGCGTGCGGAACTTGCCGGTGGCCTGGTCGATGGCGGTGACGGTCATCGGCGCCCAGATGCGGTGCACGTCCTGGTCGATGTAGCTGCCGTCGGTGGACGCGAAGTACTTCTGCTCGTTCACCAGGAACAGCATCGAGTTGACGAAGTTCGCGCCGGCGTTGATCGCCGCGGCGTTCACGCCAAGCAGCAGGTCGGCCTTGTCCTTCAGCGGCACTTCCATCGCGTTCTTCTTGATGGGCGTCTTCCACGACACCTCGCCCACGCCCGGCGCCTTGGCCAGCTGGACCGGCGTGGTCTGCATCTTCGCGTTGGCCTTGGCGATCGCCGCGGCCTGCTGCGCGGCCTTCACCACGCCCTGCGTGTTCAGCGCGTTGGTGGCGGCGAAGCCCCACGCGCCGTTGACCAGCACGCGCACGCCGATGCCGGTGGACTCGGTGTTCACGACGTTCTGGACCTTGTCCTCGCGCGTGATGACGAACTGGCGCAGGTAACGGCCGATGCGGACGTCGGAATAGCTGGCGCCCGCGGACGTGGCGGCCTGCAGCGCGGCGTCGGCCAGCTGCTTCTTCTTGGCCACGTCGAGGGTGGTGAGCAGCTCTTCGGCGGCGATGGCGCGGCCGAACGGCAACATCAGCCCGGCGACACCGATGCCGGACATGGTGAGGAAGGAACGTCTATCCACTGTTGTAGTACCCCCGGAGTGGGCCCGCGGACGCCGGAACGGCGGGCGGGCAGGCGATCGAGACAAAATCGCACCGACTGTGGGTGGGGGGCTCGGGGGCCGTCAAGTGACGAACGGGCTATAGGCGTTGGTCGTAAGGCGGCGCGGGGCGGAAGTGTGCGCTGGGTCGTGTGCGACGCTCGGGGCAGCGACTGTGCCGAATGCGGTGGAATGGCGAGGAACTCGCCAGGCACCGCATTCAATGGATGGCGATCAACCGGCGATCGCCACTGCCGCGCCGCTGACGCGTACGCCGTCGCGAAGGTTTTCCGGCACGGCGACGTCCAGCCGGCTCGGTCGCCCAAGGTCCACGCCCTGGTGGATGACGAACGCGCGTTCGGCAGGCAGCGCGTCGTTCGCCGCCAGGTACGCGCCGAGCGCTGCGGCCGCGGCGCCGGTCGCCGCATCCTCGACCACGCCGCCGGGCGGGAACGGGTTGCGTGCGTGGAAAGTGGTGTCGTTCTCGCGATGGATGAGGTCGATCGTCGTCCAGTCGCGCGCGGCCATCAGCGCGGCGAGTGCGTCGTAGTCGTAGTCCAGCCGCGCGAGTCGAGCGCGCGACGCGACCGCGATCACCGGATGCCACGCACCCGCGTATCCGATCGCCGGCGGCAAGGCGGGATCGAGTTCATCGCGATCCCAACCCAGCGCGGCCAGCACGGCCGTCAGGTCCTCGTCCGCGAGCGGCTCCACGCGCGGCGCCACGCTGACCAGCGTCGCGCGTTGGCCCGCATCGACGTCCACCCGCACGACGCCGGCGCGCGTGTGCAACGTGCGCTCGCCCGCGCCGTGCCGCTGCGCATGCGCGATGACGGCGGCGACAGTCGCGTGCCCGCAGAAGGTGACTTCCGCCCGTGGGCTGAAATAGCGCACGTCGAACGCGCCGTCCTCGCGCGGCGAGAAGAACGCGGTTTCCGAATAGCCGACGTCGGCGGCGATCTGCTGCATCTGCGCGTCGGTGAGTCCGCGCGCGTCGAGCACGACACCGGCGGGATTGCCGCCGGCCGGATCGGTGGTGAAGGCGGTGTAGCGCAGGATCTCGGTCATGGCGGGCGTCCTTGGACTGGTGACGGTCCATGGTTGGCGCCGCCCCGTGTCCAGAACAACCCGCGCCGAAGGACGCTGTGTTGTGCACAGGCCGGCACCGCGCGTGGCGGTGCCGGCGTGCGTGCGTCAGGGCTTGGCGGCGTCCTGCGGCTGCGCCGCGTCGACGGCGTCGTCACGGAAGTTCGCTGCGCTCGCCGCCGCCGGCGAGAACGACAGCAGCAGGCCGAAGGTGCTGCTCGGACGCTGGCCGTCGGCGTGCTGGCGTCGGCCGAGCAGCGACAGCTTCCAGCCGCGGGCCAGTTCCATGTCGATGCCGCCGCCGTACGTCAGCGCGTTGTCGCCGTAGCCGCGCATGCCGAGCACATAACCGCCGTCCACCGGCAGCACGACGTAGTTCAGTTCCACGTCGCTGCGGTTCTCCAGCGTTTCGCGGTATTCGAGCATCCAGTACGGACGGAACGCCGAACCGCGCGGGGTGAGGATCGGGAAGCTGCCCTCCACGCCGAGCGACGCGCCGCTGTTCTCGACCGTCTGCGAACCGTAGGCGAGGTCGTAAATGCCCAGCCCCTGTTCGCGATACGCGTCGAGCGTCGTGCGGCTGGCGTCGAGGCGGCCGTAACCGGTCAGCGTCATGCCGATGCCGCCGCCGTGCTCGTAGCCGGCGGTGAGCGAACCGAACGCCTGGTCGCCGCTACGCGTGGCAGTGGCGGTCGCGTCGGCCACGTCGCTGTGGCGGCGGATGTCGAAGTCCAGCTCGCCCCAGCCGACGATGCCGTCGACGAACCAGCGCTGCGTCGGAAGCCACAGGCCGTACATCGACACGGCGCGCTGCTGCGCGTCCAGTCGCGAACGCGCGTCGTCCAGGTCGGTGTCGTCCCAGCCCCAGCCGCCGGCGACGCCGAACAGCAGGCGGTCGTTGAAGCGCCAGTCGGCGCCGACGGTGACGCCGTCGCTCTGGAAGTCGGAATCGCCCTCATCGCGTCCGCCGCTGGTGATCGCGCCCGCCGACCACACCGCGAGGCCGGTAGGCAGGTGCGCGGTGTCCATCGACGCGAACTGCTCGGCGCTCATCGACACCGCGCCGCCGGAACGGCTCGCCATCGCGAACGTGAGGTCGTTGCGCGAGTGGTTCGCGGTGGCGAAGCGCTGCTCGCGCAAGCGGCCCTGGATGTTCGACAGCTGCGCCGCGGCGAAGCGCACGCTCGCATCCACCTGCGCCTGCAATCCGCCGGCGACGCTCGCGTCCTTGGTCGGATCGGGGCGATCGGTGACGGTCAGCGTCGCACTCACCGTGCCCTGCGCGTAGTTGCCGTCGGCGGCCTGCGTGGCGACGAGCGTGGTCACGCCCGCACCGACGATGGTCACGCGACGCCCGCTCACGGTGGCGACCGCCGGATTGCTGCTGGTGAAGGTGAACGCGCCGCGGCTGTCGCTGCCCGGATCGGGCAGATCGAACGCGGCCTCGCCGACGACGCGGCTCATCTCGCCCAGCCACGACAGCGTCGGCGTCGCGCGACCGATCACCACCGGCAGCGCGACCTGCGGCGCGGCGACGTAATCGTTCGAGCCGGCCTGGTCGGCGGTGAGCGCGCACGTGCCGGCCGCCTTCATCGTCACGACATTGCCCGCGACCGTGCACACGGCCTGCGTCGTGCTGGCGAACGTCACCGGATTGCCCGACGCACCACCCACGGCAGCGAGCGCGAAGGTGCCGTTCGGCGCGAACACCGGCGCCGACGGAGTGGCCGTGAAGCCGGTGATGACCTGCGTCGCGGCGGAAATCGCCACGTCGAGCGTCAGCTGCGGCGCGGCGTTGTAGTTGCCGTCGCCGGCCTGGTCGGCGGTGAGCGAGCACGTGCCGGCCGACAGCATCGTCACGGTGCTGCCGTTGATGGTGCACACCGAGGTCGTCGTGCTGCCGAACACGACCGCGCTCGTCGACACGCCCGGCGTCGCCGACACGGTGAACATGCCGTTCGGCGCGAACACGGGCGCGGTCGGATTGGCGACGAAGTTCGTGATCGCCTGCGTCGCGGCGCCGATGGCGATGTCGAGCGTGACGCGCGGTGCGGCGCTGTAGTTCGCATTGCCGGCCTGGTCGGCCGTGAGCGAACACGTGCCCGCCGCGAGCATCGTCACCGTGCTGCCGGCTACGCTGCATGTCGCCGCGGTCGTGGAGGTGTACGTCACCGGCAGGCCCGAAGCGCCCCCCGTGGCCGTCACGCTGAACATGCCATTCGGCGCATACACCGGCGCGGCGGGGTTGGCGGCGAAGCCGGTGATCGCCTGCGTCGCCGCTCCGATTGCCACGTCGAGCGTCACGCGCGGCGCGGCGTTGTAGTTCGAATCGCCCGCCTGGTCGGCGGTAAGCGAACACGTGCCGGCGGCAACCATCGTCACGACGTTGCCGGCAACGGTGCAGACCGATGCCGTCGTGGTGCCGAACACCACCGCGCTGGTCGACACGCCCGGCGTCGCCGACACGGTGAACGTGCCGTTGGGCGCGTAGACCGGCGTCACCGGATGGGCGGCGAAGCCGGTAATCGCCTGGCCCGCCGTCGCAATGGCGACGTCGAGCGTCGCCTGCGGCGCCGCGCTGTAGTTGGCGCTGCCGGCCTGGTTCGCCGTGAGCGAGCACGTACCCGCCGACAACATCGTCACCGTGGTGCCGGCCACGCTGCACACGGAAGGCGCGGCGGAAGCGAACAGGACCGGAGCTCCCGATGCCCCGCCCGTGGCCGCGATGGCGAAGGTGCCGTTCGGCGCGAAGGTCGGCGCCGCCGGCGTCGATGCGAAACCGGTGATCGCCTGGGGCGCGGCGCCGATGGTGACATCCAGCAGGACGCGTGGCGCGGCGTTGTGGTTCGCGTCGCCCGCCTGGTCGGCGGTGAGCGAGCAGGTGCCGGCGGCGAGCATGGTCACCACGTTGCCCGCGATGGCGCACACCTGCGGCGTCGTGCTGCCGTAGACCACGGCGCTCGTCGACACGCCCGGCGTCGCGGACACGGTGAACGTGCCGTTCGGCGAGTAGACCGGAGCCACGGGATTGGCGGCGAAGCTGGTGATCGCCTGGCTGGCGGCGGCGATGGTGACGTCGAGCGTGACGCGCGGGGCGGCGCTGTAGTTCGCGTTGCCGGCCTGGTCTGCGGTGAGCGAACACGTGCCGGCGGCGAGCATCGTCACGGCGTTGCCGGCGACCGTGCACACCGACGCCGTCGTCGACGCGAACACGACCGGCAGGCCCGACGCGCCGCCGGTGGCGGCGACGGTGAAGGTGCCGTTCGGCGCAAACGTCGGCGTGGTCGGCGTTGCGGCGAAACCGGTGATCGCCTGCGCCAGCTGGCCGACGACGATGCCCGAGGTGTTGCCGACGTTGTTCAGCGTGAGCAGCGCCGCATTGCCCGCGACGTCGGCGATCGTGCCGCCGTTCGACACGACGGCAGTACCGACCACCGGACCGTCGAGGTCCTGGTCCCCCGCCGCAACGGTGTAGTTGAAGGTCAGCGTCGTCGTGCCCGAACCGCTCACGTAGGTCGCTTCACGCGCGCCGCCGACGTCCAGCGTCAACGGCAGCGACGGTGTGCCGGTGACGGTCACGTTCTCGTCGAAGGTCACCTGGAACGTCAGCGTCTGCCCGGCGATGTACTGGCCGGCCGCGGGCGTGGCGACGCTGTCGATCTGCGCCCCGGCCTGGTCGATCGAGTACGCCGGCCCGGCGTTGTAGCCGGGAGCCGCGTTGCCGGCCGCATCGGTGATGCCGGTGTTCGCGTTGAGATTGAGCCTCAGCGTGCCGCTGCCCGACACACCGGTGACGGTGATGCGGTAACGGATGTTGTCCGACGTCACCAGGCCGGCAGCGGAGCCGGTGGTGCCGTTGGTGCCGACCAGCGTGAAATCGCTGACGGTCACGCCGATGACGGGTTCGCTGAAGGTCACGTCGAACGCCACCGTCGTCGCATTCGTCGGCGATGCGTCGACGAGGGCGATCGCACTCACGACCGGCGGCGTGTTGTCCAGCGGCACGACGGTGATCGCGACGTTGTCGGTGTCGGTCTTCGCGCCGCCGAAGCCGGTGTTGCCGAGGTCGTTGGTCGTGATCTGCAGCGACGCGGGGCCGTAGTAGCCCGTCGTCGGCGTGAACCGGAGTCCGTCCAGCGCGGCATTGATGTTGGCCAGCGTGCCGCTGAAGGTCATCGTGGCGTCGTTGCTGCCATCGCCCACGGCGAAGGTCAGGCCCGCCGGGCTCGTCAGCGACAGCACGCCGTTGCTCACGGTGAGCGTCACCTGCACCTGCGCGCTGCCGGCATCGGCGTCGTCGATCGAGATCGTGTTGCCGAAGTTGAGCGTGTCGTTCTCGGTGACGGAACGGGCACCCGGCACCGTGTTCACCGGCGCCTGGTTGTTCGTGCCGACGAGCACACCGGTGGTGCTGCCCATGGAGTTGAGCGTGAGCTGCGCGGGCGTGCCGTAGCCGTTGGCGATGCTGCCGCCGTTCAAGGACAGCGTGCCGACGAGGATGCCGTTGGCGTCCATCTGCCCGGCCAGCACCGTGTAGCGGAACAGGGCGGTCGACGCGGTCGGGCTCGCCAGATACCTCGCCTGCACCGTCGTGGTACCGATCGTCACCGCGATCTGCGGGGTGCCGGCGATGGCGACGTCCTGGTCCCACGTCACGGTGAAGTCGAGGTTCTGCCCCGGCCCGTAAAGCCCGTTCGCCGGCACGGCGACGGACGTCACCTGCGGCGCGGTGTTCGGCACCACGCTGTTCGACGCCGCCGACGCCGGTCCCGTGCCGGCGGTGTTCTCCGCGGTGACGGTGAAGGTGTAGGCGACGAAATTGGTGAGACCGGCGACGCGGATCGGGCTCGCGTTGCCCGTGGCGGTGTTGCCGCCCGGATTCGCGGTGACCGTGTAGTTCGTGATCGCCGAGCCGCCGTTGGAGGCCGGCGCGGTAAAGGCCACCGTCGCTTCGGCATCGCCCGCGGTCGCCGTGCCGATCGTCGGCGCATCCGGGAGGATCGCGTTGACGACGAACGACTGCGACACGCGCGGGGCCGGGTCGTACACGGTGTCGCCGGCCTGATCGGCGTGGATGGTGCAGGTGCCGGCCGAGAGGAAGGTCAGCGTGCCGCCCGCGGTGATCGTGCAGATCGAGGTTGTGCCGGAGCTGAAGGCGACCGCCAGGTTCGACGTCGCCGTCGCGGTCAGCGTCGGCGAGGTGCCGAAGTTCTGCGCGCCCGGGTTCTGGAAGTCGATGCTCTGCACCGCCTTGGGCGTCACGGCGTTGGACGATGCGGACGCGGCGCTCGCGCCCATCGTGCTGCGCGCGGTGATCGCGAAGCGGTACGTGACGCCGTTGGTGAGCCCGCTGACGGTGATCGGACCGTTCGCGCCGGTCGCGGTGATGCCATCGGGCTGCGAGGTGACGGTGTAGTCGTCGATCGGATAGCCGCCGTCGAACGGCGCGGCGAAGTTGACGACCGCCTTGCCGTCGCTGGCCGTCGCGGTAACGACCGTGGGCGCGTCCGGTGCGCGCGGCGGCGCGTAGCCCAGCTCGACGGTGTTGGTGGAGCCGGAGCGTGCGGCGGCGGCGGTGCGCGTCGCGCGCCAGCGACCGAGCGCGGTCACCTTGCCCATCGCCACGTCCATGTCGGTCGTGGTGTAGGTGAAGGTGCACGTGGTGGTCGCGTTGACCGCGACCGGCAGGCTCGGGCAACTCACGGCCGACATGCCGGACGGACTACCGCTGGTGAAGCTCAGCCCGGCGATCTCGGCGTTGCCCGCCGAGAGCTGGACGTAGAACGTCAGCGGCTGACCCGCGCGCGAGAACGAGGGCCGGTTGGCGCCCGTGATCGACACCGTGGTGCTCTGCGCGACCACCGGCGCGGCGAACACGCCGGCCAGCAACGCGACCATCGCAATGGCCGCGTGGCGCATCGCGCCCGATCGACCCGACATGCGCAGCGCGCGCACGACACCGTCCACGCCGACCCATCGATGGGTCGCGCCCGAATTCCACATGGTGATTCCCCTGGTTGTGCTGCTTCCCCGGCGGCGCCACGAAATGTGATGGCGCTCGCACTTCAGCGGCGCGCATATGACCACGTTCGGCGCCCGAATGCCAGCACGCAGGCGTTCGCAAGCGCCGCACCGCATGAGTCCGCTTCGCGCCGCAACGCGACAGTTTCGGGGTAGTCGCGAGCGGTTTCCTTCGTAGCATCAATGACTTGCGACGCCATACACGTTCAGCTCGCTTCGGCTTTATCCGACTTCACCGCCGTTTCACGCCGGCGCTCGCATCAACCCCCTACCTCGCAAGGAGTTGCCGCCATGCCCCGTGTCCGCTGGTTGGCTGTCGCTGTTGCCGTCGCCTTGGTCCCGCTCACCGCGTGCAACCGCACGCCCGCACCGGAGGGCGCCGCCGAGACGCCGCCCGCAACCGCAACTCCCGCTGCAACGCCCGCCCGGTCGTACACCGACCAGGACATCAGCGATGCGTACATCTACCTGCTGTCGCGCCTGCTGGTACTGCGCCAGCAGCATCTCGACCTGAAGGAAGGCTTCAAGTGGAACGAGATCGTCCACCGCAAGCCGGGCGCAGTGGACTGGCCGAATCCCAACCTCGACGTTGCCTATTCCGAAGCATGGATCGCCGTCGACGAGAACAGTTGCACGCTGGTGACCGTGCCCAAGGTGACGGGCCGCTATTACACCGTGCAGTTCCTCAATGGCTGGGGCGAGACGCTGGCCAACATCAACGAACGAACGCAGCGTGCGCATCCGAACGGCGAGTTCGCGGTGTGCCTGAAGGGCGCGAACGTGCAGCTGCCGGCGAATGCGACCCGCATCGACCTGCCGGTGAAATACGCGCGCGTCCTGGCGCGCGTGGAACTGGGCGACGACTGGAAGGGTGCCGAAGCGTTGCAGCACCAGTTCGCGTTCAAGGCCACCGGTACGCCGGCGCTGCCCACGTTGCCGGAGATCCCGCCCTTCGACATGGACAAGCTGCCCGGCGTCGAGGCGTTCGAAGCCGCGCCGGCCGTACTCGATAGCGAAGCCGACATCAATGCCGGCATGGACGCGGTGGCGTCGAAGGCGCGTGCGATTGCCGAAGGCATCAAGGACCCCGCCGAACGCGCACGCGTGGACCAGGTCATCCGCGAGAAGGCGCTGGCCGACTTCGCCAAGGCCTCGCCGACCATCGGCCACGGCACGACGAAGAACCATTGGGCCCGCCCGGCCGTATCGGGCACCTACAAGGACGACTGGCTTGGTCGAACGCTCGTCAACTACGCGGGCATCTGGGCGAACGACATGGACGAGGTGGTCTACTACAAGGGCAATCTGGACGCCACGGGTACGCAGCTCAACGGCGACCACGTGTACACGCTGACCTTCCCCAGGGAAGACCTGCCGGAGAAGTACGCGAACTACTTCTGGTCGGTGATAGCGGTGGACCCTCGCCACATGCGCGTCCTGCCGAACGCGAAGAACCGCTTCCTGCTCAATCGCGAATCAGGCCTCAAGTACAACCCCGACGGCTCGCTCACGCTCTACTTCGCCGCCGAAAAGCCGGCCGACGCGCCCGACGGCAACTGGCTGCCGACACCGCGCGGGCAGGACTACCGCCTCACCTTCCGCTTCTACGGACCGAAGGGCGGCGTAAAGGACGGCAGCTACTTCCCGCCTCCGCTGGTGAAGCGCTCCTGATGCGCAGGCACCCGAACACACGAACCCCACGACAAGGACAGCCCATGCGCATCCACACCCTCGCCCTCGCCATCGTTGCCGCGACTTCGCTCGCGGCCTGCCAGAAACAACCGTCTCCCGACGCGGCGACGCCTGCGCCGCAACCCACCGCCGCCACCGCACCAGCGCCCGCTGCCACGCCAACGCCCGCACCCGCCGTGCCCGGGCCCGTCGCCGGCACGCGCCTCACCGAACCCTACGTGCGCATGGCCGCGCGCGACACGTACTTCTGGGCGTGGCCGATGGTGAACATCTACAACCGCCGGCTCGGCTTCAAGGATCTGCCGGGGCCCGGAAAGCTCGGCGGCGTACTGCCGGCGGCACCGCCCAACAGCCTGATGATGCTCACCGACTACGTCGCGCCGTCCGAGCGCGAAGTCGCCTGTCCCAACCAGGACGTCGTGTACGGCGGCGGTCCGCTGGCGCTCGACATCGAACCGGTGGTGATCCAGGTGCCGGACTTCGGCGACCGTTTCTGGGTGTACCAGGTGGTGGACTCGCGCACCGACAGCTTCGTGAAGCTCGGCAAGATGTACGACACCAGGCCGGGCTTCTACCTGCTCGCCGGTCCCGACTGGAAGGGAGACGTGCCGCAGGGCATCACCGAAGTCTTCCGCGCCGGCACCAACACCGGCTACGTGATCCCGCGCGTCGCCTTGCTCGACACCGCGGAAGATCGCGCCGCCGTGCAGCCGCTGGTCGCGCAGATCGACATGTACCCGCTGTCGAAGTTCGACGGAAAGCTGAAGCAGCACGACTGGTCGAAGAATCCGACGTTCCCGCAACCGCCGCGCGCGCCGGGCGGCGGCGAAGCGCCGAAGGTGAATCCGGATACGTTCTTCGACGAACTGCCCGTCGTGCTGAAGGACGCCAAGCCGCTGCCCGGCGAGGAAACCCGCTACGCGCAGGCGCTGGCGCTGGTGGACGCGTTGCAGAAGGACCCGGCGCTGAAGGCGGCCGCCATCGACGAAGCGAAGAAGGCCGAGCAGGAACTCATCGCGCCGCTGCTGCAGTTCCGCAACTTCGGCGTGCCGCTGCCGCACAACTGGACGACGGTGCGCAACGGCGCGCAGTTCGGCTCGGACTACTTCACGCGCACCGCCGTTGCCAAGTCGAACATCTACGTCAACAAGCCCAACGAGGCGACGTACTTCTACCAGGACCTCGACGACAGCGGCGCGCGGCTCAACGGCAGCAAGCGCTACACGGTGACCTTCGACAAGGGTGGCCCGCCGGTGAAGGGCTTCTGGTCGCTGACGCTGTACGACGCGGATCACTTCTTCGCGCCGAACGAGATCAACCGCTACTCCGTCGGCACGAAGAACAAGGACCTCAAGCCCAACCCCGACGGCACGCTGACGATCTACGTGCAGCCCGACGCACCGAGCGACCCGGTGCAGCGCGCGAACTGGCTGCCCTCGCCCAAGGGCGCCGACTTCTCGCTGTACGTGCGCACGTACTGGCCGGAGCAGGCGATCCTGGACGGCCAGTGGTCGCCGCCGGCGGTGAAGCCGGTTTCGTCCTGAGTCTTCGCGTCACATAAGGAATGGAAAACGGCGGGAGCGATCCCGCCGTTTTTCTTGCGCGTGACGGTCGCGAACGAGCGCGACGCGCTTTCCGCCTATCGGTAATCCACCGTGAACGTCGCGATCGCCGTGACGGAGCCCGCGCTCATGTTCCCGGTGCGCACGTAACGCGCCTTCAGCGGGATATCGACGGTCGGCGTGTTGACGACGATGTTGCGGATCATGTCGGTCGTGGGCGCATCCGACGTCTGGCCGAACACGATCGGCGTGCTGCCATTGAGCAACTGCACACCGACGCCGCTAGCCGTCGATGCAGGCGTCAGCGACAGGATGTTGCTATGGTTGGTCTGCGTCGTCTGGTCGGTCAGGAACATGTGCATGTTCGTGCTGGTGTTGTCGTCGCCACCCGAACATGCCAGCGACACCATGAAATCCTTCTCGCCCAGCGCGCTGCCCACGCTGGCGAAGTCTGCCAGCGACTTCTGGTCGAGCGACACCACCACGTCGGGCGTCGATATCGCGCAGGTGGGTACCGTGGGCTCGATGACAATGGGTGTCCTCATGCTGAAGATGAGTGCCACGAACGGACCCCCCTGATCCATGCGCCATTCACCGATCGGCCCGGTGACCGATCCCGTTGCCGTCAACGGCGCATCGGTGGTCTTGATCAGCTGAACTTTGTATGTCGACGGGGTACTGAACTGCGCGCCGTACCCATTGATGTTTTGCCTCACGGTGAAGGGGATGCCGCCGTAGTTGTAGATCCGGAGGCCAACGCCCGGAATGTTGGTCTCATACGTATTCATGTATCCGGTCGCCGGTCCGGACGTCGCAGCCCACTCCCAGTACAGGACCTTGTCGGTGCATTTGACTTCGGGCAGCCCGCCCGGGTTGCCGACGATGTTGCTCGACGAATAGCTCTGCGTGAAGAGCACCGTGCCCTTGGGCGCATTTGCGCTGACCTGGCTTACAGTTCCGTCGAACTGCAGTACGAAGGGCCCGACCGTCTGAACCGTATACGGCAGACCGTAATCGTTGGTCATGTTGTATAGCCACTGGCAGCTTGCCCACGCGCACGCAGGGAGTGCGATGGCAAGCACTACAAAACACAAGGCAAGGATTCGTTTCATTAGAGCTCCTTTGCGCGAGGGCGCGTACGACCCTCGGGCGTGTTGGCAGTCGGAATGAAGCGCAAATCTTTGAAGGCCGAGACTCGGTGCTTGCCCTCCTGATACGAAAGACGCGGACGTGAAACAAAACAACGCCGGATGCGCCCGCGTGTTCGCGATGCGCATCCGGCGTCGGTTTGCGTGTTGGCTAGTTGTACGTGGTCGTGAACGTCGCGATGGCCGTGACGGAACCCGCTGTCATGTTGCCGGTGCGCACGTAGCGCGCCTTCAGCGGGATATCGACCGTCGGCGTGTTGACGACGATGTTGCGGGTGATGTCCGTCGTGGGCGCCGTCGACGTCGGGCCGAACACGATCGGCGTGCTGCCGTTGAGGATCTGCACCCCCACGCCAGTCGCAGTGGAACTGGGGTCCAGCGTCAGGATGTTGGTCTGGTTCGACGGCGTCGTCTGGTCGCTCAGGAACATGTGCACGTTCGTGCTGGTGCTCGGGTCGCCGCCAGAGCAGGCCAATGACACCTTGAAGTCCTTCTCGTCCCGCGTCATGCCGACCGACGTGAAACTTGCGACCGCGTCGGAATCGAGTGACACCTGCACATCCGGCGTGGAAACACTGCACGTCGGAATGGTCGGCACGATGATGAGCGGATCCTTGAACCTAATGCTGAAAGAAGGTTGCTTGTTGTACATGATCGTGGCGGCGGCAATGTCTCCCGCAATGGATCCACCCTGCTCAATAGGGCCGATCTTGTAGTACTTGATGTACAGGGTTTCGTTAGTGGCGATGTCGTCAGACGTCTGCGGGACGCCCGGCCCCCAGACGAGCGGCCACCCGACAATCTCGATACCGATACCTGGGACGCTCGTCTGGTAGACGTGTGGATACGCTGTCGGCTGTCCGAGCATGTCGTACCAGGCCCCGATGATCGAACTATCGCATTGGATAACGCCGTACCTGGCTGGAACGCCGTTCTGGTCCACGATCGTCGAGTTGCCAGCTATCGTCTGCTGTGCCAACACCGTTCCGACAGGAGCCAAAGGATTCACTTTTACGAGGCTCGACGGCGGCGAAAGGAGGAGCGTAAACGGCCCCGGACGTTCCTGTGTGGGGTCACCGGGAAACCTGCCTTGCTGTGACTGTTCGTAGTACTTGCATGGCACCGCAAAAGCAGCCGTCGGAAGCGCGAACGCGATGAGCAGGGAAAGCGCGGCGAAGAATCTGGACATGAGGGATTTCCGGACGCGCCCGGCACCATGGCGCGCGATGTGATGGCTTGGGGCGCTCCCGTGCAGACGCATCGGAGGCAGGAGTTCGGGACGCTGTTTCGTGTAGTCAGCGCGCATGGCAGCTACCTGCGACGACGTTCAGGCCGGCAGCGTTTGCTTTCGCGTTGGCCGGCTGCCAGTCGAGCGCGCACTGGCCGCCGTCCCAGTCGATCGTGAGCGCGACGGAGTTGTCGTCCGGCAGCCGCACGAACGCCTGGCCGTTCTGGCCGACGTAGCCGACGACGCCGCCGCTCGCGCTCTTCACTTCCGAACCAAACGGCAGCGGCTTGCCGTCGTCGCGCGTGGTCTGGATGACGTAGGCGCTGCCGGTCTTCGTTTCGAACGACACCGGGATGATGGCGCCGGCGCGCGGCACGACGGTGGCGCGCGTCTGTTCCAGTTCGACGTCGTACGAGATGCCCTTGGGATCCAGCGACACTTCGTTGAGGCGGTACGGCATGAGGCTGTTGGTGATGGCGTACCCGCGGCGGTCGATCTTGCCGATGCCGTCGCCCAGGCGCGCGCCCTTGGCGCCATCGGCGTGGAGGATCGCCATCGTCTCGCCCAGCGACGAGGCCAGCGTGACGCCGCCCGGATGCACGACCAGGCCGCCCTGCGCCGACACGCTCTGCGAGCGCGTGCCGGTGCCCTGCGTGTAGGAGCCATTGACCGATCCGTATGCACCGCGCCAGCCGCCGTAGAGGTTGACGGTGTCGTCGTTCTGGTCGCTGAAGTTGCCGGTGGCGCCGTAGCTGTACTGGTAGCGGTCGCCGGCCACGCCGGCCACGCCGGCCTGCACGCGGTTGCCCTGCGTGTCGTGCGCGGTGCCGACGTTGAGCACCGGCGCGCGTACGCTGCGGTCGTTGCCCAGCGGCACCGACAGGGTCATGCCGTAGGTGGTGTCGTAGCTGCCGTCGTTGATGCGCGAGCGGCCCGCGTTGACGCCGAAGTTCGCACGGCGCCAGCGCGCCGACCAGCCGAGCTGGTAGCTGGTGTTGACGTCGCGACCGGACCAGTAGTCGTGGCGCGAACCGGTCAGGCTGAGCGAGCCGGCGCGGCCGAGGCTCTGGCTCATGCTCACGGAGAAGCGGTTGCGCTCCACGCCGGAATCCTTGAGCAGGCCGTTCATGCCCTGGTTGCGGATGAGGTCGTCCCACTGCGCGGCCTGCGACAGGTCCGCGTAGCCTTGGCTCGAATAGCGGTACGCGGCCAGCGCGAAGTTGGTGTTCGTCGACGGGATGTTCTTGTTGTACGTGGCGCGCGCGGAGTAACCCGACTGGCTGCCGCGGTCCTCGCTGAAGTTGACGCGCGAACCGGACACGTCCACCGACACGGCACCGATCGGCGTGTTGAACGCCGCGCCGACCACCGCGCTGCGATACAGGTCGCCATCGCTGGCCTGCAGGCCGGCATAACCGGTGAGCCAGTTGTTGATGCCGCGCTGGTAGGTGGCTTCGACGAACTTCGGCGCATCGGTGAGGTTCTGGTCGCGCAGTTCGCCGGCGATGGCCGAATAGCGCCACGAACCCGGACGCAGCAGGTTCGGCACGGCCGCGAACGGCACGTTGAACGAACGCTGGCGGCCGTCGGCTTCGGTGACGACGACTTGCAGGTCGCCGCCGTAACCGGCCGCGGGCAGGTCGCTGATTTCGAACGGCCCCGGCGCCACGCTCATCTGGTAGATGACGTAGCCGGCCTGGCGGATTTCCACCGTCGCGTTGGTTTCGGCCACGCCGCGCACGATGGGCGCGTAGCCGGTCATCGAGTCGGGCAGCATGCGGTCGTCGGTCGCCAGCGACACGCCGCGGAAGCCGACCGAATCGAACAGCTGCCCCGAGGTGAACGTGTCGCCGACGGTGAGCTGCGACTTCAGGCGATCGACGTCGTGCTGCGCGTAGGTGCTGATGTTGGTGAAGTCGGAACCGCCGCGCTGGTTCCAGCTGTAGTACGACTGGTTGCGCACGCGCCAGCCGGCGACGTTGAGGCCGGCGTTGAGGCCGAGATAGCCCGAACGCGTGTTGCCGCCGAAGTCGTTGTCGGTGTTGGTGACGTTGGCCGAGTAGCCGAGCGTGAACGCGGTGACGCCGTCGTCCCACAGCTTGGGGTCGACATAACCGCGCGCACTGCGGCGCAGATAACTCTGCGGGATCGACAGGTGCAGGCCCATGTCGCCCGCGTCGGCATGCACGCGCGCATCGGCGATGAGTTCGCGCAGGTCGAGGCAATCGCCGTCGAGCGCGTGGCCTTCGGCTTCGAGCTTGGTGGTGTCGATGCCGGCGGCGACGAGCAGGTTGAGGTCGAAGCAGGCCTGGATGTCGTTGTTCGCCTCGCGGAACGTCACCGTCTCGCGCGAGATGAGCGCGTCGTTGACGTAAAGGTCGACCGACTGCTGGCCGGGCAGGATCGGGTTGCCGCGCTCGAAGCGCGAGAGGTCCGCGCTGGCGCTGCCGCTGAGGAAGGCCGAGGTGAACTCGACGTTCTGCGGTTCCGGCGACGGATCGGGCGCCGGCGCGGCAAGCGCGATGACCGGTGCCGTGCCCAGCACCGCCAGGATCGACACGGTGAGGTTGCGGCGGTACGCGGCCGGCGTGGAGCGCGAAAGGGAAGCGATGCGGGACATTGCGGATACCGTTGATCTGGGTGCCTCCCGCTGCAGCGGCAGGCGCCGCGCTTTTCGAGGGGCAAGACGTTCCCGTGCGCCTCGCGAACGAGGCGCCTGGAGTGCGAATCGGTGGATGCCGGTGTTAGCGGCGGAGCAGCTCGGGCGTCAGCGCGTGTACGCCGCTTCGCCGTCGAGGTAGGCGCCGTAGTCGTCGATGGCGCGATAGACGAGGCGACCGGCGTCGTTGCCGCCCTTGATCGGGAAGGTCTCGCGCCCCTTCGCCGGGCACAGCCCGCCCTTGCCGATGGACGGATCGGCCGGTGCGCCCTTCAGGCGGACGTCGGCGATGGACACGTTGAACGGCGTGCCGTTGGTGCACTCCATCGCCATGCCGTCCTTGTCGTGCACCAGGCGCCAGGTGACCTGGCCGATCGCGCTGGCGGCGTCGCCGGTCAGCCCGGTCGGGCGATAGAAGATCTTGACGCGCGTGCGCACGGCGAACTGCAGGTAGCTGCGCGTGTCGGACGACGGCTTCGGCGGGATTTCCAGCACGTTGAGCCAGTAGACCGATTCGCGATCCTGCGGCAGGTCGCCGCCGGTGAACATGATGCGCAGCGTCTGGCCCTTGCCCGGCTCCACGCGCGACAGCGGCGGCGTGAGCAGGAACGGCGCCTTGGCGGTTTCGGCCGTGGCGTTGGCGTCGCCGTCGTCGATCCACGACTGCACGATGCGCGGCGTGTCGCCCTTGTTGTTCATCGTGACGGTGACTTCGCGCTCGGAAGCGGGATAGATCACGCGCGTGCCGACCAGCGAGATGCCCGCCTGTGCCGACGAGAAGCACCCGACCGCCGTGAGCATCAGCGCAAGGGTGGTGCGATGGAGGAGTTTCATGGGGGAGGTCCGGAGCAGGCGTGCGGAAGAGGGGGTGATGCCGGACGTGCCGGCATCACCGGGTACTGCGGATGGATCAGTACGAGACGGTGTAGGTCACGTACGTGTTGACCGTACCGGCGGTGGCGCCGCCGTTCTTGCTGAAGTACTGCGCTTCGTACTTCAGGACGCCCGGCGTGCCCGCAGCCGGCGTGGCGGTCGGGTTGTTGGCACCGGTGACCAGGTTGATCGCGGCGGTGGTGTCGCGGTTGAGCAGGCGCACGCCAACGTTGGTGGCCGTGCCCGTGGCGGAGTTGTCCAGGAAGCCATCGGCGTTGATCAGCGAGCCCGGCGCGCCGATGTTTTCGAAGATGAGCTTCGTGACCTTGCCATTGCAGCTATCGGAGGCGCCGCCGCCGACGCTGATGTCGAACGCCTTGGTGCCGGCGATGCTGTTGGCGCTGCCCAGCGACGAAGCCATGACCGGATCCAGCGTCACGGTCATGTCGGCGGCGCTACCGGCAGCGCCGGAACCCGGGATCACGTCGCAGGTGCCATCGCGCAGCACGCCGTTGATGGTGATCTTGCCGGTGGCGGCGAAGGCGGACGGGACGGCCGCGGCGGCGACGACGGCGACCAGGGCGGTGGAGAGCAGGGTCTTCTTCATTACGGAGTTCCTGATGTGTGCTTGGGGGATTGGTTGGGCCGCAAGGCCTTGGCCCTAGCGACGGGGTGCATGTTCCTCGTCGCGGCCCGCCCACAACATCGGACAGTTCCGAAATCAATCAGATAAGTCGCCCAACATTGCGTTGGGACAGCGGGCGATCAGGCCTCAACAGCCGACCGCACGGCGGCGCGCCTTGCCTTGGCTGCGCCGCGCCGGCAGGAAAGTTTCACGCCCGGGAAATGTCGCGTGCCGACGGTCGGCGAGCGGGCCGACGCGCCGGGAGGAATCAGGACGCGAACGAACCCGTCCGCACCTCGCCTTCGCGCATGTAGCGATTGACCAGCACGCCGGTGGACGTCGTGCGCGTGGCGTCGAGCCGGAACGCCGACGGCTGTGCGCGATCGTCGAACAACCGCTTGCCCTGCCCCAGCAGAATCGGATGCACGATCAGGCGCAGTTCGTCGACCAGCCCGGCCGCCAGCAGTTGATGCACCAGTTCGCCGCTGCCTTGCGTGACGAGGTCGGGGCCGTCGGTGCGCTTGAGGTCGCGCACGGCCGCGGCGATGTCGGCGCCCAGCGCGCGGCTGTTCTGCCATTGCAGCGTGTCGGCATGGTGCGTGGCGACGTGCTTGGTCGCGTGGTTGAACAGGTCGGCGATGAAGCCGTGCGGCGCGCCTTCGCGCACGTGCGGCCAGTACGAGGCGAAGATCTCGTAGGTGCGACGGCCCAGCAGCAACGCGAACGGCCGCGTGAACACGCCGTCCATCACGTCGCCGGAACCATCGGCATACGGCACGATCCAGCCGCCGTACGCGAAGCCGCCGCTGGTGTCCTCCTCCGGCCCGCCCGGCGCCTGCATGACGCCATCCAGACTGATGAACGCGGCCACGATGAGCTTGCGCATGGGATCACTCCGTGCGGATCGACGCGTCCGCCTGTTCTGATGACGAACGGGGACGCGCGGAATCGACAGCCGTCAGTCGAGCGACTGGATGCCGTCCGGCAACCGCGCCCACGCATGCTTGCGGTCGACATACACCGTCACGGTCGGCGCCGGAAACGTCGGATCGGCGAAGGCGCCGACCGGAATCGTCACGAAGCCGGGAATGGCATCCGCCCGCCAGAACACCGTCGCCCCGCACGTGGGACAGAAATGGAAGTGCGCCGTCGTGCCTTCGTCGCCGGTTCGCGCGAATTGCGTGCTGTCGCCTTCGACGGACGTTGCGTCCTCGGAAAACCGCGCCTGCACGCCGAACGCACTGCCCGTGCGTCGCTGGCAGCACAGGCAATGGCAGATGGACACGCGCACGGGCTCGCCGCGCGCGGTGATGCGCAACTGCCCGCAACTGCATGAAGCGACGTGGTCGGTCATGGCTTTGACTCCCGCGCGGCTTGGCGGCCGCGGCGGGGTCACTCTAGCTGCGTGTGCGCAGGCGATCCACGTCCTGCGCTGCGTCTCGGACGGCCGGCGGCGGGATCGTCAACGCTCGTACGCGCCGATGTCCGGTGCCGGGCCTTTCACTCGCGGGAAGCCCGGTCCGCGCTGGTCGAACTGGCGACCGAGCACGTTGTTGCCTCGATCCAGCGCCGGGCTGTCGGCACGCAGCCTGTGCGTCCGCGTCGGTCCTCCGTTGTCGGCCAGGGGCAGTACCCGCGGGTCGGCAAAGGCAAGCGTGTCCGCCGGCGTCGGCACCTGCGAAGCGCCGATGAGGTTATGGCTGCCGCTTACGGTGCCGTTGGCGATGTCGTATGGCGGCGTGCCCTCGATTCGCCGGTTGCCGGCGACGATGCTGCCTTCCAGCCGCAGCGTCGCCGCATACAGCGCGCCGCGTCCGAAATACTCCGGCGGGTAGTAGTGCCACAGATCGCCTTCCGGATAGTTCTCGACGTTGTCGGTGATCGTGGTGTTGTAGATGGTTACCGTGCCGTTGCTGAACTCCGCGGCGCTGTAGTTGAAGGCCGAGTTGCCCGAAATCGTGCTGTCGGCGACGACGCTGTGGCCGGTGCCCATCACCAGCAGGCCGCCGGCTTCGTTCTCGCGATATCCGCCGAGGAAGTCGCGCAGCACCGCGCGGTTGCCCGAGACGGTCGACTTGTTGAGGTGCAGTACCTGACACGCGATGCCGCCGCCTCGGTTGGCGCTGTTGTCGCGGATCGTCGAATAGCTTGCATCCACTTCCGTGGCGTAGATGCCGCCGCCGTCGCCCGTCACGTCGTGGCCGTACACCTGGCTGCGGTATAGCCTCACCGAGCCGCTGGCGAACACGCCTCCGCCGTACCCGTAGATGCCCGCCTTGTTCTCGAACACGCTGCTGAAATTCAGCACGACGTTGCGCGCCGCGATGCCACCGCCGAAGAGAATGATCGAGGTGTATTCCTCCGAGTAGGCTTCGCAATGGTGCACGCGCGAGTGGAACAACTCGACGGTGCCGTTGGGCGAATGGATGCAGCCGCCTTCGGCTTCATCTTCTTCGCCGGCGACGCGCGACAGGCCATTGCTCACCGATAGCCGCGCGAAATGGAGCGTGCCCGCACCGGTGTGGAGGAACGCACGCCCCTTGCGATTCGCGTCGATGGTCAGCGCCGCGCTGCCCGGCCCGAGCAGCCGGAGATCGTCCTGCGGCACGTCGATGGTCGCGTTGAGCACGATGCTCGAACAGCGCAACGAACGCAGGTCGATGGCATCGCCACTCCCCGCGCTTGCGACTGCAGCCCGCAGGCTGCCCGCACCATTGTCGTTGCAGTTGCCGACCAGTCGCGTGGCTGCGTGGGCGGGGGCGCCCAGCAGGACGGGAGCCAGCACGAGGACTATCGGCGCTGCTGCCAGCGCGAGGTGTTGAAGGCGCATCGATCCACTCCATCCTTTGGTGGCATCGGCGCATCCGACGCCCGACCACTTCGCTTTGACGACGACGCGAAGTGCAGCGGGATTCGACGCCTGCGTCGTGGACGTGACAGTGAAGACGCGAATTGCCTCACGCGCGGATCACACGAGCGGACATGGAGGACGCCTTGCAGCCATTCAGGGCTGCGTGCGCGGGCTCGCCATCGCGAACCAGGTTTCAGGAGGCGGCATGCTTCGAGCCGCGCAGGTGACGTTGGCGGAAGATTCGACGCCCAGGCAAACCGTGGGACCGAACGTCGGAGGAAGACCGCCAGGCGTCGGCACACGAAAAGCGGCCGGATTGCCGGCCGCTACGTTACTTCTCGTCACACGCCCGGGTAGTCCGGGAAAGCGCCGCTTAGCGGCGACGGCGCGTGGTCCCGTCGTCGTGCTGCGCGGTCGCGCGGCTTTGCACGAACTCCGGGAATACCTCGGCGAGCGGCGTCGAGTCCGGCAGGATGTAGAACACGCCGCCCTTCTCGAACGTCGGCCGGATCACCGCTTCGTAGAAGTCGGGCTGCACGTTGATGCAGCCGTGCGTGACGCGGTTGTCGTCCGGCGTGGGCGATGCAAGGCGTTCCGGACGTCGTTCGGCCGGGACGCCGGTCGCCGTCGGGTGCATGGAGACCGCCGAGTCATAATCGACCCACAGCACGCGGCCGGCGTCGGTCGACGGGCCGTAACCGCCTACGAAGCGACCGGCAGGCGTGGTGCGATCGCGGCCCGGAATTTCGCGAAGCGCGAGACCCGCGACGCCGGGAGCGGAATGGTCGCCGACCGCCGATCCGAAGAGCCCGGGCGTGGCGCCGCGAAGGCGTCCGTCACCGCCGAACACCAGGATCTGCGCCGCGGCCTTGTCCATGATCGCGAACGGATAGCCCTGGTTGTCGCCGCTGGCGACGATCCAGCCCGCGAGCTCGGTCACCGTGTCGGACACGGCCTGGTCGGGTGGCAGCTGGTCCATCGCCACCGTGGCCGCCGATTGCTCGGGGCCCTGGGCATGGGCGACACCGCAGATCGCGAACGTCAGCGCCAGCGCGAGCGCGCCGGAAGCGGCGCGGATTGCAGGGTGCATGAAGGTATTGATGGGATACTTCCTTGGGACGAATGCGTCGGTCGACAAAAGAGTCCGGTGGTCAATGAAGACCACCGGATCCTGGGTTCGATCCGTTCGTCACCTTTTGCGTAACTACGCTACGTAGTACGAAAGAGCGATTTACGACTGCGCGATCAACCGCGCGGCTTGCGAGCCGGAGCGGCTTCGAGCTGCTGGACGCGGCCTTCCAGGGCGTCCAGGCGCTGGTTGGCCTGCTGTGCGGACTGGTTGGCCGATTCGGCGCTCTGCGCCGCGCTCTGTACCTTCTGGTCGAGCGAGTCGAGACGCGAGTTGATCGTCGCGAACTCTTCCTTGTAGGTGGCGCAGCCGCCAAGGCCCGCAATTACGACGGCTGCCACACCGAGCTTCGCCAGATTTTGCTTGGTCAGAATCATTCCAATCCTCCTTCGTTGGGATATCGGAAATATCGCGGCGCCGGCTGGAGCCGTGACCCGCCTTCAGCTTGCTTCGCAATATGTAGATGCATCGTGAAGATGCGGGTATCTCGAGGTAGTTAACCCCCTCGAGGGGGGCCTAGCATCGCCCATGCCAGCCATATCTGGCTGAATGTCAGCCATCGGTGAGAAGCGGATGTTCGAAATGAGGCATCGGTCACCCGAGTAACGCCTTGGCGCAAACTTTTTCCTGATGCGCAAGTCGATCGCACGTATCAGCGGCGAGTCAGCACAAGCGCCGACACGAACGCACCACTGCGGCCACACCGGAGCGCTCAGCGCTGGCTCGGTTATTACGCGATGCCGCAGTAGTTCCGGTTTTCCGAGATGTTCCGTTGGCGTGGTCGCTTCGCCCACGCGATTCCCATGCCGAGCATGCTGACCAGAAACATCACGGATACCGTCGCGGCCAATAGCGCGAACGCGATGTCCAACGTGCCCTGCGCGGACCCGACGGCAGAGCCGGTCACGTGCAGCGGCAGGAGGAAAAGACCAAAAAGCGTCGCGCGCATCATGCCCTTCCGGAACCGTCGCATGATTCGCGAATATTCCCGCCCGGTCAGCGGTCTGGAATGCAGGCGATGCATGGACTGGTCGAAGGTCATGTGCTGGCGGTGTATGCAGTCTGTTGCTTGCGGTGTGATGTGGGCGCGATCTTCGTTCCACATGCGAAGCGCCCCCGTCATAACGCACGTGCATGGCGTCCTCCCCACCGTAGCGCGCCGCCGGGCCGGCGCCCTTCGGCAGCTGCGTGGTTGGCCTTGCGTCATCGCCCCTGGGGACGCAGCTCTCTCGCGCCTGTCGTCGTTGCCGGGCGGCGAATTGCAGATGGCGCCGTACTGAATGGGCGCCTGCGGGCGGCTCATTCACTTGCACGGGTCGTTGCGAAGGCGGCGACGCGACGCGATCGTGGGCTACATCCTCCCCCACTGCCCGCTACGCTTCATCGCGCCCCATTGATGCTTGCGCCGCGACATCCATTGCCACATGCCGCGGCAACGCCACAGCGTGTTGAGCTGGCGGTAGCCGAAGTTCTCCAGCACCGCCATCGCGAACAGCCACAGCATGTCGCGGCTGCGGTTGTAGACGCGGAAGGAAAGCGCCTCCAGCAACAGGCCGTTGACCGACAGCAGGATGCCCATGCCGAGCGCGACGGCGATGAACACGGTGAACGCGACCGGCGACACCCAGCCCATGAGGAAGCCGACGATCATGAAGACGTAGCCGGTCAGCTCGATCAACGGGCCGACCCATTCGAACAGCGCCATGAAGGGCCACGCGAGGTAACCCGCCGCACCCGCGCGCCAGCCGAATCGCCACGGCGGATGGAACATCAGGCTTTCGGCCAGGCCGCGCTGCCATCGCGAGCGTTGCCGTCCCAGCGTGCCGAGATCTTCCGGCGCCTCGGTCCAGCAGATGGGATCGGGCAGATAGCGGATGCGGTACGCGATGCGCTTGCGCCGATGCCAGCGGTGCAGCCGCACGACCAGTTCCATGTCTTCGCCGACCGTGTCGGTGCGATAACCGCCGACGGCTTCCACGCGCGCGCGATCGAACAGGCCGAATGCGCCGGAGATGATCAGCACGCCATTCAGCGGCGACCAGCCCAGGCGCCCGAACAGGAACGCGCGCAGGTATTCGATGATCTGCATGCGCGCGAGCAGGTTGCGCGGCAGCCCGGATTTCACCAGGAAGCCGCCGCGCACTTCCGATCCGTTGGCGATGCGCACGGTGCCGCCGGCGGCGACGGTCCTTTCGTCCTCGATGAAGGGCTGCACGATGCGCAGCAGGCTGTCGCGCTGGAGGATCGAGTCCGCGTCGACCGCGCAGAACAGCCGGTTGCGCGCGGCGTTGATGCCGACGTTGAGCGCATCGGCCTTGCCACCGTTCTCCTTGTCGATCACGCGCAGGTTGCCGTAGCGCAGTGAGCGATAGACGCCGCGGATCGGCTTGTGCGGCACCGCGCGGCGCACGACCTCCGGGTGCGGGACGAGTTCGAATTCCTCCACCAGCGCCGCGAGCGTGCCGTCCTTCGAGCCGTCGTTGATCACGACCACTTCGAAGTCCGGGTACTGCAATTGCAGCATCGAGCGCACCGACGTGCGGATCGTCGCTTCCTCGTTGTAGCCCGGCACGAGCAGCGAGATCGCCGGTTCGATGCCGAGGTACGGCGCGTCGGTGCCGTACTCGGCGCGCTGGCGCATGTAGCTGCGCAGGCTCAGCATCGACAGCAGGTTGAGCACGAGGTAGCCGCCGTTGAGCAGCACGAAGTAGCCGATGAAGAACAGCTGCAGGGCGAAGAGGAACTCGCCGCTCATGCGCGACCCGCCCTCATCGCGCGCTCGGCGCGGGCGCGCTCCAGCGCTTCACGCCCGTAGCGATCCTCCACGCGCGGCAGCAGGGATTGCAGCGCGCCGTCGTCCATGCGCGGCAGCGCGGCCAGCGTGTCGGCGACTTCCCGGCGCACCCACCAGCTCTGGTCGGCGAGTGCGGGAAGCAGCACCTCGATGTCGGACAGATCCGCCGACGCCCGCAACGCCTGGGCCGCTGTAAGGCGCACCGCGGGATCCTCGTCGTGCAGCGAACGGACGATCAGCGGCTTGTCGCGCGGATCGCCCAGCTCGCCCAGCGCCTTGAGCGAAGCCTGGCGGTTGCGCGCATCGGCATCGCCCAAGGCGCGTTCGCGCGCCCACGGCGCCGCGCGCACGGGATCGGCGAAGGCGAGCAGCGGCGCGAGTCGGGCCAACGCACGCGCGTCGGCGCGCGCGAGCAGATCGAGCAGCGCGTCGGTGACGGCATCGCGTCCGGCCTGACGGCACAGCGCCACCAGGCGCTGCCCGCCCCAGTGTTCGCCTTCCAGCGCGATCGGCAGCACCGTTCGCGTCGCACGTGGTGCGTCCATCGCGATCAGCGCCTGCGCGGCGGCGAATGCGACGAACGGATTGCGTCCGTGCGCGAGCGGTTCGACCGCGTCCCAGTGCGCGGCGTCGCCGAGATGACGCAGGGTTTCCAGCGCGACAAGTCGATTGCGCACGCCGGGAAACCGCAGCAGTCGCAATGCGTACTCGTCGAGCCCGAGCGAGAGCAGCAGCCGGTTCAGCCGCGAGGTCGCCTCGCCGCGCAGCTTGCGTTGCAGCTTGTTCCACAACATGAGCCACCACAGGCGCCTGCGGCCCCTGGGCGCCGGCAAGTCGCAGACGATGTCGTTGTCCAGGCTCGCCATCGCCATGTGCGGACGCCATTGGCGATCGAACGCCTCGCGGGCACGACGCTGCCGCGTCGCCAGCGTGGAAAGCACCAGCACCTGGAGCAGCACGAGGACCGTGACGACCGCGAGCAGCGAGGCGATCAGGCTGGCCAGCCGGAGCAGCGGATCCACCGGTAGCCAGCTGGTCCATTCCATCGTCAGAAGCGCCGTTCCAGCCCGATGCCGATGCCGCGGCGCGTGTAGAGGTCGCCCTGCTCCACCACGCCGGCATTCCACAGCCACGACCACCGCTGCGCGAAGACGTGGCGCCCGAACAGCACCGCGCCGCGTACGTCGCTCGCGACCACGCCCGTGTCGACCAGCGCCGCCTCACGCCCGAACGCCAGCTGCAGGCCGATCTCGCTGCCGTCGCCGTACGCGCGCGCCAGGCGCACGTCGTGTCCGGGCGAGTGCGTGTCGCGAAGTCGCGTCAGGTTGAACGTGTACGCCGCGCGCCACTGGCTCCAGTAGCGCTCCACGCCCACCGCGAGCCGGTCGACGCGCGTGTCGGGATAGTCGCTCGTGCGCAGGCTCGCGCTCCCGATCCAGCCATGCGCGAAGGTGTGCTGCACGCGCAGGTCCGCGTAGTAGCGCGGCAGGAAATCGGCGTCGGGCACCACGCCCACTTCGGGCTGCAACAGCCAGGTCTCGCCGAGCGGCAGCAACGCACCGGCTTCGATGCCGACGTCGTCGAGGTCGAAGCGCCGGTCGGCGGTGAGCGCGCCGTAGCCACCGAACCTTCCGCGCTGCGAACTCGATGCATCCACGCGCACGCCGCTCCAGTCGTCGTAGGCGCCATCGAGCCAGTCGTGGCGCGCCGACACGGAGACGGTGCGCCGGCGTTCCGGCGTCTGCGGCGCCGCTGCGCGCGGCGCGTCCGTGGGCGACGGCAGCAACGGCTCGGGCGAAACGGCGGCGGCCTGCGCGGCGCGCGCCTGTGCGAGCGCGGGTCCGATGTCCGCGTAGTCCGGCGCGAGGCGCTGCGCGCGCGTGAGCACCTCGATGGCCTCTTCGTTGCGTCCCGCCCAGCCTAGGGCCTGACCGTAACCCAGCAGGTAATCGACGTTGTCGGGCGCACGCGCCAGTAGGCGCTCGTACAGCGGCAGCGCGCGCGTCGGCTCGCCGTTCCATGCATGCGTCCGCGCGAGCAGGAACATCGCGTCGGCATCGTCGGGCGCGATCGCCAGGCGTTGTTCGAGCACCCGCGCGGCGTCGGCGTACTTCCGAAGTTCGACCAGCGCCTGCGCCTGCTCGACCGTCTGCGCGTTCGCCGTGCAGAGGGTCATCGCCAGTCCCAGCACCGAAAGCCGGGCCGCGTCGCGCAACCTCACAGCGATCGCCTCAGCAGACGCCGGATGCGTGCCATCAGTTCCTCGGGCTGGAACGGCTTGGTGACGTAATCGTCCGCACCGATCTCCAGCGCACGCACGATGTCGGCCTCCCGCGCCTTGGCCGTGAGCATCAGCACGGGAACGGAGGTCCACTGCGGCTGCGCGCGGAGGCGTTCGACCAGTTCCAGGCCGTCGCGGAACGGCAGCATGAAGTCCATCAGCACCAGGTCGGGCACCGCGCCGGTCTGGATGCGTTCCAGCCCGGCCCGTCCGTCGGCCAGGTGTTCGACCGTGAATCCGTTTCGCTCGAGCAGGTAACGGACGATCAGTGCGATGTCTTCCTCGTCCTCAATCATCAGGACATGGGCGGCGGAGCTCATCCGGTCTCCTCTTTCTGCGCGCCGCCGGCCGGCCAGTGGCGCAAGGTATCCAGGATCAGGGTCGCAAGCTCGCGGGCATGGTGGCGTGATTTCACCAGCCGGCGCAGCACGGCGCGGCTCTCGGCGAGGCCGCCGTCCTGGGCGGAAAAAATGATCACCGGCGTGGGCGGCCGGGCGCGCGCGAGTTCCTCAAGCAGTTCCGATCCATCGCCGTCGGGCAGCTTCAGGTCGAGGATCACCAGGTCGTGGCGTCGCTGCGAAAGCTGCTCGCGCGCCTGCGCCAGCGAACCGGCCGCGTGCAGGTTGAGGCCGTGGCCCTGCAGCAGCGCGCGCAGCAGCTCGCAGACGTCCTCGTCGTCCTCCACGTGCAGGACTTCGAAGCGCCGGGACGGATCGCGCAACGTGGTGCGCACCGTTTCGGCCACCTGCTCCGGATCCAGCGGCTTGCCGAGCCAGTCGACCACGCCGACGGCGCCGCCGCGCAATCCGTCGGAGTCCACCGAAGGCGGACGTATTCCCAGCAGCAGCACGGGCAACGAGCGGAACTCCGGTTCCGAGCGCAGTTCACGCAGCACGCCGCGCGCGGACGTGCCCGCCGATCCCAGGTCGATCGCCAGCGCCTTCGCGTTGGGCGATTGCAGCAGTTCGCGCGCCCGCGTGATGTCGTTGGCGAGCAGTGTCCGGTAGCCGTGCTCGCGCAGCACGCGCGCGAGTTCGTCGGCCAGCGCCGATTCGTCCTGCAACAGCACGACGTACGGCGTGAGGTCGTCGGCCGTGTTGGACGGCGCGGGATCGTTCAGGCGCATCGCTTCGGGCAACCAGACGAAGAAGCGCGTGCCCTGCCCGGTTTCGGTCTCGAAACCGATGCGCCCGGACATCTTCTCCACCAGCGACTGCGTGATCGCCAGGCCCAGGCCCGTTCCGCCGCGACGCCGGACGTCGGACGCGTCGGCCTGCGCGAAACGTTCGAAGACGCGCGGACGGAAGTTTTCGGGGATGCCTTCGCCGTGGTCGCGCACGTCGATCTGCAGGCCACCATCGCGACGCGTCACCGACACCTCCACGACACCGCCTGCATGCGAATGCTTGATCGCGTTGGACAGCAGGTTCGCCATCACCTGCGCGAAGCGGTCCACGTCGACCTCCACGACGCCGTCGTCGCCGGGGCCGAACTCGACCGTCACCTCGAACTCGCGCGCATAGGTCGCGATCTGGTCGATCGACTGCGCCACCATCGCGCGCAGCGGCAAGCGGTGCGTCTGCAGCGACAGGCCGCCCCATTGCAGCTTCTCGATGTCGAGGATGTCGTTGATCAGCCGCACGAGGCGTTCGGTGTTCTTGTGCGCGATCTCCAGCAGCGGCCGCACGGAATCGGGCAGCTCGCCGGCGGTCCCGCCCACCACCAGCCCGAGCGCCCCGCGGATCGAGGTCAGCGGCGTGCGCAGTTCATGGCTGATGGTCGAGATGAACTCGTCCTTCATCCGCTCCATGCGCTGCTGCGCGGAGACGTCGATCACCACCGTGAGCACCTGGCGCTGGCCGTCGGAGCGCACGAGTGGGCGCTTGAGCACCTGCATCCAGCGCTCCTGCTCGCGCACGTCGACGATCCGCACGCGATCGGCGCGCCATTCGTCCTCGCCCTGCAGCAGCGCGTCGTCGGCCTGCAACAGCGGTTCGATGATGCGCTGGCCCGCCAGGTCCGACGGGCGGCGCCCTTCCACCTGCGAGGGCGTGAGCCCCATGGTCGCGGCGAACGCGATGTTGCACAGCGTGAAACGCCCGCCCGCGCTGCGCACGAAGACGAGGCTTTCGTCGGAGTCGACGATCGCGCGAAGGAAGTCGTGCTGGTCGCGCAGGGCGCGCTCCTGCACGATGAACTCGGTGACCTCTCGCACGATCGCCAGATGCCCGTCGTCAATGGCGACCAGTCGCGCCTCGAACACCTGCCCGCTGGCCTCCTGCGCGGTGAGCGTGTGCACGGCGCTGTCGGCCTGCACGTGCGGCAAGGCGGAGCGGATCGCGACCAGCAGCGCCGGCGGCAGCGTCGCCCCGTAGTCGCTGGACAGAAGGCGCGGGTTGCCGTTCGTGTCGAACTGCCAGAGCAGGTCGGGAATCGCGTCGAGGATCGCACGCTGCCGCGCCTCGCCCGCGCGCGCCAGATGCAATGCCTGCCGACGCTGCACGAGGCTGCGGTGCACGGACAGAAGCGCCGCGGCGAGCAGCACCAGCGCCACCGCCGTTCCCCACGTGGTCCAACGTCGGAATTCCGCGACGCGGCGTTCGACGGCGCGGCCCTCCACAATCATGCGTTCGCGTTCGGCGGCTTCCAACTCGCCCAGCAGCGAGCGCACGCGATCCATCGCCTCCTTGCCGCCCGCCTGCGCCACGCTCTGTGACGCCGCTTCGAGCCCGGCGCGACGACGCAGGTCGACGTTCACTTTCGCCAGCCGCAGGCGTTCGTCGATGTCGTGGTTGGTCCTGCTCCACCAGGCCGCATCGCGCTGGTTGCCGACCAGCTGGCGCAGCCGCGCACGGCCCTCGACCAGTCGCCGGTTCCCGTCGTGATACGGCTGCAGGAACGCGTCGGTGCCGGTGATCACGTAACCGCGCATGCCGGTTTCCACGTCCTGCAACGCGGACAGCGTGTCCTGCACGGTGGTAAGCACTTCGGCGCTGCGCGAGAAGGCCTGGTTGGATCGAAGCAGGTCCTCCTGCGTCCGCCGCGCCTGCGCCAGCAGCAACAGGATCACCAGCAACGCGAGTCCGAATCCGATGTTGTGTAAGCGAATCCTTGGCTTGCCCACGCCTCGCTTCCCTCGATCGCCGGCGCGTCCACCGGCGGCGCGATCCTGCCATGGCGGCGGTGCCACGGCGGTGAAGGCGCCCGATCGATGAGAGCGAATGCTCAATCGCCCGCCTCGGATACCGTATCGACGTTCGACGCCGCCTCCACGTTGCTAAACCGATTTTCAACGCGTGCATGCCCGTCGTTTGCGGGCCTTGAAAACCATCGGCGCGAACCTACTCCCATCGCCGGACGGAATGACCGTCCCTTGCCAATTGGAGACCCAGCCATGAACGAGATGGTTCGCAATCCCCAGTGGCCCGCGCAGGGATCGATGAAGGATCCGGTCAAGCAGATCTTCGACCGCCTTTTCGAGGGGAGCCTGTTCCAGAACACCGCCGACGAGTCGTCGGTCGTCACCAGCCAATGGGTGCCGCGCGTGGACATCAAGGAAGAAGCCGACCGCTTCCTGCTCTACGCCGACATCCCCGGCGTCGACCCGCAGGACATCGAGGTGCAGATGGACAAGGGCCTGCTGACGATCAAGGGCGAACGCCGCGAGGAGAAGGTGCACGAAACCGAACGGTACTCGCGCATCGAGCGACGACACGGCGTCTTCCACCGCCGCTTCGCGCTGCCGGACAGCGCCGACCCGGATGGCATCACGGCATCGGGGCACAACGGCGTGCTGACCATCAGCATCCCCAAGCGTCCCGAATCGACGCCCCGGCGCATCCAGGTCGGGGCCGTCCTCAACTCCTGAGCCCGGCCGGAGCACGCGCATGGACAGAAGCACCGAAGAAGCCATGTGCAGCCTGCAGGCGCAGGTACACGTCCAGGGATTGGCGCTGCGTGCGCTGGCTGCCACGCATCCGGATCCGACCGCGCTGCTGGCCGCGTGGCGGAACCTCCGGGTCGACGCCGAAACCGGACCGATCTCGGTACGCGAGCGCGACAGCGCCTACCTCGATGAACTCTGCCGGATCCGTGCGGAAGACTGGACCGCCGAGCTGGTGGATCTCACGTTGCCAAGGCTCGATGCCGCAAGGATTGCGGATTCCGACGGTAGCGTCGTCGTCCCGTTGCGCCGGCCGGAGGACTGAAAGGCTGACGCCTTCCATGCAGTCGAAGGACGCATGAGGGGCGGAGGGAGCGCAATCCCTCCGCTCCTTTCTTCAAGCCGTCAACGATCGGAGAGACGTCGCTGGCGCAGCGCCCACATGTTGTCGACCAGGTTCGGGTAACGTCGGCCGGCTGCATCCGCTCGTGCCTTGGCTGCCTTGATTTCAGCGGACGTCAATTGCTTGCGCGGCGCCTTGCCCGGCGGCGCCGGGCGTTTCCACGGGGGCTGTTTCGGCGCCATGCTCCTCACCTTCCAGACGGGCGTGCGCGCCGACGCAGGCGTGGCGCGTGGCGGTGTCATTGCCATGATGAACATCGGGCACCGCGTGCTGCTTCGGTAGTTCTACTGTTACTGCGTTGCGAGGCTGGATCAGCGCCCTTCCCTGCTTCATGTGCATGCCGCGCTGAACGCCGCCGTCGCCTTACCCCTCCACGAACGCGATTCCTTTACGAACCGGGAGCTGCGCTTGGTTGCAATCCGCGCCCCGGGCTGCGACAACGACGGACCTCCCACCGGGTTCGCCCATGTCCTACGTCCGCTGCCTTCGTGGTATCGCCTCCGGCGTCGAGTACTCCGCCGATGTACCGATGAACCTCGATCCCGTCGACGGCCGGCCGGTCGAGATGGTGCTCGACCTGGAGCGATTGGCGCGCGAGAAACCGGATGCCGCGTGGTATCGCCCGCAGCGTCGCGACCTGTGGCGCTTCGGCGCGTTGATGGCGCTCGATGCAGACGATCCGGTCGACGCCGCGCATCTGGTACCGCTCGGCGAAGGCGCGACGCCGCTGCTCGATTATTCGGCGCATCCGGTTGCGGCGAAGGCGGGCCTCGCGCTCCAGCTCAAGGACGAAGGCAAGGCGCATCCCGGCTACGGCGCGAACCCGACACAGAGTTTCAAGGACCGCGGCATGGCGATGGTCGCCGCGCAGGCACGTCGCCTGGGCCTGACCAGGCTCGCGGTGCCGACGCAGGGCAACGCCGGCGATTCGCTGGTGCGTTATGCGCTGGAGGGCGGGCTGAGTGTCGTCGTCGCGATGCCGGACGACACGCCGATGCCGATCCTCGGCGGCGTCGCAGCGGCGGCCAAGCGCCATCCCGATCGCGTGACGCTCGAACTGGTCGGCCCGACCATCCGCGAGGCCGGCGCGTTCCTCAAGGAGCGCTACATCCCCGATGGCTGGTTTTCCGTCGCGACGTTCCAGGAACCGGGCTGGCGCATCGAGGGAAAGAAGTCGCTCGGCCTCGAACTCGCCGAGCCGTTGCCGGGCGAAACGCGCTGGTCGTTGCCCGACGCGGTGATCTATCCCACCGGCGGCGGCACCGGCGTGCTGGGAATGTGGAAGGCGTGGGACGAACTTGAGGCGCTGGGCATGATCGATTCGCGACGCCCGCGCATGCTGTGCGTGCAGAGCGCACGAACGGCGCCGCTCGTGCGTGCGTTCGACGCCGGCGCAGCGGACACGACCGTCGTCGAAGCAGGCGGGACGCTGGCCGTGGGCCTCAACGTGCCCGGCGGCGTCGGCCATTTCCGCGTGCTCGACATCATCAGGCAGAGCGGCGGCGCGGCGGTGGCGGTCGATGAGGCCGACATCGAAACCGAACTCGCAGCGACGTGGCGCCGCACGCACGACTGGATCTCGCCGGAAGGCGCAGCGTGCCTCGCGGCGCTGCCGCAGTTGCTCGACCGCGGGCTCATCCACCGCGGCGAGCGCGTGGTCGCGGTGAACACCGGCTCCAGCGAGAAGTACCTGCCCACGCTGCGCCACCTGTTGTGACGACGCGGAGTTGAACAACGACTCGGCCGCGCCACTGCAACGGCGAGCGCGGCGCCTGCGTAGTTCTACTCGTCCACCCACGGAAAACGACGTGCTTCCCCGCATCGACTGCTGCTGCAACTACTGAAGCCGGGTGATCCCCTGTCGATATACCTTCGATGACGTAGCACCGACTTGCGGTTCTGCCTACGTCATCGAAGGAGCAACGACATCATGAACATCAAGAAGATCGCACTGGCCCTGACGCTCGCCGTCGGATGCACCGTAGCTGCCCATGCGGGGTCCCCCAGCGCCAATCCCACGGTCGGCGGAGCGCCGATGCTCGCCAGCAAGGACATCGTCGACAACGCGGCAAACTCCAAGGACCACACGACGCTGGTGGCCGCCGTCAAAGCCGCGGGCCTGGTCGATACGCTGAAAGGCGCGGGCCCTTTCACTGTATTCGCGCCGACGAACGCCGCATTCGACGCGCTGCCCAGCGGAGCGGTGCAATCCCTGCTTCAACCGGAAAACAAGTCCAAGCTCACCGCCGTGCTCACCTACCACGTCGTGCCGGGCAAGTTGGAAGCGGCGGCCATCGCTGCGCAGATCAAGGCCGGCGGCGGCCAGGCCGAACTGAAGACGGTGCAGGGCGAGACGCTGACGGCCCGCGCAGCTGGCGGCAAGGTCACCGTGACCGACAGCAAGGGCAACGCGGCGAACGTCACCATCGCGAACGTGTATCAGAAGAACGGCGTCATCCACGTGATCGACAAGGTGCTGATGCCCTGAAGATGCGCGCTTCCTTGCGACTCGGATGCGGACGCAGCGGGTCGCGACTCCGAAGCCACGCGAGCCACGCTCGGGCCTGACGGAGAGAATGGAATGAGCCGCCCGAGGGCGGCTCATTCGCTCGCGGCACGAGTTGCCGGCTGCCGCAGTCTGGATTGCGCGGGGCAGCGACGTGGAGGCTTCGGCTGCACATCGAGCGGCATCGTCAGCGGCGGTGCCAGTCCGGGTTGCCCACCAAGCGCGGCCCTCGCGAGAATGACCCGCCGCAGGCGGATACGGCCAGACGGCCCGGCGCAATCATCGTCAGCGAAGTTGCTCCGAACTCGAGCTGGCTTGAGCCGGTCGATGCAGTCGGCAACGCATTCACCGCTCCGTGCTGCCGATGTCCGGCGCTGCGCCTTTCACCCGGGGGAAGCCGGGACCGCGCTGGTCGTACATGCGGTCGAACAGGTTGCTCCCCTGCCCCAACACGGGGCTGTCCGCCAGCGGCAGGTGCGTGGCGGAGTAGCCGCCGTTGTCGGCCAGCGGTGCAAGTCGTGGATCAAGCGAGATGGTGTCGGCCGGCACCGGGACCAGCGGGTACTCGATGAGGTTGTGGGCGCCGACCACCGAACCGGTGGAGGCGCTGATGCCGTAGCCGACCGGGCCTGCGACGCAGCTGTTGCGCGCCACGATGGTGCTTTCCAGATGCAGCGCGTCGGCCCGCAGTGCGCCGCGTCTATCGCACGGCCGCAATGGGTCCTCCCCCTCGCCGCCGTAGATGTTCGTGACCTC
Organism: Lysobacter soli; assembly: GCF_003382285.1. Classification (GTDB taxonomy): domain Bacteria; phylum Pseudomonadota; class Gammaproteobacteria; order Xanthomonadales; family Xanthomonadaceae; genus Lysobacter_J; species Lysobacter_J soli. The sequence continues at coordinate 98,533 of NZ_QTJR01000004.1, forward strand.
CGCGTTGTAGGCGATGGTGCTGTTGTAGATGTCGAGTCTGCCCTGTGCGTAGCCCGCGCTGTTGGTGTGCGCGCGGTTGTTCGAGATCGTACTGTCGACGATGAGGTGCTTTCCGGCCGGTTCCCCCTCACCGACGGCGAAACCGCCTCCCAAGCCGTAGAGCGTCCCCCTCCAGTCGTCGCGCACCATGTTGTTGGACAGGGTCGACTTGTTGATGATGAGGTCGGAAAGTCCGGTGAGCGAGCTGACGTACAGACCGCCCCCGATCGCCCCGGCGTGATTGCGATAAATGCGCGAGTACGTGACGCTGGCGCCGCCTTCCGCCATGACGCCGCCGCCGATGTAACCCTCGTTCTGGTAGACCTGCGCGTGGTACAGCGTCACACGCCCCTGCGCGTAGATTCCGCCGCCGAAACTGTTTTCGGTGGCGCTGTTGTCGAAAACCGCACTCCAGGTCACCTCGACGTTTCCCATCGCGCTGATCCCGCCACCCCAGGCAAGCGGTCCGTCGATGAAGCCGAACGCCTCCGCGCTGCATCCGTGTACCCACGCCTGGTGCAACGCGACGTTGCCTTCGGATCTGATGCAGCCGCCGTACTCGGATATCTGGTTTTCCTGGTCGGCGATGCGGCGCCCATTGGCCACTGACACGTACTCGATGCGCAAGGTCCCCGTGCCGTCGTGCAGAAACACGCGGTCTTTGCGATTGCCGTCGATGGTGAGTGCGTAACGGGTGCGGCCGCGGATCGTGAGATCCGCCTGTGGCACCACGATCGAACCGCTGGTGAGCACGATGGCGCTGCAGCCCAGCGAGCGCAGGTCGATCACATCGCCGCTGGCGGCTGCGCCTATGGCGGCGCGCAGGCTTCCCGTGCCACTGTCACTGCAGTTGGAGACCAAGCGCATCGCCGCGTATGCCGCAGGCGTCGGGACAGCGACGCCCATCAAAATGATCAGCGTGATGGTGAACGATGCGAAGTGCCCGATGCGAACCATGGCGGTGCTCCCAAGATGCACCCCGGCCCGGGGCGCGCGCCTCGTTCGCTGTTTACGCCGACGTCGTACGCGCGGAGTGAAGTCCGTTTGCCTGTAGCCCACGCCGTGACGTATTCAGATGAGGACGTGATTCAGCTTCCGTGAGCCGCGCGACGAACGGTCGTGCGGGATGCGGACTCAGCGGGAGGTGCGGTAACCACCCTGACTCGAATGCGACGGACGTAGAAGCACGTGTCGTCCCGGAGCACGGGGAACGAATTACTTCCACCAGACGTTGTTTTGCGGCAGCCGATCGGCGCACGTGCCAGCAAGCGACGTCTGTGCGTAAGGTGGGACATGGTCGGCGCGGCCCAGGTCGTGGTAGGACAGTTGCCGCATGACCTCAGCGAACGACGGGGCGCGGTAGACTCCCGACCATCCCAGCAGTGCGGCCTCCATTTCGCCATCCGACGTCCGGACCTGCGGAAAGAGCACGATCTGCTCATACAGGCTATCGCCGTACTTCCCGACCACGATGGCGTCAGCGAAGTAGCTCGATCGCAGCACCACGCTGTCCTGGTCCACGCCATAGACGAAGTATGTTTCGTCGCTCGCATGAAGCGGATGCGCATGCGCGATCCGCACTCCCTCCGGATCCAGGCGCGCCACCGTGTCGATGGCGTCGATGGACAGCAGGCCGGTTTTCCGCGACAGCTCGGACCAGGATGCGTCGGGTTGGGCAGCGGTGAGAAAATCGACGTACGACCGTGGCAACTCAACGCCAAGCGCACGCTCGCGCGCCTTGATACGCGCGGAAAGGGACACGTCCGGACTGCCCTGGCCCTTCGCGATCAACGCAGGCCCCATGTCGTCGCGCCCTTGCCGTGCCTTGCTCGCGTCGCGATCCCAGCATGAAAGGAAATCGCGCCATTGCGCTACCGACGCTGCATAGCCGGAGTCACGTGCGATCGTGGTCGTGCGTCCACGGCCCTCCGTGGGCACGGCGGACGTTCCCGGACAACCTGCCAGCAGGAGCACGATTGTCAACGAGGCGAGGCCCGCCATGGAAACTCGGGCAGGGGGCTGCAGTTTGTACTTTTCCATCGCGTTGGACGTCCTGCTCGATTCCGACTCCGTACGACCGCGGTTCCAGCATCCGCTTTGCTCCAGGCGGTCCTTTTGCGCACCGCGCCGGAACTCCTGCTTGTTCAGCAGCGCCAACAGGCAAAGCGCCACGAAGTGCGACGGTGCAATCCATGCGAACTTCAACATCGCGTGCACCGTACGGCGCCCCCCCCGCCGAGCCGCCAGATTAACGGACATCCTCCGGCACGTCATGATCGCTCCTGTCGGATCGCATCCTGTCATTGCGGGGTTGCGATCCGCCGGATAACAGATTGGTCCCCGCCAAGCAGACCTTGAGGCTGATCCACCCTGTCATTTCCGCTACGGACCAATCGCCACACTAGCAGCCCCGCCGTCTGTCCGAACGTCCGAACCGCCCCTAACGGCCAGGCGTCATCAGCGAGTCCTGGGTTCCGCGCTATCGATCGACAGGCGTTGGGTCGCGAACGGCGCTTACGAGTCTTCGCTGTTTGCGCCTGCGGATTCGGGCCGGATCAGCGCGACGATTCCCCCTGCCACTGCAAAGATCCCGCCGAGGGTGAAGAACAGCACGCGCGCCGAGAACCCCACCGCATCCGCCGCCTTCTCGCAATCGTGTATGCGGGGAGCTCGACCGCAAGTGACGCGCCCGGTCTGGATGGCCTCGTCGGCGTAAGCCAGCAGGACGATGCCGAGCGCCACGAATCCCACGAACCCCAACAACCGTTTGGCCGGGGTCATGGTCACCTCGACACGCGTGCGCAACATGTAGAAGACCGACGCGGGCACGCCGAAGACAATCAGGACCACGAACAAACCACTATCCATGCGAGCAGAGCTCCATCGCGCGTGGCATGCGGCCAGAGGCCGTGCCGGGTGGAAGCGGACTTTAGCACCGCTGACCGTTCATTCCATTGGACGCTATCGGCCAAGAGCGGATATCACGAGATCAGAAGCTGGCACGAAGCCCCACACGATAGCGTCGCAACTCGTTCGACTCTTCCCATTCGGCCACCACGCCCCATGTACCGGTAAAGCGGTACTGCGCTCCAAGCGCTCCGATGAAGTGGTCCCGAAAATCGTCGCTGTCGCGATACCCGACCTTGATCCAGCCCTCGATGCGCTCGCTCGCTCCGCGCAGTCCGACTGTCGCTGAAGTGCCGTCGAGGTCGCGCCATGAAAGATGGGTGGCTTCCCCACCGTCCACCGTGAAGGTAATGTCCCGATCGATGTTGAAGTAGGTCAGCTCACCTACGAAATCGAGCCTCTCGCCCATCGGCGCGTGGACTCCCAGACCTGCTTCTGTCGCACGCTGCTCCATCTTCGTGTGCGTCTGGAACGGATCCAAAGACCCCAGGACAACGGTGTGGTGCGACGTGTCATCACGCTCGGCGTAGCTGCCAAAGACAAAAAGCGAGGGGGTCAGCGCGTAAGAGCCGCGTAGGTACGCCCCACTCGGGTCCTGTGCGCCGAGCGTCTCAGCGCTCTGATCGACGCGGTCAAAGCCTCCCTCTACATAGGTGTACGTCAGCCCGCCGGCCACCGCTCCCGACATCGGGATAACCGCCAGCAAAGCCACGCACGCAAGCGCCTTCTCCATTGCACTCCCCCTGTCCTTGTTGTCGACGTGAACGCAGACGCATCACGGTTATCCGCCTTCCCCCGGACCTGCCGGCAGATGTCGGCCAAGCGGGAAGCAGACATCAGCAGCCCGGCCGCCGGCCATTCCACGCGAACGTCTGCTGTCGCCCGGACGTTCGGACATCTAGCACATGCCCTTGTGCGTGGATACAACTCGCAGCCCGCTCACACCAAGGGCCTCGTCCGGGACGGCGTGTCTGGAAGAGCGGCTCCGCACGTCGGGCAGAACTTTGCGTCCCGGAGACCTCTGTGGCCTCTCGGGCACGTCGCGCCGCGCAGCATCCACGGTCGGCGATACGCCGTGAGCAGGACGCCGAAGCCGGCGGCGTAGAAGAGCATCCAGTGACCGGAGGAGCCGCGAAGTGTGGCCGGCGCAAGTGCGTCGCTTTGCTGCTTGTGCCCGGCCTCACCATTGAATGCGGAGAAAAAGTTGAGAAATGCGTAGGCGAACAAGACCAGCAGGAATCCGCGGAACCAGGCCGGGCAGCCGGAAAGCAGTGGCCCCCAGCTCATGAAGCCGCGCTGACCTTGGCTGATGCGAATCGCAAGAAAGACAACCGGAAACCAGATGACGAAGACCCCCACGTGCAACGCGAACACCGCATTGCCACCAGGGGGCACCACGCCGGTGAGCGCAACGATATGCACCAGCGCGCTGCAGAGAAATCCGATTGCTGAGACTGCCAACAAGGGAACCAGGAGTGCGGCCATCGACCCTCCCCGGTCAGATGCGCTGAAGCCAAGTCTATTCAAGGAGCGACATTGCCTGGAGCGCCTTGTACTTACAGAGTGCCGCCAATAGCGAGATGGAATGGAATTCCAACAAGCGTCAGCATCAATACCCACACAGCGCTTGCGAGCGGTGCGATCAGGATACGGCCGATGACACGCGATGCACCTGCCTGCTCGCCGAACAACGGCAAACCTGCCCACAGAAATCCAACGCACACGGCGAGCAGCAAGGCGCTGGCGATGAATATGTTTGCGCGGCCGGCGACATTCAGTGCAAACGCCACGTATGCGTAGACCAGCGCTCCCCAGAGCAGCAAGGCGCCGATTCCCACCATGAGAAAGCGCGCCCTGGGTGCGCTCGATCCAATACTCACAGCCAAAGGGGGCCTCCTGAAGCAAAGGCAATACGCACAGCGCGGGAACCCCGATGTCCGCTTTGGCTCGTAAGCGGACATTAGCAGCCCGGCAGCCGGACGCCCCAGCCGAACGTCCGCTATCGGCCAGGAGCGGACATCTGGCATCTGCTGAGAGAAGAATCCCTCGAACACGAGGTCGAATCGCTCCCTCGCTTCCAGCAGTCCTTCAGCGTCGATGCCATCCATCACATAGATGTCCTTCGGATCGTAATGCGCGACAAAGAGCGAGACTGTCGCGCTGAAAAGACGGAAAACGCGCCAACGCAGCTCCGCGTCCGAGTCGGCGGCAGCTGCAAGCTGAAACAGCGCCCACTCCACCTTCCAGTATTCGTCCTGCGACCAGGTCGCATCTTCGTACAGCCGCGACCTGAACGAGGTCGTTTCGAACTCACCGGACGCGGGGTGGTTCTTCGAAATTATCGAGCGGGCGTCCATTGCATCCGACTGCATCTTGAGATGGCTCCGATCTATCCAACGCGACTACGAGCAGATGTACGTTTTGGGTCGAAAGCGGACATTAGCGGCGCGGCCGTCAACAGTTCTGTCCGAACGTCTGCTATCGGCCAGAAGCGGACATTTCCTGCTTGGCGATCAGCGGCTGACCGTGATGGGGTTGAGCTTGTCGCCTTGCTTGTAGAACGCAGGCAACCCGGCAGCACGAGCGATGATCGCGACATCGACAATGTCTTGAACGGTGGCATCGTCGCCGTACAGCAGGACGACCGAGGTGACGCCCTCAGACGCCTTGGCTGCACGAATCGCATCGCCCATACGGTCAGGGGTGTAGTTCCGTCCTCGCCACGAGAACTCGTCGCCTGGCATCGCTGAAATCTCGGCGGGAACGTCGCCTGCGTATGTCGCCGGCTTCGGGACAGATGCACACGCAGCCAAGAAAGCCGAAGCCGCGACAATCGCTATCCGTTTCATGATTCCCTCCCCTGTCGCCCAAGATGCCCGAAGCGAGATCTTCAGTGTCCGCTTTGGGTCGGAAGCGGACCTTAGCAGCCCGGCTGCCGGCCGTCCCGGGCGAACGTCCGCTATCGGCCAGAAGCGGACAATTCGAATGCTCCTGGCGGCAGAGGTCACAAACTCAAGTTGCTGACCAGGTTTCACCGCGCTCGATGGTGTCGTCAGGTTGGCGATCTTCGAGTCGAACCTCTGGCGGTGCCCCAGAAAAGACCTGTAGGACCAGCTCCTCCGTCCACACTAGCCACTCGGAGAACTCTCCTCGAAACTCGTCGATGGCGGTTAGCGAGTTCCCCGCGAAGTCCCGGAACGAAGATGCCGTTACGCGTCGAAGAAACCGGCCTTCCTCTATTTCAAGCTTGGGGTCCTCGGCATCGTAGCCTTCGGCGTACGTCAGGACGGCCCTGACATCGTTGAAGACAATCGTGGCGCACCTGCTAGAACGCTCAACGGTGACCGGAAAGTAAGGGCCTAGCGTTTGATCTCCAATCTGGACGGGTAGCCGCTCAGTCCCCTTTATCCCTTCCGCAAGGCGAATGACGAGTGAGCCATACGGGCCTTGCTGGTAAGACTCCAAGAACCAGGTGTGTGCGCTGTTGAGGAGTTTATTCATGGGGCCAAGCTATCAAATCGGCCGCCCAAACGAATGTCCGCTTTGGGTCGAAAGCGGACATTAGCATCCGATCCAGCCTCGACCTGCTCCCAGTGTCCGCTAACGGCCAGAAGCGGACGCTGGCTTCAAAGACGGGTGACCATTCCACCGCCGCGCTCGAACTGTTCCCGGGATTCCGTTGAAGCCTTCTCCGCAAAGGAACCCGGAGTGAAGATGTCGCGGTAGAGCAGTCGTGGTGAGCGATACGTTTTCAGAAAGTCCTGGAACGAAACCCCGGCTGCAGGACGCTCATCTCGCTCGACGGATACCAGCCAAGGAACACGCAGGTCGTGTCTGCCGAGAATGGCGTTAACACGAGCCTCCACGCCGATGTACGGCGGTTCCCCTCCCCCCGCTGCTTGAACTTCATCGACAGTGAACGTCGTCACGACGACCTCGGGTCGCTCAACACTGGTCAGGGAAACCCAGCCGCTGGTAGCCATGTCTGTGTCTGCGGTGAACTGAACCGCAGGGAATAGCTTGCCGTTTGACTGAGATTGCAGCCAGATGATGGTGTCGTAGATCGCCATCCTTCCTCATTCGCGCTCGGTAGCCTGAGCGTCCGCTTTGGGTCGAAAGCGGACATTAGCAGCCCGGCTGCCGGCCGTCCCGCCGAACGTCTGCTATCGGCCAGAAGCGGACTTCGCGAGCGCCGATGAATCCGGACTATGCCCTGGACTCGGCTACCTGTTAGGTAGCTGCGCACTCGATGCCTCGCAACCGAAGAGCCCTGCAGAGCGAATCAAGCCTAGCCTCGGAGTCGTCATCCGCTACGAAGTAGCGGCCATCCTAAAGTGAGCGTAATCCGGAATCGAACGCAAACACTGGAGTGTCGTAGTTGCGAATCGAACCCTCCAGGTAATAGTTGAAGTCGCTTTCGCTCCGCCCGTTGGAATACACACACTGCAGGCGGGAGAGCCATCTACCGAACGCCAGGTTGACCTTCTGCAAGGACGGGAACCGCCGGAGCGGTGTGGACAAGAAGTGCGCCTCACCTACAGTCCAAAGCTCGCCGCGCCTAGCGCGCGGGAGGAAAATCGTGACTATGGGCGAAGAGCGCTCGTCGATGTTTCCGCTCCCCTGATATGCAAGCGGCCCTTGGGCGGAGAAGTAGAGAACGATCCCTCTATCCGTACGCGCCTCGACTGGAGCTTCGTCTAGCGAGCGGAACCACTCAAGAACTTCGGAAGGCTGGGACGGGTCTGCGATGAATCTATGAGTAGTACCCATGCTCTCAACGATCTCGGCTGCTTTAGTAAAGCTTACCGCGCCCCCCTGTGGACGTTCGCTTCGGGCGGTAGCGGACATTCACCTAGGGGGGCGGCGGCGTTGGAACAGCCAGACCGTCAGGCCGACTAGGAATAGCGCGCAGACACCAAGCGCATAGGAGAACAACAGGAGTTGAGTGCCAACGCGACAGTACTGTTCGGCGTGCTTGAGCGAGGTGGGGCCACACGCGCCGAACCGAAGGGAAGCGGTGGAGACTGCTGATAGGAAAACGTAGGCCGCGGCAAGAGCGGTGGCGACTGATGCGGCGCCGAACAACAAAAGTCGGAATGCGGAACGTCATTCTGGCGACTCCAATTGAGATCAACCTTGCATGCACCGTCCGCTATCGGCCAGAAGCGGACATCGGCCGCCGAGGTCGTCACGTACCCAGCAAGGAATGGTCACCGTACGAAGTCGGCGAACTCCCTATACACCCCATCCCCAATGACACATTCCTTTGCCCCTGTCGATTCGTCGATGGCGGTGAGAGTGAAGGTCAATCCACTTTCTCCTTCCTCCAGGTACTTCAGGAGGTACGAGAACGACGAGCGCACGGCATAGTCAGCCACTGCCATGGCTTTCTCCTGCTCTTCGACGCTTAGCCCGCGCAGCACTTCATGTATGGGAAGGCTGTACCGAGTCTCGCGCAGAAACTTGTCTGGTTCGCTCAGCCAGGCGCGCAGTACTTCTGGGCCAGAGTCCCGCGCATCCAGGAGGATGGTCTTGAACCTGTCGGTGATCTCTTCTGCTTCGTTAGCCATCTCACCACCGTCCATATGATGACTTCGCCAGATAGTTCCGTCCGTTCTCTTCCGTTGCCTCGGTCGGCACGAAATGTCCGCTTTGGGTCGAAAGCGGACATTAACATCCCGCCAAAAAGAAAACGGCCCTCGCAAAGGAGGGCCGTTCCCAAGCACCGCATTCGGTCCGGCGTTACTCCACCGTCACCGACTTCGCCAGGTTACGCGGCTTGTCCACGTCGGTACCGCGCGCCAGTGCGGCGTGGTACGCCAGCAGCTGCACGGGGATGGCATGCACCACCGGCGACAGCACGCCGACGTGGCGCGGGGCGCGGATCACGTGCACGCCTTCGGACGGGCCGAACTGGCTGTCCTCGTCGGTGAAGACGAACAGCTCGCCGCCGCGGGCGCGCACTTCCTGCATGTTGGACTTCACCTTCTCCAGCAGGGTGTCGTTGGGGGCGATGACCACCACCGGCATGGCGGCATCCACCAGCGCGAGCGGGCCGTGCTTGAGTTCGCCGGCCGGGTAGGCCTCGGCGTGGATGTAGGAGATTTCCTTGAGCTTGAGCGCGCCTTCCAGTGCGATGGGGTAATGCACGCCGCGGCCGAGGAACAGCGCGTGCTGCTTGGGCGCGAAACGCTCGGCCCAGGCGGTGACCTGCGGTTCCAGGTTCAGCGCGTGCTGCACGCTGCCGGGCAGGAAGCGCAGCGCGTCCAGGTACTGGCCTTCCTGCTCCACGCTCAGGCGGTTCTGCAACTTGGCCAGCGTGGCGGCCAGCGTGAACAGCGCCACCAGCTGCGTGGTGAACGCCTTGGTGGACGCCACGCCGATCTCGGCGCCGGCGCGCGTGTAGTACACCAGCCGGCTGGCGCGCGGGATGGCGCTTTCGGGCACGTTGCAGATGGACAACGTGCGGTCGTGGCCCAGCGACTTGGCGTACTTCAGCGCTTCCATCGTGTCGAGGGTTTCGCCCGACTGCGAGATGGTGACGATGAGGTGCTTCGGGTTGGCGACGGCCTTGCGGTAGCGGTACTCGCTGGCGATTTCGACCGAGCACGGCAGGCCGGAGATGGCTTCGATCCAGTAACGCGCGGTGAGGCCGGCGTAGTAGCTGGTGCCGCAGGCGAGGATCTGCACGCCTTCCACGTCGCGCAGGACGTTTTCGGCATCGGCGCCGAACAGCAGCGCGTTGAACGCGTTGGCGTCCATCACCGCCTCGATGGTGTCGGCGATGGCGCGCGGCTGCTCGTGGATTTCCTTCTGCATGAAGTGGCGGTACGGGCCCAGCTCCAGCGAGGCGAGCGAGACGTCGGACACGTGCACTTCGCGTTCGATGGCGACGCCGCTGGCGTCGAACACGCGCACGGACTCGCGCGTGACTTCGGCGGTGTCGCCTTCTTCCAGGAAGATCACCTGGCGGGTGGCCTGCAGGATCGCGGACACGTCGCTGGCGATGAAGTTCTCGCCTTCGCCCAGGCCCACCAGCAGCGGGCAGCCCATGCGCGCGGCGATGAGGCGGCCGGGTTCGCGCTTGCTGACCACGGCGATGGCGTAGGCGCCCACGAGTTCGTGCACGGCTTTCTGCACGGCGGCCAGGAGGTCGGCGCCTTGCGACTGGTGGAAGTGGATCAGGTGCGCGATGACCTCGGTGTCGGTCTGCGACTCGAAGTCGTAGCCGCGGGCGCGCAGGGCTTCGCGCTGCTCGTCGTGGTTTTCGATGATGCCGTTGTGCACCACGGCCAGCTCGCCGAAGGAGACGTGCGGGTGCGCGTTGGCTTCGGTCACGCCGCCGTGCGTGGCCCAGCGGGTGTGGCCGATGCCGAGCCGGGCGTGGAAGCCTTCGGACTGGGCGGCCGTTTCCATCTCCGACACGCGGCCGGTGCGGCGCACGCGGCGGACCTGTTCACCGTCCAGCACGGCAATGCCGGCAGAGTCGTAGCCGCGGTATTCCAGGCGCTTGAGGCCTTCGATCAGCACCGGCACCACGTCGCGATCGGCGATCGCTCCCACAATTCCGCACATGCAGCCGTACTCCTGATTCGAAGGGGATTTCCGGAAAGGAAAACAGTTTAGCGGGAGGTACGCGAAGGCCGCTGTACGGCGGACACGGAACTGTCCGCGCGGACACTCCGGACAGGTCTTGGCGCGCGCAAGTGGTTGAATCCAAAGGGGCGCGAGGTTGGCACGCGATCTGCGTATTCAGGTGAGCTTCCATCACCAGACGACCGCATGATCCGCGACACCTCCGCCCAAGACCGCGTCCTCGCCGCGCCCCCCGCGAACCCGCGCCGCAAGCAGCTGCTCATCGGCGGCGGCGTGGCGGCCCTGCTCCTGGTGGCGCTGAGCGTGCCGACGCTGGGTCGCTGGCTGGGCGCCGGGCAGTCGGTCAGCGGCGAGCGACTGCGCACGGCCGAAGTGCATCGCGGCACGCTGGTGCGGGATGTCTCGGTGCAGGGCCGCATGGTCGCGGCCGTCAGCCCGACGCTGTACGCGCCGGCCGCCGGCACGGTGACGCTGAAGGTGCGCGCCGGCGACACCATCAAGCAGGGCCAGACGCTGGCGGTGATCGACAGCCCCGAGCTGCGCAGCAAGCTGGTGCAGGAGCAGTCCACGCTGGCGAGCCTGCAGGCAGAGGCCAGCCGCGCCGCGCTCGACGCGCAACTGGCGCGCTCCACGGCGCAGAAGGCGCTGGACCAGGCGGAGATCGACCGCACCGCCGCGCTGCGCGACCTGGAACGCAGCCAGAAGGGTTTCGACGGCGGCGCGGTGTCGAGCATCGAAGTGGCCCGGGCGCAGGACACGCTGAAGAAGGCCGACATCGGCCTGACGCACGCGCAGCACGACTACGGCCTGCAGGATCGCGGCGCCGGGCTGGACACGCGCAACAAGCACCTGCTCGCCCAGCGCCAGCAGGCGATCGTCGACGAGTTGCAGCGCCAGGTGGACGAACTCAACATCCGCTCGCCCGTGGACGGCATGGTCGGCACGGTGAACATCACCGACCGCACGGTGGTGCCGCTCAACCAGCCGCTGCTGGTGGTCGTGGACCTTCGCGAGCTGGAAGTCGAACTCCCGGTGCCGGAGAGCTACGCCGACGACCTGCGCCTGGGCATGGGCGCGGAGATCAGCTACGGCGGGCAGAAGTACAACGGCGTGCTGCAGTCGGTGTCGCCGGAAGTGGTGAACGGCCAGGTCATGGCGCGCCTGCGCTTCGCCGATCAGCAGCCCGACAACAAGCGCCCCACCGGCCTTCGCCAGAACCAGCGCGTGAGCACGCGCGTGATGATCGAGGAGAAGCCGAACGTGCTGATGGTGCAGCGCGGCCCGTTCCTCGACACCGGCGGCGGCCGCGTCGCCTACAAGCTCGATGGCGACACCGCGATCAAGACCGCGATCACCACCGGCGCCAGCAGCCTGTCCGACGTGGAAGTGCTTTCGGGCCTGAAGCCCGGCGACCGCATCGTGATTTCCGACACCACCGCGTTCAACGGCGCGGACGAAGTGATGGTCAACGATTGACCTGCTTCACGCATCCCACCCTTTCCGCATCACCGCACGCACGAACAGAACGACCCAGGAGCCCGCCATGTTGAAGATGACCCACCTGAGCAAGGTTTACCGCACGCACATGATCGAGACGCACGCGCTGCGCAGTTTCGACATCCACGTGCGCGAAGGCGAGTTCGTCGCCGTCACCGGGCCGTCGGGCTCGGGCAAGACGACGTTCCTCAACATCGCCGGCCTGCTGGAGGACTTCAACGACGGCGATTACCTGCTCGACGGCGTATCGGTGAAGGGCCTGGACGACAACGCGCGTTCGCGCCTGCGCAACGAGAAGATCGGCTTCATCTTCCAGGGCTTCAACCTGATTCCCGACCTGAACCTGTTCGACAACGTCGACGTGCCGCTGCGCTATCGCCGCATGGGCGCGGGCGAGCGCAAGGAGCGCATCGAGCACGCACTGGGGCGCGTGGGGTTGTCGTCGCGCATGAAGCACTACCCGTCGGAACTGTCCGGCGGCCAGCAGCAGCGCGTGGCGATCGCACGTGCGCTGGCCGGTTCGCCGCGCCTGCTGCTTGCCGACGAACCCACCGGCAACCTCGATTCGCTGATGGCGCGCGGCGTGATGGAACTGCTGGAGGAGATCCACGCGCAGGGCACCACGATCGTGATGGTGACGCACGATCCGGAACTGGCCGCGCGTTCGCAGCGCAACGTGCACATCATCGACGGCCAGGTGACCGACCTGGACGACGCGCCGCGCCTGGGCGGTGAAGTGCACGCCGCCGCGCACTCCGCCACCGTCACGGCCGGCTGAGGAACGCACCCATGTTCACCTACTACCTGCGACTGGCGGCCATCTCGCTCAAGCGGAACCGCATCCTCACCGCGCTGATGGTCGCGGCCATCGCGCTGGGCATCGGCATGTCGATGACCTCGATGACCGTGCTGCACATGATGGGAAGCAACCCGATGTCCTACAAGGACGAACAGGTGCGCCGCGTGCAGCTGGACAACTGGGACGTCAACGAACCCTGGGACGAGGATTACCCGACCGAACCGCCGGAGCTGATGACCTACCAGGACGCCAACAACCTGGTGAACGCGCACAAGGCCGAGCACGAGGCGGCGTTCTTCCCCAACGTGCTTCCGCTGGAACCGGAGAAGCGCGAGATCAAGCCGTACATGGTCGAAGCGCTGTTCACCACGTCGGGCTTCTTCCCGATCTTCGAGCCGCCCTTCCGCTACGGCACCGGCTGGACGCCGGCCGAAGACCGCAGCGCCGCGCGCGTGGCGGTGATCGATGCGGAGACGAACGACAAGCTCTTCGGCGGCGAGAACAGCGTCGGCCGCAAGGTGCGCCTGGGCGGCGAGGACTTCACCGTCGTGGGCGTGCTCGACAAATGGCGCCCGACGCCGCGCGTGTACCACGTCTCCAACGGCGCCTTCAACGATCCGCAGTCGGTGTTCGTGCCGTTCTCGTTCGGCATCGAGAAGAAGCTCAACAGCAACTCGAACAACAGCTGCTACAAGGATTCCGAACCCGGTTACGAAGGCCTGCTGGCGTCGGACTGCATCTGGATCGACATGTGGGTGCAGGTCAAGGATGAAGCCGATGCGCAGCGATACCTGGGCTTCCTCAACGACTACGTCGGCGAGCAGAAGAAGGCCGGCCGTTTCGCGCGTCCGGTGAACAACCGCGTGTACACGGTGTCCGAATTCCTGCAGGCGCAGCGCGTGGTGGGTCGCGACGTCCGCACGCAGGTGTGGCTGGCGTTCGCGTTCTTCGCCGTGTGCCTGATCAACACCGTGGGCCTGCTGCTGGCGAAGTTTATGGGCAAGGCGCCGGAAATCGGCCTGCGTCGCGCGGTGGGCGCGAGCAAGCCGGCGGTGTTCGCGCAGTACCTCACCGAATCGGGACTGGTCGGCATCGCCGGCGGCCTGCTCGGACTGGTGCTGACGGGGCTCGGATTGCTGGCGCTGCGCAAGCTCTATGCAGGCACATCGATCGAACGGCTGGCCGAACTGGACTGGGTGATGGTCGGCCTGTCGTTGCTGATCGCGCTGGTCGCCAGTCTGATCGCCGGCCTCTATCCGACGTGGCGCGCCTGCCAGGTGCAGCCGGCCACGCAGTTGAAGACGCAGTAAGCCGAGGACACCACCATGGAATTCCGACCGATCCTCAACGCGCTCATGCGCAACAAGACCGGCCTGCTGCTGATCGCGCTGCAGGTCGCCATCACGCTGGCCATCGTGTGCAACAGCGTCTTCATCATCCTGCAGCGCATCGAGAAGGTGAACCGTCCCAGCGGCATGGACGAGAAGGCGCTGTTCACCATCACCAGCCTCGGCTTCGCACCGGACTTCGACCTGCGCGGCAGCCTGCGCCAGGACCTGGACGCGCTGCGTTCGATTCCTGGCGTGATCGATGCGACCACGATCAACTCCGTGCCGCTGTCCAACGGCGGCTGGAGCGAAGGCATCGCGACGCTTCCGGAAAGCGCGCCGGAAGACCAGCGCAAGAACACGCCGACCTCGATCTACATCGTCGACGACCACGGCGTGAACACGCTGGGCGTGCACCTGGTGGCCGGCCGCAACTTCACCGCCGACGACGTGAGCTACCGCAGCCGCGACGACAAGGGCACGCCGAATTCGGTGATCGTCACGCAGGCGCTGGCCGAGCAGCTGTACCCCGACGGCAACGCGCTGGGCAAGCCGATCTACAGCGGCCTGGGCGGCAAGGGGTCGTCGAGCACGATCGTGGGCATCGTCGAACGCCTGCAGGCGCCGTGGGTGGGCTGGGACAAGGTCGAGCACGCGCTGCTGGTGCCGCAGTACCAGGACGGCGAGTTCGACAACTCCGCGCGTTACCTCATCCGCACCGATGCGGCGCGTCGCGACGAGATCATGAAGGAAGCCGAACGCAAGCTGGGCGAGATCAACACCGGGCGCATCGTGCGCGGCCTGCAATCGGTGGAGGAAGTGCGCGGCGAAAGCTATCGCCAGGACCGCGCGATGACCATCGTGCTGACCACGGTGATCTTCTCGCTGCTCGCGGTGACGGGGCTTGGCATCGTCGGCATGGTCAGCTTCTGGGTGACGCGCCGCGTGAAGCAGATCGGCACGCGTCGTGCGCTGGGCGCGCGCCGCTTCGACATCCGCCGCTACTTCATGATCGAGAACGTGATCGTGGTGGGCGTGGGCATCGCGCTCGGCCTGCTGCTCACCTACGGCTTCAACCTGTGGCTGATGAAGCACTACGAACTGCCGCGCCTGGCGTGGTACTACGCGCCGCTGGGTGCGCTGACCGTGCTGCTGCTCGGCCAGCTGGCCGTGTTCGGCCCGGCCACGCGCGCCTCCCGCGTCTCGCCGGCGGTGGCCACGCGTACGGTGTGATCGCCGGACGCCGTGCGTCCGCAGGAACCTCGTAACCGGCGGCGGCCGTCCCCACTCTCTCCGGGACGGCCGCCGCGTCATGTCGGCCCACTGCTACCCTAAGGCTCATGCGGACCATCCTCGTCATCGACGACAACCACGCGGTGCACGTCGCGCTGGACGTGCTGTTCTCGCTGGCCGACCTGCGCGTGCTCAGCGCGGAGTCGCCGGACGAAGGCCTGCAACTGCTCGAACGCGAAACCATCGACCTGGTGATCCAGGACATGAACTTCACCGCCGACACCACGTCCGGCGAGGAAGGCATCGCGTTGTTCCGCACGATCCGCGACCGCTTCCCCGACCTGCCGATCATCCTGCTCACCGCGTGGACGCGGCTGGAGTCGGCGGTCGCGCTGGTGAAGGCCGGCGCCGCCGATTACCTCGGCAAGCCGTGGGACGACCACAAGCTGATGACCACGGTCACCAACCTGCTGGAGCTGGGTGAGGCGAACCGCGCGCTCGCGCAGCATCGTGATGGCGAACGCCGTCGCCGGCAGGAACTGGAGCGCCAGTACGATCTGCGCGGCGTCGTGTTCGCCGATCCCGCAAGCGAACGCGTCGTGAGCCTGGCGTGCCACGTCGCGCGGGCCGACGTGCCGGTGCTCATCGCCGGCCCGAACGGCGCCGGCAAGGAGCGCATCGCCGAGATCATCCAGGCCAATTCGTCGGTGCGCGAAGGCCCGTACGTGACACTCAACTGCGGCGCGTTGCCGTCGGAGCTGATCGAAGCCGAACTGTTCGGCGCCGAAGCCGGTGCCTACACCGGCGCCAACAAGTCGCGCGAAGGCAAGTTCGAAGCGGCCGATGGCGGCACGCTGCTGCTGGACGAGATCGGCAACCTGCCGCCGGCCGGGCAGATGAAGCTGCTACGCGTGCTCGAAACCGGCCGCTTCCAGCGCCTGGGGTCCAACCGCGAGCGGCAGGTGAAAGTGCGCGTGATCGCCGCCACCAACGCCGACATTCCCGCGATGATCCGCGCCGGCACCTTTCGCGAAGACCTGTATTACCGCCTCAACGTGATCGAACTGCGCGTGCCGCCGCTGGCCGAGCGTCGCGGCGACATCCTGCCGCTGGCCGAGCACTTCCTCGAAGGCCGCCGTCGCCTCAGCGACGCCGCGCGCGGCGCGCTGCTGCGGCATGCGTGGCCGGGCAACGTGCGCGAGATGAAGAACGCGATCCAGCGTGCGCTGCTGCTGGGTTCGGCCGATGTCATCGACGCGGAGGAGCTCGGCCTCGCAGCGTCGCCGCCCGCGCCGCGCACGCACGATGGCGAACCCGGTCGCGACGACATCGAAGCCGCGCTGCAACGCGCCGGCGGCGTGATGAGCCAGGCGGCGGCGGACCTCGGCCTGAGCCGTCAGGCGCTGTATCGCCGGCTGGACAAGCTCGGCATCGCGCGGTGATGCGATGGACGCGCCGAAGCGCCACTTCTCGATGGCCGGAAAGCTCGCGCTGCTGTTGTTCGCGGCAATGCTCGGTGCCGTCGGGTTGTGCGCGCTGCTGATCGACTGGCTGGGCAATGCGCTGCTCGGCGCGAGCCTCACGCTGGTTCTGTGTGCGCTGGTCGCGCCGTTGATCGCGCAGCGTTATCTCGCGCGGCAACTGAGCCTGTTCCGCGCGCTCTCCGGTTCGGTCGCCAGCTTCCGCGACGGCGATTTCAGCTTCAGCGTCACGCGCCGCTCGCACGACGAGCTCGACGATCTGGTGGAAGCGCACAACGAACTGGGACGTGTGCTGCGCGACGAGCGCCAGTCGCTGTTCCAGCGCGAACTGCTGCTGGACACCGTGGTGCAGAACACGCCGACCGCGCTGCTGCTGATCGAAAGCCGCGGCGCGATCGTGTACGGCAACCTCGCCGCGCGCCAGCTCTTCCACGACGGCCGCAAGGTCGAAGGCCTCAAGTTCCCGCAGCTGATGGAGCACACGCCGGCGCCGCTGCGCGAAGCGCTGGGCGAAGGCCGCGACCGGCTTTTCAGCTTCGAACACGCCGGGCAGGAAGAGACCTACCACCTCGCGCGCCGCGACTTCCACCTCAACGGCCGCGTGCACACGCTCTACATGTTCAAGCGCCTCACGGCGGAGTTGAACCGGCAGGAAGTAGCGACGTGGAAGAAGGTGATCCGCGTGATCAGCCACGAGCTCAACAATTCGCTGGCGCCGATCACGTCGCTGGCGCATTCCGGCGCGGAGCTGCTGCGACGCGAGGATTACGAGAAGCTTGGCCGCATTTTCGAAACCATCGAGGAACGCGCACGGCATCTGCATGGTTTCCTGCGTGGCTATTCCAGTGTCGCCAAGCTGCCGGTGCCCGAACTCGAATCGGTGGACTGGGCGCCGTTCCTGTCGCGACTGCAGCAGCATTACGGCTTCCACCGCGGTCCGATTCCGAGCGAACCCGCGCGCTTCGACGCGGCGCAGGTGGAACAGGCGCTGATCAACGTGCTGAAGAACGCGCACGAGTCGGGCTCGAACGAAGGCGACGTGACGCTGAGCGTGCGACAGATCGGCCGCGTGGTGCGCGTGGAGGTAAGCGATCGCGGCCCAGGCATGTCGGACGCGGTGCTCGCGAACGCGCTGGTGCCGTTCTATTCCACCAAGCGCACCGGCAGCGGCCTGGGCCTGGCGCTGGCGCGCGAGATCTGCGAAGCGCACGGCGGCCGCATCGGCCTGGCCAATCGCGATGGCGGCGGGCTGACGGTGAGTCTGACGTTGCCGGTGGAGTGAGGCGTCGCCGCGCGAGGCGTTTGGTCGCCGTCGCACTGCGCTCCTCCTTTCGCGATAGTCCTGCGCCTGCGACCACATGGGTCGTCATCCCGGCGAAAGCCGGGATCCAGGCTATCAAGGCATCCGCCGTCGGCGTTCGTGGCAGAGGCGAAGGCACCGCAAGCATCCGAAGGCGCGGGCCTGGGTCCCGGCTTTCGCCGGGATGACGCTATGTGTGGCGAGCGAGTCGGGTGAAGTGCCCTCACCCGCGTCGATGCGAAGTCAGGCCTTCGGCTTCTTCTTCGGCCGCTGCCAGCCTTCGATCGTCGCCTGCCGCGCGCGCGCGACCGTGAGCTTGCCTTCGGGCGCATCGCGCGTCACGACCGAGCCGGCGGCGATCGTCGCCTCGCGGCCGATCGTCACCGGCGCGACCAGCGAGGAGTTCGATCCGATGAACGCCCCGTCCTCGATCGTCGTCGTCGACTTGTTCACGCCGTCGTAGTTGCAGGTGATCGTGCCTGCGCCGACGTTCACGCCCGCGCCGATGACCGTGTCGCCCAGATAGGTGAGGTGGTTGGCCTTGCTGGTGACGCCGATGCGCGCGTTCTTGGTCTCGACGAAGTTGCCGACATGCACGCCATCGGCGAGCACGGTGCCGGGACGCAGGCGCGAGTAGGGGCCGATCTGCGCGGCGCCTTCGACGATCACGCCATCGAGATCGCAGTGCGCGCGCACTTCGGTGCCCGGGCCGAGCGTGACGTCCTTCAGGCGGCAGAACGGACCGATGCGCACTCCGTCGCCGAGCACGACCTTTCCTTCGAGCACGACGTCGACGTCGATCTCCACGTCGTGGCCCACGCGCACTTCACCACGCTGGTCGAATCGCGACGGATCGGCGAGTCGTGCACCCTGCAAACACAGCGCACGCGCGGCGCGACGCTGGAACGCGCGCTCCAGCTGCGCGAGCTGCCATGCGTCGTTCGCGCCTTCGACCTCGATCGGATCGACGACGTGCACCATCTCGGCCGCGTTGAACTCGGCGGCGGCAGAGGCGAAGACATCGGTGAGGTAGTACTCGCCCTGCGCGTTGTCGTTGCCCAGGTGCTGCAACCAGCGGCGCAATGCCTCGCCGTCGGCGACGAGGATGCCGGTGTTGACGGTGCGGATCTCGCGCTGCTCGTCGTCGGCGTCCTTGTGTTCGACGATGCGGCCCACGCGGCCTTGCGGATCGCGCACGATGCGGCCGTAGCCGGTGGGATCGTCGAGATCGGCGACCAGTACCGCGATGCGGCCTTCTGCGGCGAGCAGACGCTGCAGCGTCTCGGCAGTGATGAGCGGCACGTCGCCGTACAGCACCAGCACGCGTGCATCGACCGGCACCGACGGCATCGCGTGCTGCACGGCATGGCCGGTGCCCAGGCGCTGCTCCTGCTCGGTCCAGTGGAGATCGGTCTGGTCGGCAAACGCGGCACGGACCTGCTCGCCGCCGTGGCCGTAAACGATGTGGATCCCTGCGGCGCCGAGCTGGCGCGCGGTGTCGATCACGTGACCCAGCATCGGCTTGCCGGCGATCTTCTGCAGCACCTTGGCCGTGGCGGACTTCATGCGCTTGCCCTCGCCGGCGGCGAGGATGACGACGTGGAGCGGGTTCATGCGATGAGGGACTCGTGGACGCGACCGCGGGGATCTTATCAATGCGAAACGCAACGCGCCGTGCGTGTGGGTCGCGTGCAGGGGCGCGCGCGGGCCTCGCTTAGAATCGCGTCATGCGTAACCGCCCCGATCGTTCGACCCTCGCCCGGCAAGGCGGCCGCTACGTCGTGGTCGGCGGCGTGCAGCTGCTCGTGGACTGGGCGGTGTTCGTTGCGCTCAGCGCGGCCGGGATTCTGGTGGAGCCGGCGAACATTTTCGGGCGGATCAGCGGCGCCGCGATTGGGTTCTGGGGAAACGGCCGGTTCACTTTCGCCAGCGCCGACACGGCAGTTGGTCGTCGGCAGTTCGCGCGTTTCGTGATCATGTGGCTTACGACGACGGCGATCAGCACCTGGGCGGTGGGGCACATCGACGACGCCGTCGGCCTGCGTTGGGCGTGGTTGGCGAAGCCGGCGATCGACATGACGGTCGCGGCGATCGGCTTCGTGCTGTCGCGGCACTGGGTGTATCGGCGGTAGGCGCGTACGCGTCACGCCGTCGGACCAAACAGAAAGGCGACGGGGTCTCCGTCGCCTTCCTGTGCATCGAGCGGGGCTGCGCGCAGCTATCCCGCAGCGTTGCCGTCAGTGCTTCATGTTCTTGCGCAGGCGCTCCAGCGCGCTGAGCTGGGCGATGCTCATGGCCAGCTGGCTCTGGGCTTCTTCCATGCTCATCTTCGGATCCTTCTTCGACAGGATCCGCTCGGCTTCTTCCTTCGCGGCGCGGACGGCGGCTTCGTCGATGTCCTGCGCGCGCACCGCGGTGTCGGCCAGCACGGTGACGACCGTCGGCTGCACCTCGAGGATGCCGCCGGAGATCGCGAAGTCCAGCTGCTCGCCACCCGGAAGGGTCACCACGACCTTGCCCGGCTTCAGGCGGGTGATCAGCGGCGCGTGCTTCGGCGCGATGCCGAGCTCTCCGATTTCACCGGTGGCGACCACCAGCTCGGCGTCGCCGTGGAAGATTTCCTGCTCGGCGCTGACGATGTCACAACGAATCGTGGATGCCATGGAGAACGTGCCTTTCTTCTGCGTCCCCCTCTCCCGCCTGCGGGAGAGGGTTGGGGTGAGGGCGGAAGCGGAGCTTCCACCCTGACCCTCTCACCTTCGCGCACCGGTCAGTGCTGCGATGGGAGAGGGAACAAGATCAACCGATCAACCGGTGATCTTCTTGGCCTTCTCGACCGCTTCCTCGATGCCGCCGACCATGTAGAACGCCTGCTCCGGCAGGTGGTCGTACTCGCCTTCCACGATGCCCTTGAAGCCGCGGATGGTGTCCTTCAGCGACACGTACTTGCCCGGCGAACCGGTGAAGACTTCGGCGACGTGGAACGGCTGCGAGAAGAAGCGCTCGATCTTGCGGGCGCGCGACACGGCCTGCTTGTCTTCTTCCGACAGCTCGTCCATGCCCAGGATCGCGATGATGTCCTTCAGCTCCTTGTACTTCTGGAGCGTCGACTGGACCTTGCGCGCGACTTCGTAGTGCTCCAGGCCGATCACGTTCGGATCGAGCTGGCGCGAGGTGGAGTCGAGCGGGTCCACGGCCGGGTAGATACCCAGCGAGGCGATGTTTCGCGACAGCACGACGGTGGCGTCGAGGTGGGCGAAGGTGGTCGCCGGCGACGGGTCGGTCAGGTCGTCCGCGGGCACGTACACGGCCTGGATCGAGGTGATCGAACCGGTCTTGGTCGAGGTGATGCGCTCCTGCAGGACGCCCATTTCCTCGGCCAGCGTCGGCTGGTAACCCACCGCCGACGGCATGCGGCCCAGCAGTGCCGACACTTCGGTACCGGCCAGCGTGTAGCGGTAGATGTTGTCGACGAACAGCAGCACGTCACGGCCCTTGCCCGAGGCGTCCTTCTCGTCGCGGAAGTACTCGGCCATCGTCAGGCCGGTCAGCGCGACGCGCAGGCGGTTGCCCGGCGGCTCGTTCATCTGGCCGTACACCATCGCCACCTTGTCGAGGACGTTGGAGTCCTTCATCTCGTGGTAGAAGTCGTTGCCCTCGCGGGTACGCTCGCCCACGCCGGCGAACACGGACAGACCCGAGTGCGCCTTGGCGATGTTGTTGATCAGTTCCATCATGTTGACGGTCTTGCCGACGCCGGCGCCGCCGAACAGACCGACCTTGCCGCCCTTCGCGAACGGGCACATCAGGTCGATGACCTTGATGCCGGTTTCCAGCAGCTCGTTGGCCGAGGACTGGTCTTCGTACGTCGGGGCCGCGCGGTGGATTTCCCAATGATCGGCAGCCTGCACCGGGCCGGCTTCGTCAATGGCGTTGCCCAGCACGTCCATGATGCGGCCGAGCGTGCCGGCGCCGACCGGCACCGCGATCGCGCGGCCGGTGTTGGTGGCGACCAGGTTGCGCTTCAGGCCGTCGGTGGAGCCCAGGGCGATGGTGCGGACGACGCCGTCACCGAGCTGCTGCTGGACTTCGAGCGTGATGGCGGTGTTGTCGACCTTCAGCGCGTCGTACACCTTCGGCACGGACTCGCGCGGGAACTCGACGTCGACGACGGCGCCGATGATCTGAACGATCTTGCCCTGACTCATGGTGATTTCCTCTAACTTGAATCTGTGTGGCGGTCGCGGATGGCGCGCCCGCCTCGTGTTGGTTTAGACCGCCGCGGCGCCGCCGACGATTTCCGAGATTTCCTGCGTGATCGCAGCCTGGCGGGCCTTGTTGTAGACCAGGTTCAGCGTGCCGATCAGCTTGGTGGCGTTGTCGGAGGCGGCCTTCATCGCGACCATGCGCGCGGCATGCTCGGACGCGACGTTCTCCAGCACCGCCTGGTACACCAGCGACTCGACGTAGCGGTTGAGCACGTGGTTCAGCACGCTCTCTGCATCGGGCTCGTAGATGTAGTCCCAGTCGTGCCTGGCGACCTGCGTCTCCGACGGCGGCAGCGGCAGCAGCTGGTCGAACGCCGCGCGCTGGGTCATCGTGTTGACGAAGTCGTTGTAGCAGACGAACACGCGGTCGAGGTTGCCGCTGCTATAGCCGTCCAGCATCACCTTGACCACGCCGACCAGGTCTTCCAGCTTCGGCTGGTCGCCCAGGTGGGTGACCGAACCGACCATGTTGACCTTGATGCGACGGAAGAACACCGAGGCCTTCTGGCCGATGGTGACCACGTCGATCTCGACGCCCTGCTCGTGCCACCTGCGGAACTCGCCGAGCAGCTTGCGGAACAGGTTGTTGTTCAGGCCACCGGCGAGGCCGCGGTCCGACGACACGATGATGTAGCCGACGCGCTTCACGTCCTGGCGCTCGACCAGGTACGGATGCTGGTAATCGGAGTTGGCCTGCGCCAGGTGGCCGATCACCTGCTTCATCACGCGCGCATACGGACGCGAGACCTTCATGCGTTCCTGCGCCTTGCGGATCTTGGAAGCCGAGACCATCTCGAGCGCGCGCGTCACCTTGCGGGTGTTCTGCACGCTCTTGATCTTGGATTTGATTTCGCGTCCGCCTGCCATGCTGCTCTCGTCTGCTTGGATTCAACGGCGCGGGCCGGAGCCCGCGCGGATGACCGACTTTCGTCGCTTACCAGGTACCGGTCTGCTTGAACTCGGCGATGCCCTTCTTGAAGGTCGCCTCGATCTCGTCGTTCCAGTTGCCGGTGCTGTTGATCGTCTTGACCAGCTCGCCCTGCGTGTTGACGAAGTGGGCGTGCAGGCCCTCTTCGAACGCCAGGATCTTGTTGACCGGCACGTCGTCGAGGTAGCCCTCGTTGACGGCGTAGATCGACAGGGCCTGCAGCGCGATCGACATCGGCGCGTACTGCTTCTGCTTCATCAGCTCGGTGACGCGCTGGCCGCGCTCGAGCTGCTTGCGGGTGGCTTCGTCCAGGTCGGAGGCGAACTGCGCGAACGCAGCCAGCTCACGGTACTGGGCGAGCGCGATGCGGATGCCGCCCGACAGCTTCTTGATGATCTTGGTCTGGGCCGCACCACCGACGCGCGACACCGAGATACCGGCGTTCACGGCGGGGCGGATGCCGGCGTTGAACAGGTCGGTTTCGAGGAAGATCTGGCCGTCGGTGATCGAGATCACGTTGGTCGGCACGAACGCGGACACGTCGCCGGCCTGCGTTTCGATGATCGGCAGCGCGGTCAGCGAACCGGTCTTGCCCTTCACTTCGCCGTTGGTGAACTTCTCGACGTACTCCTCGGACACGCGCGCGGCGCGCTCGAGCAGGCGGCTGTGCAGGTAGAACACGTCGCCCGGGTAGGCTTCACGACCCGGCGGGCGCTTGAGCAGCAGCGAGATCTGGCGGTAGGCGACGGCCTGCTTGGACAGGTCGTCGTACACGATCAGCGCGTCTTCGCCGCGGTCCATGAAGAACTCGCCCATCGTGCAGCCCGAGTAGGCCGAGATGTACTGCATGGCGGCCGATTCGGACGCCGTGGCGGCGACGACGATCGTGTGCGCCAGCGCGCCGTTCTCTTCCAGGCGACGCACGATGTTCGCGACGGTCGAGGCCTTCTGGCCGATCGCCACGTACACGCACTTGATGCCCGTGCCCTTTTGGTTGATCACCGCGTCGATGGCCAGGGCGGTCTTGCCGGTCTGGCGGTCGCCGATGACCAGCTCGCGCTGGCCGCGGCCGATCGGGATCATCGCGTCGACGGTCTTGTAACCGGTCTGCACCGGCTGGTCGACCGACTTGCGCCAGATCACGCCCGGGGCGACGCGCTCCACCGGAGCGGTCTGCGAGGCGCCGATCGGGCCCTTGCCGTCGATCGGCTCGCCCAGCGCGTTCACGACGCGGCCGAGCAGTTCGCGACCCACCGGCACTTCGAGGATGCGGCCGGTCGTCTTGGCGACGTCGCCTTCGCGCAGGTGCTCGTAGTCACCCAGGACCACGGCGCCGACCGAGTCGCGCTCCAGGTTCAGCGCCAGCGCGTAGGTGCTGTTCGGCAGCTCGATCATTTCGCCCTGCATCACGTCGGCCAGGCCGTAGATGCGCACGATGCCGTCCGACACCGAGGTGACGGTGCCTTCGTTGCGCGCTTCGGCGGTCAGCTTGACCTTCTCGATGCGGGTCTTGATCAGTTCACTGATTTCGGACGGGTTGAGCGTGGTGGTTGCCATGGGTTGAGTCCCTTGATCCGGCATAGACCGGAATTGCAGATGAATTCGTTATTGCGACAGCGTCGACTGCAGGCGCTCGAGCTTGCCCTTCAGCGAGCCGTCGATGACCACGTCGCCCGCGTCGATCACGGCGCCGCCGATCAGCGAGGCATCGACCGCCGTCTCGATCTCGACCTCGCGGCCGAAGCGCTTCTTCAGCGCGGCCTTGATGGCGTCGAGTTCGGCGGACGGCAGCTCGCTCGCAGCGGTGACCTTCGCCTTGACCACGCGCTCGGCTTCGGCGCGCAGCTCCTCGAACTGGCCGGTGATTTCCGGCAGCAGAACGAGGCGGCGGTTGTCGGCGAGCAGGCCGAGGAAGCGGGTGAAGGCTTCATCGGCGCCGTCCGGCGCAAGCAGGCCGACCGCGTCGGCAGGGTTCAGCAGCGGGTGGCCGAGCAGCGCCTGCGCCTGCGGATCGGCAGCCACGCGCGAAGCGAAGGCGAGCGCCTGCGACCACGCAGCGGTGCGACCGCCCTCGCGCGAAAGCGCGAAGGCGGCACGTGCGTACGGACGGGCGAGGGTCAAGGCCTGGGTCATTTCAGATCATTCCGCTCGAGCGAGCCTGGGTGATGCCGTGTGCACAGATCAAAGCTGGGCTGCCAGCTCGTCGAGCAGCGCCTTGTGGGCGTTGGCGTCGATTTCGCGCTTGAGCAGCTTTTCGGCGCCGGTCACGGCCAGCGTGGAGACCTGCTTGCGCAGTTCCTCGCGGGCGCGGTTCGATGCCGCCGCAATCTCGGCTTCGGCCGCCGACTTCTGTCGGTTGGCTTCGGCGATCGCGTCGTTCTTGGCCTGGTCGATGATCTGATTGGCGCGCTGGTGCGCCTGCTCGATGATCTCGTTGGCCTTCGTACGCGCGCTGCGCAGCTCGGCGTCGACGCTCTGCTGTGCCTGCGCGAGGTTCTTCTGGCTCTGCTCGGCAGCAGCCAGGCCCTCGGCAATCTTTTGTTGACGTTCTTCGATCGCCTTGTTCAGCGGCGGCCAAATGAACTTCATCGTGAACCAGATGAGGATCGCGAACGTGATCATCTGGCCGAAGAAGGTCATGTTGATATTCATGACAGCTCCGATGGAACGCTTGTCTTTCGGGCGGTTACGCCCGGGAGAGCCGCCCGGGTCACGGACGGCTCAATAGATCGGCTTGCGGCCCGGGATCAGGCGCCAGCGGCGGTCTGCAGCGCGCCCAGCAGCGGGTTGCCGAAGGCGAACAGCAGGCCGACGGCCAGCGCGATGATGAACGCCGCGTCGATCAGGCCGGCCAGCAGGAACATGCGGCCCTGCAGCATCGGAACCAGTTCCGGCTGGCGGGCAGCCGACTCAAGGAACTTCGAGCCCATCAGCGCGATGCCGAGGCACGCGCCGATCGCGCCGAGGCCGACCATCATGCCGATCGCGATCGCGGTCAGGCCCTGCACACTGGCGATGAATTCCATGGTTTTCTCCTACTGAAACGTTTTGGTTTGGACGACTAAGGAAGGTGAAGCTTGGAAGGTGAAGCGGTAAAGCGAAATCAGTGACTCTCGTACGCGCCGGCGATGTAGACGACGGTGAGGATCATGAAAATGAAGGCCTGAAGCAGCACGATCAGGATGTGGAACAGGGCCCACGCCGTGTTGAACAGCACGCCCGGCACGAACATCAGCAGGCCGCCGCCCAGCAGGCCGGCGATGAGCATGAAGACCAGCTCGCCGCCGTACATGTTGCCGAACAGTCGCATCGCCAGGCTGACCGGCTTGACGAGGTATTCGATGACGTTGAGGCCGAGGTTCGCCGGTGCCAGCGCGATCTTCGCGCCGGTGCCGTGCGCGTGGAACGGCGCGGTCAGCAGTTCCTTGCCGAAGCCGAAGCCGCCCTTGGCCTTTACCGAGTGGTAGAGGATCAGGAAGAACACGACGACGGACAGGCCGAGCGTGGTGTTGAGGTCGGCGGTCGGGACCCAGCGGAAATAGGTGTGGTGCGCGACTTCCGCGCCGGCGGTCGTCTTCACCAGCCAGCCCGGCAGGTCGAGCGGCAGCAGGTCCATGCCGTTCATCAGCACGACCCACATGAAGATCGTCAACGCCAGCGGCGTAATCGAACGGCGGTCGCCGTGGAAGCTGTCCTTCACCTGGCCGTCGATGAACTCCAGGATCAGCTCGACGAATGCCTGTCCCTTGGACGGCACGCCGGCGGTGGCCTTGCGCGCGAAGAACGCGAACCAGCCGATGAAGATCAGACCCAGCACCAGCGACACCGCCCAGGTGTCGATATGGAACGCACCGCCGAACACTTCGATCGTGTTCTGCTGCAGGTGATGCTGGATGTATTCGTTCAGGCCGCCCGAACCGGTCTGTTCGCTCACGAAAGACACCTTATCGTTTCAAAAGATTGGCCAATACGAATGCCAGCGTCGCCGCGAGCACTCCCACCAGCATCGGCAATGGCGGCAGCTTGAACCCGGCCAGGCCGAGGGTTAAAACTCCAAACACCACCACCCACTTCAACATCACCCCGGCCAGAAGCCGCCCCATCGCCATGCCGGCCGGCTGGATGCCGCCGCCCAGGGCCATCAGGGCCGCCACCAGTCCGCCTGCTACGACTGCACCGCCGCCCACCGCCGCCGCCAGCGCCATTGGCGCCCCGAGGGGGATGAACGCCAGCGCGGCCAGCGCTGCCGCGGCGGCCTGCCAGGCAGTCGCGCGCGACGCCAGCCGGCGGCCTGCGGACAAGGGATCGTGCACGCGGGACTCGTCGGTCTGGGGCAGGCGCAAAGCGCCCGGTAGAGCCGCAAAAGTATAAAGGTCCCCTTAAGTCCGGGCAACCGGCGCCAGTCACGGCGCCCGGATTTCGCCCGGATTCGGGCCAATCGGCACGATTCCGGACGTCCGCGGCTTTTTCTCGAACAATAGACCGCGACTATCGGTGCGGCTGGATCATTCGATTGGACCTCCCGGCAGGCGTCCACATAATGAGAACCACTCTCATTGGAAGGACTCTCCCCATGGCCAAGACTTTCAGCTTCGCCGCCGTCCACTTCAGCGTCGCCTTCATGGTCGGCTATCTGATGACGGGCAGCGTCTGGGTCGGCGGCGCCCTCGCCTTGGTCGAGCCCGCCTGCAATACGGTCGCCTTCCACTTCCACGAGAAGATCTGGAAGCGCATCGAGGCGCGCCGGCAGCACGCTGCCCCGCACCAGGAATCGGACGCCGTCGCAGTGTGACGTCGGTCCGGTTTTTCGATGACGGCCGCGAAGCGCGGAACCTTTCCGGACTTGCCCGGTCCCAACCAGCGATCGCCCGCCGACGCTCTCTCCTCGTCAACGGCAGTCTAGGTGGGCCCTCCGAAGCCCCGGCTCGCGCCGGGGCTTCTCCTTTTGTGTCGCCCCGCGCTGTGTGCGCGCTTGTTTTTCGCTGACGTCCAGTCCCGCATCGCACTGAAGTGATGCGCACTGCGCATCGACATCATTCCCCACTTCGCGCAACGACGATGCAGCTCGCGTGAGTCGCATGTGAGCGTGCTTGCGCTCGAACGCACCGTCGCGACATCAACGCATGCGATGCGCGCGCTTTCACTTCTGCTGCATGTCCATTGAGGCTCCATTACGCACTCGCAATCGCCTCGATGGAGTGGACTGATGATGGAGTTGAAGCGTTTGGGCCTTGCGTTGGCCCTGTCTTCCGTATTTTTCGCCGGCGCCGCGCAGGCGCAACAGAACGATCGATTCACCCTCCGCATCGGCGCGATGGATGCCGATGCTTCCAGCGAACTGACTGCCAACACGACCTTCATGGGGCAGGACTACCGCTACAGCCAGGACTTCGATTTCGGCAGCAACGAAGTGTCGCCGCGCATCGACGGCACGTTCCGCTTCAGTGACCGCCAGCGCCTGGTGTTCGACTACTTCCAGTACGACAAGGAAAACACCACCACGCTCGATCGCGACCTGTCCTACGACGTGTACACGATCCCCGCCGGCAGCTTCGCGCGTGCCGAAGTGGAGTTCACGCTGGCCAGCCTGATGTACGACTACGCGGTCGTGGATACCGACACCTTCGAGATGGGCCTGCAGATCGGTGCCGAGTGGGCGAAGCTCGACGGCAAGCTGCTCGCCGAAGCCGGGCCGTACCGTTACGAGGACAGCGACCAGGAAGACGGCTATGCGCCGGTGGTCGGTGCGCGCTTCACGTTCACGCCGAGCGAGAAGTGGCTGATCAACCTGCAGGGCCAGTACCTGGACGCCGACTGGGGCGATTTCGGCGATTACGACGGCAGCATCTCGCGCGCCAACGCCGCGGTCGAATACCGCTTCACGCCGGTGTTCGGCGCGTTCGTGGGCTACGACTGGTTCAAGCTCGATGCACGCCGCGGCGGTCGCGATGGCTCGCTCGGCCTCGACCACCGCTTCAAGGGTCCGGTCGCGGGCGTGTCGTTCTCGTTCTGATCCGGCTTCCTGCGACGCAAACGAAACAGGCGCGGACTTCCGCGCCTGTTTCGTTGCAGCTGCTGTCCCGACTTACTTCTTCTTCGGGATGTACAGGTCGGTGATGGTGCCTTCGTAGACTTCGGCCGCCATCGCCACCGTTTCGCTGAGCGTCGGGTGCGGGTGGATCGTCGCGCCGATGTCGCCGGCTTCGGCGCCCATTTCGATGGCGAGGGCGACTTCGCTGATCAGATCGCCCGCGTGTACGCCGGTGATGCCGCCGCCGATGATGCGATGCGTCTTCTCGTCGAAGATCAGCTTGGTGAAACCTTCGCCGCGGCCGATGCCCACCGCGCGCGCGGAAGCCGCCCACGGGAACTTGCCCACGCCGACATGCAGGCCCTTGGCCTTCGCCTCGGTTTCGGTGACGCCGACCCAGGCGATTTCCGGATCCGTATACGCCACCGACGGCACGACGCGCGCGACCCACTCGCGCTTCTCGCCGGCCGCGACTTCCGCGGCGAGCTTGCCTTCATGCGTGGCCTTGTGCGCCAGCATCGGCTGGCCGACGAGGTCGCCGATGGCGAAGATGTGCGGCACGTTCGTGCGCATCTGGCGATCCACCGGGATGAAACCGCGATCGGTCACCTGCACGCCGGCCTTGTCGGCGTCGATCTTGTTGCCGTTCGGCGCGCGGCCGACGGCGACCAGCACGCGATCCCACGTGCCGTTCTCCAGCGCAGGCGTCGCGCCGGCCTCGGCCGCCTCGAACGAGACGGTGATGCCGGACTTCGAGGCTTCGACTTTCGCGGCCTTGGTCTTGAGATGGACGATGACGCCCTGCTTCTTCAGGCGGTCGGCCAGCGGCTTGACCAGGTCCTTGTCGGCGCCCGGCATCAGCTGGTCCATGAATTCCACGACGGTCACTTCGCTGCCCAGCGCGCGATACACCGTCGCCATCTCCAGGCCGATGATGCCGCCGCCGACGACGAGCAGTTTCTTCGGCACCTCGGCCAATTCCAGCGCGTCGGTGGAATCCATGATGCGCGGGTCGTCCCACGGGAAGTTCGGCAGCTTCACGGCCTGCGAACCGGCCGCGATGATGCACTGCTCGAAACGCAGCAGCTGCGTCTTGCCGTCATCGCCGGTGATCTCCAGCTCGTTGGGCGAGACGAACTTGCCGACGCCCTGCACCGTACGCACCTTGCGCTGCTTGGCCATGCCGCCAAGGCCCTTGGTGAACTGCCCGACGACCTTGTTCTGCTTGAAGTCGCGCAGCTTGTCGAGGTCGATCTTCGGCTTGCCGAAGCTGATGCCGATGTCGGACGAATGCGCGGCTTCATCGATCAGCGCCGCCGCGTGCAGCAGCGCCTTGGACGGAATGCAGCCGACGTTGAGGCACACGCCGCCGAGGCTGGC
This sequence comes from Lysobacter soli, assembly GCF_003382285.1. Taxonomy (GTDB): domain Bacteria; phylum Pseudomonadota; class Gammaproteobacteria; order Xanthomonadales; family Xanthomonadaceae; genus Lysobacter_J; species Lysobacter_J soli. The sequence continues at coordinate 129,320 of NZ_QTJR01000004.1, forward strand.
GTAGCGCTCGACGAGGACCGTATCCAGGCCGAGGTCGGCCGCGCGGAACGCCGCCGTGTAGCCGCCTGGGCCGGAACCCAAGACGACGATGCGGCATTCGATGTCGGCCTTGCGGCCCGTGCCCAGCGCGGGCTTGGGCGCCTCGCTCGGCGGTGCGGCCGGCGACGGTGCCACCGGCGGCTTGGCCTGTTCGGGAGCAGCTTGCGCGGCAGGCGCTGCGGCCTTGGGCGCTTCGGCCTTCGGTGCGGCGGCTTCGCCGGCGCCTTCGAGCACGACGATCACGGCGCCTTCGGCGACCTTGTCGCCGACCTTGACCTTGATTTCCTTCACCACGCCTTCGTCGGACGAGGGCACTTCCATCGTGGCCTTGTCCGATTCCAGCGTGACCAGGCCCTGGTCCTTCTTCACCGTGTCGCCGACGGCGACGAGCAGCTCGATCACCGGCACGCCGTCGTAATCGCCGATGTCCGGCACCTTGACTTCAATCGTCGCCATTGTGGGGGTCTCCTGCGACTCAGCCGGTGGCGCCGGCGAGCGTCTGTTCCAGTTGCGATTCCAGCTCGTCCAGCGACTCCTCGAGCTTGCGCCAGCGCTTGAAGCGCTTCTCGTCGCTATCGTCGGTGGCCTCGATCAGCAGGCCGAGCTGTTCCATGAGTTCGGCGGTCGGACCGCACGCGGGTTGCAGCCCGCTGACGCGCAGCGGCGCGCCGGTGGCGGATTCGCCGACGACGAACAGCAGCACCTCGCCTTCGTGGAACTGCGCCGCGCGGTCGGCCGGCACCTGCGTGCTGAGCGCGCGCTGCCAGTCGGTCACGACGCGACGCGCGAGCGCGGCGGGCATCGGCACTTCGACGACGTCGGGCTGCTGGCCCACGCGAAGCTCGCGCTTGCCGCCGCTCCACACTTCGACGCGCTCGTCCGCCTCGGTGAAGCGCAGGCGCCAGTCGCCCTCGCCTTCGCCGGCAAACAGCTGCACGCCGCTTTCGACGCTGCGCGCAGGCAGGCGGGTCAGGCTGAGCACGGGCTTGGCACCGCCGAAGAACAGCTGCTCCACGGCCGTGCCGTAGTTCTCCGTCGCCGGCGGCCAGCCGCGGCCGAGGTCGACCGCGCACGCATCCGCGGCGTGCGCGACGGACGTCGTCGCCAGCGCTGCTAACGCCGCAAGCGCCACCCCCAGCGCGCGCTGCGTCACAGCAGCACGCGCCGCATGTCGGCCAGCAGCTGCGCCAGGTACGCGGTGAAGCGCGCGGCGGCGGCGCCGTCGATGACGCGGTGGTCGTAGCTCAGCGACAGCGGCAGGATCAGGCGCGGCGCGAACTGCTTGCCGTCCCACACCGGACGGATCGCCGACTTCGACACGCCGAGGATCGCGACTTCCGGCGCGTTGACGATCGGGGTGAACTTCGTGCCGCCGATGCCGCCGAGCGAGCTGATCGAGAAACAGCCGCCGGTCATGTCGGCCGGGCCGAGCTTGCCGTCGCGCGCCTTCTTCGCCAGCTCCGAGGTTTCCTGCGCGATCTGCAGCACGCCCTTCTTGTCGACGTCGCGCACGACCGGAACGACCAGGCCGTTCGGCGTGTCGGCGGCGAAGCCGATGTGGAAGTACCTCTTCAGCACCAGGTTCTCACCCGAACCATCCAGCGAGGCGTTGAAGGTCGGGTACTTCTGCATCGCGGCGACGGATGCCTTCATCAGGAAGGCGAGCATCGTGAGCTTGACGCCGCTCTTCTCGTTTTCCTTGTTGAGCGCGACGCGCAGCTCTTCCAGATCGGTGATGTCGGCATCGTCGTGCTGCGTGACGTGCGGGATCATCGCCCAGTTGCGCGCGAGGTTCGCGCCGGACAGCTTCTGGATGCGAGACAGCGGCTTGCTTTCGATCTCGCCGAACTTGGCGAAGTCGACCTTCGGCCACGGCAGCAGGTTGAGGCCGCCACCACCGCTGACGGGTGCGGCGCCGGCCGACGGCGCGGCGCCGCCTTCCATCACCGACTTCACGAACTTCTGCACGTCTTCGCGGCTGATGCGGCCGCCGCGCTCGCTGCCGCCGACCTGCGCCAGGTCCACCCCGAGCTCGCGCGCGAACAGGCGCACCGCCGGGCTGGCGTAGGGCACCTTGTCGGGCATCAGTTCATTGGAGTCGAACGTCACCGGCGGGCTGCGCGGCGGCATGGCTTCCGGGTCCACGCCCGGACGCGAGGCATCGATGGACGCCTGCGCGATGCGGTCGGCCTGCTGCGGGACGACGACGGGTTCGACGCTGGTACCGGTCTCCGCCGCCCGGACCTGCTGCGACGGCGCGGCGGGTTCGGCGCGGGCCGGCGCGGCGGCCTTGGCCGGCTCGGCCTTCGGGGCTTCGGGCTTCGGCGCTTCGGCGGCCGGCGCGGCGTCGGTCGGTTCGATCAGCGCGACCACGCTGCCTTCGGCCAGTTCGTCGCCGATCTTGACCTTGATCTCGCGGATGACGCCGGCGAACGGTGCCGGAACCTCCATCGTGGCCTTGTCCGATTCGAGCGTGACCAGTCCCTGGTCCAGCTTCACCGTGTCGCCTACCGCGACCAGCAATTCGATCACCGGCACGCCGTCGTAGTCCCCGATGTCGGGAACGCGTGCTTCTTTGAGCTCAGCCATTGTGGGGGGTCCCGCAGACGCGAAAACCCTATTGTGCGGTTTGGCGGCCCATGCGCCAACCAAGACTTCCGTACGTACCGGTATCCGGTACTCAGCGTGTCTTTTCAGGAAGTTGCCCGGCCCGGGCCGCTTCCTCGGCGGCGTTCGCAGCCGGGGTGTCGTCGTCCGGCCGGCTCGCCCGGAGCAACCCCAGCGGCTGTCCGCCCGGCAGGCGGAATTCGAGCGCGTCGTCGATCCGGTCCAGTTCGACCATGCGGCGGCACAGGCCCTGCGCCCGTGCTTCCAGCGCCCGGGCACGCGGTTCGGCGCGGGCGTCGATCTGGGCGTCCAGGTCTTCCAGACGCTTGAGCCGCGACGCATCGCCGCTGAAGGCCGCGCCGATGGCGCCGGACACGATGTCCCCGATCATGCTCGGGATCACCTCGGCCACCGCTTCGCCGATGCCATCGCCGAGCTCGCGGCCGTTGAAGCGCGTCGCGGTGACCGAGCGTGCGAGCCGCGCGTCGATCTGCGAACGCGCGCGATCGAGTTTCTGCTGCACCAGCTTCGGGTCGCTGGCGAATCCGGTCGCCACTTCGCCCAGCACCGTGAAGGCGATGTCCGCGGCGTCGCGCCCGATGGCCTGGGCCTCCGGCATCGCGGCGCGCGCGCCCTGCTCGAATTCGGCGATGCGCTGGCGGTCGGCGGCGTTCAACTCGACCCAGCGGTCGTCGACGAAGAGCCTGCCCTGCCGCATGACGATCGCGTGCGGCACGCCGGCCTCGCGCGTCAGGATGACGCTGCGTTCGTCGATGGTCAGGTCGTAGTCACTGTCGATGTCGCACGAAGCATCGATGTCCACCTCGGCCGCGAGGGCCGGCGCGGTCACGAACGCGAGGCACAACGCGCACGACGCTAACTGTCGATTCATGGAGCACTCCCCCCGCCCTTTCCGTGGGTTTCCATCTTGCCTCCTGCGTGCCGCGTTGTCCTCCACCGCGAATACACGCCCGTCGGAAAGCCGATGCGTGGAGCGTTCGTCAACGACGCGAGCGCATGGTCAAGCACGATTCATCACGAACGTGGCAGACGCGCGCGCAGCGCGTAGCCGTGAGCGCCGCGCGAAAGTTCCGCGCATCGCGATTGCACGGCAAGAACGGTTCATCGACCGATCGCTACGGTGGCGGCGCCTTCAAAGGCGATGCCTCCCCCAAGGCGTGATCGATAAACCAATAACAGGAGATTTCTCCATGAAGCACTTTCGTCAGTTGACCCTGGCCGTCGTGGCCACCCTCGCCATCGCCCCTGCCTTCGCGCAGGAGATCACCGGTCCCGATACCAGCGGCAAGAAGTTCGCGGTCGTCGGCGGCTACACGCTGGCCGAACCGACCAAGAATCCGATGATTGCCGGCGAGCGCACCAACGTGGACGGCGACGGCGCCGCCACGCTGAGCGCGAACTACTACATCACCGACAACATCGCCATCGAGGCGTGGGGCGCGGCCGACAAGTTCGGCAACCGCGTGCGTACGCCGAACGGCAAGGTCGCCAGCGTCGACACCCAGCCGTACGCGCTGAGCGGCCAGTACCACTTCGGCAACACGCAGAGCATCGTGCGTCCGTTCGTGGGCCTGGGCTACTTCGAAGCCAACACCGACGGCGAGAAGGCCGAACCGACCGGCCCGCTGGCCGGCCAGCACATCGGTGTTGAAACCGCCAAGGGCGCGATCGCGACCGCCGGCGTGGACGTCAACATCACCCCGACGTGGTTCGCCCGTGCGGACGTGCGCTACATGCACGACACCACCGGCCAGCCGAACGTCACCGTCGACGGCGCCAACGTCGGCAAGGCCGAGTTGAATCCGGTCACGGTGGGCGTGGGCCTCGGCGCGCGCTTCTAAGTCGCACCGTTCCATGCACGCGAGACGCGCCCCTCTGGGGCCCGTTTCGTTTCGGTCACGGGACGACTTCACACGAAGCGCGCTCGCGGCTCGACCGCACGCTGAACGCATTCACGCCACGCTAACCGCCTCCCCGTAGGGTCGCGGTGACCCCTGAATTCCCCCTGCAAGGAGTTGCGCATGACCACCAAGCTCGACAAGCCCCTGCGTCGCGAAATCCAGATCGAGGAACGCGCCTACACCCTGACCATCGATGCCGACGGCCTCAAGCTCGTCGAGAAGGGTCGCCGCAATGGCCAGGAATTGCGCTGGGCCGATCTGGTCAGCGGGAACGCGCAGCTGAACGCGGCGCTGTCGGCCAGCACCGAGCGCTGATCCGCCCGTGCCCGAAGGTCCCACGATCGTCATCCTCCGCGAGGAGGCGGTCGGATTCGAAGGGCGCCTGGTCGAGGAGGTCAGCGGCAACAGCCGGCTCGACCTCCAGCGCATGCGCGGTGAGCGCATCACCGCGCTGTGCAGCTGGGGCAAGCACTTCCTGATCCGCTTCCCCACCTTCGCGATGCGCGTGCACTTCATGCTGTTCGGCAGCTATCGCATCAACGAACGTCGCGAAGCCGCACCGCGCATGAGCCTGCGTTTCGACGACGGGCAGGAACTGAACTTCTACGCATGCTCGCTGCGCTACATCGAAGGCGACCTCGACGTCGTCTACGACTGGAGCGGCGACGTGATGGCCGATGCGTGGGATCCGAAGAAGGCGCGCCGCAAGCTCAAGGCGCGACCAATGCTGCTCGCAGCCGACGCGCTGCTCGACCAGACGATCTTTGCCGGCGTCGGCAACATCATCAAGAACGAAGTGCTGCACCGCATCCGCGTGCATCCTGAGAGCCAGGTCGGCGCGCTGTCGGCGCGCAAGCTCGGCGAACTGATCACGCAGGCGCGCGAATACAGCTTCGATTTCCTGCACTGGAAGAAGCAGTTCGTCCTGCGCAAGCACTACCAGGTGCATACCAAGCAGATCTGCCCGCGCGACGGCACGCGGCTGTCGTATCGCGCCAAGCTCGGCCATTTCCAGCGCCGCGCGTTCTTCTGCGAGACCTGCCAGGTGTTCTACGGCGAGCGGCTGCCGCCGCCGGAACCGATCACGCGCGGGCGGAAGACGATCTCGAAGAAGGCGACGAAAGCGCCGGCGAAGGCGGTGAAGAAGGCTGCGAAGAAAGTGACGAAGAAGGTCTCGAAGAAGACTGTCACCAAGGCCGTCAAACCTGCAGCGAAGCGAAGCAGCGCACGACGCGTGTGATGCTGCCTATGGGTGCTCGGCTTCCGCGTGCACCTTCTCGCGACGGATCAGGTACAGGCCGCTGGCGACGATGATCGCCGCGCCCACCCAGGTGATCGCGTCGGGCAGCACGCCCCAGAATGTCAGGTCGAACAGCACGCCCCACACCAGTGCGGTGTACTCCAGCGGCGCGATGGCGGAGGCTTCGCCCAGGCGGAATGCCTCGGTGATGGCGTACTGGCCGAACGCGCCTGCGACGCCGATGAAGGCGATGAGCGAGAAGTCCTCGCGGCGGATCGCCACCCATTCCGGCCACGCCAACGCGCCCGCGCCGAGCGCGATCATCACCATCAGCCACACCATCATCGACTGCGTGCTGTCGGTGCGCGCGAGGATGCGCACGGTGATCGCGCTGACGGCGTACATCACCGCGGCGACGAGCACCGCCAGTGCGGCGAGGCTGATCATGCCCTCGCCCGTCGGCCGCAGCAGGACGATCACGCCGATGAGGCCGACGACGATCGCCGCCCAGCGCCGCGGCCCGACCTTCTCGCGCAGTACCGGCACCGACAGCGCGGTGATCAGCAGCGGCGCGACGAAGAAGATCGAGTAGGTCGTCGACAGCGGAAGCTTGGACACGGCGTAGACGAACGTCGCCATCATCGCCACGCCCAGCACACCGCGCAGCAGGTGGAGCGACCAGCGCACGCGCAGCAGCGGCGCAACGCCGCCCGTCCACAGCGCCCACACCAGCACCAGCGGCAGCGATGCCGCGCCGCGCAGGGACGCCACCTGGAACGGCGGATAGTGCGTGGACAACTGCTTCAGCCCCGCATCCATCATCGCGAACATCGCCACCGCGACCAGCATGGTCAGCATGGCGCGGCCCTGGTGCGCGTTGCGGGAGGGGGACATGACGGGAACCGGCGGGTGGGGTCCGCACTATAAGGCCAGGAGCCGCTCATCGGCGAAGGCCTCAGTGCTGCCGGTGGCGTTGCGTTGCCGCTGCTATTGCCGTTGCTCTTGCTCTGCAGTTGTTGCTGTTGCTGTTGCCGTTGCTCTCGAACGGCCTATTCGTCGCTAGCCCCGAAGGGCGCCGCACAGGATGTGCGGCGGTGAGCGCTGAGCCATGGATGGCGAATCGCGAACGCGCCCTTTTGCTTTCCGGTCGTAGGACTGGGTTGGACTTGTACGCACTTTCTTTAGGTTACTTTTCTTTGTGCGAGCAAAGAAAAGTGACCCGAGCGCCGCAGGCGATCGGAAGCTTGGCGGGTGATTCTTCTTTGCTTTGCCGGACTACGGGGAAAGCGTGGAAAGTCCATGGATTCCCGCCTTCGCGGGAATGACGAGCAAGAGCAAGAGCAAAGGCAAAGGCAAAGGCAAAGGCAACATCACGATGGATTCCAGCTTTCGCTGGAATGACGGTGATGTGGCTCACCGCTGCCGGAGTGCCCGGATGTTGCGGGCCCGGGTCCCGGCTTTCGCCGGGATGATGGTGAGGTTGGGAGCCGTCGAGAGAGTGCCCGGACGCTACTGGCCCGGGTCCCGGCTTTCGCCGGGATGACGCGAGGAGACCGCGGCAGACCAGATCAGCCCTTCAAACTCGCCATATCGATCACGAACCGGTATCGCACGTCCGACTTCAGCATGCGCTCGTACGCCTCGTTGATCTGGTCCATGCGGATCACTTCGATATCCGACGCCACGCCGTGCGCCGCGCAGAAATCCAGCATTTCCTGCGTCTCGGCAATGCCGCCGATCATCGAGCCCGCCAGACGGCGACGCTTGCGGATCAGCACGCCAGCGGCCACGGACTCGGGCGCTTCCGGCAGGCCGAGCAGCACCATAGTGCCGTCGAGCTTGAGCAGGTTGAGGTACGCGTTGTAGTCGTGCTCGGCCGATACCGTGTCGAGGATGTAGTCGAAGCTGCCTGCGAGCTTCTTGAACACCTCGCCGTCGCGCGTCGCCGCGAAATCCTGCGCGCCCAGCGCGAGCGCATCGGCACGCTTGGATTCGGACGTGCTCAGTACCGTGACGTGCGCGCCCATCGCGGCGGCGAGTTTCACGCCCATGTGCCCCAGGCCGCCGAGGCCGACCACGGCCACGCGATCGCCTGGCTTCACGCCGAAATGCTTGAGCGGCGAGTACGTGGTGATGCCCGCGCACAGCAGCGGCGCAGCGCGATCGAGCGGAATCGACTCGGGAATGCGCAGCACGTAGCCGGCGTCCACGGTGATCTGCGTGGAATAGCCACCGTAGGTCGGGCGGCTGCGATGCTGGCGACGACGGTCGGCGTGGTCGCGCTCGAAGCTGTTGTAGGTACCGGTCATGCCGAAGTCGCAGTACTGCTGCTCGCCGGCCTCGCACGAGGGGCACTGGCGGCACGAATCGACGAAACAGCCGACGCCGACCGCCTCGCCGAGCTTGAACGCGGTGACCTCGTTGCCGAGCTTGGCGATGCGGCCGACGATCTCGTGCCCCGGCACCATCGGGAATACCGAGCCGCCCCATCCGTCGCGCGCCTGGTGGATGTCGGAGTGGCAGACGCCGCAGTAGAGGATGTCGATCAGCACTTCGCGCGGGCCTGGCTCGCGGCGGTCGATGGTGAACGGCGCAAGCGGCGTGGTCGCGCTCAGCGCGGCGTAGGCGGGCGTGGACATGCGGTGCTCCTTCAAGGCGAATCGGCAAAGTCTAGTTGGCCCGATGTTTCCGCGCCGTGCGCCAACGGCCGTCATGCGCCGACACAGCGTTCCAACGCTGCAGCTTCGCGCCCGCTGCGCTACCCTTTGCGCCCCCGAAACGCCCTCCGGAGCGGCCCATGCCTTCCTTCGACATCGTCTCCGAAGTCGACAGCCACGAACTCACCAACGCCGTCGACCAGGCCAACCGCGAGCTCGGCACCCGCTTCGATTTCAAGGGCGTGGACGCGAAGTTCGTGCTGGAAGACCAGACCATCACGCAATCGGCGCCGAGCGATTTCCAGCTCAAGCAGATGAACGACATCCTGCGTGCGCGACTGATCGCCCGCGGCATCGACGTACGCTGCCTGGAGTTCGGCGACGTGGAAACCAACCTCGCCGGCGCGCGGCAGAAGATCACCGTCAAGCAGGGCATCGAGCGCGAACTGGCCAGGAAAATCCAGGCGTCGATCAAGGACGCCAAGCTCAAGGTCGAAAGCCAGATCAACGGCGACAAGCTGCGCGTGACGGGCAAGAAGCGGGACGACCTGCAGGCCGCGATCGCGCTGCTTCGCGGCGTCGAGTTCGAACGGCCGCTGCAGTTCGAAAACTTCCGCGACTGACATGAGCGGCGAGGACCCCATCGCGCAGACCCGCCGCTGGCTGGAGCGCGCGGTGATCGGGCTCAACCTGTGCCCGTTCGCCAAAGCGGTGTATGTGAAGCAGCAGGTGCGCTTCGTGCTGAGCGAAGCGACGACGACCGAGGCGCTGCTGGACGAACTGACCGCGGAGCTGTCGCTGCTTTCGCAAACCGATGCGCAGGCCGTGGACACCACGCTGCTGGTGCATCCGCACGTGCTTACGGACTTCCTGGACTACAACGATTTCCTCGATCGCGCCGACGCGGCTGTCGCGGCGCTCGGACTGGAAGGCGAGATCCAGGTCGCCAGCTTCCATCCGCAGTACCAGTTCGCCGGCACGTATCCCGACGAGATGGGCAACTTCACCAATCGCGCGCCGTTCCCGACGCTGCACCTGCTGCGCGAGGCGAGCATCGATCGCGCGGTGGCCGCATTCCCGGATCCGGATGTGATCGTGGAGCGGAATATCGCGACGCTGGAGGAGCTGGGCGTCGAGGGGTGGAAGCGGTTGATGGAGTAAGGGCTTTACCTCAGCGCCGGCTCGATCAATGCCCGCGCATGCACCAGCGAATCGACGATGCGGTGGCCGAGCGCACGCACGGCGTCATCGGGGACCACCAGGTCCGGCACCTGTATCGGCGTCATGCCGGCCGCGAGCGCGGCGCGCACGCCGGGCACGGAATCCTCCAGCACGACGCACTCCGACGGCGGCACGCCCAGGCGTTGCGCGGCGAGCAGGTAAATGTCGGGCGCGGGCTTGGTGTGTTGCACCTCGTTGCCGGCGATGACATCGTCGAAGTGCGGCAGCAGGCCGGTGGTGGTGAGCTTCTGCAGCGCGCGCTCGCGGCGGGTGGACGTGACGACGGCGCGCGGGATGCCGCGTTCTTCCAGCAACGCGAGCAGTTCCAGCACGCCGACCTTCACTGGCAGCCCTGCTTCCACGTGGGCGTCGTAACGCACCTGCAGGCCGTGCAGCAGCGACTTGAGCAGTGCCTCGTCACCCAGACGTTCCAGAAGCAATGCGTGGCAGGCGCGATCGGACAGCCCGACGAACGACAGCCACAGCGCATCCTCGAGCTGGAGTCCGAGTTCCTGCGACGCCTCGCGCCAGCACTGCAGCAGCGCGCGTTCGCTTTCGATCATCAGGCCGTCCATGTCGAACAGCACCGCCGCGGGCGTGAAGTCGAGCGTCATGCCGCGCCTCCGAAGAGCGCATTGAGGTCGGCCGCATCGAGCATGCGCCACTTGCCGGCAGGCAGGTCGCCGAGCGAAAGACCGCCAATGCGGCTGCGATGCAGCGCATCGACGTGGTTGCCGACGGCCGCGAACATGCGTCGCACCTGGTGGTAGCGGCCTTCGGTGACCGTCAATGCGGCGTGGCGCGCGTCATGCACCTCCAGCGCGGCGGGCGCGAGCGGCGTGTTTTCCGATTCCAGCATCAAGGTGCCGCTGGCGAACACCTCGCCCTCGTCGCCGCGCAGATCCTGCGCGAGCGTCACTTCGTACACCTTCGCCAGCTTCGCCTTCGGTGAGACGATGCGATGCAGCAGCGCGCCGTCGTCGGTCATCAGCAGCAGGCCGCTGGTGTCGCGATCGAGCCGACCGACGCTCGACAGCAGCGGCGAACGCGCGCGGAAGCGAAGCGGCAGCAGGTCGTAGATCACGCGGCCCGGATCCTTGGTCGAGCACGTGTAGCCGATCGGCTTGTGCAGCATCAGCGTCATGCCGGCCGGCGGATCGAGCGGTTCGCCGTCGATGCGGATCGCGTCGTGGCCCACCTTGTCGTCGGCGTACAGCACTTCGCCCTGCGCATCGGTGATGCGGCCTTCGCGGAACATCGCCGCGATCTCCTTGCGGCTGCCGTAACCGAGGTTGGCGATGAGTTTGACCAGCTTCATGCAGTGCGTCCTTCGCGCGATTTCATTGCATCCACGATCTTGAATCCGCCTTCCTGCGCCACCGTGCGCACGTTGCCGAAATGCGCGTCGAGCTCGGCTTCATACGGAAGATGCCGGTTCGCCACCAGCCACAGGCGCCCGCCGGGCTTCAGCGCCTGCGCGGCGACGGCGATGAAGCGCCGGCCGATGTCGGGGCGATCGCCGCGGCCCTGCGCGTGGAACGGGGGATTGCAGACGATCACGTCGAAGCGGCCGTCGATGCCGCGCGTGACGTCATGCCAGTGGAACTGCAGTGCAACGCGCTCGGCGAACGGCGCGAGGTTCACGCGCGCGAGGTCGAGTGCGCGACGCTCGGCTTCGTACAGGTCGACCGCGCGGATGCCGGGGCAGCGCGCGAGCAGCTCGGTGCTGAGGTAGCCGTAACCCGCGCCCAGATCCGCCGCGTGCCCCTCCAGATCGTGCGGGAGGTGATCGGCGAGCAGGCGCGAGGCCGCATCGATGCGATCCCACGCGAACACACCCGGCCGGCTCACGAAGCGGCCGTCGGCGATGGGGCGCGGTGCGTCGGCCTGCGCCCACTGCGCGGCGAGATCGGCATCGGCGGGGCCCTCCAGCGGCGCGGTCCAGAACACGCGGCACTTGTTCTTCGACAGGTTGCCCACCGGGCCCGCGATACGCGCGAGGTCCGCCTCGGCCGACTTCGCGCCCTCGTTGTTGGGCACGCACGCGACGACGCGTCCGCTGGGGGCGCAGCGCGCGATGGCACGTGCGAACAAGGCGCGGGATTCGTCGCGCTGGCGCGGCGGGAGGACGAGCACGAGCGGGACGCGCGAGGTCTCGTCCTCCTCGGCCAGCGACAGGCCCGAACGCTCCAGCGCATCGGCGGCAGGGCGGAAGCTCTGTTCGCACCGCAGCCCGGGCCAGGCGCGCTGGTGCAGCGGCCAGCCGTCGCGTGCACGCAGGAACAGCGCGCCGTCGGACGGCCACGCGAGCGTGCCGTCGATGAACGGCAGGAACAGGGTTTCCAGTGCGTCGTCGCCGTCTTCGGCGCGCATGGGCAGTCCCGGGCATGGAGAAGGGGTGATTGCCGTCAATTCTACCCGCGTGCGACGCCGCATCCGGCCTCGGCTTCATGCCGATTCAACGCGCGGCGCGCCACCATCATGTAAAGCCCAAAGGAGAATCGCGATGCGCGCCCTCTTCGTCGGCGGTACGGTCGACAACAGCGAACTGGACATCGATGGCGCCGAGCCGCCGCTGCATTACCCCGAGAACACCGGCGGCGGCCGCCCTCGCTACCGCCTGCACCAGATCGGGGTACGCGACGGCGAGATCGCCTACGCCGTCTACGGTGCGCCGGAACTCGCCACCGAAGAGGTCGACCGCGTCGTCGAGGAGCGCGATTACGCGCGTCGTTTCAGCGCACGCCCGCAGCCGGTGATGCAGTAACCCGTCCGGCCCCTCTCTGCGGAGAGGGGCTGCTTGCGAATCAGCCCTGCAGTTCCCGCAACGTCACCGACGGCGGCGCATCCAGCACGCGTCGCGTGGCGAACATGCCGGCCAGCAGCGCCGCGAGCACGCCGGCCACCGCGCCGACGGCCGCCATCCGCCAGTCCGCTTCCCAGGGCAGGTCGAACACCTGCGTGGCGACCACGCCGGCCAGCAGCGAGGCGGCGATCGCCGCCGTCAGGCCGGACAGCAGGCCGATCGCGATGAACTCCGACGCCTGCGCCAGTCGCAACTGGCGACGGCTGCCGCCGATCGCGCGCATCACGCCACCTTCGAGCAGGCGCTCATCCTGGCTCGCGCTCACCGCCGCCATCAGCACCAGCAGGCCGGCGACCAGCGAGAAGTAGAAGACCACTTCCACCACCGTGGACACCTGGTCGGCCGTGCTGCGCACCTGCTTGAGCACCGCGTCGATGTCGATCACCGACAGGTTCGGGAAGCGCTCCACCAGGTCGGCCGTGAACCGCGTGCGCTGGGGCGGCACGCTCACCGCGGTGATGTGGCTGGCGGGCAATCCGTCCATCGAGCCGGGCGAGGCGATCACGAAGAAGTTCGGCCGGAAGCTCTCCCATTCCACGCTGCGCAGGCTGGTGATGGTGGCTTCGAACGGCTGGCCGGCGATGTCGAACGCGATGCGGTCGCCGATCTTCCAGCCGAGGCGCTTGGCGAATTCCTCCTCGACGGAGGCTTCGGGCTTCGCAGGCTTGCCGGTCCAGAATTTGCCTTCGGTGACGCGGTTGTCGTCGCGAAGATGGTCCGCGACGGACAGGTTGAACTCGCGTTCGGCCAGACGCTGCGCGCGCTCGCCCTGCGCTTCGTAATCCTTTCCGGTGACCGGCTTGCCGTTATGCGCGGTGAGGCGACCACGGATCATCGGATACAGCGTCGGCGCGGCCACGCCCTGCTCGGCGATGAAGGCGCGTACGGCGTCGACCTGGTCGTCCTGCACGTTGATGATGAATCGGTTCGGCGCATCCGCGGCGAGCGCGAGCTGCCAGCGGTCCAGGAGGTCCGTGCGCACGAAGGTGAGCAGCAGCAGCGCCATCAGGCCGAGCCCGAGCGCCGACACCTGCGCGATGCTCGTGCCGGCGCGACGGCTCACGTTCGCCAGACCGTAGCGCAGGCTGCCGCGCAGGCGCGAACGCACGCGGCGCACGACGAGGATCAGCGCCCACGCCAGCAGCGCGAGCACCAGCAGCGTCGCGGCGATGCCGGCGAGCATCGACAGCCCAAGCGCCGCCGAACCCGCCTTCCACCACAACAGCGCGGCGAGGCCGACAAAGCCGGCGATGCCGACGAGCCACGCACTCGGCTCGGTGGGATCGAGGTCGCGACGCAGCACGCGCAGCGCGGGCACGCGGCGCAGCGCGAGCACCGGCGGCGCGCCGAAGGCCATCAGCACGACCAGACCGACGCCGTAACCCTGCAGCGCGGGCATCAGGCCGGCGGGCGGAATCGACAGCTTCAGCGCCTGTGCGAGCCAGCCGCCGATCGCCCATTGCAGCGCGAACGCGAGCAGCACGCCGATGGTGCTGGCAATGACCCCGAGCATCAGCAGTTCGCCGACCTGGATGCCGACCAGCGTCCGCTGGCTCGCGCCGAGGCAGCGCATCACCGCGGTGCCGCTCAGATGCCGTGCGCTGTGGCGACGCGCGGCCATTGCGACCGCGACCGCAGCGAGCACGACGGAGACGAGCGCGGCGAGACCGAGGAAACGGCCGGCGCGATCGAGCGCGGAACGGATTTCAGGACGCGCGTCGGAGATGGTTTCCAGGCGCTGCCCACGTCCGAGCGCCGGCTTCGCCTTCGCGACGAAGGTCTCCACCGCGGCAGCAGGCCCCGCAACCACGAGGCGATAGCGGATGCGGCTGCCTTCCTGCACCAGCCCCGTGGATGGGACGTCGGCGAGATTGAGGAACACCTTCGGCGCGACGTTGAAGTAGTCGAGCGCGGCGTCGGGCTCCTGCACGACCAGCGCGGCGAGGCGGAACTGCGCGTCGCCCAGCGCGATCTCGTCGCCCGGCTTTGCGCCGAGTGTGTCGGCGCCGGCACGGCTCATCCAGATCGTGCCGCGCGCGGGCACGCTGCCGGCATCGCGTTCGACGCCATCGCTGCCGTTGATGCGGAACGCGCCACGGAGCGGAAAGCCCTCGCCCAGCGCGCGCAGGTCGCCGAGCTGCAGACGCTCGCCGACGCGGATCATCGTCTGCAGTTCGATGGTTTCGGTGCGTTGCAGTTGCGATGCGTTGGCGGCCTCGCGCACGGTGCCGGTGATGGGCGAATCGGCGCGCACCACGGCATCGCCGCCGAGCAGGCGGTTGGCTTCGATGGCCAGCGCGCGTTCGGCGCGATCGGTGACGAAACCGACCGCCGTAACGGCCAGCACCGCGAGCACCAGTGCCGCGATCAGGATGCGCACGTCGCCGGCCGCGAGGTCACGGCGCAGTTGTCGCCACGCCAGTCCGAACGTATTGCCCGACGTGCGGCTCACGACGCCACCAGCCGGCCGCTGTCCAGCCGCAGCAGTCGTCCACAGCGCGAGGCGAGGTGTTCATCGTGCGTCACCAGCACCAGCGTCGTGCCGGCCTGCGCGTTCAGTTCGAACAGCAGTTCGATGATCGCCTGCCCCGTGTGCGTGTCGAGGTTGCCGGTGGGCTCGTCGGCGAACAGGAGCGAGGGCCGCGTGACGAACGCGCGCGCGAGCGCGACGCGCTGCTGTTCGCCGCCGGACAGCTGGCGCGGGTAATGGTTCAGGCGCTGGCCGAGGCCGACCTTCTCCAGGATCGCGCGAGCAGGCGCGTCGACCTCGCGATCGCCGCGCAGTTCGAGCGGCAACATTACGTTCTCCAGCGCGGTGAGCGACGGGAGCAGCTGGAAGTTCTGGAACACGAAGCCGACCTTCTCGCCGCGCACGCGCGCACGTCCGTCTTCATCCAGTGCCGACAGCGTTTCGCCGTCGAGCACCACGCGACCGCTGCTCGGCGTATCCAGCCCCGCCAGCAACGACAGCAGCGTGCTCTTGCCCGAGCCGGATGCACCGACGATCGCCACCGTGTCGCCCGGCGCGATGTCGAAGGACACATCGTCCAGGATCACCAGTTCGCCCGACGGCAGCAT
Source organism: Lysobacter soli (assembly GCF_003382285.1). Lineage (GTDB taxonomy): Bacteria > Pseudomonadota > Gammaproteobacteria > Xanthomonadales > Xanthomonadaceae > Lysobacter_J > Lysobacter_J soli. Next base: position 144,950 of record NZ_QTJR01000004.1, read on the forward strand.
CACGCGCTTGCCGAGCGCGGCGACCTGAAGCGCCGCTTGTGCCTGCGTGCGCGGTGCGATGGAATCGGCCATGTTCGTCCTTATGCTCTTCTCGTTCATCGTGGGGCGGTACATTCCTGTGACCATCATTGGGAGCGCGGATTAAATGTTCTTTAAGAAGGCCATCATTGGCGGTTCCGGCGCCGTCCTCTCGGGATATGCGCGCCTTTCGCACCCCGTGCAATGTGCCATCGGCTGGGTCGCGGCGGCGTCGCTGATGCTGGCGGTTGCGTTTCCGGCGGCGGCACAGGCCGCGAAAGCCCCGCCTGCCGCGCAGCCGGCGCGCACCGTGCTGGTGATGGGCGATTCGCTGTCCGCCGGTTACGGGCTCGCCGCATCGCAGGGCTGGGTGTCGCTTACCGCGGACCGCATCGCGAAGACGAAGCCCGGCTGGCGCGTGGTGAATGCGAGCATCAGCGGCGAGACCACCGCCGGTGGCGCCGCGCGCATCGATGGCGAACTCAAGCGCAACAAGCCGGCGGTGGTGGTGATCGAACTCGGCGCGAACGACGGCCTGCGCGGCCTGCCGCTGGCGCAATCGCGCGCCAACCTCGACCGCATGATCACCGCATCGAAGAAGAGCGGCGCGAAAGTGCTGTTGATCGGCATGCGCATGCCGCCGAACCTCGGTCGCGAATACACGCAGGGTTTCAGCGACAACTACAGCGCGCTGGCGAAGCAGCATGGCGTCGCGTTGCTGCCGTTCCTGCTGGAACCCATCGCGACCGATCGCACCGCGTTCCAGGACGACAACCTGCATCCGGTCGCGAGCGCGCAACCCAAACTGCGCGATCACGTGTGGACGCAGCTCGCGCCGTTGTTGCGTTGATTCGCCGATGTTGATTTGCCGGTTGCATTGCATGCGACCGTTCATTTCCCGACGAACGGTCTTGCATTCGTTTTTACGAATGCGTAACTTGCGCGACCTTCGTTGCACCACACACTTTTCGAGTCAGTCGATTTCCATGAACGCCGTCGCCCACATCGCCAAGCGCCACGCACTGCAGCCCAAGTGCCGCGGTCTGTGCGCGTTCGCGCCGCGACTGCGCGACGAAGGCAAGCCCATCGACTGATCTCCTGCACACGGGAGGTCGGTCACCCCGATCTCCCCGAGGCAACGCGAACGCCCTCGGGTTCACCACCCGGGGGCGTTTTCTTTTCGGCGTTCGCAAAGGCCTGTTTTCAAGGCAGTTCTAACAATCACAACGCGAGTGCATCGCGCATCCCGAAGCATCCGGAACATGCTGGTTTCGATGAAGGGAATGCCGTGAGCGCATCAGCGCTGCGCCTGGATGCTTCGGCGCGGGCGGCGGGCGGTTGTATTCGCACACAGGATTGACGTCACGACTCATCGCCTGCGGTGGATCGCGACGCCAATGAACGACGCATCACGCGAAACGTCCACAGCGGCGCAGGCTCGCGGCGGAAGCCGTACCTGCCCGGTGCGCGCGGCACTGCCGTTGCGTATGCCGGGATGTAGAGCGGTGCGTCGTGCTGGGACAGTAGCTCAGAGGTAGAGCAATGGCGCACGCCATCGGCCGCCGGTTCGATTCCGGCTTGTCCACCACTGGATAGCTCAGTCGGGTAGAGCATCAGGTCCAAAGCCTGAGAGTCGCGGGTTCGATTCCCGCTCCAAACGACCTTTCACGTCGTTACATCGGGACGAAAGTCCCTTCATCGGAAACGCCCCTTGCGGCATTCCGTGTCGCATCCGGCTTCATGTGGATGCGATCGGAGTATCGCAGCGGTGGATCCGCCGGGCCGTCGCCCTCGCGCATGCGTGCGCTGGCTGCACGGGTCCGTTCGCGGGCGATGTCGGCCTGCGACGCGATCCAGGTCGCCATCGCATCGAATGCATCGAGCGCGACGTGCTCCGCGGGTTCGGCGCCGGGGGCGTTTCCAACTTTTTCCTGCGTCCCGGCGCTATCGCCGGGACGCCAATCAAACGCGACGACCGATCCCTCGCGCCCCAAGCGGATCGAAACATCAGAGCCAACAACAAGGAGGACATTCCGATGTTCTGGACCAAGAAGGTCGTGATCGGCGACGGCGAGCGCGGCCTGGTGTATCGCAACCGTCAATTCGAAGGCGTCATCGCGCCGGGCGTGCACACGTGGTTCGACCCGTTCGGCGCGGTCGAGGTGAAGGTGCACAACATCGCGCTTCGCGCCGAATACCTCGGCAGCGACGAGAACGCGCTGATCGATGCGCTGGGCACGCGCCTGGCCGACACGTTCGTGCTCGCCGACATCGGCGTGGACGAAGTCGGCCTGGTGATGAAGAACGGCCGGCTGGAGGAAGTGCTCGCGCCGGGTTCGCGCCGGTTGTACTGGAAGGGCCCGATCGCGATCGAGGTCCGCACGCTCGCGCTGCAGGACGAGCCGGATGTGCCGACCGATGTCGCGACGCGTCTGCGCCAGCTCGGCGTGCTCGAGAAGGTCGCCGTCGTGCTGCCGGTGCCGGCGGAGTTCGCCGGCCTGGTGTTCGTCGACGGCAAGCTCGTGCGCGTCGTCGGCGCGGGTTCGTACGCCTTCTGGAATTTCCGGAAGAACGTCGTGGTGCAGGCGGTCGACCTGCGCGTGCAGTCGCTCGAGGTCTCCGGCCAGGAGCTGCTCACGCGCGACAAGGTCAGCCTGCGCGTGAACCTCGCCGCGAGCGTGCGCATCGTCGATCCGGTCGCCGCGATCACGAAGGTCGGCAAGTACGCCGACTACGTGTACCGCGAGCTGCAGTTCGGCCTGCGAAAGGCGGTCTCCGCCAAGACGCTGGACGAACTGCTCGGCGACAAGGCCTCGCTCGACGCCGACATCTTCGGCTACGTGCGCGGCCGCGTCGGCGAGGTCGGTGTCGAGCTGCTCGGCGTGGGCGTGAAGGACGTGATCCTGCCGGGCGAGATGAAGGAGATCCTCAACAGCGTCGTGCAGGCGGAAAAGTCGGCGCAGGCCAACGTGATCCGTCGTCGCGAGGAGGCGAACGCCACGCGTTCCCTGCTCAACACCGCGAAGTTGATCGAGGAGAGCCCGGTGCTGATGCGCCTGAAGGAGCTGGAAGCTCTGGAGAAGGTGACCGAGAAGATCGACAAGCTCACCGTGTTCGGCGGCCTGGACGGCGTCATGAAGCAGCTGGTGAGCCTCAAGCAGTAAGCTTCCGCGCGGGGCGAACGGATTCGCGCCGCACGGTTTTTCACAAGGAATGGAACCATGAACACGCAACACGCTTCATTCGACCTGCTGCACGCCGAAGGTGCGACCACGCCGATCAAGGGCTGGACGCACGGCGTGCCGGTCGAGGACCAGGCGCGGCAGCAGCTGCGCAACATCACCACCCTGCCCTTCGTCGGGCCGTGGGTCGCGGTGATGCCCGACGTGCACCTGGGCATCGGCGCGACGGTGGGATCGGTCGTGCCGACGAAGGGCGCGATCATCCCGGCCGCGGTCGGCGTCGACATCGGCTGCGGCATGGCCGCGGTTCGCACGACGCTGCGCGCCGACGACCTGCCGGACGACCTGTCGCTGCTGCGCAACTCCATCGAGCGCAGCGTGCCGGTCGGCAACGGTCCGGGCGGCGAGCACCGCCGGATTCCCGACAGCGTCGAGACGGCGCTGGAGAAGTCCAACCTCGTCGCGCGGCTGGCGAAGATCCGCCAGAAGCATCCGAAGATCCGGCCGGACAAGCTCGATCGTCAGATCGGCACGCTCGGCGGCGGCAACCACTTCATCGAGATCTGCCTGGACGAGGCCGATCGCGTTTGGGTGATGCTGCATTCGGGTTCGCGCGGCACCGGCAACCTCATCGGCACGTACTTCATCGAACTGGCGCGTCGCGAGCTGGAAAAGCGCGTGCTCGGTTTCCACGTACCCGACCGTGACCTCGCGTTCTTCCTCGAAGGCGAGCCGCTGTTCGACGAGTACGTCGAAGCGGTCTCGTGGGCTCAGGACTACGCGCGTGCGAACCGCGAGGCGATGATGGGGCGCGTGCTGCACGAGATGCGCCACCGCCTGCCGAAGTTCCAGACGGAGAAGTCGGCGGTGAACTGCCATCACAACTACGTGCAGCGCGAGGACCACTTCGGCGAGCCGTTGCTGGTCACGCGGAAGGGCGCGGTCAGCGCGCGCGAGGGCGAGCTCGGCATCATCCCGGGCAGCATGGGCGCACGCAGCTTCATCGTGCGCGGCAAGGGCAACGCGGACAGCTTCCACAGCTGCAGCCACGGCGCCGGCCGCGTGATGAGCCGCACCGCCGCACGCGCGCGGATCACGCTGAAGGAGCACCGCGAGGCCACCGCGCACGTCGAATGTCGAAAGGACGCAGGCGTGATCGACGAGTCGCCCGCCGCGTACAAGGACATCGACGCGGTGATGGCGGCGCAGCGCGACCTGGTGGAGATCGTGCATACGCTGCGGCAGGTGGTTTGTATCAAGGGGTGAGCGGCCGCGCTTGCGCGCCACCGGCGCGCGCGGCCGCGAACGCCCGGCCATGGATGGCCGGGCCGGGCGATCCGATGCCAGTGTGTTGCGCCATGGATGGCAAACGCAGCCTTGCCGAATCCGGTGCGCGCGCGGCACTGCCGCGTGGCCTTGCCGAACGCACGGCCAGGGATGGCCGGGCCGGGCTTTCCGGAGCCTGACGTGCGGCGCCATGGATGGCATCGACTCGTCATTCGAAGCGGCGTTTCTTCAAATCGCACTCGCCCTGGAAGACGTCATCCCCGCGAAGGCGGGGATCCATCTTGACGACACATCACGACTTACGAAGAGCGTGAGAACGCGGACAGTTGGATTCCCGCCTTCGCGGGAATGACGGCCTTTTGTGCACGGGCATGCGCGTGTAATCGCACGTCCCGGCCTCACCCCAACCCCTCTCCCGCAGGGAGAGGGGCTCAATCAAGCCAACCCCGCGGGCATCTCCACGTCCGCGCGCATCAGGCGGACCACGCCCTGCCATGCCAGCGATACCGCGAGGCAGCCGACGAGCAGCCCCGCCCAGTCGGCCGATTGCGGCGACAGCGACGGCCATAGGCTGGCGAAGGCCGGCATCCATTGCGCGCCGTACGCGGCGACCACCGCGATGACCGCGATCGCGAAGATCGCGGTGAGCACGCGGAGCAGCCAGCGTTCGAACAGTTCGCCAGCCGCGGGCATGCCTTCCACGTGGCGCACGATCTGGGCCGCGAGGTCGTAGGGCACCGGCTCCATCGCCGGCGTGCGCAATGCGCGCGCGATCAGGCGGTACTCGGCCAGGCGCGAATCGGCCGGATCGAGCGGCTGCCCGCGGCGTTCCTGTTCGAGTGCGTGTTCCTGCGCCTGCCATTCGGCTTCCAGGCGCAAGGCGTCGATGCCGCGCCAGCCGGTGCGGTGGATCGGCGGGTCTTCGCATCCGGGCTTGCGATCGTCAGGTGTGTTCATGCGGTCACTCCCATCCGGGCCTGCAGGCGTTCGCGCAGCCGCGCCCGGGTCCGGAACAGATGGCTCTTGATCGTACCCTCGGCGAGGCCAGTGATGCGGGCGATCTCGACGATGGGTACTTCATCCAGGTGATACAGCGTCAGCAGCGTGCGCTGCAACGGCGGCAGCGATTCGATTTCCTCATGGAGGCCGGCGGCGATCTCCGCATCGGCACAGGCCGTTTCCAGGTCGAAGCCGTCGCTGAGCTGGTCCAGCAGGCTGACGCCGTCGTCCTCGTCGCCCACTGGTTCGGCGATGGCGATGCGGCGCTTCTCCAGGTGCCGCTTGGCGACCGAATAGGCCACCTGCCCGATCCACGACTTCAGCGCGCTCTCGCCGCGGTACTGGTGCAGGCACTGGTGCACGCGCAGGAAGGCTTCCTGGCACAGCTCGCGGGTGTCCTCCGGCTGGCGGACCATGCGCTGGATGATGTGCCAGCACAGGCCCTGGTACTCGCGCACGAGGCGTTCGAACGCGCCGGGCACGTTGCCCAGCACGGCATCCACCAGCCTGCGGTCGTCCTCGGTCACGGGGTTTCACCGGTCATGACCTTTGTGGATACGTTCAGGGGCCGGATGGTTGCAACGCGGCCTTCACGAAATTCGTTCGGGGCCGCTGCAACCGGTCGCGCGGCGGCCGTATCTCTTGCCCCGTACCCCACGCCACGGCCTTGAGAACACACCCATGAACTTCGAAATCCTGATCCCGATCACCCTGTTCATCTGCGTCGTCTACGCCATCAAGGTGGTCGTGGACGCGCGTACCCGCGCCAAGCTGATCGCCAGCAACGGCTCGGAAGACCTGATCCGCTCGCTGGTGCAGGCCGAGGCGCTGCAGCGCCGCCACGCCTCGCTGCGCTGGGGCATCCTGCTGCTGGCCGTCGGCCTCGGCTTCGCGCTGATCGAAGCGTTCGGCTGGACCGAGATCACCCCCGGCGTCGTCGCCGTACTGCTCGGCGTGACGGGCCTCGGGAACCTGGCCGCCTACGCAGCCTCGCGGAAACTGGGGTGAGGCCGCGCGCTCGCGAGCCACTGGCTCGCGCGCGGCCGAACGCCCGGCCATGGATGGCCGGGCCGGGCGATCCGTAACCTTCGACGTGACGCCATGGACGGCAGCGAACGCGATGAAGAAACCAGTCTCACCGCCGATCCAGCGTCGTACGCAGGACCGGCACCGTGGTGACGTCGTCCACGCCCTTGATCGCGGCGACGCGCTCGCGCAGATCGGCAAGCTCGCCCGGCGACTCCGCCTGCACCAGCACGAGCAGGTCGAGTTCGCCCGCGACGCTGTGGCACAGCCGTACCTGCGGCATCGCGGTCAGCTGCGGCATCACGTCGTCGCAGCTGAAACCGTCGGCATAACGCAGCATCAGCCACGCCTGCAGCGGATCGCCGCCACTGCCCAGCCGCACGGTGTACTGCGCGATCACGCCCGCGCTTTCCAGCCGTTGCAGGCGCTCCTGCACGGTGGTGCGTCCAAGGCCGACGGCCTTCGCGAGCGCGACCGTCGACAGGCGCGCGTTGTCCTGCAGCAGCGCGATGAGCTGGCGATCGATGGCGTCGAGGTGTTTCATCGCAACGGGAGTGCCGGTGTCGCCGGCATTCTGCCGGGTTGAGACCGGCGCTGGCGAGCGCGCATCGTGGGCACCCACCGCCCGCGAGATCCCGATCCATGAATGCTCCGCGTTCCATCCTCGAACTCGACACGCGCAGCGCGCTGATTCCCATCGACGTGCAGTGCGGTTTCGACCTGCCGCCGTGGCCGCCGCGCAACAACCCGGCGATGGAAGCCAATGCGCTGCGCGTGCTGGATGCGTGGCGCCGCGCCGGCTTGCCGCTGATCCACGTGCGGCACGATTCGGTGATGGAAGGCTCGGTGCTGGCGCCCGGGCATCCGGGCAACGCGCATCGCCCCGGTTTCGCGCCGCTGGAAGGCGAGCCGCTGGTGACCAAGTCGGTCAATGCGGCCTTCATCGGTACCGATCTGGACCTGCGCCTGCGTCGACTGAACATCGACACCGTCGTGTTGTTCGGCATCAGCACGGACATGTGCGTGTCGACGACCGCACGCGTCGCGGCGAACCTGGGCTATCGCACGATCGTCATCGGCGATGCGTGCGCGTGTTTCGATCTGAAGGATGCCGATGGATCGGTGATACCCGCCGACGCGATACAGCGCGCGCATCTGGCGACATTGCGGGCGGAGTTCGCGCAGGTGGTGGAGAGCGAGGCGGTGATCGAGGCGCTGCGGGTGAGTGAGCGCGCGATCGGGGCGCGCGCGAGCTGATCGCTCTTCGCTCGTGGTTGGAGCCGCTCACGCTTCGGTAGCCCCTCTCCCGCTTGCGGGAGAGGGGTTGGGGTGAGGGGAAACGAAGCGATATCGGCTGCCTGCCCTCACCCCGACCCTCTCCCGCAGGCGGGAGAGGGAACACCACTCATCGCAACAACGATTACTTCCGATCACCCGCCGTCTGGTCACGCGCCGCGCGGAACTCGCTCGACGCGTCCCAGTTCGGCCAGCGGTCCGAATCGGCCAGGTTGCGGCCGACGGTGTAGAGCAGGCCCAGGTCGCGCGCCATGCCGAGGAAGGTCCAGTCGGCTTCCCATTCGTCGGCCGGCTGGTGGTAGCGGTCGGCGACGTACGCGTCTTCCATCTTCTTGCCCGCTTCCAGGCCGCCGTCGACCAGGTCGTTGCCCGAGCCGAACGACACCGCCGGCACGCCGCGCTTGGCGAAGGGGAAGTGATCGGAGCGGAAGAAGTGGCCGGCTTCCGGCTTCGGATCGGTCACGTAATCCAGGTTCGCGACCTTCTTCGCCGTGTCGATCAGTTCGTCGAGCAGTTCCTGCTTCGCGCTGCCCGAGGTGGTGAAGTTGCGCGCCGGACCGTGCGGGTCGAGCGCATCCATGTTGATCACCGCCACCGTCTTGCCCAGCGGGTACAGCGGCTTGGAGGCGTAGTACTCCGAACCGAGCAGGCCCTTCTCCTCCGCCGTGACGGCGAGGAAGACGACCGAACGTTCCGGCTTCGTCGGTGCCTTGGCGAACGCGCGGCCGATCTCGATCAGCGCGGCGGTGCCGGTCGCGTTGTCGACGGCGCCGTTGTAGATCTTGTCGCCCTTCGCGTCCGGCTGGCCGACGCCCAGGTGGTCCCAGTGCGCCGAATAGATGACGGTTTCGTCCGGGCGCTTCGTGCCGTCGATGCGGCCGACGATGTTGTGCGAGGTGATGATCTGGCGATCCACGTCGTACTTCGCGCTCAGCGTCGCGCCCTTCAATTCGACCGGCTTGAACGCCTTGGTCTTCGCCTGGGCCTTGAGCGCGTCGAAATCCAGGCCCGACTGCTTGAACAGCTGCTGCGCGAAATCGCGCTGGATCCAGCCTTCCAGCTTGGGATGCACCGAGGCCGGCTTGTCGCGCACGACGTCGAACATCGTGTTGGTGTTGGAGTTCTTGACCGTCGCCCAGCCGTACGAGGCCGGATCGGTTTCGTGCACGATCAGCAGGCCGAGCGCGCCCTGGCGCGCGGCTTCTTCGTACTTGTACGTCCAGCGGCCGTAGTAGGTCATGGCCTTGCCGCCGAAGTCGCCTTCGCCGCCATCGAAGTCCGGATCGTTGATCAGGACCACGGCGATCTTGCCCTTGAGGTCGACGCCCTTGAAGTCGTCCCAGCCGCGCTCCGGCGCGCGCACGCCATAGCCGGCGAAGACCAGCGGCGCCTTGCTGATGTCGACGGCGGTCGAGCCGTCCTGCGCGGCACGCACGGCGATCTGCTCGCCCTGCGTCAGCGCCTGCGTCTTGCCCTTCACGGCGACGGAAATCGTCGGCGTGCCCTTGATCTCGGCGCGTGCCAGCGGCACGGCCTGGGTCCATTCGCGCTTGCCGTCCTTCAGGTCGCCACCCGGCTGCAGGCCGGCGGCCTTCATCTGCGCGACGACGTAATCGATGGTCTTGGTTTCGCCGGCCGTGGCGGGGCCGCGGCCCTCGAATTCATCGGAGGAGAGGACCCTCACGTCCTGCGAGAGGCGCGCGGGGTCGATGTCCGTCGCCGCCGGTTTTCCGGCGATGGCGGGATTGAGGGCAAGCGAGAGGGACAACGCGAGCAGCGATACGGCCGGTAGCTTCATGGATGGGACCTGGGGGCGGAGTGCCGGCCGATGGTACGGAGCGGGGAGGCGGGGTGCCAGCCAACGTTATGCACAGGCGTCGGGGGTGCTGCCCTTCTCCCGCTAGCGGAAGAAGGTGCCGGCAGGTAGATGAGGGTGGAGCCTGCGGTCAGCACAATGCCGCTGCCCGGCCCTCACCCCAACCCCTCTCCCGCAGGCGGGAGAGGGGCTAAGTGCATGGGCGGAGTGCCCCTAATCACCGGGTCAGGGGAGAGCACCGCCTGAAACTCAATCCTTTTCCTTGCCGATCACCTTGCCCGTCGCCGGATCGAGCTTCAGCTCCACGTCCTTACCCGACGGATCATCGGCCTCGGCGTTCCAGATGCCGTCCTCGAAATCGACGTCGTGCACATTGGTGTAGCCCTCGGCCGACAGGCGTGCACGCACGTCGGCCTCGCTGAGGTTGGCGACCTGCTTGTCCGGGTAGACCTGGCCGGTCTTCGCATCCAGGCGCACGTCGACGCTTTCGCCCTGCGCGCTGTGCGCGTCGGCCTTCCACACGCCGTCCTCGAACTTCACGTCGTTGACCTTGGTGTAGCCCTGCTCCGTCAGGCGCGCACGCACCTGCGCTTCGGTCAGCGGGGCCGCCGGCTTGGCGTCCTGCGCGAACGCGACGGTCGACAGCGACAGCAGCGCGGTCAGCACGATGGTCTTCTTCATTCGATGACTCCCTGGTTTGCAGTGGATCGTTGCAGTGGGCTGGAGTCTTCGTCGGACGATGCGAATCGCGGGTGAATCCTCGCGGCACGTGTGCGGAAACGGTCAGCATGGTGATTCGCCCGTGAAAACCGGCGTCCGGCGGTCCACACTGGAACCCAGTGTTGCCGCCGGCCGGGTGGCCGCACATGCCTCCATCCCGCAAACTTCACGTATTCAGCCGCGCGCCGCGCATCTTCCGCAGCACCCGCGACATCGAACCGAATGCATCCGCCCCGCATCGATCCGCGGGGTGCACAGGACTTCCCGCAATGAACGCAGACTTCCTCGCCGCCCCGCTCGTCCGCCCGTTGTGGCGCGACCGCGCACTCGTGCTGGCGGGCATCGCGATGTCGGCGTTCAACCTGCGCACGGCCGTTACCTCGCTCACGCCGCTGCTCGACACCCTGGGCGACACCTTCGGCTTCGGTCCGACCATGACCGGCGTGCTCGGCATGGTGCCGACGGCCGCGTTCGCGGTGTTCGGCGTGGTGACGCCGGCCATCGCGCATCGCCTTGGCCTCGAACGCACTGCGCTGCTTGCGATGGCGCTCGCGGCGATCGGCCTGTTCGTGCGCGCATTCGTCGGCGACACGGCGATGCTGCTGGTGACCTCGGCGATCGCGCTGTCCGGCATGGGCATGGGCAACGTCGTGCTGCCGCCGCTGGTGAAGCGCTACTTCGCCGATCGCGTCGGCACCGTCAGCACGCTCTACATCACCGTGCTGCAGCTGGGCACGATCCTGCCAGCGCTGCTCGCCGTCCCCATCGCGACCGCCGCCGGCTGGCGCGTGTCGCTCGGCGCGTGGTCGCTGATCGCCGCCGCCGCCGCGCTGCCGTGGATCGGCGTGCTGTGGATGGAACGCTACGGCCAATCGCGACAGGCGAAGGCGCTTTGCCAGGCGCATGACGAAGCGGTCGCGAGCGGCGATCCCGCACCGGAACTCGATGGGGCGAAGGATGGCGCGAACGGCAGCGCGCGCGGTCGCGTCTGGCGTTCGCCCGTCGCGTGGGGCCTCACGTTGATGTTCGGCATGACGTCGCTGACGACGTATTCGATGTTCACGTGGTTGCCGAAGCTGCTCACCGAAGCCGGCGGCTCGCACGCGCTCGGCGGCACGATGGTCGCGCTGTTCTCGACGATGGGCCTGCTGAGCGCGCTGTTCCTGCCGGCGCTGGCGGTGCGCATCCGCAATCCGTTCCCGATCGTCGTCGCGTGCGGCGCGAGCTACGTCGGCGCGTTCGCCGGCCTGCTGCTCGCGCCAATGGCCGCGCCGCTGCTTTGGGTCGCATTCCTCGGCCTGGGGCCGAGCACGTTCCCGCTCTCGCTCACGCTGATCAACCTGCGCACGCGCACGCCGGGCGGTTCCTCGCGGCTGTCGGGCTTCGTGCAGGGCGTGGGCTACAGCCTCAGCTGCCTGGGGCCGCTGCTGTTCGGATGGCTGCACGAGGCCACGCACGGCTGGGAGTGGCCGTTCGCATTCCTGACGCTGTGCCTGCTCGCACTGCTGTACGGCGGCTGGCTCGCGAGCCGCCCGCGCATGCTCGAGGACACCTGGTAGGCGTCACCGGCGCGATTCTTCGCGCGACGCATACATCCTCACGACAAGGGGTTCAGCCCGAATCGCCCACGCTCCATGCACGTTCCATTCTGCGATGGAGTCCGACATGGGCCAGCATCACGTCGAAAACGACTCGAACACCACCGGCAAGTCCGAGCGCGAGTACGAGCACAGCTCGGGCGATCGCAACACCAAGAAGAGCGAGAACGACTGGCAGGGCTTCAGCGGCGGCAAGCAGCGCGACGCCACGCCGGGCGCGCCGGGCACGCCGCCGGCGAAGGATGCCAATCGCCGCTGATCGAACCTGACGAGCGCACGTTCCTTTCGCTCGTTTCCCGTGCCAAGTACCCTGTCGCGGCCCTCATACGCCGCGACCCATGACCCTGCGCACCGTCAACGTTGCCCGTTACGTCACGCCCTTGCGCGAAGGCGGATCGCTGCCTGCGATCGTCGAAGGCGACGATGACGGCCTCTATGTCCTGAAATTCCGCGGCGCCGGCCAGGGCGTGAAGGCGCTGGTGGCCGAGCTCGTCGCCGGCGAAATCGCCCGCAAGCTCGGCCTTCCGATCCCGGAACTGGTGTTCGTCGAACTCGACGCCGAGCTCGCGCGCACCGAACCGGATCCGGAAATCCAGGAACTCATCAAGGCCAGCGACGGCCTCAACCTCGCCCTCGATTACCTGCCCGGCGCGATCAATTTCGATCCCGTCGCCGAACGCGTGCCGGGCGCGCTGGCGTCCGACATCGTCTGGTTCGACGCGTTCACCAGCAATGTCGACCGCAGCTTCCGCAATCCGAACCTGCTCGTCTGGCATCGCAACCCGTGGCTGATCGACCACGGCGCGGCGCTGTACTTCCACCACGGCTGGGACGGCTCGCCGACGCATGCCGGCAGCGCGTTCCCGATGATCCGCGAGCACGTGCTGCTGCCGCAGGCAGACGACATCGCCGGCGCGGACGCACGGCTGTCGGGAAAGCTGACGCGGGGCGATTTCGACGCGATCCTCGCGCTCGTGCCCGACGCATGGCTCGTCGGCGCGGATACACCGGCCGATCCCACCGAACATCGCGCGGCCTACGTCGAGCATTTCATGCAGCGGCTGGCGCAGCGCCAGCGCTTCGTCGAGGAGGCGATCCATGCACGCGCCTGAGACGCCGCGCCGCGATACCTACGACTACGCGGTGATCCGCGTGGTCCCGCGCGTGGAACGCGAGGAGTTCGTCAACGTCGGCATCCTGCTGTCGTGTCCGACGGCAAAGTTCCTGCAGGCGCGCATCGAAGTCGACGAGGCGCGGCTGCGCGCGCTCGATCCCGATATCGACCTGGACACGGTGCGCCGTCATCTGGAGGCGATGGAAGCGATCTGCGCCGGCGGCCCGGGCAGCGGCCCCATTGGCCTGTTGCCGCAGCGCGCGCGCTTCCACTGGCTCACCGCCAAGCGCAGCTCGATCATCCAGACCTCGCCCGTCCACCTGGGCCGCTGCACGCACGCAGGCAACGCGGTCGAGCACCTGATGGACCGGATGGTGCGGGTGCGGCGCGACTGACGCGTCCGGCGCGGGCCGGCTATAGTCGGCGCGGGGACAATCCAGGGACGGCCCATGCCGGGAAACCGGCACGCAACCCCATGCGCGCGGGCCAAGGAAGGGGAAATTCATGAAGAAGACACGCGCCTTGGGCGCGCTCGTAGTGATCTGCGCGCTTTCTGCATGCGGAGGCGGTGGTGGTGGGGGGGGCGGCAGTACGCCAGCTCCGGCACCTTCAACACCGCCTCCCACGACGCCTCCCACGACGCCGCCGCCGGCGACACCCTCGGTGGGACTGACTCTGTCCACCCCACCGATCTCGCTGACGCTCGCCTTTGGCGACGACGCGAAGGCCGACGTGACCGGTCGATGGACCGCGGCCAATCTGGGTTCGGCCCAGGTCTACCTGCAGGTCGCCGACGACGGCGGCACCTTCGTCACTCCCGCTGTCACCGCCAGCGGCAATCCGGACTTCGTCTATTCATTGCCGCTGTCCAATGCGGTCGTGCCGGGGACGCGCGCGGGCACGATCACGGTGCGCGCGTGCGAAGACGTCCAGTGCGTCAAACCCTACGCGAGCGCTTCGCAGACCTTGTCCTACAAGGTGGAGATCACGCCGATGCCCGAGTGGGAGACCACCCAGGGCAATGCGGCCCACAACGCTTACGTCCCCATAACCCTGGACGTGACGCGGTTTGCCAAGGCATGGGAATGGAAGCGCCCGGCCGTCTCCACTTCGACCACGACGGGCCCGATCTTTCCGGTCGTGACCAGCGGCCGCATGGTGTACGTGGCCGCAGACGGTGTCAGTACGGCGGGACCGGGCCTGTTCGCTCTCGATGAAAAGGACGGGACCGTGAAGTGGTCCCAGCAGTTCACGCTGCGCTACGGCTCGCTCAATCCGCCCGCGGCATCGGGGGGGACGGTCTACGTGCCGACGACGGGGCATGAGGACACGTTCCTCTGGGCGTTCGATGCGGCCGATGGCACGCCGCAGATGCAGTCGGGCTTCCGTACGCAATGGGCCGACATCCTCGCACCGACGGTCAAGGACGGCGTGGCTTACGTGAACTCCGGCTACTACGGAGGTGTCGTCTACGCGTTCGAGCGGAGCACGGGACTGAAGAAGTGGGAAGCGTCGGGCGGCACCTACGGCATGAACACGCCAGCCCTGGACGACGCGAACCGTCTGTATGCCCACAACGGCAGCACACTGACTGTTCTGGATTCGCGAGATGGCACGCTGGTGGGAAGCATCGGCCCGCAGCCGGGCGGCTTGCAGGTCGACCACCGCGCCACACCGATCGTCGGCGCGGAAAACAGCGTGACCGGTTTCGTCGGCGACTGGTACAACGAGACGCGCCCGCTGCGCAATTACGCGATCGACACCTTGAGCGAACGCTGGACGTCGGTGAAGACCTACCGCGCCTACCCGGCCGTCGCCAAGGGCGTGATCTACGCGGCGTCGAACAATCCCAAGTCGTTCGACGCGATCGACGAGAAGACTGGACAGGTGCTCTGGTCGTGGATCCCGGGAACGGCAGACACGGTGTTCTTCCACAACGTGGTGGTTACGAACAACCTCGCGTTCGTCAGCACCAACCGGGCGCTGTACGCGATCGACCTGGCGACCCGCAAGCCGGTGTGGCAGACACCGACGCCGGGGCAGGTGGCCATCTCCGCCAGTCGCATGCTCTACATCATGCCCGGAACGACCGATGTCTACGGCTACCCGTCTTCGGGCAGCGACGGACGCCTGCTTGCGTTCCGTACCCGTTGAGCCGGTAGCCCGCCCATGCGTGGGGACGCCCGGCCTGCCGCCGGGCGTCACGCCAAAAAAAAAGCCCGGCTTGCGCCGGGCTTTTTGGTAACGCTTGGTGCGAAAGGCTTACAGGGCCTGCACGGCGTCGGCCTGAAGGCCCTTCTGGCCCTGGACGACGGTGAAGGACACCTTCTGGCCTTCCTGCAGGCTCTTGAAGCCCGAGCCCTGGATCGAACGGAAGTGGACGAACACGTCCTCGCCGTTCTCGCGGCTGATGAAGCCGAAGCCCTTGGCATCGTTGAACCACTTGACGGTACCGGTTTCACGGTTCGACATGACTTTCTCCTATACGGATGGTGAGACCGCTATCGCGGCATTGGAGCTGGTCGCAAGGAGAAAGCGAGGTGCAACGATGGAGAAGAAAATCCACATCGGGTCACATTCACCGTGACCCTTGGCTAACGCAGCGCGAGGCATGTTGGACGTGTTTGGTCGGATTTGCAAATCCGGACCGGCCGGGGCGGTTCAGATAGGATCCCCATTCAGCATGTCCACCGATTACCTCTCCCGGCGATGACGGTCTATGTCGATGATGCGGTCCACCTGTGGCGCGGCCGCCGCTGGGCCCACCTGATGGCCGACACCCTCGACGAGCTCCATGCCATGGCCGAGCGCCTGGACATCCCGCGCCGGGCTTTCCAGAACAAGACCTCCGGCGCGCATTACGACGTACCGTCCGAGTTGCGCGAGCGCGCGATCGAGCTGGGCGCGGTGGCTATTTCGCGCCACACCGACCGCGACCGGGTCCGGGCGGTGATCGCCCGCGCCAAGGCGCAGGGCCGCGGCGAGCACCCCTGAGGCTGCGGGATCGCGCCACCGCACGTATCCTGTGCGGCCCCGGCGCCTGCCCGGTGCCAATACCCGCGCCAGAACACGAATCCCGCCATGACCGACACCCCCCCCGACCGCCTCTCCAACGACCCGCGCAGCCCGTTCTTCGATGAGACGGTGCTCGAGCGCGGCATCGGCATCCGCTTCAACGGGGTCGAGCGCATCAATGTCGAGGAGTACTGCATCAGCGAGGGCTGGGTGCGGCTGCCGGTCGGCAAGGCGCTGGATCGCCGCGGCAACCCGATGACGATGAAGCACAAGGGCAAGGTCGAGGCCTGGTTCCGCGACGCGGAAGCCGGCGAGTAAGCCTCAAAGCCCCGCCAGGTAACGGCCCGGGTCGATCCGGCGCCCGTACTGGCGCACTTCGAAATGCAGGTGCGGACCGGTCGAACGGCCGGTCGAGCCCATCTTCGAGATCTCCTGCCCGGCGAGGACGACGTCGCCGGGCCGCACCTCCAGCCGGCTGTTGTGCGCGTACAGCGTCACGATGCCCTGGCCGTGGTCGATCATGACCACGTTGCCGTAGTCCTTCGTGTAATGCGCCTGCACGACCACGCCGTCGCCGCAGGCATGCACCGGCGTTCCGGTCGTGCCGGCGAAGTCGATGCCGCTGTGGAAGGCATCGCCGCGCCCGAAGGGGTCGTGGCGGCGGCCGAAGCCGGACGTGATCCGCACCGGCGCGACCGGCAGCAGGCTGAGCAGCTTCTCGCGCCAGTCGCGCTTGACCGGATTCCAGGCGATCGCCGACAGGTCGATCGCGTCGTCGGCCTTGTGCAGCGGCACCGCGTCCAGGTGCGCGAGGTCCGCGGCGAGGTCGTAGTGCGGCGCCTGCGAGGCCGGCAGGTACGGACCGCCCATCCCCGCCTCGATGGCGACCGCGCGCGCCGGCACGGCGACGTGCGTGCGCGCATAGCCGGAGCCGGCGCTCGTGGCGGCAACCAGCACCGCGGCTGCGCAGATCACCTGCAGGCTGCTGCGCCAACCGCAGCGGACGGGACGGACTCGGGCTTTGCGTACGGCGGGGGACATGGAACGGCTCCGTGGGCGGACGGCGGCGCCCGGCGACCGGACGCGGTGGACTCCTGGCGGGGGAATTCCGGCTGCGATACGTGCCGGGCGAAGCGCCATTGCGGCGCAGGAGGAAGTTTCCGGATCGGTCCCCGGGGCCGATATGAGACGGGTCCGAAAAACTCTCAGCCGAAGGCCTTGACCTGTTAAGGATTCGTGGTTCGAAACCGCGAACGCCGGCTGTACGTCGCTGCGAGCCGCGTCGCCGGCGCGCATCGGCGGTGGGAGAATCCGATTGCCCCATCCCTTCGGAGGTCGCCATGAAATCGCGCCTCGCCCTTCTCCTTCTCGCCGCTGCCTTCACCTCCACTGCGATCGCCGGAGTCCGAAACGTCACCGATCCGGATGCACCGCGCGCCTTGCCAGAAAGCGAGTCGGTCAACGTGCGATGGGAAGACCCGTCGCGCTTCAGCGAACTTCGCTACAGCGGCAACCGCTGGGAAGCCTCGCAGGGCAACTGGGTGCAGGAACTCGCGGGCTACCTGCGCGAGCGCGCCGAGAAGCGCCTGCCCGAGGGCCAGCGCCTGGATGTCGACATCCTCGACATCCGCCGCGCGGGCATGTTCGAACCGTGGCACGGCCCGAACCTGCAGAACACGCGCATCATCCGCGACGTCTATCCGCCGCGCATGACGCTCAACGTGCGCCTTACCGATGCCAACGGCAACGTGATCGCGCAAGGCGAGCGCAAGCTCAGCGATCCGGGCTTCCTGATGAGCGACAGCGCCTCGCTCAACAGCGATCCGCTGCGCTTCGAGAAACGCCTGATCGATCGCTGGCTCACGCAGGAACTGCGCGAAGGCGAGCGCAGCTAGTCATCGAAGTCGCCGGAAACAAGAAGGGCCGCAGCTGCGGCCCTTCGTTTTGTCGCGCGGAGCGGCTTACTGCTTCAACTTCCAGCCGGTGCGGAAGATCCAGTACACCACGCCCAGGCACAGCAGCAGGAAGCCAAGGATCGCCGCCGCGCTGATGCCGACGTTGACGTCGGAAATCCCGAAGAAGCTCCAGCGGAAACCGCTGATGAGGTACACCACCGGATTGAACAGCGCGACCTTCTGCCACAACGGCGGGAGCATGCTGATCGAATAGAACGCGCCTCCGAGGAACGTCAGCGGCGTGATGATCATCAGCGGCACCAGCTGCAGGCGCTGGAAGCTGTCGGCCCACAGACCGATGATGAAACCGAACAGGCTGAAGGTAAGCGCCGTCAGCACCAGGAAGCACAGCATCCAGAACGGATGCTGGATTTCGTACGGCACGAAGAAGCGCGCGGTGAGCAGGATCAGCGTGCCGAGCATCAGCGACTTGGTCGCCGCGGCGCCTACGTAGCCGATCACGATTTCCATCGCCGACACCGGTGCCGACAGCAGTTCGTAGATCGTGCCGGCCCACTTGGGCATGTAGATGCCGAAGGACGCGTTGGAGATGCTCTCGCTCAGCAGCGACAGCATGATCAGGCCGGGGATGATGAAGGCGCCGTAGCTCACGCCGTCGACATCGCCCATGCGCCCACCGATCGCCGCGCCGAAGACGATGAAGTACAGCGACGTCGACAGCACCGGCGAGACGATCGACTCCATCAGCGTGCGGAACGTGCGCGCCATCTCGAAGCGGTAGATGGCGCGGATCGCGTGCAGGTTCATGCGCGCGCCTCCCGGTTCTGGCGGACCAGGCTGACGAAGATGTCCTCCAGCGAACTCTCGGACGAATGCAGGTCCTTGAAGTCGATGCCGTGCTGGGTGAGGCGACGCAGGAGCGCGGCAATGCCGGTTTCCTGCGCCTGCACGTCGAAGGTGTAGACCAGCGAATGGCCGTCTTCGGCCAGTTCCAGCGGGTATTCGGCGAGGTCGTCGGGAATCCGCTCCAGCGGCGCCTGCAGCGTCAGCGTGAGCTGCTTCTTGCCGAGCTTGCGCATCAGCGTGGCCTTGTCCTCCACCAGCACCAGCTCGCCCTTGTTGATCACGCCGATGCGGTCGGCCATGTCCTCGGCCTCCTCGATGTAATGCGTGGTCAGGATGATCGTGGTGCCGTTCTCGCGAAGGCGACGCACCATTTCCCACATGTCGTGGCGCAGTTCGACGTCGACGCCTGCGGTCGGTTCATCGAGGAACAGGATCGACGGCTCGTGCGACAGCGCCTTGGCGATGAGCACGCGGCGTTTCATGCCGCCCGACAGCGCCATGATCTTGCTGTCCTTCTTGTCCCACAGCGAAAGGTCGCGCAGCACCTTTTCCAGGTACGCGTCGTCGCGCGGCTTGCCGAAGAGCCCACGGCTGAACTTCACCGTCGCCCATACGCTTTCGAACGCGTCGGTCGACAGCTCCTGCGGCACCAGCCCGATCTTCATGCGTGCGGCGCGGTAATCGTGGACGATGTCGTGGCCGTCGGCGGTGACGCTGCCGGAGCTCGCGTTGACGATGCCGCAGATGATGCTGATCAGCGTCGTCTTGCCCGCGCCGTTGGGCCCGAGCAGCGCGAAGATCTCGCCGCGGCGGATCTGCAGGTCGATGCCCTTGAGCGCCTGGAAACCGGTGGAGTACGTCTTGGTGAGCCCCCTGACATCGATCACGGGGTCGATGACGGGATCGTGTGCCTGCAAGCCGGCGGTGGACGCCATGCCGTGTTCCTTTTCCTGCGGAGAACCCGCGGCATCGTACCGGAGCGGCGCCGACGACACGTCGCTCATCCCATGCGGCCGAGGCGACGCGACGATCCGGTGGCTTCGCTGCACACCTTCGTCACACGCGCCAGCAGCGCGCGCACGCCGGGCAGGATCACCCACGCGGCCGGCAGCGCGACGGCGAACGCGACGGGCCATCCGCGCAGCCAGGCCTCGACGAGCCCGGGGCCGAAACCGCGGTGCAAGGCGATCATGGCGAAGCTCATCACGCCCGACATCAGCGTGACGACCAGCGGAACGAAGGCGAACTGGGCCTGGCGTGGCGTGAGCATGGCGGGCATTCCGTTGCGGGGGAGGAGTGACAGGTTAGGCACGCGACCCCGCGCCGATAAGCCCGTATCGGGGGGAAGAACCGTCCCGTCAGCGGGCGAATCGGCGAAACGTGCCATCGCGGCGCCGTCGTGTGTCTTCCGGTACATCGCGCCGTCGCACGCATGGGCCACAATGCGTGTCCCCAGTACGCATCCGCGGAGTGCCATGAAATTCCTGCTGATGATCTATACCGACCAGGCCTTGCTCGACGCGTTGCCGGAAGGCGAGTACGACCGCCTGATGAAGGACTGCATCGAAAAGGCCGACGCCCTGCGCGAGCGCGGCGTGCTGCTGGATTCGCAGCAGCTCGAAGTCCCCAGCACCGCGCGTTCGATCCGCGCCCGCAACGGCAGCACGCACGTGTTCGACGGTCCGTTCGCCGAAGCGAAGGAAGTCTTCGCCGGCTTCAACCTGATCGAGGCGCCGGATATCGAAGCTGCGGTGGACATCGCGCATTCGTTCCCGTGGTCGCGCTTCGGTTCGATCGAAGTGCGCCCGGTGCGCGACTTCAACGCGGTGCGCGAGCGCGTGGGCGCGTAACGCGCGTCAGGCCAGGCGCTTCTCGAACCAGTAATCCGCGTAGGGATTGTCGTTGTAGCGCGGGATCTCGACGTAGCCGTTGCGCGCATACAGCGCGCGTGCTTCCAGCAGCGTGCGGTTGGTGTCCAGGCGCAGCGTGTGCAGCGACATCGCGTGCGCCCGCGCTTCCAGTGCATCGAGCATGCGCTGGGCGATGCCGAGGCCGCGTGCGGTCGGCGCGACCCACATGCGCTTGATCTCGCCGGCGCCGTCGCCGAGCACCTTCAGCGCGCCGCAGCCGAGCGCGTCCTCGTCCAGGCGCGCGAGCAGCAGCACGCCGGACGGCGGTACGAGTTCCTGCGGATCGGCGCTCGGGCCGCGCGTCGCGTCGAACCCCGTGTCGAAGCGTTCGTCGAGTTCGCGCAGATACGCGTCGATGCACGCGCGCGCATCGGCGCTGGCGGGGTCCGCCGGTTCGATGACCACGGCGGCGGCGCGCATCAGGCGTTCGACGTCGGCCATCGCCCGGGTCAGGCGCTCACGCTGCGCCTCGCCCAGCGGCGACAGCAGCGAGGTCGCGAAGTCCTGCGACAGCCGGTCGAGCGCCTCGAATTCCCGCCGTCCCTTCGCGGTCAGCAGTACGCGCCGGACGCGCGCGTCATCCGGCGCCGGCTGCGATTTCACCAGCCCCTGCGATTCAAGGCCGCGCAGCAGGCGGCTCAGGTAGCCCGAATCCAGCGACAGCCGCGCGCGCAGGTCGCGCACGTCGGCGCCGTCGCTACCGATCTCGAACAGCAGTCGCGACTCGGCCAGCGGACGGCCGCGACCTAGGAAGTCGTCCGAAAGCGCCCCGATCCGGCGCGTCACCGAGCGGTTGAAGCTGCGGACCTGTTCGATCTGACGTTCGTCCATTGCCTGACTTTAGTCAGGCAATTGCTCGGGCGCAAGCGTTTCAGGGTTGTCCGGAGGCCGGTTGCGCCCGGCGACGCGACAGATAGGGCAGCGCGAACATGTACAGCCCGCTGACCAGCAGCAACGCCAGCGGCACCAGCGTCGCGAAGCCGACCCACAGCGCGATGTCGCCCCGACCCATCACGGCGAAGTTGGCGATGACGAACAGCGTGAAGGCAATCGACAGCCAGCGATGGGCCTGGCGGATCCACTTGTTCCAGTTCATTCGAGCGCTCCCTGGCGGATGGCCCGCACGATGCGGGCCGACGGAAGGCATCCTCGCGCGGCGCCCGCGGCGCCGCTTCTCGAAAACTGATCGATTGCGCCCGGCGCGCGGCTTACGGCCCGCGCACCACCGCACCCTGCTTCATCACCAGCAGCGGCTTCTGCGTGGCGCGGATGTTCTCCAGCACGTTGCCGGGCACGGCGACGATGTCGGCGAACTTGCCCGCCTCCAGCGTGCCGGTTTCGTTCTCGATGCCCAGCAGCTTCGCCGAGCCCTGGCTGCTGGTGAGCAACGCCGCCGACGGCGTCATGCCCAGGTCGACCATGTCGCCGAATTCCTGCGCGTTGAGGCCGTGCGGATACACCGCGGCGTCGGTGCCCAGCGCGATCGGCACGCCCACGCGCAGCGCCTCCTTGAACATCTTCTGGTGCGCCGCGCCGGCCGCGCGCGCCTTGGCGCCGATCTGCGGCGGATACGTATCGGCCTTGTCGAGCACCCAGACCTGCGTCATGCGCGTGGGCACCAGGTACGTGCCCTTGCTCTTCATCAGCTGCAGCGTGGGCGTGGTGAGGAAGCTTCCGTGCTCGATCGAATCCACGCCGGCTTCCACCGCGAGCTTCGCGGCGAGATCGCCATGGCTGTGCGCGGCGACCTTGCGGCCCCAGGTGTGGGCTTCGGTCACGATCGCGCGCAGCTCGTCGGGCGTGAGCTGCGGGACGTCGACCGGATCGGCTTCCGACAGCACGCCACCGGAGGCGCAGATCTTGATGAGGTCGGCGCCGTACTTCATCTGCTCGCGCGTGGCGAGGCGGCACTGCTCGGCGCCGTTGCACACGCCGTCGCGCGGGCCCAGCGGCACGACGCGCTCCGGCGGGAACGGCGCGGCATCGCAATGCCCGCCGGTGGAACCGAGGGCGTGGCCTGCGACCAGCATGCGCGGGCCTTCGGCCAGGCCGTCGCGGATCGCGTTGCGCAGCGCGATGTCGACGAAATCCGGCGCGCCGACCTCGCGCACCGTGGTGAAGCCGGCTTCGAGCGTCAGCTTCGCGTTGCGTGCCGCGTGGAACGATTGCTCGGTCGGAAAGCGCAGCATGTTCTCGTAGAAGCCCTGCGCCCAGTTGTCGTCGTGGTTGGAGGCGATGTGCGTGTGCGCGTCGATGAAGCCCGGCAGCAGCGTGGCTTCGCCCAGGTCGATGACCTTCGCGCCGGCCGGCACGGCGGCATCGCCGACGGCGGCGATGCGATCGCCCTGCACCACCACCACGCCCGGCGACACAAGCTGGCCGCTGCGGCCGTCGAACAGGTGCGCGGCCCGCAGCACGACGGGCGCCGAGGCCGGCGCGGCGGGCGCCTGCGCAGGCGTCGCGGCGGTGGCCAGCGACAAGGCGACGGACAGGCCCGCCAGGGCCACGACGGCACGACGCTTCATTCCCTTCCCCTCAGGCGTTCACGTTCGGGCGAGTGTAGGAGGCGACGCGGCGCGCCGTCTCGCCTCCTGCGACAGGCGGCGGCCACACTGGGCGCACTCCTCGTCAGGGAGATTGCCGGGGTGGCGCGCGACCGGTTCGCGCGCCACCCCGGCTTTTTTCGTTCCAAAGGGGTGCTGTAAGCGCTTACCTAAAGCCGAGGTGAAGGATTCCGGTCACAAAGCGCGAACTGCGTCGCGATTCGGCGCGAACCCGATTGCCAGCCGGTGCGCCCCAGTCAGGATCGACACAAACCAGATCCATCACCGCAACTCGCATGCACACAGGGGATTTCATGAAGCGCCTGCTTTCGACTCTCGCGATCGGCTTCCTGCTGCTTTCGCCGGTCGCCGCCTCGGCCCATGACAAGCATCACGACCGCGATCGTCACGACCACTACGACGATCACGACGACCACCACGACCGTGGTCGCGGCCACAAGAAGGGCCACAACAAGCACGATTACCGCCGCGGCGTGGTCTATGTCGAACGTCGCGTCTACGTCGACGATTACCGCCACTACGACCTGCGCGAGCCGCCCCGCGGCCACCGCTGGGTGCGCAGCGACGACGGCCGCTACGTCCTGATCGCCGTGGCCACCGGCATCATCGCCGACGTGCTGCTGCATCACTGATCGCGGCCGGCGTTCCAGCTGCGTCGACCGAAAGGCCCCGGAATTCCGGGGCCTTTTCGCATTCAGGCTGAACACGCGTGCGGTAACGCCTGCGTTACATCGCGATTCCACACCCCTAACAGCGCCGTCTCTACGTTGGTGTTCCCTCGACGAACGGAGACACCATGGGCACCAACAAGCACGCGCGGGACCGGGTCAAGAGCGACCACACCACGCCGCCGTCCGGTGGCAATCGCGACACCGATCGCGACCACGCCATGCGCGCCGGCCACGACGGTCCGACACAGCGCAAGCACGCGGTGCACAAGGAGCCGTCGACCCGCGACGAAGGCCGCGACGACCATCGTTCCGGCAGCGACAAGCGCCACCACTAGGAGGACGCGATGCGACCGGACAAGCAGAAGGGCCAGGCGCAGCAGAAATCGGGCGCCAAGGACCAGAAGAAGGATCTGGAGGACCGCAAGCAGCCGAAGGCGGCGTCCCGGAGCGAGGAACCCTCGGACGAGAACGCGCTGGCCAAGGTGCGTTACCGCGAGCAGGACGGACCCACGATCCACTGACGTCCCGCGATGCGAAGGCCGCGCAACATACGCGGCCTTCACTTTTCCGTGCACACACTGAACCGCGCCGCCCGGACTGGGCTGCGCGTTGCCGTCGCGCGCCGCGCGATGCGCACCCACCCGCACGGAGGACGCAGTGAAGACTTCCCCGCTCCCGCTCCGCCCCGTTTCCCTCGCCATCGTCCTGGCCCTGGCCACCACGACCGCGTACGCCGCCAAGCCCTCGCCACCCGATCCCAACCGCAGCGAGTCCGCGGCCGTCGTCGTGACGGTCGAAGGCAAGGTCGTCGACATCAACACCCCCAACCGGCTGATCACCGTGGAAGGGCCGGACGGCAACAAGGTGGAAGTGCACGCCGACGAGACCGTCCGCAACTTCGAGCAGATCCACAAGGGCGACACCGTGTCGCTGGATTACATGCGCGCGGTGACCGTGGACATCCAGCCGGCCGGCAGCGCCGAGCCCGGCGCGTACATCGCGAAGGACGAGCAGGTCGGCAAGCTCGGCGAGAAGCCGAAGGTCGGCGCGGCCGAAGTCGTCACCGTGCTGGCGCCGATCCGCGCGATCGACACGAAGAACAACACCATCACCGTCGAAGGCCCGCGCGGCAACGTCGTGACGCTGGACGTGCGCAAGCCCGAATACCAGGCGCGCCTGCCGAAGCTCAAGGTCGGCGACATGCTGCGCGTGGCGTTCACGGAAGCCGCGGCGGTGCAGGTGCGGCCGAAGGGGCAGTAGTTTCGCTTGAAGCCCCTCTCCCGCCTGCGGGAGAGGGGTTGGGGTGAGAGCGACGGCGCCTACGACACCACCGGATACGGCCCGTCCTCGAACACCACGTCGTGGTAGCCCTTGCTGCCGACCGCCTCGGCCAGCGGGCTCCGGAAATCCTCGCCACTGCGCAGCGCGTCGAGCACGCGCGCGAAGTCGTACTTCGGCTGCCAGCCCAGCTGCTCACGCGCGCGCGCGTTGTCGTACACACGGTCGATCTGCGGAAACATCCGCCAGCCACGCGAGGCGTACAGCGCCGGCGCTTCGGGGAAATGCCGTGCCAGCACGGTCGCCGGATCGCGACGGAGTTCCGGCAGGTCCTCGCGCGTGAACGGCGTCGTCGACGAGATGATGTAGCGGCCGAAGCCAATCGCCTTCGCGCGTTCGACCGCCAGAAGATGCGCGTCCACCGCGTCGGCGATGTCGACGCGACGATAGAGCAGCTCGTTCGCCTGCGCGTTGGCGGTGGAAAACCCGTTGCGCACGTCGATGCTGTCGTCGGGCTCGGGGAAGAAGCGCGAGGTGCGCAGCACCAGCACCGGCAGGCGGCGCTTGCGGTGGAACAGCTCGCACAGCTGCTCGGCCGACAGTTTGGTCACGCCGTAGATGTTCTTCGGGATCGGCGCGACGTCCTCGTTGATCCACGCCGCCGGCTCGCCCATCGCCGGCGTCAGCGCGGCGCCGAAGGTGCTGGTCGTGCTGGTGAAGACGAAAGACTCCACGTTCGCGGCCAGCGCTTCCTCGAGCAGAACGAGCGTGCCGCTGATGTTGGTGTCGATGAAGTCCTGGTGCGGATGCGTCGCCACGTGCGGCTTGTGCAGCGTCGCGGCGTGGACCACCGCGCGCACGCCCTTCATGCGTCGGCGCACGAAGTCGCGATCGGTGATGGAACCGACGTGGTCGGTGAATGCCGAAGGCTTGATGTCGATGCCGACCGCGTCGCGGCCGGTGGCGCGCAACTGCCGCATCAGTCCTTCGCCCAGATGGCCGGCGCTGCCGGTCACGAGAAGGGTCATGGGTGGGGCTCCGATGACGTGTGGGCACTCGATTATGCGGGGAATTTGTGGCCGCACCGCGGCAGGTCCGCGATGCAATGGCCCCACGGAACGCCTCGATAGTGGCTCTCGAACAGGGCCGCTTGCGGGCCTACCGTCCGTCTGCCCCCACGTCGAGGACACGACGATGACGATCCGCCCGCTCCTGCTCCGCTGCCTTCCCGCCGTTGCCTGCCTGCTGTTCCTGTCCGCTGCCGCGCCTGCATTCGCCGGCGATCGCGGCAGCGACCACCGTGCCCGCGGCTGCGCGCGCCAGTTCGAACTGGCCCAGCGCATGGACATGGAATCCTTCCGCGACTACGACGCCGAGACCTTCCGCGCCGTCCACGACGAACGCGCGATTACCATCTTCGCCAGCGGCGCCAGGCGCGTGGGCATCGACGCGATCATGACCGCGCTGGCCAGCCACTTCGCCAACCGCGAGGCGCAGTGGACCTGGACTGAGGTCTATCGCGTGGTCGACGGCTGCAACGCCGCGTTCATCCTGTACGAGACGGTGTACGAGATCCCCCGCATCGGCTTCCGCCAGCACGCCTACACCGGCGTGACCTACAGCCACGACGGCCATCGCTGGCTGGCGATCGCGGACCAGGGGACGCCGTTGCCGTAAGGCAGTTGAAGGCCTTGCGCTCTCGCACTTTCATCCCGATTCCCCGGTTTGAGCCCCTCTCCCACCGGGAGAGGGGTTGGGGTGAGGGGTAACGGAGCGTCTACGGTGGCCCACCTCGGGCGCACAGCGCTGCTGGTTCTGCGCTTTTGCTCTCAGATCACCGCAGCAACGTCCATGGATTCCCGCCTACGCGGGAATGACGAGCACGAGCAAGCGCGCTCGATTCCCGCATTAGCGCCGCGCATCGATGCTCACCCCCCGCCCGCCCCCTCCAACGTCCGCTTCATCACCGACAACCCCTCCGCGATCATCCCGTCGACCGTCGAAGCCGCCTCATCCGGCAGCAGGTCGGCGATCCAGCGGATCCGGGTCCGCGCGCCGTCGAGTTCGAACGCCTGCACCGACGCGTTGTAATGCTCGAAGGTCCCTCCGATCGCGGCCCACGCGACGCGATGACGCGTCTGGTCGATATCGAGGATCGGCTCGCGCACCACGGTGCCGTTGCCGAACGTCACCACGCGCACGCGGCCTTCCATGCGGCAGTCGGTAACGAAGCCGGGCACCAGGCGGGTGTGGATGTTGCCGACGTCACGCAGTGCGTCCCACGCATCGCGCAACGGAATGTCCACGTCGATGTCGCGCTGGATCGAAGCCATGGGCGCACTCCGAGCGGGCGATGCGGGCAGCGTGATCCCGCCTCCGCGTCATCGCCACGCCCGCACCCGACCTCCCGACGGAAGGTGCGATTCGGATTCCTCCTATGGAGCACGCATCGCCGCGCAGCGACGCTGGCGTCGGCCGCTGCGAGTCGGCCGGGCGCCCTCTTCCCCCCGGGCGTCCACTCCTTTCAGGGCTGCCGGTGTTCTTCGGCAGCCTTCTTTTTTGCCTGCACGCGCCACCGCCGCGTCGCGCCGTATCCTGTGCGCCCCGCCCGCAGTACCGCGCCATGCATTCCGAATACGACCCCGACGACAACTTCGCCCGTTCGTTCCACGACGACGCCGACCTCGACGAGGACGCCGCACAGGAAGCGGTCGCGTGGCAGTTCCTGTTGCTGGTCAATCCCGACGACGAGGACGCGGCGATGGAACAGTTCGCCCGCTGCCGCGAAGCGCTCGCCGACGGCGAGGATCCCGTGCAGGCGCTGCGCGATGCCATCGATTGGCGCGCCGGCTTCCATGTTGAGGAATCCGATCCCGCCGGGCTGATCGAAGTGCTCGATGAGCTCGCCGCGCGTTTCGGCCTGCGCATCGACTGGGGCGACGTCGTGGACGATGACGACTTCCTCGCGGAGGCCGAAGTGCCGGCGCTGGTCAACGTCGCCTTCGACCGCCTGCGCGAGCACCACTACACGCTGTGGACGTACGAAACCGGCGAGCACGCGCAGGCCGGATTCATCACGCGCCAACGCGACGACGAGGCCCTGCGCATGGTGGCCGGCGCGCTCGGTTTCCACGTGCGCACCGGCGCGCTGTAACGATCAGCGCAGCGGGAAGCGCACCACGAACTGGCTGCCTTTCCCCGGCCCTTCGCTGCGCGCCTGCACGGTGCCGCCGTGCAGCTCGATGATCTTCTTCACCAGCGCCAGGCCGAGCCCCAGCCCGAGCTTCGAGCTGTCCAGCCGCGGCAGCGTGAACATCTCGAACAGGCGTTCCAGCCGGTTCGGCGCGATGCCGATGCCTTCGTCGGTCACGCGCACGATCGCCTCCGGGCCTTCCAGCGTGCCGGTGACCCAGATCTGTCCCGGCGCGGGCGTGTAGCGCAGCGCATTGGCGATCAGGTTCACGAACACCTGCTGCATGCGCATCGGGTCCACTTCCACGACGATCTCGTGCTCCGGCAGCAGCACCTCGACGTGCCGGCCTTCCTGCTCCATCTGGCGCTTGGCGATGGACACCGAGTGATCGAGCATCTCGCGAAGGTTGCAGGTGGCCTTGTCGAGCTTGAAGCCGTCCGCGCCGACCTTGCTGTGCTGCATCAGGTCCTCGATCAGGCGCGCGGCGAGCGTGACGTTGCGCTCGATCAGGTCCAGCGGTTCCCCAGTCGCGGGCACCTGGTCGCCGATCTTCCGCTTCAGCATGCCCGCGGCGAGGCTGATGCCCGACAGCGGATTGCGCAATTCATGCGCGAGCAGCGCGATGGCCGCGCTCTTCTTGTCGCTCGACTCGGTGGCCGCTCGGCAACGCTTGCGGCTGCTTTCCAGCTGCATCTTCACTTCGGTCAGGTCGCGGAACAGCTTGAGGAAGGCGCAGCACGCCTTCTCCTCGATGAATGGCCCCAGATACACCATCGTGCCCGACGCCCAGAAACGCGAGCCGTCGAGACGGGCCATCCAGCGATCGTCCGACGCCGTGCCGCGCGATCGCGCTTCCAGCATTTCGTGCTCGGGGATGCCAGCGGCGATGTCGCGCGGGATGAAGATGGAGGAGATGTCGCGGCCGACCAGTCCGCCGGGCTCGGCACCGAGGATGACTTCGGCGCCTGAATTGGTCCATGTGATGCGGCCGTGCGCACCCACCAGCAGCGCGGCGTGTTCCGGCGATCGCACGGCGAACGCCCAGAGCATGTCCTTGATGACGGTATCGTCGACTCCGTTTCCCTCTGGCGACGTGGAGCGCGTTCCGTCGTTCATCGCAGGCCCCTGCATCGTTCGTCACGAGTGTGCGCCCGGATAACGAGCTTGTCCGTGAAGGGCCTCATGCGGCTTTCGCGGCGGCAGACAAGCGTTTCATCGCTGCAACATGCGGTCCCTGCCGCTACGCTTGGGACTGCCTCCTGCGAGCGAGCCCATGCGAATGATCCGATCGTTGGTCCTGGTGATGTGCGTGGCCGCGTGCACGACGTCGGCAAGTGCGTCGCCCCCGATCGCGAGCGTGCGCGTGGCGTTCGATCGCAACGGCGCGACGGATACCCAGCTGCACGGATTCGCCGACGTCGCTGCGAAGCGCGCGATCACCGCCGAAGATCCGGTGCGCATCGCATCGATTTCCAAACTCGTTACCACCATCGGGGCGATGCGACTGGTCGATGAAGGCAAGCTCGACCTCGATGCCGACCTGTCGCCGGTGCTCGGCTGGCGGCTGCGCAACCCGGCGTTTCCCGATACGCCGATCACGCTGCGCCTGCTGCTCTCGCATCGCGCGAGCCTGACCGACGCGGCCGGTTACTGGAAGGTTCCCATCGACGGCGCGCTCCGCGACATCACCGACGATCCCAAGGCGTGGGATGCCACGCACGCACCGGGCACGTTCTTCCGCTATGCGAACGTCAATTTCCCGCTCGTCGCTTCCGCGATGGAGAAGGCTACCGGTGAACGCTTCGACATTCTGATGCAGCGGCTCGTTCTGGCGCCGCTGAAGATCGACGCTTGCTTCAACTGGGAAAGCTGCAGCCGCGAGACCGCGGCGCGCGCG
Organism: Lysobacter soli; assembly: GCF_003382285.1. Lineage (GTDB taxonomy): Bacteria > Pseudomonadota > Gammaproteobacteria > Xanthomonadales > Xanthomonadaceae > Lysobacter_J > Lysobacter_J soli. The sequence goes on from NZ_QTJR01000004.1 coordinate 175,296, forward strand.
GTCGTGCAGTACGACCCCACAGGCAAGCCGGTGTACGACAACCTGCGCGGCCGCAAGCCCGGATGCGCCGTGATCCGCGCGACGGACGGCGGCTGCGATCTGTCGCAATGGATGCCCGGCCGCAACGGCGCGATGTTCTCGCCGCAAGGCGGCCTGCGCATTTCCGCGAATGGTCTGGCGCGCATCGGCCGCATGCTGCTGCGCGAAGGCGAACTCGACGGCGTTCGCGTCTTGTCGCCCGCGTCGGTGCGGACGATGTTCGAACCGCAGTGGACGTACACGGCCGACAACGGCCTCACCGTGGAAGAGGATTCCAGCGGCCAGTCGCGCAAAGGCTTCTTCTGCCGCTACGGACTTGCCGTGCAGACGCTGGCGACGAAACGCGAGGGTTGCCGCGACGATCCCTTCGGCGATGGCATCGAACGCAGCGGCCACGCCGGCGCGGCGTACGGCCAGCTGTCGGGCGTGTGGATCGATCGTGCGTCGGGCACGGGTGTCGTGTACTTCGCCACCGGCATGGAAGACGCGCCGCCCGGTGCGCATTCGGCGTTCACCGCGGTGGAGGAGATGCTCGCGCGCGGCGCACGCTGACCGCGCTCGCTTGTTTTGCTGTCATTCCCGCGAAGGCGGGAACCCACTCGGTTTTTGCTGTCATTCCCGCGAAGGCGGGAATCCACTCGCTTTTTGCTGTCATTCCCGCGAAGGCGGGAATCCATCTGTCCGACGTCGCTCCGGCCTCCGGAAATGGTGAGGCTCGCAAGCATGGATCCCCGCCTTCGCGGGGATGACAGCTGAGAACGGCTGTGGTGCTACTGGCTTCCCGCGTAACGCGACGCTTCAGGCCGCGTCTTCCAGCGCCGCCGCCTCTGTGCGACGCAGATCCGCTCGCGCCCACGCATAGATCAGCAACCCGCACAGCGCGGTGGCCGCGCCGACCACGCCGGTGGACGTCCAGCCGTAGCCGGCGGTGATCGCCATGCCGCCGAGCCACGGGCCGAGCGCGTTGGCGAAGTTGAATGCCGAGTGGTTCGACGCGGCGGCCAGCGTCTGCGCCTCGCGCGCGACGTCCATCAGGTGCGCCTGCAACACCGTCGCCAGCGCGCCCATCGTGCCGACCGCGAGCACCGCCGGCAGCACGGTCCACGGCGACTTCGCCGCGAACGGGAAGACCAGCAGCACCACGATCGACCACACCAGCAGCATCGGCACGGCGCGGAACTGGTAGCGGTCGAACATCCAGCCGCCGCCGAGCGTCCCAAGGATGCCGCCGATGCCGAACGCGACCAGGCCGAAGGGCACGAAGCTCTCGCGCACGCCGGTGACGTGCACCAGCGTCGGCGTCAGGTAGCTGAAGACGCAGAACATGCCGGCAAAGCCGATCGCGCCGATGCCCAGCGCCAGCCACACCGGCTTGCGGTTGAAGTCGCGCAGCTCGCGCAGCGCATCCGGGCGCGGCGCATTCATGCCGCGCGGCAGCACGCGCATCGTCATGAACACCGTCGCCATCGCGAGCAGCGTCACCAGGCCGAACGCCCATCGCCAGCCGAACGTCTGCCCCATCCACGTCGCGAGCGGATTGCCGACCAGCAGCGAGATCGCCAGGCCCAGCATCACGCGACCGACCGCGGCACCGCGCTGCTCCGGCGGCGTGATGCGCGCCGCAACCAGCGCGGCGATGCCGAAGTACGCGCCGTGCGGCAGGCCCGCGATGAAGCGCGCGCCCATCAGCGTGAAATAGCCCGGCGCAAGCGCGCTGGCGAGGTTGCCCAGCGCGTAGAAGCCCATCAGGCACAGCAGCAGGCTGCGGCGCGAGAGACGGTTGCCGAGGATCGCCAGCGTCGGCGCGCCCATCACCACGCCCAGCGCGTAGGCACTGATGACATGGCCGACCTGCGGCTCGTTGACGCCGAAACTGCGCGCAATTTCGCTGATCAGCCCCATCACGACGAACTCGCTGGTGCCAATGGCGAAACCGCCCATCGCGAGAGCGAACAGGATCAGGGCGACCTGGCGCGGGCTCAGCACCGGCGCGGTGGGGGATTCGGGGGACATGTGGCCATTATGTTGCATTGCAGCAGGTGGCGCGACCTTGAGGATGTGAACGGGCTCGAGCGCAGGGCGTTCTAGCGGGGTAGGAAGCTCACCGGGCTGCTAAAGCCGTCATTCCCGCGAAGGCGGGAATCCATGCTTGCGCGTGTCACCCCCGCCGGAAGCCGGAATGATGGACGGGCAGATGGATTCCCGCCTTCGCGGGAATGACAGCAAAAGAGCGGCGTGACTGCGGTTTCTTAGAGCGCACTTCCGTTTGGGCTACATGCGCGCGCTACAGCGCCAGCCGCCCCAGCTCCGGCACCGTCTCGAAGAACTCCTCCGCGCCCATCGCCCGCAGCGTGTCCGCGTGCGAATAGCCCCAACCCACGGCACCGAACGCCACGCCCACGCGTCGCGCCGCTTCGCCATCGCTGACCTGGTCGCCGACGTAGATCGCCTGCGACGCGTCGGCCTTCGCCTGCTTCAGCATCCGCGCGATGCGCCGGTGCTTGCCGAGCACGTGCGCGCCGCCGTCGATGAGTTCGATCGCCTCCATCAGTTCCGCATCGAGCACGCGCCGCACGTTCTCGACCGAGTTCGACGTGAGAATCGCCAGCCGCGCACCGCGTTCGCGCAGCTGGCGCAGCACGTCGGCGACGCCCGGAAACAGCGGGACCGGCGGCGCGCCGCGCATCATGCGGATGAAATCCGCCGCGACGATGGGCACCTTCCACGTCGGGAACTTCAGCTCCTGCAGCAACTCGCGCGTGCCCAGGCGACGCAGGTCCTCGACGCGTTCCTCATCGATCGCGGTGAAGCCGTGACGCTGCGCGAGCGCGTGCTGGGCCTTCACGAAGAACGGGAAGGAGTCGGCCAGCGTGCCGTCGAAGTCGAAGATGACCAGGGGATAGCGCATGCGCCGCATTGTGCACGAGGTGGCGTGAGCGGCATGGGCCACCGGTTGGCTACAGTGCGCGTGAATGAATCCGACGCTTGCCGCCGCCCTCGCCGACGCCATCCTCGTGCTGCACGTCGGCATCGTCGCGTTCGTGATCTTCGGCGCGATCGCGATCTTCATCGGCCGCACGCGCTGGCGCTGGGTGCGCGGGTTCGGCTGGCGCATCGCGCACGTGCTGCTGATGGTGTTGATCGCGCTGCAGGCGTGGCTCGGCGCACTGTGCCCGCTAACGGTGTGGGAGCAGGCGCTGCGCCGACGCGCGGGACAGGCGAGTTACGGTGAATCCTTCATCGAACACTGGCTGTCACGGCTGATCTTCTTCGACGCGCCGTGGTGGACGTTTGTCGCCGCATACAGCGCGTTTGCCGCGCTGGTGATCGCGGCGTGGTTCTTCGTGCCGCCGCGTCGTCGCCGAGACCAAACGCTGCGGTGACACCGCTTCACAGCCAGAAGCAACGCAGGGGCGCGGCGCACCCCTGCGTCGTGAATCCTCAGCGAAGGCCGCCCGCGACCTTCAGCAATTCGCCGGTCATGTAGCGCGAGGCGTCCGTCGCGAGGAACACCGCGATGTCGGCGATGTCGTCCGGCTGGCCGATGCGGCCCAGCGGCGTCTGCGCGACGATGGCGTGCTGGAAGTCCGAGCCGATGACGCCGATCTCGCGCGAGCCTTCGGTCTCGATCATGCCGGGGTTGATGGAGTTGACGCGGATGCCGCGCGGACCGAGCTCGCGCGAAAGCACGCCGGTGATGGCGTCTACCGCGCCCTTGGTGGCGGTGTAAACGGCGGTTTCCGGCATCGTCAGGCGCGAGACGATGGAACCGATGTTGATGACGCTGGCGCCTTCGCCCAGGTGCTTCGACGCTGCCTTCGTGGTCAGCAGCAGGCCGAGCACGTTGATGTCGAAGTGGCGGTGGAAGTGCTCCGGCGTGATCGCCTCCAGCGGCGCGAATTCGTACACGCCGGAGTTGTTGACCAGCACGTCGAGGCGGCCGAATTCCTTCACGGCGGCGTCGATCAGCGCCTGCGCGTCGTCGGCGTTCGACACGTCGGCCTTCACCGCGATCGCCTTGCCGCCCGCCTTCGTGATGCGTTCGACCACGGCATCGGCGCCGCTCTTGCTCGACGCGTAATTGACGACGACCGCCGCGCCTTCGGCGGCCAGCGCCGTGGCGATGCCGGCGCCGATACCCTTCGATGCGCCGGTCACGACGGCCACTTTTCCTGCGAGCTTGCTCATTTGAGTTCCTGATGGGAGAGAGAACGCGAAGGCGCGTTGTGCCCTTCGTCCCCCAATCAGCTGGGTACTCGCACGCCCCGGCCAAAGACGGGATTCCGGGGAATCAGAATCCCGCCGCCGGGATGTTCCGAAGTCCCGCACGCGCCGCGACGCATCAAAGCCCCTCTCCCGCCTGCGGGAGAGGGGCTGGGGTGAGGGCGAACGGACGCGGCCGACTCGCTACTTCGCCTGCAACTGATGCCCAAACACCCAGTCCGCCACCTTGTTGCCCGCCTTCAGACCGGCCAGGCAGCCTTCGGTGAAGTGGATGCCCGAGTACACGCGCGCCATTGCCTGCTCCTGCTCGGCGGTGGACAGCGACGGATAGCTGCGCGTGATCGCCTTCACCGGCAGGTCCACCAGCGGCGCCGGCAGCGGCGCGATGGGCGCATTCACCGTGCGTGTGAACGTCAACGCATCGCTCTTGAAGAAACGCCGCATGGTCTGCGCCGCAGCGCCGGTGAGCGTCGTCGACGCGCACGGGTAGTCCGGATACGGCGGCGTCTGCAGGAACGGCCGCCACGTCGCGTCGCTCTTCGTGAAGGGGTTGCCGTCATCGGGCCAACGGATCGCGGTGACGGGACGCCAGAAGTTGTATTGGTACTTGTCGGCGATGTTGGTGATGGCCGCGTCGGCCAGCGACATGTTCACCAGCGCGAACAGACGCGCGTTCTGCCAGCGATCGAGCCCGCGGTTGATCGCGATGATGCGCACGTTGCCGTTCCAGTCCAGGCCACCGCCGGCCCAGAAGCGCGCGATGTCGCTGGGCGGCGAATTCGGCAGCGCGCCGCGAACGCGCGCATCGCCGATGGATTTCACCAGGTTGTATTCGGACGCGTACTTCGCGCTGTTGACCTTGAAGATCTTTCCCGGCGGCGAATGGAACTGCGCGGCGCTGGTCACCGCGAACGGCGTGACGAACGCCCAGCCCATGAAGGCCGGCGTGGTTACGGCCGGGAACTCCGGCGCGGGTGTCGGCTGGTGCACGCCCACCGATGGCGGCAGCGAATATGCCGGCAGGTTCGGCGTGCCCGAGCCGTCGGTCGGCGTGAGCCCGCCCGAACCGTTGTCGGCGTAGCGCAACGCGAGCAGCGTGTCCGCCGCGGATTCGCCCGCGGCGATGCCGGCCGCTTCCGATGCATCCGGCGCGCCGGGGCCGATGGCCGCGTCGTAGGCCGCGTTGATCGCGAGGACGGCGTTCGCGCGAGCGGTGCCTTCGGCGGGCGTCGGTGGAGGTGGCAGCGCATCGAGCATCGCCAGCAGTGCGGTGCGATTGGCCGCCGCGACGGCCGCATCCGGCGACGCGTTGCCCGGCGCGCTCGCCACCGGCCGATACGTGTTGTAGCGCGACTGGATCGAATTGAGCGCGTCGTGCACCGAGAGCGACACGATGGCCATCACGCGCGACTGCTGCTGCGGCCCGCCGAAGCGCGGCGCGACCGTCGGCCCGCTGGCGAGCGCGTTCCAGTCGGTCACCGAATCGGCGTACGCGGGCAGCACGGAACACAGCGCGAGTGCGACCGCCAGCGGCGTGCACGCGCGCGCACGGAGCGAACGCGCGGAAAGCGTGTGTGGGGAGTTCATGGCGATGTCCTGTGGGGGATGGAGGACGCGCCCGACGGCAAGCGCCAGCAGGCGCATGGATTCCAACGCAGGTCATGCGCACACCGGCCGCCCTTGCATCGCGTGGTGCACCCCGGGCGACGGGCGGGCGGTTGGTGGCATGGATGTTGGCGGAGCGCTGCAACTATCGGGTGGAACGTGATCGCCGGCGGCGTCGACTTTCGGACCTTTCTGATGGACCCAACGCACGTAGATCCGCAGCGTGCAATGCACCTCCGACTTCAGGGATCCGAAGCAGATGAATGCGCCACGCGCACCCATGCCGATCGCCACGTCGCGCTTCGGCTATCCGTTCAAGGACAAGGACGATCGCGAGATCGCCGACCCGTACGCCTTCATCGAAGCGCTGATTCCGGTGCAGGGCGGGCATTACCTGCTCGGCTCGTACGGCTTCTTCCACGGCGGCATCCACCTGGACCGCGCATGCAGCTCGAAGCTGTCGATCGACGACGGCATTCGTTGCCTGGCCGATGGTGAAGTTGTCGCGTACCGCATCGACAGCGATTACCACGACGCGACGCCCGGCGACGTGGGCGATGGCGCGATGTTGCGGCCCTACTCCACCGGCTTCATCCTCGTGCGGCACCGGGTGCAGGCACCGTCCCCGCCCATCCCCGCGACGCCTCCGCCGATGGATACGCCCGGCGCCGACATCCGCGACTGGGGCACACGCCTGTACGCCGATCCGCAGGGACGGCAGCCGCTCGCGTGGTTGCGCCACGGCACCCCGCTGATCGTGCAAGTCGGCGCGTACACGCCGGGCCAGAGCACGCTCGTGCGCGTCACCGACACGCTCGACTCGAAACTCCCGCGTGAGGGCTGGATCAGCCGCACGCATCTCGCACTCGATCCCGCCGTCGGCACGGGCATGCGCAGCGCCTTCGGCCTCAAGGACACCGTCGCCACTACGGTGTATCGCGGCGACAGCATCGACCCGGACAAGTCGGCTGCGCACGCGGAGAACAAGGCGCAACGAGAGCGGCCCGAACCGGAGACCGCGCCCGTGCTCACGCTGTACAGCCTCTACATGCACGTTGCGTCCGAGCGCGACTACGACCGCAACGCAAAGTGGAAGCGCCCTTCGTGGTGGCCCGAGCGCGGCGGCACCCGCAAACCGGAGGCGACCGATCGCGTGGTCGCGCTCGCGAAGCCGCTGCCGATCCGACAGGGTGATCTCATCGGCTACCTGGGCGAAGACGTGCCCGCACACGCGTATCCCGTCGCAGGCCAGCCCGTCACGAAGCGCCTGCTGCACCTGGAGGTCTTCAGCGGCGACGATGTTCCGGCGTACCTCGCGAATAGCCGCCGCTGGGCGAAGGAATACCTGCCCGATAGCGAACGCACGCTGCTGCTCCTGATGCCGGGCGATACGTTGCAGCGCGATGTGGGCGGCCCGGCTTCGGCCACGGTGAACCAGCGGCAGATCCTGCGCGTGAGTGGGCTCGAATCGCGAACCGTGGAAGACAAGCGCTGGCGCAAGGTCACGCTCGGCATGACGCAGGGCCACGCCACCGGTTGGATCGAGGAAGAAGGACGACTGGTATCGCCGTGGGAATGGCCCGGCTTCGAAGTGCGGGACGAAGTCGCGAGCCCCGATGGGTTCCGCCACGACGATCCGGAAGCCTTCGCCGACTACCTGCGAGGCGACGGGCCACGCCCGCCCGACACGCCCTTCTACAAGGCGCTGCGCTCGCTGGTGGATCGAAACCACGACGGCAGTTTCAGCGAAGAGGAACTCGACCGCCTGCTACGCAACCGCCACCACGCCGACCACCTCACGCGCCTGATCGTCCGCCACGAGACCGCGTGGACCCGCACCAGCATGCGCCGCCACACCGAGACCGCACGCCGCATCGCCGCGAAGCTGGGACCCGCGGCAGTGGAGAACGTCAACGCGGAGGAACCCCGCGGCGAGAAGCTGCCGTGGTGGGAAGACGTGGCTGCCGGCGTTGAGGGATTTCCGGCGAATTCGCGCGTTTGGCATTTTCATGCGGGTGGGGTGGTAGGAAACCTCTCCCGAGCGGCCGTAACTCTCGAAATGCTCAAGAAGGTCTTCGACGCGCGATTCGACACCGCAGAGGCGATGCGCGCGTTTGAAGAGAAGCTTTGGTCTTTCGCCGACGAGATAAACCGCAATCTCGACGCATACAAACTGAATAGCAATCTCCGACTCTCGCACTTCTTCGCCCAGGTAAGGGAGGAGGCGGGCGCTTCAGCGCGAACGGTGGAGATTCTCGACTACACGCCTGGCGCCCTCGTCGCAAACTTCAGCTACTTCAGGAGAAGGCCGGCCGAGGCCGAGATGTACGGTCGCACGGCCGCACATCCTGCAGACCAAGAAGCCATTGCGAATCGCGCTTACTCAAACCGAATTTGTCATGGTGATCCAGCCTTGGGGCAAGGATGGAAGTATCGAGGCCGTGGTCTCAAGCAGCTGACATGGCAGTGCAACTACGAAGACTTCCAACGCCTTTATCGAACAGTGTGGCAGGACGATTCTCCGGACTTCGTCGGCAAATCGCCATTGCGGGTTGTGCACATGGAGTCATTGGAAGGAGCGCTCGGCGTGGGCTTGGATGGAGTACTCGAGGGCAAGCGGGTTTCGTATCCCTACAAGGACGCTAGGAGCGTCCGCGAGTACCTAAGGAAGCATGGGTACTAGTTTGGTGCGCAATGCTGGCGCTCGTCACGTCCAGGCGCACCTGATCATGGCGGCGGTGAGCCTTTTCCTGGCGGCGTTACTGTTGATGGTCGCTCGAATCGCGCATGGATCGCCGGCCGCGAGCGATGACCTTGATGGAGATGGAAAGCCTGATGAGCTGTCCATATCTCCCGTGGACGTGCTGGAAGATGGTTCATCTTCGCTCGATGTGGTGATCCGGATGTCCACGCGGGCCGCGCCAATACGTGCTGACCTCAGATCGCAGACACCGAGCCTGCAGGCGTACATCAGTCATGGAGCCCTGATCGTCGATCGGTCCCAGAGCAGCCGCGACGCGGCTGAGCTTAGCTATGAAGTGTTTCGTTGGGATGCTCGCCGCCGGCATCTGTGCCTACACGCTGTCGTGACCGGCACTCCTCCCAACCAGCTGCAAGGCGAGTGGTTACCGCAAGACGTAGAGGTGAGTCGCTATGCGCCCTGTACCGTCCTGGGGCAGAAGACACCGGCAGTGCCTGTCGCGGACAAGACCGCGCGCGAGCTCGCACTTAGCGAGGCTGGAAAGCTCAAGAAGACAGACCCAGTTCCGGACTACTTGGCATTCGAGCTAGCCGCCCAAGTCGATGAGGGAACGGTCTCCTCAATCAACGATATCGGCTACTACCAAGAGCAAGCCGGCTTCCTCCGGCAGGCATCGATCATTCTTTCCGCCGTCAATGATCGATTTCCGCGAAGAGCCGTCGCACAGCTGATCGTCCGCGACACGGATGAGAACGTCCCAGTGCACTCCATGTCCCACTCACCCGACCGCTCCCACGTAACGAGTTCGGCCAAGTTGCGCTCTATTCGCGGGCCAGAAACGGTGTACAGGGAGAGCGTCTCGCGGCTGTACGGATTTGGACCGGAGGATCCTTTCCATTCAACACGCACGCCAAAGGCGCGCTGTTTTGGAGTCAATGTGTAACGCGCGGTGTCGAGCGCAACGGCATTCACGTAAATGGCGTCCCCTTCCAGAACATTTCGCTCGACCCGTCGGGCCACGACGGTTTGCCTCGGTAGATCGATCACCAGAATTTGAAGATCCCTGAGTTCGCCGGTCTCTGCCGACATTGGAACGACGGCAAGGAGCGTGTCCGGGTTATCGGGCCTTCTCTTGCAAACAGCCATAGACCACTCACTGACCCTTCCCGGATCGTCGGGAATGAAACTTGAGTCGCTACCCGATAGCACGGGGGCACAGGCTCGCCCGGGAGACAGCTCTTGCGTCGGCTCGCCAGTGACGGAGCCATATGGGACGGCCGACAGGACAACGCCGACGACGAACGCCGCTCCGCTCGCCTGCGTCAGGACTCGGCAGAGATTCACGGCACTCCTACCTTCGCGCGCACCCATCTTCCCCTGCGATAAGCCTCGCTGAACTGCCTGAACTGATTGTCCCTCGCATCCTCCACCTGCCGCCATTTGGGCATCGGCATGTTGTTGTGAACCGAGAAATGCGTCTCTTCGTGGTAGCAACATCCATCCTTCGTGTACTCCACGAGTTCGCGGGCCGACGGGTCGACTTCGAAGAATCCGAGACCTGTGGCAGTCAGAGCGGATAGGGCTGGGGCGTGAAGAAAGCGGCCACTCCGTCGGTCTTGAAGAAACACGTCGTAGCTCGGACCACCGTAGGAACCGTTGTTTCCAGTTTGGATGGCGAAGTCCTGGTCGCCGTCGAAGTTGAAATCGCCGGTGTTGATGGTGCCTTGATACTCGTAAAGGACCGTCGAGTTGATAAGTAGACCGCCACCAGCGGCGCGGGTCAGGAAGATGCTGGGAAGATCGATGAGTTGAGATTTGCCTGTTGCGCCGCTCTTCGTGACGGAGATCTGCCCGGTTACCTTGCTGACATTAATGGAAGCGAAGGCTTGCTCGAAACTCTGAATAGCTCCTTCCATCTCTGCATACTGCGCCTCCTGCAACGCAGGTATCGACTGCTTTGCGCCGACGCAGAAGCCAATGAAGTTGTTCTGAACGCGAATCCACTCACTCAGGTATTCGGACGCGCTCATGCGATTTATCAAGTTAACGATGTCGGAGAACTCGATTCTCCGAGTCGGAATGTCTGATTCGATGATCCTCGATGCTATCAGCTCATCGAGCTTCTCTTCGATGATCTTCTGGTTGTCGACGTTTACGGTTTCGCTTAGATATGCGATGTAGCCCTTGATGAAATCCGACTTCTTGAAGGAGTCCGGAGCCCTCACTCGGGACTTACCTTTCTCCGCGACCAGCTTTAGGTCGACGCTGTCAAAGTCGAAGAACGAATCAGCCAGAACCTCAATCTGATGGCGGGCGGACATCGGCCGCTGTCCGTTGTTTAGCGTGATCATCCTGTAGAGCAGTCGATCCCGAGAGCGCGCGATAACAAAGTTCACATGCAGTGGACGAGCGTCATCGAAGCCGGCACTCTGCGACGCTCGAGCAAGCGTATTCAATCGCTGAATTCCGTCCAGCACAAACCCTTCATCGATATGGGCGCGAATGTGGTCATTAACCGCGACTGCAGCCGCGCCTTCTTCGAAGTCATGGATTAACGCCACCGTAATCGGAGGCATGACACAGCCGCGAACTATGTCCTTCTCTAGCCGCGAGTAGAACTTAGTTTTGAGCGTGTCACGCTGGATGTTCAACCTACCAATTAACGGGGCAAGGTGGTCGAGAGCGAAACGGTAAGTCGTCACTCCACCTGCTACATAGCCCTCTACTACTCGGTCTTCGTCGAACGTAAAGAAGTCCATGATGCCCCCGATGCTTTTCCGACTTTGACGAGCTGAAAGTTTTGCCTTCCGGAAAGAGACGAGCGGCCGTGCGGCCGCCCTTCTCTAACTCTTCGGCGAAATATAGGCCATCCCAGCCCAGCCGGTTCAAACCCCAATCGGATTCGGCTTCTCCGCATCAATCTTGTACTGCTTGATAGCCCGGGCCACATCCTTGCCCGTCATCTTCCCTTCCGCCGCCAGGGCCGCAATCGCGGCATGCGCGATGTGGAAGCGGTCGACTTCGAAGTGGCGGCGCAGGTTTTCGCGGGTGTCGCTGCGGCCGAAGCCGTCGGTGCCCAGCACGGTGTAACGCGTCGGGACGAACTCGCGGATCTGGTTGGCGAAGGTGCGCACGTAGTCGGTGGCGGCGATCGCCGGGCCGCTGCGGCCTTCCAGCAACTGGGTGACGTACGGCTTGCGCTGTTCGCCTTCCGGGTTGAGGCGGTTGGCGCGGATCGCGTCTTCGCCGTCGCGGGCCAGTTCGGTGAAGCTGGGGCAGGACCAGATGTCGGCGGTGACGCCGAAGTCCTTGTCTAGCAATTCCGCCGCTGCAATGGCTTCGCGCAGGATGGTGCCGCTGCCCATGAGCTGCACGCGCAGCTCGCCCTTCTTCGCCTTGCCGGCGTCCTTGAGCAGGTACATGCCCTTGATGATGCCTTCGGCCGCGCCCTCGGGCATGTCCGGGTGGCTGTAGTTCTCGTTCATCAGGGTGAGGTAGTAGTACTCGTCCTGCTGCTCGGTGAGCATGCGCTGCATGCCGTGCTGCAGGATCACCGCGACTTCGAAACCGAAGGTCGGGTCGTAGCTGCGGCAGTTCGGGATGGCGCTGGCCAGCAGGTGGCTGTGGCCGTCTTCGTGCTGCAGGCCTTCGCCGTTGAGCGTGGTACGGCCGGCGGTGGCGCCCAGCAGGAAGCCGCGCGCGCGCATATCCGCCGCCTGCCACGCGCTGTCGCCGATGCGCTGGAAGCCGAACATCGAGTAGTAGATGTAGAACGGCAGCATCGGCAGGTCGTTGGTGCTGTAGCTGGTGGCCGCGGCCATCCAGCTGGTGAACGCACCAGCTTCGGTGATGCCTTCTTCCAGCACCTGGCCGGCCGCGTCTTCGCGGTAGTACATGAGCTGGTCGCGATCGACCGGCTTGTACTTCTGGCCGTGCGGCGCGTAGATGCCGATCTGGCGGAACAGGCCTTCCATGCCGAAGGTGCGCGCTTCGTCGGCGACGATCGGCACGCAGCGCGGGCCGACCTGCTTGTCGCGCAGGATGATGTTGAGCGACTGCACGAACGACATCGTGGTGCTGATCTCGCGATCGCCGGTGCTCTTGAGCAGGCGGTCGAAGGCTTCGAGCTTGGGCACTTCCAGCGTCTGGCTGCTCTTGCGGCGGCGCTGCGGCAGGTAGCCGCCGAGCTGCTTGCGGCGCTCGTGCATGTACTCGATTTCGGGCGACTTCTCGCCCGGGTGGAAGAACGGCACCTTGCCATCGGCCAGCTGCGCGTCGGTCACCGGGATGTTGAAGCGGTCGCGGAAGATGCGGACGGCTTCGTCGTCGAGCTTCTTGGTCTGGTGCGTGGGGTTGAGCGACTCGCCGGCCGCGCCCATGCCGTAGCCCTTCACCGTCTTGGCGAGGATCACGGTCGGCATGCCCTTGGTGTTCACCGCTTCGTGGTACGCGGCATAGACCTTGTGCGGGTCGTGGCCGCCGCGGTTGAGGCGCCAGATGTCGTCGTCGGACAGGTTCGCCACCAGCTGGGCGGTTTCGGGGTACTTGCCGAAGAAGTTCTCGCGCGTGTACTTGCCGCCGAAGGCCTTGCAGTTCTGGTATTCGCCGTCGACGGTTTCCATCATCAGCTGGCGCAGCTTGCCGCTGGTGTCGCGCGCCAGGAGCGGATCCCAGTAGCTGCCCCAGATGGTCTTGATGACGTTCCAGCCGGCGCCGCGGAACTGGCCTTCCAGTTCCTGGATGATCTTGCCGTTGCCGCGCACCGGGCCGTCCAGGCGCTGCAGGTTGCAGTTAATGACGAAGACCAGGTTGTCCAGGCCTTCGCGACCGGCCACCGAGATGGCGCCGAGCGATTCGGGTTCGTCCGTCTCGCCGTCGCCGAGGAACGCCCACACCTTGCGGTCGCTCTTGGGCAGCAGGCCGCGGCCTTCCAGATACTTCCAGTTGCGCGCCTGGTAGATCGCCGCGAGCGGGCCCAGGCCCATCGACACGGTCGGCACCTGCCAGTAGTCGGGCATCAGCCAGGGATGCGGGTACGACGAGATGCCGCGGCCGTCGACTTCCATGCGGAAGTTGTCGAGCTGCGATTCGCTCATGCGGCCTTCGAGGAACGAACGGGCGTAGATGCCCGGCGAGCTGTGGCCCTGCACGCCGATGACGTCGCCCGGGTGGTCGCCGTCCGGACCGCGCCAGAAGTGGTTGAAGCCCACGTCATAGAGCGTGGCGGCCGAGGCGAACGACGCGATGTGGCCGCCGAGTTCGCCCGGCTTGCGGTTGGCGCGCACGACCATGGCGAGCGCGTTCCAGCGGATGATCGAGCGGATGCGCCATTCCATCGCGTGGTCGCCGGGGCTCTTGGCCTCCAGGTGCGCGGGAATGGTGTTGATGTATTCGGTGGTCGGCTGGAACGGCAGGTGCGCACCGGCGCGGCGCGTGACTTCGACCATGCCTTCGAGCAGCTGGTGGGCGCGCTCGGCGCCGTCGCGCGCGATGACGGCCTGGACGGACTCGATCCACTCGCGGGTTTCGGTGGGGTCCGGGTCGTTCTGGATCAGGTCGTTGATGACAGCGTGGAGAGACGTCATGCGTATCGCGGCCCCTATTGGCCGCGCCTCGTGTGGGGACGGGTTAGAGCATCGATTCTAACAGCCGGACCTGCCCCGCCGGACCCCGTGGGTGGGCCACTTCGTTGCTACGAAAGGCGAATGGCGGCGCGGGGTTGCGTACGGGGGCGGATGCTTTAGCCCCTCTCCTAGCGGGAGAGGGGCTGGGGTGAGGGGCGGGGCGCGAGACTGCGCTCGCACTGGCGATGTTTTCGGCCGCTGCAAGTCATGGATTCCCGCCTTCGCGGGAGTGACGTGATGAGGCGGATCGCGTGCGGGCCTGGGTCCCGGCTTTCGCCGGGATGACGGTGTAGGCCGCGATGACGGTGTAGTTGGGGAATGGCGATCACGCCGATGCCAGGATCACGCCTGCGATTAGCCCCTCTCCCGCCTGCGGGAGAGGGGTTGGGGTGAGGGCGAAGGCAGCGATATCGGCGGACTTGCCCTCACCCTAACCCTCTCCCGCGCGCGGGAGAGGGGACCACAAGCGCCTCACCTAACCGGCGGAATCGCCGCGCCCAGCACCTGGCGTTGGAAGTCGGCCATCTCCCTGCGGGTGACGCGGCCGTCATGGTCAGCGTCCATGTGCTCGAACAGCGCGCGGGCGCCGGCGGCGTGTTCGGCGGCGGTGACCACGCCGTCGCCGTCCAGGTCCATCGGCATCGGGTCGTCGATGGGCGGGGCCGGCGACACCGGCGGTGTGACGGGCGCGGGCTGCGTTGCCGGATCGGGCGGAACCACCGGGGCCGGGGTCGTCGGTGAGCTCGTTTGCGCCGAGATGACGATGGGCACGGCCACAATGGCCAGAACGAGCATTGCGCGGATTGCGACCTTCATGACCCCACCCCAGCAGGACGATTCCGGCCGACACCCTAGCGGGGCGGCTGTGTGCGTGATTTCACGGCGTAAGCGACCCGCTCCGGCCGCGCACGTCCCGGCCACCGCCCCCCTCGCGCTCGCGCTCGCGACGCTGCTCTTCCACCCCCCTGCCCCGGCGCAGACGGTTTCGCCCGACGCCACCACGCTCGACACCGTCGAGGTGCTCGGCGCGCGGCATTCGCTGGCTGATTTCCCCGGTTCGATCAGCGTCATCGAAGGCGACACGCTGCGCGCCGGCCAGCGGCAGGTGTCGTTGGCCGAATCGCTGGTGCGCGCGCCCGGCATCACCGTGCTCGATCGACAGAACTACGCGCAGGACCTGCAGGTGCAGAGTCGCGGCTTCGGCGCGCGCTCCACGTTCGGCATTCGCGGGATCAAGCTGATCGTCGATGGCATTCCGTCGTCGGCGCTCGACGGCCAGGGGCAGGCGGCAAGCTTTCCGCTGAGCGCACTCGACCGCATCCAGGTGCTGCGCGGTCCGCTCGCTCTGCAGTATGGCAACGCCGCCGGCGGGGCGATCGTCGGCGAAACCGCGTTCGATGGCCCCGCCGCCGAAGTCGAAGGCTGGATCGGTTCGAATTCCAGCGCGCGCGTGGCCGCCGGTTTCGAAGGCACAAGTGCGAACGACGCGTGGCAATGGCGCGCGCTCGGCAGCTGGTTCACCACCGATGGCGATCGCCCGCACAGCGCGGCCGAGCGCGCGCAACTCGACGGCGTCGCGCAGTACACGCCGAACGATCGCGCGCGGCTGCGCATCGTCGCCGGCGCGCTGAGCCAGCCGTATACCGACGACCCGCTCGGCCTCACGCGCGAGCAGTGGGAACGCGATCCGCACGGCACCGATCCGGTCGCCGAACAGTTCGACACACGCAAGAAGATCGACAACGCGCAGCTCGGCGCGCGATGGGAAGACGAATACGCGCAAGGTCGCGAGTATTGGATCGGCGGTTACGGCGTGACGCGCGACGTCGTGCAGTTCCTCGCGATCCCGCCCGTCGCGCAGCGCGCGCCGAGCAGCGCGGGGGGCGTGATCGACCTTGGTCGTCGTTCGTCCGGCGTCGATGCGGGGCATCGCTGGGAATTCGCGCGCGGCGCACTGACGCTCGGCGCCGAAGCGGGTTGGCTCGACGAACAACGCCGCGGCTACGAGAACTTCGTCGGCGACGAACTCGGCGTGCGCGGACGGCTGCGTCGCGACGAGGACAACCGCATCCGCAGCACGGAGGCATTCGCGCTCGGCGAACTGCGACCCGCGCAGGACTGGACCGTGCTCGGCGCGGTGCGTCGCGCGAAGCTGCGCTTCGAATCGGACGACCACTACATCGCGCCCGGCAACGGCGACGACAGCGGCTCACTCGACTACGGCGAAACCGCGGCGGCGCTGGGCGTGTCACGCGCATTCGGCGCTGGCGAAATCTTCGCCAGTATCGGCCACGGCTTCGAAACGCCGACGGTGACCGAGCTCGCGTACCGCCCCGACGGCAGCGCCGGTTTCAACACCGAACTCGAGCCGGCGCAGTTCGACACGGCGGAAATCGGTGCGCGCTGGCGCTTTTCGGCGGGCAAGGCGAGCGTGTCGGCGTATCGCATCGATGGCGAGGACGAGATCGTGCCGGCCGATAATCGCGGCGGCCGCGCGAGTTTCGCCAACGCCGGACGCACGCGGCGCGAAGGCATCGAGGCCGGCTTCGAAGGCCGCTTCCATCCGCAATGGTCGTACGCGCTCACCGCCAACTGGCTGCGCGCACGCTTCACCGAAAGCTTCTCGTACACCGTGCTGACCAGCGGCGTGGAGCGCGTGCAGGTGGTGGAGGCGGACAATCGCATCCCCGGCATTCCGCGCGCCGACGGCTACGCGGAGCTGGCCTGGAACACGCACGACGGCCGCACCAGTGCCGCCGTCGAGATGCGCGCGAGCGAAGGCGTTCCGACCGACGACCGCAATACCGATGCGTCGAACGGCTACACGACGTTCGCGCTGCGACTGCAGTGGCGGGCGGCAAACAGCGGGTGGTACGGATTCGCGCGCGTGGATAACGTGTTCGACCGCGATTACGTGGGCTCGGTGATCGTGAACGAAGGCAACGCACGGTATTTCGAACCTGCGCCGGGGCGCGCCTTCACGCTGGGACTGGGCTGGAAGGCGGGCGGCTGAACGGCATCGCGCGGCCGCGACGCACGCCGCGCTAGGTTGCGCGGGAGCGTTTCGGCCACGGAGGCAACCATGCGCGCGCGATCATGCGTCCGGATGCGGCGCGATGCACTGACCGCGTGTTGCATCGCGCTTGCGCTCGCGGCGTGCGGTACGACGCCGGAGCCTGTGGCGGTGCCTTCGAAGGAGGAAGCGCGCGAGCAGCCTGTTCCGATCGTCACTGTCACGCGCGGCGAGTTCACGCTCGCCGCCGACAAGCTCGACGTGTGGAACGCGGTCGGACAGATCGTCGTGAATGCGCGCGGCGTGGAGTATCTGGGGCGCGCGCAGATGCTCGACCTCTACTCGCTGCGTTATCGCGGCGTGGAGTTCCTCGTGCTGACCAAGGCGATGACCGCCGCCGAAACGGGCAACGTCATCCGCACGCGCGTCACCGCACGGACGCCGGCGGGCAAACCCATCGACAACGATGCGACGGCGGAGGTGCTCGCGATGCTGCAGCGCGCGTTGCCGGCCGAGGTGGAGCGCGTGCGTGCGCAGCAGGCGAAGCAGAAGAAGAAGCCCGTGAAGCGCGCCAAGCCGTAGCGCGAAACGCACGATTCGTGCACGCGCCATCTACCGTCGCCTCACGCTTGGCGCCCTAGCCTGAGCACGTCTTCCATCGAGGAACGCGGGATGAAGCAGCTCACCGACAAGCACAAGGGCGACACGCGCAGCGGCGTCGGCCGCCAGCCCGAGCGCGACGAACTCGGCCGTCGTCCGACGGAACTGGAGGAAGCCTCCTCGGAAGAGGAAGGCCTGACGCGCGTGGAAGGCGTTCCGAACGGCGGCATGAATCCGGAAGTCGGCGAGCTCGATGCCGATGCGGACGCCGAGCGCGATCCGGACGCGGACGACGACCAGGACGACGGCGACGACAACTCGCTGCCGGGGAAGATGGGTGGAGGGTTGCTGGGGGCGTGATATTGCGAGCGCGCACCGTCATCAGGTGCGCGTTCCGCCACCGCACTCGTGATGTTGTGTTGCGTGTATCCACTGCCCGTGCGTTACGGGCCTGGGTCTCGGCTTTCGCCGGGATGACGGTGCTTTTGCCCTCTCCCGCGAAGGGAGAGGACCAGGAATCGCCGAAGTTACTGCGATGAAAGCGACGCGCGGATCTGCGCGTCGACCGCCGCGATCGCCGTCATGTTCACCACGCGGCGCGGGGTCGAGGCCGGCGTCAGGATGTGCGCCGGCTTGTCCAGGCCCATCAGGATCGGGCCGATCGCCACGCCTTCGGTCATCACGCGCACCATGTTGTAGGTGATGTTCGCGGCGTCGAGGTTGGGCATCACGAACAGGTTCGCGCGGCCCTTCAGCAGCGTGTTCGGGAAGATGCGGTGGCGCAGCTCCTCGTCCCACGCGGTGTCGGCCTGCATCTCGCCGTCGACTTCGAGCTTCGGATACCGCTGCTTGATGAGCTGGAACACGCGGCGCATCTTCGCCGCCGACGGGTTGTCGTGGCTGCCGTAGTTGCTGTGCGACAGCAGCGCGACCTTCGGCTCGATGCCGAACAGCTTCAGGCGGAACGACGCCTGCAACGTCGCCTCGGCGATCTGCTCGGCGGTCGGATCGCACTGCACGTGCGTGTCGAGGAAGAACCACACGCCCTGGTCGTTGATGACGCCGGTCATCGCCGACGTACCGGTCACGCCCGGGTCGAAATCGAACACGCTGCGCAGGTAACCGAGCTTCTTGTGGAAGCGACCGACCAGGCCGCAGATCATCGCGTCGGCTTCGCCGCGCTCGACCATCAGCGCGGCGATGAGCGTCGGACGCGAACGCAGCAGGTTCTTCGCCGCCGCCGGCGACACGCCACGGCGCTCGGTCAGCGCGTGGTACTGCTGCCAGTAGTCGTTGAAGCGCGGGTCGTCGTTGATGTTGGTCAGTTCGAAATCGACGCCCACGCGCATGCGCAGGCCCAGGCGCTTGATGCGCGTGTCGATGACGTCCGGGCGGCCGATGAGGATCGGCCACGCGAGCTTCTCGTCGATCACCGTCTGCACGGCGCGCAGCACGGTTTCCTCTTCGCCTTCGGCGTAGACGACGCGCTTGAGGTCGCTGCGCGCACGGTCGTACACGGGCTTCATCACCAGGCCCGTGCGGTAGATGAACGTGCCGAGCTTTTCCTCGTACGCGCGCATGTCCTCGATGGGACGCGTGGCGACGCCCGATTCCATCGCGGCGCGGGCCACGGCGGGGGCGAGCTTCACCAGCAGGCGCGGATCGAACGGACGCGGGATCAGGTATTCGGCGCCGAACTCCGGGGCTTCGCCGCCGTAGGCCGCGCCGAGGTCGGCCGATTCCTCGCGCGCCAGCTGCGCGATGGCGCGCACGCAGGCGAGCTTCATCGCCTCGTTGATGCCCGTGGCGCCCACGTCCAGCGCGCCGCGGAAGATGTACGGGAAGCACAGCGCGTTGTTGACCTGGTTCGGGTAGTCCGAACGGCCCGTCGCGATGATGCAGTCCGGACGCACGGCCTTCGCGTCTTCCGGGAGGATTTCCGGATACGGATTGGCCAGCGCCAGGATCACAGGGCGGTCGGCCATCGTGGCGACCATTTCCGGCTTGAGGATGCCGCCGGCGGACAGGCCCAGGAACACGTCGGCGCCGCTGACGATTTCCGCCAGCGAGCGCGCGGTGGTGTCGCTGGCGTAGCGCGCCTTGTCGGGATCCAGGTGTTCGCGGCCGCGGTAGATCACGCCATCGCGGTCGAACGCGATGATGTTCTCCTTCTTAAGGCCCAGCGCCACCAGCATGTCCAGGCACGCGATGCCCGCCGCGCCGGCGCCGGTGGTGGCGAGCTTCACGTCCTCGATCTTCTTGCCGACCACTTCCAGCGCGTTGAGCACCGCGGCGCCGACGATGATCGCCGTGCCGTGCTGGTCGTCGTGGAACACCGGGATCTTCATCCGCTCGCGCAGCTTGCGCTCGACGATGAAGCACTCCGGTGCCTTGATGTCTTCCAGGTTGATGCCGCCGAAGGTCGGTTCGAGCGAGGCGATGATGTCGACCAGCTTGTCCGGATCGCGCTCGTCGATCTCGATGTCGAACACGTCGATGCCGGCGAACTTCTGGAACAGCACGCCCTTGCCTTCCATCACCGGCTTGCCGGCGAGCGGGCCGATGTCGCCCAGGCCCAGCACGGCCGTGCCGTTGCTGATCACCGCCACCAGGTTGCCGCGCGCGGTGAGTTCGCTGGCGCGGTTGGGGTCCTCCACGATCGCCTCGCAGGCGAAGGCCACGCCGGGCGAGTACGCCAGGGCGAGGTCGCGCTGGGTCACCATCGGCTTGGTCGCGGTGACCTTGATCTTCCCGGGCGGGCTGAGGCGGTGGTAGTCGAGCGCGGCCTGCTTGAGCTCGTTGGACGACGATTGTTCGGACATCAGGGCGAAAACCACGGGCGGGCCGGTGATTCTAGCCGCTTCCCCGGTGGCGGGCGGACGCCACGGTATGGCGCGGGTGTGCGCCGGTGCGCAGAATGCGTGCCTTTCGCGGCGGAAGAACACGATGGGCACGATGGATCGTACGGGGGCTTGGACCGGCTGGGCGCTGCTCGCCGCCATCGTGGCGATGCAGCTGCCGCTGATCCTCAACCCCGGTTACTACAGCCACGACGAGCTGCAATGGGCCGCCTTCGCCGACCAGGGCGTGTCGATCCGCTCGCTGTGGGCGCAGGTGGATGCGTTCCAGTACCGGCCGGTCACGTTCAGCCTGTGGGTCGGGATGTCGTCGCTGATGTTCGACCGCCCGCCGCTGTTCCATGGCGTGATGGTGGTCTGGGGCGGCCTCAATGCCGTGATGCTCGCGCGCCTGATGATTCGCCTGGGCGTCGGCGCGAAGGCCGCGGCCGTGGGCGCCATCGCGTTCGCGATGAGCGCCTTCGCGGTGCAGACGCACGGGTGGGCTGGCACGCTCGCCGACCTGATCTGGGTGAGCTGCGCGCTGATCGTCGGCCTGTTCGCCACCGCGGACCGGCGCCCGTGGCAGGTCGTCGCGGCGGCGGCGATCCTCACTGCCATCGGGCTGCTTTCGAAGGAATCGGCGATCGTCATTCCCGCGCTCGCGGCGCTGGGTTGGCTGTTCCTCGGACGCGGACGCGGGTGGGGCTCGGCGACGATCGGGGCATCCATCCCGACTGCGATCTACCTCGCGCTCCGCCTCAACGTGATCCTGTTTTCGCCACGCGAAGCGGCGAACTACGAGTGGAGTTTCGCGCTCATCCCGCTGCGCTGGCTCGAATACCAGCTGTTTCCGCCGCTCGCCACGCGTGCGGCCATCACCGGGCTGCTTCCGGGCTCGGCCACCGAGCCGCGCGTGCTTGTGGCCGCGGTGTTGTGGCTGGCGCTGGCCTGGACCTTCTGGCGCGCCGGCGCGCGCTGGCTGTGCGCGTTCCTGCTCGTGGGCGGGGCCGCGCTCGGGCCGGTGCTCGTGCTGGCCGAGTCGGCGAACCAGTACGGCTACGGCTTCGCCGCGGTCGTCGCGGGCCTCGGCGCCGCGGCGTGGTCGCGGGTCGGTCGTGGCGGTCGCATCGTGCTGGTGCTCTGCGCGGTGCTGAGCGTCTGGCACGGCGTGAACGTCATGCGCCGCATGCACGAGGTCGGCACCATCCAGTCGCGCTTCTCGCCGGCCGTGGCGAACGTGCTGGAGGATGCGTCCGCGTACCCCGTGCGCATCCGTGCCGCCGATGTCGGCCAGCACTGGATCTACCTGCGGCTCACCCACGACATTCCGCAGTACCGCGGCGTGCCGATCGGCGATCGCGTCCAGCTGGTCGCGTCCGACGCGCCGGCCGATTACGTGATCGCGAAGGACGGCACGCTCTCGCCCGCCAAGTAGCGCTACAGATCCGGCACGTGGCCGTCGGCGACGATCTTGTCGAGGCGAATCCGGTTGGCGAACAGCGAGAACGCGAGCATGCCGGCGAGGCCGTTCGCACGCGCTACCCAGTGCGGCAGCCAGCGGGCGGGCTTGAGCACGCCGCTGGCGAACAGCGGCTCGAAGCGCTGCACGTCGGCCAGTGTCATCTTGCCGGCGAACAGCCAGCGGCACAGTTGCAGCTTGCGTTCGCGCAGCGCCCAGCGGAAGAACGTGTGCACGCCCAGCAGGCCGCGCAGGTAGACGACATCCTTCGTGAACGCGGTGCCCCCGGTGGTCGGCACGCCGCGGAACACGCGCTGCGCCGAGGCGAAGCTGTCCTCCGGCTTCTGCCCGGAATCGAGGAAGAAGCGGAAAACCTCGATGAAATCGGCGCCGTTGAGCGCCATCGCCACCGCCTCGATGCGCAGGCTGATGCGCTTCATGCGGCCGATGTCGATGCTGCCGGTGATCTGTTCGGCGAACGTCGCCAGGCCTTCCTGCGTGGCGGTGACGCGCGGCGAGGACAGCGCCAGGCTCGGAATCAGCGGCTGCTCGCGGCCGTTGAGCGCGGTGAGCGAATGCACGAACGCCTCGTGCTGCAGCAGCTGGTGGCGGTCGTAATCGCTGAAGGCGGCACCGAAACGCAGGCGGATACGCGTGGCGCCAGCGGCGGCCTTGGCGATCAGGTCCGGATCGAGCACCACGTCGATCACGCGGCCATCGAAGTAGTCGTCCAGCTCGCGCTGCAGCTGCAACTGAAGCGCGGTGGCGGAGATGGTGACGTGCTCGGCCGGCGCCATCAGCTCGTGGTCGAGTTCGTCGGCGATGGAGATGAAATGCCGCGCCGCATCGCGCGTGGTCGGGCCGTCCCCGGGCAGGCACTGGTCGGGGCGGCCGAACAGCTGGATCGAGAGATCGCCGACCGTCGTCGTGCCGACGCTCTCGCACAGCGAGGCGGCGATCGACCAGCTGCGCGCCGACTCCATCAGGTAGATGCCGAGCGGATGCGAGGGATCGGCGGCACTGGCGATCGCGTCCAGTTCGGCGCGCGCGTGGCTGAAGTCGAGCTTCGGGTATTCGGGCTGCGGCAGTCTGACGACGCCGCGGGCGTAATCGGCGAGGAAGTTCACTTCCTGCCCGGCGGGCCAGCTCACCAGGGCGAGCAGGCGGATGTCCCTCACGGCGTCGACCATGCGCGCGTCGAGCGCGGCGTGGTGGCCGATGTCGGGGGAGACGTTGTCCATCGCTTCCTACTCCTCCCCCTGCGTGCAGGGGGACGGAGCAAAGCTGCAGCAGAGCGCGCGGTCAGTGCCGCCCATACTTCTCGTCCAGCCGCTTGTTCAGCGCCTTGCCCTGCACTTTCTCGTCGGCCTTCTGCGCGCGGCGGTTCGCGAGCTTGTTCGCGGCGCCGGCCACTTCATCGCTGAGCTTGAGGTAGTTGGCGAAGCGCTGGGGATCGAGCTTTCCTGCTTCGATCGCCGCGCGCACCGCGCAACCGGGCTCCTTGGCGTGCTTGCAGTCGCGGAAGCGGCACTGCTCGGCGAGCGCTTCGATGTCGCTGAAATTCTCGGCGACGTCTTCCTCGCCGGTCGGCTTGAGCTCGCGCATGCCGGGCGTGTCGATCAGGCAGGCGCCCGAGGGCAACGGGATCAGCGCGCGGTGCGTGGTGGTGTGGCGGCCGCGCGAATCGTGTTCGCGGACCTCGCCGGTCTTCATCTTCTCGATGCCCAGCAGCGTGTTGGTCAGCGTGGATTTGCCGGCGCCGGAGCTGCCGACCAGCACCGCCGTGCGGCCCGGGCCGAGCCATTCGTTGAGCGTCGCGACGCTGGCGGGATCCTTCGCGTTGACCGCGCGCACGGCGACGCCCTGCGCGGCCAGTTCGACGAGGGTGGACATCGCCTCGTCCGCGTCGGCCGCCTCCGCCTGGTCGGCCTTGGTCAGCACGACCACCGGCTCCACGCCGCCGCCGCGGACCAGCAGCAGGTAGCGCTCGATGCGGCGCGGGTTGAAGTCCGCGTCCAGCCCGCACACGACGAAAACGGTGTCGACGTTCGCCGCGATGAGCTGCTGCTGGTAGTGCTCGCCCGCCGCGCCGCGCTTGATCGTGGTCCGCCGCGGCAGCAATGCGACGGCCTTCTTGCCTTCGATCAGGAGCCAGTCGCCCACGCCCGGGCGCTGGTCGATGGTGACCGTGCCCTTGCGGTAGCCCGGCGGCCGCTGCCATTCGGGCAGCGATTCGACCGGGAAACCGGTGTCGGGGCCGTCGGCGACGATGTAGCCGCTGCGATGCTGCTCGACCACGCGCGCCGGTCGGGCCTGTGGATGGGCGGCCATCAGCTCGCGCCACTGGGCCTCGGGGCCTGATGCGCCCTCCGGCGCCGGCGCGTCCGCGGACAGCGGCCAGCCGATCGCCTGGAGGGCGTCGAAAGAGGACATCAAGCGCGTCGGAAGGTTGGGGCCATGGCCCGGGATTCTAGTGCGCCGCGCGCGACGGTGGGCGCGCGGACGCACGCTTGTGCGAATCGCGTTGGAAGTTTCGAAGGAGATCGCCTCCGAAATGGCGCGTTTCGCTGTTCTCGCGCCCGGTTTGGGCTAGTCTGGCCCTCCGAATCCCTTTCCTGCCGCTGCAATGTCCCTGCCCCCCGTGAAGACCCGCGAACGCCTGTCCGAAGTCCGTTACGAGATCCGCGGTGAACTGGCACGGCGAGCCCGCGAGCTGGAGGGCCAGGGGCGCAAGCTGATCAAGCTCAACATCGGCAACCCGGGCGCGTTCGGTTTCCGCGCGCCGGAGCACCTGCAGCGCGCGATCGCCGACCGCATCAGCGATACCGACCCCTACACGCACCAGCAGGGCCTGCCGCAGGCGCGCGAGGCCATCGCCGCGTTCCACAAGCAGCGCGGCACGCCGAACGCGAGCCCGGAGCGCGTGTTCGTCGGCAACGGCGTGAGCGAGCTGATCGACCTGTCGCTGCGCGCACTGCTCAATCCGGGCGACGAAGTCCTGCTGCCCTCGCCCGACTATCCGCTGTGGTCGGCCGCGACCATCCTCAACGACGGGCGCCCGGTCTATTACCGCTGCCTGCCGGAAAACGGCTTCCTGCCCGATCCGGACGAAATCGCGTCGCTGGTGTCCAGCCGCACGCGCGCCATCGTGCTGATCAACCCGAACAATCCGACCGGTGCCGCGTATCCGCGCGAGCTGCTGGAGCAGATCGTCGCGATCGCGCAGCGCCACAAGCTGCTGCTGATGTGCGACGAGATCTACGACTCGATCCTTTACGGCGATGCGAAGTTCGAGCCGATCGCGCCGATCGCCGGCGACCTGCCGTGCCTGTCCTTCGGCGGCCTGAGCAAGGTGCATCGCGCCTGCGGCTGGCGCGTGGGCTGGGCGGTGCTGTCGGGCGACCCGGTCGCCAGCGGCAACCTGCACCACGCGATGGACCTGCTCGGTGCGCTGCGCCTGTGCGCCAACGTGCCGGGACAGTTCGCCATCGAAGCGGCGCTGCACGGCGAAGACACCATCGCGCCGCTGTGCGCGCCAGGTGGTCGCCTGTTCGAGGCGCGCCGCGCGGTCATCGAGAGCATCGAGCAGAGCCGCCACCTCGAACTCGTCGCGCCGGCCGGCGCGCTGTATGCGTTCCCGGCGGTGACCGGCGCGGCGGCGCAGGGCTTCGACGATCACCGTTTCGCGCTGGAACTGCTGGAAACCGAAGACGTCCTCGTCGTGCCGGGTTCGAGTTTCAACGTGCCGTACCGCAACCATTTCCGCGTGACATTGCTGCCGCAGCCGGACGACCTGCGCGAAGTGTTCCGCCGCGTTGAACGCCTGCTCGACCGCTACGCGCAGGCCGATGCCGACGCGCAGGTCGCGGTGGCCTGATGGCGAACGCGCCCGCCACCGCGCTGTCCTTCCTCGCCCTGGGCGACAGTTACACCATCGGCGAAGGCGTGCCCGAAAGCGGCCGCTGGCCGGTGCAGCTGGCCAAGGCGCTGCGCGAAGAGGGCATCGCGCTGGCCGATCCGCGCATCATCGCGACCACCGGCTGGACCACCGACGAGCTCGCGTGGGGTATCGACGGCGCCGAACCGCTGGGCGAATGGGATTTCGTCACGCTGCTGATCGGCGTGAACAACCAGTACCGCGGGCGCAGCGCGATCGACTTCCGCGGCGAGTTCGAAACGCTGCTGCAGCGCGCGATCCGCTACGCGCGCGGTCGCGCAGACCGCGTTCTCGTGCTGTCGATTCCAGACTGGGGCGTGACGCCGTTCGTGAAGACGACCCAGGCGACGCCGGAACAGGTCGCCACCGAGCTCGACGCCTACAACGCCGCCGCGCAGGTGGTGTGCGAGGCGCATGAGGTCGCGTACGTCGACATCACGCCGATCTCGCGCGAACGCGGCGCCGAGCCGGAGATGCTCGCCGACGACGGGCTGCATCCGTCTGCCGCGATGTACACGCTGTGGACCGCGCTGGCGCTGCCGGCCGCGCGTTCGCTACTGCAACGCTGAAGGAACCCACGTGAACGCAGACGGCCTGATGGTCCGCCCGCTTCCGCCACAGCGCGCGGACGACATCGCGCGTGCGTTCCTGCCGCGCTGGTACATCCGGTACGACTACTACTACGCGCGCACCAAGCTCGGCACCGATCCGCTGTATCCCGGCGTGTGCGACGTGCTTCGCGGCACGCGCGCGCCGCTGCTCGACATCGGTTGCGGGCTCGGCCTGCTCGCGCATGCGCTGCGTGCCGACGGGCAGACGATGCCGTATCGCGGGGTCGACAACGATGCGAGCAAGGTCGAACGCGGCCGCCGCGCCGCGGCGCGTTGCGGGCTCGACGGCGTGGAATTCGGCACGGCGGACCTCGGCGCGCAGTTGCCCGCGCATCGCGGCAGCGTGGCGCTGCTCGACGTGATGCAGTTCGTGCCCGAAGACGCCCAGATGCGCGCCATCGACACCTGCATCGGCATGCTCGAACCGGGCGCGAAGCTGGTCATCCGCACGGGGCTGGCGGACGGCAGCCATCGCGCGCAGGTCACCCGCGCGGTGGACGTGTTCGCCAAGGTCGTCGGCTGGATGAACGCCGCGCCGATCCACTATCCGGACGCGGAAATGCTTCGCGCGCGCTTCGATGCCGCCGGCCTGCGTTCGGAATTCGTGTCGCTGCGCGGGAACACGCCGTTCAACAATTTCCGGATCGTGGCATCGCGCGATTAAGCGGTTCGCCGCCTCGGGTTGCAGGAGCCGGTTCCAGTTCCTCCGGCAAGACCGTCCCGAACCCGAGCGCCTTCAATCGCACCAGCAGCGTCGCCAGCGTTTCCACGTTGCGCCCATGCGCCGCGCCTTCGTGCAGCAGCACGATCGCACCGGGCGCAAGGTCGCGTTCGATGCGCGCCACCACACCGGCCGGATCGCGCAGCACGGCGTCGTAACCCCGCGCCGACCACGCCACACGCGCGAGGTCGTGACGTTTCAGCGATGCGGCGACGAACGGATTCGACATGCCCACCACCGCGCGGAACCAGCGCGGTCGCGCGCCCGTGAGAAAGGTGAGGGCCGCCTGCGCCTCGTCGATCTGTTGGCGCATCGCCCGCGGCGGCAGCGCCCAGAACCACGCCTGCGGATGCGTGTGGCTGTGCTGCCCGATGCCGTGGCCGCGGCGGACGATCTCGGCGACCAGCTCCGGCCGCGCCTGCGCGCGCTCGCCGACGAGGAAGAGCGTGGCCTTCGCATCGTGCTGGTCGAGCAGGTCGAGCACCGCGCGGGTGTCGTCGGACGGGCCGTCGTCGATGGTCAGCCAGACGACGCGCTCGTTCGTCGGCAACCGGCTCAACACCGGGCTGAGGAGGCGGGATTGCGGGCGCAGCGTGGCCCAGACGAGCGCGCCGTGCGTGACCAGCAGCGCGGGCAGGCCGGCCTTCCAGCCCCAGAGCCACCAGATCGCCACGACGGCGGCTTGCGAGAGTCCGAAGATCCAGGCCCATGCGTGCGGGTGGCGGGGCGGCTGGTGGAGGGGCGTGGGCATGAGGGGATGGTACGCAAAGACTGGAATATCGCCGCGACGGCAAGGGGCTGGGCGTCTGAGCCCCTCTCCCTGCGGGAGAGGGGTTGGGGTGAGGGGCAACGAAGCGGGAGCGGCGACCAATCATTGCGTTACCGCGCAGGGGGTGTTGCTTGGATC
The DNA here is from genome assembly GCF_003382285.1 of Lysobacter soli. GTDB lineage: Bacteria > Pseudomonadota > Gammaproteobacteria > Xanthomonadales > Xanthomonadaceae > Lysobacter_J > Lysobacter_J soli. Next base: position 203,577 of record NZ_QTJR01000004.1, read on the forward strand.
CAGCGCGAACCACATCGGCTTCGGAGACCAGAATGGATTCCAGCTTTCGCTGGAATGACGAGCATGGTGGTTCGCCGAGCCCTCAGCGCAGGGAGGCTGCAGGCCTGGGCCCCGGCTTTCGCCGCGATGACGGTCAAAGGCGACGCCGGGTTGCCAAACCCCTTCCCCGCCCCCACATGCACCCCATTCCCACCCGGTAGTCCGCCCATGTCGCTCGACCCCGCGCTGCGTTCGCGCATCGAAACCCTGCTGCAGTCCAACCGCGTCGTCCTGTTCATGAAGGGCGCGCCCGAAGCGCCGCAGTGCGGGTTCTCGGCCAAGGCCGTCGGAGTGCTCAACGCGCTGCTGCCGGACGGCTACGCGCACGTGAACGTGCTGGCCGACGCCGACATCCGCGAAGGCATCAAGCAGTACGGCAACTGGCCGACGATCCCGCAGCTGTACATCGACGGCGAGCTCGTCGGCGGCAGCGACATCGTCGAGCAGATGGCCGGCAGCGGCGAGCTGCACACCGCGCTCGGCCTGCCGCCGCCGGACCGCCGTCCGCCGGAGTTCACCATCACGCCCGAAGCGCTCGACATGCTGCGCAGCGCCATCGACAACGCCGGCGGCGGGTATGCCGTACAGATCGACATCGACGCGCGCCATAACGTGCGCCTGCAGCTGGCGCCGATCGACGCGAACGCGGTGGCGATCGAGATCGAAGGCGTGCGCCTGCAGACCGACGCGCTGCAGGTTCGTCGCGCCGACGGCATCAGCATCGACTGGGTCGACGACGAGCGCGGCCGCGGCCTGGCCGTGACGCATCCGCTCGCCGCACCGCCGGTGCGGACGCTGTCGCCGCACGAGGCCGACGCGCGCGTTCGCGCCGGTGCGCTGCGCCTGGTGGACGTGCGACCGGCCGACGAGCGCTCGCTGGCCGCCGCGCCGGTCGCCTTCGACACGCTCGACGGCGGCATCGAGCCCCTGCAGGCGCTGCCGAAGGACACGCCGCTCGCCTTCCTGTGCCATCACGGCGGCCGCAGCCAGCAGGCGGCGGAACACTTCCGCGGCCTGGGTTTCCGCGAGGTCTACAACGTCGTCGGCGGCATCGACGCGTGGGCGGACTTCGACGCGGCGATCCCGAAGTACTGATTCGGGATTCGGGATTCGGGATTCGGGATTCGGGATTCGGGATTCGGGATTGCAGGAGCGTGTCCGAAGCCGTCATCCCGGCGAAAGCCGGGACCCAGGCCCGTAACCCGCGGGCACTCCCGCGCCGGTGAACACCATCACCGTCGTTCCCGCGAACGCGGGGATGACGGCGCTTCTTCTGCACGACACCGCTCGCCTCACCGCATCCCCGCCACGCTTCGCCGCGTGGAACCGCAACGTGCCGGCCGCAACGCTTAGCCTCAGGCCTGCGGCGCTTGCCGCGCACGTTTCCCGAACGCCGTAGCCGCTCCCCGGACCTCGCGTCCCCGGCTACGGCGTTTTTCTTTGCCTCAGAAGCCGCCACCGGCGTCGAGATAGGCCTGTTCCTCGGCGGTCGTTTCGCGACCCAGGATCGCGTTGCGATGCGGGAAGCGGCCGAAGCGCGCGATCACGTCGCGATGCTTGATCGCGTATTCCAGATAGCCCCTGCCGGCATCGCCGCCCAGCGTCGAGGCCAGCGCGATCGAGCGCTCCTGGTCTTCCATCGACTCGGAATGTTCGAACGGCATGTAGAAGAACGGACGCAGCGCCGCGTCGACCGCGAGGTCGTCGCCGCGATCGATCGCGCGTGCCGCGTAATGGCGCGCGAGCGGGTCGGTCGCGAACGCGTGGCCGCTGCCGCGGAAGGCGTTGCGCGGAATCTGGTCGAGCAGCAGGCACAGCGCAAGCGCGCCGTCGGCGGTCTCCATCCAGTGTTCGAGCTCGCGTCGCGCCGCGGTGAAGTGCGCATCGAGGAAATCGCCACAGCGCGCGTCGAACGCGTCGTCGCGCGCGAACCAGCGTTCGTAGCCGGCCTGGTGCCAGAAGGTGAGGAGGTCCTGCGGAGTGGTGTGCATGGGCGCGGGATAGAGGGCTAAAGCCGAAGGCTAATGCATGCGTTCTGGTGATCGGGTGTTCGCGCGTCGCGCCCTCACCCCATCTCTCCCGCATGCGGGAGAGGAGCCTGGATCAGCGACCGCATTCACAACGACTCATCGCCCAGCTGCGTCTCCAGTTCCTCCGTCCACAGCTGCGTGATGCTTTCCAGCGTCACGGCGTGGATCAGCGGGCGGATCGCGCCGCCGGCGTAGGACTGCGAAACGAAGCGCGCGTAGCGCTCGCGGAACTGCAGCCAGCTGCGGTGCGCGTCGTCGAAGACGGCGAGCGTTTCCTCGTCGAGCTGGCGACGCAGGTGCGCGACCACCGTCGTCAACCGCGCATCGGCGCTGTGGAATTCCTCGAGTGCCTGCTGGTTCATGTCGCGCTGCGTGACGGCCGAATCGTCGCTCTGTCGCGCGACTTCCTCGGCCTTGGTGAAGTAGTTGTCGGCGATGCGCGCCGCCGTTTCGGCCTTGCCGATCAGCCGGTGTTCGAGGCGACGCAGGTCGTCGAGATTGGTGTTGGATTCGTCGAGCCCCTGCTTGAGGTCGAGCAGTTTCTGGTTGCGTTCGATCGCCTCCACCGCGCTGCGTCGTTCGACGCGGCGCTGGAGGAAATAGAACCCCCAGGTCAGAACGGCGCCCAGCGCCAGATACAGCAACTTCTCCATTTTGGGCCTCCCCGGCACGCTCCTTTCCACGGAGGACAGTGTGCCTGCGGGAGGTCGCATGCACTGCGACCTGTGGCGAGCCTTGGAGAGGCGTGCGCGAGGCCCTCTTAGAGGCCTCCACGGCGCCTTGACACGATCTCCACAAGACTGAACGGACGGTCTTCGTGCCGAGCGAACGGGCCCTTGGTTACGCTCGGATGGACCGTCCCCCTGGTCCGATTCCCGCAAGCACACCGCCCCGCTACCGTTTCCCTGAGGGAAATCCCATGAAACAGATGCTCCTCGCCGCCATCCTGCTGGCGGGCCTGTTCGTTCCCGGTTTCGCCTTCGCGCAGTACGACTGCTTCCTGGTCTGCACGCCTGCGCGTGTCTACTGCCAGCCTTCGGGCGCACCCGCGCCGCCCATCGCGAAACTGTGCGGCGCCAATTCGCTGGCGACGCAATCGTTCGCCACGGCGCTGGACACTTCGGATGCGTCGCAGGCCCCGCCGCCGGCGTGCACGGCGCAGCAGGTATTCGATGAAGACACGCAGACCTACGAGTGGCAGATGGTCTGCGACTGACGCGGTTGTTCGCACGTGCACGAAAACACGAAGGCCGGCGATTGCCGGCCTTCGTTCGTTGCGGTGCCCGTACGGGTTCGTCACTCGTCGAAGCGGAGGTGGCGCACCGACTTTCCGTTTCGACGGATCAGCTTCAACGCTTCGATGCCGACGTTGATGTGGTTGTCGACGTAGTCCGCCGATACGCGCGCATCCGACGCTTCGGTCTTCACGCCTTCCGGGATCATCGGCTGGTCCGACACCAGCAGCAGCGCGCCGCAGGGAATGCGGTTCGCGAAGCCGGCGGCGAAGATCGTCGCCGTTTCCATGTCGATGGCCATGCAGCGCATCGCACGAAGGCGTTCCTTGAAGGCCTCGTCGTGTTCCCAGACGCGACGGTTGGTCGTGTAGACGGTGCCGGTCCAGTAGTCGAGCGCGAGGTCGCGGATCATCGTCGACACCGCGCGCTGCAGCGCGAAGGCCGGCAGCGCGGGCACCTGCGGGGGCAGGTAGTCGTCGCTGGTGCCTTCGCCGCGGATCGCCGCGATCGGCAGGATGAGGTCGCCCAGCTGGTTCTTCCGCTTCAGGCCGCCGCACTTGCCCAGGAACAGCACGGCCTTGGGCGAGATGGCGCTGAGCAGGTCCATGATCGTCGCGGCATTCGGGCTGCCCATGCCGAAGTTGATCATGGTGATGCCGTCGTGCGTGCAGCTGGGCATCGGGCGGTCCATGCCGACCACCGGCGCGCCGGTCATGCGCGAGAAGATGTTCACGTAACCGCCGAAGTTGGTCAGCAGCACGTGTTCGCCGAACTGGTCCAGCGGCACGCCCGTGTAGCGCGGCAGCCAGTTGTCGACGATCTGTTCCTTGTCTTTCATGGGGGATGGCTCCTCTTGTAGTTGTGTGTGCTGCAGTACGCATCCAGTCCGATGCGCCTAATCGGGCATTGTGTCACGCCGTCCATGACCATCGTCAGGGTTGGCATCGCCGCGCCGGCGCGGCTACGGTGGGGCGTTGTGAGCCGTACTCACCCGGGGACCTCCATGCATCGACCTCTCGCCGCCGCGTTGCTCGCGGCGCTGGCGATCGGCGCCGCGCACGCCGCGCCGCCGGATTCGCCAGGCAACCCGCAGGCCGGCTCGTCGGCCAAATCCCGCTCCCGCTTCACCGAAGACCCCTATCCCAGCACCTACCAGCGCATCGCCGCCGCGCCGGTGCTGATCTCCGGCGCGACCGTGCTCACCGGCACCGGCCAGCGGCTGGACGGCGCCGATGTCCTGCTGCAGGACGGCAAGGTAGTCGCGGTCGGCAACGGCCTGCAGGCGCCAGCCGGCGCGACCCGCGTGGACGGCACCGGCAAGTGGGTGACGCCGGGCCTGATCGACGTGCACTCGCACCTGGGCGTCTACCCGAGCCCCGGCGTGAGCGCGCACAGCGACGGCAACGAGATGACCGCGCCGGTGACCCCGAACGTGTGGGCCGAGCATTCGGTGTGGCCGCAGGATCCGGGCTTCGCCACCGCGCTGGCCGGCGGCATCACGTCGCTGCAGGTGCTGCCCGGCAGCGCGAACCTGATCGGCGGCCGCGGCGTGACGCTCAAGAACGTCGCGGCCACGACCTACCAGGGCATGAAATTCCCGGGCGCGCCGTGGGGCCTGAAGATGGCCTGCGGCGAGAACCCCAAGCGCGTCTACGGCGGCAAGAGCGGCCCGGCCACGCGCATGGGCAACGTCGCCGGCTACCGCGCCGCGTTCATCGACGCCAGCGAATACCTCACCAAGAACGGCGGCAAGAAGAAGGACGAGCCGGAGAAGAAGCGCCGCTGGTGGCAGTCGGCCAACGACGCCGGCGAGAGCGACAAGGACACCGGCGGCAAGCGCGACCTGAAGCTCGACACGCTGGCCGGCGCGATCAACGGCGACATCCGCGTGCACATCCACTGCTACCGCGCCGACGAGATGGCGGTGATGCTCGACCTGGCGAAGGAATTCGGCTTCAAGGTCGCCGCGTTCCACCACGGCGTGGAGGCCTACAAGCTGGCCGACCGCCTCGCCGCCGAGAACGTCTGCGGCGCGCTGTGGGCCGACTGGTGGGGCTTCAAGATGGAAGCCTTCGACGGCATCCAGGAAAACATCGCGCTGGTCGATCGCCCGCCCAACAGCTGCGCGATCGTGCATTCGGATTCGGAGGAAGGCATCCAGCGCCTCAACCAGGAAGCGGCCAAGGTGATGGCGCACGCGAAGCTCGCCGGCATGGACATCCCGCCCGAGCGCGCGATCCGCTGGATGACGCAGAACGCCGCCAAGGCGCTGGGCATCGACGCGGAAACCGGCACGCTGGAGCCCGGCAAGATGGGCGACGTCGTGGTGTGGAACGGCAGCCCCTTCAGCGTCTACGCGCACGCCGAACAGGTGTACATCGATGGTGCGCGCGTGTTCGATCGCAACGACCGCTCGCGCCAGCCGGTCTCGGATTTCATGCTCGGACAGGGCGCAGCCGCCGGCACGAGCGCAGGAGGTGTGGAATGAGGCGCTTCATCGAGTTCCGTCGGTCTCGGCACAACCACCCGGTCGACACCTTCGAACTGGCGTGCTGCGAACGCGACGCGGGCTGGTCGCGGTGGTATTCGCCCACGCGCAGTTTCCTCTTCATCGGCCTGCTGCTGGCCTCGATGGGCGCTGGCGCGCAGGAGCTGCTGATCCGCAACGCCACCGTGCACACGGCCGGCGCGCAGGGCACGCTGAAGAACGCCGACGTCCTCGTCTCCGGCGGCACGGTCCGCGCCGTCGGCACCGGGCTGTCCGCACCGGCGGGCGCGCAGGTGGTCGACGCACAGGGCCGCTCGGTGACGCCGACGCTGTTCGGCGGCATCACCGAGATCGGCCTGGAGGAAGTCTCCGGCGAGAAGGACACCGTCGACAACACGCTCGCGCTGGGCGCCGACACCAAGCAGATGACGGTGCGGCCGGAGTTCGACGTGACGCTGGCCTACAACCCGGACTCGATCCTGGTGCCGGTCACACGCATCGAAGGCATCGGCTGGACGCTGCTCGGCGCCGGCACCGCGACGGGCGGTTCGATCGTCGCCGGCCAGGGCGGCATCGTGCGCCTGGACGGCAGCGCCGATCCGATCGGCCCGCGCGAGCTGTTCCTGCGCATCGGCGGCGACGCGGCCGGGCTGTCGGGCAATTCGCGCGCGGCGCAGTGGATGATCCTGGACCAGCTGATCGACGAAGTGCGCGGACGCATTTCGCCCGACGCCAACGCCGCGCTGCTGACGCCGGCCGGTCGCGCCGCCCTGGCGAAGTACATCGGCGGCGGCGGTCGCGTGGTGGTCGAGGTGGATCGCGCCGCCGACATTCGCCAGCTGCTGCGCTGGTCGCAACGCCACAACGTGCGCGTGGCGATCGCCGGCGGCGCCGAAGCGTGGCGCGTGGCGCCGATGCTCGCGTCGGCGAAGGTGCCGGTCTTCGTCAATCCACTCGGCAACCTCCCGTCGGATTTCGACAAGCTCGGCTCGACGATGGAAAACGCGGCGCGCCTGCGCGCGGCGGGCGTGCAGGTCGGCTTCACGCAGGCCGGCGATGCGTCGCACAACGCGCGCAAGATCCGCCAGCTCGCCGGCAACGCGGTGGCCAATGGCCTGGCGTGGGAGGACGGCCTCGCCGGCCTGACGCGCGTGCCCGCCGAAACCTTCGGCGTCGCCGACCGGCTCGGCACCATCGCGCCGGGCAAGCGAGCCGACCTGGTGCTGTGGAGCGGCGATCCGCTGGAAGTGAACGCCGTCGCCCTGCAGGTGTGGATGGACGGCCGCGCGATCCCGATGCGCAGCCGCCAGACCGAACTGCGCGACCGCTACCTGAAGACCGCCGCCCCGGCCGCCGACGGCGGACTGCCGCGGGCGTATCCGGCGTCGGGGCGGTGAGGTAAAGCCGGTCCCTTCTCCCGCTTGCGGGAGAAGGTGCCCCGAAGGGGCGGATGAGGGGGAGTGAGGGCAGCTGCGTTTGATCGCCCTCACCCCAACCCCTCTCCCGCAAGCGGGAGAGGGGCTTCGCTTGGCGGCAAGGCGACGCCGTATCCTGACCGCCTCGCGCCACACCCGCGCGCCACGCACAGGACGCCCGCCATGCCTCCGCTTCCGCACGTCGACTTCAACTGGGTCGCGGCGATCGCCGCCGCCGTGTCTTCCTTCGTCCTGGGCGGTCTCTGGTACGGGCCGCTGTTCAAGCGCGCCTGGTGCCGCGAGGCCGGCATCGATCCGGACACCGCGCCGCGTCATCCCGCGCGCATCTTCGCCACCGCGTTCGTGTGCAGCCTGCTGGCGGCGGTGATGTTCGCCAACTTCCTGCCGCCCACCGCGACGGCCGCCGACGGCTTCGGCGCGGGCTTCGTGGTCGGCCTGTTCTTCGTGGCGATGAGCTTCGGCATCAACTACGCCTTCGCCCAGCGCAGCCTGAAGCTGTGGATGATCGATGCCGGCTACCACATCGCCCAGTTCTGCCTGTACGGGCTGATCCTCGGCGCGTGGCATTGAGGACGCCTGCATGGACGCCTCGCTGACCTGGTACTTCGACTTCATCTCCCCGTTCTCGTACCTGCAGTGGCAGCGGCTGAAACCGTTGCTGCGCGAGCGCGAGGCGGCCGGCACGCCGGTGCGGCTGGCGCCGATCGTGTTCGCAGCGGTGCTCGACGCCCGCGGGCAGAAGGGTCCGGCGGAAATCCCCGGCAAGCGCGAATTCACCTACCGCCACGTCCTGTGGCTGGCGCGGCAGGCAGGCGTGACGCTGCGCTTCCCGCCGGCGCATCCGTTCAATCCGCTGGCGTCGCTGCGGCTGAGCATCGCCGCCGGCGATACGCCCGAAGCGGTGGATTCGATCTTCGACTGGATATGGACCCACGGCCGCCCGGGCGACAGCGTCGAGGCGCTGGTGCCGCTGATGGCCGCGCTGGACGTCCCCGCCGACGCGCTCGACGCCGACCAGACCAAGGCCGCCTTGCGCGCGAACACCGATGCGGCCATCGCCGCGGGCGTCTATGGCGTGCCGACGCTGTCGATCGGCGACGAGCTGTTCTGGGGGTACGACGCCACCGACTTCGCCCTCGCCGCGATGCACGATGCCTCGCTGCTGCAGGACGAGGAAATGCGCCGCGTGAGCGGCCTGCCGGTGGGTCTGCAGCGCCGGCGCTGACGCGCAGCGTCATGCGGCGGCGCCGCACGGACATCCGTCTCGGACAAGGTATGCTGGCCGTCACACTTCGAAAGCCAGCGCTCTTTCCGGGAGGGGAACCATGCGCATCGGTCTCGTCGTCGATTCCGCCTGCGACCTGCCTTTGCAATACCTCGAGCAGCACGAGGTCTCCGTGCTGCCCATCACCGTCCGCATCGGCGAGGCGGTGCTCGCCGATCATCGCGACGAGCAAGCCACGCTCGAGTTCCTGCACGCCCACGTCGCCGAACGCGGCCACGAGGCGCAGACCATGCCGTACACGGTCCAGCAGATCCAGGACCTGTTCCTGCAGCGGCTGGTGATCGATTACGACTACGTCTTCTGCATGACGATCACGAAGACGCGCAGTCCGATCTTCGACAACGCACAGCAGGCGAGTTTCGCGATCCTCAACGACTACAAGCCCGTGCGCGCCGCGGCGGGCAACGCGACGCCGTTCGCGCTGCGCGTGGTGGACACGCAGAACCTGTTCGCCGCGCAGGGCGTGACGGCGGTGGAAGCCATCCGCCTGCGCGCCGCGGGCGAAGGCGCGCCGAAGATCCGCGCACGGCTGGAGCACCTCGCGCTGCATACGCAGGGCTACATGGTGCCGCCGGATCTCTATTACCTGCGCAATCGCGCGCGCGCCAAGGGCGATCGCAGCGTCGGTTTCCTGAGCGCGGCGCTCGGCAGCGCGCTGGACATCAAGCCGATCCTGCACGCCAACCGCGGCGAAACCGGCCCGGCGGCGAAGATCAAGGGCTTCGAGCCGGCGGTGCAGAAACTGTTCGAGCACGTCTCCCAGCGCGTGGAACGCGGCGAACTGCTGACGCCGACGATGTGCCTGAGCTACGGCGGCGAACTCGAAGGCCTGCGCGCGCTGCCCGGCTACGAACGCCTGCGCGATGCCTGCGCGTCGAACAACGTCGAGCTGTTCGAAAGCGTCATGAGCCTGACCGGCATGGTCAACGTCGGCAAGGGCGCGGTGGTGGTGGGCTTCGCGGCCGAAGGGCAGAAGTTCACTGCGTGACGCACGCGGCGGGCGGCTTCGGCGCCCGTCGCATCCATCACGGCGCGGGGATATTCACGTCCATAAACTGGACGCTCCTATCAGGAGACCCACGATGGCCACGCGCTATTACATCCGCCTTCCCGACGCGCAGCGCGCGCGCGGCGGCGATTCGTCGCTGTCTTTCACCGCGGTCAGCCCCGACGGTTTCGCCGAGCAGTTGCAGGCCGCCCTGCGCGAGCCGTCGCTGTTCGAACGCTGGAAGATGAAGCAGGACGATCCGGACGCGGTCGATCCCGCGCTGGGCGAAACCGATCCGGATGCCGTCGTGCAGGGTGCGCAGCACGACCTGCACATCGACCTCGTCGCGACCACGCGCATCGGGGGCGAAATCCTCCGCCAGCGCCTGCGCTGGCTGGCCGGCAGCGCATGGGAACTGAGGGACGTCACCGCGGCATGAGCCCGCGGTTGCTGTCGTGGAGCGGCGGCAAGGATGCGGCGTGGACGCTCCACGCCATGCGCCAGCGCGGCGATGAGGTCGTCGCGCTGCTCACCACGATTACCGACGAATACGACCGCGTGTCGATGCAGGGCATCCGCCGCGACATCCTGCACGCGCAGGCCGACGCCGCCGGGCTTGCGCTGATCGAAGCGCGCATCCCGGCGCAATGCGACAACGCGACGTACGAAGCCTCCTTCGCCGATGCGCTTTCGCGCGCACGCGAGCGCTGGCCCGACATGGACACCATCGCGTTCGGCGACCTGTTCCTCGCCGACGTGCGCGCGTGGCGCGAGTCGCTGTGCGCGCGTCTCGGCTGGAATATCGACACGCCGCTGTTCGGACGCGATACCGCGCGGCTCGCGCGCGAGATGCACGACGGCGGTTTGCGCGCACGCCTGTGCTGCGTCGATACCGAGCAACTCGACGCGCGCTTCGCCGGCCTCGCGTTCGATGCTGCGTTGATCGCGCAATTGCCCGATGGTTGCGATCCCTGCGGCGAGAACGGCGAGTTCCACACGCTCGTGCACGACGGCCCGATGTTCCGCGCACCGTTGCAGGTGCGCGAAGGCGAAACGGTGCTGCGCGACGGACGCTTCGCCTACACCGATTTCGCCATGGCCTGAGCGCCGCTTACGCCTTCAGCGCGGCGGCGTGGTGCGCGATGTGGTCGCCGATGAAGCTGGCGATGAAGTAATAGCTGTGGTCGTAGCCCGGCTGCATCCGCAGTTCGAGCGGATGCCCGACCGCTTCGCAGGCTTCGCGCAGGCGCTGCGGCTGCAGCTGCGTCGCGAGGAATTCGTCGGCCTCGCCCTGGTCGACCAGCAGCGGCAGGCGCTCCGGTGCCGAGGCGATCAGCGCCGTCGCATCCCACGCCTTCCATGCCTCGCGATCCTCGCCGAGGTACGCGGCGAACGCCTTCTGACCCCACGGCACCTGCGTCGGCGCCACGATCGGCGAGAACGCCGAGACGCTGCGATACCGCCCCGGATTCTTCAGTGCGACGACAAGTGCGCCGTGTCCGCCCATCGAGTGGCCGCTGATCGCACGCGCCTTCGTCGCCGGGAACTGCGCTTCGATCAGGTCGGGCAATTCGCGCGAGACGTAATCGAACATGCGGTAGTGCTTCGACCACGGCGCCTGCGTCGCATCGACGTAGAAGCCCGCGCCGATGCCGAGGTCGTAGCCTTCGGCATCCGCGACACCCGCACCGCGCGGGCTGGTGTCGGGTGCGACCAGGATGACGCCGTGCTCGGCCGCATAGCGCTGCGCGCCGGCCTTGGTGATGAAGTTCTGCTCGGTGCAGGTCAGCCCGCTCAGCCAGTACAGCACGGGGCAGGAACGCTGCTCCGCCTGCGGCGGCAGGTAGACGCCAAACGTCGTCTCGCAGTCGAGCGACTTCGCGTGATGCCGGTAAACGTGCTGCCAGCCGCCGAAGCAGGCGCGGTGTTCGATTCTGTCCATATCGCTCTCTTGAGCCCCTCTCCCGCGCGCGGGAGAGGGGTTGGGGTGAGGGCAAGGCGGAGATGCGGGCCGTCTGCCCCCATCCGCCCTCCGGGCACCTTCTCCCGCACGCGGGAGAAGGGAGCGGCTCAGTAATGAATCACGCTGCGAATCGACTTGCCCTCATGCATCAGGTCGAAGGCGTCGTTGATGTCGTCCAGCGGCATGGTGTGCGTCACGAACGGCGCCAGCTCGATGTCGCCGCGCATGGCGTCCTCGACCATGCCCGGCAGCTGCGAGCGTCCCTTCACGCCGCCGAATGCCGTGCCCATCCACTTGCGCCCGGTGACGAGCTGGAACGGACGCGTGCTGATCTCCTGGCCCGCGCCGGCGACGCCGATGATCACCGACTGGCCCCAGCCGCGATGCGCGCATTCCAGCGCCGCGCGCATCACGTTGACGTTGCCGATGCATTCGAAGGAATGGTCCACGCCCCAGCCGGTCATCTCGACGATCACCTGCTGGATGGGCTTGTCGTGGTCCTTGGGATTCACGCAGTCGGTCGCGCCCATGCTGCGCGCGAGGTCGAACTTCGATGGATTGGTGTCGATGGCGATGATGCGGCCGGCCTTCGCCTGGCGCGCGCCCTGGATCACCGCAAGGCCAATGCCGCCGAGGCCGAACACCGCGACCGAATCGCCTTCGGCCACCTTCGCCGTGTTGTGCACCGCACCGATGCCGGTGGTCACGCCACAACCGAGCAGGCAGACGTGCTCGTGGTTGGCCTCGGGGTTGATCTTCGCGAGCGAGACTTCGGCCACGACCGTGTATTCGCTGAAGGTCGAGCAGCCCATGTAGTGGTACAGCGGCTGGCCGTTGTACGAAAAGCGCGTGGTGCCGTCGGGCATCACGCCCTTGCCCTGCGTCGCGCGCACGGCCACGCACAGGTTGGTCTTGCCGGACTTGCAGAACAGGCACTGCCCGCATTCGGCGGTGTACAGCGGAATCACGTGGTCGCCCGGCTTCACGCTGGTGACGCCCTCGCCCACTTCGACCACCACGCCCGCGCCTTCGTGGCCGAGCACGCACGGGAACAGGCCTTCCGGATCGTCGCCGCTGAGCGTGAACGCATCGGTGTGGCACACGCCGGTATGGGTGATCTTCACCAGCACCTCGCCGGCCTGGGGCGGCGCGACGTCGATCTCGACGATCTGCAAGGGCTGCCCTGCGGCGAAGGCGACGGCGGCACGGGATTTCATGGCGACTCCTGGAAATGGGGAAGGACGATTACTTGAGGTACGAGCGGACGAGCCCGGCGAGTTCGGCGACGCGTTCGGCGCGTTCTTCCTGCGACGACGCGGCCTGGCCGAATTCCTCACGGATATGCGCTTCGAGCACTTCGGACATCAGCCCGTTCACCGCGCCGCGGATCGCCGCGATCTGCTGCAGCACGGCGCCGCATTCGGCGCCGGCGTCCAGCGCGCGCTCGAGCGCATCGGCCTGCCCCTTGATGCGGCGGATGCGGGCCTGGACGCGCTTCTTTTCTTCGGGGGAATGGGGCACGACGGCCACCCGCTCGGGTACTGGGGTGGAGTATACGTCAGCCGGCCGCCCACGCCGCAAAAAAACGAAACGGGAGCGCGAGGCTCCCGTTCGTGGATGCGAGGTTTGCGGCGTTGCGTCAGGGCATCTGCGCGGCGGCCGAGGTCGGCGGGAACTGCGCGAAGATGCGGTCGACGCTGGACTGCATCGCGTTGGTCTGCGCGATCGGCGAGTCCGGCACGGTGCCCATTGCGATGCCGCGCCACAGCGGGCGCTGCGTCTGCGCGTCGAACATGTCGAGCACGAGCGTGCCGTAGGTGTAATCGCGCACGGTGGTGGAGGTGTTCCAGCCGCCCCACGCGCCCCAGCCCGGGCCCCAGCAGCAACCTCCCCAGCCCCAGCCGCCCCACATCGGGCCGTTGTTCCAGGTATCCACGCGCACGCGGCGCTCGGTGAGGATGCTGCCGGCGAGCGTGACCTGCGCGTTGGTCGACTGCGTCCAGCCGCGTTCGCGCAGCTTGGCGTCGATCGCGGCGACCAGGCGCTGCGTCTGCAACGGAGAGAAACCTTCAGGACGCTTTTCCCAGCGATACGTCTGGTACTGGCCGAAGTTCACGCCAGGGTCGTAATCGGTGAACACGGCGGGCGTGGTGGCGCACCCGGCCAGCAGCGAGAAGGCGAGGAGGATGGCGAATCGTTTCATGGCCGGCTCCCACGGTGACGGCGTTTGCAGAATACGCCCGGCGCAGCGCGCCAGGCGTGAAGCGTTGCGGGTTTTGCTGAACCGTTCAGGAGGGCGTTCGGAACCTGATCGCGCATCGCGTCACGACCCGATCACCCGACCTCGTGCGGCAGGGTCACCGTGACGCGCAGGCCGCCTTCGTCGCGGTTGTCCAGCCGGATGTCGCCGCCGTGCGCGAGCACCACGCCGCGCGCGGTCGCCAGCCCCAGCCCGATGCCGCCGGTTTCGCGATTGCGTGAACTTTCGCCGCGCACGAACGGCATGAACAGCTGTTCGCTGCGCGTCATGTCCACGCCCGGGCCGTCGTCGTCGATGCGCAGGCAGTAGCCGTCGGCATCGTCGTGCAGCGACACCCGCGCGCTGCGGCCGTACTTGATCGCGTTGTCGACCAGGTTGCCGACCATGCGCCGCAGCGCGAGCGGATCGCCGCGCAGTGGCGCCGGCGCGCCCGGCGCGAGCGCCACCGCGTGGCCGACGTCGGCTTCCTCGTCCACCACGCTTTCCACCAGCAGGCGCAGGTCCAGGCGCTCGCGCACGCGTTCGCGATGCTGTTCGCGGATGAATTCCAGTGCGGCCTCGATCATCTGCGACATCTCGGCGATGTCGGCCGTGGCCTTCTCGCGCGCGTCGGCAGGCAGCCCGTCCAGGCGGAACGACAATCGCGCCAGCGGCGTACGCAGGTCGTGCGCGATGGCCGCCACCATCTGCGTGCGCTCGCGCACGAGGCGGTTGATGCGTTCCTGCATCGCGTTGAACGACGCCGCCGCGCGCTGGATTTCCGCCGGCCCTTCCAGCGGCACCGCGGGCGCGTGCGCGTCCTGGCCCATGCGATCGGCCGACGCGGCGAAGCGGCGGATCGGCGTCGCGAGCGCGCTGGAGAACCACCACGCCAGCGGCAGCAGCGCGATCAGGCCCATCGCGAACATCAGCGCAAACGTTCGGCCGATGCCGACGCCGTGGTCCATGCGTTCGACGCGGCGCCAGCGTCCGTCGGGCTGGCGCAGCGCGGCGACGAAGGCGAACGGAAGGTGCGAATCGGCGCGCCAGTCGCGGTCGTGCGCGAAGGGCGGGCCGCCCACGCGCTGCGGCTCGCCCACGCGTACGGCCTGCCGCTGGCGTGCCGGCTCGGTGCGCGCCGCGTCCGGCGGCGGGGGCGGCGACAGGGGCGGCGGGACGACGTACTCGCCCAGCCGGCCGGGATCGGCCCCGTCCATCCGCGCCATCGGCGTGCCCGGCATGACGACGATGCGCCGGAACGGCGGCAGCATGTTCGCGCCGGCCACAAAGAAGCGCACGCGGTCCTCGGGCACGTCCAGCCAGCGCGCCAGCAGCGTGCGCAGCGGCGGCGGGCTGATGAAACCGTGCTCCGGCTGCGGGGCTTCGTCGGATTCGCTCACCGCCAGCAGCGGATTGCCCGACGGCATGCGCGTGGACAGCAGCGCGACCACTTCCGACAACCGCACCGCCGGCGGCGGCTCGCGCAGGGCGAGCAGCGCGATGCCGATGCCGTAGGCCACCGCCAGCGCCGCCAGCAGCACCAGGAAGGTGCGTGCGAAGATCGGAAGGCCGCGCGTGTTCACCGGTGCGTGCTCACAGGCGGGTGACGGTCGGCAACAGCATGTAGCCCTCGTTGCGGACGGTGCGGATCAGTTCGGTGTGGCCGCGCTCGTTGATCTTGCGACGAAGGCGGCTGATCTGGCTGTCGATCGCGCGATCGAACACTTCGCTGTCGCGCCCGCGAGCGCAATCGAGCAGCTGGTCGCGGCTGAGCACGCGCTGCGGATGTTCGACGAAGGTGCGCAGCAGCGAGAACTCGCCATCGGACAGGTTGATGTAGGTGCCGTGCGGATCGCGCAGCGCGCGGCGGATGACGTCTAGGTGCCAGCCGGCGAATTCGTACAGGTGACCGCTCGCCGCATCGGCCGCGAGCTGCCGTCGCCGCAGCACCGCGCGCACGCGCGCGAGCAGTTCGCGCGGATTGCACGGCTTGGCAAGGTAATCGTCGGCGCCGATTTCCAGCCCGATGATGCGATCGGTATCGGTGCCCAGCGCACTGAGCATGATCAGCGCCGGCCCGCGTTCGGAGGTCAGCCGTCGCGCGGCGCTCAGGCCGTCCTCGCCGGGCATCATCACGTCCAGGATCACCAGGTCCGGGCGTTGTTCGTCGAGCACGCGCCGCATCTGCACGGCGTCTTCGGCCGTCTCCACGCGGTAGCCGTGTTCGGTCAGGAAGCCGGAGATGAGCCGGCGAAGGTCGGGGTCGTCGTCGACGACGAGCAGGAGCGACTGCAGATCCATGCCACCACGGACAGAAGGACGTAACGGAGTGTAGGCAGACCGCGAACCGGATGTCTTGGTTCTCGCCGGACCGCGAATCGGACAGAAAAATGCCGCCATCGGGGGATCTCCGATGGCGGCAACGGGACACATGGGTCCACGACTCGCCATCGATCCTGCCGACGCGATGTTGTTCGCCGATGCCGCTTTATGTCAGCGCTGACACATCGAGCCGCGCAGCGCTGGATGAATGCGGGGCGGGACGGCGGATCCGGTGACTCTTCGCATGCCGCGGCCGTGCGCTCGGCGAAACGACCGATGAACGCGTGCGCCGACATGGCGCCATCGACACGCCCCGGCAATCGCGGGCAACACCGCCGTCGCACCGTGCGGCACCCGGTCGCTGGCCATGCATGCCCTCCATGCGCAGCGTCCGGGCCGAGGGTGGCGTCCGCCGGTTTCCACTTCCCGGCCGGCGGGCGCCCTCCTCCCCTCGCAGCCCCACGTTCGAAGGAGACCTTCCGATGCAACAGTATTTCCCCAGCCAACTGCGCCTGCGCCTGGCGCTGGCGATCGCCTCGCTCGGCGTGGCCGCCCTGGCGCACGCGGGCGAACGCCCGCCCGCCGACCACGACGCCTTCCGCGAGGCGATCACCGCCTGCGCCGCGGAGCAGGGCCTGCCCCCGCCGCCTCCGCCGGGCGAACGCCGCGAGCCGAAAGACGGCCAGCGTCCGGACCACGCGAAGCTCGACAAATGCATGAGCGCGAAGGGCTTCAAGCCGTCGACGGGCGGCGGACGTCCGCGCCCGCACGAAGACGACATCGACGAGGAAGAGGAGTGGTGAGAACGGTCGCGCGCAGAAGTCGCGGCGCGCCGGCGCGATCGCCTCAGCGCGCGCCGATCTTCCCCAGCCGTTGCAGCCACTCGCGGTTCATGCGTCGCGCGTAGGCGGGCAGACGCCTGGCCTTGCGTAGCGCCTCGTCGCGCAGCCGGATCGCGGAGTCCATCTCACCCCAACCGGCCAGCACCTGCGCGTAATGCGCCTGCGCTTCGAAGCCGCTGAAATAGCCGACCAGCGTGTCGAACTCCTCGCGGGCCTTCGCGCGCGAACCCTCCGCGGCAAGCGCGCGGGCGTAAAGCAGATGCCCGGCGGGCGACCGGAAATCGGGCTTGCGGCGGATCAGGTCATCAAGCCGCTGGCGCGCCGCCTGCGGTCGGCCCGCCTCCAGTTCGGCACGAGCAATGCGCACGTGCAGTTCCGGATCGTCGGCATACACGCCACGCAGCGTGGCCTCGTACTGCGTCAGGGCCTCGTCGGCGCGGCCGGCTTCGATCAGCGCGTCCGCCAGGCGCACGCGGTTGTCCACGGTGGCCGCGGTCTCGAACGCGTCCTGCGCCTGGCGCAGCTCGCGCGTGGGGTCGAGCCGGCGCTGCACTCCGCGCACGACCTGACGGCCAGCGTGGCTGTGGCGCCATTCGGGCAACCAGATCGCGACGCCGTACACGACGCTGCCCAGCAGCGGGAACGCGAACAGCACGAACAACCAGTAGCGATCCTGTCCGCTACGAACGGCGTGGACGGCGAAGCACAGTGCGATGACGACGTGCAGACCAAGTACGGGCATGTCCGTTGCTCTCCCCAGAGTGGGGAGAGTTTCCCGAATCGGCGCGCGCGACGCCAGCGGCATCCGGACAGACGTCCGCCCTCAGAACCGCGACGCCACCAGCTTCACGTCGGCCCACTGCCATGCGGCGGCCTGGCGGCGTT
Source organism: Lysobacter soli (assembly GCF_003382285.1). Taxonomy (GTDB): domain Bacteria; phylum Pseudomonadota; class Gammaproteobacteria; order Xanthomonadales; family Xanthomonadaceae; genus Lysobacter_J; species Lysobacter_J soli. Next base: position 221,329 of record NZ_QTJR01000004.1, read on the forward strand.
CGGTCTCGGCGGCGGCGTCCTTCTGCTTGAGCTTGCGCTGCGCCTGCGCCAGGCCGTACAGCGACCACCCGTTGTGCGGGAAGCGCTTGAGGTCTTCCTCGTACACCGCGACCGCTTCCTTCGCGCGGCCGGCGTCGAGCAGCGCCGCACCGAGGAAGGGCCGCACCGGCAGCGGCCAGTCCGGCGGCTCGTTGTAGTTGAGCAGGTCCTCGGCCGCGACGGCCTTCTGCAGCGAGGCGATGCCCGCCTTCGTCTGCTTCGTCCCCAGCGCGATCTCGCCGGCGAGCATGTGCTGTGCGACGTCGAGCACGCGGTCGGCGCGGTTGATGTCGAACAGCACGACCTTCTCCAGCGCCGGGGCCGAAGCAATGGCCTGCAAGGCCTTCAGTTCCTTCCTGGCCTCGCTGGGTTTGTCGGTGCGCACGAACGCCATGCCGCGCGCGAAATGCCAGATCGCCTTCGGGAACGGCACCTCCGACGGCGGCGCGTCGTCGGCGAGGATCTGCTGCCATTCGCCGAAGCGCACGCGCGCGAACAGCGGCGCGACCAGGAACTGTTGCATGAAGGGCATCGCCTCCAGCTGCTGCGCATCGACGCGCTGCGCGGTCTGGTCGGCGGCTTCGATCGCCAGCGTGCGCGAGCCGTGCAGCGCCGCGGTCATCGCCGCGAAGTGCCAGTTGTGCGGCACGTAACCCAGGGGATACGCGCCGTTGCTGCCGCGACACACGGCCAGGAAGGCCTTGTCGGCGGTGCTCGCGGCGAGGTTGCTCAGCGTGGCGTCGTGATAGCGGCCGACGCGGATGTAGACGTGCGCCGGCATGTGCACCAGATGCCCCGAGCCCGGCGCGAGCGACGCCAGGCGATCGGCGTACGGCTCGGCGCGTTCGGGCTGGTGCGAGGCTTCCACCGCGTGGATGTAGTAATGCACGGCGCCGATGTGGCGCGGGTTACGCCTGAGCACGCCTTCCAGCGTGGCCAGCAGCGTGTCGGTGTACTCGGTCGGCTCGCCCTGCGCGTTCCAGTACGCCCACGGCGTCAGGTCCATCAGCGACTCGGCGTAGAGCGCGGCGATGTCGTCGTCCTCCGGGAACTGTTTGTGCGCCTTGCCCATCGCCTGCGCATAGGCCTTGTCGAGCGGCGCGCGATCCGCCGGCGCGGGCGTTTCGTAGCGTTTGACCAGCGCGGCGATCAACGCCTGGTCGGCGGGCGTGGCGTTCTTCGACAGCTTCTGCGCGCGCAGCGCGAGCGTGGTGGCATCGGCGGCGAGATCGGGCGACATCGGCAGATTGATGTTCGGCCCCAGCACCAGCGCCTGTCCCCATGCGCACATCGCGCAGGTGGGATCGAGCCGTTCGGCCTCCGCGAACGCGCGACCGGCGGCCTCGTGGTTGAAGCCGTACGCCAGCCGTAGGCCCTGGTCGAAATAGCGCTGCGCCTCGGGCACCTTCGATGCGATGTCGCGATGCTGCTCGCCGAACGTGTCGAACAGCGGCGGCGCGTTCGCCTGCGCGGCGTCCTCCTTCGAGGCTTTCGGGCAGCCGGCCAGGGCCAGGCAGGCGACGGCGAGGCCGAACAGGCGGATCCGCAGCGTCATGGCGCACTCCAGCGCGAGGGTCATCAGGAAAAGACAACGCGACCGGCGCAGCCGGGCGGTCACCGCCGGACCGTTGCAGCCGCAACCGTCGCGCCGCCTCATGTTGCAGTGCGGTAGGCTCGGCGGATGACCCGACAAAACCCGCCCGCCGAGTCCGCCAACGACCCCCTGCGCGTCGTCGATTTCGCACCGCACGACGCCCTGCTGCGCGAAGACGTCAAAACCGTCGGCGCCCTCGTGGGTGACATCCTCGCCGAGCAGCGCGGGCCGCAATTCCTGGCCGAAGTGGAGAACCTGCGCCGCGCCGCGATCCGTCGCCGCGAGTCGAACGCGCCGGTGGCCGAACTGGCCGACGCGCTCGCCGGAGTCGAACTCGAACACGCGGGCGATCTGGTGCGCGCCTTCGCCACGTATTTCCAGGCGGTGAATGTCGCCGAGCGCGTGCACCGCATCCGCCGTCGCCGCGATTACGAGCGACAGGGCGCGAGCCGCCAGCCCGGCGGATTGCGCGACGTGCTCGCCACGCTGGCCGCGCAGGGCGTGAGCCTGGAGGAAGTCGTCGCGCTGCTGCAGCGGCTGCGCATCGAACCGGTGTTCACCGCGCATCCGACCGAAGCCGTGCGCCGCGCACTGCTGGAGAAGGAGCGCCAGATCGTCACCTGCCTGATCGACGACATCGACCGCACGCGCACGCCGTACGAACACCGCGCCGACCTCGAACGCATGCGGCTGGCGCTCACCGCGAGCTGGCAGACGGCCGAAACGCCGCCGGTGAAGCCCAGCGTCGCCGACGAGTTCGAGCACGTCGGCTTCTACCTGTCCGACGTGCTGTATCGCGTGTTGCCGGTGTTCTACGAACTGTTCGAGGACGCGCTGCGCGAGACCTATGGCGAGCATGTGGCGATGCCGACCGTCATCGGCTTCGGCACGTGGGTGGGCGGCGACATGGACGGCAACCCGAACGTCGGTGCCGATACCATCGCCGCGACGCTTGCCGGGCAACGCTCGCTCGTGCTGCGCGCGTACCGGCAGGAAGTCGCCGCGCTCGGCGAAATGCTGAGCCAGTCGCTGGAGCGCATCGGCGTGGCCGACGCGGTGCTCGCGCGCATCGAGGAATACCGCTACCTGCTGCCCAAGGCTGCCGCCGCGCTGAAGCCGCGCCACGCCGACATGCCGTATCGCAATCTGCTCGCGCTGATCGCCGCCCGACTGCGCGCGACGGCCGACGACCATGTGCACGGGTACCAGGATGCCGCCGCGTTCCTCGCCGACATCCGCATGATCGAGGACAGCCTGCGCGCGCATCAGGGCGAACACGCCGGCGGCCACGCGGTGCGTCGCCTGCGCCGGCGCGTGCAGTGTTTCGGCTTCCATCTGGCGAGCCTGGATCTTCGCCAGGATTCGGCCATGCACGACGCGGCGCTCGCCGAAGTGCTGGGCGACGCGCAGTGGGAATCGCATTCACGCGAGGAACGCGCCGAGCGCCTGCATCGCCTGCTCGACGGCAGCGAGCCGGTGCGCGGCGTCGGCAACGGCACCGCGCGGCCGACCCTGGACGTGTTCCGCGCCGTCGCGCGACTGCGCCCGCGTTACGGCGCGCAGGCGTTCGGCCCCTACATCGTCAGCATGAGCCGCAGCGCGGCCGACGCGCTGGCGGTGCTCGCACTCGCACGCGTGGCCGGCTGCGTCGATGGCGACGGCCGCGTGCCGCTCGACGTCGCGCCGCTGTTCGAAACCGTCGACGACCTCGACGCCGCGAGCGACACCCTGCGCGCGCTGTTCGCCGATCCTGTGTATCGCGCGCACCTGGCCGCGCGCGGCGATCGTCAGGTCGTGATGCTTGGCTATTCGGACAGCGCGAAGGACGGCGGCATGCTCGCCTCGCGCTGGGCGCTGCAACGCACGCAGATCGCGCTCACCGAACTCGCGCGCGACAGCGGTGTGCGCATCGCGTTCTTCCACGGCCGCGGCGGATCGATCAGCCGTGGCGGCGGCAAGACAGAGCGCGCGGTGATCGCCGCGCCGCGCGGTTCGGTCGACGGCTATCTACGCCTGACCGAGCAGGGCGAGGTGATCCACCGCAAGTACGGCATCCGCGCCATCGCGCTGCGCAACCTCGAACAGGCGACCGGCGCCGTGCTGCGCGCGACGTTGCGCCCGCGCGCGCCGGAACCGCGCGAGGAGCAATGGCGTGCGATCGCGAGCGAACTCGCCCGCGACGCACGCGCGCACTACCGCGCGCTGGTGCACGAGAACCCGGACTTTCCCGCGTATTTCCGCGCCGCGACGCCGATCGACGTGATCGAGCGCCTGCGCATCGGTTCGCGTCCCAGCAAGCGTGCGGGCACGGGCGATGTCGGTTCGCTGCGCGCGATTCCTTGGGTCTTCGCGTGGTCGCAGAATCGCGCCGGCCTCACCGCGTGGTACGGCGTGGGTACCGCGCTGCAACGCGCGCTCGACACGCACGGCCGCGACACGCTCGCCGAAATGGCGCAGGACTGGCCGTTCTTCGGCACGCTGATCGACGACCTGGAAATGATGCTGGCCAAGTCGGAGCCGGGCATCTTCGAGCGCTACTCGTTGCTCGCCGGCGAATTGCACGAGCGCTTCCATCCCGGCATCGCGGCGGAATTCGAGCGCACGCGCGCGGCCGTGCTGGCGATCAAGGGCAGCGATGAACTGCTGGCGGGCGACTACCGCCTGCGCCAGTCGATCCGCCTGCGCAATCCCTACGTCGATCCGATCAGCCTGCTGCAGGTGGACCTGCTCGCACGTTGGCGCGCGGCGGACCGGCCCGACGATGCGCTCTATGAGGCGCTGGTCGCGACGGTGAACGGGATTTCGGCAGGGATACAGAACACGGGGTGAGGCAGGCCCCTAAGCGGCCCGACTCGCGCATGTGTTCGCGTTAAAGGGGCAGACGGGCGCTGGAAGCGGTGCGCCCGCCCGCTTTTTTGCTGTCATTCCCGCGAAGGCGGGAATCCATGCTTGCAAACCTCAACGCCCCCGAAGGCCGGAATGATGGCGGCCCGATGGATTCCCGCCTTCGCGGGAATGACAGGCAAGAGCTTCAGTACGCGAACTCCCGGAACACCCGATCGATGTCGCCCTGCCACGGACCGTGGTACAGGTCGAGCTTGCGTTCGGCGGGCGTGATGCCGGCTTCGGCGAATTCCATCATCGGCTCCAGGAACACCGACTCGTCCGCACCGTTCCCGTTGCGACGTGCGCGACGACGCAGGCCTTCGGCCGAGATCTCCAGCGCACGGCGCGCCAGGTCGAGCACCGTCCCGTTGCGGAACGGCAACTTCAGCGCATGCTTCGGCACGCCGTCGCGCAAGGCGTGGCGTTCTTCGATCGAGAAATCCTTCACCAGATCCCAGGCGGCATCGAGCGCGGTGTTGTCGTACAGCAGGCCGACCCAGAACGCCGGCAGCGCGCAGATGCGGTTCCACGGGCCCGAGTCGGCGCCGCGCATTTCCAGGTACTTCTTCAGCCGGACCTCGGGAAACGCGGTGGTGCTGTGGTCGGCCCAGTCGCGCAGCACCGGGCGGTGGCCCGGATACGCGGGCAACTTGCCGTCGAGGTAATCGCGGAACGACTGCCCCGACGCGTCGATGTACTTGCCGTCGCGGTAGACGAAGTACATCGGCACGTCGAGCAGGTAATCGACGTAGCGCTCGTAGCCGAAACCGTCGTCGAAAACGAAGTCGAGCAGCCCGGTGCGGCCAGCGTCGGTATCGGTCCAGATGTGCGAGCGGTAGCTGAGGTAACCGTTCGGCTTGCCTTCCTTGAACGGCGAATCGGCGAACATCGCCGTGGCGACCGGCTGCAGCGCGAGCGACACGCGGAACTTCTTCACCATGTCGGCTTCCGAACCGACATCGAGGTTCACCTGCACCGTGCAGGTGCGCGTCATCATGTCCAGGCCGAGCGAGCCGACCTTCGGCATGTACTCGCGCATGATCTTGTAACGGCCCTTGGGCATCCACGGCATTTCGTCGCGACGCCACTTCGGCTGGAACCCGACGCCCAGGAAGCCCAGCCCCATCGGTTCGGCGACGGTGCGCACTTCGCGCAGGTGGCTGTTGGTTTCCGAACAGGTCTGGTGCAGGTTCTCCAGCGGCGCGCCGGACAGCTCCAGTTGCCCCGCCGGTTCCAGCGAGACCGAGGCCTGGTCGCGGGTGAGCGCGATGACGCGGTCGTGCTCGGTGACCGGCGTCCAGCCGAAGCGGGTCAGGCCCTTCAGCAACGCCTCGATGCCGCGGTCACCGTCGAAGGTCGGCGGTCGCAGGTCGTCGTTGCGGAACCCGAACTTCTCGTGCTCGGTGCCGATGCGCCAGTCCTCGCGGGTCCGGATGCCGGAGCTGAGGTATTCGACGAGCTGGGCCCGACCCTCGATTGGAACATCCTTGACCTGGCTGGGACCGGACACACACACCTCGTTTGAATGGAGACTGGCTGCAGCGGGACGACGTCCCAGACTGTGGCGGCGATCACGCCAGTGTAGCGAGGCGGCGTGAATGACCCCATCCACGGCCATGCAACGCAGTAATCCGGAATGGCCACCCCCTCGTGGCGTCGACACAGCCGGGGGTCTGTCGACCTCGCCCACCCCATCGCGTTTCGACTGCCGTTCGCTTGATGTGGCGCATGCCGATGCCGCACTGCGGCAAGCCTTTGCGTACAAGGGCTTACATACTGCCGGCATGTCGCAAGTGCATTACCTCGGCCGCAGCAAGAAGACCAAGATCACCTCGCTGGACATCGCCCATCGCGCGGGCGTGTCGCAGGCGACCGTGTCGCGCGTGCTGCGCGGCAGCCCGCTGGTCAACGCCGAGACGCGCCGCCGCGTCGAGGACGCCGTCCGCGAGCTCAACTACAAGGTCGATCGCCACGCATCGAGCCTGCGGACGCAGCGCTCGGGCACGCTGGCACTGCTGCTGTTCGAGGATCCGACGCCGGACGAGTCGCATATCAACCCGTTCTTCCTGTCGATGGTCGGCTCGATCACCCGCGCCTGCGCGCGCGAGGGGCAGGACCTGCTGATCTCGTTCCAGCAGCTCTCCGACGACTGGCACGCCGACTACGAGGACAGCATGAAGGCCGACGGCCTGATCCTGCTGGGCTACGGCGATTACCTCGCCTACACCGGCAAGCTGGAGAAGCTCGTCGCGCAGGGCACGCGCTTCGTGCGCTGGGGCGCGGTGCTGCACGACCAGCCGGGGCTGTCGATCGGCTGCGACAACTTCAACGGCGGCCGTATCGCGGGCGAACACCTCGTCGGCCTGGGCCGTCGCCGCATCGCCTTCCTTGGCGGCGCGTCGAGCCATTGCCCGGAATTCTTCGACCGCTTTCGCGGCTGCGATGCCGCGTTGCGCGAAGTCGGCGGTGCGATGGAGGCGATCCTCCAGGTCGACGCCGAAAGCTCGGAGGAAGACGGCTTCGCCGCGGCGCGCGAACTGCTGGCGCGCGGCGGGGCATTCGATGCGGTGTTCGCCGCGAGCGACCTGATCGCCGTCGGCGCGATGCGCGCGCTCGCCGACGCCGGCCTGCGGGTGCCCGAAGACATCGCCGTGGTCGGCTTCGACGATCTGCCGATGGCCCGCTTCACCAGCCCGCCGCTGACCACCGTCTTCCAGGACACCAAGCGCGCCGGCGAACTGCTGGTCGAAACGCTGCTGCGCCAGATCGGCGGCGAGCAGACGCAGAGCATCACGCTGCCGGCCTCGCTGGTGGTGCGGAAGTCCAGCGGCGCCTGAGCGGCGCCATCGCTAGACTGGCCCCGGATCCGCGCGGGGGCGCGGCGGGGAAATCACGGATGAAGTACTGGACCGGCCCGATCGCGGGTCTTGCACTGGCTGCGCTCGCCTTTCCTGCCGTCGCGCAGGTGGACCTCACGCCGTACCTGAAAGAGGACGTCTACGGCGACATCAAGATCTCGCCGACCGGCGAGTACTACGCGGTTACCGTGCCGACAGCCGACCGCACCGTGCTGGCGGTGATCCGCCGTTCCGACAAGAAGTTCACCGCGCGGGTCGGCGGCCCGAAGCAGTCGGACATCGCGGATTTCCATTGGGTCAACGACCAGCGCGTGCTCGTCAGCATGGCGCAGCGACTGAGCACGCTCGAAAGCCCCGTGGCGACGGGCGAACTGCATGCCGTCAACGCCGACGGCACGGTCGCCCGCACCCTGATGGGTCACTTCGAGCCCGACGCCTACAAGTTCACCGACGATTTCTACGCCGGCTTCCTGGAGGACGACCTGCCCTCCGATGACGACAACGTGCTGATCTCGGTGCAGGCCTTCTCGGCCAATCCGGTCACGAGCATCGACCGCATGCATGTCCTTACCGGTCGTCGCGTGACCGTCGCCACCGCGCCCGTGCGGCGTGCCCGCTTCACGACCGACGGGCATGGCGAGGTGCGTTTCGCGCGCGGTTCTGGCAACGACAACGTCGGCAAGCTGTACTACCGCGACGCGCGTGGCAGCGCCTGGAAGCTGATCAACGACGAGGCGGATACGTACCGGCTCGAGATTCCGCTCGGCTTCGCGCCGGACGACCGCACCGCTTACCTGCAGGTGGAGCAGTCGACGGGCCCGGACGCCATCGTCGCGCTGGACACCGCCACCGGCCAGCGCACCAACGTCCTGCGCGACGATACCGTCGACCCGCACTCGGTCATTCGCGACGTCGCCGGTCGACCGGTGGGCGTCACCTACATGAAGGACCGGCTCGTCAGTCGCTACTTCGACGAGACCGCGCCGCCGGCGCGCACGCAGCGCATGCTGGAAAAGGCGTTTCCCGACCAGTCCGTACGCATGGTGTCGTCGACGCGCGACGGAAGGCTTTCGCTGCTGCTGGTCTCCAGCGACCGCAGCCCCGGCGACTTCTACCTGTTCGACCACGGCACGCGCGAGGCGAGCCTCGTCTTCAGCCGTGCGGACTGGTTCGATCCGGCACGTTCAGCGCCGGTGCGGTCGATCGCACTCACCGCGCGCGACGGCCTGCCGCTGCACGGCTACCTGACGACGCCGCGGGGATCGAACGCGAAGGGCCTTCCGATGGTCGTGCTGCCGCATGGCGGGCCGTTCGGCGTCTACGACGAATGGGCATTCGACCGTCATACGCAGATGCTGGCCGCCGCAGGCTACGCGGTGCTGCAGGTGAACTACCGCGGCTCGGGCAACTATGGCCGCGCCTTCCTGCACGCCGGCGCGCGCGAATGGGGCGGCGCGATGCAGGACGACCTGACCGACGCGACGCGCTGGGCGGTGGAACAGGGCGTGGCGGATGCAGGCCGCATCTGCATCTACGGTGCGAGCTACGGCGGCTATGCCGCGCTCATGGGCGTGGCGAAAGAGCCTGGCCTGTATCGTTGCGCGGTGGGATACGTCGGCATCTACGACCTGCAGGAACGCCGCGAGGACCTGGGCGACAGCGCGCGATGGCTCAGCACGTTCGCGGACGAATGGATGGGCGACGACGATGCGACGCTCGCGCAACGCTCTCCGGTCCGCCTCGCCGACCGCATCAAGGTGCCGGTGTTCCTCGCCGCCGGCGGCAAGGACACGATCGCGCCCATCGACCACAGCAGGAAGATGGAAAAGGCATTGAAGGCCGCCGGAACGCCGGTGGAGACGTTGTACTTCCCGACCGAAGGCCACGGCTTCTACACGGAGGAGCACAGGCGCGAGTACTACACGCGCCTGCTCGAGTTCCTCGCGCGACACCTCGGCGGGCAGAAGGCCGGCTGAGCCGGCCCAACTGCCTCGTTACTCCGGCCGCTTCACTTTCATCAAGCGGTCCAGTTCGGCGCGCAGCTGCGGCTGCGTCACCGGGGCGTCGAGCAGGAACACTTCGACGCCATGCGCTGGCACCGTCGCCTTCAGCGAGCCGCCGGCGCGTACCTTCGTGTCGATGCCGGCGATCGCCGCGCGCCACGCGCCCGGTTGCACGTACTGCTTCACGTCGAACGCGGCCGGTGCATCGCCCTTGTTGAGCAGCACCAGCGCGATCTGCGACACGCCTTCGTGCTGGTACACGCGGTAGAACGCGGCGCGGTCGCCCTTCAGTTCGACGTTGACCTGCAGGCCGCGCTGCAACGCCGGCGAGGCGGCACGCACGTGCGCGATGCGCGACAGGTTGCGATGGATCGGGTGCGATGCGGCCGACGCGATGCGCTCGGCGCCGAAGTAGTTGCGGTTGCCGTCGTGCTCCGGCTTGCCGCGCATGAAGCCGATTTCCGATCCGTAGTAGACGACCGGAATGCCACGCGCGGTGAACAGCCAGTTGTGCGCGTCGATGAAACCGTCGTCGGTCGCATCCAGCCGCGCCATGTCGTGGTTGTCGTAGAACGTCGCCAGTTCGTACGGGTTTGCATACGGGCCGCCGTCGAGATAGAGCCGGTCGGCCAGCACTTCGAAGCCGGCGCGCTCGTGGCCGAAGGCCTTCTCCAGCCCCTGCTTCAGCGGGAAATCCAGCACGCTCACGTTCGCGTTCTGCGCCCAGGTGTGCTCGGCGATCTTCTTCGCGTCGTACTCGAACGCTTCGCCGAACATGAACATGCCCGGCTTCTCGCGGCGCATGCGCGCGACGAACTCGTGCCAGAACGGATGCGGCAGCCAGCCGATGGTGTCGATGCGGAACGCATCGGCGCCCTGCCCGATCCACTGCGCGTACGCGCCGGCGAGGTAGTCCATCACCGCCGGCTCGTTCTCGTTGAAGTCCGACAGCTCCGCCAGACCGGGCGTCGTGTTGTAGAAGCGATGCAACGGGTTGTGCTTGGGATCGAGCTTGGCCGGCGGCAGGTTCTGGTGATCGGCGACGAGCTTTCCGTCGCGATCGAACACCTGCCCGAACTGCGGCTGCGCCTTCGGCATCGAATAGGCGGGCGAACCGTGGTTACCCACGATGTCGAGCACCAGCTTCATGTCCTGCCCGTGCACTGCATCGGCCAGACCCTTGAAATCCAGGCCCGTGCTCGGCAGGTGTTCGTCGAGCTTGTAGAAGTTCACGCCCCAGTAGCCGTGGTAGCCGGTCTTGCCGCCGTCGGTGAGGAAGCCGCCCTTCTGCGCGGGCTTGCCGCCGGTGAAGGCTTCGTCCGGGTTGTCGACGATGGGCGTGATCCACAGCGCGCTGAAGCCCATGCCGCGGATGTAGTCCAGGTGATCGACGATGCCCTTGAAGTCGCCGCCGAGGTAACCGACGTTGTCGCCCGCATCGCTGCCCGCGGTGGGGCGATCGAACGTGCGCGTCGCGGGATCCGGGCCGCCCTGGTCGCGATGATCGTTCGACGGATCGCCGTTGACGAAGCGGTCGGTCACGACGAAATACACCGCTTCCTTCGCGAACGGCTCCAGCGTGCCGTAGTACTCCGGCGCTTGCGCGGCATGCGCGGCGGGGATGGAGGCGGCGAGCGCGAACGCCAGCGCGCGACGACGGAAGCGGACGCGGAACGGCACCTTCAAACGCATTCGAAACTCCTCAATGACCGGTGGCGGCGACAGCCGCCACGCGTGGCTCCTGCACGCGCAGCACGCACAGGCCGGCGACGATCAGGCTGATGCCGCCGATGGTGAAGGCGTGGATCGGCGCGCCGCCGAAGAAATGCTTGAGCAGGAAGCCCAGCAGGCTCGCCGCCACCAGCTGCGGGATGACGATGAAGAAATTGAAGATGCCCATGAACACGCCCATCTTCGCGGCGGGCACGCTGTCGGACAGCAACGCGTACGGCAGCGAGAGGATCGACGCCCACGCAAAGCCGACGCCGACCATCGACAGCAGCAACCACTGAGGATCGCGGATCACCAGGAACGACAGCAGCCCGAGCCCGCCGAGCGTCACGTTGATGAGGTGGCTCACGCGCAGGCCGAGGCGCCGCACCATCAGCGGAATCGCGATTGCGGCGAGCGCGGCAAAGCCGTTGTACGCGGCGAACAGCACGCCGACCCAGTTCGCACCTTCGTTGTATGCGGCCGACGCGGTATCGGTGCTGCCGAAATGCACCTGCGTCACCGCGCCGGTGGTGTAGATCCACATCGCGAACAACGCGAACCACGAGAAGAACTGCACGACCGCGAGCTTGCGCATTTCGGCCGGCATGTCGTGCAGGTCGCCGACGATCTGCGCCAGCGCTCGATCGCGCCGCATGACGCTGGCGCCGATGAGCGCGAGACCGTAGCCGGCGAGCAGTCCGGCGAGGATGTACAGCTGCTTGTCGAGCGCGAACCGCCACACGGCCAGCGCGCCGATCACGCCCGCGAGCAGCCACGCCGCGCCACTGAGCCGCGCGCGTGCGCCGTCGAACTCGTTCGCGGGCATGCGCACGGTCGTGTCATGCGCGCGCAGTTCCCCCGGCGCGTACTCGCGCGTGCGAAGCACCGTCCAGCCGACCGACAGCAGCAGCACCGCGCCGCCGAAGTAGAACGCGTAGCGCACGGTATCCGGCACTTCGCCGGGGCCGGCGGTGTTGCCGACGCCGGCTTTCGCGAGGATCCACGGCAGCAGGCTCGCAATCACCGAACCCACGCCGATGAAGAAGCTCTGCATCGCATAGCCGCTTGCGCGCTGCGACGTCGGCAACTGGTCGCCGACGAAGGCGCGGAACGGTTCCATCGAGATGTTGATCGACGCGTCGAGCACCCACAGCAGGCCGGCGGCGATCCACAGCGTCGGCGAGTTCGGCATGAAGAACAACGCCAGCGTCGCCAGCACGGCGCCGACGAGGAAGTACGGCCGGCGACGCCCCAGGGGCGTCCACGTGCGGTCGGACAGGTAGCCGACAATCGGCTGCACGATCAGCCCCGTCAGCGGCGCGGCGATCCAGAGCATGGGGATGTCGTCCATGCTCGCGCCCAGCGTCTGGAAGATGCGGCTGACGTTGGCGTTCTGCAGGGCGAATCCGAACTGGATGCCGAGGAAGCCGAAGCACATGTTCCAGATCTGCCAGAACGACAGCTGCGGTTTCGTGCTCATCGCGCTGACTTCTCCTGTTGGGCGGCACGCAGCGGGACGGCGTGCAGCGCCCCGAGGGTGGCGTCGTTCAGCGGACCGTCGATGCCGCCGACGCCGCCGGTGTAGCGGGCGTTGTGGGTGAGATAGGACATGTTGACGCCGTCGCGCAACGTGAAGCGGCACGTCGCGGCCGCGGGCACATCGATGACGACCGCGCTGGAGCGCTGACGCGCCGCGCCGTGCGGCATCACGAGCGTGCCGCGTTGTTCTTCGACGCCGTCGCACGTGGCGACCAGCGTCTTCACTGCCGCAGTGATGCCGGTGTTGATCGGGCCGTGCGTGTTGGTGAAGTCGGCGCTGACGGCATAACGCCCGGCCTTCGGCGCGCGCCAGCTGCGCGGCCATGCGCCGTCTATGGCGATGTCCACACCGATGCAACGCGTCGGCGAGTGCAGCGATTCGATGCCGTGTTCGACGCGCGTGAGGCTCGCGCATTGCTGCGCGTCCTGCTGCGGGAGCTGCACCGTACGCACCTGTGACGATGCGTCGGAACGCAATGCGCCATCAATGTAGAGGCTGTGGTTCACAGGCACGTCGATGGTCCAGCGGCTTCCGGACTGGACGATCGATGGCGCATCAGGCGACGCCGGCGCGAACGCCGCGGCGTCGAGCGGCGACGTCGCCGCCTTCGTGGCGCTGCGTTGCGCCACGAGCTGCACCGTTTCGCGCGAACCATCGCGTTCGCGTTTCCCCGCGACGAGCAGATCGCCATCGATCTTCGCCGGCCGGACCAGCACGATGTCGCGATCGGGTAGCCTCAGCGAAATCCGGTCGCGCTCGCCGAACAGCATCGGCACCAGCGTCGCCGGGATCTTCGGGGCGATGCTGCCGTCTGGCTCCAGGCCGAACACGCCCTCCATCACCATCGCCAAATATCCCGCCACCGACCACAGCTGACGCGGCGAGTTGACGACCGGCCCGCTCAGCGCACCGTCGTCCACGTGCACGGCCTGCGTAACGAGCTCGTAGTTCTCCATGTTCGAGCCGGCGAGCGCGGCGCCCCGCAGGATCGAACGGACCTCATGCTCGATGCGCGCGCTGTCGCTCACCTTGCGCGCCGCGCGCAGCGAATACGCGCTGACGAACGGCCAGATCGCGCGGTTGTGGTAGATCGCGATGCCCGGCTGCTGCGGCCAGATCACCGGGCTGCCGGAATCGAGCATCGGATAGGTCGCCAGTGCAAGACGCGCACGTGCTTCGGGTGCGATGCCGCTGTCGATCAGCAGCGAAAGTCCGAGCAGGTCGTAGGCTTCGAACGGCACCGGATGCGCCGCCGTGCCGATGTAGCTCATGTAGAGGCCGCGATCCTCCCGCCAGAAGCGACGTTCGATCTGCGTGGCGAGCGCCTTCGCCTGCGTCGCGTACTCTTCCGCGCGCGCATCGCCGCGCTCGCGCGCCATGCGTTCGCCCAGGCGCAGCGCTTCGTAGTGCAAGACATTGGTGGACAGAGAGAACGATTGCGCGATGAACGCGACGTCGTCGGCCGTCCAGCGCGGGTACGACTGCTCGCGCCAGTCGAGGAACGAGGTTTCCCCGCGATACAGGCCCGTTTCCCGGTCGAAGACGAACGCGCGATCCTGCGCCAGCGTGTCGGTCAACGCGTGCCAGACCTCATCGTTGAAGCGCTTCGCGTCGGCATCGCCCAACGGCGCATCGACCAGCCCGCGCGCGGCGAGGAACCACACCACGCGATCGCTGCTGATCGGCCAGCTGCCACCGGAGCCGGTGTCCTGCACCACGTACGTACCCTGCGGTGCGCCGACGCGCAGGTCGGAGAGCTTGAATCGCAGTGCATTGCGCGTGCGTTCCGGGCGGAGCTTCGCCAGCGACAGGTCCGCCGCGAACGACAGGTCGCGCGTCCACACGTAGCGCCATTTCTCGCCGGTCTCGAAACACGAACACGGGATCGGCCGGCCGTTGTCGTACGCGTTGTCGGAGATCGCCTCGACCTGCGCCTTCGACAGTTCCGCCTGCGCGAGTGCGAACAGGCCGTCGAACATCGGACTAGCGGTATCCGTCTTCATGAGCTGCGCGGCGATGTCGATGGCATCGCCGGCCTTCGGCTGCAATCGCCAGCCATCGCCGGCAGCCTGCATGCGCGCCGTGGCGCCCTGCCACGCGATCGAATCGCGCCAGGCCGCATCGCCGGCGAACGCACTTCCGGCCGAGACCAGACCGGCGATCGCGAGCGCGATGGCGGGCGCAAGGCGTGGCGAGCGGCGCATCGACGGCGCCGGGCGGGCTTGTTTCATGCAGCGTCCCCAACTCGGTGGCCCATGGTAGTCGGCGGGGGCGATGGGGGTTCGGGCTGCATACGTATTCATGGCCAACGGCGGTCCGGGGCAATGCGCGGCGATGGCGCACCGTGGAATAGTGCACCCCATCGCGCGCCCGGGGCGCGCGTCCGGTTCGGCATGGACGACACGGCAGACACACGCAGGACGGCGTCGGGGACGGAAGGCAGATGGCGGCAGGCAGCAACGCAGGACAGACGAACTGGTGGCGCGGCGCGGTGATCTACCAGATCTACCCGCGCAGCTTCCTGGACACGAACGGCGATGGCGTGGGCGACCTGCCCGGCATCGAGGCGCGACTGGATTACGTCGCCAGCCTCGGCGTGGACGCGATCTGGATCTCGCCCTTCTTCAAGTCGCCGATGGCCGATTTCGGCTACGACATCGCCGATTACCGCGACGTCGATCCGCTGTTCGGCACGCTGGACGACTTCGACCGCCTGCTCGCCAAGGCGCACTCGCTCGGCATCCGCGTGATGATCGACCAGGTGCTCAGCCACACCTCGATCGAGCACGCCTGGTTCAAGGAAAGCCGCGAAAGCCGCGACAATCCGAAGGCCGACTGGTACGTGTGGGCCGACGCGAAGCCCGACGGCACGCCGCCCAACAACTGGATGTCGCTGTTCGGCGGCGTCGCGTGGCAGTGGGAACCGCGCCGGCAGCAGTACTTCCTGCACAACTTCCTGGCCTCGCAGCCGGACCTGAATTTCCATAATCCCGCGGTGCAGGAAGCAACGCTGGACAACGTGAAGTTCTGGCTCGACCGCGGCGTCGACGGCCTGCGCCTGGATGCGATCAACTTCTGCTTCCACGATGCGCAGCTGCGCGACAACCCGGCAAAACCCCTGGAACTGCGCACCGGTCGCGGCTTCAGCCCCGACAACCCGTATGCGTTCCAGTACCACTGGTACAACAACACGCAGCCGGAGAACATCCCGTTCCTCGAACAGCTGCGCGCGTTGCTCGATCGTTATCCGGGCGCCACGACACTCGGCGAGATCTCGTCGGAAGACTCGCTGGCGACGATGGCCGAGTACGTCAACGATCGTCGCCTGCACATGGGCTACAGCTTCGAACTGCTGACCGACGACGCCAGCGCGGCGTACATCCGCGGCACCGTCGAGAACCTCGAAGCGAAGATGCGCGATGGCTGGCCGTGCTGGGCCATTTCGAACCACGACGTGCAGCGCGCGGTGACGCGCTGGAATCCCGGCGCCGCGTACGATGCGGACCTCGCGCGACAGCTCGTCGCGCTGGTGTGTTCGCTGCGCGGTTCGGTGTGCCTGTACCAGGGCGAGGAACTCGGCCTGACCGAAGCCGACGTACCGTTCGAAGCGCTGCAGGATCCCTACGGCATCACGTTCTGGCCCACCTTCAAGGGCCGCGACGGGTGCCGCACGCCGATGCCGTGGAACGACCAGCCGCACGGCGGATTCAGCATGACGCGCCCGTGGTTGCCGGTGCCGGCCGAACACGGCGAGTTGACGGTCGCCGCGCAGGATGCGAGCGAGGACTCCGTGCTCAACGGCGTTCGCCACCTGCTGCGCTGGCGCAAGTCGCATCCGGCGCTGGTGACGGGCGAGATCGGTTTCCTCGAGGCGGACGAGCCGGTGCTCGCGTTCACGCGTCGCGGCGCGGACGAATCGCTGCTGGTCGTGTTCAATCTTTCCGCGAGCGCGCAGACGTGGGCCGTACCCGCGTCGATCGGCACGCCGACCCCGCTGACCGATCACGGCCTGCGCGCCGGTGAACTGCAGGGCAGAACGCTGCACCTTCCGCCGCGCGGCGTTTTCTACGCGCGGGTGGACTGACAGACCATGCGCCTTCGCCTCGCCTGCGCCGCGTTCGCACTGCTGATCGCGCAAACGGCGACGGCGGTGGAACCGCTTTCGCCGGCGCCCGTGCAGGGCGACGTCGTCGTCGAACCGCTCGCGCTGGATGCCACGTCGTTCGCGCCGCAGGGCATGAAGACGACCGTCTACCTCCCGCCGGATTACGCGACGGGCACGCGGCGGTATCCCGTGCTGTACGTCAACGACGGGCAGGATCGCCAGGCGGTGAAGCTGCGCGAGACGCTGCAGCAACTCATCGTGTCGGGCGACATCCGCGCGCCTATCGTCGTCGCCATCGACATGCCGCCCGACCGCATGGGCGCGTACGGATTGTCCGATCGCAAGGCCGGCGCGAACCTCGTTGCGAAGACGCGCTACGGCGGCATCGGCACGAACGCGCACGCGTATTCGGAATGGCTGGCGCACACGCTCGTGCCGGCGATCGACGCGCGCTACCGCACGCGCACCACGCCCGATGCGCGCGCGATCCTGGGCTGGTCGCTCGGCGGGCTGAACGCGTTCAACGTCGGCTGGCAGTATCCGGAAACCTTCGGCCGCGTCGGCGCGTTCTCGCCGTCGTTCTGGCCGGCATCCGACACCACCGACAACGCCAGCATGCAGCGCACGCGCATGGCGCAGCACATGGTGGACGCGAGCGAGCCGCGCAACGGCGCGCGCTGGTTCTTCGCCGTGGGCACGGCCGAGGAAGCCGCCGATCGCGACGGCGACGGCATCGATGACGCCGTGGACGACACGCGCGACATGCTCGACGGCTGGAACGCCGACAACGGCGGCATGAAGGGCCTGAAGCAGCTCGGCTACAGCACCACCGACGACTACGCGGCCAGGCCGACGCGTGCGGACGCGTCGCTTTACCTGTTGCCCGGCGGCAAGCATGAACAGGCGGCGTGGGCGCGGATGCTGCCGGTGTTCCTGCGCTGGGCGTATGCGGTGAATGCGCCGGCGCTGCAGGCCACCGGTCGCGTCGACAGCTACCAGGACGTGCCTTCGGCGCACGTTCCCGCGCGCAATGTCGACGTCTGGCTGCCGCCGTCGTACGCGACGCATCCCAAGCGCCGTTACCCCGTGCTGTACATGCACGACGGCCAGAACCTGTTCGACCCATCGCTGTCGTTCACCGGCGTCGACTGGGATGTCGACGGCACGATGACGAAGCTCATCGACGCCCATCGCGTGCGCGAGGCCATCGTCGTGGCGATCTCCAACACGCCGCTTCGCTCGAACGAATACTGGCCCGCGAAAGCCATTCCCGCCGACGTGATTTCGCCTGAACAGCGCGCGCAGCTGCTGTCGGACGGCTACCTGCGTTTCATCGTCGACGAACTCAAGCCGGCGATCGACGCGGCGTATCGCACGAAGCCCTCGCGCGAGGACACGCTGGTGATGGGCTCCAGCCTGGGCGGCCTGATATCCGCCTATGCGATGAGCGAATACCCGGACGTGTTCGGCGCGGCCGGCGGACTGTCGACGCACTGGCCCGCCAATGACGGCGCGGTGATCGATTACCTCGCCGCACACCTGCCCGCGCGACGCACGCACCGGTTCTATTTCGACCACGGCACGGCGACGCTCGACGCGAGCTACGCGCCCTACCAGCAGCGCATGGACGCCGTCCTGCGCGAGGCGGGATGGCGCGAAGGCCGCGACTTCATGAGCCGCGAATTCCCCGGCGCAGAGCACAACGAGCGCGCCTGGCGCGACCGGCTCGACGTACCGCTGCAGTTCCTGCTCGGCCGCTGACGGACCAGCGCCCAACACCCGCTCCCGCCACGCACGGCGGGCGGAGTTCCGTGCGCCGGGAAAACGCTTGCATGCGGTTTTACCCGCGCATACAGCCGATGAATACGTATGCAAAGGAATTTGTGCAGCGATGGGCCGAACTACCATCGCCGCTACGTCCTGAGCGGTTTTTTCTTGCCGACTCTGGCGCGGGCTCCCGGCGAGCGCGGCATCCGTCGCGACGTACGCGGGCCGACACACAACGATTAGAAACCGGATTCGAGAGGGAGGGGAGATGCAACTCAAGCGCAATCTGCTGAGCGTGGCGCTCGCGTCGGCAACGATGCTGGTCGCCGCCGGCGCGCAGGCCCAGGTGGCCACGCAATCGCCGCAAGGCGAGCCGTCGCGTACGGATGAAACCAGGACGCTCGATTCGGTCGTCGTCACCGGCATCCGCGCCGGCATCGAGACCTCGATCGACACCAAGAAGGAATCGACCTCGATCGTCGAAGCCGTGTCGGCCGAAGACATCGGCAAGCTGCCGGACGTGAGCATCGCCGAATCCATCGCCCGCCTGCCCGGCCTGTCCGCGCAGCGCGTGGGCGGTCGCGCCCAGGTGATCAGCGTGCGCGGCCTGTCGCCCGACTTCGCCACCACGCTGCTCAACGGCCGCGAGATGGTGTCCACCGGCGACAACCGCAGCGTCGAGTTCGACCAGTATCCCGCCGAGCTGATGAGCGGCGTGACCGTGTACAAGACGCCCGATGCCGGCCTCGTTGGCCAAGGCCTGTCGGGCACGATCGACATGCGTACCGTGCGTCCGCTCGACTACGACAAGCCGGTGATCGCCGTGAGCGGCCGCTACCAGCGCAATTCGCTGGGCGATGCCGCCAACGCCGACGGCGACGGCAACCGCATCAACGCCAGCTACATCGGCCAGTTCATGGACCGCACGCTGGGCTTCTCGATCGGCTATTCGCATACCGAACTGCCGATCCAGGAAAACCAGGTCGGCCTGTACGAGCCGTGGAGCCAGACCAACACCACCGATCGCGTGCGTAATGGCGTGCCGTCGGGCGTGTACTTCTCCGACGGCATCAAGGCGCTGCGCCGCACCGGCGAGATCGAGCGCGATGCCGTGATGGCGACGGTGCAGTACCGTCCGTCGAACGACTGGACCAGCACGCTCGACCTGTTCCACACCAAGGCCGACCAGGAAGACACCGCCAACCAGTTCGAAGTGAACCTGGGCGGCTACAACGGCGGTTTCGATCCGGTGCCGGTGATGGTCAATCCGCAGGTGAACAGCGACGGCACGTTCACCGGCGGCACGATCCTGAACGTCTATCCGCTGGTGCGCGGCATGTACCGCAAGCGCGAGGACAAGATTGACGCGTTCGGTTGGGCGAACGACTTCAACGTCGGCCTGGCCCGCGTGAAGGCCGACATCGGCTGGTCGCGCGCCGAACGCGAGGAACTGCTGCTGGAGAACAACACGCAGCAGATCCCGCGTCCGCAGCTGGACAACCTCGGCCTTGCGTACAACAGCGACGGTTTCTCGTGGCTGGTGCCGGGTCGCGATTACTCCAATCCGGAAACGCTGTTCCTCACCAACACGATCTACGGCTCCGGCTACGGCAAGGTGCCGCGCGTCGAGGATGAGCTGAAGACCTACACGCTCGCCGCCGCGCTGCCCGCGCCGCAGTTCGCCAGCGGCTTCCTGTCGGACATCGACGTCGGCATCAACTACGCCGATCGCGAGAAGCAGAAGACCCAGCCGGAAGGCAACATCAACCTGGGCGCGCAGGGCGATACCGCCATCGCGCGCGACCTGCAGTACGGGCTGGTGAACCTGGGCTTCGCGGGCATGGGCTACATCCCGGCGTGGAACGTGCCGGCGGCGGTTTCGCGCTACATGAGCTTCGAGCCGGTGGACAACCTGTCCTACCTGATCCCGAAGGCATGGACGGTCGACGAGAAGCTCACCACTGGCTACATCAAGGGCAACATCGACACCGAGTGGGGTTCGGTCGGCGTGCGCGGCAACGTCGGCGTGCAGATCCAGCACGCGGACCAGTCCTCGCGCGCGAACTTCTGGGATTCCACGCAGCCCCCGGGCAGCGAGGTCCAGCCGTACGAGAACGGCAAGACCTACACCGACTACCTGCCGAGCATGAACCTCGCGTTCCTGTTCCCGCACGACCAGACGCTGCGCATGGCGCTCGCGCGCCAGGTGGCGCGTCCGCGCGTGGACCAGCTGCGTGCATCGCTGGAGTTCGGCGTCGACACCAGCACCGGTCGTCCGGGCGCGAGCGGCGGCAACCCGGAACTGGATCCGTGGCGCGCCAACGCGTTCGACATCTCGTACGAGAAGTACTTCGGTACCAAGGCCTACGTGGCCGCGGCGTACTTCTACAAGGACCTGCGCAGCTACATCTACACGCAGACCAACGACAGCTACGACTTCTCGGCGTTCGTTGCCGACTACGTGCCGGGCCCGAACGAGCCGCCGACGCAGACCATCGGCAACTTCACCGCGCCGTACAACGGCAAGGGCGGCAAGCTGCAGGGCATCGAGCTGAGCGCGTCGCTGCCGCTGGACATGCTGTGGGCGCCGCTGGAAGGCTTCGGCATCGTCGCCAGCGCGAGCTTCAACGACAGCGACATCGAGATCCTGGATCCGGAAAGCGCCAGCAGCGTGGGTAGCGATCCGATCAGCCTGCCGGGCCTGTCGGACGAGGTGTACAACTTCACCGCGTACTACGAGCGCGCCGGCTTCGAAGCCCGCGTGAGCCAGCGCAAGCGTTCGGACTTCATCGGCGAGATCGGCAACTTCGACGGCAACCGCACGCTGCGCTACGTCGTGGGCGAGGACCAGCTGGACGCGCAGATCAGCTACAGCTTCGGCGAGGCGAGCAGCCTGGCCGGCCTGACGCTGCTGTTCGAAGCCAGCAACCTCACCAACTCGCCGTACCAGACCTACGCCGGCACGAAGGATCGCCCGCTGGAGTACATCGAGTGGGGCCGCACCTACCTGATCGGCGCGAACTACAAGTTCTAAGCCGCCCTCCCGCGGTGCTTCGCAAACCCCCGCCGGTGCATCGGCGGGGGTTTTGTTTTTTGGGGATTCGGGATTCGCAGGAGCGTGTCCGAAGTCGTCATCCCGGCGAAGGCCGGGATCCAGGCCCGCGGCTTTCGGGCACTCCCTTCTTGTTGAACCACGTCACCGTCATTCCAGCGAAAGCTGGAATCCATCCTGCTTCTGCGCCTGAAGCCCGTCGCGCAACAACGCGCAGCACTGTGCGGGAAGGTTCGTTCACCGATACGGCTTCGTTGCCCCTCACCCCAACCCCTCTCCCGATGGGAGAGGGGCTTAGGCGTACGCGCCCGCCATCGGGTACCCAAAAATTACGGGCCCGGCTCCCGGCCTTCGCCGGGGTGACGGCGCAGGTGCTTGCCGGCGAACGCGCATCAACCACCAGCGTCCGCGCCAGATCGCTAGACCGACAACCCCAGCCATCCCGCGACCACCGCCCGCGCCTCGTCCACGCCCTGCTTGGACTCGCCCGAGAACGCCTGCACGCTGACCGTGTCGCCGAACGCGCTGAACAGCTCGCGCTTCACCGTATGCAGCGCCTGCGACTGCTGCCCGCGACCGAGCTTGTCGGCCTTGGTCAGCAGCGCGTGCGCCGGCAGTCCGCGTTCTACCGCGTAGCCGAGCATCTGGCGGTCGTAGTCCTTGAGCGGATGGCGGATGTCCATCACCACCACCAGGCCCTTGAGCGCCTCGCGCGTGCGGAAATACTGGTCGATGAAGGCCTGCCAGTGCGCCTGCAGGTCCTGCGGCACCTTCGCGTAGCCGTAGCCGGGCAAATCGACGAGGTATCGCGGCGGCTCCACCTCGGGCGGCGTCATGTCGAAGAACACCAGCTGCTGCGTGCGGCCGGGCGTCTTGGAGACACGGGCCAGCGCGTTCTGCTGGCAAAGCGCGTTGAGCGCACTGGACTTGCCCGCGTTGGAGCGGCCGGCGAAGGCGACCTCGAAGGCGCCATCGGGCGGGAGCTGCTTGTGGTTGTGCGCCGACAGCAGATAGCGGGCGCGGACGAAGGGATTGGCCATCGCATAAGGATCGCACGGCGCGCGCGAAACCCCGCCGCGGATGTGTGCAGGGACCGCGAATGCGCCGTCGATCGCGTCAAACCGACGACTGCGGCCGCTTTCGGCACGCATCGCGCGTTGACCGCCCCTGAACGCCCGACGATAATTCCGCGGTTCCGGCGTCCGCCCGGCGGTCGCCTCATCTGTGTTCCGGAGCCCAGCTACATGAGCCAAGCCCGCATCCTCGGCATTGTCGGCGTCGTCGCACTCGCGGCCGCCGCCGTTGCCTATGCCCAGACCACCGTCACCCCGGTCCCGAACAACGCGCCCGTCCAGCAGGCGCCGCTGAACACCGCGCCGGAAAAGACCGTGTGGGGCGATGCGAAGGCCGGCGCGACCAAGGCGGGCACCTGCGCCGCGTGCCACGGCCTGGACGGCAATCCGACCGATCCGCAGTACCCGCGCCTGGCCGGCCAGAGCGAGCGCTACATCGCCAACCAGATCCACCTGTTCAAGACCGGCGAGCGCAACACCGGCATGGCCGCGGTGATGAAGCCGTTCGCCGATGCGCTGTCGGCGCAGGACGCGCGCGACATCGGCGCCTACTTCGCCACGCAGAAGGCCGGCGCCGGCGTCGCCGACGACACGGCCGTCGCCACCGGCGCGAATGCCGGCAAGAAGTACTTCGAGATCGGCCAGCAGCTGTTCCGTTCGGGCGACGCGGCGCGCGGCATCCCGGCGTGCATGGCGTGCCACGGCCCGGACGGCGCCGGCAACCCCGGCCCGGCCTACCCGCACATCGCCGGCCAGCAGGCGCCGTACACGCAGCGCCGCCTGGAGGAATACCGCGCCGGCACGACCGTTCAGCGCGACGCGCACCTGTTCAACATCATGGCCGCCGTCGCCAAGCAGCTGACCGACGAGGAAATCGGTTCGCTGTCGAGCTACCTGCAGGGCCTGCACCCGAGCCGCGACGACGTCGCCGTCGCCAACGCTCCGGCCGCTCCGGCTCCGGCCGCTGCCCCGGCCGCGCCGGCTCCGGCACCCGCGCCGGCACCGGCTGCTCCGGCGACGCCGGCCGAGCCGACCACCGGCTCCTGATCGGTGAACTTCCGCCGGTGACCGCGGTCCGAGGCGGAACCTTCCAGATCCCTGCTGCGCCGGCCGTGTTCCCACGGCCGGCGCTTTAGTTTCCGGCCCACCCTTTCGAGAACGCCGATGACCCGCCGCCCGCTGCTCCGTTCGCTGCTCCCATCGCTCCTGGTATTCGTCGCGCTGCTTCCCTTCGCCGCCGCCGCGGCCACGCCGCAGCCGGCGCTGGTCGAGGGCACGGATTACGAGGTGATCGAAGGGGGCACGCCATTCGCGCCGGTGAAGGGGAAGGTCGAGGTCGTCGAGGTGTTCGGCTACACCTGCCCGCACTGCGCGCACTTCCAGCCCACGGTGTCGGCCTGGGCGAAGAAGAACGCGAAGGTCGTGAACTTCATTCCGATGGCGGCGCCGTTCGGCGGCTCGTGGCAGCCCTACGCCCAGGCCTACTACGCCGCGCAGGTCCTGGGCGTGGCGGAGAAGAGCCACGACGCGATGTTCCTGGCGCTGCACACGGACGGCTCGCTGCCACTGCGCAACGCCACGCCGGGCGAGATCGCGCCGTTCTACACACGTTACGGCGTCGCCCAGGCAAAGTTCCTGGCGACCTACGACGGTCCGGACGTCGCCGCCCGCGTCGCCAAGGCAGAACAGTTCATCAAGCGCAGCGGCGTGGAAGGCACGCCGACGCTGGTGATCAACGGCCGCTACCGCGTGATCGGCCACGACTTCACCGACGTGCTGCGCATCGCCGACCAGCTCGTCGCGCGTGAACGCGACGGCAAAACGCGCTGAGTCGAGTGTCGCCGGCCGTGCGCGGCCGGTATTCTTGGCTGTGCCCCGCCGCGCGGCCCGACGCCGCGCGGCCCCCCGCTTCCCGACCTTTGCGGAGATTGTCTGCATGAATTCGCGTCTGCCCCGTCTCGCCGTGGTCCTGACCGGACTGCTGGTCCTGTCCGCCTGCTCCAAGCAGGCTCCGGCCCCAGCCGAGACCGCCGCTCCGGCCGCTCCGACGGCACCCGCCGCCCCGGCTGAAACCGCGCCGGCCCCGGCTGCACCCGCCACGCCGGCCGAAACCGCCGCCGCTCCGGCCCCAGCGCCCGCCGCCGAAGCCGCCCCGCCGCAGGGTCCGGCCCCCGTCGCCGGCACCGATTACGTTGAAATCGCCGGCGGCCAGCCCTCCGAGCCCACCGGCGGCAAGATCGAAGTGGTCGAGGTGTTCGGCTACACCTGCCCGCATTGCGCGCACTTCGAACCGCTGGTCGAAGCGTGGAAGGCCAAGCAGCCGGCCGACGTGAAGTTCATCGCCCTGGCCGCCCCGTTCGGCGGCTACTGGGAGCCGTATGCCCGCGCGTTCTACACCGCGCAGACCATGGGCGTGCTCGACAAGACGCACGAAGCGGTCTTCAACGCGATCCACGTCGACAAGGTCCTGCCGGTCCAGCCGCTGCCGACCAACGAGCAGATCGGCTCCTTCTACGCGAAGTACGGCGTCGACGGGAAGCAGTTCGCCAGCACGATGTCGAGCTTCGCGATCGAAGGAAAGATGAAGCGCGCCGGCCAGTTCATCGCCCGCAGCGGCGTGGATTCGACCCCGACGATGGTGATCAACGGCAAGTACAAGGTCACCGGCAAGGGCTTCGAGGACACGCTGCGCATCGCCGATCACCTGATCGCGCAGGAGCGTGCCGCGAAGGGCGGTGCGACCAACGCCGGCGGCGCCCAGTAAGCCTCCGCACGATCGAATGGACACCCGCCGGCTCCGCCTGCTCAGCGCGAACATCCAGGCGGGGTCCAGCACGCGCGGCTACCACGATTACGTCGCGCGCAGCTGGTCCCACGTGCTGCCAGCGGGCAACAAGCGCGGCAGCCTGGACGCGATCGCGCAGCTCGCCGGCGAGCACGACATCGTCGGCCTCAACGAGAGCGATCCGGGCAGCCTGCGGTCGGGTTTCACCAACCAGACGCATTACCTCGCCCAGCGCGCCGGCTTCGACTACTGGAGCCACCAGCCGAACCGTCGCGTTGGCGGCGTCGCCTCCAGCGCGAACGGCCTGCTAAGCCGGCTGGAACCGAAGGAAGTCATCGACCACGCCCTGCCCGGCCGCATCGCCGGGCGCGGCGTGCTGCTCGCGCGCTATGGCGAGGGCGACAAGGGACTGCTGATCGCGGTCGCGCACCTGTCGCTCGGCGCGAACTCGCGAGCGGCGCAGCTGGGTTTCATCGCCGAACTCCTGCACGACCATCCCAACGCCGTGTTGATGGGCGACTTCAACTGCTCCATCGACGTGCCCGAGATGCGCGCGCTGTTCCGCAACACGCGCCTGCAGCCACCCGACGGCGAAGTCCACACGTTCCCGAGCTGGCGACCGCAGCGCGCGATCGACCACATCCTGGTCGGCGACGGGCTCAAGACGTCGAACGCACGGGCGCGCCCGGCGGCGGCGTCGGACCATCTGGCGCTGTCGCTCGACCTGCACGTGCCGGACGCCGCGTTGCGCTGAAGGCTCGCGTTCGTCGGCACAAACGGTTTCCACGACACCACAAACAGAAACGGCCGATGGCGAACCATCGGCCGTTTCGTTTTTCGGACTGCGGAACGATCAGGCGATCAGAAGCGGTAATCCGCGCTGACGTACCAGAACGCGCCCGGCAGGTCGTACGTACCGGCGTCGTAGCCGTTGAGCGAGCAGGTCAGGCACACCGGCGGTTCCTTGCCGAAGACGTTGTTCACGCCGACGGTGAGCTTGAGCTTGTCGACCATCGCGTTGTCCCAGTTGAACTGGAGGTCGTGATAGGTCGTGGAGCCGAGCTTGTTGGTTTCCACGCCGCCCATGCAGCCCGGGGCCTCGGACACCGGCACGTTCGAGCACAGCTCGTCGACCGACGAGATGTAGCGCACCGTCCAGCCGACATTGAACTGGCCCATCGTCCAGTTGGTCTGCAGGTTGGTCTGCCACTCGGGAATCGCGCTGTCGTTCACCTCGATGCCCACTTCGCGCTGCGACTTGTTGCCGTCGACGTCGACGGCCTCGTAGTCGTTGACGTAGGTGGACTGCAGCGACGCGCTCAGGCGGCCCCAGCTGAAGTCGCTCGACGACCAGTTGACCTTGAAGTCGACGCCATCGGTTTCGATGCGGCCCAGGTTGTCGAGGAAGTTCTCGGGCGGATTGAGGTTGCCACCGGCGCCGCGGGTGAACGGCGTGCAGTTGACCGAGCCGACGCCGCCTTCGCGCAGGCAGGTTTCCAGCAGCGCCTGGATGTCGCGGGCCTGGATCGCGTCGTCGATCTTGTGGTGGTAGTAGCTCACCTCGAAGTCCAGGCGCTGCGACCAGTCCAGCCCGCTCGCCCAGCTCGGCGCGTACACCACGCCGAAGGTGTAGCTGTCGGACTCTTCCGGCTGCAGGTCCGGATTACCACCGGTGAAGGTGGTGATCTGCGTGTTGGCCTGCTCGAAGTTCGGCGGCGCGCCCTGCGCCGCGCAACCCGCCGCGAAGGACGGATCCGCCGGGCCCGGGCTGCCGGTCGAACCGCAGGGGTCGACCAGCGTGGCGCCGAACTGCGTCAGGCCGTACAGCTCGCCCAGGTTCGGCGCGCGGAAGCCCTGCGAGTACGTACCGCGGACCACGATGTCCTCGATCGGCTGCCAGCGGAAGCCGGCCTTGCCGGTCGTCGTGCTGCCGAAGGTGGAGTAGTCGGAGTAGCGGATCGCCGCCTGCAGGTCCAGGGTCGACAGCACCGGGAACTGGAATTCGGCGTACACCTCGTCCACGTCGTACGAGGCCGACACCGGCGCGGCGAAGGAGTCCTGCGACTCGCCGCTCTGGCGCAGCGGATCGGGGTTGAAGTCGCCGCGGTAACGGCGGTGTTCCACGCCCGTCGCGAAGCCGGCGGTGCGATCGCCGATGTTGAACATGTCGCCGGTGACGTTCGCCGAGTACAGGTCGAGCACCTGTTCGGAGGAGTCGATCTGGCGCGTGCGGATGTAGTCGATCATCGCCTGCGTCATCGGACGGCCCTGGCCGCCGAAGATGTCGAGCGGCACGCAGCCCGCGACCTGCGCGCACACCGCCGGATCACCCAGCGCCAGCTTCATCTTGGCGACGTTGTAGCCGTTGAGGAATTCCTGCGTCGCCTTGTTGTCGGCGTGCGCGTAGTTGAAATCCCAACCGAAGCTGCTCGTGCCCAGCGTGAAGGTGCCATCCAGGCCGACGTTGAAGTACAGCGTGTCGACGTCCTGGTTGAAGATGCGCGGACCCACTTCGACCGGACGACGCGTCGCGACGAGGAAGTTCGAGTTGGCATCAAGCGTGTAGCCGAACGGGTTGTACGGGTTGTCGGCGTGGATGCTGATGGTGTCGGCGATGCCGCCCGTACCCGCGCCCGGGCCGACGAAGATCGGTTCCGGCGCCGCCTGGTTGGTCGAGGTGCGGTTGTTGTACAGGCCCTTGACGTGCAGGCGGGTGTTCTCAGTCACGTCGTAATAGACGCTGGCGAAGATCGCCTTGCGCTTCTGCGGCGTCAGCAGCAGGTTGTACGGCGCGAAGTTGAAGCGGTCGCTGCCGTCGAACGAGTTGTACGTACCACCGTTCGGGTTGTTCGGATCGAACACCGGCGTGGTGGTGCCGTTGTTGAGGGTGATGTCGTACCAGTTCTCGGTGTCGTCATCGCAACCGCCCACACCGGTGGTCGGGCGCGTCGGATCGCAGAAGAAGAAGCGGCCCTGCGGGATGCCCGAGCTGCCGCCGCGCACGCCGGTGCCAGGCGTCGGATAGCGCGACTGTTCCCACGAACCGGAGCTGATTTCCTGCTGCTCGAAGTAGCTGGCGGTGAACACCGCCGACCAGCGATCGCCGCTGCCGCCGAGCGTCAGGCTGGCCTCGGTGGTATCGCCACCGTCCTCGTACTCGCCGTAGTAGGCGTGCACTTCGGCGCCGTCGAAATTGCGGCGGGTGATGATGTTGATCACGCCGGCGATGGCGTCGGAGCCGTAGATCGCCGAGGCGCCGTCTTCCAGCACTTCGACACGTTCGACGATGGCCAGCGGGATGGTGTTGAGGTCGGCGCTGCCGCTCACGCCCGAGGCGGAGGATTCATTGACCCAGCGGACGCCATCGACCAGCACGAGCGTGCGCTGCGAGCCGAGGTTGCGCAGGTCGACCTGCGCCGAACCCGCGCCGATGCCGCCGCCGTCCGGCGGATAGCCGAAGTTGCCGGAGGAGTTGAACTTGGCGTTCAGCGCCTTGCCGCTGGAGGTCATCTGCTGGAGCAGATCGCCCACGGTCTGCAGGCCGGTCTGGTCGATCTTGGCCTTGTCGAGCACGAACACGGGCTGGGCCGTGACGGCGTTGGTCTGCTTGATGCGCGAACCCGTCACCGTGACGGTGTCGAGCGTGGTGGCCGAACCCTGCGGGGCCGGCGTGGCGTCCTGCGCGGCCGCGAGGCCCGGCAGGGTCAACAACAAGGAAAGCTGGATCGCTCGCGTGAGCGATTGACGGCGCATGGCTCTCATTACTCTCTCCCTCGAATGAATGAACAGCAGCAACGGCCGCCTCCCCTGCCCGGGCGGCACCCCAGAGTTGTAAACAATTCGTGAATCGGCCACAAGCGGCAAAGCGTTGACCAACGATCGGCACAGTCTGGCCGTCACCTTTGCCTGATGAGCCGGCCTGGCCGCCAAAGCTTGCGGGCCGACCGCCCCCGCCTGCCCGCGGATCGCCCCGCCCGCGACCCTTTACTCGTAAAACAGGGAGAACGTCGCCACTGCGGTCAGTGCGCCGCCCCGCACCGGCATCGCCGTGGCGTAGTACGCGCCGGTGAGGGGGATCCCGACCGCCTGGCCCGCGCTCGTCGTGCGCAGATACGACAGCCTGGATCCGAGGGGCACTATCGAGCTGCCGCTCCTGATCTGTACCCCGACGCCGGTTGCCTGCCCGGCGCCGGACGCCCCCGCTATCACGCCCGTGGACGCTGGAATGCCCGAGGGTGGCGTGGCGTCGATGCGGTAGGAAACCGCGACGTCGGCGTCGCAGGACAGATCGATGCTGAAGTCCCGCGAGGCCGGCGTGGTACCCACGGAGGTGAATGCCGAAGCCGCGATGTCGGGCAGCGCCACGGCGATATCGTCGTTGAGGAGCCGACAGCCGGTGCTGACGATGTTCACCAAGGTCTTGTTGAAGGTGACCTGGTTGGCGAGGACGCCGCCGTAAAGGACCGTGGCGGTGGGGCTGGGCGTGCTCATGGTGCCGGAGCTCATCGGACCGGTCACGAGATACTCGACGCGGAACAACCCCCAGGGCAGGAATTTCGACGGCGTTGGACTGTTGAGCGTCTGCGACCAGCGCGGCCAGCGCATGGGAATGCCGCCGCCGGGCGGCGACGTGTTGTCGTAGGTGATCCGGATGCCAAGCCCCGGAACGCCGCTTTCATAGACATCGGTCATGCCTGCCACGGCGGTCATCGCCGATACGAATCCCATCGTCCACGAATAGGAACCCGTGCAGGTCACGTCGGCGCGCGTTCCGTCGCTGATCCAGCCGGAGTTGTAGATCACGGTACCCACCGGCGTGTTGCGTTTCGCAGTGAGGCTGGCCGGCAGCGTAAGGCGGCTGTTCGTGCTGGCGTAGCCGGTGCAAGCGGCTCGTGCGAGCGGCACCTGCATCAGCCACAGGCAACCGACTGCCACGAGTGCCATCGCGATTCGAATCGTCTTCATCGTCTTACCTCGAAGGGTTGGGGCCCGGTGTCGCGACGCCTGGAGAAGGACTACGGGTTGAATGCGCCATCCGCGGGGAAGGTGTTCTGCTACTGGCTCGTGGCCGCGGATCGCGGCAAGCCGCTCGCGGAGGCGTGCCCCGTGGCTCCGGCTGCCTGGCTGCAGACGGCGTCGACTACGGTCATACGCGCGGGCGTCGTACGCGACGCGCCCGAGGCGACATCGATGAGGCACACGCGATCGGGTTCTCCCCACGTCACGCGGAGCGGTCCGGCGTGCTCGCCGCGGCGGCGCACGAAGGCCTGGCCGCCCTGACCGACGAGGCCAATCTGCGTGCCATCGGCATCCTCGACCTGCGCGCCGAACGGCACGGGCTCACCGTCCTCCAGCCGCGCATGGATGAGCATCGCGCGACCCACGTTCGTGCCGAACTTCAACGGCACCACCGCGCCGGCGCGCGGCACCGTCTGCAGCCGGGACGTGTCGAGTTCCACATCGACCGAGAGTCCGGCGGGATCGAGCACGACGTCGTTGAACCGGTACGGCGTCAGGTTGCCGGCGATCGCGTACCCGCGATGGTCGACGCGACCGACGCCGTCGACACCCAGCCGCGCGCCTTGCGCACCTTTCGCTTCCACCACGGCGATGGTGTCGCCCAGCTGCGGCGCCAGCGTGATGCCACCTGCATGGACCACCACGCCGCCGCTCGCAGACAGCGAGGCCTGCCGGCTTTGTGCATTGCGCGAGTACGACATGCCCAATGTGGAGAGCGCGGCGCGCCAGCCGGCATTGATGCCGACCGAATCGGTGTCGCGATCGTTGAAGTTGCCGCTCACGCCGTAGTTGAACTGCCGACGACCACCTGCATTACCGGTCACGCCCGCCTGGACGGAGTTGCCGTCGTGGTCGTGGCCCGCGGCGAGCGTGACCTGCGGCGGCGTGCTGCGGAAGCCGGAACTTCCGAGCGGCATCGACAGGCTCAGGTTGGCCTGGTTGTCGTACCCGCGGCCCGCCATGCGCGTCCGGCTGGCATTCACGCCAAGCGACACGTTGCCGAACTGCCGGTTCCAGCCAACCTGATAGCTCGAATCCACCGGCAGCGAGCCGCCCCAATAGTCGTTGCGCGAACCGCTCACGAACAAGGATCCGCCGCGCTCGCCCAGGCTCTGGCTCACCGTCAATTGAAAGCGGCTTCGCTGGCTTCCCGCACCGTCGCCCACGCCGCCGCGCAGCTCGCCATTGCGCACCTCGTCGTCAAGGCGGACCGCATCGTCCAGCGACAGGTAGCCACGACTGGAATACCGGTACGCGGCAAGCGCGAAGTCGGTGTTCGTCTGCGGGATGCTCTTGCTGTAGGTCAGGCGCGCGCTGTAGCCGGAGGCGTCCTCGTCGGGAATGGCGAACTTCGTCTTTGATCCGGTCACGTCGAGCGACACGGCGCCCACCGGTGTGTTGAAGGCGGCGCCGACGAGCAGGCTGCGATAGAGCTGGCCGTCGGTGGCCTGCACGCCAGCGTACGTCGTGAGCAGGTTGCTCAGTCCGCGCTGGAACGTGCCCTCGATGAAGTTCGGTGCCTCGCCGTGGAGCGCGCCATTGCGGACCTGCCCAGCCGCGGCCGAATAGCGCCACACGCCAGGACGCAGCAGCTGCGGCACGGCGGCGTACGGCACCGAGAACGAACGCTCGCGGCCGTCGGCCTCGATCACGGTGACTTCCAGGTCGCCGCCGTAGCCGGTCGCGTACAGATCATCGATCTCGAATGCACCCGGTGCGACGTTGGTTTCGAGGATCACGAAGCCCGCCTGGCGAATCACCACCCGGGCATTGGTCTCGGCGATCCCGCGTACGACAGGTGCGTAGCCACGCATCGAATCCGGCCGCATGCGATCGTCGGTGGCCAGCTTGATGCCGCGCAGGGCGGTCGAGTCGAACAGCTCGCCCGAGGTGAACGTATCGCCGAGGGTGAACTGCGATTGCAGTGCGGTGACGTCGTGCT
The DNA here is from genome assembly GCF_003382285.1 of Lysobacter soli. Taxonomy (GTDB): domain Bacteria; phylum Pseudomonadota; class Gammaproteobacteria; order Xanthomonadales; family Xanthomonadaceae; genus Lysobacter_J; species Lysobacter_J soli. The sequence continues at coordinate 253,705 of NZ_QTJR01000004.1, forward strand.
CCGCATAGCTGCGGATGTTCTGGAAATCGTCGCCTGCGCCGCTTTCCCGGCGCCAGGACGACTGGTTGCGCAGGCGCCAGCCACCCAGGTTCAACCCCATTGTGAGCCCGGCATAGACGCCGGTCGTGTGGCCGCCGCTGTCGTAATCGACCTGGTTGGCGCTGACGTTGTAGCCCAGCGTCAACGCATCCACGCCGCGTTCCCAAAGCGCCGGGTCGACCTGGCCGCGCGCGCTGCGGCGGAGTGCGACTTGCGGAATCGACAGGTCCAGGCGCAGCTGGTTCATGTCGAAGCTTGCACGCGCGTCTGCAATCACCCGCTCGACGTCGATGCACGTCTGCGAGACATCCACGCCATCGGACTTGAGGCGGGCGGCATCGACACCGAGCGCATCCAGTGCCTCGCCTGACAGGCATGGCCGCACAGCGCGATCCGCAAACGCGTGCAGTTCGATCGTGCGGCGCGCGACCCGATAGCCGTTGAGGTAGACGTCGACCGGATATTCACCGGGTGCCACCGCGTTGGCGTGTTCGAATCGCGACAGGTCGGTCGACGTGGCGCTTTCGCCCAGGAACAGCGGGCTGAACTCGACGGCATCCGGCGCGGGTTCGGGCGCGGGCGATGGCGAGGGATCCGGTGATGCACTTGCGGCGAACGGCACCTGCCCCAGCGCGGCCAGTACGACAACCACGATGCGCCTTCGCCTGTAGCCTCGCGCGGCTGGCGCGAGGATGCATGAATCAAATGAGTGCATGTTTCGATCTCGCGTTGCTGACAGCCCGCGGTCGGCGTGCGCTCGCGGCGACACCCCGTGCGCGCCTCATGCGTCCGTGGCGGGTGGAAGGGTCGATTTCGAACGCCGGGCCTAGCGGCCTCAGTCCGTGTAGGACGCGCGGCTTTCGACGAAGCCGCCGTAGTCGTTGATGGCGGTGAGCAGCACGGTTCCGCTGCCTTTTCCGGGTTCGCCCTGCACGGGGAACGTCGCGTTGCCGAGCGCCGGACACATGCCGCCTTTGGGCATCGCTTCCCTCGTTCCGCGCTCGACGCGGACCTCCGCGAAGGAGACGTTGTAGGCGGTGGGATTGGCGCACTCCAGCGACGTGGTGCCGCCCGAACGCACGAGCCGCCACTGCAATTGCGCGATCGAATCCAGCGGCGCACCGCGCAGGCCTTGCGGGCGGTAGAAGATCTTGATGCGCGTACGCACCGCGAACTGCAGGAAGTTTTCACCGCCGTCCTGTCCCTTCGGACGCGGCGGTATTTCCAGCACGTTGAGCCAATAGACCGACTCGCGATCCTTCGGTACATCCGCGCCGTTGAACATCAGGCGCAGCGCCTGGCCCTTTCCGGGTTCGAGGCGCGACATCGGTGGCGTCACGAGGAACGGCGCCGTGCTGTTCGCGGCGGTTTCATTCGGATCGCCCGCATCCGTCCAGACCTGGAGCAGGCGCGGACTCCGCCCGTTGTTGTCCACCTGGACCGTGATCTGCGATTCGCTGGCCGGATAGATCACGCGGGTGCCGGCGATCTGGACGTCGGCATGCGCAGGCGTCAGGCCAGCGGCCATCCACGCGAACGCGCAGCCCACTCGTGCGAGCAGTTTCATGAACAGTTCCTGGAGTTCCCCGAAGCGGCGGGGTCGCGCGGACCCCGCCCAGATGCGTCACGCGCGACTCAGTTGTAGACGACCGAGTAGTTCACGTAGGTGTTGACGTCGCCGGCGCCCGCGGCGCCGATCGCGTAGTACTGCGCGGTGTACTTGAGCGTGGCGGTGTTGCTGGCGATCGTTTCGGCCGAGCCGTCGCCGCCTGCGTTGTTTGAAAGGTCGATCGTCGCGCCGGCCTTGTTCAGCAGGCCGACGAGCACGTTGGATGCACCGCCGGTGGCGGTGTTCTTCAAGCGGCCGCCGTGCGCGGCATCGACGGTCGGCGTGCTGGTCTCGAACCACATCTTCGCGATCTTGCCGTTCGTGCAGCCCGTCTGGCCGTTGCCGCCGACGACCACGCTGAACGGCGTGTCGCCCGCGCTCTGGCCGGACGTCGCGAGCGCCGTGGTCGAGACGCTCGGGAGCTTGACGGTGAAGTTCGACGTGCCGCCGTCGGTGTTGTCACCGCCCTTGATGGTGCAGCTGACATCCGAAATCTTTCCGGTGAAGGTGATCTTGCCGTCCGCGGCGGCGGCCGACAGCGACGTGATGCCGATGGCCGCGAAGAGTGCGGCGGAAATCAGGTTCTTGCTCATGCGTCCATATGTCCTGTTGTTTGGAGGTATCGCCGTTCGGAGGGGAGTTGTTCGGTTGCTGCCCACTTCGCCACTCCCCGGCGACGGCGCGCATGCTGGCCCCCAGGCGCAGAGCTGGAAATCAGAGGAATCTGGCGAAACGCAACCGCGGTGAGTCGAATCGCCTACCGCTAGTTGGATGCTCATGTGCGCACTCAAAAGGCTTCATTGCGCGGCGCAGGGGATTTCCGCCGTGTCGTTCCACCGGCGGAAGAGGTGCGTAGGCCTGGCTCGCCAGCGACTGTTTCTTACTGCGGTGGCACCGTTGCTACGTAAGGCCTGATCTCGGTCGTTCGGCGTGCGCGAAGCGCAGCATTTCACGCAGCCTTGACACGCTGCGTCCGCATAGCAGGCAGATTCAGACCAGTCTGATGGTTGCCCCTACGGGGGCCACCTAGTCTGCGGTGGAAGCACGACCTTTCACGACGAGACCCCCATGAGCCTGGGCACCTCCTGGCATCGCCACCGGCTCGCGTGGCCTTGTCTGCTCCTGATCAGCCTGTTCCTGTCCGCATGGGCGCATGCGCAGCCCGCGCCCGGACGCTCGCAGGCGACTGCCGCGCTGCGCATTTCGCTCACGCCGTCCGAGCAGGCGTGGCGGCGCGCGCACCCGGTCGTACAGGTGGGCGTGTTCGCAGGCGATTTCGTGCCGTTCGAAGCGTGGCGCGGCGGCCGTCCGGAGGGTCTGGGCGTCGATTACATGCGCATGCTCGCCGCGCGCGCCGGCATGCAGCTCGAGTTCCATCCGTACACCGATTGGGAAGGGATCGCGGTCGGCGAGTCGAAGCAGGCGCCACCATACGATGTGCTGCTCGCGCAGCCGGTAATTGGCCAGCGCATGGAACGCTTCCACATGCTGCGGCCCTTCGTCTCGTCGCAGCAGATCATGCTGGTGGCGCGAAAGGGCGACGTGCAGATCCGCAGTGCGCGCGACCTGGATTCGGCGCGCGTCACGATCGAACGCCGCTTCCTGCTGTCGGCCAAGGTGTTCGCAGAGCGCCATCCGCGCGCGACGCTCGTCTACGCCGCCGACGGCCACGAAGCGCTGGACATGCTCGCGCGCGGCCAGGCCGACGCGTACCTAGGCGTCACCTTGCCGCGCACGACCGCGCTGGTGCGACAGCGACGCGCGGACGACGTGGCGATCCTCGGGCCGCTGGACCTTCCGACGTTCGAGCTCGCACCCGCGGTCCGTCGCGATCGCAACGAACTCGCCAGCATCCTGCGCAAGGCCGAAGCGGCGATTCCCGAGCGCGAAGTCGAGCAGATGCGCCTGCGCTGGGGTGCGGGCGATGTGCCGTCGCTGGCAACGTCGCACGCCGTCGGCCTCACGCGCACGGAGCGGGAATGGATCGCCTCGTTGCCCGTACTGCGCGTGGGCTACGAGGTCGATCGTTTCCCCTACAGCTTCCTCGCACGCGAAAGCGGCTTCGACGGTATTGCGGCGAACTACCTTGAACTGATCCAGCGCAAGCTCGGCCTGCGCGTCGAACTGGTACCCGCCGCGGACTGGAACAGCCTGCAGCGCATGGCGCTGGCGAACGAGATCGACCTCATCGCCGCGGGCAGCACGGGCGACATCGACGGCGACGAAATGGTGTTCAGCCGTTCGTACGAAGACTTTCCGCAGGTCATCGTCGCACGGCTGCACGGACCGGCCATCGCAAGCCCGTCCGATCTGGGTGGCCTCACGGTCGCCGTCCGCGACGAACCCGGCGTGCTGGCGTCGCTGCACGCGCTGCTTCCGCAGACGAAACTGCGCACCGTCGGCGGCAACGAAGCCGGCCTCGCGCTTGTCGCCAATGGCGGTGCCGATGCCTACATCGGCACGCTGCCGGCCATCGACGCGCTGATCCGCAACCGCTACGCCGGCGAGTTGCGCGTCGTCGGTCCGGCCGGCTTCGATACCGAGCTCGCGTTCGGCGTGCAGCGCCAGTACGAACCGCTGATCCCGCTCATCGACCGCGTGCTGGACAGCACGGCGGAAGACCAGCGCCAGGCGATCCGCGCGCGCTGGCTCACCACCGACTACGTCTACGGCCTGCCGTGGCGCTGGGTGCTGCTGGCGACGGTCGCGGCGCTGCTCGTGCTCGGGGCGATCGGCCTGGCGTATGCGCGACTGCGGCGCGCATCGCGCCTGCAGGCCCGCGCGGAAGCCGCGCTCGCCGCGCAGCTGCACTTCCAGCAGGCGCTGCTGGAGAACATTCCCTACGCGGTGTTCGTCAAGGATCGCGAGGGCCGCTACATCACGGTGAACCGCGCGTACGAGGCGATGTTCGGCGTCGCGCGGGAACAGCTCGTCGGGCGTACCGCGCGGCAGAGCGCGCACGCCAGCGGCATCGACGACGACGTCCTCACCGGCGAGGACATGCACGTGCTGGCGACCGGACAGGGCACGCGGCGCGAACTCACCGTGCCCGCGCAGGCAGGCCGCGACGGCCTCCGCCACCTGATCGTGTGGCGCCACCCGCTCGCCGCGGCGGAGGACGGTCCGTTGCGCCTGATCGGCACGATCGTGGAGGTCACCGACATCCGCGAGGCCGAAGCCCGCGCACGCGCGTCCGAACAGCAACTGCACGACATCACGCAGGCGATGCCGGGCACGGTGTTCCAGGCTCGCGTGTCGCCGGACGGACAGCGTCGTTTCACGTATGTCGCCGGCGACACGGCGGGCATGCTCGGGCTTCCGCCGGACGAAGTGCTGCATCGCGAGTCGCTCGTGTTCGCGCGCCTTCATCCCGACGACCAGCCGCGCGTCGAGCAGGCGATCGACACGGCGGTGCGAACGCTCAGGCCCATCCCGGCCTTCGATGTCCGCATCCGCATCGGCGATGACTGGCGGTGGTTGCGAACCGAAGGCGGCACGCCGCGGCGCCTCGACGATGGCGCGGTGGAATGGAGCGGCTACTGGGTCGACACGACCGAACTTCACGCGCAGGCGCAGGCGCTGGGCGAAGCCAAGGCGCAGGCGGAATCGGCCGTCGCCGCGAAGAGCATTTTCCTGGCCGCGATGAGCCACGAGATCCGCACGCCCATGACCGGCGTGCTCGGCCTGATGGAACTGCTCGCGCACACGCGACTGGACCATGAGCAGTCCGGCATGGCGATGATGGCGCGCGATTCCGCGCGCGCGTTGCTGCAGATCCTCGACGACATCCTGGACTACTCGCGCATCGAATCCGGGCGGCTGGCCATCAGCGACACCGACTTCGACCTGCGCGAACTCGTCGACAGCGTCGCCGGCCTGTTCGGCGTGCGCGCGAAAGAAGGCGGCGTGCGTCTGTATTCCATCGTCGACTGGCGATTGGCGACGCGCTTCCGCGGCGATGCGATGCGCATTCGCCAGATCATCGCGAACCTGCTCAGCAACGCGCTCAAGTTCACCGCGCAGGGCCACGTCGCGTTGCAGGTTCGGCTGCTCGCCGAATCCGACCGCGGGCAGCAGCTGCGCATCGAAGTGGTCGATACCGGCATCGGCATCGCGCGCGAGAACCTCGCACGGCTGTTCCAGCCGTTCACGCAGGCAGAGGAATCCACCACGCGCCGTTACGGCGGCACCGGGCTGGGCCTGTCGATCAGCCGCCGCCTCGCCGAAATGATGGGCGGCAGCCTGCACCTGGAAAGCGAGCCGGGCGACGGCACGCGTGCCGTGCTTGAACTGCCGCTGGCGGTCGTCCAGCCGCTGCAGGGGCGGCCGGAATTCGAGGGACGCACGGCGGTGGTGTGCGTTGCCGACGAGTTGCGCTCGCAGGAAATCGGCAACGGCCTGAGCTCATTCGGCTTCAGCCTGATCGAAGCCGAAGCGTCGGACCTGGTCGAATTCGACGCGGGCGACATGGACCTGCTGTTCGCCGACGCCGCCATGGCGATTCCCGCCGCACTTGCGGACCGCCCGCGGGTTCTCGTCACGTCCGACGACACCCCGAGCACGCCGGACGACGACCGCGTGCGAATGGCCGGCGATCCCCAGACCACGCGCGCACTCGCTCGCGCATGCCACGAAGCCCTGGGCCTGGTCGTGCCGGACGCAGGCGCCGCGGACTCAACGCTCGAGAGCGTGACGCACGAGGCGCGCATCCTCGTCGCCGAAGACCACCCGATCAATCGCGCGGTGATCGGGCGGCAGCTCGACAGCCTGGGCTACGCCTACGCGATGGCGACGAATGGCGAGGAGGCGCTCGCGGAGTTGCAGCGCGCGCACTACGACCTGCTGCTCACCGACTGCCACATGCCGGTGATGGACGGTTACGCGCTGACGCGCGCCGTACGCGCGTCGGAGACAGGCGGCACGCATCTGCCAATCGTCGGGCTGTCCGCGAGCGTCCTTCCGGAGCAGATCCAGCGTTGCCGCGATGCCGGCATGGACGACTTCCTCGGCAAGCCCATCCAGATGGATGCGCTCGCGGCCAAGCTTTCCTCGCTGCTGCTGTCGCCGGGCGCGGCGCACGCGTTGTTCGTCGGGGGCGAACCCGCGGGGCTGGATCGCCTGCGGACGATGTACGAAGACGAATCGGACTACCGGCGCGTCCTCGGCGAACTGCTCGCGATCAGTCGCAGTGAGCTGGCCGAACTCGACGAGGCCATCGACGCGGGCGATCCCGCGCGGCAGCGCGAACTCCTGCATCGCATCGAAGGCGCGCTGGTGCTGGTCGGCGCGCACATGGCCCCGCCGGACGACTCATCGCGCGACGTGGCGCTGCGCCGCGCGGCGATCGTCGCGACACTCGACAGCATCGCCTCGTCGCTGCGCGACGCGCCCAGCGACGCGATCGGGTGATGCGGCCGTCAGCCGCTGAACAGCAGGCTGGTGCCCACCAGCACGAGGAATCCGGCGAACACGCGCTTGAGCGTGTCGCCGCGCAGGTAATGCGCCAGACGCGTGCCATACCGTGCGGCGAACACCGACGCGGCCGCCACGCCGATCGCCGCGGGCAGGTAGACGTAGCCGACCGCATGCTGCGGCAGCGCGCCGGGCGGCGCGTGCATCGCGTAGCCGATGGCGGCCGCCAGTCCGATCGCGACGCCGCATGCGGACGATGTGCCGACAGCCCGCACCGGCACCACCCCACGCCATACCAGCAAGGGCACCGTCATGCTCCCGCCGCCAATGCCGACCACCGCCGACAACGCGCCGATACCGACGCCGGCGGCGGTCATCGGAACGCCGCGCGGCGCTGGCACTTCCGTGCCGCGCGCCTCGCGCGAACCGCCGAAGATCAGCTGCGCCGCGGCGAGGAAGCAGTAACCCGCGACGATCCAGCGCAGCGCGTCGTCATCGATGTGCACCGCGATGCCGCTGCCCACCCAGCCGCCGACGAGCAGTCCCGGCACCATCCACGCCACCGTCGGCCACAGCACGCTGCCGCGCCGCGCGTGTGCGCGTGCCGAAGCCGCGGCCGTCAGGACGATGCTTGCCAGCGAACTGGCCAGCGCGGCGTGCATCGCGGCCTCCTTGGGCACGCCCATGCCAGGCAGCAGCCACGCGAGCGCGGCCACCAGCACCAGCCCACCGCCCACGCCCAGCAGTCCGGCGAGGATGCCGGCGATCGCGCCAAGCCCGAGGAACACGAAGAGTGACAACAACATGGAAGCTCCCGATTGAAACCTTGCCCTGCGAGTTCCCGCGCATCGACACGGCACGCGATGCGACAGATGCAGACATCACGCGCGTCCGGCCAGAACGTCGCACCACACACGATGCGTCATACCCGAAACGACGCCTGACCGCAGTGCGGATCATGGAGACGGCCGCTTCACGATGCTGGGCTATAGTCCCGCCAATGGTCCCCCGCCCATTCATCATCGTACTCGCTGCGTGCAGCGTGGCCCTTGCGGCATCTGCCTGTGCGCAGACGCCCGCGGCCGCGCGCGCCGTCTCCATCCCACCGTTGCCGAAGCCGCTCGCCGATCCGAAGCTCGATCGCGTGCGCACCGCATTGCAGGCCGCTGAAACCGGTCCGATCGGCGCGGCGCAGTTCTCCGACCTCGCGCAGCATCCGCTGTACGGATGGATCGAGTACGCATCGCTGCGGCGCGATATCGACAACCTGTCGCCCGCCGTCGCGCAGGGGTTCCTGTCGCGCAACCAGGGAAAGGCGGTCGCCGACGCGTTCCGCGAGACGTGGATCGCCGCGGCCGCACGACGCCAGGACTGGTCGTCCGTGCTCGCCGCGTGGAGTCCATCGATCAAGAGCACCGCGCTGCGCTGCAACGAGCTCGACGCGCGGCAGGCGCTCGGCCGCGCCGACGCGCAATGGACACGCGATGCGCAGTCGATCTGGCGCACCGGCAAGTCGCTGCCCGATGCCTGCGACGCGCCGATGACGGCGCTCGCGGCGCAGGGCGGACTCACGCCGGAGCTGCGCTGGGAACGCATCGAGCTCGCCGCCGCCGAATGGCAGCCCGGCGTGATGCGCGCCGCGGCGCGCGGTTTGCCTGCCGACCAGGCGACGCTCGCCAACGATTACGCCGCCTTCCTCGACACGCCGCACGATCGCGCGCTCAACTGGCCGAAAACCGAGCGCAGCCGCGAGATCGCATCGCAGGGCTTGGCGAAGTACGGCAAGACCTCGCCGGCGGGCGCCGAGGCGATCCTGCCGAAGTACGCCGACGCGCTCGGCCTGAGCGAAGCGCAGCGCGGCCGCGTGCTGTACCAGATCGCGCTGTGGACCGTGGCGTCGTACGAGCCGGAATCGGCGCGTCGCCTCAACGCCGTGCCCGCCTCGGCGTACGACGAACGCCTGCACGAGTGGCGCGTGCGCGAAGCGCTGTCGCGTTCGGACTGGCCGGCGGCGCTGGCGGCGATCCAGAAGATGGGCGCCAAGCAGCGCAGCGATTCGCGCTGGATGTATTTCGAAGCGCGCTTGAACGAGATCGCCGGCCGCAAGCCCGAGGCCGAGCGGTTATTCCGCGACGCCGCGAACAAGCCCGACTTCCACGGTTTCCTGGCCGCCGACCGCCTCGACCTGCCCTACGCGCTATGCCCGTGGCTGCCGGAAACCACCTCCGCCGCGCAGCAGGCGATCGCGCGCGATCCGGCGATGGTGCGGGCGATGGGCCTGTTCCAGCTCGACCGCATCGGCTGGGCCGTGCGCGAATGGGACGACGCACTGTCGCGCTTCAACGACGAGCAGCGCCGCGTCGCGGTGGAGGTCGCGCAGGGGAACGGCTGGTTCGATCGCGCGGTGTTCTCGCTCGGGAAGAATCCCGACGAGTCGCGCCTGTACGGCCTGCGCTTCCCGCTGCACCACGAGGCGACGATCCGGCGCGAGGCAGCGAAGAACAACCTCGACCCGGCATGGGTCGCGGCGGAGATTCGCGCCGAAAGCATCTTCTACCCGCGCGCGCGCTCGTCGGCCAACGCGATGGGGCTGATGCAGATCCTGCCCGGCACCGGTTCGGGTGTCGCCAGCCGCATCGGCCTGCCCTGGGGCGGCGCGGAGAGCCTGTACGACCCGGACACCAACATCATCCTCGGCACGGCCTACCTGCGTCAGCTGATGGACAAGTACGGCGGCCAGCCGTACCAGGTCATCGCCGGCTACAACGCGGGCCCGGCGCCGCTCGCGCGCTGGCAGTCGCAGCGGCCCGGCATGGAGCCGCCGTTCTGGATCGAGACCATCAGCTACAAGGAAACGCGCGAGTACGTCGCGCGCGTGCTGGCCTTCAGCGTGCTGTACGACTGGCGCCTCAACGGCGACGCGCTGCGGCTGAGCAATCGCCTGATCGGCCGCACCGATGGTGCCCGCACACGCTTCACCTGCCCGACGCCGGCCGCGGCACCGCCGGCAGCACCGGCGACACAATCCAGTTCCCGATCACAGCGTTGAAGTCCGGCGTCGCCTAGACTTTCGCCATGACACAACGTCACGTGGTGATCCTCGGCGGCACCGGCTTCGTCGGCCGGCACCTGGTCGCGCGCCTGTTGCAGGGCGGCGATCGCGTGACCGTGCTCAGTCGCGGCGTGGACGCCGCCAAGCGCCGCCTCAAGCCTCAAGGCGCGAGCCTGATCGAAGGCGACGTCGCCGACGCGGACTTCCTGGCCGCCGTGCTCGACGACGCCGATGCGGTGGTGAACCTCATCGGCATCCTCAACGAGAAGGGCGATCGCGGCGACGGCTTCGAACGCGTGTTCGTCCGCATCACCGATGCGTTGATCGACGCGATGCAGCGCATGGGCGTACGCCGGCTGCTGCAGATGAGCGCGCTCAACGCGGGGCGCGGGGAAAGCCACTACCTGCAGGCGCGCGGTCGTGCCGAACAACACGTTCGCGCATCCGGGCTCGACTGGACGCTGCTGCGTCCGTCGGTGATCGCCGGCCCCGGCGACGGTCTCTTTTGCCGCTTCGACGGCCTGCTGAAGTTCGCGCCGGTGCTGCCGATCGGTCGTGCCGACGCGCGCTTCCAGCCTGTGTGGGTAGGCGACGTCGTCCAGGCCTTTGCCAAGGCGCTCGACGAGCCGCGCAGCATCGGCCAGTCCTACGACCTGGTCGGCCCCGACGTGATGACGCTGAAGCAGATCGTGAAGCTCGCCGCGCACGGTCGCGGGCGGCACCGCGTGGTGCTCGGGCTGCCAACGTCGCTCGGCAAGCTGCAGGCCGAAGTCGGCGAATGGCTGCCCGGGAAGCCGATCAGCCGCGACAACTGGCGTTCGCTGCAGTTGGATTCGGTGAGCATGGAAGACGGCCTTCGCCGCCTGAACCTCATGCCGACGCCGGTGGAACCGAAGCTGGCGGAGATCCTCGCCGGTTGCTGAAGCGCCCGAACACGGAGCGCATCGCGCCGGTGCGCTAGCATCGCGCCTGCACCGTTCCGGAGACACGCAGATGGGCCTGATCGACACCCTGCTCGGCCATGCGGGCGAGAAGCCCGTGGAGAAGATCGCCGAGGAATTCGCGCCGCTGCTCGCGCCCGGCGAAACGCTGGAGCGGGCGTTCGGGCTCATCCGCGACCTGATCGTGTTCACCGACCGCCGCATGATCCTGGTCGACAAGCAGGGCGTCACCGGCAGCAAGGTGCAGTACCTGAGCATCCCGTATCGCAGCGTGGTGATGTTCTCGGTCGAAACGGCCGGGCATTTCGACATGGATTCCGAACTGCGCATCTGGCTGTCCGGGCAATCGGCGCCGATCTCCCGCACGCTCGGCCGCGACAGCGGCGTGCGCGAGATCCTCGCCCTGCTCGCCCAGCACGCGCCGCGCTGACAGGCAGCGCTGGATGAAGCGATACCTCGTCGGCGGCGCCGTGCGCGACCGCCTGCTCGGCCTGCCGCACGGCGACAACGACTGGGTCGTCGTCGGCGAAACGCAGGCGTCGATGGAAGCGGCGGGATTCCGCGCCGTCGGGCGCGACTTCCCGGTGTTCCTCGATCCCGAGAGCGGCGAGGAACACGCGCTCGCGCGCACCGAACGAAAGAGCGGCCGCGGCTATCGCGGGTTCGTGGTGGATGCCGATCCGTCGGTCACGCTGGAAGACGACCTGCAGCGTCGCGATTTCACCATCAACGCCATCGCGCAGGACGAAGACGGCGCGCTGGTCGACCCCTACGGCGGTGCGCGCGACATCGAGGCGCGCGTGTTGCGTCATGTCGGCCCTGCCTTCGCCGAGGATCCGCTGCGCGTGCTGCGCGCGGCGCGGTTCATGGCGCGCTTCGCTTCGCTGGGTTTCACCGTCGCGCCGGAAACCATGGCGCTGATGCGCGAGATGGCCGCGTCCGGCGAACTGGCCGAACTCACCGCCGAGCGCGTGTGGCAGGAAACGCGGCGCGCGCTTGCATGCCAGACGCCGTCGGCGTTCGTGCGGACGCTGCACGACGCAGGGGCGCTCGCCGTCGTGCTGCCGGAAGTGGATGCGCTGTACGGCGTGCCGCAGCGCGCGGAGTACCACCCGGAAGTCGATACCGGCGTGCATGTCGAACTGGTCTGCGACATGGCCGCGCGCCTGGCGCCCGGCGACGACCTGATCGGCTTCGCCGCGATGACGCACGACCTCGGCAAGGCGCTGACGCCTTCGCACGTGCTGCCCAAGCACCTCGGCCATGAACACGCCGGCCTTGCTCCATTGCGCGGGCTCTGCGACCGGTTGAAGGTGCCGACCGAACATCGCCAGCTGGCCGAAGCGGTGTGCCGCGAACACCTCAACGTGCATCGATTCGACGAACTGCGCGCGAGCACGGTGTACGAACTGCTCGCGCGCTGCGACGGGTTCCGCAAGCCGGCGCGCATCGCGCAGATGGCAATCGTGTGCGAAGCCGACAAGCGCGGCCGCGCCGGCCTGCAGGACGTGCCCTATCCGCAGGGCGAAGCGCTGAAGGCAGCGCTGGCGGCGGCGTTGACGGTGCGCGCGGAGGACGTCGCGCGTGGCCTGAGCGGGCCGGAGGTCGGCGAGGCGATGAAGAAGGCGAGGATCCGGGCGATCGCGGAGGCTACGGGGAAGAAGCCCTAGATCACCACGGTGGGCGCCAGCTTTCGCTGCTATGGCGGCGGAGACTGGGTTGGCCGTTGTTGGAGTGCCCATGCGGTACGGGCCTGGGTCCCGGCTTTCGCCGGGATGACGGGGCTTTCAACGGTGCTTTCGACGTTGCTTGTACCGCCCGCGTCGACACGCCGAGCCTCCCAAAGAAAAACGCCGGCCGACTCCCCAGTCGCCCGGCGTTTCCTGATCCTCTGACCGCGGCTCCCTCGCCCCCTGGCACCGGGGTCCGCGTTTCGCGCCGCCGTTTAGCGGCATCGCGACGCCACGATACGTGAAGCTTCCGTTAGGAACCGTGCGGCGATCACAGGATTCCACACGCCCATGCGCCCCGGGCCGCACCGCGCGGGCAACCGTGAACACGGTCGCACCGCGCGGCCGGTCGATCAGAACTGGTAGCTCGCCTTCACGTACCACTCGCCGCCGTTGAAGCCGAACGGCGAGGACAGCGGGTACTTCGCGCCCAGGAACGTCAGCGTGCTGTTGGTCTCGCGGTCGGGGTAGTTGTCGAAGACGTTGTTGCCGCCGACGGTCACGTGCAGCTTGTCGTCCATGAAGGCGAAGGTCGCCGACAGGTCGAACAGCCATTCCGAGCCGAACTCGCCCTGCTCGCCGAAGGTGAAGTCCTCCCAGCTGTCGTAGTAGTTCGCGCGGGCGGTGAAGTTCACGTTCCACGGCGAGCGCCAGTCGAAGGTGATGACGCTGCGGTTGTTCGGCAGCTGGTTCTCCAGGTCGGCCACGCGTTCGGCGTCGATGACCGGCGTCGTCGTGCCCGGGATCACCGCCACCGAGTCCACTTCCTGCTTGTTGTAGCTGTGGCGGAAGTCGAACACGCCGGTGCCCCAGCCGCCGAAGTCGGCGCGATAGACCGCGACGAGGTCGACGCCCTGCACCGTGCTGTCGAAGCCGTTGACGAAGTACGACACCTGACGCAGCAGTTCCGCGCCCGGCACGCCGGCGTCGATCAGCGCCTGCTGCTGCGGCGAGCCCTCGGCGACGTTGATCGTCTGCAGCGCGATGCGGTCTTCGACCTCGATGTTGTAGTAATCCAGGGTGAGGCTGAAGACGTCGTTGGGCGACCACACGAAGCCGGCCGAGTACGACAGCGATTCCTCCGCCGTCACCGGGGTGGCGCCGAGCGCGATCGCCGCCTCGCTCGCGACCGGGAACGTGCCCAGCGGCACGAGGTTGCCCGACGAGTCGGCCGTGGTGGTCACGTCCAGCGTGTTGAGCTGGCCCGGCGTTGGCGTGCGGAAGCCGGTGTTGACGGTGGCGCGCACGGCGAAGGCGTCGGTGAAGGCGAAGCGCGTGGAGACCTTCCAGTCGAAGGTGCTGTCGAAGTTCGACGTGTCCTCGTAGCGGCCCGCGACGCCGACGGTCCAGTCTTCGACCACGTCGGTTTCCAGGTCGAGGTACGCGGCGCGGCTGTACTGGCTGAAGTCGCCCGCCGCTTCCGGCGAGTCGCCCTGGAAGCCGTCCGAACCCACGCCGAACAACGCGCCGGTCGGGCCGTTCTCCCACGAAGCCGTGTCGCCCGCGCGGATCTTGTAGGTCTCCTCGCGCCACTCGGCGCCGAAGGCGACGTTGACGGGCGTGGCGAACACGTCGTTCTGCCACGGCCAGACGAAGTCGGCGTTGGCGCCGCGCTCGAGCTGGGTGAGATCGCCCGGCTCGAAGCTGGTCGGGCTCAGGCGGCCCAGGCTCGGATTGATCGAGCTGGTCATCTTGTAAATCATGTGGTTCTCGCCCTGGCGAAGGCTGACGTCCCAGCGCAGGCTTCCCGCGGTTTCGCCCTTCGCACCGAACACGCCTTCGTAGTCGGTGATCTCCGCGCCGAAGGTCGGCGTGTAGCCGCCCGGGAACAGCGGGTAGATCGGGTTGAGCGCGATCCAGCCCGACGGGCTCGACGCATCGGCGGTGAGGTAGTCGGCGGGATTGAGCCCGCGCGCGACGATGTCGTTCACCAGCGACTGCTCGACTGGATCGGCGACGCCGTTGCCGTCGCTGTCGACCATCAGCGTGCCGCGCGGCGTCACGCCGGGCACGCCGACGGGCGTGCGGTAGAAGAAGCTGGATTCGTACTCGGTGTCGGCGTAGCTGCCGAAGCCGTACAGGCTGACGTTCTCGTTGATCGGGTATTCGGCGTTGAAGAACGAGCGCAGGCCTTCGCCGTCCGGATCGCCCCAGCGCTGGCCCAAACCTTCGAACGGCACCAGGTTCGTGCCGACGGCCGCGCCGACGTCCGCCGCGTCCGCCCGCGGGATGCCGCGCGAGGTGTGGTCGGAATCGAAGTACTCCACCGTCATGTTGAAGAAGCCGCCATCGCCGAGTTCGGCGCCCGCGTTGAACGAGGTGCGCCAGCGGTCGCCGTCGCCCTCGTAGGTCGAACCGTACTGGCCGTCGATGCGGACGCCGTCGGAATAGTCGTTGAGCAGCACGTTGATCACGCCGGCGATGGCGTCGGAGCCGTACTGCGCGGACGAGCCGTCGCGCAGCACTTCCACGCGCTGGATCGCGGCGGAGGGAATCAGGCTGTAGTCGACCGCCTGCGAGCCCTGGTTCACGGTGCCGAACGGTTCGACCTGCAGGTTCACCAGCGCCGAGCGATGCCGGCGCTTGCCGTTGATCAGCACCAGCGTCTGGTCCGGCGGCAGGTTGCGCAGGTTGGCCGGGCGCACGAACGCGGTGCCGTCGGCGATCGGGAAGCGCTGGGTGTTGAAGGACGGCGCGATGTTGGCCAGCTGGTCGGTGAAGTCGGCCGAGGCCTGCTTCTCCAGGTCCGCCGGCCGGAAGACATCGACCGGGGACATCGATTCGGTGGGCGAGCGGCCCTGCACGCGCGTGCCGGTGACCACGAGCTTGTCGAGGTCCACGGCTTCCTGGCGGTCGGCGGGCGCCGCGGCGGGGGCCGGAGGCGTCTGCGCGGTGTCCTGTGCGAAGGCGGGCGATACGACGGTCGAGAACAGCGCGGCGAGGACGGCCGTGGTCAGGCGATGTCGGTTGGCAACGAGCATTGGCGGTTTCCTTACTCAGGGTGGGCGGACTCCCCCTGTCGAGCCCAGCCCCGAGCTTTAACCGGCCTTTAACCTTTGCGCAATACCTACCGTCGTTTTGCCTAATCTGCTTTTATGGCGATCTTTTGTACTGCGACCGCCATCTCACCTCAGGCGGACGCTGTTCACCAGGCGCACGTCCCGGTCGCGAACATCGCGCATCGGCTTCGAAGCACCTGCGAACGGGATCGAATGCCGCCGAAAGCCACTAGCGACCTCGGATCTTCTCTTCGACCCAGACCAGCAACCCGCCGATCGCCGTCGGCCCGAGCATCAGCCCCGCCAGCACGCCGAGCGAATTGGCCAGCGCGTCGGCCGAATCGGCCATGCGGCTCACCGTCCACGCGCCCTGGGCGAGTTCCAGCGCGACCCCGAGCGCGATCAGCCCCACCGCCGCGATCGCCTGCGCCCGCCGGTGCGCGAACAGCATCACCGCCCAGGCGCTGAGGATCAGGTAGCCGACGAAGTGCTCGACCTTGTCGAACCCGTCGGGCACCTCGGGCAGGTCGTGCGCCGGCAGCAGCGAGGACGCCACCACGGCGGCGATCATCGCGATCCAGATCGCCACCCACAGCGCGGGCCAGCGGAATTCGCGCAACCAGGGGCGCCGGCTCGCCGCCGCGCTCACAGCCGGAAGCTCAGGTCGCCGACGAGGAAGGCCGCGCCGAATTCGACGCCCTTCTCGAAACCCATCACCTGGAAGCGCTCGCCCATCTCGCTGGGCAGCGTGAGGCGCTTCACCTCCTGCGTGCGCTTCATGCGCTCGCCTTCGTCGGTGATGCGCTCGATGCGTTCGAGCACGCCGGCCAGCCCGTTGCCGAGCAGGAAGCTTGCCTGCGAGCAGTAGCCGGCGAAGTCGAAGCCTGCCGCCACGCCGGCTTCGGCGAGCGCGGTGAAGTCGACCGACGCGGTCAGGTCCTGCAGGCCCGGCCACAGCAGGGGCTCGGCGTGCATGCGGTGGCGATAGAACGCGCGCAGCGTGCCGTCGCTGCGTTCGGGCAGGTAGAACTCGCCGCGCGAATAGCCGTAGTCGACGAACAGCATCGCGCCATTGCGCATGCCGCCAGACACCGCCTGCACCCAGTACGGCAGCTGCGGCAACGCTTCCGAGCGGTAGCCGTGCTCGAACTCGCGACCGAGCTGGCGTTCCAGATGACGCACTGCGTTGCCGAGGAACGCGTCGGCCGGACGCAGCACGCGCTTCAGCTCGCCGCCTTCGACGGCGACGTGTTCCTCGTACACCTCACCCGCCTCGATGGCGAAGCGCGGCGTCGGCAGCGCGTCGATGACTTCGTTGGCGAACAGCACGCCGTCCCACTCGTCGTCGAACGGCCCGTCGAGCCACTCGACCAGCTCGAACAGCGGCGGCACGAGGCGCTCCTGCAGGCGCTCGCGCTGGCGCTGCCGCAGCTGCGCGCTGGGCTCGAGGATGCAATAGCGATCGGGCAGCGCGTCCAGTTCCATCAAGCGCTTCAGCGCGACTTCTGCGAACGCACCGGTACCGCCGCCGAGTTCGAAGAACCGCGCCTGCGGCCCGAGTTGCTGGAACACCGGTGCGACGCTCTCGGCCACGCACGCGGCGAAGATCGGGCCGAGTTCGGGCGCGGTGACGAAATCGCCGCTTTCGCCGAACTTGCTCGCGCCCGCGCTGTAATAGCCGAGCCCCGGCGCGTACAGCGCCAGCTCCATGAAGCGCGAGAACGGAATCGCGCCGCCGTTCCCCGCGATCTGCGCACGGATCAGCTCGTCCACGCGCGCGCTGTGCGCAAGCGCATCGGCGTCGGGTGTCGGCAGGGCGCTGGCTTCGCGCTGGCGCTGTTGCGCGTCGGGACGATGCGAAGGGGAATCGGTGGACATGCGGCATCGCCGTGGGAACACTGGCCGCTCAGGATACGCCACGCCCCGGAGAGACCCGTCATGGACGCATCTTCATGAGCACGCCCCGCTCCGCCGCGCCCGTGGCGCTGGTGACCGGCGCCGCGCGACGGATCGGCGCCGCGATCGTGCGTCGCCTGCACGGCGCGGGCTACGACATCGCGCTGCATTACCGTGGCTCGTCGGACGAGGCGAATGCGCTGGCGGCGGAACTGGAACGCGCGCGCGCCGGCAGCACGTTGCTGCTCCAGGCCGATCTGGCCGAGTTCGACCGCCTCCCCGAGCTGGTCGCGCAATGCGTGGGCCGCTTCGGCCGGCTCGATTCGCTGGTGAACAATGCGTCGACCTTCACGCCGACGCCGATCGGCACCGCGACGCCGGCGCAATGGGACGCGCTGTTCGCCAGCAACGCACGCGCGCCGTTCTTCCTCGCGCAGGCCGCAGCGCCGCATCTGCGTGCCGAGCGTGGCGCGATCGTGAATCTCGCCGACCTCTACGCCGAGCGTCCGCTGCGCGAACACACGCTGTACTGCATGGCGAAGGCCGCCCTGCTGATGATGACGCGCTCGCTCGCGCTGGAACTCGGCCCCGACGTGCGCGTCAACGCGGTCTCGCCGGGCGCGATCCTCTGGCCGGAAGACCGCAGCGACACCGCCGCGCAGCAGGCGATGCTCGCGCGCACGCCGCTGGCCCGAACCGGAACGCCGGAGGAAGTCGCCGAAGCCGTGCGCTGGCTGCTGCAGGACGCGCACTACAGCACGGGGCAGGTGCTGCATCTGGATGGTGGACGATTGCTGGCGGGATGACGGTTTTTCTGGAACTGTCGGCTCGAACAGGCCCTTCGTCACCAGCCGGGAAGAACTGACGGCGCCGGTCATGACACCGGCGCCGCCCAGAGATCACTTCGCCGCGAACGCCGTCTCCAGCTGGAGCGCGCGAAACGCCGGCGGCGCCTCGCCTTCCATTGCATAGCGGTACAGCGCGGCCGCATAGATGCCGCTCAGCGCCGCCTGGTACACGCCGAGCAGCAGCAGGCCGATCACGAACAACACCACGATCGACACCGCCAGCGCCAGGGACAGCTGCGCGGCCACGAACGCCAGCAGCGCGCCCACCACGATGATGGCGAACGAGATCAGGCCGAACGCCATGCCGATGCCGACATTGCCGATCGCGTTCTCGCCCCACGTGCGCTTGAGCAGATTCGCGCTGCGCTTGAGCGCTTCGAACGGGCCGACTTCCTGGTGCACCAGCACCGGCACCACGAGGAACGTCGCCAGCGTCCACGCCGCGCCCAGGCCGCCGCCCACAATTCGCATCAGCAGGTTGTCGTCGTCCTTCATGCGCTTGAGGAGCACGCCGACGGTCGCCGCGATCGCGGCGTAGCCGAGGATCGACGGCAGGCGTGCCTTCGCCGCATTGAAGCCGTCGGCCAGCGTCGGATCGCCGCCGTCCAGGCGGATCATCGCCGCGGCCACCAGCGCGCTGTTGCAGAACACGATCACCGTGTACTGGCAGAAATAGAATAGGAACACCCAGATCACGCTCGATGCCGCGCCCTGGCTGAAAACGCGCCAGCCGATCATCGGCACCAGGAACGTCGCCAGCACCACGAGCGTGGCGACGGCGGAGACGACCGGGAACACCATCAGCTCCTTGTCCGAGCGCAGCACGGCCGCACTCGCCTTCACCAGCTCCCAACTGCGCGAGAACTTATCGAACATCGCAATTTCCCCAGTCCCCCATGGACCAGCGCGCATCCTCGGGCCGGTGCGGCCGCGGTGGCAAGGGGACGACGCGCGAATTCGGACGGCCGGCGCGGTCCGCGTCGCTCAGAGCGGCGCCGTTTCCAGCGTCGCGCCGTGTTCGGGATGGGCGGCCCACAGCTGCGCCAACGTGCGACCAGTGCCGGGCACGACGACGTCGGGCGCGATCTCCGCCAGCGGACGCAGCACGAACGCGTGTTTCAGCTCCGGGCGCGGAATGCGCAGATTGCCCGCGCCTTCGAGCGTGAGTCCGTCGAACAGCACGATATCGATGTCGAGCGTGCGGTCGCCGTAACGCGGCCCGCTTCTGTCCCGGCCGTGCGCGTCTTCCAGCGCGTGCAGCCAGGCGTTGAGCGCGTGCGGATCGAGGTCGGACTCGATGATCGCCGCGGCGTTGTGGAAATCGGGCCCGTCGAAACCGACCGCGCGCGTGCGGTACACCGGCGACATCACGACCTCGCCGAAACGCTCGCGCAATGCGCGCACGGCCGCACGCAGGTGCGTTACGGCATCGACGTTGCTGCCCAGGCTCAGGTAGGCGCGGCTCATGCGGAACGCGGTGCCGATGTCAGGACGCGGAACGTTCGATCATCACGCCGACCGCGCGCGCGCCGCGCACCGCGCCAGGCTTGCTCAGCTTCAGTCGCACGCGCTGCACGCCGAACTCGGTGATCACGATCTGCGCCACGCGCTCGGCCAGTGTTTCGACGAGTTCGAAACTCGACTGCGACACGTACTCGACGATGCGGTTGCTCACCGCCTTGTAGTTGAGCGTGTCGGCAATCGCGTCGGTCGCCGCCGGAATGCGGTTGTCGAAGGCCATCTCGATGTCGAACACGAGCGGCTGACGGATGCGGCGCTCCCAGTCGTAGATGCCGATCAGCGCCTCGATTTCGAGGCCTTCGATGAAGACGTGGTCCATGGGAAGGCCGTGGTTCGTGATTGGGGATACGTGATTCGAACAGCGAAAGCTTAACCCGATGCGCCGTTGCGCTCGCGAATCACCAAATCACGAACCATGAACCACGGCCTCGAGCGACGCCATGTCCCAGCGCGGCGTGACGCGCACCGCGAGGTCGCCATGTTGCCCGGCGGCGAGCCGAAGCGCGCCGGCGTAGGCGATCATCGCGCCGTTGTCAGTGCAGAACTGCGGGCGCGGGAAGCTCACGCGGCCGCCGCGCTTGCGCGTCATCTCGTCGAGCTTCGCGCGCAGGCGCTTGTTCGCGCCCACGCCACCGGCGACGACGAGCGTGTCGCAGCCGGCCGCATCCAGCGCGCGTTCGCACTTGATCGACAGCGTATCGACCACCGCATCCTCGAAGCCGCGCGCAATGTCGGCGCGGACCTCGTCGCCCTGGTCGCTGTCCTTCCACGCCAGCAGGACCTGCGTCTTCAGGCCGCTGAAGCTGAAATCGAGGCCGGGGCGATCGGTCATCGGCCGGGCGAACCTGAACATGCCGGGGCGTCCCTGCTCGGCCAGCGCCGCGAGTTGGGGGCCGCCCGGGTACGGAAGGCCCATCAGCTTGGCGGTCTTGTCGAAGGCCTCGCCGGCCGCGTCATCCAGCGTTTCGCCGAGCAGCCGGTAGCGGCCGATCGCCTCCACGTGCACCAGCTGCGTGTGGCCCCCGGAGACCAGCAGCGCCACGAACGGCGGCTCCGGGCGGCCGCGCTCGGGGTCGTCCTCCAGGAGCGGCGCCAGCAGGTGGCCTTCCATGTGATGGACGCCGATGGCCGGGACGTCCAGCGCCCAGGCCATCGAGCGGGCCACGCCCGCGCCGACCAGCAGCGCACCGACGAGCCCGGGGCCGGCCGTGTAGGCCACGCCATCGAGGTCGGAGGTGGTCATGCCGGCTTCGCGCAGGGTTTCGCGGACCAGCGGCAGCAACTTGCGCACATGGTCGCGGCTGGCCAGTTCGGGTACCACGCCGCCGTATTCGGCGTGCAGGGCGATCTGGCTGTAGAGGGCGTGCGCGCGCAGGCCGGATTCGGTGTCGTAGACGGCCACACCGGTCTCGTCGCAGCTGGTTTCGATGCCGAGGACTTTCAAGATGGACTTCCGGGAGGGGGCGCAGGGCGGCTTCCGAGGGACCGGAAGCGTGTGGATTCAAGGACCTGCATCCAAAGTAGGGCCCTATGTTGCACCTTCAAGAAGGCCGCCGCTATAATGCGCGGCTCTTCCCCGGCCTGCCCGGGCCGGTTACCGAAACGAGATTACGTATGCCCAGCGTCAAAGTCCGCGAAAACGAGCCTTTTGAGTTTGCTCTGCGTCGCTTCAAGCGCACCTGCGAGAAGGCCGGTGTCCTGGCCGAGACCCGCAAGCGCGAGTTCTACGAGAAGCCGACCCAGGAACGCAAGCGCAAGGCCGCAGCCGCGGTGAAGCGCCAGGCGCGCCGCGCCTCGCGCGACGTGACCAAGCGTCAGCGCCTGTACTGATCGCCCTAGCGGGTCCGCGCACCGCGCGACCTGCTCCCGGACGCATCACACAAGCCGGCCGCGCCCTGCGCTGCCGGCTTTTTGTGTTTCCGGATTTCGGATTCGGACGATGACCGCCCTGTACCCGGGCCATCGCCGGATGCCCGGTCCGGCCCTCATCACCCCGATTCCGCGCGCCCGCCGCGCGATCCTCAGCCAAGGAGCAGCCCGATGAGCCTCAAGCAGCGACTCACCGACGACATGAAGGCCGCGATGAAGGGCGGCGACAAGCACAGCCTCGCCGTGATCCGCCTGATCAACGCCGCCATCAAGCAGAAGGAAGTGGACGAGCGCATCGAACTGGACGACGCCGCGGTCATCGCCGTGCTCGACAAGATGGTCAAGCAGCGTCGCGACTCGGTCACCCAGTACGAAGCCGCCAGCCGCGAGGACCTGGCGCAGGTCGAGCGCGACGAGATCGTCGTGATCGAGCGCTACATCCCCGCGAAGATGGGCGAGGCCGAGATCCTGGCCGCGATCGACGCCGCCATCGCCGAAACCGGCGCCACCGGCCCGGCCGACATGGGCAAGCTCATGGGCCCGCTGAAGGCCAAGCTCGCCGGCCAGGCCGACATGGGCCAGGTGTCGGCGCTGGTGAAGAAGCGTCTGGCGAACTGATTGCCGCAGCTGCGCCCCTCCCCCCTGCTTGCAGGGGGAGGTTAGGAGGGGGTCGAGAGGCGCGAAGCGCCGAACCTTCTCGCGAGTGGCTTCACCCCTCCCCAACCCTCCCCTGCTTTGCAGGGGAGGGAGTTGTACGGCCGCATGGCATCCTTACCGTCCAATGGCCCGCATCCCCGACGCTTTCATCGATGACCTGCTCGCGCGCACCGACCTCGTCGAGGTGATCGGCTCGCGCGTGCAGCTCAAGCGCCAGGGCAAGGAATACTCGGCGCGCTGTCCGTTCCATGACGAGCGCTCGCCGAGCTTCACCGTCTCGCCGGTGAAGGGCTTCTACCACTGCTTCGGCTGCGGCGCGCACGGCACCGCGATCAGCTTCCTGATGAACTACGACCGCCTCGAGTTCCTCGACGCGGTGGAAGAACTCGCCAAACGTCTTGGCATGGAAGTGCCGCGCGACACGCACCAGCGCAATGCGAATCCCGACAGCCAGGATCTGTACGGCGCGCTCGATGCGGCGTCGAAGTTCTTCCAGAAACAGCTGGCAAGCAACGGCCGCGCACTGGGCTATTTCGACAGCCGCGGCGTCGATGCCGAGACGCGCGCGCGTTTCTCGCTCGGCTATGCGCCCGATGGTTTCAACGCGCTGCGCGATGCGCTGGGCACCGACCCGCGACGCATGAAGCTGCTCGAACGCGGCGGGTTGTTCTCGAAGAACGATCGCGGCCACGTCTACGACAAGTTCCGCGATCGCGTGATGTTCCCGATCCATGACCGACGCGGTCGCACGATCGCGTTCGGCGGCCGCGTGCTCGAAAAGGAAAACGGCCCGAAGTACCTCAATTCGCCGGAAACCGAGCTCTTCCACAAGGGCCGCGAACTCTACGGACTGTGGCAGGTGCGCCAGGCGAACAGCAGGATCGAGCGCCTGATCGTCGTCGAAGGCTACATGGACGTGATCGCGCTGTTCCAGAACGGCTTCGAGACCGCGGTCGCCACGCTCGGCACCGCGACGACGCCCGACCACGCGGAGCTGCTGTTCCGCAACGCGCCCGACGTCTACTTCTGTTTCGACGGCGATCGCGCCGGTCGCGGCGCCGCGTGGAAGGCGGTCGAATCGGTGCTGCCGCGCATGAAGGACGGCCGCCAGGCGTTCTTCCTGTTCCTGCCCGACGGCGAGGATCCGGATTCGCTGGTGCGCAACGAAGGCCGCGAGGGTTTCGAAGCGCACCTGAAGCAGGCTACGCCGCTGTCGCAGTTCTTCTTCGATTCGCTGTCCAGCGACGTCAACCTGCACACGCTCGAAGGCAAGGGCCGTCTGGCCGAACGCGCCAAGCCGCTGCTGGCGCAGATTCCCGACGGAGCATTCGGCGACCTGATGAAGCAGCGGCTCACCGAACTCACCGGCGTCGGCGCACGCGCGAGCACGCCGGAAACTCACGTTCCCGCGCAGCGCGCGCGTGCGGCCGGCAACGCGCCGCATGGCTCGAAACCGTCGCTGGTGCGCAGCGCGATCACGATGCTGATGCAGCAGCCGCAGGTGGCGCTCGCGTTGCCGGCGTCGCTGCATTTCGCCTCGCTCGACCAGCCCGGCATCGGCCTGCTGGTGGAGATCATCGAACTGGTGCACCAGCGCCCCGACATCTCCACCGGCATGGTGCTGGAGCATTTCGCCGATCGCAGCGAAGCGCCGGCGCTGACCAAACTCGCCACCGCCGGTGCGGTGGAAACCACCGCGTCGACGCCGCTGGATGCGCGCGTGCTCGACGACGCCGACCGCCGGCAGCAGGCGTTCCTGGACGCCATCGCGCGGTTGGATGCGCAGGCGCTGCAGGCGCGCATCGAATCGCTGCAGGCGCGCATGACGTCGCTCGTCGACGCGGAAAAGCAGGAGCTGCGCGAGCTGCTGTCGCTGCGGATGTTGAGTCGCCACTGACGACGCGCGGGTGGGCGGAAGGTCATCCGCACTTCCTGCATGGGCGATCACGATCGCGGACGGCGACAGTGGCGTCATCCTGATGGGAGCGTGTCCGATGCCGTCTTCGTCCCACCTGCTGTTCATACCCGCGCTGGCCGGGCTGCTCTACGCCTGCGTGCAGCTGGCGCTTGAATGGTCCGGCGGCGGTGTGCAGAGCCACCACCTGCTCAACCGCGCGGACATGCCCGCCATCTCGAACTGGCTCGGGCTGCTGACGTTGCCGGCGGTTGGCCTTGCGTTCGGCTGGCGCGCGCGCCGACTGGGCGGCGTCACGCGTGCGATGTGGGCCGGCCTGATCGTCTCGTTCCTGTATGGCATGGCGATGGCGACAGGCTTCAAGCTCGGCGCCGAGGGCATCACGCAAGCGCTCTTCGCCGGGCTGTTCGGCGTGGCGATCCTGGCGCCGGTGTATCGCGCCGAATGCATCGCCGGCTTCGTCGCCGGCATGGCCTTCACCTTCGGCGGCGTGCTGCCGCTGATCGTCGCGCTGGTGTTCGCCGGGCTCTCGGCAGCGGTGCGGTTCGGCGCCCGCGCGCTCTGGCGGCGTTCACGCCGCGCGGCCTGACGCCGGCCGCATTCGCGACAGCGGCCCGGCGCGGCAAAGGCGGCGCGGGCTAAGCTCGGGCTTTCCATCCGGGGAACGCCCATGTCGCCACGTGGTTCCATGCTCCTGTCCGCCCTGCTCCTCGCCTGCGCCACGCCGGCCATCGCGCAGAAGAAGACGGCCCCGCCCGCCGTGGCACGCGAACAGGTCGGCAATCGCACCAGCGAGAACATCCCCGCGATTCCGCCCGAACTGACCGAACGCCTGAGCCGCTACCAGAACACGCGCGGCGCGACGTTCGCCGGCTGGAGCGACGACTGCCTGCTGATCAGCACGCGCTTCGCCGAGACCGCGCAGGCGCATCGCGTGTGCGCGCCGATGGGCATGCGCGAGCAGCTGACGTTCTATCCCGAACCGCTCGCGGCGATCGAGGCGGCGCCGTCGCGTTCGAACCTCGACGGCTTCGTGTTCGGCAAGGACGTCGGCGGAAACGAGTTCTGGCAGCTGCATTGGTTCGATCTGGCATCGCGCGAAACCACGCTGCTCACCGACGGCAAGGCGCGCAACCAGGGACCGCTGTTCTCGCATGACGGCAGGCAGTTCGCGTGGAGCAGCACCGCGCGCAACGGAAAGGACACCGACGTGTGGGTGATGGATTTCGCCACGCGCAAGCCGCGCGTGCTCGTCACCGAAGGCGGGCAGTGGAACGCGATGGACTTCTCGCCCGATGGCCGCGAGCTGCTGGTGATGAAGTACGTCTCCGCCGCCGAGTCGTACCCCGGTGTGGTCGACGTGGCCAGCGGCAAGCTGACGATGTTCCCGGTCGATGGCGGCAAGGCGTCGTTGAAGGACTTCAAATACGCGCCCGACGGACGCGGCGTCTACTACATCTCCGACGAACCGGTGGACGGCAAGCCGCAGGAGTTCCTGACGCTGCGCCATCACGATCCAAAGACCGGGAAGTTCGAGGTGCTTACCGGCTCCACGCAGTGGGACGTCGCGGATCTGGCGATCGCAGACGACGGAAAGCATCTTGCGTACACGACGAACGAGGACGGCATCTACAAGCTGCACGTGCTCTCGCTGCCCTCGCATCGCGAGGTGAAGCTGCCGCAGTTGCCGGTCGGCGTCGTGGTGAACCTCGGCTTCTCGCCTGACGGCAAACGCCTTGCGGTGACGCTCAACTCGGCGACCTCGCCGAGCGACGTCTACGTGATCGACCTGGCCGGCGCGAAGCTCGCGCGCTGGACGCAGAGCGAAGTCGGCGGACTGGACGCATCGAAGTTCGTCGCGCCGACGCTGGTGCATTACCCGACGTTCGACACCGTCGATGGAAAGCCGCGCGAGATCCCCGCGTTCTACTACCGCCCGGCGAACGTGCCTGCAGGAAAGAAGATTCCCGTCGTGATCAACATCCACGGCGGACCGGAAGGCCAATCGCTGCCGCTGTTCAATCCGACCGCGCAGTTCCTGGCGAATGAACTCGGCGTCGCGATGCTGCTGCCGAACGTGCGCGGTTCTGAGGGCTACGGCAAGACGTACCTGAGCCTCGACAATGCCGCGAAACGCGAGGATTCGGTCAAGGACATCGGCGCGCTGCTGGACTGGATCGCGACGCAGTCCGACCTCGACGCTTCGCGCGTCGGCGTGTACGGCGGCAGCTACGGCGGCTACATGGTGCTCGCCTCGCTGATGCACTACAGCGATCGCATCAAGGCCGGCGTCGACATCGTGGGCATCTCGCACTTCGGCACGTTCCTGAAGAACACCGAAAGCTATCGCCGTGACCTGCGCCGCGCGGAATACGGCGACGAACGCGATCCCGCGATGGCGAAGGTGTTCGACGAGATCTCGCCGCTCAATCACGCCGACCGCATCGCATCGAGGCTGTTCGTTGCGCAGGGCAAGAACGACCCGCGCGTGCCGTACACCGAAGCCGAGCAGATCGTGAAGGCGGTGCGCGCGAACGGCCAGCCGGTCTGGTATCTGCTGTACGACGACGAAGGCCACGGCTTCAAGAAGAAGACCAACGTGGATTACTTCAACGCGGCGACGATGCTGTTCTGGGACCAGGTGTTGCTGGGGAAGTGATCGGACGCGGTCCGCAGCGGCGCGTCGTTCCCGCCCCTGCCGTCATCCCCGCGAAGGCGGGGATCCATGCTTGCGTGCGTCACCGTCTTCGAATGGCGGAACGGGATCGGACGCATGGATTCCCGCCTTCGCGGGAATGACGGCGGATAGCTCCCACGCTGTCCGCGGCCGCTCCAAGCCGCTTCCCGTGCTCACTCCGCCACCACGCAAGCGGGCGCAAGCTCGCCTCAGCTTCGGTGGAGAGCTGATCATGCGTACCCCATTCACGTTGGCCACGGCGCTTGCCCTGGTCGCGCTGTCGTGTGCCGGCTGCAGCACGAACGCGCGCAGCGATGCGCAGGCGAGCGCGCCGCTTCCGGCGCCGGTGAACGAAAAGGCCCTGGCCGACAAGGCGCTGGAGACCTTCCTCGCGTCGCGCAGCATCCGCGAGGTCCCGGCCCGCACCGACGCGATGGCCGACCTCGACGGCGACGGCAAGAAGGATCTGCTGATGCTCCTCGACGACCAGAACTGGTGCCAGGCCGACGGCTGCACGCTGCTGGTCTTCCACGGCGGGAAGGACGGTTACAAGCTCGTCGGCCAGTCGGTGTCGGTGCGCGCCCCGATCGCCATCGGCGCGCGGACGAGCCGCGGCTGGCACGACCTGCTGGTGAATGTCGGCAGCGGCGATGAAGCCGGCACGGTCGCGCTGGAGTTCGACGGAACGGCGTATCCGGCCGATCCGACGATGGCCGCGCTGCTCGACCCGACGCGCCTGCCGTCGTCCACGCCGCTCATCGATGCGGAGTTGTCGCCGAGGATTGCGGCGCAGTAAGCAGCGCCTTTCGCTGCCGCGCAGCGCTTCACCGCATTGCGAGTTCCGGCGCAGCCACTTCGTTGCCCCTCACCCCAACCCCTCTCCCGATGGGAGAGGGGCTTCGGGTTTCAAGCGACTCAGCGCGCCATCGCGTCCTGCTTCACCACCACGCCGCCCTTCATCACGAACGGCACGCGCTCCAGCAGCGTCACGTCCTGCGTCGGGTCGCCGGCGACGGCGATGAGGTCGGCCCAGCGGTTGGCTTCGACCACGCCGACGTCTTCTCGGCCCAGCGCCTGCGAAGCGTTCACCGTCGCGGACTGGATCGCCTGCAGCGGCGTCATGCCATAGCGCACCATCACCGCGAACTGCTTCGCGTTGTCGCCGTGCGGATAGATACCGGCGTCGGTGCCGAAGACCATCTTCGCGCCGGCCGCATGCGCGCGCTTGAAGTTCTCGCGCTGGATGTCGGCGACCTCGCGATCCTTGCGCAGGTTGTCCTCGAGCACGCCGTTCTTCTTGCCTTCGGCCTGCGTGTAGTCGGTGTTGTAGATGTCCATCGACAGCCAGGCGCCGTGCTGTTTCGCCAGGCGGATGCCTTCGTCGTCGATCAGGCTCGCGTGCTCGATCGTGTCCACGCCGGCGCGGATCGCGTCCTTGATGCCCGCCGTGCCGTGCGCATGCGCGGCGACCTTCAACCCCCACTGGTGCGCTTCGTCGGCGACGGCCTTCATCTCGGCGTAGCTCATCTGCTGCTGGCCGGGCTCGGTGTTGCGCGAGAACACGCCGCCGGTCGCGCAGATCTTGATCACCTGCGCGCCGTACTTGCGCAGCTCGCGCACGCGCTGGCGCGCCTCTTCGGGCGAATCGGCGTTGTACGGGCTCTTCTGGTTCATCGACGGCGGGAAGAAGGTCGAATCGCAATGCCCGCCGGTGGCGCCGAACGAGTACGCCGCCGTGACGATGCGCGGCCCGGTGATCTTCCCTTCGTCGATCGCCTGGCGCAGGCCGACGTCGTTCCAGGCGTCCGAGCCGACGTTGCGAATCGTCGTGAATCCGGCCAGCAAGGTGCGCTGCGCGTTGCCGACGGAGATCATCGACCAGAAGCGGTCGTTGAACTGCAGGCCCGTGTAGCCGCCGTAGGTGGGATCGGCGTCCAGGTGCGTGTGCATGTCGATCAGGCCCGGCATCAGCGTCATGCCCGGCAGGTCGATCACGCGCGCGTTCGGCGGCAATGCGGCGCCGGCACGCGCGACCTCCACGATGCGGCCGTCGCGCACGCGAACCTGCGGCCGGTCGATCATGCGGCCGCTGCGCACGTCGAGCAGGCGATCGGCGGTGACGACGACCTCGCCCGCCTGGGCGCCCGGTTCGATGAGTTGCGGTGCCTGCGCGAATGCGCCGGAGGTGGCGGCGACGAGGCCGGCGGACAACGACATCAGGGCGGAGCGGAAGCGGTTGCGCGTCATTCGGCGGTCTCGTGTTTCGAAGTTCGGATCAGGGTTGCGGCCGGAACTCCATCACCGGCGCCGGCTGCAGCAGCGGCATCAGCCAGTGGTCCAGCAACAGGAAGGCGAACAGCGCCATCAAATACACGATGGAATAGTTGAAGACCTTCATCGCGTACATCTCGTCCGGCGGGTTCATCAGGCGCCATGCGTAACCCAGGAACACCACGCCCAGCACGAGCGCGCCGCCGAGGTAGAACAGCCCGCTCATGCCCGCGGCCCACGGCAGGATCGTCACCACGACCAGCAGCACCGTGTAGAACAGGATCTGCCAGCGCGTGTATTCCACGCCGTGCGTGACGGGGAGCATCGGCACCATCGCGCGCGCGTAGTCGGCGCGGCGGAAGATCGCCAGCGCCCAGAAATGCGGCGGCGTCCAGACGAAGATGATCAGCACCAGCAGCAGCGCGTGCGGCCAGTCCCATTCGCCGGTCATGCCGGTGATCGCGGCCCAGCCCAGCAGCGGCGGCGCGGCACCCGCGATCCCGCCGATGACGATGTTCTGCGGCGTCGCGCGCTTGAGGTACACGGTGTAGATCACCGCGTAGCCGATAAGCGAGGCGAAGGTGAGGATCGCGGTGATGGTGTTCACCCACACCACCAGAATGACCATGGACAGCGCGGCGAGGATCAGCGCGAACACCAGCGCCTGAGTCGGCGTGATCTGTCCTGCGACGATCGGGCGCCACGAGGTGCGTGCCATCTTCGCGTCGATGCGCGAGTCCAGCAGCTGGTTGATTGCCGCCGCACTCGACGCCGCGAGCCAGATGCCGAGGAAGCCCAGCACCGATTCGCGCAGCGGCGGCAGGCCCGGCACCGCGAGGAACATGCCCACCAGCGCGGTGAACACGATCAGCGCGACCACGCGCGGCTTGGTGAGGTCCCAGTATTGCTTGGCGGTGGCCTTCGGCATGGCGGCGGACATCACGGCTCCGGCTGGCGCAGGCGCGCCAGCAGCGACACCAGCACGAACAGCAGCAGCACCGCACCGGCGTTGTGCATCACCGCGACCGACAGCGGCAGGCCGAGCTTCACGTTCGCGATGCCGAGGCCGATCTGCGCGAACAGCAGCAAGCCCAGCAGCGTCGCCCAGCCGCGCATGCCCGGCGTGCGGATCAGGCGCACCGCGAGCCACAGCAGGTAGACGAACACGACCATCGCCATCATGCGGTGCGCGAGCTGGATCGCGATGCGCGCCTCGCCGTCGAGGATGCCGCCCTCGTAATCCACGCCGATGCCGCGCCACAGGACGAACGCTTCTCGGAAGTCGTGCCGCGGCCACCACTGGCCGACGCAGGTCGGGAAATCGTTGCCGCACGCGAGCGCGGCGTAGTTGGCGCTGGTCCAGCCGCCGAGCGCGATCTGCACGCCGAGCAACACGACGCCGGCGATCACCAGACGGCGCACGAGCTGCGCTTCGGCCAGGCGCATCGGGATGTGCGTCGCGCGCCAGGCCATCCACAGGATCAGCGAGAACGTCAGCAGGCCGCCGAGCAGATGGCCCATCACGACGATGGGCTTGAGCAGCCACGTCACCGTCCACATGCCCAGCAGCGCCTGGAAGATGATCACCGCGAGCGTGATCGACGCCACGCGCGCGAGGTCGACGTTGCTCCAGCGCAGCGCGGCGAACAGCAGGATCGCTTCGCCCGCGATGGCGAGCACGGAGGCGGCGACGTGCTCGCCGTGCATGTACAGCGGGATGCCGATGCCGACCAGCACCGACGCGGCGATCACCTGCACCACGCCGTACTTGCGACGGCGCGCGGCGAGCAGCGCCAGGCCGAGCACGAGCACGCCGAGCATGCCGGCGATCATGCGGTGGAACTGCTCGCGCCACGCCTTGTGCACTTCGACCGGACGGATCGCGGTGGCGGCGTGGTCGACGACCTGATGCGCCGTGGTCGGCCACGCCGCGCGGCCGTAGCAGGTCGGCCAGTCGGGGCAGCTGAGGCCGGCGTTGGACAAGCGCACGAACGCGCCGAACACGATCACGCCGAACGCGAGCGCGACGGCCAGCCAAGCGAGGCGATGGAAATGTCGGTAAACCGCGGGGCGCGAGCCGGCCCGGGCTTCGGTGGGCATGGTCATGCTGCTCATCAGAACCTGTCGTTGTTCCTTCGTCGCGTGCCGGTCACTTCAGCTTGACCAGCCGGGCGACGTCCGTGCGCAGGCCGGACGGATCGAAGCCGGGAGCGTAGCGCAGAATCACGAAGCCGTAGGGGTCGATCACGTAGGCCGGAACGCCGCGGCCGCTGGCGCTCACGCTCGCGTTGGTGGCCGCGACGGTCGTGTCGTCCACGCGCGGCAGGCCGGCGCGGAGCTGGGCGTCGGGTGCGAGCAGCTTCAGCGTGGACGGCTGCGGGACGCCGGCAGGCCAGGCGCAGGCGTCGGTCGGGCACAGCCACAGCACGTGCACGTCGTCCGCGTCCTTGCCGAACAGCTGCCAGACGGTCTCGATCTCGCGCGCCAGCGTGGCGCATTCGGTGCCGCAATCGGCCGGCGGCGCGACCACGATGCGCCATGTGCGCTCGCTCGCCTTCCACGCGTAATCGCCGCCCGACAGCAGGCGCGGCGTCAGCGCGCGCACGTCGCCGGGAGGATCGAGCAGTTCGCCGACGTTCTTCGTGCCGGACGGGCGCCAGCCGGAGAAGCGCAGCGCGCCGGCGATCAGCATGCTGCCGAAGAACATCGCGAACAGCAGCAGCAACAGCGTGCGATTGCGGTTGCGATTGCGGATGTCGTTCGGGGTCGTGTCGTCGCTCATGCGAACTCCTTATGGCCGACGGCGCTTGCGGAAAGTGAGGACCAGCGCCGTCGCGAGCACCGCGGCGGCGAGCGCGAACCACTGCAGCGCGTAGCCGCGATGCTGGTCCGGCGGAAGCGTGTTGGGCAGCAGCTCCAGGTCGCGCTCGTAGCCGATGCGCAGCGCGGGATCCAGACGCAGCACGCGGGGCGCGAGCGGCACGGAGAGGCCGGTTTCGCTGGCGATGGCGGCGAGGTCGACGCGCGTCATCAGCCACGCATCGCCCTGCTTCACCAGCGCCGGGCCGAGCGCGAGGCCGGTCGACGGCGGCGGCACGAGCAGCCCGCGCAGTTCGATCGTGCCGTCGAGGTTCGGCACCTGCGGCAACTTGCGATCGCCCGACAGCGGCAGCCAACCGAGGTCGACCAGCATCGGCATGCCCTGCGCCGGCACGAAGATGCGGTAGACGCGGACGCCGGCGCGGCCGTTGCGCTGCTGGTTGTCGAGCAGCAGGGCATCGCGCGCGTCGAACGTGCCGCTTCCGACGGCCCAGTCGTAGTCGCGCGCACGGATGGGGTCGCTGGCGAGCGACAGCGGACGCGGCGTGCGATCGGCCATCACCGCGGCGGCGGCATCGAGCATCGCCTGCTTCTCGACGGCGCGGCGCGACTGCCACAGGCCAAGGTTGGCGAACAGCGCGATCGCCACCAGCGCCGCGCTCCAGCCGACGACGAGCGTACGCGTGCGGCTCACGACTTCCCCGCCGCGCGGCGCCATAATGGCCGGCACGCCCCAGCCGGGGGCGCGCTCGAGGCCGCCATGAACGATTCGCTCAAGACACTGCTGATCATCGCCTTCCTGATCGTCATCCTGTGGAACCTGGGCGCGGGCCTCTACTACATGCTCGTGGACAAGGGCGAGAGCAAGCGTACGGTGAACGCGCTCACCCGTCGCATCGCGCTGTCCGTCGCGCTGATCCTGCTGGTCGTGCTCGCCAACTACATGGGCTGGATCAAGTTCCACGGCGGGCCGTGACGCGCCGGGATTCGTGATTCGGGATTCATGATTAGAGATTAGGGATTCGCAAAAGCAAAAAGGGCGACGGCAATGCCGTCGCCTTTTGCGTTGGAGATCCGGGCTGTCGTTCTTGCGAATCCCGAATCCCGAATCTCCAATCCCTGCTTACAGCACGTACACGAACAGGAACAGGCCGAGCCAGACCACGTCGACGAAGTGCCAGTACCAGGCGACCGCTTCGAACGCGAAGTGGTTGTCCTTGGTGAAGTGGCCCTTCAGGCAGCGGAACCAGATCACCGCCAGCATGATCGTGCCGAGCGTGACGTGCGCGCCGTGGAAACCGGTGAGCATGAAGAAGGTCGAGCCGTAGATGCCCGAACCCAGCGTCAGGTTCAGCTCGGTGTAGGCGTGGATGTACTCCTCCGCCTGGAAGTACAGGAACAGCGCGCCCAGCAGCACGGTCAGGCCGAGGAAGACCAGCAGCTGCTTGCGGTGACCGGCCTTCAGCGCGTGGTGCGCGACGGTGACGGTGATGCCCGAGGTGAGCAGGATCATCGTGTTGAGCAGCGGCAGGCCCCACGCCGGGATCGTCTGGTACACGCCGCCGACATCGCCCGGCCCGTTGCTCGGCCACGCAGCCGAGAAGCCCGGCCAAAGCAGCGAGTTGGTCATCACGCCGTCGCCTTCGCCGCCGAGCCACGGCATCGCGTACTGGCGGGCGTAGAACAGCGCGCCGAAGAAGGCGCCGAAGAACATCACTTCCGAGAAGATGAACCAGATCATCCCCATGCGGAACGAGGTGTCGACCTGCTTGTTGTAGTTGCCGCGCACCGACTCGCGCACGACGTCGCTGAACCAGCCGAACAGCACGCCGATCATCAGCGCGATGCCGACGAAGAACATCGTCTTGCCCCAGCTGACCTCGTTGAACCAGCTGGCGATGCCGAGCATGGTGGCGAACAGCGCGATCGATCCGAGGAACGGCCAACGGCTGCTATGCGGCACGAAGTAGGTGTTGGCGTCCGGCGAGTGGGATTGGGCCATGTCGGCGTTCCAGTCAGTGATGCGATTGCAAGGAAAGGGTCACGGTGCCGACAGCGGGACGGGCGCGGCCTGTGCCGTTCCCTGCGCCTGCGCGGTGAGCGTGTCGTTCTTGAAGAAGGTATACGACAGGGTGATGGTCTTCACGTCGGCCGGCAGGTTCGGATCGACGATGAAACGCACCGGCATGTCGCGCACTTCACCGGCCTTGAGCGTCTGGGCGGTGAAGCAGAAGCATTCGGTCTTGCTGAAGTAGCCCGACGCGCGCGCCGGGGCCACCGACGGAACGGCGCTGCCGACGACGGTGCGCTCGGAGGTGTTGCGCGCGTGGTACGTGGTTTCGTACAGCTCGCCCGGCACGACCTGCATCGTGACCTGGTTCGGCGAGAAGTCCCACGGCAGCTTCGAATTGACGCCGCCGTCGAACTGCACGGTGATCACGCGCTTCGCGGCGGCGGTCGCGTCCTGGACGCCTTCCGACGCGGTGCGTTCCAGACGGATGCCGAACACCTTCTCGCACGCGATGCGGTACAGCGGCACCAGCGCGAAGGTCAGTGCGAACGCGCCGATCGCGACGACGACCATCTTCGCAAGGCCTGCGCTCTTGCGCGCCGGCGCTGCCGGTGCGGTTTCGTGCTGCACGCCGTTCACTTGCCCACCGTGTTCATCGCGATGAACACCACGTACACCGCCACCGCGATCGCCGCCACCCACAACGCCGTGCGACGCGCGGCCTTGCGGCGCGCTGCGATTTCGTCGGGGTTGTGGGCGGGCTGGTTCATGGTCGGTGCCTGTACGTGTCGGAGCGGAGGATCCGGCGTTCGGCCGAACACCTCCGCACCTTCAACGCATCAATGCGTAATGTCGCCGTGTGCGAGATCGCCATCCTTGATGACCGGCGGCGTCGAGAACGTGTGGTGCGGCGCCGGGCTCGGCACGGTCCACTCCAGGCCACGCGCGGTCGGCCAGGCGCGGGCTTCTGCCTTGACGCCCACGGCCTTCGAGCGCCACAGGATGAAGGCCATCATGAACGGCGTGACGAACATGCCGAACGCGCCGATCGAGCTGACCAGGTTCCAGTCCGCGAACACGACGTTGTAGTCCGGGATGCGGCGCGGCATGCCGGCCAGGCCCAGGAAGTGCTGCGGGAAGAACAGCAGGTTGACGAAGATCATCGTCCACCAGAAGTGGAACTTCGCCGCGCCCTCGCTGTACATGCGGCCGGTCCACTTCGGCCACCAGTAGTACGTGGCGGCGATGATGGAGAACAGCGCGCCGGTCACCAGCACGTAGTGGAAGTGCGCCACCACGAAGTAGGTGTCGTGGTACTGGAAGTCCGCCGGGACGATGGCGAGCATCAGGCCCGAGAAACCACCGATGGTGAACAGGATCACGAACGCGATCGCCCACAGCATCGGCGCCTCGAACGAGATCGAGCCGCGCCACATGGTGGTCACCCAGTTGAACACCTTCACGCCCGTCGGCACGGCGATCAGCATCGTGGCGAACATGAAGTAGATCTCGCCACCGAGCGGCATGCCGACGGTGAACATGTGGTGCGCCCACACGATGAACGAGAGGAACGCGATCGACGCGGTCGCGTACACCATGGCCTGGTAGCCGAACAGCGGCTTGCGGCTGAAGGTCGGGATGATCTCCGACACGACGCCGAACGCCGGCAGGATCATGATGTAGACCTCGGGGTGGCCGAAGAACCAGAAGATGTGCTGGAACATCACCGGGTCGCCGCCGCCGGCCGCGTTGAAGAACGAGGTGGCGAAGAACTTGTCGGTCAGCAGCATCGTCACGGCGCCGGCGAGTACCGGCATCACGGCGATCAGCAGGAACGCGGTGATCAGCCACGTCCAGCAGAAGATCGGCATCTTCAGCAGGTCGATGCCCGGCGCGCGCATGTTCAGCACGGTGGCGATGACGTTGATCGCGCCCATGATCGAGCTGATGCCCATCATGTGGATGGCGAAGATCGCGAAAGCCACGTTGCTGCCGCCCTGCAGCGAGAGCGGCGGATAGAGCGTCCAGCCGCCGGCCGGGGCGCCGCCCGGCAGGAACAGCGTGAGCAGCAGCATCGTGAAGGCGAACGGCAGGATCCAGAAGGACCAGTTGTTCATGCGCGGCAGCGCCATGTCCGGCGCGCCGATCTGCAGCGGGATCATCCAGTTCGCCAGGCCCACGAAGGCCGGCATGACGCCACCGAAGATCATGACCAGCGCGTGCACGGTGGTCATCTGGTTGAAGAACATCGGTTCGACGAACTGCAGGCCCGGCTTCATCAGCTCCGCACGGATCACCACCGACATGCCTGCGCCGATGATGAACATGATGAAGCTGAAGATCAGGTACAGCGTCCCGATGTCCTTGTGGTTGGTCGAGAAGAACCAACGCTCGATGAAGCCCTGCTTGTGGGCGTGGTCATCGTGGTGATGGGTGTCAGCGTGCGTGACGGCCATGGCTACCTCAGGATTCGGGACGATCAGCCGGCGACCGGCGCCTGCTTTTCAGCAGTCGCGGCCGTGGCGTCGGTATTCGGGGCGGTCGCTTCCGGCTGGGCCGGAGCGGCGGGCGTGGCGGCCGGAGCCGGGGCCGGCGCGGGGGCGTTCTTCGCCTTCTGCGCTGCGAGCCACTGCTGGTACTCGGCCTTCGGCACGGCCTTGACCACGATCGGCATGAAGCCGTGGTCCTTGCCGCACAGTTCCGCGCACTGGCCGCGGTAGATGCCCGGCTCCTTGATATCGGTCCAGGCCTCGTTGACGATGCCCGGGATCGCGTCCTGCTTCCAGCCCAGCGCCGGCACCCACCACGCGTGGATGACGTCGTCGGCGGTGATCACGAAGCGGATCTTGGTCTCGGTCGGCAGCACCAGGACGTTGTCGACGTCGAGCAGGTAGTGCGGGTGGTCGGCGTCGCGCGCATCCTTGCCCGACTGGCGGATCTGGTCGCTCTTGCGGTCCAGGCGGCTGGTGAAGCCGACGTTCTCGCCGAGGTAGTCGTACTTCCACATCCACTGGTAGCCGGTGATCTTGACGGTCATCTCGGCGTTGCGGGTGTCGTACATCTTGATCAGCTTGCTGGTGGCGGGGAACGCCATCAGGACCAGAAGCACGACCGGGACCACGGTCCAGATGACTTCCAGCTTGGTGCTGTGGGTGAAGTCCTTGTCCGGCACCGCGCCCTTGGAGTGGCGGAACTTGAACATGGCGTAGGCCATGGCGCCGAACACCAGGATGCCGATGATCACGCACACCCACAGGGCGAACATGTGCGCGCTGTAGGCGTTGGCCGACTGGACGGTCACGCCCTGGCCCATGTTGAGCTGCCACCGCTTGGGATCGGCCGCCTGCGCACTGGCAAGGACCGGCAGCGCCATCGCGGCGATGCCCGCGCCCCACTGCTTGAAACGACCGGCTTTCATCTGTTCGAGCCCCAGAAAGACGCTGAGTTGGATGTACTGGACTGGCTGAGCCGTTCGGCTTGGCTTGCGGGCTCATCCGCGACCGGAGGCAGCGGGCATCACAGCCCAGGAGGGACCCAAGAAAGGGAACCAAAAAACCGCCCCGCGGAACCGCTTAGTTTACCGACCGTGAACGCCACCAACAACCGCAGCCGTCAAAGCTTGCGGAATAGTAGGCAAATTTCGCAATCCCGCCCGATGCGGTAACGAATCTTCCCCCTTGCATCCGCAACCTAGCAGCCCGGGCGCGCAACGCCTCCGGCGACCGGAACGCTCTAGACTATCGGGCTTCCCAAGGCTGTCCCTGGCCCCGATGACCATCCATTCCGCCAACGCCGTCGCCAGCGACGGCCCGCCGGCGCCGCACGCGCTGATCAGCCCCGAACTCCCGCCCCCGCCCGCCGCGCCCCGCGCCGCGATCACCGCCGGCTGGGTTCGCGACGAAGCCAGCCACGTGCGCGCCCTGCTCGACCGCGCCCGCCTGCCCGAAGCCGACCGCATCGCCGCCCAGGCGACCGCCGCGGACCTGGTCCGCCGCGTCCGCGCGCGCGCCAAGGACCAGGGCGCGATCGAGGCCTTCATGCGCCAGTACGACCTGGGCAGCGAGGAAGGCGTGCTGCTGATGTGCGTGGCCGAGGCGCTGCTGCGCATCCCGGACCAGGAGACCGCCGACAAGCTGATCCGCGACAAGCTCGGCGATGCGGACTGGAAGAAGCACATGGGCCAGTCGGACTCGGTGCTGGTCAACGCCTCGACCTGGGGCCTGATGCTGACCGGCCATCTGGTCGACTTGGCCGACGAGACCAAGCGCGACGTGCACGGCGCCTTCAAGCGCCTGCTCGGCCGCGTCGGCGAGCCGGTGATCCGCCTGGCCGTGCGCCAGGCGATGAAGATCATGGGCCACCAGTTCGTCATGGGTCGCACGATCGGCGAGGCGCTCGCCCGATCGCAGAAGAACGGCAACGCCGCCTACCGCTACTCCTTCGACATGCTCGGCGAAGGCGCGCTCACCACGAAGGACGCGCTGCGTTACCTGCAGGCCTATCGCGATGCGATCCACGCGATCGGCAAGAGCGGCGACTTCAATGGCAAGGACGTCTTCGCCGCGCCGTCGATCTCGGTGAAGCTCTCGGCGCTGCATCCGCGCTACGAGCACGCCAAGCGCGCGCGCGTGATGTCGGAACTGGTGCCGCGCGTGCTTGAGCTTGCGCAGATGGCCAGGTCCTACGGCATCGGTTTCACGGTCGATGCGGAGGAAGCCGACCGCCTGGAGCTGTCGCTCGACGTCATCGCCGCCGCGTATTCCGACACCTCGCTCGACGGCTGGGAAGGCTACGGCCTGGCGATCCAGGCGTACCAGAAGCGCGCGCCGGAGGCGATCGACTTCATCGCCGACCTCGCGCGTCGTACCGGCCGCCGCATCCCGGTGCGCCTGGTGAAGGGCGCCTACTGGGACAGCGAGGTCAAGCGCGCGCAGGTCGAAGGCCAGGCCGGCTACCCGGTGTTCACGCGCAAGCCGAACACCGACGTGAGCTACCTCGCCAACGCGCGCCGCATGCTCGAAGCGTCGGATGCCATCTATCCGATGTTCGCCACGCACAACGCGCAGACGATCGCGACGATCCACCAGCGCGCGAAGTCGATGGGGCGCGCGAAGCACTTCGAATTCCAGAAGCTGCACGGCATGGGCGACGACCTGTACGCCGAGGTGATCCCGGCCGATCGCCTGGACGTGCCGTGCCGCGTGTACGCGCCGGTCGGTTCGCACGAGGACCTGCTGCCGTACCTGGTGCGCCGCCTCCTCGAGAACGGCGCCAACTCCAGCTTCGTCAACCGCATCACCGACGAGGACATCGCCATCGATGACCTCGTGCAGGATCCGGTCGCCACCGTCTCCGCATTCGAATCCATCGCGCATCCGCGCATCCCGCAGCCGCTCGATCTGTACCGCAGCTTCGGCATCGACAGGACCAATTCCATGGGCATCAACCTCGCCAACGACGACCAGCTGCGCACGCTCGCCGAGCAGGTCAACGCCGCCGCTCGCAGCGAGTGGCGCGCCACGCCGCTCGTGCCGGGCGCGAACGCCGCCGGCCCCGACATCGCCGTGACCAACCCGGCCGACCGCCGCCAGGTCGTCGGGCAGTGGAAGGCCGCCGACAGCGCCACGGTCGAGAAGGCCGTGCAGAACGCCGTCGCCGCGCACGATGCGTGGAACATGACGCCGGCCGCCAGCCGCGCCGCGATCCTGGAACACGCTGCCGACCTGCTCGAACAGCGCATGCCGCAGTACATCGCGCTGTGCACGCGCGAGGCCGGCAAGTCGATCCCCGATGGCGTGGCCGAAGTGCGCGAAGCCGTCGACTTCCTGCGCTACTACGCCGCGCAGGCGCGCAAGCAGTTCGCGATCGAGCCGCTGCCGGGCCCGACCGGCGAATCCAACACGCTGCAGCTGTCCGGCCGCGGCGTGTTCGTCTGCATCAGCCCGTGGAACTTCCCGCTGGCAATTTTCCTGGGCCAGGTCGCCGCCGCGCTCGCCGCCGGCAACAGCGTGCTCGCCAAGCCCGCCGAGCAGACCAACCTGATCGGCTACTACGCGGTGAAGCTGCTGCACGAAGCCGGCGTGCCGGAAGCGGTGGTGCAGTTCCTGCCGGGCGACGGCGCCACCGTCGGCGCCGCGCTGACGAAGGATCCGCGCATCGCCGGCGTCGCGTTCACCGGTTCGACGGACACCGCGCGCGCGATCAACCGCGCGCTCGCCGCGCGCGACGCCGCCATCGGCGTGCTCATCGCCGAAACCGGCGGCCAGAACGCGCTGATCGCCGACTCGTCGTCGCTGCCGGAACAGGTGGTGAAGGACGCGATCGCCTCGGCGTTCACCTCCGCCGGCCAGCGCTGCTCGGCCGCGCGCGTGCTGTTCGTGCAGGACGACATCGCCGACAAGGTCACCACGATGCTCGCCGGCGCGATGGCCGAGCTGAAGGTCGGCGACCCGGGCCTGCTGTCCACCGACGTCGGCCCGGTGATCGACGAGGACGCGCTGAAGATGCTGCGCGACCACGCCGAGCGCATGGACCGCGAAGCGACCAAGGTCGCCGAGGTCGCGCTCGACGCCGACGCCGCGAACGGCAGCTTCTTCGCCCCGCGCGCGTACACGCTCAAGTCGCTGGACCAGCTGCACAAGGAGATCTTCGGGCCGGTGCTGCACGTGATCCGCTGGAAGGCCGACCAGCTCGACGCGGTGATCGACCAGATCAACGCGACCGGCTACGGCCTGACGCTGGGCATCCATTCGCGCATCGACGAGACCATCGAGAAGATCGCCTCGCGCATCAAGGTCGGTAACTGCTACGTCAACCGCAACCAGATCGGCGCGGTCGTCGGCGTGCAGCCCTTCGGCGGCCAGAACCTGTCGGGCACCGGCCCGAAGGCCGGTGGCCCGCACTACCTGCCGCGCTTCGCGACCGAGAAGACGATCACCGTCAACACGACCGCCGCGGGCGGCAACGCCTCGCTGCTGACGCTGGGCGATTGAGCCTCGCGGGCGCGCCTCTGGCCGCCCGCATCGAAATGCGAAACGGCTCCGGCACACGCCGGGGCCGTTTTTGTTTGTGGGATTGCCCCCCGCGGTTCGGAAAGTTCCGTGTGGCGCTTCCGGCATTCCTACAGGATTTGATGGGCCTGTCGCGGCCTTTTGAACCGTCTGTGATCCGGCGAGGCCGCGTGTGATGGCGCTTTCAAGCCGAGCACGGGGGCGGAAGCAACGGTTGGGGTTCGCCCGGACGAGTCGTCCGGGTGTCCTTCCCACCAGCGAGTACCGCCATGCCCCCGATGCCGACGTACGCCCGACCGCAACGCCGCCTCCTGACCTTCGCGCTCCTGTCCGCGCTCGCCACGCCCGCTTTCGCCGGCGGCAACTGCCAGCTGTACGACGACGCGAACAACCCGCTGCGCATCGACAGCACCGCAACAGGCGCAGACGCCTTCGCCTGCGGTCCCGACGCCAAGGCGTCCGGCTCCCGTTCGGTCGCCCTGGGCGACGAAACCACCGCCTCGGGCACGAACGCCATTGCAATCGGCTCGTGGATCGACCTCGACGGCGACGGCCAGGTCGATCCGGACGAGATCACGTGGGCGAAGGGCGACAACGCGACGGCCATCGGCGCGGCGTCGCAGGCCCTTGGAAACGGCGCCGTCGCCATCGGCGTTCGGGCCGTCGCCAAACCCGACAACAGCATCGCCATCGGCAACCAGTCGCAGACCCAGGCGCAGCGCACCACGACCACGACGACCACCACACAAGGTTCGCCGACCACCTCCACCACCACCGCACCGACACCGGCCAGCGGCAACCAGACCGGCAGCCTCGCCATCGGCAACCAGGCCCGCACGAACGGCGCGAACAACATCGCCCTCGGCACCGGCGCGACCACGGAAATGGTGATCGCCGGCAGCACGACTTCGACCACCAACGGCATCACCACGCGCGTACAGACGTCGCTTGCGGCCCCGGTGCAGAACGCCATCGCCATCGGCAACGGCGCACGCGCGAACGGCAACGGCACCATCGTGATGGGCGCGAACGCACGCGCGGAGGCGAAGGTCGCCAGCCTGGTCATCGGCTGGGGCGGCCGCGGCGTGGTGTTCGATCCGGGTCCGGCGACCAACTCGACCGTGATCGGTACCGGCGCCGCGTCGCAGGGCACCAGCAACGTCGTGATCGGCAACGGCGCGCAGACGATGGGCGACACGATCATGCCCATCACGGACGACGACGGCCGTTACGTCCTCGAGCCCGGCACCGGCTACCGCACCTACGAGGCGCCGGTGCGGGACCAGTACAACACCGTCATCGGCTCCGGCGCGGCGGCCGTCTACAACTACGGCACCGCCATCGGCGCCAGCGCCATCGCGTACGGCAAGACGTCCACGGCCGTCGGCACATCGGCGTATGCCATCGCGTCCGGCTCGACCGCGCTCGGCGGATACCTCGACTGGAACACGGCCTTCGGCGCCGCCCCGCAGCCGACGGCGGGCACGAGTTCCTACGGACGCGCCGTCGCCTCGGGACTGGGTTCGCAGGCGCTGGGGTCGGCTTCATACACGACCGCAAACTACGACACGGCGATCGGCCCAGCCGCGCTGACGAACGACCGCGATAGCGATCATCCACCCGCGCCGGGCAGCGCGATTGGCGGTTATCGCAGCCTGGATCCGACCAACATCAACGGCGCGGTGGCGGTGGGCTTCCTGTCGCACGGCGAAGGCCACGCCAGCGTCGCGTTGGGCCTGCGCAGCCTGGCGCGCGATGCCGGCACCGTGGCGATCGGCGTCGACAGCGTCGCGTGGGGCGTCGACAGCCTTGCGCTGGGCAACGGCGCGCTGAGCACCTGGCGCAACGACATCGCTATCGGTGCAGGCGCGGAAGTCTGGGGCGGCAGTGGCACGAGCAGTACGGCGGTCGGCATGGGCGCGCACGTCGGCAACAGCGGCGGCGAAGACATTTCCAATGCGATGGCTTTCGGCAGCAACGCCGAGGCGATGTCCGACGACGCGGTCGCCTTCGGTCACGATGCGTCCGCGGCCGGCATCGGCACGCTGGCCGTGGGCAGCTCGACACAGGCCGATGGCACCAACGCCGCCGCCATCGGCAACGGCGCGCAGGCGTTCGGCGACTACGCCACCGCGACGGGCGCCTATGCCTATGCCGGGGCCGGCAACGCCGTGGCCGTCGGCGCGAACGCCTTCGCGACCGACACCGCAAGCAGCGCGCTGGGCTTCAACGCGTTCGCCGGCGGCATCGAAAGCACCGCGGTCGGCAGCTATGCCGTCGCCGATTCCGCGGGCGCCACCGCGCTCGGCAGCGGGGCGTTGGCGCTGGCCGACGACAGCGTCGCGATCGGCGCGGGCGCCGTGGCCGATCGCGCCGGCACCGTGTCCGTCGGCTCGGCCGGCCACGAGCGCCAGATCGCCAACGTCGCCGCCGGCACGGAAGAGACCGATGCGGTCAACGTCGCGCAGCTCAACACGGCGATCGCGCAGTTCGACGACACGCTCGGTACGCTCGACGACGCGGCGGTGAAGTACGACGACCCGGCCACACGCGACAAGGTCACGCTCGGCGGCACGACCGGTACGACGATCGCCAACCTGCACGCGGGCATCGTCGGAACCGACGCCGTCAATGTCGAGCAGCTCAGCTCCGTGCTCGCCGGCTTCGGCGGCGGTGCGGCGTTCGACGCCAACGGGCTGATGACCGCGCCGACGTTCCACCTGTTCGGCGCGCAGTACCACACGGTTGCGCAGGCGTTCGATGCGATCGACGCGGGAATCGCCGGCCTCGGCGATCGCCTCGCGGTCGTCGAAAACCACCTCGGCGGTGCCCACAGCGACGTGCCCGTCGGCGCCGGCGCAGGCTTGCCGGTGGGCGAAAGCAGCGTCGCGATGAGCGCCAACGACACCGCCATCGGCACCGGTGCATCGGTGCTGGCCGACGGCAGCACCGCGGTGGGCAGCAACGCCACGGTGGCCCTGCGCGCGGCGAATGCGGTGGCCGTCGGCGCCGACGCGAGCGTCAGCGCCGAATCGGGCACGGCCATCGGACAGGGCGCTTCAGCCACGGCCGACAATGCCGTCGCATTGGGCCACGGCGCGGTCGCTAACGAGGCCGACACCGTGTCGGTCGGCAACGCGCAGACGCAGCGTCGCGTCACGCAGGTCGCCGACGGCGTCAACGCGCACGACGCCACCAACGTGCAGCAGATGCAGGCCGGCGACGCGCAGACGCTCTCGCGCGCCAACGCGTACACCGACAGTCGCTACCAGGCGATGAGCGACGAGTTCACGCAGCTGCGCGACGACATCGGCTATCGCCTCGGCAAACAGGACGAACGCATCGACCGCCAGGGCGCGATGAGCGCGGCGATGATGAACATGTCGATCAACGCGGCGAATTCGCGCAGCCCACGCGGCCGCATCGGCGTCGGCGCCGGCTGGCAGAACGGCGAAAGCGCGCTGTCGATCGGCTACGCGAAGGCCATCGGCGACCGCGCTTCGTT
Source organism: Lysobacter soli (assembly GCF_003382285.1). GTDB lineage: Bacteria > Pseudomonadota > Gammaproteobacteria > Xanthomonadales > Xanthomonadaceae > Lysobacter_J > Lysobacter_J soli. The sequence goes on from NZ_QTJR01000004.1 coordinate 298,487, forward strand.
CTCCATCGGCGGCGCCTTCAGCAGCGACGACAACGCCGCCGGCGTCGGCTTCGGTATCGACCTGTAAATCCGCCCCGTATCGCAACGGCGCCCGCCCGGGCGCCGTCCTTTCGCACGTCCATTCGAGGAATAGCGCATGACGTTCCGCCGCACCTTGTTGAGCCTCCTGATCGCCGCCGCCTGCGCTCCCGCATTCGCTGGCACGGTCGATTTGGCGTCGATCGACGACGCCACCGTCTCTCCCCGCTTCATCGTGAAGTACCGCGATGGCAGCGCCGAACGCACGCAGCCGGCCGCGAGCCAGCGCGCGATGAACGCCGCCGCCGAGCGTGCGCGTGCGCAGATGGGCGTACGCATCGCAGGCCTGCGCGGGGCCGCTGCGTTGCGCATCGATTCGCTGCGTACCACCCTGACCGGCCGCCGCGTCGTACGCGCTTCGCAACGCCTGGACCGCACGCAGGCCGAAGCGCTGATGCGCGCCATCGCCAGCGATCCGAACGTCGAATCGGTGAGCGTCGATCGCCTGATGCGCCCGACCGCGATGCCGAACGATCCGATGCTCGCCACGCACCAGATGTGGCACTACGGCACGGGCACTGGCGGCGCGCGCGTCACCAGCGCGTGGAATGCCGGCGCGACCGGCGCGAGCGTCGTGGTCGCGGTGCTCGACACCGGCGCGACGCATCACGTCGACCTCGAACAGAACCTGCTGCCGGGCTACGACTTCATCACCGACCACGAAGTCTCGGGGCGCGCTACCGACGATCGCGTGCCGGGCGGATGGGACCTGGGCGATTTCACCGTCGCTGACCAGTGCGGCGCAGGCTCGACCGCGAGCAGCAGCAGCTGGCACGGCACGCATGTGTCGGGAACGATCGCCGAGGTCACCAACAACGGCATTGGCGGCGCGGGCGTCGCGTATGACGCCAAGGTCGTGCCGGTGCGCGTGCTCGGCCGCTGCGGTGGCTACACCTCCGACATCAACGACGCGATCGTGTGGGCGGCCGGCGGCCATATCGACGGCGTGCCGGACAACCCGAATCCGGCGGAGGTCATCAACATGAGCCTGGGCGGCTCGCACGCGTGCGAAGCCGACACGCAGGCGGCGATCGACAAGGCGATATCGCTTGGCGCCACGGTCGTGGTTGCGGCGGGCAACGACAACGCCGATGTCGTCGGTCACTCGCCCGCGAGTTGCGCTCGCGTGGTGGCGGTCGGGGCCACCGGTTACAGCGGACAGCGCGCGGGTTACTCGAACTACGGCAGCGGCGTCGACGTTGCCGCGCCGGGCGGCGCGGGCGTCGAAGGCTCGCCGAACGGCTACATCTGGTCGACACACAACACCGGCGCGACCGTGCCCGAAGGCGACCACTACGTCGGCATGACCGGTACGTCGATGGCAACGCCGCACGTCTCGGGCATCGTCGCGCTGATGCAGAGCGTGGCCGCGAGGCCGCTGACACCGGCGCAGGTCGAAGGCGTGCTGGTGTCGTCGGCGCGTCCGTTCCCGACGAAGCCGGATCGCGCGATCGGCGCGGGCATCGTCGACGCGGCGGCCGCAGTGGATCGTGCCAAGCGATTCGGCCAGCCGATCCAGTCGGTGCCGCTGACCGACAACGTCGTCGAGTCGATGCCGCCGCTGGCCGCGGGTCAAGGCGTGATCTACGCGATCGACGTTCCCGAAGGCCGGAGCCGCCTGGAGTTTACCAGTTACAGCGGCCGCGGCACGCTCGCGGCGTACCTCAACTACGAATCCGAACCGATGCCGGCGTCGAACATCGGCGCGTCGGTACGGCCGGGCACGAACCAGGTCCTCAACGTGCCGTCGCCCGCGAAGGGGCGCTACTACATCAAGGTCGTGGCCACGGCCGACGCGGCGGGCGTGCTCGTGCGGGCAAGAACGTATTGATGGAACGGAATGGGCGCGATGCGGCCTGCATCGCGCCCGTCGCCGTTGGGCGAGACTTTTTCTTTGCGATTTGCGTCGTGCAGGCGGCGTTCAACTCGCCTTGCGGACGAAAGCCTCGCATAGCATCGGGAACGGGCCCGAGGCATCGCGCATCGGTGCATGTACAGGACACCGGCGCATGCGACGCACGAGGTATCGCTTCCAGGAATTCGAGATCGATCCGCCGTCGCGCGACCTGCTCCGCGATGGCGAGCGCGTGCCGCTGCCGCCGAAATCGTTCGATTGCCTCGCCTACCTCGTCATGCATCGCGACCGCGCGGTGGGTCGCGACGAACTGATCGCGGCCGTGTGGGGGCGCGTCGAAGTCACCGACATGGTCGTCGCGCAAACGATGCTGCGCGCCCGCAAGGCGCTGGGCGATTCGGGAGCATTGCAGCGCGCGATCCGGACCGTGCCGCGCTTCGGTTACCAGTGGATCGCGCCGGTACTGGAATTGGGTTCGGCGAGCGCATCGCCCGCGTCCGCGCAGGTGCATGCGACGCCGGCGCCGGCGTCCATCCGCCAGCGGCGACGCAGATGGCTCGGATGGTCGGGCGCACTGATGCTGGCGGGTGCGGCGGCGTTTTCGGGATGGCTGTTCGCGCGCGCCGCACCACGGCCACCACAGGGTGCGTCCGCGCAACGCGACACGAACCCGCTGCAAAGCCGCGCGGGTGTGCAGGGCTCCGCCGTCGCGCGGGACGCACCGCGTTGCGATGAAGGCGCATACGTGCGCACCGCATCGCAGGAGTGCAAGCCGGCCTCCTGCTCGATAGCGCGGTCGCGCTCCGAGCCGATCGGGTGCCTCGCCTCACCCGCCAGAATCGCGCCCGCTGCGGCGCGCACGAACCGCTTCGAATGAAGCACAAAAGAAAAGCCCCGCCGTAGCGGGGCCTTTGATGCAGCATGACGCGTTGGATCAGAACTTGTACTGCGCCGAGACGCCGTACAGGTTGGCCGCGCCGTCGAACGGACCGACCAGGGTCTGGAGCGAGGTTTCCGAATGCAGGTCGATCTTCGGCGAGTTCGGCTCGATGCGGGTGTAGCCGAAGTTCACTTCCAGCGCCTGCGTGGCGGCCCAGCTGGCGCCCAGCGAGTACCACATGCGGTTCGCGTCCGGCAGGCGCGGCGTGCGGGTTTCGATGTGCGTCGGGGTTTCGTCGTACGCGACACCGCCGCGCAACGTCCACGATTCGTTGAGCTTGTACTCGGCGCCGAGCGAGGCGAACGTCGTGTCCTTCCAGTTGAACGGCTCGACCGAATCCGGATCCGGGTTCGCGAACTCGATGCGCACTTCGCGCAGCGATTCCCAACCGGTCTCGGCGTACGAGGCCATCATCGAGAAGCTGTCGGTGAAGTCGTAACGCAGGTCGACGTTCAGCACCGACGGCGTGGTCAGCTTGGCCAGCGCGGCGCCGTCCTGGAACAGCGGACGCGTGGTCGGGCTGGCGGCGAACACCGCGGCGACGTTGCCCGGCACGGTCCAGTCGGCGGTGCCTTCCAGTTCGTAGTCGATCTCGGAGCGGTAGCTCACGCCGATGGCCAGCTTGTCGGTCGGCTTGAGGTTGGCGCCCACGGTCCAACCGAAGCCGGTGTCGTCGCCCTGGATCTCGGCGAAGCCGTCAGCGGCCTGCGGACGCGCGAACGGCAGCGGACGGGTGGCCGGGTTGGAGAACAGCAGCGAGCCGAAGTCGACCGACTTCGACAGCGTCACGTCGGCGCGCGAGTAGATGATGCCGGCGCCGACCGAAAAGCGGTCCGGCACGATGTCCAGCGCGGCGGCCAGGGTCAGGTCGACGATCTCGACGTCGGAGGTGTGGGCGTAGTAGCGGCCGACCCAATCGTTGTCGTACTCGGTCTTCAGGCCGAACGGCGCGCTGACCATGGCGCCGAACGCCAGGCCGTTGTCGAGCTTGTGGATGACCGACAGGGCCGGCACGGCCGCGATGTCGCCGGCATCGCCGCCGTTACCGCCGGTCATCGGACGGCCGAGCGCGTCGGTGCCGGTGCCCTTGAATTCGTAGCTGAGGTCGATCGCGGTGACGTCGACCTGCATCGTGGTGCCGCTGAAACGCGCCATCGTGGCCGGGTTGTTGGCGACGACCGAGGAATCGGTCTCGTTGACGCCGGCACCAGCGAACGCCGCGCCCATGGACTTGACGCTGTTTTCCTTCAGCTGGAAACCCGAAGCCTGTGCCTGGCCGACGGCCAGCGCGCCGGCGATGCCGAAGGCGAGCGCCGACAGCTGGATGAAACGAGAAGCGTGTTGCATGCGTGTAGTCTCCAATGGAGTATTTTTTCGTCTTCTTCAGGCCGCGCCATCGACATGGCGACCCGGCCGGTCCGGTCGGTCGCCACAAATCGCCGGAAACCCCTCCCGACGTACGACGCCGTATGCACTATAACCCGGCTTTTAACCCGAGGCTAACAATAGCGGCATGCCCGTCCGCACTTGTAAAACAGGCTTTTTCGCGCGTCCGGATGCTTTTCGGATGCTGAATGGGGGAGGCCCGTTCCGGTGTTCGTGACGATCCCCGGCCGGGAGCGCATCCCGCTGCGCTGGGCCACGCCCGTCCTCTTCAGCCTGCTGTGGCTGAGCTTCATCACCGTCGAGCTGATGCCCGGCGCGGAGCAGCGCCGGCTGCTGATGGAATGGGGTGCGCTTTCGGGCGGCCTGGCCTCGCCGGAGGCCTGGTGGCAGTCGATCCGCACCGGCAGCCTGTGGCGGCTGGTCACGGCGCTGTTCCTTCATGCCGACTGGGCTCACCTGCTCGGCAACCTGGTGTTCCTGCTGATCTTCGGGCTGCCGGCGGAACGCGCGATGGGCCCGTGGCGGCTGCTGGTGCTGTTCCTGCTCGGCGGAGCGGTCGCGAACCTCGCCGCGGTGATCGCCATCGGCACGCCGGACCGGCTGATCATCGGCGCGAGCGGCGCGGTGTCGGCGCTGATCGGCGCGTATCTGGCGCTGTTCCCTGCCGCGAAGCTCGGCGTCGTGGTGCCGCTGGGATTGTTCCTGCAGTTCGTGAAGGTGCCCGCGCCGCTGCTGATCGGCGTGTGGGCGCTGCTGCAACTCGTCTTCACCTTCATCGGGCCTGCGTTCGGCGCGGTCGCCTGGTCGGCGCACCTGGCCGGCTTTGCCTTCGGTGGCGTCTTCGCGCTGATCGCCCGCGCCGGCATCGCGCGGCGCATGCGGCGCCGGCGCGGGCTCTGACGCAGGACCGGACGCGGCTTGATTGACGCGGCGCGCGACCCCATCGTCAGCGTGCAACCCGCTCCGCCATCGCGAAATCCGACATGTCCAAGCCGCTCTACAAGGTGACCTTCCTCAACGCCGGCAAGGTGTACGAGGTCTATGCACGCAACGTCGCCTCGGGCGCGCTGTGGGGTTTCACCGAAGTGAGCGAACTGGTGTTCGACGTGCACGACGGCGTGGTGATCGATCCCACCGAAGAACGCCTGCGCGACGAGTTCGGCAACACGCGCGCGCTGCACCTGCCGATGCATAGCATCGTGCGCATCGAGGAAGTCGAGCGCAAAGGCCAGTCGGCGATCCGCGACGCGGCCACGGGCGAGAAGGTCGTCACGCCGTTCCCGCTTCCCGGCAAGCCGCGCTGAGGCGAGCGATGCGGACGATCGTGCGCGCGTGGATGGTCGCCGCGTCAATCGCAGGGATCGCGGCGTGCGAACGCGTGCCGGAGCCGTCACCGAAGGAGGCGACACCCGCTGCGACATCGAACGCCTTCAATGTCGAGATCACGCTGACGCCCGCCGCGCGTGAACGCCTCGTATCGCAGCACGAATCGCTGATCGTCAGCGCCGATTACTTCGGTGACCCGAGCGCCCAAGCGCAGGCGGAGCACGTGCCGGGCAGCGAAAACCCTTGGCTGACGCTGCATCGCACGCAGGTCGAACTCGAAGGCGCACGACTGGACGGCACGCCCGTCGCGCATTTCCCGGCGGTCTCGCTCGATGCGAAACAGCTCGCGTGGACCGACGCGCCCGACGCGCCGCAGGTCAACCTCAACGTCTATTCGGGCCGGCGTTCGTCGCCCGACAATCTGCTCGATTGCACGATGTTCCAGGACACGCTGGCGGTCGCCTCGCGTGCACCGATCCGGCTGGCGTGCGGGTTGATTGGCGAAGCGCCGCGCTGACGCGGCGCGCGCCTCAGTTCTTCTTCGCCGCGGGCGTAGCCGCGCTCGCCACCGGCTTCTTGAGTTCCACCAGCGCCGCCGCGATCGGCGCATCGCCGTCGAGCACGTCGCCGGCGTTCTGGCCGGGCTGGCCTTCCTCGCCGTCCTTCTCGCCGTCGCCGCGCAGGTGGCCCGGCAGGCTGGCTTCGCTGAAGTTGCGGATGCTCTTGTCGGCGTCCTTGCCCGGCTGCAGCACGACGTCGGGCGAAATGCCCAGCGCCTGGATCGACTTGCCGCTGGGCGTGTAATAGCGCGCGGTGGTGAGCTTCACCGAATCGCCGTTGTCCAGCGGCAGCACGGTCTGCACCGAGCCCTTGCCGAAGGTGCGGCTGCCGACGATGCGCGCGCGGTTGTTGTCGCGCAGCGCACCGGCGAGGACTTCCGCCGCGCTCGCCGAACCGGCGTCGACCAGCACCACGACCGGCGCGCCGTCGAGGCGATCGCCCGGCGTCGCGCCGAACTCGGCGTCGCTGATCGCGATGCGGCCGCGCGTGGAAACGATCTTGCCTTCGTTGAGCAGGTCGTCCGCGATCTGCACCGCCGAGGTCAACAAGCCGCCCGGATTGCTGCGCAGGTCGATGACCAGGCCGCGCAGCTTGCCGCCGCCCTGCGCCTTGAGCTTCTCGAGCTGGCTTTCGAAATCGGCCGCGGTGTCGGCCTGGAATGCGCTGATGCGCACGTAGCCGTAACCCGGCTCGAGCATGCGGCTCTTCACGCTCGCCACGCGGATGGTTTCGCGCGTCAGCGTGACATCGAAAGGCTTGTCCTTGCCTTCGCGCACGATCGTCAGCGTGACCTTGCTGCCCGGCGCGCCGCGCAGCGGGCCGGACTGGTCGCCTTCGTCGGGCTTGAAGGGTTTGCCGTCGATGGCGGTGATGACGTCGCCCGCCTTGACGCCTGCGCGCGCGGCCGGTGTGTCGTCGATCGGCGCGATCACGCGCAGCGAGCCGTCGGGCTGGCGCATCAGCTCCACGCCGACGCCGTCGTAGGCGCCGCGCGATTGTTCGTCGAAGCTCTCGGCGTCTTCCTTGTCGAGGTAGACGCTGTGCGGGTCCAGGTCGAACAGCAGGCCACGGATGGCCGAATGCATCAGCTTCTGGTCCGCCACCGGTTCGACGTAGGCCTGCTTGACCGCGTTGTACACCGAGACGTAGCGGCGGATTTCGTCCAGCGGCACCTTGGCCTCGGCCGTTTCCCCGTCGGGCGACTCGATCGGCGCGCCGGCGGGCGGCGCGTCGGCCTCCTGCGCGGCGGCCGGCAGGGCGACGAAAGCGGCCAGGGCGAACGGGGCGAGGCGACGCAGGGACATTCGGCAACTCCGGGGTGGTGCGTGAGGCGAAGCGGGCGGCCTTCCGCCCGGCGTGCCGTGATTATGGGCACGGCGGGGGAGCGCAATGGAAGGCTTTCGTTAATCGTTCCCGCAACCGGATCGACCGTTCAGCGTCAACGCCGCAGCCACGCTCCGGGATTGACCGGAGCCCCGTTTCGACGCAGCTCGAAGTACAGCGCCGCGCGGCCATGGCCGCCGGAGGTACCCACGGTGGCGACGGAGTCGCCACGCTTCACCGCGTCGCCGACGTCCTTCAGCAGCGCGTCGTTGTGCGCATACAGGCTCATGTAGCCGTTGCCGTGGTCGACGATCAGCAGCAGGCCGTAGCCGGTCATCCATTCGGCGTAGACGACCGTCCCGTCGGCGACCGCCTTGACCGGCGTGCCGGCGGCGGCGGCGATCAGCAGGCCGTCGCTGTCGCGGCCGTCTGGCATGGTCGCGCCGAAGCCGGCGAGCAACGCACCGGACACCGGCCAGCCCAGGCCACCGACCTGCGGCGCCGGGGCGCTGGCGACGACGGCGGGCTTGCGGCGCGGCGGCGCGTCCTTGCCGGCCGAGGCGGCTTCGCGTGCTTCGCGCGCGGCGCGTTCGGCGGCGGCGCGGCGTTGCGCTTCGGCCTTCGCGGCGGCGGCGCGCAGCTTCTTCAGCAACTGCTCCAGGCCGGCCGCGTCGCGCCCGAGTTCGCGCTCGCGCGTGCTGCGATCCTCGTAACGCTTGTCGAGCTGCGCGACCAGGCTCGCGCGTTCCTTGCGGGCGCTCTGCAGCTTGCCAAGCTGCGAACGCTGCTGTTCGCGCGTGCGATCCAGTTCACTGCGACGCTGCACGATCGCCTGCTCCACCTCATCGAGTTCGCGCAGCTGCGCGTCGAGTTCGGCGATGCGGCGCGTGCGATCGCGCTGCAGGTAACCGTAGTAGGCCAGCATGCGATTGCCGTCGGCCACGCGATCCTGCGCGAGCAGCAGCTTCAGCGGCGCGTCCTGTCCCTGCAGGTACGCGGCGCGGAGCAGCTGCGCGAGTTCCTGCCGCTGCGCCGCCATGCGCTGCTGCAGTTGCGTGCGTTGTTCCTGCAGCGCGGCGAGCGACGCCTGCTCCTTCGCCATGCGCGTTTCGATCTCGCGCAAACGGCGATTCGATTCGCCGACTTTCTCGTCGGCCTCGCGCAACTGGCGCGACGCGCTGCCGCGCTGGCCTTCGATCTTGCGGCGTTCGGCGGCGACCGACTTGAGCTCGCGCTGGATCTTCTCCAGCTTGCGTTCGGCCTCGCGACTGTTCTGCGCGAACGCGGGCGTCGCCAGCACCAGGCTGGCGACGATGAGCATCGCGCACTTCACCGCAACGACGGCGCGCCGCATGCGGTCAGCCTGCGAGCAGGCTCGTTCCGCTCATCTCCGCAGGCTTCGGCAAACCGAGCAGGTCGAGGATGGTCGGCGCCACGTCGCGCAGCGCGCCGCCGGAGCGCAGCGTCGCCGCACGCGGGCCGAGGTACACGAACGGCACGGGACCCACGGTGTGCGCGGTATGCGGCTGGCCCGTCGACGGGTCGCGCATCATTTCGAGGTTGCCGTGGTCGGCCGTGACCAGCAGCGCGCCGCCGGTGTCGCGCACGGCCTGCGCGATGGCGCCGATCGCGACGTCCACCGCTTCGGCGGCCTTCACCGCCGCGGCGATATTGCCCGTGTGGCCGACCATGTCGGGGTTGGCGATGTTGCAGATGGCGACGTCCATCTCGCCGGAGCGGATCGCGGCGGTGAGCTTCTCGGTGAGTTCGGGGCAGCTCATTTCCGGCTGCAGGTCGTAGGTCGCGACCTTCGGGCTCGGCACGAGGATGCGCGTTTCCCCGGCGTAAGGGTCTTCGCGGCCGCCGCTGAAGAAGAACGTCACGTGCGCGTACTTCTCGGTTTCGGCGATGCGCAGCTGCTTCAGGCCGTTGTCGGCGAGCACTTCACCGAGCGTGTGGCGAAGATCGTCGGGGCCGAAGGCGACCGGCGCCGGCAGCTTCGCGTCGTATTCGGTCAGGCACACGAAACGCGACAGCTTCGGCCTGCGCGCGTCGAATCCGGCGAACGTCGGCGAGACGAACGCGGCGGTGATCTGCCGCGCGCGGTCGGCGCGGAAGTTCATGAACACCACGGCATCGCCATCGGCCATCGGCAGCGAGCCTTCGATCACCGTCGGCGCGACGAACTCGTCGGTCTCGCCGCGCTCGTACGCCTGCAGCAGCGCTTCGATGGGGCCGGTGGTGACGTGCTCGCTCTTCGCTTCGACGATCGCATCCCATGCGCGGCGCAGGCGATCCCAGCGCTGGTCACGGTCCATCGCGTAGTAGCGACCGCTGACGCTGGCCACGCGCGCGTTGCCGAGCTTGCGGCAGACGTCCTGCAGCTTGGCCAGGCTCGGTTCGGCGGACTTGGGCGGCATGTCGCGGCCGTCGAGGAACGCATGCACGGCGACCTTCGACACGCCCGCCTCGCGCGCGAGTTCGAGCATCGCGAAGATGTGGTTCTCGTGGCTGTGCACGCCGCCGGGCGACAGCAGCCCCATGACGTGCAGCGTGCCGCCGTGGGACTGCGCGGCGGCGCACGCGGCGCCCAGTTCGTCGTTGCCGAAGAACGTGCCGTCCTCGATGGCGGCGTCGATGCGCGTGAGGTCCTGGTAGACGATGCGGCCGGCGCCGAGGTTCATGTGGCCGACCTCGGAATTGCCCATCTGCCCGTCCGGCAGGCCGACGTGGCGGCCTTCGGTGTGGATCAGCGTGTGCGGCGCCGAGGCGACCAGCGCGTCCCAGTTCGGAAGCCGGGCCTGGGCCAGCGCGTTGTCGGTTGGGTCGTCGCGATGCCCCCAGCCGTCGAGGATCAGCAGGACCACGGGTTTGGGGCGCATCGGGGAGGCTGGCACGTCGGGGGATTCCAGAGTGAGGGGCCAATGGTGACTTCGGGCACGGGTCCGCGCCGGCGATGGCTGCGATTGTAGCGAAGCGGTGTAAACCGATTCCGCCTTCAGCGCATCCGATGCATTGAAGCCCGTCCCAACACGGAAACCGAAACGATGCGAATCCGCTCCCTCTGCGTCCTGCCGCTCGCCCTGGCGCTGTCCGCGCCGGCGTTCGCCGCCCAGGACATCGATAAAGTCAACGGCAGCATCACCGTCGAAGCCGGCCAGACCGTCGGCGACCTGGAGACCGTCAACGGCTCCATCAAGATCGGCGCCGGCGCGCGCACCGGCAAGGCCGAAACCGTCAACGGCAGCATCACCGTCGCCGAGAACGTCGAGGCCGAAGGACTGGAAACGGTCAACGGCTCCATCCGCGTGGCGGGCAACGGCAAGCTGTCCAGCAAGCTGGAAACCGTCAACGGCGGCATCTTCGTGGACCGGGGTGGCGACGTGCGCGGCGACATCGAAACGGTGAACGGCGCGATCGGCCTGGTCGACACCGACCTGTCCGGTGGCATCACCACGGTGAACGGCGACGTCACCGTCGGCGTGAATTCGCACGTGAAGGGCGGCATCCACTACACCAAGCCGAGCGGCTCGTGGTTCTCGTTCAACAAGCGCGACCCGAAGGTCATCATCGGGCCGAACGCGGTCGTCGAAGGCCCGCTGAACTTCGAGCGCAAGGTCGAGCTGTACGTGCACAGCACGGCGAAGGTCGGCCAGATCAGTGGCGCGACCGCGGTCCGGTTCGACGGTGCGACCCCGCCGGGGCAGTAAGCAGCGCAGACCTCGTAGAAAACCCTCGTCGAGTTCCAAGGACTGGCGCGTCAGGCTTCGAGCCTGGCGCGCCAGTTTTTTTGCGTGGCGCGCGAGTGTTCCGGGCTGGCGCGCCAGTCTCGGACACGGGCGTTCGGGTCTTTTTCACTCGCGCGCCAGTTCCTGAGCCTCGCGTTCCAGCCGCAAAGACTGGAGCGCCAGCCGAAATTGCTGACGATCGAGGCGGAATGACTGGCGCGCCAGCAGAAAAGACTGGCGATCCGCGCTCCGGGACTGGATCCGCGGCCCGCGGCGGGACGGTCCCGGCAAACTGCCGGACCATGCACGGTGACGACGCGGCCGGCATGCCTAGAATGGGGTTCGCCTTCACGGCGGCCCCGCGCGGCGCGGGCTGCCGTGGGGCCTGGTCCATTCCGGAGGTCCCATGTCCCGAGTTTCCCTGCTCAGCACGGCAGTGGCCGGCATCGTCGGCGCGATCGCGCTTACGGCCTGCTCCAAGCCCGCCGACGCGCCCAGCACCGCCACCCCGCAGACGCCCGCGGCAGCGCCGGCGACGGCCGACAACCATTCCTTCAACGACGCGATCAACGCCGCCGATTTCGCCCAGCACGTGAAGGTGCTGGCGTCGGACGAGTTCGAGGGTCGCGCGCCCGGCAGCGCCGGCGAAGAGAAGACCGTCCAGTACCTGGAAGCGCAGTTCAAGCGCATGGGCCTGAAGCCCGGCAACGGCGACAGCTACTTCCAGACCGTGCCGATGGTGGAAACCACGGCGGACGAGTCGACCACGCTGACCATCGACGCCAAGGGCAAGCCGCGCACGCTGAAGTTCGGCGACGACATGGTCGTGGGCACGCGCACCGGCCGCGAGGAAGTGAAGGTCGACGGCAGCCAGCTCGTGTTCGTCGGCTACGGCGTCAACGCGCCCGAGCAGAACTGGAACGACTACGCCGGCGTCGACGTGAAGGGCAAGACGGTCGTCATGTTCGTCAACGATCCGGGCTTCCACAGCCAGGATCCGAAGCTCTTCGAAGGCAAGCGGATGACGTACTACGGCCGCTGGACGTACAAGTTCGAGGAGGCCGCCCGCCAGGGCGCCGCGGCGGCGATCATCATCCACGACACCGAGGGCGCATCCTACGGCTGGGATGTGGTCAAGAACTCGTGGTCGGGCGCGCAGTTCGACCTGCCGGCGAAGGACGATCCGGAACCGCGCCTGCCGGTGCAGGGCTGGATCACCGGCGATGCCGCGCGCTCGCTGCTGGCCGACCTGGGCCAGAACCTCGACGAGCTCTACAAGGCCGCGAACAAGCCGGGCTTCAAGGCGATTCCGCTGGACGGCAAGCTGTCGGTCGACCTGAAGAGCAAGACCAGCGAGAAGTCGTCGCGCAACGTCGTCGCGCTGCTGCCGGGCGCCAAGCGTCCTGACGAGGCGATCGTCTACATGGCGCATTGGGACCACCTGGGCAACCACGCCCATGAAGCCGACGAGCACGGCGGTGCCAGCGGCGGCGAGCCGCATGCCGACACGATCTACAACGGCGCCATCGACAACGCGAGCGGCGTGGCGGGCATCCTCGAGATCGCCGAGGCCTTCAGCAAGCAGACGCCGCCGCCGGATCGCTCGCTGCTGTTCCTCGCCGTGACGCTGGAGGAATCGGGCCTGCTGGGCTCGAAGTATTACGTCGCGCATCCGACGATTCCGCTCAACAAGACCGTCGCCGTGATCAACCTCGATGCGATGCCGGTGATCGGCAAGGCGAAGGACATGACGGTCGTCGGCTTCGGCAGCTCGGAGCTGGAAGACCTGCTCAAGACGCAGGCCGAAAGCCAGCAGCGCGTGCTGCACGCCGAGGCGACGCCGGAAGACGGCTTCTACTTCCGCTCCGATCACTTCAACTTCGCCAAGGCCGGCGTGCCGGCGCTGTACGCCAAGGGCGGCAGCGACCTGCTCGAAGGTGGCGTCGATGCGGGCCGCAAGGCCGAATCCGACTATCGCGACAACCGCTACCACAAGCCGGGCGACCAGTTCGATCCGTCGTGGAAGATGGACGGCGTGGTGCAGGACCTTGAGGCACTGTACGGCGTCGGCCGCACACTGGCCGGCGACGAGCAGTGGCCGAACTGGTACGAAGGCAACGCCTTCCGCGGCGCGCACGACAAGCTCATGAAGTCGGCGAAGTAACGCTTCGATCGGTTCGACCGGCAACGGCGCCCATGCGGCGCCGTTGTCGTTTTCGGCTACGCTGGCGGCTCTCCTGGCCGCATGGAACTGCCATGACGCTCACCACCGCGTACGTCTGTGTCCTGATCGCCGCGTTGCTGCCGTACTTGTGGGTTGCCATTTCGAAGGCGAGCGGCGAGCGCTACGACAATCGCGATCCGCGACGCTGGCAGGAAAAGCAGCAGAGCCCGCGCGCGCAACGCGCGTACGCGGCGCAGCTCAACAGTTACGAGGCGTTCGCGCCGTTCGCGGCGGGCGTGGTGCTGGCGCAGCTGGCCGGCGTCGCGCACTCGCAGATCGCGGCGCTGTCGCTGGCGTTCGTCACGCTGCGCATCCTGCACGGCCTGGTTTACATCGCGGGCCGGCATTACCTGCGTTCGCTGATTTGGGCGCTGGGCCTGGCGTGCGTGGTCTGGCTGCTCGTGCAGGCAGCGCTGCACGTCGCGCCCTGATCTCTTCGGGAATGCCGGGTTGAACGCGACGCCTCACACGCTGCCGCCATCGGCCGTATTGCAGGACGAACTTCGCAACGGCGGCTTCCGTTTCGTCGAAGGCGACACGATGCGCGGCCTGCTGGAAACCTTCGGCCCGCTGTCGGACTGGAGCGACTTTGCGGGCAGTTGGGACTCGCTGGAGCCGGATGCGTATCTCGCCAATGTCGGATTGCATCGTCGTCGACGGCACGCAGTCTTTTCGGCGACCGGTGAAACGATCGCGCGCGAGCCGCATCAACCGCACTACCAGAGCCGCGACTACAACACGCTGCAAGGCGGCATTGAGCGCTGGTTCGCGCCGGTACCGCCGGAGATCGCCGACAGCGCGAGCCTTCGCAGCATTCTGCAGTTCTGCCGTTCGTTCTTCGGTGGGCTCGCACCCGAAGTCGTGAACTGGCACATCGAACTGCACCAGTTCCGGATCGAAGCACGGGCAGGCGAACCGGGGCAGCCGACGCCGGAGGGCGTCCATCGCGATGGCGTCGATTACGTACTCGTGCTGCTGATCGATCGAATGAACATCGCCAGCGGAACCACCACGATCCACGCCGCCGACGGCTCGCTACTGGGGAGCTTCACGCTCACCCACGCGCTCGATGCAGCACTCGTCGACGACTCGCGTGTTTTCCACGGCGTAACGCCCGTGGAACCGGAAGATCCGGCGCAGGCTTCGCATCGGGATGTGCTGGTGGTGACGTTTCGGCGGCGCGTTTAGTCAGAAACGGGCCTGCGGAATCCGACGCGCTGGGTCGAACAAGCTTCTTTGCTGACGGCGAAGCTGCGTGTGTCGAAGCGACGCTTGTGCGCGTGATCGTGGACTAATCCGATTTGCACTGGCGCCTGGCGGTTACTGACATCGCCCGGTGACGGTTGCCCCGTTCCAAAGAAGGCTTGCCTGCCTTGCGAGGGCGGGTGATGGGCGTGTTTGTATTCTTATCGCGCAAAAGAAGAAGGCCGGTCCTGATGGACCGGCCTTCTGGGGTAAAGCCCCTGGCGATGACCTACTCTTGCAT
>NZ_QTJR01000005.1 GCF_003382285.1 Lysobacter soli
CCGGAGGCGACGGCTACGGTGGCGACGGCTACGGCGGCGAAGGCGGCGGTGGCGACGGCTACGGCGGCGACGGCGGCAGCGGCGGCGACGGTGGCTCCGGTGGCGACGGCGGTTCCGGCGGCTATGCCGTGAACGGCAGCGCGACTTCGGGCGACGCGAGCGTCGGCGACGCGACGATCGGCGATTCGACCGCCGGCCGTGGCGGCCGTGGCGGCGACACTTGGGATAACTACAGCGGTCGTGGCGGCGATACCGACAACGACAGCGGCGACG
The DNA here is from genome assembly GCF_003382285.1 of Lysobacter soli. Taxonomy (GTDB): domain Bacteria; phylum Pseudomonadota; class Gammaproteobacteria; order Xanthomonadales; family Xanthomonadaceae; genus Lysobacter_J; species Lysobacter_J soli. The sequence goes on from NZ_QTJR01000005.1 coordinate 274, forward strand.
CGGGCGGCGCAAGCCTGGCCGGCTCGGCCGCAGGTGCCGGCGGCAGCGACGGCGGCGGCGGTGGCGGTGGCGGCGGCAACTCCGGTGGCGACGGCGGTGGCGGCAACGATGCCGGCAACGACGGCACCGGCGGCTCCGGCGGTGCGGGCGGTACGGGCACCGGCGGCGCTGGTGGCGCAGGTGGTACGGCCACTGCAACCTCGACCGGCACGTCCGGCGCGGGCACCGGCACGTCCGGCGCGACCGCGGGCGATGGCGGTGCCAGCGGCACCGTGACCGCCAGTGCGGGTGGCGGCGGTGCGGGCGGTGCGGCGAGCAATGGCGACGCGAGCAACGGCAGCGCCGATGCGAGCGCGACCAACGGCTCGGCGACGGCCGGCGACGGCGCGGTTGCGGCAGCCGGCGCGACCGGCGGCGACGGCGGCGCGGGCGGCACCGGCAACGGTGCGGGCGGCACGGGCGGCACGGGCAACGGCGGCGTCGGCAACGGCGCGACCGGTGGCTCCGGCGGCGCCGGTGGCACCAACACCGTCGATGCGGGCACGTTCGACATGTCCTCCACGATGACCGGAACCGCCAGTGGCGCAGCCGGCATCACGGTGGCGGCGCAGAACAGTGGCTTCTCCTCGCTGATCCAGCAGGGCATCACTGTCCAGGCCAACCTGACCGTCGGTCCGTAAGCGTTACGCGACGCACGCACGCCACGGCGTCGTGCGATCAACGTGCGCATTGCAGATTCCCGCCGGCGGCGACGCCGGCGGGAGCTTCGCAGTCGCACACGGACCCACACGGCAAGGAGCATGACGATGCAACGCAATCGTTCCATCGCAGTGGGCAGTCTGATGGGCGTGGCGCTGTGGTGCGTGGCGGGCATGGCCTGCGCGCAGCAGTCGCCCGAGGCCGCACTGCAGCCCGTCGTCGTTGAACCGGCTTTCGTCGAACCGGCCATTGTCGATGCGACCGTCGCGCCCGACGCGGCGTTCGGATCGGCCGTCGATCCCGGCGCGCTGTCCGACATGCGCGGCGGCGAGGCGCAACTGGTCGACAACGACATCCTCGTCAACGGCCGCGTCGAGGACGCGATCGCCGACGACGTACTCACCGGCAGCAACTCGGTCACGTCCGGTTCGTTCGCCAACGCCAGCGGCATTTCCACGGTGATCCAGAACACCGGCGCGAACGTGCTGATCCAGAACGCGATGATCGTGAACGTGAAGTTCGCGGACGCGGGCCCATGAGCCTGCGCACATTCCGGCGCCGCGCGGTGTTGGCGGCTTCGGCGTGGATCCTGCTTTCCGGCCTCGCGCAGGCCGGGACGGTGGACGTGCGCGCGCCGCCGAACGGCGCCTATTCGCTGAAGGTCACGAGCCTGAAGGAAGCGCGCTTCAAGACCACCGTGCGCCAGCAGTACGACTTCAGCTGCGGCTCGGCCGCGACGGCGACGCTGCTGACCTACCAGTACGGCCATCCGGTCACCGAGGCCGAAGTGTTCATGCACATGTACCAGACCGGCGACCAGGCGAAGATCCGCCAGCGCGGGTTCTCGCTGCTGGACATGCGCCGCTACCTGCGTTCGCTGGGCTTCGAGGCGGACGGATTCGAGCAGCCGCTGGACAAGCTCGTCGCCGAAGGCCTTCCGGCGATCGTGCTGCTCAACGACCGCGGCTACCGGCACTTCGTCGTCGTGAAGGGCTTCCGCAACGAACGCGTCCTGCTCGGCGATCCCGCGCGCGGCACGCGTGCGATGCCGCGCTCGCGCTTCGAGAAGCTGTGGGACAACCGCATCCTGTTCGTGGTGCACAACCGCCGCGACCGGGCGCAGTTCAACATGGCGCAGGACTGGCGCACCGCGCCGCCGGCGCCGCTGGATGCGGGCATCGCCCGCGACAGCCTCTACAACATCGTGACGCCCCGGCGCGGTCCGGGCGACATCTGACGGAGGGTTCGACCATGGACTCGCCTTCGTTCAAGCATGCGTCGTTCAAGCTCGCCCTGATCGCCGCATTCGCCTGGTGCGTGCCCGCGCTGGCCGCGCCGCCTTCGACGGTGCTCGGTGAGGGCTGGGTGGCGATCGATCCCGCGCTGCTCGAAGACATGCGCGGCGGCTTCATCACCGACGGCGGAACGGCGTTGTCGTTCGGCATCGAGCGCGCGGTGTTCGTCAACGGCGAAGTGGTGGCGACCACGCGCGTGCAGATTCCCGACGTCGGGCGCATGACGACCGACCAGGCGCGCGAGCTGCAGCGCTTCAACGAGGGCGTCGTGGTGCAGGTAGGCGGCGGCAACACGTTCGAGCCGTCCGGCGCGCCCGGCGGCATCGTCATCCAGAACACGAGGGACGGGCAGGACATCCGCGCCCTGACCACGGTGAACGTCGGCGTCGACACGCTGCAGGCGTTCCAGGATCTCAACACCCAGTCGACGCTGCACAACGCGATGGTGACCGCCACCGCGCCCTGAACGAGAGCCGTCGCCGCGCGCCCGCATTCCGGGCCCGCCTGCGTTGTAACCGGATGGACCTCCCGGCACGGCCGCACCAGAAGGACGACGCATGAGAAGGACGCCGCAGTTGCCCCGCCGCCTGATGCTCGCTCCATGCCTGTGGCTCGCCGCCGCCGCGGCTGCCCACGCGCAGGACCAGTGGCAGGGACTGGAGCCGGCCCGCCCGGCTGCGCAGCCCCAGGCGGCCGGGGCTCTTCCCGCGGCGCCGGCGCCCGCAGCGCCGCAACGTTCGCTGGACGACCTGCAGCGCGAGATCAACGCGCAGACCCGCAAGCTCGATGAACTGCGCAACTCGCTCGCGCAGCAGGAAGCGGCGGTCGCGAACCTGCAACGCGCGCTCGACGAGGAACGCCTGGACGCCGAACGCGGCGCGGGCGTCGCGCCGGGCACCGTGCTGCCGACGCTGGCGCAACAGGCGCCGGCCGCCGCGCCTCCGCCGGCCGATCAACGCCAGGCGCAGGCCGCGCAACCACAACAACAGCAGCCACAACCGAAGCAGAAGCCGGTCGGACAGGCGCCTGATTCGGTAACGCGCCCGCCGGAAGTCGCGCAGATCTTCGACCAGCCCGGCGTGCTCACGCCGTCGGGCAAGTTCATCCTCGAACCCTCGCTGCAGTACGGCTATTCGGCGAACGACCGCGTGGCGCTGGTCGGTTACACGGTGATCCCGGCGATCCTCATCGGCCTGATCGACGTGCGCCAGGTCAAGACGACCTCAGGCATCGGCACGATCACCGGTCGCATGGGCATCGGCGGCCGCGCCGAAGTCGAAGTGAAAGTCCCGTACGTCTACCTCAACGGCGACACCGTCAGCCGCGAGATCTTCACCGGCAGCGCGCAGGACCGCGTGTTCAACGCCAGCGGCCACGGCATGGGCGACGTCGAGGCGACCGCGCGTTACCAGCTCAATCGCGGCGGCCCCGACAAGGCGTTCTACATCGGCTGGCTGCGCTACAAGAGCCGCACCGGCAAGGACCTGTTCGAAGTCACCACCGACTGCGTGCAGCGCTGCCTGCAGAACGCCACCGGCACCGGCCTGCCGCTGGAGCTGCCGACCGGCACCGGCTTCGAAGCGATACAGCCGGGCGTGACGTGGTTGTATCCGTCCGATCCGGTCGTGTTCTTCGGCACCTTCAGTTACCTGTACAACTTCGAACGCAGCAACGTCTCGCGCACCGTACTGGGGCGCGAAGAGGAATTCCTCGGCGACGTGCAGGCCGGCGACATCTGGGGCTTCAACCTCGGCATGGGTTTGGCGCTCAACGAGAAGGCGTCGATCAGCCTGGGCTACGACACGAGCCTGATCGGCAAGACGAAGCAGAACGGCCGGGAATCGCCCGGCTCCGTGCGCCTGACGCTCGGCACGCTGCTGCTGGGCGGTACGTACCGCTTCAGCGATCGCTGGTCGCTCAACGTCGCACTCGGCGTAGGCGTGACGCGCGATACGCCGGACATGACGCTGACGGCGCGGGTGCCGATTTCGTTCTGAAGGGCGACGACCTTTGTCGTCATTCCAGCGAAAGCTGGAATCCATCTTGCGGTTTCCCGACGTCTCGCCGCCGCGTGAAGATCAAAATGGATTCCAGCTTTCGCTGGAATGACGAGGCGTACGGTTGCGATGGCGGTGCCGGCTCGACCTTCACACCTGTTTCACCCGCAAAGGTTCTATCTCGCGATCACGCGCGCGCCGCGAGGCATCGCGCCGGCAGTCCGCATCGGGTTTCCCTCTCGCCCCAAACGTCCACGGAGAAGGCTCATGAAACGACTCGTCCTAGGCGCGGTGATGCTCCTCGCGCTGGCCGGCTGCGCCAGCACGCCGACGGTGCACACGGATTACGACCCCTCGGCGCAGTTCTCCAGCTATCGCACCTACACGTGGTTGAAGAAACCCGAAGGCCGCTCGCCGCTGGTCGAACAGCGCGTGGTCGCGGCGATCGATGCCAAGCTCGCCGCGCACGGTTGGCAGCAGGCGACGGGCACCGACGCCGATGTCGGCATCGTCGCCAACGTCGCCACGCAACAGCAGCAGACGCTCGACACCTTCTACAGCGGTCCGGCGTGGGGCGGTTACGGGTGGGGTCGCTGGGGCGGCGCCGGCATGGGTTCGGCGACCACCACGGTGCGCAATTACGAGGTCGGCACGCTGGTCGTCGACATGTTCGACATGAAGACCAAGCAGGCGATCTGGCGCGGCACCGCGTCGGGCACCGTGCCCGATTCGCCGGAAGACGTGAACGCCAAGGCGCAGGCCGGCGTGGAGAAGATGTTCGCGTCGTTCCCGCCGGGTAGCGCACCGGCGAAGTGACGGGCAGCAAAGCGGAATGCAGAAGGCCGGCGCAATGCCGGCCTTCGTCGTTTCATCGCACGCGTCGTGCGGATCACACCCGCCTGAAATAGAACCCCGCGTAATGATCGAGCGTGCAATCCGGTTCGAACGGAACGCGCAGGTGGCGTTCCTTCGATTGCCACTGGTCTTCCAGGCAGTAGCCCAGTTCCTCCATCTGCGCGACGAACTCCGGCTTGGCCATCACGCGATACGGCAGCACGGCCTTGCCGATGTTCTGCAAGGTGACGTAGCCGCGCCGCGGATGCACCGGCGTGAGGTTCACCAGCACGTGCGTGGGCGGCGAGGGCAGTCGACCGAGCAGCTCGGGCAGCGTGTAGTCCAGGTACTGCAGCGCGCCGCAGGTGATCAGCACATCGTGGTCGCTTGCGGCGTCCGGATCGTCGGCGAAGTGCAGCAGCCCCTGCGGATCGTTCTCGCGCGCCCAGCTGCGTCCGGCGTCCATCACGGCCGGCACGTCGTGCACGCGCCATTCCATCGTCGCGGGGTAATCGACGTAACGGCGGAACCCGTAGTACGTCACGCCGATGTGGCCCCCCAGGTCGAAGATGCGATGACGCCCCTGCGCGAGCAGGCGCGAGAGCCAGTGCACCATCGGGTAGTCGCTGACGCGGATGCTCCGGTGTCGATCCATGTACATCCCCGTCGTGGAAGGCTGGTCGTAGCTGGTCGGCAGCGACGGCGCGGCGGCCAGCGCCTGGGCGCGCGAATCGTAGGCGCCGTAGTACGCGTTGCCGCCGTGATACGGCCGGTTGAACAGGCGGCGGTACAGCGGCCGCGCGACCAGGCGCACGCCGGGAAGCTCGGCGGTCTCGATGGCGATGCGCACCAGGTGGCGTTTGGCCATCAGCGTTTCATGTTGCACGGGGATCCCCTTCCGATCGTCTCAGGGAAGCAAACGCGCTCGGCGGGCAAAAGGGGACGCGGCGACGTCAGCGGGCGCGCAGGGCGTCCAGTCGCTCGCTGTAGGCCGCCCGCGTGTCGCCATCGCTCAGCGCCTGCGCCTGGGTGAGGGAGCGGACGGCCGCGCGGATCCGGCCGGCCTTCAGGTACGCGTTGGCCAGCGCCGAGTGGAATCGATGCTCCTGCGGTTGCAGGTCGACCGCGCGCCGGTATTCGCGGATCGCGCGCGCGAGGTCGCCGGCGTTCTCGGCGTTCACCGCCTGCATGAAGGCGTGGAAGGGATCGTTGCGCTGCACCTTCGCCAGCCGCTGGCGGTATTCGGCTTCGAGCGAACGATCGCCCATGCGCGCGGCGAGTCCGGCGAGGTTGAACAGCGCGTTGGCGTTGGCCGGATCGAGTGCGAGCGCGCGGCGATAGGCTTTCTCGCCGCCGCGCAGATCGCCGCTTCGCGTGCGCACGACGCCGGCATTGCTCCAGAAGCCGGCGTAACCGGGATCCAGTGTCAACGCGGTGTCGAGGAGCGACAGCGCGCCGGGATAGTCGGCAGCCGCCAGGCGTTCGACGGCGAGGTTGTTGTAGTAGTGCGCGATGAGCCGCGTGGTCGTGATCGGCTCGGGCTGATCGCGTGGAATGATCAGGTCGCCCGCGACATCCACCGTGTATTTCCGCACCCCCGCGCGCACGGACGCATTGACGTGGTTGCTCAGGTAGAGCGTGCCGTCGGCCTGGCGAAAGCCGAGGATCTGCCCGATCTCCTGCGGCGTGGCTTCCAGTCCGGCTTCCTTCGCCAGCGCGAGGAAGAGCATCGTGAAGGTGAGGCAGTTCGCCGTGCGCGCTTCGTATGCCTGCGCGACGGTGTGGTTCGCGGTCTCCACGTAGGTCATTCCCAGCCCTTCGGGCGAGAACATGAAGGTGCCCAGGCGCTGGAGCCTGTCGTGCGCGGAGGGGTTGTCGTGGAGGATCTCGCGATGCAACCGCTCGCGCAGCGGCGCGGGCAGGGCCATTACCTGGTCGGCCGCAGCGACCGTGCTCGCGGCGGGCTGGGCGAACGCAGGCGCGATCGACAACGCCAGCGCGAGGATCATCGCGACGAGCCTGCTGCGCATCGACGAACGCCTTGCGGTCCGACGGGCCGCGATTCAGCCTGCGGCGAGTGTAGTCCCGCACCGGGCAAGCGCGCGTGTGCGGGAAGTTCAGGGCCCCGGCGCTATCCTCGGACCCGGATCCACGCAGGAGAGTCGACATGGCCACCGGTTGGGCAGGCGACGGCGCCGTGCAGGACCAGATCGACGCGACCGTGAAGGACGGCATCAAGCGCGCACGCAGCAAGCTGCCGCAAGGGCCGGGCCTGACACATTGCGAGGAATGCGGCGCCGAGATCCCGCAGGCCCGCCGCGACGCCGTTCCCGGCGTGCGCCTGTGCATCGCCTGCCAGGAAGCGCACGACGCCGAAGAGGCCGCCTTCGCCGGTTACAACCGTCGCGGCAGCAAGGATTCGCAGTTGCGTTGATGGAGGCGCCAGACGCCGCGCTCAGATTCCGAGCAGCGGCGTCGCCTGTTCGAGCCTCACGCGCAACTGCTCGGCCAGTCGCAGGCTCAGCGCGATGATGGTGAAGGTCGGGAACGCCCAGCTCCCGGTCGGGAACACCGAACTTCCGGCGATATGCAGGTTGTCCACGCCGTGCACCTGGCAGTGCCGGTCGACCACGCCCTCGCGCGGGCTGTCGGCCATGCGCGTGGTGCCCATGTGGTGCGAGGTGCCGAACACCTGCGGCACGCCGCCGTCTTCCTCCAGCCATGACGCCGACTGGAAGCGACCGTTGCACGCGCGCGCGAGTTCGCCGCCGAACAGCGTCGCGGCCGTGCGGTAGGTGTGGCGGTCCAGCTCGGTCAGGCGCCAGTCGACGTTCACCTTCCGCAGCCCCAGCGCATCGCGTTCGTCGCCGAGCGTGATTCGGCTGTCGTGGTTCGGTACCTGTTCGAAGTAGCCGATGAGGTCGACGCGCTCGGTGCGCACCGTGGGCTTGCGCGTGAGCTTGCGACCGACGGCCTTGGCGATGTCGCCCGCGTTGAGCCCCGCGCGCAGCGTGAGCGAGCGGATGTCCTCGGTCGGCATTGCATTCGCGATGTAGTCCGGCTCGCCGTTGCGACGCCCGCACACGCGCGCCTTGATCGCCCAGTTCTCGTTGCCGCGACGCGCGCGGATCGCCGCGCGCAGGTCGCGCAGCGCCTGCAGGCCTTCCGGCACCGGTTCCTCGAACGCGAACGGCCGCACGCGACCGCTGAGGATGCGGTGCCGGCGCTGCGCTTCGTCCGACAGGCAGATCTCCGGATGCGCCTGCGGGCGGCCCTTGGGCACGTTGCGATCGTACGGGCGCGTGAGCACGTGCGGATCGTCGGCGAACAGCGTGCCGAGCTTTCCGCTGGGATGGTCCATGAAATAGCGACCGACCAGATCGTGCGGATTGCCCAGGCCCTGCGGAATGGTCGCGTTCGAGGACAGCAGCAAGCGCGCGTTCTCGATGCCGCCGCAGGCGAGGACGTAGTGCCGCGCACGCACGGTGCCGCGGCGGCCGTCGAGCGTGCCGATGCGCGCCTGCCGCACGGCCTGCGCCGATTCCACCGCGTCTAGTTCCAGCAGGTTCGCGTGCAGCAGCACGGTGATGTTGTCCGCGCGCTCGAACACGTCGTGGTACGCGTGGCCGAAGATCATCGGACTGGACGCGAACGTCTTGTGCACCAGCGCGTCGCCTTCGAAGTCCAGTGGCCGTCGCGAGAAGGGCGTGAGGAAGGTGTCCTCGCCGAAGTCGTGCTGGTCGAGACCGCAGAACGTGCGCGCCTTACGGTAGTGGGGCTCCAGGTCGGCGAAGCCGATCGGCCAGCCGCTGTGCGGTACCCAGTCGCGCGGTGCGAGGTTCGCCAGTGGAATGCAGCCGCGGCCCCAGTAATTGCAGGTGCCGCCGAACGCGCGCAGCCGCGAGGCACCCGGATCGAAGGGCGGTTCGCCGACCGAATGCCCTTCCAGCAGCGCCTGATAGCGCGCGTCGGCGGTCAGGCCGCCGCTCTCGATCACACAGACGGACGCCTGCGTGTCGAGAAACGCCCATGCGATCGCCAGGCCGGCGGCGCCAGCCCCGATGATGCAGATGTCCGCGTCGATGTCGGCCGGCGAGGACGCGTTCCGGAAATCGAAGATCAAATGCCTTGCCCCTGGGAACAGTTCTTCTTATGCGCCTGTGCACGAAGCGCACACAGGGCCACCGTTCGAAACCAACGCAGCCCGGGGAAGAAAGGGGACAGGTGGGAAGGTTGAGGCAGGCCGCTTACGCGGTATCGTGCCTCCGCGGGAGTGAGGCAGGGGTTTCCCAGACGCGCCGCTAGCTTGCCCCGCCTGCAGCCGGCTGCGCCAGCCAGCCGTTCCGACGGTATATATCGATGACCGAATCGGCGATGCCGGTGGCGGTGCGCTGCGCGGCCGCGCGGATCGACTCGGGACCGCGTTCCTGCATCACGTTCGATCCGCCCGACACCGCGGCGCTCGTCGCGACCGTGCCCGCCGCAGCTGCCGCGCCTAGTGGCACCAGCACGCCGGGCAGGCGGCCACCCTGCGTGTTCGCCTCAGCGGTCGCGAGCGAACGCGGTCCGGTCGCGGTGATCTGGAAGGCTTCGACCAGCGTGCTGAGTTCGGCGCGGCCCGCGCCGAAGCCGATCAACACGCGTGTCGTGCGGCTTCCCGGATTGACCGACACGAACTCGCCGCGCAGCACGACGTCGCCCAGTTTCGGCACCGGTCCGGCGCCGACCGGATACGCGTCGATGCCCGCGGCGCGAAGTCGCTCCACGACCTGCTGCGCGACCTGGCGACCCAGCTGCCGCCCGGTTTCGACGTCGTCGGCCGTCTGCGGCGCTTCGTTCTGTTCGAAGTAGCCGGTGATCGGCGAATCGGGTGGAAGGTCGCCGCGCGTGCCGGCGAAGTCGTACACCAGGATGCGCCCGGGCCGCTCGACGGCGTGCGCCGTGTCGGAACGCTCGAACCGGGGCGAGGGTGTCGTCGCGCATGCGGCGAGAAGCAGCAAACCGAGGCACGATGCGATGCGGAACGACCGCGGCGCGGCGTGGTCCTGCAGGCCCATCTCCATGGCGGATCACCCCGGTCGAAGTGCCGCCAATACACGCCTGCCGCCGTTATCCAGCAGTGAAAACGCGCGACCGCCGGTCGCCGCGTGCGATCACCAGATCAGGTCGTCCGGCACCTTGAACTGCGCGTAGTACGCATCGTCGTCGGAGGCATCGGCCGCGGGTTCGGCATCGGCCTGCAGCCCGTGATCGAGCACGATCATCGTCGCGTCGCGTTCGCGCACCTTGTCGGCGGCGGCACGCGGGAGCAGTTCGTAACGCTCGTCGATGCGGGCGATCACCAGTACGCCGGACGACAGCTTCTTCCGGAGGTCGTCGTTGAGCAGCAACGTACGGATCGCGTTGCCTTCAGTGAAGCGGTATTCGCTTTCGCCCGAACGCGGGACCTTGCGGTCTTCGATGATCTGCCGCGCCTGCGCGCGCAGCTCCGCGGCGCGCGCCTGCGCCTTGCGCTCGGCTTCGATCGCGCGGTCGTGCTCGGCCTTCTCGGCGCGCGCGCGTTCGGCTTCCACCTGGATCTCGCTGCGTTCGGCCGGCGCCTTGGCGTGGCGGGCCTTGTTCTGCTCGCGCGCGACTTCGGCCACCTTGGATTTCTTGACCAGGCCCGCCTTGAGCAGTTGTTCCTGGAGCGGATTCGCCTTCGCCATGTCGCGGTGTTCTGGTGGTGGTTTCGGGGCCATGATACCGCCATGGAACCCTTCAAATACCTCGTCGGCTACCCCGAGCACCTGCTCGCGAAGGTGCGGCAGCTGATCGAACAGGGCCGGCTCGGCACGATGCTGGCCGACCGGTACGCCGAGCCCAACATGGTGCGCAACGACGCGCAGCTGTACGACTACGTGCAGGCGCTGAAGGACCGCCATCTGCGCAAGGCCGTGCCGCTGGGCAAGGTGCTTTACGACAGCAAGCTGCAGGTGATGAAGCACGCGCTCGGCACGCACACCGCCATCTCGCGCGTACACGGCGGGCGGCTGAAGGCCAGTCGCGAGATCCGCATCGCCACGGTGTTCCGCGATGCGCCGGCCGACTTCCTGCGGATGATCGTCGTGCACGAGCTCGCGCACATGAAGGAGGCCGACCACAACAAAGCCTTCTACCAGCTGTGCACGCACATGGAGCCGGACTACCACCAGCTGGAGTTCGACCTGCGCCTGTACCTGACGCACATGGAACTCACGCGGGGCTGAGTGTCGCCGAAGCGGCGCCGTGTCGATCGTGAAAACGAAACGCCCGCGTAGGCGGGCGTTTCGTCGTATCGCAATGGACGAACCGGGGCGTCAGCTCTTGTAGTTCATCGCGCGGTTGATGCCCAGCGCGACCAGCGTGCCGATGGCGCCGGAGAGCAGGTACGCGCCCAGCCAGGCCAGACCGAACTGCGAGCACAGGCCCAGCGCGACGAGCGGGGCGAAAGCGGCGCCGATCAGCCAGGCGAGGTCGGAGGTGAGCGCCGCGCCGGTGTAGCGGTAGCGGCGGCCGAAGTTGGCCGTCACCGCACCCGCAGCCTGGCCGTACGACAGGCCGAGCAGGGCGAAGCCGATGAGCACGAACGCACCCTGGCCGACGTTGCCGCTGCCCATCAGCGTGGGCGCGAAGCCGCTGAACATCGCGATCAGCAGCGCCAGCCCGCCCAGCGTGCGCGCACGGCCCACGCGGTCGGCGATCAGGCCCGAGGCCACGACGCCGCCGCAGGCGATGAACGCACCGATGATCTGGACGATCAGGAAGGTGACGATCGATTTGTCCGAATACAGCAGGATCCACGACAGCGGAAAGATCGTGACGATGTGGAACAGCGCGTAGCTGGCCAGCGCCGCGAAGGCACCGATCACCACGTGGCGGCCCTTGGCGCGGAACAGCTCGCGGATCGGCGTCGGCTCCAGCTCCAGCTCGCTCATCTTCTTCTGGTATTCGTCGGCCACCACGATGCGCAGGCGGGCGAACAGCGCCACCACGTTGATGGCGAAGGCGACGAAGAAGGGATAGCGCCAACCCCACGAGAGCAGGTCGGCCTCGCTCAGGCTCGCATACAGGAATGCGAAGACGCTGGCGGCGACGATGAAGCCCATCGGCGCGGCCAGCTGGCCGAGCATCGAATACCAGCCGCGGCGGCCCTTCGGTGCGTTCATTGCCAGCAGCGACGGCAGGCCGTCCCACGAACCGCCCAGCGCGACGCCCTGCAGCATGCGCAGCAGGGCCAGCATCACGATCGATGCGACGCCCAGCGTGGTGTAGCCGGGCAGGAACGCGATGCCGGCGGTGGCGCTGCCCAACATGAACAGGGAAATGGTGAGCTTGATGCCGCGGCCCCAGCGCTCCTGGATCGACATGAACAGGATCGTGCCGAGCGGCCGTGTGATGAACGCCAGCGAAAACAGCGCAAACGCCGCCAATGCGCCGTTGAGCCGGTCCAGGAACGGAAAGAAGACGGCGGGGAAGATCAGCGCCGAGGCGATGCCAAAAACAAAGAAGTCGAAGTATTCCGACGCACGGCCGATGACGACGCCTACGGCGATTTCACCAGGCGCGACATCGGTGTCGGCCTTGGTGCCGTGATCGTGCGTGGAAGCGGTGGGGGTGAGGGTTGACATCGCGTTGGACACTCGATGAGCCGGCCGATGGAAGGAGGGCCGGTTGGACTTGAGAGGATGCGACGATAGGCTGACAGAGGCAACCAGCTTGTTCGATAGGACAAAACGTCCAATTCTCCCGTCACACGGCCGGGAATACATTGACCATGCTCAATCCGTAAGCCCCCACACACATGTCCATCGCGCGCAGATTCCTGCAGGCCGCCGTGCTGCTCCTCGCCACGGTCGCCCTGTCAGGATGCAACCTGTTGGTTCTCAATCCCGCCGGCGACATCGCAGCCCGCCAGGGCCAGCTGATCGTCGTCGCGACGGTCCTGATGCTGATCGTGATCGTTCCGGTGATCGCGCTCACGCTCCTGTTCGCCTGGCGCTACCGCGCGTCGAACAACGCGACCTACAAGCCCGACTGGGATCATTCGACCCAGCTCGAGCTCGTCATCTGGGGCATCCCGCTGCTGATCATCATCGCGCTCGGCGCGATCACGTGGATCAGCACGCACCTGCTCGATCCGTTCCGTCCGCTCGACCAGCTCTCCGCCGGACGCCCGGTGCCTGCCGACGTGAAGCCGCTGGAAATCCAGGTCGTCGCGCTCGACTGGAAGTGGCTGTTCGTCTATCCGGAAGAGAACATCGCGACGGTGAACGAGGTCGTCGTGCCGGTCGATCGCCCGGTGCATTTCCGCATCACGGCCTCGTCGGTGATGAACACGTTCTACGTTCCCGCGCTGGCCGGCATGATCTACGGCATGCCGGGCATGGAAAGCGAGCTCAACGCGGTGATCAACGAGGCCGGTGTGTACGACGGCTTCTCGGCGAACTACAGCGGCGCCGGCTTCTCGCACATGCGCTTCAAGTTCCACGGCCGGCCCGACGCCGAGTACCAGCGCTGGGTCAACGACGTGCGCGGCAGCAGCGACGCGCTCACCCGCGCGACGTACCTCGAACTCGAGAAGCCCTCCGAACGCGAGCCGGTGCGTCACTTCGCCCGCGTCGACAACGGCCTGTTCGATGCCGTGCTCAACCGCTGCGTCGACACCGACCGGTTGTGCATGAACCAGATGATGGCGATCGACGCCACCGGCGGCCTCGGCCTGGACGGCCTGAAGCCGCTGGCCACGCCGCGCCGCGGCGACCCGCGCCTGGGCGCGTACGTGTCGTCGGAAGTGTGCTCCGTCAACGATGCCGTGCCCCAGTCCCTGTCTGGCTCGATCGTCGGCATGAAGTCGCCCTGAGCGACTCCTGATGCCGACCTGTTTCTTGGCCTGAAAGCCCCGGAATCCCGCGATGTCCCCTGAAAGCAGCACCCTCCCGTCCTCACCGATCTTCGGACGCATGTCATGGGAATCCATTCCCATGTTCCATGAGCCGATCCTGATGGTGACCTTCATCGGCACCGTGCTCGGCGGCCTCGCACTGCTGGCCGTGATCACGAAGCACAAGCTGTGGGGCTACCTCTGGAACGAGTGGTTCACCAGCATCGATCACAAGAAGATCGGCATCATGTACATCGTGCTGGGCCTGGTGATGCTGCTGCGCGGCTTCGCCGACGCGCTGATGATGCGCCTGCAGCAGGCCATCGCCTTCGGCGACAGCACCGGTTACCTGCCGCCCGCGCACTACGACCAGATCTTCACCGCGCACGGCGTGATCATGATCTTCTTCGTGGCCATGCCGCTGGTCACGGGCCTGATGAACTATCTGGTGCCGTTGCAGATCGGCGCGCGCGACGTCGCGTTCCCGTTCCTCAACAACTTCAGCTTCTGGATGACCGTCTCCGGCGCCGTGCTGGTGATGATGTCGCTGTTCTTCGGCGAGTTCGCCGCGACCGGCTGGCTCGCCTATCCGCCGCTGTCGGGCATCGCCTTCAGTCCGGGCGTCGGCGTCGACTACTACATATGGGCGCTGCAGATAGCAGGCGTCGGCACATTGCTATCGGGCGTGAACCTGCTGGTGACCATCATCAAGATGCGCGCGCCGGGCATGACCATGATGAAGATGCCCGTCTTCACGTGGACCTCGCTGTGCACCAACGTGCTGATCGTGGTCTCGTTCCCGGTCCTGACCGCGGTGCTCGCGCTGCTGGCGCTGGACCGTTACGTCGGCACGAACTTCTTCACCAGTGACCTTGGCGGCAACGCCATGATGTACGTGAACCTGATCTGGATCTGGGGCCACCCGGAGGTCTACATCCTGATCCTGCCGCTGTTCGGCGCATACTCGGAAATCGTGGCGACGTATTCGGGCAAGCGCCTGTTCGGCTACTCGTCGATGGTCTACGCCACGGTGTGCATCACGGTGCTGTCGTACCTGGTGTGGCTGCACCACTTCTTCACGATGGGGTCGGGCGCGAGCGTCAACTCGTTCTTCGGCATCACCACGATGATCATCTCGATCCCCACGGGCGCGAAGATCTTCAACTGGCTGTTCACCATGTACCGCGGCCGCATCCGCTTCGAAGTGCCCATGCTGTGGACGATCGGTTTCATGATCACTTTCGTGGTGGGCGGCATGACCGGCGTGCTGCTGGCCGTCCCGCCGGCGGACTTCGTGCTGCACAACAGCCTGTTCCTGATCGCGCACTTCCATAACGTGATCATCGGCGGCGTGGTGTTCGGCCTGTTCGCGGCGATGACGCACTGGTTCCCGAAGGCCTTCGGCTTCAAGCTCGACGACTTCTGGGGCAAGGTCTCGTTCTGGTTCTGGCTGGCCGGCTACTGGTTCGCCTTCACGCCGCTGTACGTGCTGGGCCTCATGGGCGTGACGCGCCGCATGAGCCACTTCGAGGATCCGTCGCTGCAGATCTGGTTCCTGATCGCCGCCTTCGGTGCGGTCCTGATCGCGATCGGCATCGCCGCGTTCCTGATCTGCATCTTCGTCAGCTTCCGCAAGCGCGAGCAGCTGCGCGACGTCACCGGCGATCCGTGGGACGGCCGCACGCTGGAGTGGTCGACGTCCTCGCCGCCGCCGGCCTACAACTTCGCCTTCACGCCGGTCGTCCACGACACCGACGCCTGGTGGGACATGAAGCAGCGCGGCTTCACGCGCATGCGTTCGGGCTTCCTGGCCGTGCACATGCCGAAGAACACGCCGGCCGGCCTGGTGCTGGCGCTGCTGAGCACGGCGGGCGGGTTCGCGATGATCTGGCACCTGTGGTGGCTGGCGGTGCTGTCGCTGGTCGCCGTGGTGGCCTACGCGATCTGGCACACCTTCAACTACGACCGCGATTACCACATCCCCGCCGACGAGGTGGCTGCCACCGAGCACGCGCGTACCCAGCAGCTGGAGACCTTCCGTGTCTGAGCCCATCGCATTGACCCGTGAAGACGGCGCGCCGGTCTTCCTCGACACGCAAGGCCACCACCATCCGGAAAACGGCACGCTGCTGGGCTTCTGGATCTACCTGCTCAGCGACCTGATGATCTTCGGGTGCCTGTTCGCCACCTTCGGCGTGCTGGGCCGCAGTTTCGCCGCCGGCCCGTCCGGCGCCGACCTGTTCGACCTGAAGCTGGTGGCGGTGAACACCGCGGTGCTGCTGGTGTCGTCGATCACCTACGGCTTCGCGATGATCGCGATGCAGGCGCGCAACAAGCGCGGTCTGATCGCATGGCTCATCGTGACGGGCCTGCTGGGCGCGACGTTCCTGGCGATCGAGCTGTACGAGTTCCACCACTTCATCCATATCGGCGCCGGTCCGCAGCGCAGCGCGTTCCTGTCCTCGTTCTTCGCGCTGGTGGGCACGCACGGCCTGCACGTGTTCTTCGGCGTGATCTGGCTGATCGTGCTGTGCCTGCAGGTGCGCAAGCACGGCCTCACGCGCGCCAACACGCGCCGCGTGGCCTGCCTGTCGATGTTCTGGCACTTCCTCGACGTCGTCTGGATCGGCGTCTTCACCTTCGTCTACCTGATGGGCTCGCTGCGATGAGTGACCACGCACACCACGACCACGACGACGACTTCCTCGAGACCGGCATCCCGCACGTCTCGAAGAAGGAGTACCTGACCGGCTTCGTGCTGTCGGTCATCCTGACCGCCATCCCGTTCGCGCTGGTGATGGGCGGCTCGGCCATCAGCACGCCGTTGCTGGTGCTGATCCTGTTGGCGTTCGCCGCCGTGCAGGTGGTGGTGCACATGGTCTACTTCCTGCACATGAACGCGAAGTCCGAAGGCGGCTGGAACGCCCTCGCGCTCATCTTCACCGTCGTGCTGGTGGTGATCGTGCTCAGCGGCTCGTTGTGGGTCATGCATCACCTCAACACGAACATGATGCCGGGCGCGCACGAGATGCAGGAGATGATCCGGAACACGCCGTAACGCCCCCGCCGCAAGCCGTGCCATGACGGCCCGCATGAAGGAAAGCGTCGTCGACGCGCAGCCGATGCCCCGGGGGCGACGCCCCTGGGTGCTGGCGATGTTCGCCGGGCTGCTCGCGGTCGCGTTCGTCGGATTCGTCGCGTTGGGCATCTGGCAGGTCCAGCGGATGGCGTGGAAGCATGACCTGATCGCCCGCGTCGATGCGCGCGTGCATGCCGCGCCGGTTCCCGCGCCAGCGCGCGGGCAATGGCCGACTGTTACCGACGAAGCCGACGCTTACCGGCACGTCTCCGTCGCCGGTCGCTTCATGCCCGATATGGAGAGCCGCACGCAGGCGGTGACCGAGCTGGGGGGCGGCTACTGGTCGCTGGTGCCGCTGCGCACCGATTCGGGCGACTACGTGCTGGTCAATCGCGGTTTCGTGCCGTCCGCCGAACGGAACGTCGAGGCGAGCGTCGCGCCGCCGCCGCAGGGCAGGGTGGTGGTGAACGGCCTGCTGCGCATGAGCGAACCCGGCGGCGGTTTCCTTCGACACAACGATCCGGCGCAGCAGCGCTGGTACTCGCGCGACGTCGCGGCCATCGCGCAGGCGCACGGACTTCCCGCAAGTCGCGTGGCGCCGTTCTTCATCGATGCCGATCGCGAGGCCGCCTCGACCGTGTGGCCGCGCGGTGGGCTCACGGTCGTGAAATTCCGCGATCCCCATCTGTCGTACGCACTGACGTGGTTCGGCATGGCGCTGCTCACGCTCGTCGCGGGTGGCTTCCTGTTCGCCTCGGAGCGGCGTTTGCGCCATGATCGGCGCCGTTGAAACGCGCCCCGCGTTTCCATCGAATCGACCATGGCCTCACGAACGATCCAGGACGCGGTAGCCGCCGACGCCGAAAGCAGGTTGCCCGCACTGACGCGCTGGCGCGGAAGCGCGGGGCTGCGCAACATGCAGCAGCTGATCGAGCTGCGCTGGATCGCGGTGATCGGGCAGGTCGCGACGATCATCGTCGTGCATTACGGGCTTGGCATCGGCCTGCCGCTGAGGCCGATGTTCACGGTCCTTGCCGCACTCGCGCTGTTCAATGTCGTCAGCCAACTGTGGTGGCGTCGTCGCGAGCATGCGTCGAGCAACGCCTTGATGGTTTCGCTGCTGGTGGACGTCGCCTCGCTGACGATCCAGCTCTATCTTTCCGGCGGCATCACCAACCCGTTCGTGTTCCTGTACCTGCTGCAGGTGGTGCTCGGCACCGTCGTGCTGCGATCGCCATGGAGCTGGGTCATCGCGGCGGCGGCGGCGCTCTGCGTCACCGGCCTGACGCTGGTGCGAACGCCGATCGTCCTCGCCGTCGAGCCCGCGCGTGGGCTGGGCGACCATTACGTGCAGGGCCTGTTGATCTGCTTCCTGCTCATTGCCGCGCTGCTGGTGGTCTTCCTCACCCGCATCGGCCGCATCCTGCGCGAGCGCGATGCGCGCCTGGCAGAACTGCGCCAGCGCGCCGCCGAAGAAGAACACATCGTGCGAATGGGCTTGCTGGCCTCCGGTGCGGCGCACGAACTGGGCACGCCGCTGTCGACGCTCTCGGTGATCCTCGGCGACTGGCAGCACCTGCCGACCATCGCCTCCGAAGGCGAGCTGCATCGCGACGTCGTCGAGATGCAGCAGCAGGTGGCGCGCTGCAAGTCGATCGTCACCAACATCCTGCTCGCCGCGGGCGGACCGCGCGCCGAAGCGCCCATCGAGGTGAGCCTCCATGCGATGCTCGACGGCCTCGCGGAAGAATGGCGCCAGGCGCGGAACCCGATCCAGTTCACCTACACCAACCGCTGCCACCTGGACCCACGCATCGTGTCGGACGCGGGGCTGCGCCAGATGGTGTTCAACGTGCTCGACAACGCGCTGGAAGCGTCGCCCGGCTGGGTCGCGCTGGATGCCCGTTGCGATGGCGAAGCACTGATCATCGACGTGAGCGACGCCGGCCCCGGCTTTTCCGGTGACATCCTCCAGCGGCTGGGCTCGCCGTACAACACGAGCAAGGGCCGGCCGGGCGGCGGGCTGGGCTTGTTCCTCTCGGTGAACGTTGCGCGTACGCTGGGTGGCAGCCTCCGGGCGAAGAACAGGCCGCAGGGCGGCGCAGTGGTGACGATGACGCTGCCGCTGTCCGCGCTGGCCATCGAGGACGAAAGCGACGAGGAGGGCGATGATGCCGAAGACTGAGCGCCGCCTGCTGATCGTCGAGGACGATGAAGCCTTCGCGCGCACCCTCGTGCGTTCATTCGAGCGTCGCGGCTACCAGGTTCGCCATCTCACCGGCGAAGACGGCATGCCCGCGTTGCTGAAGGAGTTCCTGCCGACGCACGCGGTCGTCGACCTGAAGCTCGCCGGCGGTGCCTCCGGGCTGACGAGCGTGAAGCAGTTGCACGCGTTCGACCAGGACCTGGTGATCGTCGTGCTGACCGGCTACGCGAGCATCGCGACGGCCGTGGAGGCGATCAAGCTCGGCGCACGCCACTACCTTGCCAAGCCGTCGAACACCGACGACATCGAGGCCGCGTTCGACCGCGCCGCCGGCGACACCGAGGTGGAGCTGACCGAGCGCACCACGTCGATCAAGACCCTGGAGTGGGAGCACATCCACGAAGCGCTTGCCGCCAGCGATTTCAACATTTCCGAAGCCGCACGCCGCCTGGGCCTGCATCGCCGCACGCTCGCGCGCAAGCTGGAGAAGCGGCGGATCAAGTAGCGGTCGGAGCGCCGGGCGGGGCGCCGCTTGCGCTCCCGCGAAATGTCATCCCGTGCTCACGGCGTGGGGCGCCCGCGATGGTAACGTCCGCGGTTCACGTCCCTGGCTCAAGGAGAACCCGGATGGTCAGCAAGCCGATCCCGAAGAACACCGTCTGCCTGTGGTACGACGGCACCGCGCTCGACGCTGCGACGTTCTATGCCGAAACCTTCCCCGACAGTTCGGTCGATGCGGTGCACCATGCGCCGGGAGATTTCCCGGACGGAAAGAAGGGCGATGTGTTGACCGTCAACTTCACGGTGATGGGCATTCCGTGCATCGGTTTGAACGGCGGGCCGACGTTCAAGCCCGACGAGGCGTTCTCGTTCCAGGTCGCCACCGACGACCAGGCCGAAACCGACCGCCTCTGGAACGCGATCGTCGGCAACGGCGGGCAGGAGAGCGCGTGCGGCTGGTGCAAGGACAAGTGGGGGCTGTCGTGGCAGATCACGCCGCGCGCATTGATCGAAGCCATCACCGATCCGGATCCGGCCGCGGCCAAGCGCGCGTTCGACGCGATGATGACGATGCACAAGATCGACATCGCGGCGATCGAGAAGGCGCGGCGGGGCTGACACGGTCGCGGTCATTCCCGCGCCCAGCCGGGAATCCAACTCTGCGAACATCATGCTCGACGGAAGCCGACATGCCCGCGCGGTGGGATCCCCGCCTGCGCGGGAATGACGGGGGAAAGGGAGGACGTGCAGGACTTCCGGCACCGGCCCAAGCCCACACCGTGGCTATAGTGGCGGCACCCACCCAGACCCAGGGGCGTTGCCGTGGTCCGATCCAGCCTTCCGCTCGTCGCCTTGCTCGCAGCCGCCACCACCGCCTCGGCCGGTGCCGTCCACGGGATCCATCCCGAGGACATCAACCGCAACGGCGATGCCTGCACCGATTTCTTCGACTACGCCAACGGCGCGTGGCGCCAGCAGAACCCGATCCCGAACTACATGGATCGCTGGAGCCGGCGCTGGCAGTCCGGTGAAGTGAATAAGGAACACGTCCGCGACATCCTGACCGAGCTGTCGGCGAAGACCGATTGGCCGAAGGGCAGCGCGGGCCAGCTCGCCGGCGATTTCTACGCCGCGTGCATGGACGAATCGCGCGTGGACGCGCTCGGCAGCAAGCCGGTGCAGCCGTGGCTCAACGAGATCGCGGCGATCAACGACAAGGTCGGCCTGCAGAAGGCGATCGGCCGCCTGCACGACGTCGGCGTCGCCGTGCCCTTCCAGCTCTATGCCGGCGAGGATCTGCACGATCCATCGAAGACCATCGCGCACATCTACGCCGGCGGCCTGGGCATGCCGGATCGCGATTACTACCTCAAGCCCGAGCCGCGCTTCGTCGAGGCCCGCGCGAAATACCTCTCGCACGTGGCGAAGATGTTCGAGCTGTCCGGCGTTCCCGCCGCGCAGGCGAAGCAGGACGCCGACACCGTGTTCGCCTTCGAAAAACGCCTGGCCGAGGCGTCGTTCGACAACGTCCAGCTGCGCGATCCGAAGCTGCAGGACAACGCGACCGCGTTCGCCGGCCTGTCGAAGCTCGCGCCGCATTTCGACTGGAACGCGTACTTCGACGCCGCGAAGATGCCGCGCAACGCGTTGAACGTGACGCAGCCGAAGTTCGTGCAGCAGGTCGACAGGGAACTGGCGACCACGCCGCTTCCGCAGTGGAAGACCTACCTGCAGTGGCACGTGCTGAACACCGCCGCCGATTCGCTGTCGCAGCCGTTCGTCGAGGAGAACTTCGCCTTCAACGGCAAGTTCCTCACCGGCGCGACCGAGATCAAGCCGCGCTGGAAGCGTTGCGCCGAAGCCACCGACAACCAGCTCGGCGAAGCGCTCGGGCAGAAGTACGTCGAGAAATACTTCCCGCCGGAAGCCAAGGCGCGCATGCAGGAGATGGTGAAGAACATCCTGCTGGCGATGGACGACACCATCAACGAACTGGACTGGATGGATCCGGCGACGAAGAAGAAGGCGCTGGAGAAGCGCGCGACCTTCTTCCCGAAGCTGGGGTATCCGGACAAGTTCAAGACCTACGATGGTGTGGTCGTCTCGCGCGATTCGGCATGGGACAACGTCGTCGCCGCATCGCGCTGGAACGTCGCCGACAACCGCAGCCAGATCGGCAAGCCGACCGACCGCAGCCGCTGGGGCATGACGCCGCCGACGTCGAATGCGTACTACAACCCGCTGCAGAACGAGATCGTGTTCCCGGCGGGCATCCTGCAGCCGCCGGCGTTCGACGTGAACGCCACCGACGCTGTGAACTACGGCGCCATCGGCGTCGTCATCGGCCATGAGATCAGTCACGGCTTCGATGACCAGGGCGCGCAGTTCGACGCTCAGGGCCGCCTCGCGAACTGGTGGACGCCGGCCGACAACAAGCAGTTCCAGGCGAAGGGCGAGTGCGTGGTGAAGCAGTTCGAGGGCTATTTCATCGAACCGGGTGTGCACCACAACGGCAAGCTCGTGCTGGGCGAATCCATCGGCGATCTCGCCGGCGCGAAGATCGCCTTCCGCGCGTACCAGAAGTCGCGCGAGGGCAAGGGCCCGGAGCCGACGCTCGACGGTTTCACGCCCGAGCAGCAGTTCTTCCTCGCATGGGGCCAGTGGCGCGGAGATGAGACGCGCATGGAAACGCAGCGCACGATGGTGCAGGGCGACCCGCATCCCATCGCGAAGTACCGCGTGAACGGGCCGCTGTCGAACCTGCCGGCGTTCCGCGAAGCGTTCCAGTGCAAGGCCGATGCGCCGATGGTGCGGCCGGACGCGGATCGCTGCGAAGTGTGGTGAGCGCAGCGTTGCGCGGTGTGGGCGCGAACGCCTACACCGCGTTGCCGGCGGCGTGGCCCGAGGCCCACGCCCACTGGAAGTTGTAGCCGCCTAGCCAGCCGGTGACGTCGACGACCTCGCCGATGAAGTACAGGCCCGGCACACGCCTGGATTGCATCGTGCTCGACGACACTTCGTCGGTATCCACGCCGCCGAGCGTCACTTCCGCGGTCCGATAGCCCTCGGTGCCGCTGGCGACGAGCGCCCAGTCCGACAGCACGGCGGCGATCTCGCGCAGCTGCGGCGCGTTGTACTGCTTCATCGGTCGGCTGGTCAGCCAGTGCTCGCACAGGCGTTGCGCAAAGCGCTTGGGCATCACCTCGCCGAGCATCGTCTTCAGCTCGGCCGCGGGGCGGTCGCGCTGCCATTGCTGCAGGGTTTCCAGCGCATCGTGGCCGGGCAGCAGGTCGAGTCGCAGGTCGTCGCCGGGCTGCCAGAACGACGATATCTGCAGGATCGATGGCCCGCTGACGCCGCGATGCGTCACCAGCATGAAATTGCTGAAACTCGCGCCGTTGCACCGCGCGGTGACCGGCAACGCGACGCCGGACAGATCGGCGAGTCGTTCCTGATGCTTGCCGCTCAGCGTCAGCGGCACCAGACCTGCGCGCGTGGGCAGCACCGCATGGCCGAACTGGCGCGCGAGTTCGTAACCGAAGCCGGTCGCGCCCATGCTCGGGATCGACAACCCGCCGCTCGCGACGACCAGCGATGGCGCGGAGAAATTCCCGCGCGTGGTGTGCACGCGGAAGCGCGCCTCGTCGCTGTCGCCGTGCCCCAGTTTCTCGATGCTGCAGCTGGTTTCCACGCGAACGCCGGCCGCGGCGCATTCGTCCAGCAGCATCTTCACGATGAGCTTGGACGACTCGTCGCAGAACAGCTGCCCCAGCTCCTTCTCGTGGTACGCGATGCCGTGGCGTTCGACCATGTCGATGAAATGCCACGGCGTGTAGCGCGCCAGCGCGGATTTGCAGAAATGCGGATTCGCCGACAGGTAGTTGGCGGGCGTCGCGCCGGTGTTGGTGAAATTGCAGCGCCCGCCACCGGACATCAGGATCTTCTTGCCGACGCGGTTGGCGTGTTCGATCACCAGCACGCGCCGGCCGCGATGGCCCGCGGTCAGCGCGCACATCAAACCCGCGGCGCCACCGCCGACGATGATGACGTCGTAGTGCCCGCCCATGCCGTCAGGCGGCTTGCGCCGCCGGTGCGATGCGGATTCGCGGGCGGAAGGCGATCACGCCGTTCTCGCCCATCAGCTGCAGTTCGCCGTCCTGGATGAGCGCGTTGAACCGCATGCTGCGTTCGATCGCCGCGCCGAGCGCTTCGACCGTGTCGGCGTCGATGTCGATGACGGTGAGGTTCGAAAGGCGCGACAACGCGACTGCGTTCTTCTCCCACCACACGTCGGAGGCGCGGCCGCCGTAGTTCACGACGACCACCTGCCGCGCGCGGCCGCAGGCCTTGCGGATGCGCGATTCGTCGGGCTGGCCCAGATCGATCCACTGCTCGATGTCACCGGTGTAGTCGCGGCGCCAGAGATCGGGTTCTTCCTCGTTGCTCAGGCCCCTGCCGAATTCCAGCCGTTCGCTGGCGAACAGTGCGAATGCGACCAGGCGCACCATCAGCCGCCCGTCGGTCTCCGACGGATGCTGGGCGAGGGTGAGCGGGTAGGTCGCGTAGTGATGCCGGTCGAGGTCGCTGACTTGCAGCTCGGCCTTGACCACGGTCGCCTTGAGCGCCATGTGCGGTTGCCTTGGGCGAAAAACGGAGCCGGCATTCTAGGCGTTTGTCGCCTCCGCTGCCGGCGGCGCCTCGATCAGCGCCCCAGCCGCGCCGGGCCGCACACGAACGCGGCGATGTCCTCGAAGCGGTACGGCTTCTGGAAGACCGGCATGTCGGCGGGCGCGCGGCATTGCGTCGCGTCGTAGCCGGTCGCCAGCACGATGGGGAAGCCGGGACGCATCCGCCGGATCCGGCGCGCGAGTTCCACGCCGTCGATTCCCCCGGGCAGTTCGACGTCGATCACCGCGCAGTCGAAACGCGTGCGTTCGAACAGTTCCAGTGCCGACCTCGCATCGGGCACCGGATGCACGCGCATTCCGACGTCGCCCAGCGCGTCCACGGCCGATTGCGCGAGCAGGTAGTTGTCTTCGACGAACAGCATCGAGCACGAGCAACGCATGGATGGTCACCTCGTGTCGCAGCTCCCCCCGCGATCCTAGCGACCGATGTTGTCGGAAATGCGTCGGAAAAATGTGGAGCCCCGGTGATACCGGCCGCGAGTGTGAAGGCGCATGGCTGGCTTCACACGGAACGTGCGTTTGCTCCATTACGTTCTTGCCGACTGCACAGGGAGCAGCGCAACCATGAACCTCACCATCCAGTGCCTTCCGCCAGGTTGGCGCCTCGAAGCATTGCCTCCGTCGCGCGACAGGCGCGAATGCGGCCTCCGATTGACCAGTCCCCACGGACAGGAAATCACCTTCGTCCACAAGCCCTTCCAGTTCGCGTGCGAGATCACGCGCGAGCTGCAGGCCGACCTGTTCGCGGCGCAGCACGTGCGCGAGCAGGGCGATCCGACGCTTCGCATCGCACGGCCCGAGCAGATCGCCGAGGACGTGCGCGCGGGCGAAATCCTCAACAACCGGCTGTGAGCCTGGACGGAGATCCAATGGAGTCGACCATGAACGAAGTCCTGCGCACGTTGCCCCCGGACTGGCGAATGGAAGTGCACGGCCCGTCCTGTGGATGGCCGAACTGCACGCTCATCATCACCAGCCCGCAGGGCCTGCAGATCCGGTTCGTGCATCGTCCCGACGAGGGCGCGCGCAAGCTCACCGAACAGCTGCAGCAGGCGATGGGCTATCGCCAGGACGTGTCCAGCTGGGGCTGAGCGGCGTCAGGGGCGTACGCGGGCGCCGACGCCGGCCTTCATTTCATCGAAGTCCAGGCCGCCGTCGGCGTTGCGGTCGAGCCAGCTGAAGCGCATCTCGAGCGCGCGGCGCAGTTCGGCGTCGTCGAGCTGGCCATCGCGGTCCAGGTCGACCGCGATCATCCGTTCCGGCGCGGTCGGCGCATCGGCCGGCTGCGGCCCGATCGCGGCCTGCAATTCGTCGGCGGACAGCAACTGGTCGCGGTTGCGGTCCGCCGTCTCGAACACGACGTCGCTGTCGTACTCGTACTTGCTCAGGACGCCGTCCCGGTTCGCATCGAGGAATTCGAAGCGCGTCCTCGCGAAGTCGTCCTTGGCCGCGTTCGCGGTGTCGAGCGGCGCGCAAAGCACCGACCCGGAGAGTCCAACGCCCAGCAGAAGCACGGTCAGCGGCAGGCGACAGGTCACGGCGAATTCCCCCTGGTGAGTTCAGCTGAAGCAACGCAGCGGGGGCGGGGGGGCGGACACCGCAAGCCTGCGCAGAAGCGGGCAAGCCCTTGGCTCCGTGCTCACATCCCGGTCCATACGCTGGCGACTCCCCCACCGGAGGTACGCCATGAGCGACAGCACGAACACGCGCGGGGAGCCGGACCGCTCCCGCATCAACGTCCACCAGGAACACGAGGTCCGCTACTGGACGCAGGCGCTGGACGTCACCGAGGAAGAGCTCCGTGCCGCGGTCGAGGCGGTGGGACCGGTGGCGGCCAAGGTGCGCGAGTACTTCCAGCGCGGCTGAACGCGGGCGCGTGGCCCGCGTTCGATTGCATCACGCCGCCGCGGCGGACTGCGTCGTGCCGAGCGCTTCGGCGAGCTGCCGGGTGACCTCGCATTCGACCTGGTACGGACGCGCGAGGTATTCGACGACCTCGCCGTTCGGGCTGGTGATGCGGATCGCACAATCCTCGAAGCGCGTCGAAGTCGGGCTGCGCGCTTCGATGCGCCAGCCGGCGGGGAGGGTCTGAGCGGGAAGATCCATACGCGTGGAGTTGTGGTTCGGGGGAGCGGTGACGCTAGCCAGCGCGGTGCATTTGCCACGTGATGTGCTGAGCGGAATGTTCAGACAACCGCCGCCGGATCGGTCAAGCTGGCCGCCGTTTCCATGCCCACCACCGATGCGCCGATGAGCGAGTCCGAAATTCCGCAGCCGCAGGTCTGGGTCGATGCCGATGCGTGCCCCGGCGTGATCAAGGACATCCTGTTCCGCGCGGCCGAGCGCGCGCAGGTCCAGGTCACGCTCGTGGCGAACCAGTGGATCCGCTGCCCGTCGTCTCGGTTCATCCGCTCGTTGCAGGTGCAGGGCGGGTTCGACGTGGCCGACAGCGAGATCGTCGAGCGCATGCAGGCCGGCGACCTGGTGGTGACGCAGGACATCCCGCTGGCGGCGCGCGTGATCGAGAAGGGCGGCGTGGCCGTGAATCCACGCGGCGAACGCTACAGCCCGGAGAACATGGCCGAGCGCCTGTCGATGCGCAATTTCATGGAGGAACTGCGCGGTGCCGGCGTGCAGACCGGCGGCCCGCCGGCGTTCCATGCGCGGGACCGGCAGGCCTTCGCGAACCAGCTGGACCGATGGCTCGCGCAGCGTCCCAAACCCCGCGGCACGACACTCGGCTGACCGCACGCGCCGCCCGCAGCCCGGACACGACCGCCATCACGACCACGCCCACGCCTTCACGGTGAATGGGCCGCTGCATGCGATCCTGAGGAACATGAACGACCTCGCGCACGCGTACGATCCCGCCGCCGCATCGGCGAAGCTGCGCCTTTACGAGGCGATCATGCAGGCGACGCCCGACCTGGTGTACGTCTTCGATCTCCAGCACCGCTTCATCTACGCCAACGACGCGTTGCTGACGATGTGGGGCCGCAGCTGGGACGACGCGATCGGCAGGACCTGCCTCGAACTGGGCTACGAGCCGTGGCACGCCGCCATGCACGACCGCGAGATCGAACAGGTCATCGCGACGGGCCGGCCGATCCGCGGCGACGTTCCGTTCCCGCACACGACCAAGGGCGTGCGGATCTACGACTACATCTTCACCCCCGTGTTCGATCCCGACGGGCGCGTGGAGGCCATCGCAGGCACCACGCGCGACGTGACCGAGCGGCAGGAACATGAAAAGCACATGCAGCTGATGGTCAACGAGCTCAACCACCGCGTGAAGAACACGCTGGCGATGGTGCAGTCGCTCGTGTTCCAGACGCTGGACGGCGCGCCGGACCCGGACGAAGCGCGGGAGAAGATCGAATCCCGCCTGCTCGCGTTGTCGGATGCGCACAACATCCTCACGCGCGAGAACTGGCAGGGCGCGGACATCGCCGACATCGTCGAAGGCGCCGCCAGCCTGTTCCAGCAGCGTGCAGGCGAACGGTTCGACATCACGGGCCCGACCGCCATCCTCGAACCGCGTCGGACCGTAGCGCTGGCGATGGCGTTGCACGAGCTCTGCACGAACGCGATCAAGCATGGCGCGTTGTCGGTGCCGGGCGGGCGCGTCGGCATCCATTGGGAGTTCGACGCGACGCGTAGCGCCGTACAGCTGCACTGGAAGGAGACGGGTGGCCCCGAGGTCACGCCTCCAACGCAGTTCGGCTTCGGCTCGACGCTGCTTCGACGCGGCCTGAAGCACGATCTGGGCGGCGAGGCGACGCTGGCATTCGAACGCGACGGGCTGCGATGCGACATCGTCATTCCCTTCACGAGTCCATAGAGTGCAGGCCGCGATGGAATTGCGCGTACTGATCGTCGAGGACGAGTTCCTCATCGCCTCGATGCTGGAAGCCCACCTGGTGCGGCTGGGCTACACGGTGCCGCCGATCGCCGCGACGGTGGAGGAGGCGCTGTCGATCCTCGAGCAGAACGAGATCCACCTCGCCGTGGTCGATATCAACCTCGCGGGTACTGCCTCGTATCCGGTCGCCGACGCGCTCAAGGCGCGCAGCATCCCCTTCGTGTTCACCACCGGCTACGGCCAATCGGGTCTGCCGGAGCCGTACCGCGCGTTTCCAATCGTGCAGAAGCCGTACCGCATATCGCGGCTGGAGCCGATCCTGCGTGGCCTGCTTCCCGAGGTGTCGACGCCGTAACCGTCACCGTGCGTCGGCACGCCTCCGTGTCCAATCCGGTCCATGGCCAAACGCGACCGCGACACCCACGGCACCGACGCCTTCGTGCGTGTTCGCGGCGCACGCGAACATAACCTGCGCGAGGTCGACGTCGACATACCCCGTGACGCGCTGGTGGTGTTTTCGGGCGTATCGGGCTCGGGCAAGTCGTCGCTGGCCTTCGGCACGCTGTACGCCGAGGCGCAGCGGCGTTACCTCGAATCGCTGTCGCCGTACGCGCGCCGCCTGATCGACCAGGTCGGCGTGCCCGACGTGGATGCGATCGAAGGCCTGCCGCCGGCTGTCGCGCTGCAACAGCAGCGTGGTACCCCGAACGTGCGCTCGACCGTGGGCAGCATCACGACGCTGTCGAGCCTGCTTCGCATGCTGTACTCGCGCGCCGGCACGTATCCGCCGAAGCAGCCGATGCTGTTCGCGGAGGATTTCTCGCCCAACACGCCGCAGGGCGCGTGTCCGAACTGCCACGGCCTGGGCAGCGTGTACGACGTCACCGAGCAGTCGATGGTGCCCGATCCATCGCTCAGCATCCGCGACCGGGCCATCGCGTCGTGGCCGCCGGCGTGGCACGGGCAGAACCTGCGCGACATCCTGGTGACGCTCGGCTACGACGTCGATGTCCCGTGGTCGCAGCTGCCGAAGAAGGACCGCGACTGGATCCTCTTCACCGAGGAAACGCCGACGGTGCCGGTGTATCCCGGCTTCACGCCCGCGCAGACGCGCACGGCGCTCAAGCGCAAGACCGAGCCGGCGTACATGGGCACCTTCACCGGTGCGCGTCGCTACGTGCTGCACACCTTCGCGACCACGCAGAGCGCGCTGATGAAGAAGCGCGTGTCGCGCTTCATGACCGGCGCGCCGTGCCCGGTGTGCGGGGGACGACGCCTCAAGCGCGAGGCGCTGTCGGTGACCTTCGCCGGCCTGGACATCGGCACGCTGTCGCAGCTGTCGCTCGATCGCATCGCGCAGACCTTGAAGCCCGCCGCGGAAGGCCACTTCGAGGCGTCGACGAATACGCGCACGCGCAGTCGCGCGGCGAGCCGGAAGGATGTCGAAACGCGCGTCGCATCGGGAGGCTCGGCGCATGCCGGAAGCTCCGACGTGCGCCGCACGCCCGATCTGTCCGAGGAAAAGCGGATCGCCGCGCAGCGCATCGCGCACGACCTCATCGAACGCATCGGCGCACTGCAGGCACTGGGGCTCGGCTACCTTGCGCTGGATCGACCGACGCCGACGCTGTCGCCCGGCGAACTGCAGCGGCTGCGTCTGGCGACGCAGATTCGCTCGAACCTGTTCGGCGTGGTGTACGTGCTCGACGAACCGTCGGCCGGGCTGCATCCGGCCGACAGCGAGGCGCTGTACGACGCGCTCGACCAGCTCAAGGGCACGGGCAACACGCTGTTCGTCGTCGAACACGACCTCGAGCTGATGCAGCGCGCCGACTGGCTGGTCGATGTCGGCCCCGGCGCGGGCCAGCACGGTGGCAAGGTGCTCTACAGCGGTCCTCCCAAGGGACTCGCGAACGTCGAGCCGTCGATGACGCGTCGCTACCTGTTCGACGGGCGCGCCGTGCGGCGCACGCCACGCACGCCCACGCGCTGGCTCGAACTGCGCGGCGTGCATCGCAACAACCTGCACGGCGTGGACGCGCGATTCCCCATCGGTGCGTTCACGTCCGTCACGGGCGTGTCGGGCTCGGGCAAATCCAGCCTGGTCAGCCAGGCGCTGGTCGAACTGGTCGGCGACCACCTCGGCCACGAACCGGCGGTGGAAGAAGGCGAGGGCGATGCGCCGTCGATGGGGCCGATCGTCCGTACCGTCGGACGGCTCGGCGCCGGGAGCGATGCAATCCGCCGGCTGGTCAACGTCGACCAGAAACCCATCGGCCGCACGCCGCGCTCGAACCTGGCGACCTACACCGGCCTGTTCGACCACGTGCGCAAGCTGTTCGCGGCGACGAAGACCGCGAAGTCGCGACGGTACAGCGCGGGGCGGTTCTCCTTCAACGTCGCGCAGGGACGCTGCGAAACCTGCGAGGGCGAAGGTTTCGTCAGCGTCGAACTGCTGTTCATGCCGAGCGTCTACGCGCCGTGCCCGACCTGCCACGGCAGCCGCTACAACGCGAAGACGCTCGAAGTCGAATGGAACGGACGCAACATCGCGCAGGTGCTGGCGATGACGGTGGACGAGGCGCGGACGTTCTTCAAGGCGGAGAGCGTCGTCGAGCGGCCGCTTACCTTGTTGCACGAAATCGGCCTGGGCTACCTGCGGCTGGGCCAGCCGGCCACGGAGCTGTCGGGCGGCGAGGCGCAGCGCATCAAGCTCGCCTCCGAACTCCAGCGCAGCCAGCGTGGCGACACGCTGTACGTGCTCGACGAGCCGACGACGGGCCTGCACGCGGCCGACGTCGACAAGTTGATGGCGCAGCTTCACGGTCTCGTCGATGCGGGCAACACGGTCGTCGTCATCGAGCACGAAATGCGGGTCGTCGCCGACAGCGACTGGGTGATCGACCTGGGCCCCGGTGCGGGCGAGGAGGGCGGACGCATCGTCGCGGCCGGCACGCCCGACGAGGTGAGCCGCGCGAACGACAGCCGCACGGCGCCGTACCTGCGGAAGTCGCTGGGGTAGCGGTTCGGCGCTCAGGGCGCCGGTCGTTCGCCGCTCGCTGCGTCGGATGCTCCCAGCGTCGGCGGCGTATCCGACGTGCCTGCAAGCCGCCGGCGGAACAGCGCCACGCGCGCGAGCAGCAGCGTCGTGACGGGAACGGTGATCGCCAGGAACACCGGAATCAGCAGGGGATGCATGGCCAGACGCCCCTCGAGTGCCGAGAAATACAGCACGCCCGCCAGCGCCACGCACCAGCTGCCGATGGTGTACGTCAGTGCCGGCGGATGCATGCGCAGGAAGAAGCCCGGCAGCCGCAGGAACCCCAGCGCGCCGATCACCACGAACACGCCGCTGAAGAACAGCAGTGCAGCGACGACGATCTGGAGCCAGAACGGAACGTCGTTCATTCGATGACCTCCCCGCGCAGGATGAACTTCGCCATGCCCGCCGAGCTGACGAAGCCGAACAGCGCGATCAGCAGCGCGACTTCGAAGTAGAGGTCGCTCTGGTGGAAGATGCCGATCACCAGCACCACCAGCATCGCCTGCATGTACAGCAGGTCCAGCGCGAAGACGCGGTCCTGCGCGCGCGGACCGCGAAGCAGCCGCACCAGCACCATGAGCGATGCCAGCGTGTAGCAGCCCAGCGTGAAGGCGATGGCGTAGAACAGCAGCGTGCTCATTCGAAGATCTCCCGGAGCGGCGCCTCGTAACGCGCCTTGAAGCGGGCGACGAAGTCGGCCTCGTCCGGCGCGTCCCACACGTGCAGCAGCATCGCGCTGCGATCGACCGCCAGTTCCGACCACACGGTGCCCGGCACGACGGTGGTCACCATTGACAGGACGGCCAGTCCGACCGGATCGCGCAGGTCCAGCGGGATCACGACGAAACGGTGCGCCGGCCGATGCCAGCGCCACCGCACCACGCCCCACGCGACGACGAGGTTGGAATGCACGACATCGCCGCAGATGAGCAGCGTGTAGCGAAGGATCGCGAATGGATGGCGCGCGCGCGACGGCGGCCAGAAGCTGGACACCAGCACCGGCACGCCGATCGCGACGATGAGGCCGAGCACGATATGCCCGGCGCTCGCGCTGCGCGCCAGCAGGAGCCAGATCGCGAGCAGCGCGACCGACAGCGCGGGCGAGGGCAGGAGGCGGCGAAGGACGGTCATGGCGTCTCGACCTGCGGGTATTCGGGCTTGGTCGGGCCCGGGCGCGGCGGCGTGCCGAACACCGCATCCACGTACGGGCGCGGCGCGTGCAGGTACGTCGCCGTGGCCGTCGTGTAGCGCAGGACCGGATCGGCGAACACCGTCAGCGCCACGCACGCACCGAGCAGGACCAGCACGGCGCCGCTCTCGACGACCTTCAGCCGCGGCGCGAAGCGGCCGCCGCTCGCCCAGAAGTGGCGGATGCCCGCGCGCACCAGCGAGATCGTCGTGAACAGGCTGGAGCACAGCAGCAGCGTCATCAGGATCCATGTCGAGCTGGAGGCCGGGTGCGCCTGGTCGCCGACGATCGCCGTCAGGATCGCCGCCTTCGACAGGAAACCCGACAACGGCGGCAGTCCCGCGACCAGCAGCGAACACGCCATGAAGGCCAGGCCCAGTGCCGCGACGGACACGGGGAATGCGCGCCCCACCAAGGGCAACTGTTCGTCGTCGAGGTTGTCGTCCTCGTCGGGCATCGCGTCGTAGACCGGGCGCTGCGCGTGTCGCTCCGAACGCGTGCGCTGCACGGGTTCGACCATCAGGAACAGCGCGCTCACCGCGAAGGTCGAACTGATGAGGTAGAACAACGCCGCCGCAGCGGCCGCGATCGAGCCCGTGGCGAAGGACGCCATCAGCGTTCCGGACGTGACGATCACCGAGAACGCGGCGATGCGGTCCAGGCGGATCGACGCGAGGACGCCAATGGCGCCGAAGGCCAGCGTCGCAAGGCCCGCGGCCAGCAGCAGCGGTCCGCCGAACTGCGTGGACGCGCCGTCCACCGCGGGGAACAGCAGCATCCACAGCCGCAGCACCGCGTACACGCCGACCTTCGTCATCAGCACGAACAGCGCCGCGACCGGCGTGCTCGCCGCCGTGTACGCCGGCACCAGCCACGCGTTGAGCGGCCACACCGCGGCCTTGATCAGGAACGCCATCGCGAGGATCGCCGCACCCGCGTGCAGCAGGCCGCGGTCGGACAACGGCACCAGCGGCACCTTTGCCGCGACGTCGGCCATCGACAGGGTGCCCATCACGCCGTAGAGGATCGCCAGGCCGATCAGGAACAGCGACGACGCCAGCAGGTTGATCGCGATGTAGTGCATGCCCGAACGCACGCGCGGCCATCCCGAACCGTGCAGCTGCAGGCCGTACGACGCGGCGAGCATCACCTCGAAGAACACGAACAGGTTGAACAGGTCGCCGGTCAGGAACGCGCCGTTGATGCCCATCAGCAGGATCTGGAACAGCGGATGGAAGTACGAGCCCGTGCGCGACCAGCCCGCCGCGGCGTACAGCGACGTGCCCACGCCCACGATGCCGACGACCACCAGCATCAGCGCCGAAAGCCGGTCGGCGACCAGCGCGATGCCGAACGGCGCCGCCCAGTTCGACGTCAGGTGCACCGCGACCGCGTCCGGCCCCGTCGCGTGGTTCACGTGCCACAGGATCGCCACGGCGGCGGCGAGGCCCGCGCAGCTGGCGAAGATGTTGACAAGCGATCCCCGCAGCCGGCGCGAATCGCGGATGAGCAACAGCACGGCCGCCGCCATCATCGGCAGGACGACGGGCGCGATGATCAATGCGGCGTTCGGATTCATGGCGCGTCCTGCTCGCCATCGACATGGTCGGTGCCACTGAAGCCGCGCGCGGCCAGCAGCACGACCAGGAACAGCGCCGTCGTGGCGAACCCGATGACGATCGCGGTCAGCACCAGCGCCTGCGGCATCGGGTCGCTGTAGTTCTGCAGGTCGGCGGGCTGTCCCGGCGTCACGATCGGCGGATGGTCGATCGACAGGCTGCCCATGCTGAAGATGAACAGGTTCACCGCGTACGACAGCAGTACGAGTCCCATGACGACCTGGAACGTGCGCGGGCGCAACACGAGCCATACGCCGGCACCGCCGAGCACGCCGATCACCAGTGCGAGCAGGATTTCCATCAGGGGCGGCCTCCGGTGGTCGACGGATGCGGCGCGGGCGCCTGTTTCCGGATCGACTGATGCGCCAGCGCGGTGAGGATCAGCAGCGTCGATCCGACGACCACGCCGAGCACGGCGAGATCGAAGAAAGCCGCGCTCGGCAGGTGGACTTCACCCAGCACCGGCAGCGTGACGTGCGCGGTGTGCGTGGTCATGAACGGATAACCGAGCGCCACCGATCCCAGGCCGGTGAGACCGGCGATGAGCAGGCCGATGGCGATCCATCGCGTCGGACGCACGCGCGTGCGCGCCTCGACCCAGCGCGTGCCGGACACGATGTACTGCATCAGCAGCGCGATCGCGACGATCAGGCCAGCGACGAAGCCGCCACCCGGTTCGTTGTGTCCGCGAAGGAAGTAGTGCGCGGCGACGACAAGCGCGACCGGCATCAGCAGTCGCGCGATGACCGACGGCACCAGCAGGTAACCGCGCGCGAACGCATCGGAACGGCGCGGCTTCATCAGGTCGGTCGCGCGTTCCTGCGGCACGGCGCGTTGCTGGTCGGGCTGCGCGATGCTTTCGGCAGGCGGGCGGAAACGCCGCAGCAACGCGTACACGGTGAGCCCCACGGCGCCGAGCACCGTGATCTCGCCCATCGTGTCGAACGCGCGGAAGTCGACCAGCATGACGTTCACCACGTTGGTGCCGCCGCCGCCGGGCAGCGCGTTGCCGAGGAAGAACGGCGAGATGCTCTGCGGCGCAGGCCGCGTGAGGAACGCGAACGACAGCGTCGCCAGCCCGCCGCCCACGACGACCGCCAGCGCCAGATCGCGCACGCGGCGCGCGCGGTCGCGCAGCGTCGCGCGTTCGCCCGGTTTCTCCATGCGCATCGGCAGCCAGCGCAGGCCGAGCAGGAACAGCATCGTGGTCACCACTTCCACCACGATCTGCGTCAGCGCCAGGTCGGGCGCGGAGAACCACGCGAACGTCAGGCACGTCACGAGCCCCGCGCCGCCCATGAGCGTGATCGCGACGAGGCGGTGGTATTTCGCCGTCGCAGCGGCGCCGACGGCGCAGATCATCCCGATGATCCACAACACGACGAACGCATACGACGCCGGCACGCGCGGTCGATCGCCCCAGCTCAGCGTGAAGCCGCGCGCCGCGAAGGATGCCAGCACGACGCTGGTGGCGATCACGATGAAAAGCTGCGGCTGCAGGTGACGCGTGGTGCAGGCGTTCAGCACGTCGCGGGCGCCGCGCGTGATCGCCAGCATGGTCGATTCGAACAGCTCGCGGCCGTTCCAGCGCGAGATGAGCGGCGGAAGCACGAGGCGTCCGCGTTCCTGCATCGCACGCAGCCACACGTAGCCGACGATGCCGCCGCCGATGGCGACCAGGCTCATCGCCAGCGGCAGGTTGAAGCCGTGCCACAGCGCGAGGCTGTACGCGGGCAGCGTGCCGCCGACGACCGGCAGCGCCGCGGCGTCGAGCACCTTGCCGATGGCGAAGGTTGGTGCGACGCCGACGATCACGCACGCGGTCACGAGGAAGAAGATCGGCATGCGCATCCAGCGCGGGGCTTCTTCGGGCGTGCGCGGAAGGTCGGTCGAGGGCGGGCCGAAAAAGATGTCGTAACCAAAGCGGAGCGAATACACGACCGCGAACAACGAGGCGACCGTCGCCAGCACCGGCAGCGTCCATTCGATGACGGGCGATGCGGACAGGAAGACCGTCTCGGAGAAGAACATCTCCTTCGACAGGAAGCCGTTGAGCAGTGGCACGCCGGCCATCGCAGCGGTGGCGATCAGCGCGAGCGCACCCGTGCGCGGCATCGAACGGATCAGGCCGTTGAGCCGGCGGAGATCGCGCGTGCCGGTCTCGTGGTCGACGATGCCCGCGGCCATGAACAGCGATGCCTTGAACGTCGCGTGGTTCATGATGTGGAACACCGCCGCGACCGCGGCCAGCGGGCTGTTGAGGCCGAGCAGCAGCGTGATCAGGCCGAGGTGGCTGATCGTCGAATACGCGAGCAGGCGCTTGAGGTCGTTCTGGAACATCGCCAGGTACGCGCCCAGCAGCAGCGTGATGCCGCCCGCACCGCCGATCAGCCAGAACCATTCGTCGGTTCCCGACAGCACCGGCCAGAACCGCGCGAGCAGGAACACGCCCGCCTTCACCATCGTCGCCGAATGCAGGTAGGCCGACACCGGCGTGGGCGCCGCCATCGCACGCGGCAGCCAGAAGTGGAACGGGAACTGCGCGCTCTTGGTCAGGGCGCCGATCGCGATCAGCGCCAGCGTCGCGGGATACCACGCGTGCGCCTTGATCCTGTCGCCAGATGCAAGCACGTCGTCGAGCTGGAAGCTGCCCACGATCTGCCCCAGCAGCACGACGCCGGCGAGCAGGCACAACCCGCCGGCGCCGGTCACCACAAGCGCCATGCGCGCGCCGCGCTGCGCATCGGTTCGGTGGTACCAGTAGCCGATGAGCAGGAACGAGGCGAGGCTGGTGAGTTCCCAGAACACCACCAGCTGCAGCAGGTTGCCCGACATCACCACGCCGAGCATCGCGCCCATGAAGGCCAGCAGCATCGCGTAGAAGCGCGCGGCCGGGTCTTCCGGCGACATGTAGTAGCGCGCGTACAGGCAGACCAGCACGCCGATGACCGAGATCATCACCGCGAACATCCACGCGAATCCGTCGAGGCGGAACGCGAGGTCGAGGCCGATCGACGGCATCCAGTGGATCGTCTCGCGGATCACGCCGCCGCCGCGCACCATCGGGAACGAGGTGAGCAGCACGACGGACACGACGGCCGCGATCATTCCGGCGAACGCCGCGATCAGCGTGCGCGAGCGTGTCGGCAGGACGGCGGCGAGCAGGCTGCCGATGAAGGGCAGGGCGACGAGCGCGAGGAGCGATATCGACGTCATCGGCAGTGCGCGGCGCGATCGAACGCACGAGCCGGACCGCCGGAAAGTTCGGCGGCCAGCAGGGTGCGGCGCGGAGGCGTCGCACGGAAGAGGGGTTGGATCATGGCAAACCTCGCCGTCGGGTCGTCGCGGATGAACCGCGGAAGGGCCAAGGAGGTGTCAGGTCACTGTAGCCTGCGAACGCAACACCTGCCACCACCTCGTTTGTCGACTGCGCGCGGCGCGGTGCGCTTGCGCAGACATGACGATCGTTGGAAGGTTGCGTTCAAACGAACGGTCCCACGCGATAGATCATGCTGACGACGGTGACGACGCCCAGGGCGAGCAGGAGCAGCGCCGTGATCAGCGTCATCGACGGCGGGAACGGACTCTGCGCATGCAGCACCCCTTCGGCGCGCATTGCATCGCGCTGCCTGCGCAGCGCGTACATGAACCACGCGTGGTAGACGATGCCCATCGTCAGCACCAGCGCACCGATGAGCGCGAGCGACAGGCCGAAGTTCCGCCCCGACGCCGCGTGCGCGATCATGCCGGTTTCCTTCAGCTGGTCGAAGACCTTGTGGATCGTGAAGCCGAAGCTGAGCAGCGACAGCGACGTGCGGATAACCGCCATCAGCGTGCGATCGGCGGCCAGCCGCGTTCGCTGGAACGCCATCCCGGTGCGGCGCGAGGCAAGTTCGTTGGACGTGGAAGCAAGCGGCGAGGTGACGGCGGGTTCCTGAGCGGACATCGGTGCCTCCCGGAGTGTCGGAGCGTGGCGCGAACCTATGAAACCGCGGGTGCCGGAACGTGGTGCTCGATGGCCGCACGCAGTTCGTTGAGGCCGTATGGCTTGCGAAGTATCGAGATGCCCAGCGCCTCGGCCTCGCCGCGCATCGCTTCGGAAAACCCGCTGGTCAGCAGCACGGGCAATGCCGGACGCCGCTTGCGGATCTGCTTCGCCAGCGCGATGCCGTTGGTGCCACCGGGCATCATGATGTCGGAGAACACCAGGTCCACGCGGCGATCGTCCGCCAGCGCGCCGAGCGCCGCGGTCGCGCTGGTCGCATGGATCACGTCGTAGCCGATGCCGCGCAGCATCTGTTCCACCAGCGCCGCCACCTCGACGTCGTCCTCGACCAGCAGCACGCATCGCTCCGGCGTGGACGACACGTCGATGCGGTGATGCGCCTGGATGGCTTCATGCTCGGCGAGCTCGTGCGAGCGGGGAAGGCAAAGCGTGATCCGCGTTCCTTCGCCGACGATCGAATCAATCGTCACCGCGCCGCCGCTCTGCTTGGCGAACCCGTACACCTGCGCCAGGCCCAGGCCCGAGCCCTTGCCGACGTCCTTCGTGGTGAAGAACGGCTCGAACACGCGCGCCTTCACTTCGTCCGTCATGCCCGAACCGGTGTCGCGCACCGTGAGGTTGACGAAGTCGCCTTCGATGCCCTCGATGGTCTGGCGCGCGTTCCTGCCGGTGATCGTGATCACGCCGCTGCCGCTGATCGCGTCGCGCGCGTTCACGGCGAGATTGAGGATGACCAGTTCCAGTTCGCCCGGATCGGCCACCACCGGCCACAGATCCTGCGCGAGTTCGACGTTGACCTTGATGTCGCCGCGCAGGCTGCGGTCGAGCAGTTCGGACATGTTGCCGAGCAGCGTCGACAGATTCACCGTCTCCGGACGCAGCGCACGACTGCGCGAGAACGCCAGCAACTGGCGCGTCAGGCCCGCGCCACGCTGCGCGGCCTGCTGCATCGCGCGCACCAGCTTGCCGCGACGTTCCGGATCGTCGTGGAGCTCGAGCATGTCGAGTCCGGCGGTGATCACCATCAGCAGGTTGTTGAAGTCGTGCGCGACGCCGCCGGTGAGCTGCCCGAGCGCCTCGAGTTTCTGCGCGTGCCGCAGCGTTTCCTCGACGCGCGCGCGTTCGACCATTTCGTCGCGAAGCTGCGTGTTCACCGCCTGGAGCTGCGCGGTGCGTACGTCAACCAGCGTTTCGAGCTGCGCGGCGGCCGCCTCACGTGCGAGCAGCAGGGCGCGAATCTCGAACTGCCGCTTTCGCGCCCTCAAGGCTGCCTGCATGACGCTGACCAGCGTGATCGGCTGCACGGGCCGTTCGATCAGCGACACGTTGCCAAGTCGCTCGATCTGCTGCTTGCGCCATGCCGCCACGCGCGGATGGTCGTGGCGGCTGGTAAGCATGACGAAGGGCAGGTCGGACCACGCGGGCTGGCGTTGCACCAGGTCGGCCAGGCGGTCGAGCGCTTGGCCGAACAGGCCTTCCTCGGCGACGAACGCGATGCCGGCGCCTTGCTCGATGTCGGCCAGCAGCGCGTCGTAGCTGCCGCAGATGCGCGTGGCGATACCGGCGCGCTGGAGCAGTTCCGATGCGGAGGTCGCGTCGCGCCCGGTGGGCGCGAAGATCAGCACGACCTCCTGCAGGGACTCAGTCGGTTCCATGGGCGCCATGCAGCAGCGGCTCGTCGCCGCCCGTATAGGACGGCGTACCCGAGAAAACACCATGAAAATCGCGTAGCGGCGGACCGAGCAACAGGCCGCTGCCGCTCAGCTGGAACTCGCGGATCGTGTGCTCGTGATGGCCGCTTCGCTTCTTCACCACCGACAGTGCCCGCCTCACGGTGCCCGCATATTCGAAGAACCGTAGCATCAACACGGCGTCGCTGAGATAGCTGATGTCCAGCGGCGTGTCCGCCGGGCCGACTAGACCGTGCTGCGCGAGGATCAGGATCGTGAGGATGCCCTGCTGGCCGAGGTAGGTCAGCAGTTCATGCATCTGCAGGATCAGGAACCGTCCGTCCGGCATCGCGTTGAGATAGCCGTTGAGGCTGTCGATCACCACCACGCGCACGCCGTCCTCGTCCACGCGCCTGCGCACGATGGCGGCGAATTCGCCCGGCGACATTTCGGCCGGATCTATCTGCTGGAGGATGATGAGGCCCGAATCGAGGGCCGGCTGCAGCTCCATGCCGAGCGTGCGTGCACGCGCTTCCAGCGTCCCGCGTCCTTCGTCGAAGGCGAAGAACGCCGCGCGTTCGCCGCGCTGCGCGGCCGCGATGGCGTAACTGAGCGCGAGCGAGGATTTGCCGACGCCGGCCGAGCCGATGAGCAGCGCATTGGTTCCGCGCTCCAGGCCGCCGCCGAGCAGTTTGTCGAGTTCGGCGTTGCCGCTCGGCGTGAATTCGCCGACGAACGAGCTGTGATGCTCGGCCGCGACGAGCCGGGGGAAGATGTCGAGTCCGCCCTTGCGGATCTTCATGTCGTGGAAGCCGCCCCGGAATTCCATGCCGCGCATCTTGATGACGCGCAGGCGGCGGCGTTCGGCGCCGTATTCGATCGCCAGCTGCTCCAGCAGCACGACGCCATGCGAGATGGAATGCAGCTGCAGGTCGTCCTGTGCAGACGACATGTCGTCCAGCAGCACCACGGTGCAGCTGCGGCTGGCGAAGAAGTGCTTCAGCGCCAGTACCTGCCGGCGATAACGCAGCGAGCTTTGCGCAAGCAGGCGCAGTTCCGACAGGCTGTCGATGACCACACGGCTCGGATTGAGTTCGGCCACGCGATCGAGGATCAGCTTCGTGGTTTCGCCGAGTTCCACTTCCACCGGATGCAGGACCGTGAGTTCCTGCGTCGGATCGAGCGCGGTCTCCGGCGGCACGAGTTCGAAGATCTCCACGCCTTTCAGGTCCCAGCCGTGGCGGCTCGCCACGAGCTTGAGTTCGGCTTCGGTTTCGGACAGCGAGATGTAGAGCGCCTTCTCGCCATTGCGCGCGCCTTCCAGCAGGAATTCCAGCGCGAGCGTCGTCTTGCCGGTGCCGGGCTTGCCTTCGTAGAGATACATCCGATCCGCGTCGAGGCCTCCACCCAGGATGTCGTCGAGCCCGCTGTTGCCCGAGGAAATCCGCGTACCGGTGCTGCTCTGCGTTTCAGAACGACTCTGCATAGGCCTTCGTCTCCGATTTACTGGGGTGCCACGCGTCCGAACGAGGGGCGCGTCGAGCCGACGTGCAGCCACAGCCAGCCCGTCGACGTCACGACTCCCGTCGTACTGTCGCGTCTGCTTGTACTGTGTACCATCGTGCGTGAAAGCACATTCAGAGGTGTGAAAGGCGCGCGAAGGCAGCGTTGGAAACCCCGTGGGACGGGGCCTTCAGACTGCCGCGGCGTGAGCGAGTCCTGTCACGACGCCGAGCGATGCATTGCCCGCGATCACGTCCGCATCCGGGAAGATCGTCTTTACCAATGCAGGCACATACGGCGATCGCGACATGCCGCCGGTCAGGTACACCGTCTCCGGCGGATGCTCGAGTTCGTCGCGCGCTCGTTCCATCAACGTGCGCAGCTGGTAGAGGAACGGAGACGCTGCGTCGTTGAGTCGCGCGGCGTCGATCGGTGCGGCCAATCCGTCTTCGATGAAGGCGAGGTCCACGGTCAGGTCCTGCACGTCGCTCAGCGCGATCTTGGCGCGTTCCACGGCGCGGTTGAGGCGAACGGTATGGCCGCGCTGCTTCAGGGTTTCCAGGCGCTGGCCGTACGGCGCGTCCACATGCTCGAACGACGTCTCGCGGAACCGCGCCTGGCGTTGCAGATCCTGGACCGCGGACGCTTCGTAGAACCGGTGCACCGGCGTGTTGGTCACGCCCTTGCCGAACAGCGGCATCACGCCGCGCATGCTGAGTTCGATGTCCACGTCGGTACCGCCGACCGGCTCGCCCCACGAGTCGTGCACGATCGGCGCGACCGTCGCGCCGCCGACGTCGGCCATCGCCATGTCCGTCGTGCCGCCACCGATGTCGACGATCAGCGTGCGACGCGGGCGTCGTGTCTGCGCGTGATAGCCGTACGCCGCGGCGGCGGGTTCCTCGAGGAATTCGACCTCGTCGAAACCGGCGGCGTAGGCCGCGTCGGTGAGGATTTCCAGCGCCTGCACGCCACCGGCTTCCTTCATCGAACTGCGGAACCGCACCGGACGCCCGAGGATCGCCGCGCGCACTTCGGTGCCGAGCTGCGCGCTTGCGGTGAGGCGGATGTGCCGCAGCAGCTGCGTCGCGATGCCGAGCAGCGTGTCGCGTGCACGGGCTTCGAGCTTGTAGCCGAGCATGGACTTCGGCGACACGACGAGCTGGCCAGCGCCGCCGTCGATGAAGGCATCGACGGCTTCCTCGCCGTACAGCGCCCGCTGCAGGTCCACGCCTTCCAGCATCGCCTTGCGCATTTCCTCGGCGGCCCAGCGGCGCCGCACGAGCGCGCGCGCATCGCGCTCGAATTCCAGGTCTGAACGCATGCGCGGCGAGGGGATCATGCCGAGTTCGGCACTCCGCTGCGGCTCGGGGCGCTTCATCGCTTCCTCGCGACGCGCGCGAAGTTCCGCATGCTGCCGCGCCTGGTCGCGCTTGAATTCCCCGACAAGCCGGCGGACTTCGTCGTGCAAGGCGTCGGTCAGCTCGAACTCGGACAGGTCCGGCAGCCGCTGCGGGAAGAACACCGTGGTGCGGAACTGCAGCTCGTTGCCGAAACGGATCAGGTGAAGTTCGCCGTCGATCACGGCGCCGGCGGCCGAATAGCTCGTGCCGAAGTCGATTCCAATACGCATGTGGTGCCAGATCAGGGATTACGAACGCGATTTTGCCTTGAACCGCTTGCATCGGGCCATTCGCAGGCATCTCAAAGCGCGTGGGTCACCGACCGGCGGCTGCCTCGCAAAGACGCTGGATCACGCGGCTGCCATCGCGCGCCGCTTCTTCATCGAGGGGCGCGAATTCGGTCACGGTGAAGCCGACGAGGTCGGCCTCGCGCGCGATGCGGGCGACCAGCGTCACGGCGTCGTCGACCCCCAGCCCGCCCTCGGGATACGCGACGTGCGGAAACTCGCGCGGGTCCAGCACGTCCAGGTCGAAGTGGATGTGCACCGGGCCGCGCATCGCCTCCTGCGGATCCAGTTGCCTCAAGGCCAGTTCGCGCTGCAGCGCCCAGTCGCCTTCATCGCCGACGCGGATTCCGACGTAGCGGAATCGCGCGGGATCGATGGGCAGGCCCATCAACTCGCGCATCGGTGCCGGTGCGCGACCAAGGATCGCGCTCACCGGCATGCCGTGGAAGTTGCCGCTGGGCGAGGTCTCGGGTGTGTTCGCGTCGAGGTGGGCATCCATCCAGATCACCTGCAGCCCGGGGTGCACCCCGTGCAGGTGATCGATCACGGCGACGTCCACCGCGCAGTCGCCGCCGGCGGCCAGCAC
The DNA here is from genome assembly GCF_003382285.1 of Lysobacter soli. GTDB lineage: Bacteria > Pseudomonadota > Gammaproteobacteria > Xanthomonadales > Xanthomonadaceae > Lysobacter_J > Lysobacter_J soli. The sequence continues at coordinate 43,643 of NZ_QTJR01000005.1, forward strand.
GCGCCTGGCGTTCGACCGGGCGAGCAGGGCTTTCGCGTCGCGGAACTGCGTGAAGATCGCGTCCCAGCGATGCACGCCGTGCGCGTCTGCCGCTTCGCCGTCGGTGATCGGCACGCTGACCATCGGCGCGAATTGCGCGCACACGGCGGCTGCGGCTGTCGCGCCGCGCGGAAGGTCGGTGTGGCGTCCCGAGCCCTGCCATTGCGGGTACGACAGGCTGACGTCGAACGGCATGGCTTCGCTCCTCGGGATCGCGAACGCCAATGATGCCAGTGGGGCGGTTTCGGCCGGGGACGCGGCGGGAAGTCAATGCGAATCTTGCATAATGAGAATTATTCGCATTTAATAATGAACAGGCAGGGGCTCTCCGGACTTGCGCATTGGCCACCGGTGGCCATTCGCGGCGCGACGGTCAGGGTACGACCCGCCACTCCCGTTCGCATCCAGACGACCCCATGCACGCCATCGGTTCCGCCCGCACGTCCCGCCACGTTTCCCGCCACGCTCCGGCCGCCGCGACGCCCAACCGGCTCGGCCTCGCCGTCTTCCTCGCGTTGCTCGCCGCAAACGGCACGGCCTTCGCTGCCGATGCCGCCGCGGCCGACAGCGCGACCGATCTCGACGCCGTCCTCGTGGTCGCCCAGCGCGCCGAGCGCGTCAGCAACGGCGCGACCAACCTCGACCTGACCATCAAGGAAACGCCGCAGTCCATCAGCGTGATCGACAGCGCGCAGATGCAGGCGTTCCAGACCAACAGCCTCAACGACGCGCTGCGGATGGCCACCGGTATCCAGGTGGACGAGTGGGAAACCAACCGCACCACGTTCACCTCGCGCGGCTTCGATATCGAGAACACGCAGATCGACGGCGTCGGCCTGCCGAACGACTGGGGCATCGTCACCGGCGCGATGGACATGGCCGGCTACGAGAAGCTGGAAGTCATCCGCGGCGCCAACGGCCTGCTCACCGGCGTCGGCAACGCGGCCGGCACGATCAACTACGTGCGCAAGCGCCCGACCAACGACGCGCAGGGCTCGCTCGGCGTGAGCTACGGCTCGTGGGACACCGTGCGTGCAGACATCGACTACTCGACGCCGTTCACCGACGACGGCCGCTGGGCCGGCCGCTTCGTCGCCGCCCACCAGGAAGGCGATTCCTGGCTGCGCGACAAGCAGGACCAGCGCGATTTCGTCTACGGCGTCGTCGATGGCCAGGTCGGCGAGAACGGCACGCTGACGCTCGGCTATTCGTGGCAGCAGGCGCAGACCGACGGGAACATGTGGGGCGCGCTGGCCTTCATGTACAGCGATGGCACCCAGGCCGAATGGCCGCGCAGCGCATCGACCACGCAGGACTGGACCTTCTGGGACACGACCAACCAGAACGCGTTCGTCGAGTACGCGCACCAGCTCGGTTCGGACTGGCAGCTGAAGCTGTCGTACGACTACCGCAATACCGAGAACGCCGACAAGCTGTTCTACGCCACCGATTACGCCGCCACCGGCCTGGAGCCGGGCACCAACCTCGGCCTGTATGGCTACGCATGGCGCGGCGACGACGAGATGACCTCGCACCTGGCGACGGCGACCGTCGATGGTCGTTTTGCGATGTGGGGCCGCGAGCACGAGGCGATGCTCGGCGTCGGCTGGGCCAAGAGCGAGGCGGAAAACCGCGAGTTCGACGCCGACATTTACGACAACGGCATGTACGGCTACATCCCGATGCCCGCGTTCCCGTGGGCGGGCAATGCCGTTCCGGAACCGGTGTGGGGCGCGCGCTCGGTCTACAGCGTGCTGGACCAGCGCCTCAAGCGCGCCTTTGGTGCGACGCGTCTGGCGCTCACTGACCGCTTCAAGGCCGTGCTCGGCTTCAACTTCGCCGAATACCACCGCGAGGGCGTGAACTACGGCGTCGTGTTCGACCAGACCGAAAGCCACACCAGCCCGTACGCCGGCCTCACCTACGACTTCAACGAGCACGTGCTCGGCTACGTCAGCTATTCGGACATCTACCATCCGCAGAGCCAGTCCGACGCCGAAGGCCGCTACCTGGATCCGACGAAGGGCACGAACTACGAACTGGGCGTGAAGGCCGACTGGCTCGACAAGCGCCTGCTGACGACGTTCGCCGTGTTCCAGGCGAAGCAGGACAACCTCGCCACCGGCGCCGGTTACAACCAGAACGGCCAGTACTACTACACCGGCGTCAACGTCGAATCCAAGGGCGTGGAGTTCGAAGTCACCGGAAAGGTGTCGGAGTACGTCGACCTCGTGTTCGGCGCGACCGCACTGAAGCTGACCGGCCAGGACGGCGACGACACGTACCGCTGGGTGCCGCGCCGCACCGCGAACCTGATGGTGATGGCGCGCCTGCCGAGCTACACGGCGCTGTCGTACGGCCTGGGCGGTCGCTGGCAGAGCGACATCTCGAACGTCGAGAGCAACGGCTTCACCGTGCGCCAGGACAGCTACGCGGTGCTCAACGGCTTCGTGGCATGGGACTTCGTGCCCAACGCGACGGTGCGTTTGAACGTCAACAACCTCACCGACGAGAAGTACATCAACACGCTTCGCTACAGCGGCTTCTACGGCGCGCCGGCGAACTACATGCTGAGCCTGAACTGGCGGTTCTGATCGCCATACGCAAACGCGACACAACGAGGACGGAGCCATCGCCATGTCCGGCACGACCGCCGCATCTGCATCTTCCATCGCGCCCCGGCTGCGCATCGCCTCGCGCGTGTGCGCCGCGGTGCTCGGCGGTTACGCCTTCGCGTGGGGTCTGGTGGCGTTGACCACCGCGCTGCTGTTCGCGGCGCAACTGGACTTCCACGACGCCGAGTTCAGCGGCGCCGTCATCGGGCTGGTCGGCTATCTCGTCGTGTTTCTGTCGGCGATCGCGGCGCGAAGGCTTGCGGTGGTGTGGTCGGTACTACTGGTCGGCGGCGCGGCGATGGCCGTTGCGGCATCGCTCGTGCAGTCGATGCTGGTCTGAGGAGGAACGTCATGCTCAACAGCTTCCGGCAATCGATGGCGTGGCTGCACACGTGGTTCGGGCTGGTGCTCGGCTTCGTGCTGATGGCGGCGTTCTTCTTCGGCGCGTTGTCGGTGTTCGATCGCGAGATCGATCGCTGGTCGAACCCGGCCACGCGCTTCGAGCCGCAGCCCATGCCGTCGTACGACAAGGTGCTCAGGCCCGCGTTCGAGCGCATGCAGCCCACGAAGGACGCCGTGGACGCCATGCGCCCGCGCGTGAATGGCGACATGCCGCAGCGTTTCGACACCGTCGTCAGCTGGAGCGCCTACACGACGCACCGCGATCCGGTGCTGGCGCTGTATGCCGGCTATGAAGTGCCGAACGCGAAGGATCCGGAAGAGACAATCTGGGCCTACGGCACCATCGATCCGCGCGATGGCCGCGTGCTGTCGAACGACCAGCTGAAGATCGGCAGCGAGTTCTTCTATCCGATGCATTACAGCCTGACGCTGGACTGGAAGAACCTCGGATTCTGGATCGTCGGGTTTTCCGCGCTGGTGATGCTGGCCGCCCTCGTGAGCGGCGTGGTGATGCATCGCAAGATCTTCCGCGAGTTCTTCACCTTCCGCCCCGACAAGGCGCGGCTGCGCAGCGTGCTCGATCTGCACAACCTCACCGGCGTGGTCGCGCTGCCGTTCCATTTCTTCTTCGCGTTCACCGGACTGGTGATCTTCGCCGGCACGTACTACTTCCCGGTCGGTCACACGCAACTGCACGACCTGCACGAGCTGCACGCGCAGATCGAAGCGAACGAAACCGGGCTGCCGCACGAACGCGCGGGCGTTGCCGCCGGCCTGGCGTCGGTCGACGGCATGGTCGCCGAGACGCAGCGTCGCTGGCAGGCGAAGGACAAGGCGGGCGACGTCGGCTTCCTCGTGTTGCAGCACGTGGGCGATGCGAACGGCTACGTCAGCGTCTACCGCGCAGGCACCGACCGCATCGCGCTGGTCGGCGACGGCATCCACTTCAAGGCATCCACGGGCGAGCTGATCCGCGAAGATCCACCGGCGAGCGCCGTCGGCCGTGTCAGCGAGTTCCTCACCGGCCTGCACCTGCAGCACTTCCGCCACTGGCTGCTGCGCTGGCTGTACGTGCTCGGCGGTCTGGCGGGCGCGGTGTGCATCGCGACCGGCTTCGTGTTCTTCGTCGAGAAGCGCAAGCGCCAGCACGCACAACAGGGCAGCCAGGGCGCGCGCATCGTCGACGCGTTGGCCGTCACCACGGTCACCGGCATGGTGCTGGCCGCGCTGGGCATCCTCGTCGCGAACCGGTTGCTGCCGGAAACGCTGCCCGGTCGCGGCGATTTCGAACGCTACGCGTTCTGGGGCACGTGGGCGCTCGCCTTCGTGCACGCTGGCCTGCGCAGCGCGCCGGTCGCACAGGGCAGGGCGAATCCCGCGTGGCGCGAGCAGTGCTGGGCGATCGCCATGCTGGCAGTGATCGCGATCGCGCTGAACTGGATCACCACCGGCGACCATCTGCTGAAGACGCTGTCGGCCGGTTACTGGCCGGTGGCGGGCGTGGACCTGTTCCTGCTGTTCGGCGCGACCGTCGCGGCCATGATGGCGCGCAAGCTCACGAAGAATGCCGCCATCGCGCAGCCGCGCATCGACACGGAGCCGGCGCATGTCTGAGTCGATGCTCTCCGCATGCCTGTTGTCGGCCGCGTTCGCGAGTGCCATCGCCGGCATGGGCTGGCTCGCGCTGTCGATGCCGGTGCACGCGCAGCAGGTCTGGGGCGATGTCGTGTCGCCCGTCAGCGCGCGTGCGCTGCGATGGGTGGGCGCGTCGGGATTGCTGGTCGCGTTGGCGCTGTGCCTCGCGGTCGATCACGCCTCGATGGCCACGCTGGTCTGGGTGATGACGCTGGCCGCGTCGGCGCTCGCCATCGCGTTCGCGCTTTCATCCCGACCGGCATGGTTGCGCGGACTTGCGCCGTGGGTGCGTGTGCCGAAGTCCCGTCCGGCCAGATGACCGTAGCCGGCTAACGCCGCGGCCCATCGCGAGATGCACGCGACGGACGACGTCGCCTTCACCTTCGCCGGGTACGATCCGGCCATGGCCGAGCCCGGTGGTACCGAAGTGTTCCGACTATGCGCCGTCGCCGAAGAGAACCGGCGACGTCGCACCGACCTGACCCATACCGTGGCCGCATTGCGGTCCACGATCGCGCAATCGGTCGTCATCGCGTGGCAACTCAACGCGTACGCATCCGGCGCGGAACAACGCCTTGCGATGGCCGTCGAGCGTGCAGGCCTGGCGCGTCCGCGCGTACGCGGCGAGGACGAGGTCGACGCGCAGGATGCCAAACTCCTCGACAACGTCGAAGATGCGGCCCTCAACGCGAAGGAAGCTTCGCGTGCGCCAATTCGAGCGATTTGAACGCGTCCACGCCCGCGTGGCGACGATCGAGGCTGTTGCGGAGTTCGTCGAGATGCGGCCAGCATCCGTGCCAGTTGCCGGCGTTCGGCGATCGCAATGGCGAGTCGTTCGTGATCGGCGGACGTGTCGTGCGTTTCGTCCAGGTCGGACGAAGAAGCAGGAAGATTCATGGTGGCCTTCTCGTGCGGAGCTGCACGGAGGCCCAGGGCTATGCCGCTATGTGATCGGCATGGTGCACAGGTACGAATACACGCGTCGTGGTTACGGGGGTGTGTTTCCCTGGGTGAAGAGGCGTTCCTTGACGCCTCCGTCGCGTGGACGGTCCGCATCGTGCGACGATCGTGCGATGCACCGGTCAGGCAGGGGCTCGCTCGAATGCGCTGCGCTGGGCGTCGTCGATGCTCACGATCCGGTCGAGCCGGATGAGGCTGCCATCGTCCAGGCGCATGTACTCCGCGCCGTCGCGTGCGAACAGGTCGGCGATGCGTGCATCGACGACGCGCCGGTTTCCTCCGTCATCGAGATGGTCGATCGCCACGATCCGCCGGAGCGTTGCCGCCGCTTCCAGCACGTCGTGGAATTCGCAATCGATGGGGACGTAGGTTCTGGTCATGGTGAGCTCTCCGCGTGGCTGGCCGGGAGAGCTCCCGGCCAGCGGCGCGCATCGCATCAACGCAGCTTCACGCCCGGGAAATCGACGGGAACGGCGAAGGCGACGTTGACGTAGTTGGTGAACAGGTTCAGCGCGACGTGCGCGAGGATCTCGACGATTTCCTCGTCGTTGAAACCCTCGCCGCGCAGCGCTTCGACGTCGGCCGTTTCGATCTGGCCGCGACCTTCCACTACGCGCAGGGCGAAGCGCAGCGCGGCGGCCGTCTTCGGATCCTGCGACTGGCCGTCCTGGGCGGCGCTCATTTCGTCGCCGCTCGCGCCAGCCTTGCGACCCAGCGCGGTGTGCGCGGCGAGGCAGTACTCGCAGGCGTTGCGGTTGGCGATGGCGACGGCGATCTGCTCGCCGAGCTTCGGCGCGATGACGCCGCCACCGAGTGCGGCGAACGAGCCCCACATGCTCTTGAGCGCGGCGGTGGAGTTGGCGACGGCGCGGAACATGTTCGGGGTGGCGCCGAAGGCCGAGTGGATCTGGCCGAGGAGCTGCTGGCGTTCGCCGGTGCTGTCTTTCGGATTGACGAGGGGAATGCGGGACATGGCGGGGTTCCTGGTTGGACCGTCCGGAGTGGCCGGTTGACGGGCATACTAGGAACCCGTCCGGGACGATTGGTGGCGATATGTCGCTGAAAGATGGCAATTCGTCCGAGGCTCCCGCGCCACCCGTGGGCGAGGGCGCCGCGTCCATCGACCGCCTCACGCCGGTGCTCGAGCGCTTTCGCGTGCAGGCCTCGCTCTTCCATTCCGGCCCGCTGTGCGGACATCAGGTCTTCGATGCGAAGCCCGGTCGCGGCTTCCTGCATGTGCTGCGCCGGGGCGAGATGGAATTGCTGCACGGGCAGGGGCCGCACAGGGCGCGCACGCACCTGTGCGAACCGACGCTGCTGCTGTTCCCGCGCGCGGTGCACCACGAATTCGTCAATCCGCCGGTCGACGGTTCGGACTTCACCTGCGCAACGCTTGATTTCGATGGCGGCGCACGCAATCCGATCGTGCAGTCGCTGCCCGACTTCATCGCGCTGCCGCTGGAGAAGATCGACGGACTCGCAGCCACGCTAGACCTGTTGTTCGCCGAATCCGACCACGTGCGCTGCGGTTCGCGGCTGCTCGTCAATCGCCTGTTCGAGGTGGTGCTGATCCAGGTGCTGCGGTGGATCCTCGATCATCCCGAGGACGCGCACGTGTCGCAGGGCATGATGATGGGGCTGTCGGATCCGCGACTCGCGAAGGCGCTCATCGCCGTCCACCAGGCGCCCGATGCCGACTGGACGCTCGAACGCATGGCCGCCAGCGCCGGCATGTCGCGCAGCGCGTTCGCCGCGGCGTTCAAGGCCGCGACCGGAACGACGCCCGCGGCGTATTCGCTGGACTGGAAGCTCAACGTCGCTACCTCGCTGCTGCGCGCGGGGCGATCGGTGAAGCAGGTTGCGCTCGACCTTGGCTTCGCGGACGCGCCATCGCTTTCGCGCGCGTTCCGCAGGCGCACCGGTTCTTCGCCACGCGAATGGCTCACGCTGCATCAGGGCGCGGCAGGCTAGACGTACTCACGATCACGCAACGCAGGAGATGGAACGATGCCGCGATACCTGATCTCGTTCGACGACGGATGGATGACCTTCCCCGAGGAGGACCTGCCAGCCGTGTCCGAGGCCTCGCACGCCGTGGTACGGGAAGCCAAGGCCGCCGGCGTGTGGATCTTCGGGGGGGGAATCATGAGCCAGCAGGCGTCCGTCGTCGCACCGGATGGTTCGGTTTCCGACGGTGCGTGGCCGGAGACCAAGCCGGTCATCGGCGGGTTCTCGATCCTCGAAGTAGCGTCGCGCGAGGACGCGTTGCGATGGGCGGCGAAGATCGCCGAATCGTGTCGTTGCGCGCAGGAAGTGCGCGAGATCATGTTCGATCCCGAATCCTGAGCCTCAAACAAGGAGCCATGCCATGAAGCCGGTCCAGACCCTCGCGCTGTCCATCGCCTTCGCCTTCGCCGCGACATCGGCCGTCGCGGCCGACAAGGTCACGACGGTTCCGGTCAAGTTCGCCAAGGGCGCGAGCAGCGCGACGATGAAAGGCAGCTTCGCGGGCTACGACTCGGTGCACTACACGCTGGATGCGCGCGCGGGCCAGACGATGACGGTAACGCTGGCCGGCAGCAGCAACGCGAACTTCAACGTCTTCGCCCCGGGCGACGCGCCGGGCGCGGCAACCGCGCTGGGCTCCAACGCCGATCGCGGATGGACCGGCAAGCTGCCGAAGACCGGCACGTACACCGTGCAGGTCTACCAGATGCGTGCCTCGGCCCGTCGCGGCGAGAAGGTGCCGTACACGATCACGTTGTCGATCCGCTGAGGCCTCGGCTCGCGTGCCGGTCGGCTAAAGGCCGGCACCCGGTTCGTCGCACCGAGGACATTCGCCGGACACACGGGCCCTCGGCCGTCGCGCCGGCTCCCCGTTCCGTCGGCGTATTCCCCGGTTCGTCGCAGGGCGGTTGCCGGTCGCTGGCCCCGGTCGCAGCCTGACGCTCGCCGGATGTCCGGCATCGCTGCGTGAGTCGCCATGAAGACGCTGATCCTCCTGCTGGGCTGGTGCCTGCTGCTGGTGCTGTGCTGGCCGCTCGCGCTGCTGGCGCTGGTGCTGTGGCCGCTGGTGTGGCTGCTCTGCCTGCCGTTCCGGCTCGTGGGCATCACGTTCTCCGCGCTGTTCGCCTTCCTGCATGCGCTGCTGATGCTGCCGGCCCGGTTGCTCGGCTGGCGTCCGCAGGCGGCCGCCGCGTAAGGCAGCGGCAAAGCCGGGCGCGGCGGTGGACCCACGCAACCTCAACCGAATCCAGGGAAGCAGCACATGAAGAAGTTCATGTCGGCGGTGGCCGTTCTTGCCGCGATGGCGGGGCCGGGCGCGGCCCTCGCGCAGGACGACCAGTCGCAACAGGCAGCGCTGACGCGCACGGTGGCGGCACTCGATACCGCGGTGTTCGACGCCTTCAACACCTGCAGCAAGCCGGTGCAGCTGGAAAAACACGCCAGCTTCTTCGCGCCCGACGTCGAGTTCTACCACGACGCCGGCGGCGTCACGTGGTCGCGGCGGGAAATGATCGAGAACACGCAGAAGTACGTGTGCGGACACTTCCGCCGCGAACTCGTGCCCGGCACGCTGAAGGTGTTTCCGATCAGCAATTACGGGGCGATCGAGCAGGGCACGCATCGCTTCTGCCAGTTCGACACAGGCAAGTGCAACGGCATCGCCGAGTTCGTCATCGTGTGGGAGAACCGCGACGGCGCCTGGCGGATCACCCGCGTGCTCAGTTACGGGCACCGGGCGAACGGTTAGATCGACGCGACTAGCCGGGCGCCTGCGGCACGATGCTGCGACCTTGCGACGCCGAATCATCGGCCGCCTGCAGTATCGCCATGACGCGGATGGCCTCTTCGGGCGGAACCGGATTGGGACCATCGCCTGCGATCGCCTCGGCCAGTTCCGCGTAGAAACGCGACTGGTCGCCACGCAGCGCGGGGCGCGTCTGGAGCGTACCGTCGTCGCCTCGCCACTGCAGCGGACCTGGATCGATGCCCCATTGCGCATCGCCCGGTCGCACGCCTGCGATCAGCTGCGGCTCCTGCGGGTCGGGTTGCGCCTTCACCAGCGAGCCGCGCGTGCCGTGCACGACGAAGCGCGCACCGGGAATCGCCGCGAGCATCCCGACCTGCAACACCGCGCGCGTCGCGCCGAAGGACAGCACCACGTGCGCCCAATCGTCCGTCGTCGCGCCGTCGCGTTGTCGCGCGAAACTCGCCTGCACGCCGTCGGGCCAACCGAACAGCGACAGCACCTGGTCCACCAGATGCGGCCCGAGGTCCCACCACAGGCCGGTCGCAGGGCCGGGCCGCTCGCGCCAGCGATCGCGTACCTGCGGGCGGAAGCGCTCGATGCGCGATTCGAAATGGCGAACGTCGCCCACCAGCCCGTCGTTTATCGCTTGGCGCACCGTCAGGAAGTCGCTGTCCCAGCGCCGGTTGTGGAAGACGGACAACAAGCGGCCCTCGGCCTGCGCGATCCCGAGCAGCTCGATCGCTTCGGGAAGGCTTGGCGTCAGCGGCTTGTCGACCACCACGTGCTTGCCCGCACGCAGCGCCGCCTGCGCGAGCGCAAAGTGCGTGCCGTTCGGCGTGGCGATCACGACGAGGTCGACATCGGCATCGACGACCGCCCGCATCGGATCGCCTTCCACCGCGATGCCAGGAAGATCAGCCCGCACCTCTTCCGGCCGGCTCGATGCGACCAGGGCCAGCGACAGACGCGACACGGAGCGGATCAGCGGCGCGTGGAACGTCCGCGAGGCGAAGCCATACCCGATCAGTGCGACCCGAATGGGCCGGGCGGAATGGTTCATCTGGCTTGGCATGTCGCCGGTCTCCTGTCGGGATGGTGGCCCACAGCGGTGCGCGCATTGTGCAATGCAGGCCGCAGCGATGGCGTGGAGCTCTCGTGCGGCGAACCTGATCGAGGCGACCGGATTCACCAGGAGTGTCGTGGATGACACACTTCGCGCATGCGCAATCGCCCGCCCAGCATCGATGGACTCGCCGCCAGTACGCTGCAGTTGCCGGCCGGGGCCTGGGCGACGGTGCTCGACTGCCTGTGCGAGCGATTTCCGTTGATACCGCGCGCGCAATGGCTCGAGCGCATGGCGCGAGGGCGCGTCCTTGACGACGCCGGGCGATGGGTGATGCCGGAAACGCCGTATCGCGTCGGGCTCGAAATCCATTACTACCGCGAAGTGGCCGACGAGCCGCGCATTCCGTTCGACGAAGTTGTGCTGCACGTCGACGACGACCTGCTGGTCGCGGACAAACCGCACTTTCTCCCGGTCGTGCCTGCCGGCGCGCATGTGCACGAAACGCTGCTGGGCCGGTTGATCCGGCGAACCGGGAACGTGGCGCTCGCGCCCTTGCATCGCATAGATCGCGAAACCGCGGGGCTGGTGCTGTTCTCCACCAATCCAGGCAGTCGCGCGCACTACCAGGCGCTGTTCCGCGAGCGTCGCATGCAGAAGCAGTACGAGGCGATCGCGCCGCCGCTGCCGGGTGGCGAATTTCCGTGCATGCGCGCGAGTCGCATCGAGCGCGGCGAGCCGTTCTTCCGCATGCGGGAAGTCGACGGGCCGGCGAACGGCGAAACGCACATCGACGTCATCGCCCGCGGCGGCGACCACTGGCGATATGCGCTCACGCCGGTCACCGGGCGGAAACACCAGCTGCGCGTCCACATGGCCGCGCTCGGTGCGCCGATCGTGAACGATCCGGTCTATCCGGCGGTGCGGCACCGCGAGGCCGGCGATTACTCGGCGCCCTTGCAGCTGCTGGCGAAGCGGCTTTCGTTCGTCGACCCGGTCAGCGGGGCGGAGCGCAGCTTTTCGAGTGGCCTTGAGCTGGAGAACGGACGCCCGCCGCTCAACCGATGAAGCGCAGGCCGACGCCGGGTTCGGTGGCAATCCATCGCGGCGAGGCGGCATTGTCGCCGAGCTTCTGTCGCAGCTTGCCGACGAGGATGCGCAGGTAATGGGTGTCGCCCTCGTGCGTCGGTCCCCATAGTTCCCGCAGGATCTGCGGTTGCGTCACCACGCGGCCGGCGTGCTGCACCAGCAACGCGAGCAGCGCGTATTCCTTGCGTGCGAGTGCCAGCGGCTGGCCGCCGAGCGTCACCTCGCGGCGGACGAGGTCCACGTGCAGCTGGCCGTCGTCGAACACCGGCGGCGTATCGTTCGCCACCACTCGCGTACGCAGCAAGGCGCGCACACGTGCCATCAGCTCCTGCGCGCCGAAGGGTTTGGTGACGTAATCGTTGGCGCCGCCGTCCAGCCCGGCGACCTTCTCGGCTTCGTGCGAGCGCACCGTCAGCAGGATCACCGGCACGGTCGACCACTCGCGCAACTCGCGCAGCACCTGCTGGCCGTCGCGATCGGGCAGGCCGAGGTCGAGGATGACCAGATCGGCACCGTGCGTCGCCAGCGCTTCGAGCCCGCCCTGGCCGGTGTCGGCCATGTCCACCACGTAACCTTGCGCACGCAGGCTGATGTCGAGGAACCGGCGGATCTGCGGTTCGTCGTCGATCACCAGGATGCGCGGCGCGTTGGCGGTGGTTTCGGTCATCGGATGTTTCGCGGCTCAGGGCTCCACGCGGGGCAGGGTAATCCGGATGGTGGTGCCGCGACCATCCGCACCCGGCAGCGCTTCGACGCTGCCGCCGTGCGCGCCGATCATGCCCTGCGTGATCGCCAATCCCAGGCCGGTGCCTTGCCGCCCGCGGTCGCCACGCTCGACGCTGTAGAACATGTCGAAGATGCGGCGGCGTTCGTCCTCCGGGATGCCCGGGCCGCGATCGCGCACGTCGATGCGCAGGGCGTTGTCGACCATGCGCGCCTCCACTGTTACGGCATCGCCAGCCGGCGAGAACTTCGCCGCGTTCTCCAGCACGTTGAACAGCGCCTGTTCGACCAGCGCCGGATGCACCCAGATCGGCGCGAGTCCGGGCGCGATCGATACCTCGAAACGCGCGTCCGGCTCGTAGCGCTGCAGGCGCGTGACCGCCGAGCCGACCAGCTCGTCCACGCCGATCCAGTCGCGGTTGAGCGTCAGGCCGCCGTGGCCCAGCCGCGTCATGTCGAGCAGGTTCTGGATGTAACGGTCGAGGCGTTCCCCTTCGATGCGGATGGTGTCCAACAGGCTGCGGCGGTCGGGTTCGTCCATCGACTGGCCGTAGTGCTCCAGGCTGCTCGCCGCGCCGATGATCGAGGCCAGCGGCGAGCGCAGGTCGTGCGAGACCGACGACAGCAGTGCCGACCGCAGGCGTTCGGTTTCGTTGCCGACGCGCGCGTCTTCCAGATCCGCGACGAGCCGCGCGCGGGCGAGCGCCTGCGCGATGTCCTCGGTCATCGCCTCGGCGAGCCGTCGCTGTTCCGAGCCGATGCGCACCGCGCCGTCGGACAATCGCAGCCCGACCACGCCGGTCTCGCGTTCGCCCAGCACCAGCGGCAGGAACCACCAGCCCGATCCGGCAAGCGTGTCGGTGTAGCGGCCGGACGGCTGGCGATGGCGCATCGCCCAGTCGGCGGCGGCGCGATCCTTTTCGTCCAGCGCTTCGGCGTGGAGCGATTGGCCGCCGGCCTGCAGCATGACGTCGGCATCGAGCGCGCGACGCAGCGCATCGCGACCGGCATGAAGCACCTCGCCGACATCGCCGGCGGTCGACAGCTGCCGTCCCAGCGTCTGCAACGCGGTCGCGTGCGCGTTGGCCGCGCGCAGCGCGAGCACCTGCATCCGCAGCTTCGACGCGAGCCGCCCGGCGACCAGCGCCGCGACCAGGAACAGCACGACCGTGATCGCGCCCTGCCGCGCGCCGATCATCAGCGTGAAGCGCGGTTCGATGAAGAAGAAGTTGTACGCGAAGAAGCACGACACCGCGGCGATCACCGCCGCCGTCATGCGCGTTCGCGCCGCGACCAACACGACGGCAACGATGAAGATCAGCGACAGGTCGTCCAGTTCGATCCAGCGTTCGGCGATCCATGCCAGCGCCGTCGCGCCCGCGGCGGCGGCGAAGGCAAGCGCTGCGTCGCTGCGGCTCAACAGGCTGCCCGTGTCGCGCCACGACCGTCGCGCGCGTGCACGGGCTTCGGGCGTGCTCACGATGGTCAGTTCGTAATGCGCGCCGCGCTGGATCAGCTGCTGCGTCAGCGTGCGGTTGAACATGCGTGCCAGGGGGCGTTCGCGCGTGCGGCCGAGCACGATGGCGCTGGCGCCGGAACGCGACGCGTGATCGAGCAGCGCATCGACGATGTTGTTTCCGTGCAGCACGAGTGCGTCGCCGCCGAGGCGCCGGGCCAGGGCGAACGAATTGTCGAGTTCGCGCTGGCGTGCGTCGTCGGGCGCATCGCTCGACTGCACGGTCACCACGGTCCACGGCGCATCGCGGCGTTCGGCGAGGCGTCTCGCCACGCGCACGAGGTACTCCGACGCGCCACGTCCGTCGATCGCCACCATCACGCCGCGCCGCACCGGCACGCCGGGCAGGCCGCGTGCCGCCTGCGCTTCGCGGAGGTCGCTGTCGACACGGTCGGCCGCCGTCTGCATCGCCAGTTCGCGCAGCGCCGTGAGGTTGCTCGGCGAAAAGAACGCCTGCAGCGCATGCGCGGCCTGTTCGGGCACGTAGACCTTGCCCTGGTGCAGGCGCTCGATGAGCTCGCGCGGCGGCAGGTCGACCAGCACGATGTCGCGCAGCCGGTCGAACACGGCGTCGGGCACGGTCTCGCTCACGCGCACGCCGGTGATGCGGTGCACGACGTCGTTGAGACTTTCCAGATGCTGGATGTTGATCGTCGTGTAGACGTCGATGCCGGCGTCGAGCAGTTCGATCACGTCCTGCCAGCGGCGTTCGTGCCGGCTGCCCGGCACGTTGCGGTGGGCGAGCTCGTCGATCACCGCCAGCGCGGGCTTGCGGGCGAGCAGGGCGTCGAGGTCGAACTCCTCCAGCGTGCGGCTCGCACCGCCGGGAGGCGCGTAGTCGATGCGCCGACGCGCGATGACGTCGAGGCCGTCGAGCAGCGCCGCGGTCTCGCTGCGGCCGTGCGTCTCGACGACGCCGATCGCAGCATCGGTGCCGGTGCGCACCAGTTCGCGCACGCGCGCCAGCATCGTGTAGGTCTTGCCGACGCCGGGCGCGGCGCCGAGGAAGATCGTCAGCCGCCCGGCGCCCTGTCGTTGCAATTCGCCGACCAGGGCGTCGGCCTGCCGCTCGCGGCTGGAATCGGTCATGTGGCTATTGTGGCCGAAGCGGGCGTCAGCGTTTCGCGTCGAACGCGAGGTTCAGTTCGAGCACATTGACGCGCGGCTCGCCAAGGGCGCCGAATGTCGCCGGCTCGGTATGTTCGGCGACCAGCGCGGCGACGTCGGCTTCGTTCAACCCGCGCGCCTTTGCCACCCGCGCGATCTGCACCCGAGCGCCCTGCGGCGACAGATGCGGGTCCATGCCGCTGCCGGACATCGTCACCAGTTCGGCGGGAACCTCATCGGGCGAGATGCCGTCGCGCTGCGCGACCTGCTGACGCAGCGTCGCCATGCGCTCGCGGAGGTCGGGATTGCTGCGCGCGAGGTTGCCGCCGGCGGCGGCCATCGGGTCGTAGTTGCCGGCCGACGGGCGCGGCTGGAAGTAGCGCGCATCGACGAAGGGCTGGGCGACCAGGGCGGAGCCGCGCGGCGTGCCGTCGACCACGACGAGGCTGCCGGCCGCCTGGTAAGGGAACAGCACGCGCCCGATGCCGGTGCCGGCGAGCGAGTAGAGGAAGCCGAAGCCGAGCAGGGTGACGGCGGCGAAGGCGAGGCTGGGGCGCAGGGCGGTGCGGTCGTCCAGCGTGTGCTGTGGTGCGCGTGTCTTGGCAGTGATCGGCATTTGGATAGCGGGGACGTTCATTTCGTGTCCTTCAGGAAGATGGCGAATGCGGGCCCGGTGGCTTCTCCGGCCCTCACCCCAACCCCTCTCCCGCGCGCGGGAGAGGGGCTGTCTAGCGTGATGTGCGTCAGAAACCCAGCGCGACCAGCGCCATGTCGATCACCTTGATGCCGGCGAACGGCAGCAGCACGCCGCCGACGCCGTACACCAGCATGTTCCGGCGCAGCAGCACGACGGCGCTCGCGGGTTTGAAGCGCACGCCCTTCAGCGCAAGCGGAATCAGCGCGGGTATCACCATCGCGTTGAAGATCAATGCGGCAAGCACGGCGTTGCGCGGGCTCGACAACGCCATGACGTTCAGCGCGGCCATCTGCGGAATGGCCGTGGCGAACAGCGCGGGCAGGATCGCGAAATACTTCGACACATCGTTGGCGAGCGAGAACGTCGTCAGCGCGCCGCGCGTGATCAGCTGCTGCTTGCCGACTTCGACCACCGCGAGCAGCTTGGCCGGGTCGCTGTCGAGATCGACCATGTTGCCGGCTTCCTTGGCCGCCTGCGTGCCGGAGTTCATCGCAAGGCCGACATCGGCCTGCGCGAGTGCGGGCGCGTCGTTGGTGCCGTCGCCGACCATCGCGATGAGCCGGCCACCGGCCTGTTCGGCGCGGATGCGGGCGAGCTTGTCCTCCGGCCGCGCTTCGGCGATGTAGTCGTCGACGCCGGCTTCGGCCGCGATCGCCGCCGCGGTGAGCGGGTTGTCGCCGGTGATCATCACCGTGCGGATGCCCATCGCGCGCAGCCGGGCGAAGCGCTCCTTCACGCCGTGCTTCACCACGTCGCCGAGTTCGATCACGCCGAGCACGTGCCGGCCTTCGCTCACCACCAGCGGCGTGGCGCCGCCGCGCGCGACCTGTTCGATGCGGCCGCGAAGCTCGGCGGGGACGATGCCGCCCATTGCCGCGACATGGCGTTCGATGGCGTCGCCCGCGCCCTTGCGGATCACGCGCGTGTCGTTCGCGCCCGGCAGGTCCACGCCGGACATGCGCGTCTGCGCGGTGAACGCGACGAAGCGCGCGTTCGCGGGATCCTGCAGCGCCGTGCCCTGTTCGCGCGCGAGCTTCACGATCGACTTGCCTTCCGGCGTCGGGTCCGCAAGCGAGGACAGCATCGCGGCATCGCGCAGCTGTTCGGCATCCACGCCGGCGACGGGGTGGAACGCGGTCGCCTGCCGGTCGCCGTAGGTGATCGTGCCGGTCTTGTCGAGCAGCAGCACGTCGACGTCGCCGGCCACTTCGACCGCCTTGCCGGATTTCGCCAGGACGTTCGCCGCCAGCGCGCGGTTCATGCCGGCGATGCCGATGGCGGGCAGCAGGCCGCCGATGGTGGTCGGAATCAGGCACACCAGCAGCGCGATGAGCAGCAGCGGATCGAGCGTCGCGCCGACGAAGCCCGCCAGCGCCGGCAACGTCGCGACCACGATGAGGAAGGTCAGCGTCATCGCGGCCAGCAACATCGTGAGTGCGATCTCGTTGGGCGTCTTCTGGCGGTTGGCGCCTTCGACCAGCGCGATCATGCGATCGAGGAAGCTGTGCCCGGCTTCCGCGCTCACCTGCACGAGGATCTCGTCCGACAGCACCTTCGTGCCGCCGATGACGCCGGAGCGGTCGGTGCCGGCCTCGCGGAGCACCGGCGCGGATTCGCCGGTGACGGCGGCTTCGTTGATCGTGGCGACGCCTTCGACGATCTCGCCGTCGGCCGGCACGAACTCGCCGGCCGAGACGATCACGTAATCGCCCGGCTTGAGCGCCGCGGCCGCCACGCGCACTTCGCCGCCGGCGCGGGTGCGGCCGTTGAGCCGACGTGCAACGAGATCGCGCCTCGCCGCGCGCAGCGAGGCCGCCTGGCCGCGGCCGCGCGCTTCGGCGATGGCCTCGGCGAAGTTCGCGAACAACACCGTCACGAACAGGATCAGCGTGACGGCGATGCCGAATGCAGGATTGCCCGGCGTCGCGATCGTGATCAGCGCCGACAGCAGCGTGCCGAGGAGGACGATCGCGATGATCGGACTCTTCAGCGCCTGTCGCGGCGCCAGTTTGCGGAATGCATCTAGCAGCGCGGCGCGTATCGAGGCACCGTCGAACATCGCCGGGTTGCGGCGCGTGGCGGGCAGGGGTTGGGTGATGTCGTTCATCGTCATGTTCCGAGTGAATTACCGCACTAGCGTCAGGTGGTCGGCGATCGGGCCGAGCACCAGCGCGGGCGTGAATTGCAGGATCGTGAGGATCACCACCACCGCGACGAGCGTCAGCGCGAAGGTCGGCGTTTCCACGTGCAGCGTGCCGCGGCCTTCCGGGGCGACGCGCTTGCGCGCCAGCAGGCCGGCGATGGCGAGCGGGACGATCAACGCGGGGAAGCGGCCGAGTGCGAGCACCAGCGCGCAGCTCAGGTTCCACCAATAGGTCGCATCGCCCAGTCCCTCGAAACCCGAACCGTTGTTGGCGAACGCCGAGGTGTACTCGTAGAACACCTGGCTGATGCCGTGGAAGGACGGGTTCGAATTGCCGGTGATCGACGGGAAGGCGAGGGTGACCGCGGTGAAGCCCAGCACGACGAGCGGCTGCAGCAGGATCAGCAGCGCGAGCAGACGCACCTCCGGCGCTTCGATCTTGCGGCCGAACAACTCCGGCGTGCGCCCTGTCATGAGGCCGGCGAGGAATACGCTGAGCAGCAGGTACACGATGAACTGCTGCAACCCGCAGCCGACGCCACCCCAGATCGCATTCACCAGCATGTTGACCATCGCCACGCCCCCGGTCAGTGGTGCCATGGAGTCGTGCATCGCGTTGACCGAGCCGTTGTTCACCTGCGTGGTCATTGCCGACCACAACGCCGACGACGACACGCCGAGGCGCACTTCCTTGCCTTCCATGACGGCGGCATCGCCTGCCGTGGCCGAATGCGCCTCGGACCACATCGACAAACCCGTCGATGCGGCGGACATCAGCAGCATCGTGCCGAAGACCAACGCAGTGAGGCGGCGGCGTCCGACCAGCGGGCCGACCATGAAGGTGATCGCGATCGGGATCAGCACGATGCCGAGCATTTCGATCAGGTTCGACAGCGGCGTCGGATTTTCCAGCGCGACGGCGCTGTTCGGCCCGTACCAGCCGCCGCCGTTTGAACCGAGCTGCTTGGCCGCGACCATCGGCGAGACGGGGCCGAGGGGGATCTTCTGTTCCTTCAGTTCCGCGCTTGCATCGATCGGCGCGATCGTGGGACCGCCTTCGAGCGTCGCCGGCACGCCTTGCCACGTCAGCAGCGCCGACCACAGCAGGCATAGCGGGAGCATGAAACGCACCGTGGCGCGCGTGACGTCGGCCCAGTAGTTGCCGAGGTCGCGGTCTGCATCGTTCTTGATGCCGGACGACTGCGGTTCGGCGCGCGATGCGAACAATCCCCTCAACGTGGCCACCGCCACCGCCAACCCCATCATCGGCGTCACCACCTGCAGACCGACAATGCCGGCCATCTGCGAGAGATAGCTGAGCTGCGCCTGGCCCGAGTAATGCTGCTGGTTGGTGTTGGTGAGGAACGACACCATCGTGTGCAGCGCGGTGTCCCAGCGCAGGTTGGGAATGCCGTCGCGATTGAGCGGCAGCCACGCCTGCGTCATGAACTGCACCCAGACGAAAACGCCGACGACGAGGTTGCTTAGCGCGAATGCTTTTGCGTAACCGCGCCAGCTCATGCCGCGCGAGGCGTCGGTGCCCAGCACGCGATACAGCGCACGTTCGACGGGAAGGAAGACCGCGTCCAGCGGTGCGGGTCCGCCGCGCATCACGCGCGCGAGGTAAAGGCCGAGCGGCCAACCGAGGCCGACGGCGAGCAGGAAGAGAAGGAGGATTTCGGTCATGGGCGTTCCCGCGTTGGTAACTCCCTCCCCTGCAATGCAGGGGAGGGTTGGGGAGGGGTCGCGAGCCGCGTGGCGGCGAGTTCGGCGCATGCGCGCCTCACGACCCCCTCCCAACCTCCCCCTGCATGCAGGGGGAGGAGAGGTCAGAAGTCTTCGGGGCGAAGGATCACGTAGAGTAGGTACGCGGAAGCGAGAACCACCGCGATGCCGCAGACGAAGGCGAGCCAGGCGGGCATGTGCGTGCTCCTGTCAGAAGGACGCCTGCACGGCGGCCTCGATGCGGCTGCCGGCAGCGTTGTCGCCGAATATCCGCTTCGCGCCCGAATCGGTGCCATGCGCGGTGACGCGCAGTTCGACCGGTTGCGAGGCGGCGTTGACGGTCCAGATCGCGCTGAGCTGCCCGTGCGCGTAGCGCTCGTCGTAGACATCGTCGAGGAAGTAGTAGCCCGCCGCCGCCTCGACGCGGAAGGCATTGTTGACCGGGAAGCGTGCGCCGAGCTGCGCGTATGTGCCGGCGTCATCGCTGCCCAGTGCTTCGGGCGAGTAGCCCAGCGACAGCCAGTAGCGCGCGTCGACCGTCAGCGTGCCGTTGAGTTCCGTCCAGTTGAGGTCGGTGGCCGTCGACGGATAGCGATAGTGCAGGGCGTTGATGTCGAGGGCGAGCGTGTCGCTGAGCGCGCCGCTCCAGCCCGCGGTGAAATCCAGTTCGCTGCTGGCGTGGAATTCCGGTGCGAACTCGACGTTGGAGCCCCATGCCGAGGCGTACCAGCCGTTGTCGCCGGCCAACTTGAAGCCGGCCTGCACGGCGGGGTCGCCCTGCGTCTGCGTGGTGCCGCGCCAGACGTAATCGCTGGTGAGCGCGGCGTTCCCGCTCAAGGTCGCCGCGCGAGCGTTACTGAAACCCGCGAGGACGGCGCAGACGCCGACGGCCGCTGCGCGGAGGAAGATCGGTTGGAAAGTCATGGTTCGCTACGTTCGCGAGGCCATCGTGGCCACGGCGAAAGTCTCGATCCGCGCTGCGTAAAGCCTCCATTCCCGGGCTGGACGCGCGCGTAACTTCTTCGTAAACAATGCGCCCGAGGCTTCGGGGCGCTACACAACTCAGTACTGCCGTTCGAAATCCACGACGCCGGTGATGGACAGGCCGGCTTCCAGGCGTCGGATCTTGTCGGCGACCTCGCGCGCCGCGACGAGCGGATCGGTCAACGCCGCGATGTGCGGCGTCATGTGCACGCGAGGATGCCGCCAGTACGGATGGTCGACAGGCAGCGGTTCCTGCGCGAACACGTCCAGGTGCGCCTCGTCGATGTGGTTCGCGTCGAGCAGTGCGAGCAGCGCCACGTCGTCGAGGACTTCGCCGCGCGAGAGGTTCGCGATGGACGCACCCGCGGGCAGCATCCGCAGGCGTTCGGTGTCGAGAATGCCGCGCGTCGCGTCGGTCAGCGGCAGCAGGATCACCGCGAGCGCGCTGCGCGCGAGCACACGGTCGAGTCCGTCGGAACCGTGTCCGGTCGCGATGCCCGCGATGTCCTTTGGCGTCCGGCTCCAGCCCGTGACGGTGAATCCGAAATCGGCGAGCGCTCGTGCGACCTTCTCGCCGAGCGCGCCCAGGCCGAGCACGCCGACGCGGAGTTCGTGGCGGGCACGCGCCGGACGTGGCGACCATCGCTGCGCCCGCTGGTCGCGTTCGTACGCGGCGAACCGGCGAAGCCGTCGCAGCGCCACGTACAGCGCGTACTCGACCAGCTGTTCTGCCATGCCGCCGTCTTCCATGCGGACGAGCGGAACGTCGCGCGGCAGGAACGGCATCGCCACCAGCGCGTTCACGCCCGCGCCCAGCGAGAAGATGGCCTTCAGTTTCGTCTGGCGTTCGAACAGCGCGTACGGCGGCTTCCAGACGACGGCGTAATCGCACGGTGGCGCGTCGATGCCGACATGCAGCGTTGCGTCCGGCAGGCACTGCGCCAGCGCGCTGCGCCAGTCGTCCTGGTCCTTGGCGGTGCAGATCAGGACGTGGGGTCTGTCGTGTGTCGTCATGGCGCGGTTCGATGGGGGCCGGAGGATGATAAGCCCCGCGCATTGTTGCCGCCCGGGCAACGCGAGGTATCCGTCGACATGCCTACCCGGCCAGGAGGGGCGGGCCTATCGTGCCGCAACGAGGAGTCGGCGCTGCGTGGTCGATGACGGCGATCGACACCTCGTGCGGTGCGCGATTGACTGCGTCGAATGCTTCCTGTCCGCCGTGACGGAGATGACGGATGTCAGCTTGTCGAGGATGCTGTAACGGGGCGTGCACTTTCCATCCGTTCGTGCACGGGACGAACCCATGTCGGCGCGGCGTCTCCGCGGAAACCGATCAGCGACACGGCGAGACGGCGGACAGGAAGCACTTTCGGAGGCGCGCATGTCATCGTTGAAACCGCCGTCGCCGGAGTGGCTAGACCGCTATTACGGACGCGACGAGCAGACGCTGTACACCGGGCGCGTCAGCGTGACGGGTGGCGAAGCCGGACACGGTCGCGCCTCAGGCGTGGTGCGATCCGATGACGGCGCACTGGAGGTCGACCTGCGTCTTCCCGGCACATTGGGCGGCGAGGGCGGCGGCACCAATCCCGAACAACTGCTCGCCGCGGCGTACGCATCGTGCTTCCACGGCGCGATGACGCTGCTCGCGATGCGGGCAGGCGTGAAGCTGGTCGATGCACGGCTCGACGTCGCGGTGAACTTCTCGCGCGATCCCGTCGATGGCCTGTTCCTGCTTTCAGCGCGAATCGACGTGCATCTGCCCGGCATCGATCGGGGGTTCGCGGCGGAACTCATCCGCAATACCGAGCGCATCTGCCCCTACGCGAAGATGTTCCGGCAGGGCATCGAGCACGTCGTCGCGCTTGCGCCGGAGTCCTCGCCATTGCCCGGCGACGATTGAAATCGGACGTTCGTTTCGTCCCGCAACCTCAGCTCCGGAATCCGTTCCGCCGATGCGTGTTGTCGCAGAACGGCTTGTTCGACGAGCCGCCGCAGCGGCACAGCCGCGCGGAGGTGACGCGGTTGATCGTGCGGCCGGTGCCGCAGCAGATCTCGACGTTTCCGCTCACCACGAGCGGCCCGTTGACTTCCGGATCGATGTTCAACTCACCGTCGCGGACCGGCAGCGGCTGCGATTCCACGCTCGCCGGTTCGCCCGTCGCCTCGAAGTGGATGTCGTTGTGGCTACCGTCGCAGAAGGGTTTGTGCTTCGAGGCGCCGCAACGGCACAGCACCGCGCGCATGCCGATGGGGACGCCGTCGAGCACGATGCGCGCGCGCACGCCGAGCGGGCCGTTCTCGCGAAGCTGGATCAGGTTGACCGCGGGCGCGGCCTCCTCGTCGCCACCATCATGCCGGCGATAGGCGATGGCGCCCGACGGGCACATGTGCGCGACGGTGACCAGCGCTTCGGTCGTCGCCGCGTCGGGATGGATCCACGCGCCCGGCGTATTCGCGCGGAACACGCCAGGCAGGCCGAGCACGCAATGCCGCGCGTGGATGCAGCGTGTGCCGTTGTAGACGATGTCGAGATCGGCGCCCGGGATGAGTTCGGCGCCGTCGTCGAGCGCTTGCGGTTGCGGCGCTTCGTCGAGAACGGGTGCGGGCACGGGATCGGGCTGGCTGGCCACGCCGGTGGCGAACATCGCCGCTTCCTCGCGCCGGCATCGATCGGCCTGCGCCGTGAGCCGGTTGGCGAGACGCTCGGTGCCGGCCCGCGTGGCGTCGAGCAGCGCCGCTTCGCCGGGGAAGCGCTGCGCGAGGAGCGCGCAGCGGTCGCCGATCTCGCGCAGCCTCTCGACCAGGATGTCGACGCTTCCCGCTTCGCCCATCAAGGCCGCGGAAGAGCGGATGGTGGCGAAGCTCAGGCCAGCCGTGGCTTCGGGCAGGCTCGGATTCGCGGGAAGCACGCCGAGCCGTGTCGCCACCGGCGTCAGCAGGTGCATCAGGTCGACGCCGGCCGATACGAGCGCGACCTGCGCGTCGCGGCCGACGTCGCCATAGGCCAGCGACACACAACGCAGACAGTGGTTGTACAGCGCGTTGCCGAGGTCCAGCAGCGCGGCAGCGGGTTCCTCGCTGACCCAGAGCCGGCCTTCGGGTGTCGGCGGCGGGCGCATCACCGGGTTGTGGGCGTTCATCCGCGCCGGGCGGAAAGTGGGCCGCGCCGCCAGCAACGCATCGAATTCGCGACCGATGCGCAGGAAGCGCTGGTAATGCGAGTCCTCGCTCCCCGCGTCGGCACCTTCGCCCTGGCGCACGATCGCGTCGATCGCTTCCAGCGCGGTTTTCAGGCAGCGCACGGTCTTCAGGCCCGGCAGCCGCGCGGTGTCGGCATTGAGCTGGTGCTCGGGATTGCCCACGAACAGGCGCCGCTCGCCCATCGCATCGCTCAGCCCGCGCAGGCCGGCCGAGATCGAGCGATACAGCTCGCCCACGGTGTCGTAATCGGTGCACGCGGTCATCAGGCGATCCATGCCCAATGCGCGTGAATAGCGCTGCGGCGGCTCGAAGCCCTCACCGTCCTGCACGTCCGCATCGTCGGGCCGTTCCAGGAACACGAAATGCGCCAGCGTCTGCCGGTTGAATGGCGCGAGCTTCACGACCACGCCGGCGGGGTGATAGCCGGGCGGTATCGGGAAGTTCTGGTGGACCAGGTGCGCCGGTGCGCCGAGCGCCGACAGGATGTTGCAGACGATGGCGAGATGGCCCATTTCCTCGACGGAAACGGAGAGGATCTCGCGGCGCCAGCGTTCGACGGCGTCGAGTTCGGCGGCCGAGAGGTCTTCGTCGACGCTTTCCTTGAGGCTGAAGGCTGCGTAGAGGTAGCAGCACATCAGGTGGTGCTCGATCTCGGCCGCTTCGGCGAGCAGGGCCCACAGTTGTTCGCGGGACGTCGGTACGGCGATCTGCTGTTCCAAGCTCGATCCTCCCCGCCACTGAATCGCAGGCGATCACGGCCGCCCGTGCAGGTTCGAGTCTAGCGCGGATGACGCAGGCGGGCGCGCGTCAGACCCCGAACGGAAGCGGCGCCGCGGGATCGACCAGCCGCGCCTCGCGCAGTTCACGCCAGAACGCCTTCGGCACGGTTTCCTGAAGCGCGGCGCGATCCTCTTCCACGCGCCCCGGTTTGCTCGCGCCGGGAATCACGGCGACGACGGCGGGATTCGCGAGCGCGAACTGCAATCCCGCCGCCTTCATGCTGACGCCGTGCTGGTCGGCGATGGACTTGATCCTCGCCACCTTCTCCAGGATGGCGGGCGTCGCGGGCGCGTATTCGAAGTTCGGACCACCGACCAGCGCGCCGGAACTGTACGGACCGCCGACGACGATGCCGAGCCCGCGCTCGGCGACGCGCGGCATCACGCGCTGCAGCGCCCGCGAGTGATCGAGCAGCGTGTAGCGGCCCGCAAGCAGGAAACCATCGGGCCGCGGCGTGTCCAGATCGAGCAGCAACTCGATCGGTTCCACCCGGTTGACGCCGAGGCCCCACGCCTTGATGACGCCTTCGTCGCGCAGGCGATCCAGCGCCTTGAACGCGCCCTTGCGCGCGCTCTCGAACACGCCGAGCCATTCGTCGCCGTAGAAATCCTGCGCCACGTCGTGGACCCACACGACTTCGACGCGATCCGTCTTCAGCCGCTCCAGGCTGCCTTCGATGGAGCGGAGCGTCGCGTCTTCCGAATAGTCGTTGACGATCCGGTTTGGGCGGCCGTACTTGAACACGTCGCCTTTCTCGCCCAGGTCGCGGGCGCTGACGTCTTCGACCTCGTCCAGGATCAGCCGTCCGACTTTGGTGCTGACCACGTACTCCTTGCGCGGCCGATCGCCCAGCGCTTCGCCGAGGCGGATCTCCGCCAGGCCTGCGCCATAGAAGGGCGCCGTATCGAAGTAGCGGATGCCGTCGGCCCATGCCGCCTCGACGGTCGCCCGTGCTTCCTCCTCCGGGATGTCGCGGAACATGTTGCCCAGCGGCGCCGTGCCGAATCCGAGCTTGCCGGGAAGAATGTCCTTCAGTGCCATGGCGCGCTCCGGAAGTGGGTGGGAGCGATGAGGGTAGCGCGGCGGGCGTGGTGCGGGAACGACCGCGGCCAGGCGCCTAGCCACCCAGACGGGTGAGGGCACGGCCCCGCATGGGCGGTGCGATTTCATCCCTCCGTGACGCGGACGGGCCCATCGTCGCCCGTTGCGTCCCATCGACGCTCCACGGGTTGTGTCATGACGACTGATCCGACGAGATCGCGACCGTCCGCATCCGGCGTCGCCAATGCGCGCAGTGGGCCGCAGCCATGAGCGCCCCGCAGAAACAGACGCTTTCGTTCGTCGCGCTGATCTCGCTCGTGGTCGGCTCGATGATCGGCTCGGGCATCTTCGCGTTGCCGGCGGCCTTCGCGCGCACGACCGGCGGCGTCGGCGCGATGATCGCGTGGCTCATCGCCGGCACCGGCATGTTGATGCTGGCGCTGGTCTTCCAGAACCTGTCGATGCGCCGCCCGGACCTGGATTCGGGCATCTATGCCTACGCGAAGGCCGGCTTCGGCGATTACGCGGGCTTCGTCTCGGCGGCGGGTTACTGGATCGGCTGCTGCCTGGCGGACGTGGCCTGCCTGGTGCTGATCAAGGCGACGATCGGGCAATTCGTGCCTGCCTTCGGCGATGGCACCACGGCGCTCGCGATCCTCTCCGCATCGCTGCTGCTGTGGGGCGTGCATTTCCTGATCCTGCGCGGCATCCGCGAAGCCGCGGCGATCAACACCATCGCCACCATCGCGAAGCTCGTCCCCATTGCGACGTTCCTCTTCGTCGCCGCCGTCGGAATGAAGCGCGACGTGTTCGCGGCGAACCTGTGGGGCGGGGAGCCTGCGAGCCTGTCCAGCGTCGCCGGGCAGGTGCGTGCGACGATGCTGGTGACGGTGTTCGTCTTCGTCGGGATCGAAGGCGCCAGCGTGTATTCGCGTTATGCGAGGCGGCGCGAGGATGTGGGACTCGCGACCGTGCTCGGCTTCCTCGGCGTGCTGTGCCTGCTGGTGATGGTGACGATGTTCTCCTACGGCGTGCTGTTGCGGCCGGAGCTCGCGGCGCTGGCGACACCGTCGATGGCGGGCGTGATGGAAGCGGTCGTCGGGCCGTGGGGCAAGGTGTTCGTCAGCATCGGCCTGCTGATCTCGGTGCTCGGGAACTACCTGTCATGGTCGTTGCTCGCAGCGGAAGTCCTGCATTCGGCGGCTCGCGACAACACGATGCCGTCGGTGCTGGCACGCGAGAACGCGCGCGGCGTACCGGCCGCCGCGTTGTGGCTCACCAACGGTCTCATCCAACTGTTCCTGCTGGTGACGTGGTTCGCCGAGTACGCCTTCATCCTGGCGCTGAAGATGACCAGCGCGATGACGCTGGTGCCGTACCTGCTGGTCGCGGCCTACGGCTTCAAACTCGCGTGGCGCGGGGAGGCATACACGCCCGAAGAGGAATCGCGACGCCGCTCGGCACTGGTGTTCGGCGCGATCGCGACGCTGTACGCGGCATCCATGCTCGTCTTCGGCGGTACGAAATACCTGTTGCTCTCGGCGCTGCTCTATGCGCCGGGCACGATCCTGTTCGTGATTTCGCGGCGCGAACAGCGGCACGCATCGGTGTTCCGGCGAGGCGAGGCGGTGCTTTTCGCGATCCTGGCGCTCGCCGCCGTCGTTGCGCTCTTCTCGTTGGCGACGGGCCGCCTCGTCATCTGAGTCGCCGCGAGTGGCGTTAGCACCGCTCGCGGAAACGACACGCGAAGGCTGCGTGATCG
Source organism: Lysobacter soli (assembly GCF_003382285.1). Taxonomy (GTDB): domain Bacteria; phylum Pseudomonadota; class Gammaproteobacteria; order Xanthomonadales; family Xanthomonadaceae; genus Lysobacter_J; species Lysobacter_J soli. The sequence continues at coordinate 70,882 of NZ_QTJR01000005.1, forward strand.
ATGTGTGACAAATCAGCGGACACAGCCCGTTAAACAGGCGGATTTGCTCGCACCGCCTTCACAAACACGTTACGCAACCTGAAGCATGGTTCGCCGACGCGCGCAAAGGACTGGCACTGACATGTCGACGTCCGACCCGAAGATGTCCCGCATGCAGCTGACCGCGATGGTGGTCGGCGGAATGGTAGGCGCAGGCATCTTCTCGCTGCCGCGAACCTTTGCCGGCGCCACTGGACCACTCGGCGCGATCATCGCCTGGCTCATCGCCGGCACCGGCATGTACATGCTGGCGCGCGTGTTCCAGTTCCTCGCCGAACGCAAGCCGAATCTCGATGCCGGCGTGTTCGCCTATGCGAAGGAAGGCTTCGGCGACTATCCGGGTTTCCTCTCCGCATTCGGCTACTGGATCGGTAGCTGCATCGGCAACGTGTCGTACTGGGTGCTGATCAAGTCGACGCTCGGCGCATTCTTCCCGGTGTTCGGCGACGGCAACACGGTCGTGGCGATCGTGGTGGCTTCCGTCGGCATCTGGCTGTTCCACTTCATGATCCTGCGCGGCGTGCAGCAGGCCGCCTTCATCAATCAGGTCGTGACGATCGCCAAGATCATCCCGATCCTGGTCTTCATCGTCATCCTCGCGTTCGCGTTCAAGATGGACCTGTTCCAGTTCAACTTCTACGGAGGCGGGCTGGAAGGCGGCATCTTCGAACAGGTGCGCGCGACGATGCTGGTGACGGTGTTCGTGTTCCTCGGCATCGAGGGCGCGAGCGTCTATTCGCGTTACGCCAAGAAGCGCGAGGACGTCGGCGCCGCGACCATCACCGGTTTCATTTCCGTCACCACGCTCATGGTGCTGGTGACGCTGCTGCCGTACGCGGTGATCGAACGCGCCGAAGTGGCGGGCATGCGTCAGCCGTCGATGGCGACGGTGCTGGAAGCGGTGGTCGGCCAGTGGGGCGCGATCTTCGTCAGCGTCGGCCTGCTGGTGTCGGTGCTGGGCGCGTACCTGGCGTGGTCGCTAATCTGCGCCGAGGTGATGTTCACCGCTGCAAAGACGCGCGACATGCCGAAGATCTTCGCGCGCGAGAACGCCAACAAGGTGCCGGACGTCGCGTTGTGGGCGACAAGCATCGTCATCCAGGTCATCGTCATCACCACGTACTGGTCGCGCGATGCCTTCAGCCTGATGCTGAACCTGACCAGCGCGATGGCGCTGATCCCGTTCCTGCTGGTGGCGGGCTACGGGCTGATGCTCACGCGTCGAGGCGAAACCTACGAACGCGATCCGAAGGACCACAGGCGCGACGTCATAATCGCGGCGCTCGCGACTGTCTACACGATATTCCTGCTGTACGCCGGGGGCATGAAGTTCATCGTGCTGTCGGCGGTGCTCTATGCGCCGGGTACGGCGCTGTATGTGTGGGCACGCCGCGAACAGGGCCTTCCGGTGTTCTCGCGTACTTCGGACTGGATCATCTTCGTCCTCGCGGCGATCGGCGCCGTGGTGGGCATCTGGTGGCTGGTTACCGGCTACATCACCATCTAGCGAGCGGGAGCACGACATGGCGACGGCATCCGACGGCAAGTTTGGCGTCCATTCCGAGGTGGGCACGCTGCGCAAAGTGATGGTGTGCGCGCCAGGCCGCGCGCACCAGCGGCTCACGCCTACCAACTGCGACCGGCTGCTGTTCGACGACGTGCTGTGGGTGGACAACGCCAAGCGCGACCACTTCGACTTCGTCAACAAGATGCGCGACCGCGGGATCGACGTGGTCGAAATGCACAACCTGCTCGCCGAAACCGTCGCCATTCCCGAAGCGAAGAAGTGGATCATCGACAACCAGGTGGTGCCCGACCAGGTCGGCCTTGGGTTGATCAGCGAGATCCGCAGCTACCTCGAAGGCCTCACGCCGCGCGACCTCGCCGAAACGCTGATCGGCGGGCTGTCGACCGAGGAATTTCCCGAGTCCATCGGTGGCGATGCGCTGAAAGTCATCCGCGAAGCGGCGGGCGAGACCGAATACCTGCTGCAGCCGCTGCCCAACACCTTGTACACGCGCGACACGACGTGCTGGATCTACGGCGGCGTGACGCTCAATCCGCTGTACTGGCCGGCGCGCCACGAGGAAACCATCCTCACCACGTCGATCTACAAGTTTCATCCGGATTTCGCCGGCAAGGTGAACGTGTGGTGGGGCGATCCCACGAAGGATCACGGCCTGGCGACGCTGGAAGGCGGCGACGTCATGCCCATCGGCAAGGGCAACGTGCTTATCGGCATGAGCGAACGCACGTCACGACAGGCGATCAGCCAGCTTGCGGCGGCGCTGTTCGAGAAGAAGGCCGCCGAACGCGTGATCGTCGCCGTGATTCCCAAGATGCGCACGGCCATGCACCTGGACACCGTGTTCACCTTCGCCGATCGCGACCTGTGCCTGCTCGCGCCGGAGTTCATCAACCAGGTGCGTACGTATTCGTATCGGCCCAGCAGCCATGAAAGCGGCGTCGAACTCCATCGCGAGGAAAAGCCCTTCGTCGATGTCGTCGGCGACGCGCTGGGACTGAAGAAGCTGCGCGTCGTCGAGACGGGCGGCACCGCGTACCAGCAGGAGCGTACGCAGTGGGACAGCGGCGCGAACCTGGTCTGCGCCGCGCCCGGCGTGGTCTACGCCTACGACCGCAACACCTACACGAACACGCTGCTGCGCAAGGAAGGCGTCGAGGTCATCACGATCGTCGGTGCCGAACTCGGACGCGGCCGTGGCGGCGGCCACTGCATGACCTGTCCGATCATCCGCGATCCGGTGGAGTTCTAGGCCGCCCTGCTGGCGCCAATCGCCGTCAGAAGGCGACCGGGCCCGCGTTCGCGAGCGGCGGAACCGACGTGCGCCGGTCCATCGAGAGGGAGTCGACGCCGTGCCTTCCATCCGAGCCTTCCGGCGTTCCCGCAACGGTTGCATGCTGGCCGCAGCACTGGCCGTGCTCGCGCTGGCGGCGTGCGGACGTGGCGACGACGAGGAGGCGCAGGAAGTCCGCCCGGTCCGCGTCATGATCACCGACAAGCGGCTCAGCGGCGACACCGTCACCCTCATCGGCAGCGTGCAGCCGCAGAGCGAGATCAACCTGTCGTTCCGCATTTCCGGGCGCATGACCGATCGCCTGGTTAGCGTGGGCGATCACGTGCGGCGCGGGCAGCTCGTCGCGCGCCTGGACACGCAGGATGAGGAAAGCGCGCTGCAGTCGGCACGCGCGCAGCAGTCCGGCGCGCAGGCGCAGATGGTGGAAGCGGAGAACAACTTCATCCGGATGCGCGGCTTGGTCGCGCAGGATGCGGTGTCGCGCGCCTTGTTTGACCAGGCGCAGTCCAGCCGCAAGGCCGCGCAGGCGCAGGCCGAATCGGCGCAGGCGCAGGTCAACCTCGCGAACAATCGGCTGAGCTACACACGCCTGAGTTCCGATGTGGCCGGCGTGGTGACGGCGCAGGGCGCGGAACCCGGCGAGGTCGTGGCCGCAGGCCAGATGATCGTGCAGGTGGCGCGCGAAGGCGGGCGCGACGCGGCGTTCGACGTCCCCGCCGCGGTAAAGGAGAGCACGCCGGCCGACACCGACGTGCTCGTCATGCTGACCGCCGACCCGCGCATCACCGCGCGCGGGCGCGTGCGCGAGGTCGCGCCGCGCGCCGACCCCGTCACGAACACGTTCCGCGTGAAGGTCGGATTGATCGACCCGCCGGCCGCGATGCGAATGGGCAGCACCGTCACCGGCCGCATCAAGCTCGACGCCGTGCTCGGCATCGAAGTGCCGGCGGCCGCGGTGATGCGTTCGGGTGGCCGCACGGCGGTGTGGGTGGTGGATCCGAAGGCACACACGGTGTCGATGCGCCAGATCGCGGTGCAGTCGTCGAGCCCGTCCAGCGTGATGGTGGCCTCGGGGCTGGAGCAGGGCGACATCGTGGTGACCGCCGGCGTGCACGCGCTGCATCCCGGCCAGAAGGTGCGCTTCGAACAGGCGAAGCCGACGTTCGCAAAGCCCGGTGAGGCGGCGCCCGGCGGGGCGCAGCCGTGATCGGTCCGAACCTGTCGGAATGGGCGCTCGGCAAGCGCTCGCTGGTCGTGTTCCTGATGATCATCGCGCTGGTGGCGGGCGTGATGTCGTTCATGCGGCTGGGGCGCGACGAGGATCCCGCGTTCACGGTCCGCACGATGGTGGTCGGCGCGGGGTGGCCGGGCGCGACCGTGGAGGAGATGCTGCCGCAGGTCACCGAGCGGCTGGAACGCAAGCTCCAGGAAACGCGCCACATCGACAGCGTGCGCAGCTACACCACGGCGGGGCAGACGACGATCTTCGTCGAACTGGAGCAGTCGACGACGCCCGAGGAAGTGCCCGACGTCTGGTACCAGGTGCGCAAGAGCATCGGCGACATCCGCGGCACGCTGCCGGCAGGCGTGGTCGGCCCGTTCTTCAACGACGATTTCGGCGACACCTTCGGCACGATCTACGCGTTCACCTCCGACGGATTCACGTTCCGGCAGTTGCGAGACGAGGTCGAAGCGATCCGCGCGCGGCTGCTCAACCTGCCGGACGTGTCGAAGATCGAGGTGCTCGGCGCGCAGGACGAGCAGATCTACATCGAGTTCTCCACCGAGCGCATGGCCGGCATGCGGCTGGATTTCCGCACGATCATCGCGGCCCTGCAGACGCAGAACATCGTGCGCCCCGCGGGCGTGATCCAGACGCCGCAGGAGCGGCTGTTCCTGCGCGTCAGCGGCGCGTTCGACAACGAGGCCGACATCGAGTCGTTCAACCTCGCTGTCGGCGACCGCATCGTCCGACTTGGCGACATCGCGCGCGTGCACCGCAGCACGGTTGATCCGCCGCAGCCGATGTTCCGCGTCAACGGAAAGCCCGCGATAGGACTCGCGATCGCGATGCGCGTGGGCGGCGACATCCTGGCGCTGGGCGAGAACATCCGGCGCGAGATGGCCGACATCCGCGCCGACCTTCCCATCGGCATCGAGCCGGTGCTGGTCGCCGACCAGGCCGTGACGGTGGAAGTGTCGATCGACGATTTCATGGCCTCGTTGTGGCAGGCAATCATCATCATCCTGGTGTGCAGCTTCGTGAGCCTGGGCGTGCGGCCGGGCACTGTGGTGGCGCTGTCGATCCCGCTCACGCTGGCGATCGTGTTCACCGTGATGTACATGGCGAACATCGACCTTCACCGCATATCGCTCGGTGCATTGATCATCGCGCTGACATTGCTGGTGGACGACGCGATGACCACCGTGGACGCGATGATGAATCGCCTTGGCATGGGCGACAGCAAGGACGAAGCGGCGACCTACGCGTACCGCACGCTCGCCGCGCCGATGCTGATCGGCACGCTGGTGACGATATCGAGTTTCGTGCCGATCGGATTCGCGCGCAGTTCGGCGGGCGAGTACACGTTCTCGATCTTCGCGGTGGTGGCGATCTCGCTGATCGTCTCGTGGCTGGGCGCGGTGATCTTCGCGCCGCTGCTGGGCAAGGCCATCCTGAAAGTGCCCGAGAAGCGCGCCGATGCGGAACCCAGCCGCATCATGGACACCTACGGCAAGCTGCTGCGCGGCGCGATCGCGGCGCGATGGCTGACCATCGGCATCACCGTGGCGGCGTTCGTGCTGGCGTTGTTCCTGCTGCGCTTCGTGCCGCAGCAGTTCTTCCCGGCGTCCGACCGGCCCGAGCTCACCGTCGACATGACGCTGCGGCAGAACGCGTCGATCTTCGCGACAGAAACGCAAGCCAAACGGCTCGAAGCGCTGCTCAACGGCAATCCCGACGTGGACCACTACAGCACCTACGTTGGCCGCGGCGCGATCCGCTTCATTCTCACGCTCAACGTGCAGCTGGCCAATCCGTTCTTCGCGCAGTTCGTGATCGTGGCGAAGGACCTGGAGGCACGCGAGCGCCTGCACCAGATGCTGGAGAAGGAACTGGCCGAACAGTTTCCCGACGTCATCGCCCGCGTTTCGCCGCTCGAACTCGGCCCGCCCGTAGGATGGCCGCTGCAGTACCGCGTGAGCGGGCCCGACGTCGACCAGCTGCGGCAGATCTCGCTCGAACTTGCCGGCGTCGTGGGTTCGGACCCGCGCGTGCGCCACGTCAACTACGACTGGATGGAGCCCGCGCGGCAGGTGCGCATCCACGTGGACCAGGACGAGGCGCGCCAGCTCGGCGTGAGTTCGTCCGCGCTCGCGGGCGTGCTCAATGCGGCGATCACCGGCACGCCGATCACGCAGGTGCGCGACGACATCTACCTGGTGAGCGTCGTCGCACGCGCCGCCGACGACCAGCGTGCTTCGTTCCAGACGCTGTCGGCGCTGCAGGTGCCCACGAAGACGGGTCGCATGGTGCCGCTCGCGCAGTTCGCGACGTTCAATGAAGAACAGGAATTCCCGCTGGTCTGGCGCCGCGACCGCGTGCCGACGCTGACGGTGCGCGCCGACGTCAACCGCGACGTGCTGCCCGACGACGTCGTCGAGTCGCTCGCGCCGAAGATCGAGGCATTCGACAAGCTCCTGCCCAAGCACTACCGCGTGGAAACCGGCGGTCTGTACGAGGAAAGCAATGCGTCCAGCCAGTCGGTGTACGCCGTGGTGCCGGTGATGATCCTGCTGATGCTGGTCAGCATGATGGTGCTGCTGGTCAGCTTCCGGCGACTGGCGATGGTGGTGTGCGTGCTGCCACTGGGCCTGATCGGCGTCGTCGGTGCGCTGCTGCTGTTCAATCGGCCGCTGGGATTCGTGGCGATCCTCGGCATCCTCGCGCTCATCGGCATGATCGCCAAGAACGCGGTGATCCTGATCGTGCAGATCGAGACGGATCGCGCTTCCGGCATGGGCGTGACGGAGGCGGTGTCGAGCGCGGCGACCTCGCGCATGCGGCCGCTGATGCTCACCGCGATCTCCACCGTGCTGGGCCTGATACCCATCGCACCTACCGTCTTCTGGGGCCCGATGGCGTTCGCGATCATGGGCGGCCTGCTGGTGGCGACGGTGCTGACGCTGATCTTCCTGCCCGTGCTCTACGTGACGGTGTTCGGAAAGGAAGACGCGCCGCCACGCGCGCCGGAGGAGGTGTAGCGTGCCGGTCCGCGCCCGCCGCCGATGGCATGCCGCCGCGATGTCGCGTGCGATCTGCTTCTTCGCGCTGTGGATCGTGCTGATGCCGAGCGCGAAGCCGGTCGATCTCCTGTTCGGCGCGATCGCTACCACGCTTGCGACGATGGCGAGCCTGCGGCTGCTGGCGCCGCAGGCCGGGCACCTGCGGTTCGTTGCGCTGCTGTCGCTGGCGCCGCACTTCCTGTGGCAGTCGGTGCTCGCGGGTCTGGACGTGGCGCGTCGGGCGTTCTCTCCGCGCATGCCGATGGCCCCGGGTTTCGTCGAGTGCAAGCTCGACTTTCCGCGCGGCCTGACACGCAACACCTTCGCCGCGATCACCAGCCTGTTGCCCGGCTCGGTGCCCTGTGGCGAGACGCGCGACGGACTGGTCTATCACTGCCTCGACGTCCGGCTTCCGAACGTCGAACAACTGAAGCGCGAAGAGCATCTGTTTGCCCGCGCCCTGATCCCGGGCGATACGCCCGCGCAGGAGGATCGCGATGGCTGATTTCCTCTTCGCTGCGGCGGCATTCGTGCTGCTGGTCGTCGCCGCCGGCTTGATCCGCATCCTGCGCGGGCCCGGCGATGCGGAACGCATGATGGCGGCGCAGTTGCTCGGCAGCGGCGGCATCGCCGCGTTGCTGCTCAGTGCGTCGAACGGGGCGGCCGCGGTCACCGACGTGGCACTGATCCTCGCGCTGCTGGCGGCATTCGCATCAATCATGTTCGTCAAGGGCGCGCGCCCGGCGAGGCGGCCGTGAGCGCGCTGCTCGAACGCGTGCTCGATGCGTGGACCGTCGTCGCGGTGAGCGCGGGTGCGCTGTTCTTCCTCGCCGGGACCGTGGGCCTGCTGCGATTCCCGGATTCGCTCACGCGACTGCATGCGCTGACCAAGGCGGACAACCTCGGCCTTGGGCTGGTGGTGCTCGGCCTGGTGGCGCAGGCGGACAGCGTCGTCATGGGTGTCAAGCTCGTCCTGATCTGGGGCCTGCTGATGTGGGCGTCGGCGGCGGTCTCGCAGCTCATCGCGCGCACCGTGCACGAGGCGAAGCGGCCATGAACGGCGCGCCGACGCTGGCGTTGATCGCGCTGATCCTTGGTCTCGCGCTGTGGATCGTGCTTGCGCGTGAGACGTTCGCGGCGGTGGCCGGCTTCATCGCGTACGGCCTGCTGCTGACGCTGGCGTGGGTGGGATTGTCGGCGGTCGATGTGGCGATGACGGAAGCGGCCATCGGTGCGGGATTGACGGGCGCGCTGCTGATCGGCGCAGCATCGCGCCTCCGTGGCGGCGGCTATGCCGAGGTGCGGATGCGGCGCGGACTCGCGGTGCGCGTGCTGGCGATCGCCGCATCGATCGGGGTGACGGCGGTCCTGATCGTCTGCCTGCGCTTGTTGCCCGAACCGTCGCCCACGCTGGCGCCGCTCGTCGCCGAGCATCTGCCTGCGATCGGCGTCGGAAATCCGATCACCGCCGTGCTGCTGGCGTTCCGCGCGATGGACACGCTGCTGGAGGCGATCGTGCTGCTGTTCGCATTGATCGCGGTGTGGTCGCTCACGCCGGATGCGGCGTGGGGGCAGCCGCCGGACGTCTCGCACGATGCCGATCCGCAGGGCGTGCTGGCCTATGTCGCGCGCGTGCTGCCGCCCATCGGCATCGTGATCGCCGTGTACATCCTCTGGGTCGGTGCGGACGCACCGGGCGGCAAGTTCCAGGGCGCGACCATCCTGGCGTCGATGTGGCTGCTGGTCATGATGGCAGGCCTCACGCGCGCACCCCCGGTCAGCAGCATGGCGCTGCGCGCGTGGCTGGTCGCCGGGCCGCTGGTGTTCGTCGCCATCGGGCTGTATGGCGCGTGGATGGCGGGTGCATTCCTGGCGTATCCCGACGGCTTCGCGAAACCGCTCATCGTCGTCATCGAGATCGCGCTGATGCCGTCGCTCGCGGTCACGCTTGCGCTGCTGCTGGCCGGTGCGCCGCGAGATGCGGGGGCCGTCCGATGAACGAGATGTGGCTCGGCTACTGTGCCGCGGGGCTCATCGGCATCGGGCTGTACGGCCTGATCGTGAACCCGCAGCCGCTGCACAAGATCCTCGCGTTCAACATCATCGGCACCGGCGTGTTCCTGGTCTGCGCGGTCGTGGCGCGCCGTGGCGCGATGCCGGGCATGGGCGGCGATCCGGTGCCGCAGGCGTTGCTGATCACCGCGATAGTGGTGGCGTTTGCGGCATCGGCGCTCGCGGTCGCGCTGCTGATGCGCCTGTTCGAAGTCGAAGGACGCACGACGCTCGATGAAAACGACGATGCCCCGCGGACGGATCGCCATGGCCGCGGCGCGTGACATCCACGCGCGCGGAGGAGGGCGGCGGTGACGACCTCGGGCGGACTGTTGCTCGTGCTCGCCGTCTTGGCGCCGTTCGTCGCGGTCATGGCGGGGCTGGTATTGGGCGGACGCAATGCCGAACGCGTCGCGCTCACCGCCGTCGGCGCGGGGCTCGTGATCGCGTTCGAGATCGCGCGTGCGCTGCTCGCATCCGCCGAACCCGTGGTCTACCTGCTGGGCGGCTGGGCGCCGCCGCTCGGCGTCGCGCTGCGGGCGGACGGGCTGTCGGTGGTGATGATGCTCGCCGTCGGTGTCGTGATCGCCGGCGTCGCGGTCTATGCGCGTGGCGACTTTGGCACACCGATCGGCACGCGTGAAACGCGTGCATCGCTGACGTTCTGGTCGCTGCTGATGGCGGCGTGGGGAGCGTTGAACCTCGTCTTCGTCAGCGGCGACGTGTTCACGCTGTACGTCGCGCTGGAACTGCTGACCTTCGCCGGCGTGCCGCTGGTCTGTCTCGACGGACGTGGCGAGACGCTCCGCGCCGCGCTGCGCTACCTCGTGTTCGCGCTGCTCGGCTCGATGGTGTACCTGCTGGGCGTGTTCCTGCTCTACGGCGCGTACGGCACGCTGGACATCGCGATGCTGGGCGAACGCGTTGCCGCCAGTCCGCTCACGTGGAGCGCCGCCGCGCTGATGACAACAGGGCTGCTGGCGAAGACGGCGCTGTTTCCGCTGCACCTTTGGCTTCCGCCGGCGCATGCGGGCGCGCCTGCGGCGGCGAGCGCGGTGTTGTCGGCGCTTGTCATCAAGGGCTCGTGGTTCCTGGTGGTGCGACTGTGGCTCGATGTATTTCCGGGCATCGTCACGTGGTCGGCTGCGCAGTGGCTCGCCGGGCTCGGCGTCGCCGCGATCGTCACCGGCAACCTCGTCGCGTTGAAGCAGGTGCGGTTGAAGCTGTTGATCGCCTATTCGACGGTGGCCCAGATCGGCTACCTGTTCCTGATGTTTCCGCTGGCGGCCGGTGCACGCGCGGCGCACATGGACGACACCGCGGCCGTGACGGGCGGCATGCTGCAGGCGACTTCGCACGCCACGGCGAAGGCGGCGATGTTCATGGCGGCCGGGCTGATCTACACCACGCTCGGGCATGACCGCGTCGCGGAACTGCGCGGCGCCGCGAGCACGTTGCCGATGACGATCCTCGCCTTCGCGCTCGCGGGCGCGTCGCTCATCGGGCTGCCGCCGTCCGGGGGATTCCTCGCGAAGTGGCTGCTGACGTCGGCGGCGTTCTCGACCGCGCAGTGGTGGTGGGCGCTCGCAATGCTCATCGGCGGGCTGTTGACCAGCATCTACGTCTTCATTGTGGTGATGCACGCGCTGGCGCCGGCGGATGTTGGCTGGACGCCGAAACGCGCGGTGCCGGGCTATCAGCAGGGCGTGGTGCTTGCGCTGGCGTTGTGCTCGTTCCTGCTGGGCGCAGCCGCGTTGCTACCGCCCGACCTGATGCGCGTGGGACGTCCACACGCCGGATGGGTGGCGCCATGAACGCATGGATCGCCGCCGCGCTCGCGACGCCATTCGTACTGCTGCTTGCGTGCGTGTCCTCGCGGTTTCGTTCGCGCATGCCGGCGTTGCTGGCGTTGGCACCGTTGCCTGCATTGCTGGCGGCGCTGCTCGCTTCGCATGACGTGCCGCTGCGCATCGGCTCGGCACGTTTCGCGCTGGTGTTCGCGCTGGATGTGCCAGGCGCGATGCTGCTGGGCGCCGCGGCCTTGTTGTGGATCGTCGTCGGCGTGCATGCGCGCCGTTATCTGCTCGGCAGGCCCCACGCTGGCGCGTTCGTGGTCGCCTGGCTGATGACGCTGACCGGATGCGTCGGTGTGTTCGTCGCGGCCGACGTGGTCGGCTTCTACTTCCTGCTGGCGGTGCTCAGCGTCGGCGCGGCCGGGCTGGTGCTGCAAGGGCAGGGCGCGCAGGCGCTGCGTGCCGGTGCGATCTACCTTGGCGTTGCGTTGTTCGCCGAGGCGTTCCTCCTTGCGGGCCTGATCCTCGCCGTGCAGGCGTCTCCCTCGGAGAGCCTGCTGATCGCCGACGTCGCAACGACGCTGGCGTCATCGGAGTCGCGCGGCGCGGCGTTGACGCTCCTCATCGTCGGGCTGGGCATCAAGGCCGGCCTGGTGCCGTTCCACTTCTGGATGCCGCTGGCGTACGGCGCCGCGCCGGTGCCCGCCGCCGCCGTGCTGAGCGGCGCCGTGGTGAAGGCCAGCCTGCTGGCGATGGTGCGCCTGCTTCCCTTCGACACCGCACTGCCGGAATTCGGCCTGCCGCTCGCATGCGTCGGGATGTTCGGCGCGTTGTACGGCGTCGCGATCGGCATCACGCGGTCGAACGCGAACCTCGTGCTCGCGTATTCCAGCGTCAGCCAGATGGGGTTCGTCATGGCGATCGTCGGCATGGGGCTGGCGACGGGCAACGCCGCCACACCGCTGATCGCCGCGTTCTATGCCGTGCACCACCTGCTGGTGAAGGGCACGCTGTTCCTCTGCGTCGATGCCGTCCCGGCGACGCGCGCACGTGCCGTGCTCGTGCCGGCGGGCGTCATCGCGCTCGGCCTCGCCGGCCTGCCGCTCACCGGCGGCTTCGTCGCCAAGTACGCAGCGAAGGACATCTTCGGCGAGGGTGCGTTCGCGACGCTGGCGGTCGCGTCGTCGGTGGCAACGGCGTGGTTGATGTGCCATCTGCTGCGCAGGCTTGCCGTCGACGCGAATCTCTCCGCGCGGTTCTCGTGGACGTGGTTCGCGATGGCGTTCGCCTGCGTGTTCGTGCCGTGGTGGATCTACGTCGCCACGGCGATCGGCACGGCGTCGGCGTTGTTGGCGGCGCCGGTGTTGTGGTCGTCGCTGTGGCCGGTGCTGGCCGGTGGCGCGCTGGCGGTGGCAATGACGCGCACTGGCATCAGGTGGCCGGCGGTTCCCGCAGGCGACGTGGGCGCGATGCTCCGCGGTCTGGAGCGCGTCGCCGGCCGGATCGCGACGACCTTCCAGCAAGGCGATGTCGTCGCGCGGCGCTGGCACGTGGCGAGCGTGGCGCTGCTGCTGATCGCCGCGGCCTTCTACTGGACGCTGCGCGCGCCATGAACGCGATCCGCGCCATCGCAATGCCCCTTGTCCGGCGCGCCGCGGAGGTATCGACATGAGACTCCTCATCACCACGGTAGTGCTGGTATTCGCAGCCGGCTGCACGCTCGGTCCCGACTACGCACGTCCGACGATCGACGCACCCGGCGCCTGGCGCGTGCAGCCCGCAGAAGCGCAGGTCGTCGCGAATACCCGGTGGTGGACGTCGTTCAATGATCCGGTGCTGGACGATCTCATCGCGACCGCGCTCGCCGAGAACCTTGACGTGCGCATCGCCGCGGCGCGCGTCGAGCAGTTCCTCGGTGCGCTCACCGCCACGCGCTCGCGCTTCTTCCCGACGGTGGGGTACGACGTCGATGCCACCCGCGCGAAGGCGAGCCGGGTGGGGCAGCCGCCGATCCCGGCGGGCGGCGATCCGTACTTCACGCTCTACCAGGGTTCACTGGGCGCGACGTGGCAGATCGACCTGTTCGGCCGCGTGCGGCGCCTGAACGAAGCGGCGCAGGCGCGTGTGTATGCGAGCGAGCAGGCACGCCGGGGCGTGCTGCTCTCGCTGGTGACGAGCGTGGCGACCAGCTACATCACGCTGCGGCAACTGGACCGCCAGCTGGAAATCGCGAAAGCGACGGCCCACAACTTCGGCGAGACGGCGCGCATCTTCGACCTGCGGCACAAGGCGGGCGTCGTCTCGCAGACAGAGGTGTCGCAGGTGCAATCGCAGCACGAGCAGGCATTGGCGACGATCCCCGTGCTGGAGCAGCAGATCGCCGCCGTCGAGAACCTCATCTCGATCACGCTGGGACGAAACCCCGGTGCGATCCCGCGCGGGTTGACCATCGACCAGCTGGTTCCGCCGCGCATTCCGGCCGATCTGCCGTCTTCGTTGCTCGAGCGCAGGCCCGACATCCTGCAGGCCGAACAGAACCTCGTTGCGGCCAACGCGAACATCGGCGCCACGCGTGCGCTGTACTTCCCGGACCTCACGCTCACCGGCGCGCTGGGCTCGACGAGCACGTCGTTCGGCAACTTCCTCACCGGGCCGGCCAGCGCGTGGCTGGTCGGCGCCAACCTTGCGGGGCCGATCTTCACCTTCGGCGCGATCAAGGGGCAGGTGCGTTCGGCGGAGGCGCAGAAGGACGAAGCGGTACTTGTCTACCAGCAGACGATCCTCAACGCGTTCCGCGAGACGGACGATGCCATTACCGGCTCGATGAAGAAGGAGGAGGAACTGGCGCGGCAGGCGGCGCGCGTGACGGCGCTGCGCGAATCGGCGCGGCTGTCGCGGCTGAAGTTCGAGTACGGCATGGCGGGCTATGTCGAAGTGCTGATCGCCGACAACGAGCTGTTCGCCGCGGAGATCGCGCTCGTGCGCGTGCGTGCCGAACGCAACACGCAGATCGTGCAGGTCTACCGCGCGATGGGGGGCGGGTGGGTCGATGCGGTCGATCCGTCGCAGGCGACCGGCACCGCTTCGGACACGTCGACGGAGACGGAGGGCCTGCGACGGTGACGTCGCGGCCGCCGGCACGCAATGAACCCGCATGAGCCTTGATCCGCTGCCGCCTTGTCTGGTCCTCGCACGTCGCCCGGTTCGCCTGGCGCGTGTCGTGATTCTCGCCGTGTGCGCGGCCTGGCTGGTTGGCTGCGTGACGATCCCGCGCAATCCCGTGCCCGCGGACCAGACGCCGGTCGCGCTGATTCCCGGCATGCCCGACGCGCGCGCCTTCGCCGGGCGCCCCAATGCGTTGATGCAGCGCGATTTCGAACAGTCGATGGAGCAGGAATCGCGAGAGGACTTCCCACCGGATGCCGACGGCGCGGTGCGCTATCCGCATCTCGCGTTGTCGGGTGGTGGTGCCAACGGCGCGTTCGGCGCGGGCTTCCTCAACGGCTGGACGCGCACGGAGAAACGGCCGGTCTTCAAGATCGTCACGGGCGTCTCCACCGGTGCGCTGATGGCGCCGTTCGCGTTCCTGGGTTCGAAGTACGACGGCGCGCTCCATCGGTTCTATACGACGACGACCGCGCCCGACGTATTCACCGCCGGATCGCCGCTGATGGCACTGCTGCGTCGCGATTCGCTGGCGAGCACCGCGCCGCTGGAAGCGCTCATCGCGCGCCACATCGACCACGCGCTGCTGCGCGACGTCGCCGCGGCGCATCGTGGCGGAAGACGTTTGTACGTCGGTACCGTCGACCTCGACTCGCGCCGCTTCGTCGTGTGGAACATGGGATTGATCGCCACGTACGGCACGCCCGCCGGGGACGATCTGTTCCGCCGCGTGATGCTGGCATCGGCGGCGATCCCGCTGGTGTTTCCGCCGGTGATGTTCGAGGTCGAGGCGAACGGCAAACGCTACGACGAGATGCATGTCGACGGGTTCATCGGCGCCAACGTGTTCATGAACTCCGGCATCTTCAATCCGACGGAGATCTATCGTCGTGCGGGCCATTTCAGGGCGTACGAAGACACCTTCCTGGTCCACAACGGGCAGCTGCATCCGCGCCCGAAGCCGACGGAGCGCTCCATGCGCGGCATCGCGATGCGGGTCATCGAGACCGCCGGACGCGCGGGCATGGTCGGCGACCTGTTCCGCGAGTTCGCCATCGCGCAGCGCAACGGCGGCAACTTCCACTGGGTGACGATCCCGGAAGAGGTCGAAGTGCCTGATCCCATCCTCTTCGATCCGGCCGGGATGACCGCGCTGTACGACACCGGATACGCCGCCGCGCTGGCGGGCCCGCAATGGCTGACAAGCCCGCCGGGGATGCTGGTGCCGTCAACGCCCGCCGAGTGAGCGGGCGTTCGCGGCATGCACTCAGTGCATCGCGCGCACCGGCGTCTGCACGGCGTCGTGCGGCAGCGCCTGCACGCCCAGGCGCGAACCGTGCAGGCCGTACCACGCGATGTACGCGTAGCAGGCCAGCGGCAGGAAGAAGGCGGCCTGGATGCCGATGTGGTCGGCCAGCGCACCCTGCGCGAGCGGGATCACGGCGCCGCCGACGATCGCCATCACCAGCAGGCTCGAGGCCTTGCCGGTCAGCGGGCCCATGCCCTCGATGGCGGAGGTGAAGATCGTCGGGAACATGATCGAGTTGAACAGGCCGATCGCCAGCACGCTCCACAACGCGATGCTGCCCTTGCTGCCCATCGTGATGGCCAGCAGCACGGCCGCGACGACGGCGAACAGCGCCAGCAGCTTGCGCGCGTCGACCACGGTCATCAGCGCCGCGCCGATGAAGCGGCCGACCATCGCGCCGCCCCAGTACCAGACGAGGTAACGGCTCGCGGTGGCTTCGCTCAGCCCGCCGATGTCCGGCATCGCCATGTAGTTGATCAGGAAGCTGCCGATCGACACTTCGGCGCCGACGTACAGGAAGATCGCCAGCACGCCCCAGCGCAGGTGCGGACGACGCAGCGCCTCGGCGTAGGTGTGATGGCGGCCGTCGGCCGCGTCGGTGGCCTCGCGCAGCGGCGGGATGCGCAGCGCGAACACCAGCACGGCCATCAGCACCAACCCGGCGGCGAGCAGCACGTAGGGCACCTGCACCGACTGTGCCTGCGCCGTGCGGTAGGTCGCCAGCGCTTCGGGCGTCATCGCGGCGAGTTGCTCGGTGCCGAGCACGGCGCCGGACAGGATCAGCGGACCGATGAAAAACGGGAACACCGTCGTGCCCAGCGAGTTCAGTGCCTGGGCGAGGTTGAGCCGGCTGTGAGACGTCGCCGGGTTACCGAGCAGGCTGATATACGGGTTCGCGGCGACCTGCAGCAGCGTGATGCCGCTGGCGAGCACGAACAGCGCGGTGAGGAACACGCCGTACGAGGGCAGCTTCGCCGCGGGATAGAACAGCAGTGCGCCGACCGCCGCGGTGAGCAGGCCGATCACGATGCTCGGCTTGTACCCCAGCCGCGAGACGATCGAGCCCGACGGCAGCGACATGAGGAAATACGCGCCGAAGAACGTGAACTGGATGAGCATCGTCTGCGCGTAGTTCATGGCGAACACGGCCTTCAGATGCGGGATCAGCACGTCGTTGAGGCTGGTCATGCCGCCCCAGGCGAAGAAGATCAGGCTGACGATGGCGATCGCGGCCGGGTAGGACAGGTGGCGCTGCTGGTTCATGCGGGCTTTTCTCGGTCTTGTGCCGCTGCGGAAGGGGTTTCAGGGCGCCGCGGCGGGTGGCCGCTGCCGCCGGACGTACGTCATCACGTTGAGGAAAGTATCGACCCAATAGCGGTCGCGGTGGCGGGCCAGGTAGTCGAGCAGCTCCTCGTGCGCCTGCGCGCTGGTGGTGAGGTAGTCGCCGCCGACGCCATGGAAGGTGAAGTTCACCATCGTGCCACGCCGCCCGGCGTCCTCGACCATCGCGATCAGCTGTTTGCCGGTCAGTCCGGCCGGCGCGCCCACGGGGACCGCCGCGGGATCGAGCGTCGCCATGTCCGGCGTCACCGCGCCGCCACCGACCTTGATCGCCACGAAGTCGTCCTTCACCAGCGCGGCGTAGTCGCCGTCGCTCGCCTTCGACTCGCCGCAGGGCAGGGTGAGCGTGCGTCGGGGGCCGGCGCCGTCGATGGCGTCGAGCATGGTGTTCGCAAGCCGAACCTGATCGCGCATCTGCGCGGCGGTGGTGGTGTCGAGGTCGCGCTCCGGTGGCACCCAGTCGCGATCAGCGCCCGCACCGGAGCACTGGTGGAACAGCGTGTGGTTGCCGAGCTCGTGGCCGTTGCGTGCGGCGCTGCGCCAGTCGGCAAGGCGCGTCGCGATCGGCGGATTCGCCAGCGGCACGTAGAACGAGCCCTTGAAACCGTGGCGACCGAGCGCCGGAATCGCGATGTCGAGCTGCGAATCCAACGCATCGTCGTAGGCCAGGCTCACGGCCGCGCGTCGGCCTTCCGGCCACTGGAACGGGGGCGCCGCGTGCGCGCCGACGACGGGCAACGCCGCCAGCGCGAAGCAGAGCCACGACATCGCGACGCGTCCGGGCATCGGCTTACGGCGCCTGCCCGCAGTCGATCGCGCCGGCGCTCTTCGCCGCACCCGCGACCACCGCGATGCGCGTGAACGCCGCCGAGAACGGCGCATCGGCCGAGACGCTGAAGGGCATGTCCACGCCGCCGAGGTCCACCTTGCGCGCGACGAAACACTTCAGCGGCACGTTGATCGTGGCCTTCTTGCCGATGCCCGCGCGGGTGATGGCCTGCGTGATGTCGACGCTTCCGCTGCAGGTCTTTCCGCAGCCCATCGTCAGCGTGACGGGCGAAGTCGGTGCGACGTCGACGAGGACATCGAATTGCAGCGCGCCGTCGGCCGATGCCATCGCGTTGAGGTTGTTGTTGCCGGCGCTGCGCGAGAACACGCGCGCCGGTGCCAGCCACGTCACGCGCTTGGCATCCTGCTGGGTGTTGATCTGCGTGGTCGCCACGCGGATGGCCGGCTTGCCCTGCGGGAATTCGAGCGTGTCGTTGAGCGATGCGCCCAGCGCCTGCGCCGCGCCGCCGGCTTCCACGTACATCGCGAAGGGCACCGCGTCGCGCGTGTTGAACACCGGCATCGACGTCGCCGCACCGCAGGCATCCTGCTTCGGTTCCGGCAGCTTTCCGACCGTGCCGGGCGCCGCATACGAAAGGCCATGGCCGCGCGCGAACAGCGCCGGGCGCTTCGGATCGGGGCGATTCTCCGGGGCGGGGCAGGGCACGCCCGGCCACGAGAATGACAGCCGACCCTTGAAATCGTGGCGCGGCGTGCCGTCCTGCGAGGCGACCAGGACGTCCGCGATGCCGGCGCCTTCCGAACCCGGCAGCCAGCCGGCCACGAACGCATCGGACAGGTTGATCAGGTCGTTCGCGTACAGCGGGCGGCCCGACAGGAACACCGTCGTCACCGGCTTGCCGTACGCCTTCGCTGCGCGCAGCGCCGCGAGGTCTTCCGGATGGCGTCGGCTGTGCGCCATGTTCTCCGAACCGACGATGTCGCCGTTGGTTTCCGCATACGGCGTTTCGCCGATGACCGCGACGACGGCGTCGAAGGCGTTCCGGTCCGCGCCCGTGCCGTCTTCGTCGAACACCACGTTCTGCGCGCCCAGCGCTTCGCGAAGGCCGGTCAGCACGGTGTCGGCATTGCCGTAGTCGGCGTTGGTGTTGTCGGTGCCCTGCCAGGTCAACGACCAGCCGCCGGCCTGGTTCGCGAAGCTGTCGGCGCTCTTGCCGACCACCAGCACGCGCTGGCCCGGCTTGAGCGGCAACGCGCCGCGCTCGTTCTTCAGCAGCACCAGCGATTCGCGCACCGCCTGGCGGGCGAGGTCGCGGTGCACGGTCGCCGCGGCCTTTCCGGCGAACTGGCCGTCGGACGGTTTGCGATCGAACATACCGGCGCGCAGCTTCACGCGCAGGATGCGCGTCACGGCGTCGTCGATGCGCGCCATCGGGATCTCGCCGCCTTCGACCTGTCTGATCGTGTTGGCGATGAAGGCCTTCCAGTCGTCGGGCACCATCACCATGTCGATGCCGGCGTTGATCGCCTGCGGGCAACTCGCGTTCTCGCAGCCGGGCACCTGCGCGATGCCGTTCCAGTCCGACACGACGAAACCGTCGAAGCCCATCCTGTCCTTCAGCGCATTGGTGAGCAGCGCTTTGGAGCCGTGCATCTTGCCGTAGTCGACACCGCCAGCGACGTCGTTCCAGCTGTTGAACGACGCCATCACGGTCTGCACGCCGGCGCCGAGCGCACCGTAATAGCCCTGGCCGTGGACGTTCACCATTTCCAGCTTCGGGATGATCGCGTTGCCCTGGTCGCGGCCCTGGTCGGTCGCGCCATCGCCGATGTAGTGCTTGGCCGTGGCCACGACCGTGCCGTCGGCGCGCAGGTCGCCCTGCAGGCCGGCGATGTAGGCACCGGCGTATTCGCGTACGACGGCCGGATCGGACGAGAAGCTCTCGTAGCTGCGGCCCCAGCGCACGTCCTGCGCGACGGCCAGCGTCGGCGCGAACACCCAGTCGATGCCGGTGGCGCGCGTGGCCTGCGCCGTGGCTTCGCCGATGCGCCTGACCAGCGCGGCATCGTGCGCCGCGCCCAGTCCGATGTTGTGCGGGAACAGCGTGGCGCCGAAGACGTTGTTGTGGCCGTGCACGGCGTCGGTGCCCCAGATCACCGGGATCGGGGTGCGCGCTTTCATCGATGCCGCGTGGTAGCGGTCGGCGAGCTTCAGCCAGTCCTCCACCGTGGCACGCTTGTTCATGCCCGGCCACGAGCCGCCGCCGTTGAGCACCGAACCGATGTGGTAGCGCTGCACGTCCTCGGGCGTGATCGACTTGATCTCCGGCTGCGTCATCTGGCCGACCTTCTCGGCCAGTGTCATGCCTTTCAGGATCGTCGCGATGCGCGCTTCCAGTGCCTCGTCGCGTTTGACCGCGCTTTCGATGCGCGGCCAGTCCTGCAGTTGCGCCGGCGGTGCGGCGTTCGCGCCGAAGTGCGCCAGGCCCAGTCCCATCACCAACATGCCCGTTCCAACGAAGACTCTCGCCTGCACGATCTGCTCCCTGGCTGGATACCGCAGTGACGCAGGCCGCGATTCGCGCATTCGACGCGCCGACGGCCGGCGGTTGACAGCGCTGTCAATACAAGGCGAGGCTGGTGAAGTCAATCGTCGTCGCCGTGACGTGGTGCATTCGGCGATCAAGCGCCCATTCCGCCGCGCATGCCTGCGCAACGGCTGTTGCGACGCAGCACGATGATGCGCACGAAAGTTGTCGATGGCGCGAGTTTGTCGGCGTGACCATCGGGTTGCAGGACGGTTCTGGCACCATTCGCAGCGGTTGGACGACCAGGGAGCGTGCAATGCGTGTTCGGATCGAGGATGTGGCGGAAGCCGCCGGCGTGTCGATGAAGACCGTTTCGCGCGTGCTCAACAACGAGCCCAACGTGCGCGAGGAGATGCGCGCGCGCGTGATGAAGGCGATGGACAAGCTGCAGTACAAGCCCAATCCGTCGGCGCGCAGCCTGGCGGCGCAGCGTTCGTACAGCGTGGCGCTGGTCTACAACAACCCGTCGCGCAACTACATGATGGAAGTCCAGAACGGCATGCTCGAAGCGTGCCTCGCGAACCACTACAACCTGTTCCTGGCGCCTGTGAGCGTGGGCCGCGAACGCGTGGCCGACATGCAGGGGCTGTTCCGGAACTTCGGTCCCGATGGCGTGGTGCTCATCCCGCCGCTTACCGACGACACGCAGCTGATCAGCGTGCTGGAGCAGAAAGGCGTGCCCTTCGCCTGCATCGCACCGAAGAACGCCGCCGGCCGGATCGGCGTGGCGATGGACGAGACATCCGCCGTGCTGGACATGATGGCGCGCCTGATCGATCTGGGGCACACGCGTATCGGCCACATCAAGGGCGCGGCCAGGCACGGCGCCTGCCAGTGGCGTTTCGACGGCTATCGCGAGGCCCTGAAGCGCGCCGGCATCCGGTTCGACCCCGAGCTGGTGGTGCAGGGCGCGTTCTCGTACGAATCCGGCTGTGCGGGCGCGCAGCAACTCCTGGAGCTGGCCTCGCCGCCGACGGCGATCTTCGCCGCCAACGACGACATGGCGGCCGGCGTCATTCGCATCGCGGCCGAACGCGGACTGTCGGTGCCGCGCGATCTTTCGGTGTGCGGCTTCGACGACACGCCGATCTCGCGACACATCTATCCCGCGCTGACCACCATCCGGCAGCCCACGTCGGAGATGGGGCGGCTGGCGACGCTGGAGCTGCTCGCGCGGATCAAATCGCCGGGAGCAGGACGGATGTTGCGCGTCGATCACGCGGTGCTCATGCGCGAGTCGACGCAGGCTCCGCGGCGTCGCTGATTTTCTTTGCGACAGGAATGTTAGCGCTCTCATTCTGCGCGCCGATGGCGTGAAGTCGCTGCGCTGCAACATCGAAATACGCTGGAAAACAAGACTCCGCGCACACTCGACGGGCGTCTTCACGGTCAGAGTTGACAGCGCTGTCAACCCGAGGTTCCAATCGGCCCGCACTTACTTTGCGGGCCTGTGTGGCGACACGCCTGCATCTTCTACGTCGTGAATTCTGGGAGGAGTTTCGATGAAGCAGTTGCGTGTCGCCCCCAAGCGAACACTGTTGACGTCCGCATTGCTGCTGGCACTGAGCCAGCCGCTTTACGCGCAGACCGCGCCCGCCGCCGAAGCGGGACAACGCACCGCCTCGGCGGACGAGGATGCCCGCACGCTCGACGCCGTCGTCGTGCAAGGCATCCGCGGGAGCCTGACCGGCTCGATGAACCTGAAACGCGACTCGCAGGGCGTCGTGGATGGCATCGTGGCCGAGGAAATCGGCAAGTTCCCCGATACCAACCTCGCCGAATCGCTGCAGCGCATCAGCGGCGTGTCGATCGACCGCACGCTGGGCGAAGGCTCGAAGGTGACGGTGCGCGGCATCGGGCCGGACTACAACATGGTGCTGCTCAACGGCCGGCAGATGCCGACCTCGGGCAACGCCAACGGCGCGGGCGTGTCGAACTCGCGCGCGTTCGACTTCGCCAACCTGGCGTCGGAGGCGATCTCCAGCGTCGAGGTCTACAAGACCAGCCGCGCCGACGTTCCGCCCGGCGGCATCGGCGCGACGATCAACATCCGCACGGCACGGCCGCTCGAGTCGGAGCCGGTCATCAACGTCGGCCTGAAGGCGGTGCACGACACCTCCAACGGCAACCTGCCCAAGTCACTGCAGGGCCACGACATCACGCCGGAGATCTCCGGCATCTTCAGCCAGCGCTATGCCGACGGCACGTTCGGCGTCGCGCTGACGGGCAGCTACCAGGAACGCGACTTCGGCTTCAGCCAGGCCGCCGTTCCGAATGGCTGGCGTCCGTTCCGCGGCGACGAGAACAACTGGGGCACGATCCCGCAGCCGGGCACGCCGGGTTCGGAGAACATCACCAACCGTCCGGGCCCGACCGACATCTATTCGGTCCCGCAGAACCTCAACTACAGCGTCAACGGCGTGCAGCGCCAGCGCACCAACGGCCAGCTGACGCTGCAGTGGGCGCCGGCAGACAACATCACCACGACGCTGGATTACACCTACGCCGAGAACAAGATCCAGCAGCAGCGCAACGAGCTGTCGGTGTGGTTCAACTTCGGCCCGTCGGTGACGTCCTGGACCGACGGCCCGGTCGCGGCGCCGATCTACTACTCCGAGATCATCAACCCGGCGACGTCCGACATCTCGATGGGCGGCATGCGCCTGGCGAACGTCAACAAGAACGAATCGCTGGGCTTCAACGTCGACTGGCAGGTGTCCGACGCGCTCGACCTGCAGCTGGACTACCACAGCTCGTCGGCCGAGACGAAGCCGGACAGCCCCTGGGGTTCGGCCGGCGTGCTCGGCGTGGCGGCGTTCGTGCGCGGCACGACGTCGGTGGATTTCAGCGGCGAGTTCCCGGTGGTGAACATCGCGTTGCCGCCGGGCGTGGCGGGCGTGGATCCGTCGCAGGCGCTGGTCACCGGTTCGGTGTTCCAGAACGCGTACTCCAAGTCCGAGATCGACCAGACGCAGCTGAAGGGCCGTTGGGAGTTCGGCGAGTACTCCGGCCTGGACTTCGGCGCGTCCTACACCGACGTCGACAACCGCACCGCGTACGGCTTCATGCAGCGCGATACATGGGGTGGCGTCGGCACGCCGGCGGACTACGACGACGACATCTGGTTCGCCGACAGCATGGGCCAGTACTTCGACCAGTTCGGTGGGCACAACTCGTCGAACTTCACCGACCGTTTCCTGCTGTTCGATTTCGACCGCCTGCGCAACCGCGCGGCCGAACTGACCGGGCGCCCGGACTGGTACCGCGCGCCGGACGAATTCAGCCGCGACCTGCGCACCAACGAGAAGTCCAGCGGCGCGTACCTGCAGTACACGACGAAGTTCGACTGGGAAATGCCGCTGAACGTGGCCGTCGGCGTGCGCTACGAGAAGACGGAAGTCACCTCGTCGGCGCTGGTGCCGGTGGCGACCGGCATCACCTGGCAGTCGGCGAACGAGCTCAACCTGATCTTCGCCGACCCGGCCTTCGCGACGCTGAAGGGCGATTACGACTACTGGCTGCCCAACCTCGACCTCAACCTGGAGATCACTGACGCGGTAATCCTGCGCGGCAGCTACAGCCAGACCATCGGCCGGCCGGGCTGGGCGGACATCCAGGGCGGACGCACGCTCGAGCAGATCGTGCGCGTGGACGGCGGCACCGGCACGCAGGGCGATCCCACGCTCAAGCCGCTGGTGTCGGACAACTTCGACCTGTCGCTGGAGTGGTACTACGGCGAGTCGAGCTACGTGTCGGCCGGCTGGTTCCGCAAGGACATCAAGAACTACATCGGCACCACGCAGATCATCGACGTGGGCGGCAGCGACGGCGCCACGCCGTTCAACCTGCACACGCCGGTGGGTGGCGCGTACTGGAACGCGGCGCTGGCGGGCGGCTGCATCCAGGCCGACGTGACCTGCATCCGCAACTACATCTTCGCCAACTTCAACGGCCAGCCGGGCGTGACGGCGACGGGGCAGGACGCGAACGGCAACTTCACCGGTACGATCAACGGGCTCGCCAGCGATCCGCTGGCATCGTTCAAGATCACCTCGCCGGCGAACCGCGAGGACTCGTCGCTGGACGGCTGGGAGTTCAACATCCAGCACATGTTCGGGCAGAGCGGCTTCGGCGTCTCGGCGAACTACACCATCGTCGACAGTCCGGACCTCAGCTACGACAACTACGTCATCGGCGGGCAGTTCGCGCTGGTGGGCCTGAGCGATTCGGCGAACCTGGTGCTGTTCTACGAGAAGGACGCCTGGCAGATCCGTACCGCCTACAACTGGCGCGACCAGTTCCTGTCGGCGGTGTTTGACGGATCGGGCATCCCGAACCCGCAGTACGTGGACGATTACGGGCAGCTGGACATCAGCATCGGCTACAAGATCAACGACCAGATGACGGTGCAGTTCGAAGGCCTGAACCTCACCGACGAGACGATGCGAATCTTCGGTCGCCACGAGAACGAAGTGCTGTACGCGACGCAGTACGGGCCCCGCTACGTGCTGGGTTTCCGCTACAACTTCTGACGTCGCGGTCGGGCAGTGTCGCGCGGCCATCCGGTCGCGCGGCCAGGGAGCGGGCCGCCGCGCCACCGGCGGCCCGCTGTCTGGCCGGATGTGAGGCAGGATGCAAGGATGGGCGGGAGGGCGCAGCGTCGCCGAATCCCGCGAAGTTCGACCAAGAGGACGCAATGCCCAACCACGCAGCGCTCAACAACGTCGAACACCGCGATTTGCGGATCGACACCCGCCGCCTGGCGGCGCTCGGCGACGACGTGATGTGCGCGGCGACCTTTCCCGCGGAATTCCGCAACGTGCAGTCGCATTACCCGATCGTGTTCCGCCGCACGGGCGAGGGCGCGTTCCAGCCGGTCGCGCTGTTCGGATTCAGCGAAGGCGACAACCTGTTCCTCGACGGCGGCCATTGGGACGCCACGTACATTCCGCTCGCCATCGAGCGCCAGCCGTTCCTGATCGGCCGCGACGGCGAAGCGCTCACCGTGCACGTCGACCTCGACCACCCGCGCACGAAGGCGGGGCAGGGCGAAGCGCTCTTCCGCGAACACGGCGGCACCACGGATTACCTCGAGCGCGTCACCTCGGTCCTGCTGGCGTTGCATGATGGCCTCGCGTCGGTGCCGGCATTCGTCGACGCGCTGCAGAAACATGGCCTGCTGGAATCGTTCGTGATCGATATCGAACTGCCCGGCGGTGCCGTCAACCGCTTCGGCGGATTCCATACGATCCATGAAGAACGCCTGCGTGCGCTCGATGCGGCCGCGCTGGACGAACTGCAGCGCGCCGGCTTCCTCGAGCCGATCTACATGGCCATCGCGTCGGTGTCGCAGTTCCGCGCGCTCATCGAGCGACTCAACCGGCGCCATGCTGCCGGGCGCTAGCCCCATCGCCGAACGTGCGGACGTCGACGTTCGCGCGATCCCGGACGCGCTGCTCGCGTCCGGCGAACCCGTCGTGCTGCGCGGACTGGTCGCGGACTGGCCGATGGTGCGCGCGGCGCGCGACTCGGCCGAAGCGGCCGTCGCCTACCTGCGTACGTTCGAACGGCGCGACGCTCCGCCGGTGGTCGCGACGGTAGGCCCGCCCGAGATCGGCGGCCGGTTCTTCTACAACGACGACCTGAGCGGTTTCAATTTCCGCCAGGAGAACGTGCCGCTGGGCGTGGTGCTCAACACGCTGCTGAAGTACGCGACGGAAGAACGCCCGCCCGCGATCTACGTCGCCTCCACGACCATCGACACGTGGCTGCCCGGTTTCCGCGCGCACAACGACATTCCGTTCGGCCCGCGCGAACCGCTGGCGAGCGTGTGGATCGGCAATCGCACGCGAATCGCCGCGCACCAGGACGTTCCGGACAACCTGGCCTGCGTCGTCGCGGGGCGTCGCCGCGTCACGCTGTTTCCGCCCGACCAGTTACCCAATCTGTACGTCGGGCCGCTCGACCACACGCCGGCCGGGCAGCCGATCAGCCTCGTCGATTTCGCCGCACCGGACCTGCAGAAATACCCGCGTTTCGCCGAAGCCTGTCGCCATGCGCGCACGGCGCTGCTGGAGCCGGGCGACGCGGTGCTCATTCCCAGCATGTGGTGGCACCACATGGAAGGGCTGGACGCGTTCAACGTGCTGGTCAACTACTGGTGGCGGCAGTCGCCGGCGTGGATGGATACCCCGATGAACGCGCTGATGCTCGCGATCATGACCGTGCGCGACCTGCCGCCGGCGCAGCGCGCGATCTGGGACGACATCTTCCGCCATTACGTCTTCGCGCCCGGCGATGCCACCGCCGATCACATTCCCGACGATGCCCGGCGCGTGCTCGCGCCGATGGACGAAGCGCGTGCGCGCTCGCTGCGCGCCCGCCTGCTGCAACGACTCAACCGCTGAGGATTCCGCATGAGCGAGACCGACATCCGCACCCGTCCCATCCGACGCGTCGTCATCGCCGGCGGAGGCACCGCGGGCTGGATGGCCGCGGCGGCGCTGTCGCGCACGCTGGGCAAGGTGCTCGACATCACGCTGGTGGAGTCGGAGGAAATCGGCACCGTGGGCGTGGGCGAGGCGACGATCCCGACGCTGGTGACGTTCCACCGGCTGCTCGAGATCAACGAGCAGGAATACATGTCGGCGGTGAAGGGCACCATCAAGCTCGGCATCTCGTTCGAGAACTGGCTCGACAAGGGCCATCGCTACATCCACTCCTTTGGCGTCAGCGGCAAGGACCACTGGTCGG
The DNA here is from genome assembly GCF_003382285.1 of Lysobacter soli. Lineage (GTDB taxonomy): Bacteria > Pseudomonadota > Gammaproteobacteria > Xanthomonadales > Xanthomonadaceae > Lysobacter_J > Lysobacter_J soli. The sequence goes on from NZ_QTJR01000005.1 coordinate 97,814, forward strand.
CGGGCTTCCAGCATTTCTGGCTGCGCGGGCAAAAGCTCGGCATCGCCAGCGGCTACGAGGATTACTGCGTCGAACTGAAGGCGGCGCTGCAGGACAAGTTCGCGCACCTGCCGCGCGGCGGCATCAACTACGCGTACCACATGGACGCGAGCCTCTACGCGCGCTACCTGCGCACGCTCAGCCAGGGCCATGGCGCGCGTCGCGTGGAAGGCAAGATTGTCGAAGTCGTGAAGGACGAAGCATCGGGTTTCGTCACCGCGGTGAAACTGGCCGACGGCTCGATGCTGGAAGGCGATCTGTTCATCGACTGCACGGGCTTTCGCGCCCTGCTCATCGGGCAAGCGCTGGGCGTGGGGTTCACCGACTGGTCGCACTGGCTGTTCAACGACAGCGCGCTGGCGACGCAGACCACCGCCGTTCGCGACGCCGTGCCGTACACGCGTGCGATCGCCGGCAGCGCCGGCTGGCAGTGGCGCATTCCGTTGCAGCACCGCATGGGCAACGGCATCGTCTATTCCAGCCGTTTCATGAGCGATGACGAGGCGCGGCACGACTTCCTGTCCAGCATCGAAGGCGAGGTGATCAAGGATCCGTGGCCGATCCGCTTCAAGCCCGGCCAGCGGCAGAAGTCGTGGGAAAAGAACGTCGTCGCGCTCGGGCTGGCCGGCAGCTTCATCGAGCCGCTGGAGTCGACCACGATCCACCTCATCCAGCGCGGCATCGTGCACCTGCTGCGAATGTTCCCGCAGGTCATCGCGCAGCCGGACATCGACCAGTACAACGCGCAGCTCGATTCGGAACTGGCACACGTGCGCGACTTCGTCGTGATGCACTACAAGCTCACCAACCGCCGTGACACGCCGTACTGGCAGGCGGTGCAGGACATGGAGATGCCGGCCACGCTGAAGCACCGCATCGACCTGTTCCGCGAAACCGGCAAGGTCTTCCGCAGCTCGGAGGAACTGTTCGCCGAGAATTCGTGGATCCAGGTGATGATGGGGCAGGGCGTGATGCCGCAGCAGTACCACCCCACGGCCGACGTCATGAGCGAGCCGGACCTGCGGCGCTTCCTCGATGACATCCGCGCGCACGTGGACAACACCGTGCGCCAGCTGCCGCCGCACCAGGCCTACATCGACCAGTATTGCCCGGGCGTGCGCGCACCGGAGCCGGCCGCCGCGGGCTGAGCACGCATGGGCGCGCTGCGGAAGGCCGGCGCCGTCCCGATCCGCCACGGTCATGTCGCACGCGCGGCGGCGTGGTTGCTGGCGGCCTTCAGTGCGTTCGCGACGACGCCGTCGATGGCGGGCGGTTTCCTTCGCGCCGACGGCACGCGCATCGTCGATGAGCGCGGCGAGCCGGTGATCCTGCGCGGCGTCGGCCTCGGTGGCTGGATGCTGCAGGAAGGCTACATGCTGGAGATGCCCGGCGCGGGCACCCAGCGTTCGATCCGCGCGCGCATCGTTGATCTCATCGGCGAAGCGAAGGCCGAGGCGTTCTACCAGGCCTGGCGCGACAACCGCGTCACCAAGGCCGACATCGACGCGCTGGCCGCGTGGGGCTTCAACCACGTACGACTGCCCATGCATTACGCGCTGTACACCGCGCCCGTGTCGGAAGAGCCGGTGCCGGGGCAGCAGACGTGGCGCGAGGAAGGCTTCCGCCGCACCGACGAACTGCTGTCGTGGCTGAAGGCCAACGGCATGACCGTCGTGCTCGACCTGCACGCCGCGCCGGGCGGGCAGGGCAACGACGTCAACATCGCCGATCGCGATCCCGCTGCGCCATCGCTGTGGGACGACGGCGCGAACCGCGACAAGATGGTCGCGCTGTGGCGTCGCCTGGCCGAACGTTACAAGGACGAACCGGCTGTCGCCGCGTACGACATCCTCAACGAGCCGAACTGGGGCTTCCACGACGCGGCCGACCGCAACGGCTGCAAGGAATCCGGCAACGCGCCGCTGCGCGAACTGCTGCAGCGGACCACGCGCGCGATCCGCGAAGTCGACACACGCCACATCGTCATCATCGAAGGCAACTGCTGGGGCAACAATTACCGCGGCGTGCTCGACGAGGGCCCTTGGGACGACAACCTCGTCGTCAGCTTCCACAAATACTGGAACGGCACGGGGCGCGACAGCATCGCGGAGCTGCTGGCGCTGCGCGATCGCTGGAAGTTGCCGCTGTACTTGGGCGAAACCGGCGAGAACTCGAACGACTGGTACGCGCGAACGGTGGCGCTCGCGGAAGGCGAGGGCATCGGCTGGGCCGCCTGGCCGCTGAAGAAGATCCGCTACAACAATCCGCTGCAAATCGAGCCCAATCCGGCCTACGCCCGACTGCTCGCGTACTGGGCAGGTAACGGCAAGCGACCGACCGCAGATGAGGCGGAGCACGCACTCATGACGCTGGCCACGCGCGATATCCGCTTCGAATACAACCTTGTCCATCCCGATGTCGTCGATGCCTGGCTGCGTGCGCCGCATGCGGACCGTGCGGTTCCATTCCGCGACCATCGCATCGCCCACGACGGCGGCATCGTGGCCGCCGTGGATTTCGACATGGGGCGCGACGGCGTCGCGTATCACGACACGAATTCCGCGAACGAGAGCGGAAAGCCGCGCGTCGACTGGAACCCCGGCAAGGGCTATCGCAATGATGGCGTCGACCTCGCACGCGACGCGAGCGGCTGGCGCGTCGTCGACATGCAGCCCGGCGAATGGATGCAGTACACGATTGCGGTCGATCGCGCCGGCACGTATGGGCTGGATCTCGACGGTCGCGGCACGGTGAGGCTCCGTGTCAACGGCACGACGCCGGTCGATCTCCGCGTCGGCGAACCGGTCGACATCCCGCTGCTTGCAGGTCGCAACACGCTCGTCGTCGAGGCGCTGGTTCCCGACATGGAGCTTCGCGCCCTGCATTTCTCCGCACCGTCCAGGTAGGGCGCTCGCGTTTGCGGATCGCCTGAGACCGGAAAGGGGGCGGCATCGGGACCAGATCTCCCGCGAACGTCGCGTCAATGGGACGTATTCGCCGTGTGATAAGGTCTGCGTCCATTTCCCAGGGGTGTACCGGATGAACCTGCACGAGCTGTTTCTGACCGAGAAGGACGCGATCCGGTCGGGCTGGATCCAGGAGTTGCAGCGGGTCTCCGGCAACCTTGCCGGCCGGGTCAGCCAGGCCGACCTGATGAAGCGTGCCGACGAGATGAGCGGCCTGCTGGTGCAGGCGCTCCAGTCGTCCGGCGGCAACACCGTCGACACCGTGGACTTCACGATCCTGGACCGCTTCTTCGACGAGTTCGCCCGCGACCGCGTCGAGCAGGGCTTCAATTCGGAAGAGACAGCGACGTTCGTCTTCACCCTGAAGCGCCCGTTGTTCGAGCGCATCCAGGCCCGCACGGCGGGTGATGCACAGGCCATGGCGCAGCTGTCGTGGGACGCGACCGAGCTGGTCGATCGCCTCGGCCTGCGTGCGGTGAGCGCGTTCCAGCGCATGCGCGAGGCGGTGATCGAGCGCCAGCAGCACGAGCTGCTCGAGCTGTCCACGCCGGTGGTCAAGCTGTGGAAGGACGTCCTGGCGCTGCCGATCATCGGCACGCTGGACAGCAACCGCACCCAGATCATGATGGAGACGCTGCTCACGCGCATCGCGGAAACCGAAGCGGCCATCGCGATCATCGACATCACCGGCGTGCCGACGGTCGACACGCTGGTCGCGCAGCACCTCATCAAGACGGTCACCGCGATCCGGCTGATGGGCGCGGACTGCATCATCAGCGGCGTTCGCCCGCAGATCGCGCAGACCATCGTCCACCTGGGCGTGGACCTGGGCGAGGTGACCACCAAGGCGAACCTCGCCGACGCGCTGGCGCTGGCACTGAAGCGCACCGGCGTGCGCGTGGTGTCGGGCGGCGAGGCCGCCTGACCATGGAGCGGATCCCGATCCTCCGCATGGGGGACCTGCTGCTCGTGACGATTCAGGTCGATCTCCACGACCAGGTCGCGATGCAGTTGCAGAACGACCTCACCAACGAGATCGAACGCATCAACGCCAAGGGCGTGGTGATCGACATCTCCGCGCTGGAGATGGTCGATTCCTTCATCGGTCGCCTCATCGCCGACACCTCGTCGATGGCCCGCGTGCTGGATGCCGAGACGGTCGTGGTCGGCATGCGCCCGGCGGTGGCGATCACGCTGGTCGAGCTGGGCGTCGCGATGCCGGGCGTGCGCACCGCGCTCAATGTCGAGAAGGGCATGGCGTTGCTGATGCAGTCGCGGCGGGAGGACTGACCCGGTGACGTCCGGAACGATGCCGCTCCGCAGCGAACAGGACATCGTGTCCGCGCGCCAGGCCGTGCGGAAATGGTGCGTGGAGCTCGGCTTCTCGCTGGTGGACCAGACCAAGATGGTCACCGCCGCGAGCGAGCTCGCGCGCAACACGCTGATTTACGGCGGTGGTGGCGAGATGCAGTGGTCGCACGGTGCGCAGGCCGCCCGCCGCACCCTGACGCTCACCTTTGCCGACGAAGGTCCGGGCATCCCCGACCTCGATCTCGCGCTGACCGATCGCTGGACGTCCGGGAACGGACTCGGGCTCGGCCTGTCCGGCGCCAAGCGTCTGGTCCAGGAATTCAACATCGATACCCGACCCGGAGCCGGCACGCGCGTCACCATCAGCCGATGGAAATGATCCGCGACGGCGGCCTCTGGCGTCACACGGAAATCGACGACGCCACGCAGGTCGGGGCCGCGCGCCGGCAGGTGGCGCTGGCCTGCGCCGACGCCGGCGTTGCCGACGAGCTGACCGGCAAGGCGCTGATCGTGGCGGTCGAGCTGGCGACGAACCTGCACAAGCACGCGCGCCGCGGCGCGTTGTTCGTGAAGGCGGCGTCGGCGAACACAATCGACCTGGTGTCGGTCGATCACGGCCCCGGCATGGACCTGCAGCAATGCTTCGTCGACGGGTTCTCGACCAGCCACACCAACGGCACCGGCCTGGGCGCGGTGCGTCGGCTGTCGGCGGCGTTCGACGCGTATACCGATCCGTCTGGCAGTGTCGTGTTCGCGCGCGTGGGCGTCGTCCCGGCGGGGCTGGAATACGGATCGCTGGCCGTTGCGATCCGCGGCGAATCGGTCAGCGGCGACCAGTGGGCGCTGCGCGCGGACGAGGGCGGCTGGACGCTGGTGATGGCCGACGGCCTCGGCCACGGCCCGCAGGCGCACGAGGCCTCGGCGTTCGTCGGCCCGATCGCAGACATCGACACCGCGCCTTCGCTGCAGCTGCAGCGGGCGAACGACCTCAGTCGCGGAACGCGCGGCAGCGCCGCCGCCGCTTTGCGTTGCCGGACCGCGCAGGCCGCGCTCGACTATGCGTCGGTCGGCAACCTGCACTGCGTGGTGCAGCGGCGCGAGCAGGCGCAGGTCCTGCCCGGCCAGAACGGCACCGTCGGCGGCGCGTTCCCCGCGGTGAAGCAGCAGCAGGTCGCGGTCGAACCGCGGGGACTGGTCGTCGTGCACACTGACGGCCTGAGCGGGCGCTGGTCGCTGGATCGTTACCCCGGCCTTCGCATCCGGCACCCGCAGGTCGTCTGCGGCGTGTTGTTCCGCGACTGCAATCGACACCGCGACGACGCCACGGTCGTCGCCATCCGGAGTTGACCATGGGCGGAACCGAAGAGGAACTGGCCAACGCTCAGCGCGAGATCGCCATGCTGCGCGAGGAGCTGGCCGAGACGAACCAGGGCGTGCTGGCGCTATACGCCGAACTCGACGACAAGGCCGAGGAACTGCGGCAGGTCTCGGACCTGAAGAGCCGGTTCCTGTCCTACATGAGCCACGAATTCCGCACGCCGCTGGTGTCGATCCAGAGCATGGCGCGCCTGCTGCTGGAGCGCTTCGACGGCCCGCTGTCGGAGGAGCAGGAGCGCCAGGTCGCCTTCATCCAGTCCTGCTCGGCCGAGATGAGCGGGATGGTCGACGACCTGCTCGACCTCGCGAAGGTCGAGGCCGGACGCATCACCATCTCGCCGGACTGGTTCGAGCTGATCGACCTGTTCGCGGCGCTGCGCGGCATGTTCAAGCCGATCGCGACCTCGGCCGCCGTGGAGGTGGTGTTCGAGGAACCCGACGGCGTGCCGGCGCTGTTCTCGGACAACCAGAAGGTCGCGCAGATCCTGCGCAATTTCATATCGAACGCACTGAAGTTCACCGAGGCGGGAACCATCACCATTTCGGCACGGTCCGAACCCGACAATCACGTCCGTCTTTCCGTCGCCGACACCGGACCCGGGATCGCCGAGCATGACCTTCCCAACCTCTTCGTCGAGTTCTCCCAGGTGCGTTCGCTGAGGACGCCCGCCTGGCGCGGGACCGGGCTCGGGTTGTCGGTCTGCAAGCGGTTCGCCGAACTGCTCGGCGGCCGGGTCGAAGTGGAAAGCCGCCTCGGCGAGGGCTCGGTGTTCTCGGTCGTCCTGCCGGTCAAGGGGCCTGTGGAGGAATCGGCGGAGTCTGCCGAATGATGGCGAACGCGCACCTGCTGGATCGCCCGGTACTGCTCGTCGACGACACCAACGCGACGCGATACGCGACGCGACGCATGCTCACTGCCAACGGCATGGAGGTGATCGAGGCGGTCACCGGCGAGGAAGCGCTGCGGCTCGCATCGGGCTGCGATGCGGTGGTGCTCGACGTGAACCTGCCCGACCTGGACGGGTTCGAAGTGTGCCGCCGGCTGCGTGCCGATCCGGCCACGCAGTCGCTGCCGGTGCTGCACCTCAGCGCGCAGCACATGCAGGACTCCGACAAGGTCGTCGGCCTCGAGGCCGGCGGCGACGCCTACCTGACGCATCCGGTGGGTGCCGGCGTGCTGGTCGCGACGATCAACGCGCTCGTGCGCGCACGCAAGGCCGAACGGGCGCAGATGAGCCTGCGTGCCCAGCTGGCCTCGGTCATCGATAGCGCGCCGGTCGCCATCGCGGTGTTCAACGCCGCGGGCGAGCTGACGCTCGGCAACGACGCGTTCCGCGACTACGCCGGTTCGCTCTCGGTCGAGCAGCGAGCGCTGCCGGAATTCCTGTCGGCCTCCTTCCACGCCGTGCGCGGCGGCAGCGGACCGCTGCGCGGCACCGCGACGCTGGAACGACCGGGCCGTCCCACGGCGTTCATGGAATGGCGCGTGGGCCTGGTGGACGAGGAAAGCGTCGTCGTCGTGCTGGCCGACCGCACGGTCGAACACACGCTGGGCCTGGAACGCGAGAGCCTGCTCGCACGCGAGCGCGCGGCACGCTCCGAGGCCGAGACCGCCTATCAGACCAAGGATGCCTTCCTCGCGCTGGTCTCGCACGAGCTTCGCAATCCGCTGAACACGATCTCGATGTGGTCCTCGATGCTGCAGCGCCCCGACGCGCGCGTGCACCTGGGCCAGGGGCTCACGGCGATCGAGCGCAGCGCGCACCTGCAGGCGCGCCTGCTCGGCGACCTGCTGGACGTCGCGCGTGCCAGTTCCGGCAAGCTGACGGTCACCACGACGCCGACGGATTTCGCCGCCGTGTTGCGCGACGTGGTGGCATCGGTCGACGAAATGGCGGCGCAGCGCCAGATTTCGATCGAGGCGGACATCGACATTCCGTACGCGGTGCTGGGCGACGCGCCGCGCCTGCATCAGATCGCGTGGAACCTGCTGTCCAACGCGATCAAGTTCTCCGAACCGGGCGGCGTGGTGAAAGTCACCCTTGCCGACGAAGACGGTCACGCCGTGCTGTCGGTGCACGACGACGGCGTCGGCTTCGATCCGGACGATGCGACGCTGCTGTTCGAACGGTTCCGCCAGGCCGCGCATTCGCGACCGTCCAGCGCGGGCGGACTGGGCCTGGGACTGTCGATCGTGCGCGAACTGGTGCTGCTCCATGGCGGCACGGTGACCGCCTGGAGTCCCGGCCTCGGGCAGGGCGCGCGCTTCGACGTGCGCATTCCGCTCACGCACGCGCACGCCGACGAACAGGCGACGGCCAGCCCGGCGGCACTGTCGGCGCGCGACATCCTGGTCATCGAGGACGAAGTCGAAACGCGCCGGCTCATGAAGCTCGCGTTCGAGGAACACGGCGCGACGGTCCGCGACGTGGGGTCGGCCGAGCTCGCGCTGAACCTGCTCGGCGAGCGGCGCTTCGACCTGATCGTGTCCGACGTCGGCCTGCCGTTCATGGACGGGTTCTCGCTGATGCAGACCTTGCGTCGCACCGACGGCCCGAACCGGGACACGCCCGCCATCGCGGTGACCGCCTACGCGCGCGATACCGATGTGGAGCGCAGTCGCGAAGCCGGGTTCGATGCGCACGTCAGCAAGCCGGTCGACATCGCCGGCCTGCTGCGGCGCGTGGCCACGCTGCTTTCCGAACGCGGCGGCGCGTAGGTCAGGGCACGGGCGAGGCGTCGAGCAACGCGATCGCGCGTTCCAGCACCTGCGCAGGCGTTCCGCCGACTTCGACGCGGATGACGTCCGCCTCGCCGACGGGTTCTTCCAGCGCTTCGTACTGGCTGGCGAGCAGGACGGCGGGCATGAAGTGGCCGAGCCGGCTTTCGAGCCGCCCGGCGACCGTCGAGGGCGGGGCATCCAGATAGACGAAGCGCATCGGCACGCCGCAGTCGCGCAGGCGTTGCCGATGAACCGCGCGCAGCCCGGAAAACGCCAGCACGCTCGACGATCCCCGCGCTGCGAGCGCCTGCAGCTGCCGTCCGAGTTCGGCGACCCACGGCTCGCGCTGCGCGTCCATCAACGGCACGCCCGCGGCCATCTGCGCTTTCGCGTCGTCGGCGTGGAAATCGTCCGCGTCGAGGAACACGTACCCGTAATGGCGGGCGAGGCCGAGCGCGACCGTGCTCTTTCCGCTGCCGGCCACGCCGATGACCACGATCGCGTTTGCATGAGGCATTGCGTTTGTCGCTCCCGCGTGGTGGCTGCGCGTAAAGGCCACGTGTCCGAGTGGGCAGGCTTCCTTCTCGTCGGCTTACGCGCGAACCGGAATAGTCATGCGACCTACCTACATGACTTCGACCATGACCGTACCCGATTATCCGCGTCCTCCGTTCAAACCCCAGCAACAGTCCTTCCCCGGCAAGACCGACAAGATGGACCCGCGCCCCGACCATGGCGAGGACAGCTACGTCGGCCACGGGCTGCTTGCCGGCAAGAAGGCGCTGATCACCGGCGGCGACAGCGGCATCGGTGCCGCCGTGGCGATCGCATTCGCGCGTGAAGGTGCGGACGTCGCGATCGTCCATCTTCCGACCGAAGAGAAGGACGCCCAGCGCATTCTTGAACTCGTGAAGAAGGCGGGCGTGGACGGCGTCGCGCTCGCCTGCGACATCAGCGATCCGGAGCTCGCGGCCAAGACCGTCGAGTCGGTCGCCGAGCGCTTCGGCCGCATCGACGTGCTCGTGAACAACGCGGCGTACCAGAAGTATTACGAGTCGATGGAGGAGATCACGCTGGAAGAGTGGACGAAGCACTTCAACACCAACGTGCACGCGCCGTTCAACCTCGTCCGCCTCGCGCTGCCGCATATGCAGGAAGGCGCCTCCGTGATCAACACAGCGTCGGTGCAGTCGAAGAAACCGTCGCCGAACATCCTGCCGTACGCGGCGACGAAGGGCGCCATCGCGAACATGACCGTCGGCCTGGCGGGACTGCTCGCCGAGAAGAAGATTCGCGTGAACGCCGTGCTGCCCGGACCGATCTGGACGCCGTTCATTCCTGCCGGCATGGCGCCGGAAGAAGTCGAAACCTTCGGCGAGCAGACCCCGTTCAAGCGTCCCGGCCAGCCCGTCGAACTGGCGTCGGCCTACGTCATGCTCGCGGCGGACACATCCAGCTACACCTCGGGCGCACTGCTGACGGTGTCGGGCGGCGCCGCGACCCTGTAATCGCAATCGCTACTGGCCGGCATGCTCCCGGAGCAGGGCGGGGAGCATCGCCGGCAGATCGCGCGCGAGCAGTCCGACATCGGCAACGTCGCGTTCGAACCGGCGTCCTGCGAGTCCGTGCAGGTACACGCCCCACTGCGCGGCGACGAGCGGATCGGCGCCGCGGGCCGCCAACCCGCCAATGATGCCCGCGAGCACATCGCCCGAACCCGACGTTCCCAGCGCGATGCTGCCGCCGGTGTGCACCCAGGCGCGTTCGCCGTTCGCGCTGACATGCGTGGTCGCGCCCTTCAGCACGACGATGCATCCGGTCTGAGCGCTGTAGCGTTGGGCGACCTGCGCCGGTTCCTTCCCGATTTCCTCGATCGGCAGGCCGGTGACGGAGGCCATTTCGCCGGCGTGCGGGGTCACGATGCATCGCGCGGTCGCCCCTTCGATCGCTTCCACCGCGCTCAGCGCGCCGGCATCGAGCACGAGCGTTCCGCGGGATTCGCGCGCCAGCGCGCCGACGATCTCCAGCCACTGCGGAGTAGGGTCGCAACCCGGCCCCACGATCAAGGCATCCGCACGCCGCGCCGCCTCGAGCAAGGCGTCGCTTGCGACCGCGATGTCGCCGTTCGCTGTTTCTTCGAGCGAGATCACGCGTGCTTCCGGCATCGCGATGCCGAGCTGCCGCGCGACAGAGGCCACCGTCGCGAACTGCAGCTTTCCCGCACCCACGTGCAACGCGGCCATGCCGGCGAGCAGCACCGCGCCCGGGATTTCCGCCGAGCCGCCGATGACCAGCACGCGACCGCGACCTTCCTTCCCGGCCGTTTCGTCCACCGGAGGCAACGGGTATTGGGGCTTGTTGGTCACTTCGGTCCCACCGGACGGTCGGGCGCACGCGTGACGGCGGCTTCCTCCACCAGCTCGGGCGCGACGAAATTGGCGCGCTGCAGGCAGAAGCGCGCCTCGTCGCCCGCACCGGTGAGCGCATATTCGGTGACGCCGCAGTTGGGAACGTCGGCCTTCGCGTCGATCGCGAGGATGGTCTGCTCGTCCATGCATTCGAGCAGGTAACGGAAGCAGTTCACGATCACCTGGTGCGCGACGATGATGACGCGATCGCCGACGTGGTCGCGCCGCAGTACCTCGACGACGCTGCGCAGGCGGAGGATGACGTCGCACCAGCTCTCGCCGCCGGGCGGACGGAAATAGAACTTGCCCACGCGCCTTCGCTGCTCGGCAAGTTCGGGGAAGGTCTCGATGATGCCGCGCGTGGTGTAGCGGTCGAGTACGCCGAATTCCTTCTCGCGAAGCCGCTCGTCCATGCTGATCTCGTCCGGATCCTTGCCCAGCGCCTTCGCGATCGCGCGGCAGGTGTCCATCGAACGGACGAAGGGCGAGCTGTAGTAGCAGGTCGGCCGCAATTCCGGCGGCTGTGACGAGAACCAGTGGGCGAGGGCTCCGGCCTGCTGCTGGCCCAGCTGCGACAGCGGCGTGTCCGCGTCGCGCGTCTGGATATCGATCAGGCCGAGCCCGCGCGCTTCGGCGTCATCGCGCGCGGCGTTGCCGGCGCTCTGGCCGTGCCGCACGATCCACAGGCGCTCGGGCCAGTCGGAATGCTTCAGGCTCAAGATCGGCGGCCTCCGCGATCAGAGATCGACCTTCGCCGCCTTGTCGTCGTAATCCTGTTTCGGATCGCGACCCATCAGCAGCTTGAGGCCCGCCACGAGACTGTGCTCGTTCAGCCAGATCTCGGCTTCGGCCGGCGTGAAGCGCAGCAGGATGAGTTTGGGATCGTCCTTGCCGCCCTCGTACCACGCGGCGATGAATGCGTTCCAGAGGCGATCCACCACATCGCGGTCGAGGATGGTCTGCACGGTGCCGCCGATCGTCGCGAACAGTTCGTGGCCCTTGGACGCGAACGCGCAGAACGCCGGCGTGGGCGCGGCGGCCTGCTGTGCCAGTTCGTTCTCGGTCGAGGTGAAGAACCAGATCTCGCCCGGCGTCTGCTTGTCGAGCAGCGCGGTCATCGGGCGCGAATGACCGGCCGGATCCGACGTGAGCCCGAGCATCACGGTGCGATCGGATTCGATGTGGTCCCACAGCTTTCGCTCGAACTTGCGGTCGTCCATCTCGATGCCTGCCTGAATGAGTTCACGACACGCTACGAAACGCGCGGTGGGAGAGCGGTGAACGCGCGAGAACGCGCCGGTGCTGCACGCGCGACAACCCCGCGACTCTGATCCAACGTGGCCGATGCGATCGCACCAGGCTCATCCATATCGTCGATCGCGATCGTCGATGGCGCGTTGTCGTGGATAAGTCGTGATGATCACAACGTCCACGCGACATCCACCATCGAATTGCGATCTTGCAGGAACCCACCACATCGGCAGGCGACAAACAATGGCACGAGACATCCTGAAGACCCTCAAGGCCGAGCACGACGAACTGCGCGAGCTCTTCGCCGAACTCAAGGAAACCACCGACCGCGGCGTCAAGAAGCGCGAAGGACTCCTCGAGAAGATCGAGGCCTCGCTGCTTCCGCACGCGAAGTGGGAAGAGAAGGTGTTCTATCCCGCATTCAAGGAACGCGCCGACCGCGACGGCATCCAGACCTACGCCGAGGCGTTGACCGAGCACCACGCGGTGGAGAACACCGTGATTCCGGAAGTCCACGCGGCCGATCCGGGCACGCCCGAGTTCGCCGGTCGCACCAAGGTGTTCGGCGAGTTCATCGACCACCACGCCAAGGAAGAAGAGAAGACCATGTTCAAGATGGCGCGCGAACTGTTCACGGCGGAAGAGCGCGCCCAGCTCGACGAGGACTACGAGGAATGGAAGCAGTCCGACGCCGCGGCCGCGCTGATCGCCGGCGAAAAGGCGAAGGCGGGCGTCAAGGGCGCCGTGAACTCGATGACCCAGTAAGTCGGGCAGGGACGCTGCCGATGACAGGGACGAACGAGGATTTCGACAAGGTAATGCGTCATCACCGCAAGGCCTGGCGCGTCGAGCGGATCGCGTGGTTCGTCATCGCGCTCACGCTGGCTGCTGCGCTGTTCGGCGCATTCGGCGGTGGCGTGCTCAGCGAGGCGCAGGTCGGCTCCAGGCAGACGGTCACGATCGAGTACGACCGCCTGCTCCGTTCGAGCGCGCCGTCATTGATGCGCTTCCACGTGCATCCATCGCTGCGTCGCGACGGCGCCGTGCGCCTGCGCATCGATCGGTCGATCGTGTCGCGGATGGAGATCGAGTCCATCGTGCCCCAGCCACTGAGCCAGGCCAGCGGCGCGGACTACACCGAGTTCGTCTTCGACGTGGCGCCGGGGGAATCGCCGGCGACCATCGACCTGCGTTACCGGCCGTCGACCTTCGGCCGGATGCGCGGCGAGGTGTCGATCGCCGGCGAACACGCGCTGGTGATCGACCAGTTCGTCTACCCATGAGGAGGCCATCATGGAATCCGTGATCCGCGGCATGACGATCTACATCTTCCTGTGGCTGATCTTCCGCATTTCCGGAAAGCGCACCCTGGCGGAGACGTCGCCGTTCGAGCTGATCCTGCTGCTCATCATCTCGGAAGTGACCAACGAGGCCATGGTCGACAGCGATCATTCGATCACCAACGCCATCCTGCTGATCATGACGCTGACGGGCATGAGCGTCGCGCTGTCGGTGGTGAAGCACTACTGGCCGTGGGCGAGCCGCGTGCTGGAAGGCATGCCGCTTCCGCTGGTGCGCGATGGCAGGATGCTGAAGGAGAACATGGACAAGTCGCGCGTGGACGAGGAGGAGATCCTGATGGCGGCCCGCCACACGCAGGGCATCGACCGGATGGAAGACATCAAGGACGCGACCGTGGAGAACGACGGAAACATCTCCGTCATTCCCCGTTCGAAACAGGACGGCTGATCGGGGGCGCTGCGTCCTCCGCCATCTGCGTCGATGGCGGAGGACGGTAGCGTGTCAGCGGGGATCGAGCTCCATCGGCGCGAGCGGCTCGCTGGTCGGACCGTTGAGGATCGCGCCGCTCTCGCCGTCGAAGCGCGAGCCGTGGCACGGGCAATCCCAGGACTTCTCCTCGCCGCTCCAGCGCACGACGCAGCCCATGTGCGGGCAACGCGCGTTGTACGTATGCAGCCGGCCGTCGCCGCTGCGATAGCAGGCGATGCGATGCGCGCCACGGCGCAGCACGGCGCCGGTGCCCAGCGGAATCCGCTCCGGATCGTCGACGTCGGCCGGCCGCACCCAGTCGCGGAACTGGAGCGCGGCGTTGGCGTTCTCACGTATCCATTCGCCCGCGCTGCGCACGGGCTTCCGCGACGGGTCGTACAGCGCTTCCCACGGGTTGTCGCGTCCCTGCGCGATGTCGGCGATGAGCAGCGCCGCGAGCGTGCCATGCGTCAGGCCGTTGCCCGAGTCGCCGGTCACCAGGTAGACGTTCTCGTGATCGGGATCGCGGCCGATGAAGGCGAGGCCATCGACCGGCTCGATGATCTGGCCCGACCAGCCATGCGTGAAGTGCGTGGAGCCGGGGAAGTGTTCGCGCGTCCACGCCTGCAGTCGGACATAGGCTTCCGGATCGTCGTCCTGACCGGTCTTGTGGTCCTCGCCGCCGACGATGATCTTCGCCACGCCGTCTTCGTCCACGTATTTGCGGATGTAGTGGTACGGGTCGGCGTCGTCCCAGATCAGCGCATCGGGCAGGTCCGCGGGCGCGTCGCCCGACACGACGTACGAACGGTACGCCGCCTGCTTCATGTACGTCGCGCCGGTTTCATGCACCGGTACGTTCGTCGCCGCCACGACCGTCTTCGCCTTCAGTTCGCCATTCCGCAGCGAAATGGTGCAGGGCGAGCCGCCCTTGATGTCGACGATCTCCGCGCGCAGGAAACGACCGCCGGCCTCGCGGACTTCCGCGGCAAGCACCTGGATGTAGCGTCCGACGTCGACGACCGCCTGACGCTCGAATCGCACCACCGGGCCGAACGAGGCGGGCAGGGCGTCGCCTGCCTGCAGGAGCGTCGCGCTGAGACTCGCCGCGTTGGCGGCCTCGACTTCCTTCTCCAGGTTCGAGGCATCCCGATCGTGTGCGAACAGATAGCCCGGCACGCGGGCGAAGCCGCAATCCTTTCCGCTGGCTTCGACGACCGCCTCGATCCAGTCGATCGCCGCCGCGTGACTTGCCGCCGCCAGTCGCGCGCCGTCATCACCGTGCTGGCGAGCCAGCCGGTAATAGCGGTCGTCGAGCGCGTTGGAGAGATGGGCCGACGTGCGCAGCGTTTCACCCGCGCCGATGCCTTCCTTGTCGATGACGACGACCTTGCGGCCTTCGCGCAGCAGGCAGAGCGCCGCGCTGAGCCCGGCGATGCCGGCGCCCACGACGACGACATCCAGCGCGTGCGAATCGAGGTCGGTGACGAACCACTTCGACAGGTCGTCGGCGTTCTTCCAGACGGGAATGGTGCGTGCGGTGGTCATCCGGTTCTCCAGTGAACGGTCGTTGCGTCTTACCTCGCCCGCCCGCAAACCGCAGTGAAGCCGCCCGCGTGCACGCTGCGTAGACGGTCGCGTCAGGTGAATCGCGACGCCACGTCGTCCAGCGGCGCGAACACATCGCGCCACGTGGTGACGGCCCGGACGACGGAGAGCTTTCCGTCCATCTCGAGGACTTCGAACTGCGTGGTTCCCGCGGCATCGCGCCAGAAGCGCAGCGAGACGCTTGCCGCGCCGACACGCAGGCCGCGCACCGAAAGCTCCGGCAGCCACGTTGGCAGGTGCGGATCGAGGAGGAGCAAGCCGAGTGGCGCGAAGGGCTGCATGCCCAGCAGCGTCTGCGTCAGGGTGATCGCCGTGCTGGCCGACCATGCCTGCGGCGAATTCGACTGCGGATACGTGGCCGGAAACGGATGCGCCTTGTCGCGCGCGTGTCCGCTGAAACATTCAGGCAGCCGGTATTGATCGAATGCCGAGGCGATCTCGAACTGCGCGCGTGCGATCTGCTCCACGCGATCGTGCGCGCGATGGCGTTGGCAGCCCATCGCGAACGGCCCGTGTTCGACCGGCCACACCGTGCCGCGGTGGTACGCGTACGGGTTGTAGGCCGGATGATCGCTGGACAGCGTGCGGATGCCCCAGCCGCTGAACAGATCGGGCGCGAACGAGCGTTCGAGCAGGCGCGGGATGCGCTCGTCCTCGACGATGCCCGAGCCCACGCAGCGCAGGCCGTTCGAACCGACGGAGCGGATCAGATGGCCGTCGCGCGCCAGCGCCATCGCGAACGAGCCGATGTCGTCCATCCAGAAGGTCGCATCGAAACGCGCTTTCAGGGCCTCGGCCGCGGCGCGTTGCCGCTTCGCCTCATCTTCGTGTCCGAAGGACTCCAGGATCTGCGCCATTGCGTGCCGGGCCGCATGGATGATGCCTTGCTCCTCGCACGTCGCGACCGGATGTTCCGCCGTGCGTCCGTCCTCTTCGACGATGCCTTCGTCCGAATCCTTCCACGTCTGGTTTTTCAGGCCGTCCTTCGACCGCGTGGCGACAAGGTGAAATCCAAGCTTCTCGTCGAACGCGTGCGTGTCGAGCCACTCCAGCGCCGCCATCGCGGGTTTGATCATCGGCTCGACCGCGTCGCGATCGCCCGTCCATTGCCACAGATGGCCCAGCGCCGTGCAGAACAGGGCCGGGGCGGTGAGCGTGCCGTAATAGCGGTCCTTGGGCTTGTACTGCAGCATCGACAGCGGGCCGGGATGCGCTTCGTGCAGGATGCGGCCCGGCTGTTCGTCGCGCCAGGCGTTGTCCTTGGTGCCTTGCCACTCCGCCATCACCGGAAGCGTGCCGCGCAGGATCTCCGGCCCGAGCATCGCGCTCTGTTGCGCGGTGGTCAGCGTGTCGCGGCCGAACAGCGCGACGTACATCGGCAGGCCCGCCGCGACCGTCCACGCGCGCGGGCCGCGATCGAAGCGTTGCAGGCGCAATGCCGCGAGATCATGGCGGGCGCGATTGAGCGTGTTGTCGACCACGCCGGCCAGCGTTTCGTGATCCAGCGCCGCGACCTTAGTTGATTCGCGCAGGAACTCCATGCCGCGCCGCTTGGACTCGATGCCATCGAGCTCGTTGTCGCGGATCGGAAGCGGCAGGACCTCGTCGCCGAAGCGCGCGCACCAGTCCAGGTCGGCATGCCAGCTGGCGCCGGGCGCGAGGTCGATGTCGAACTGGACGCGCCCGCCGCGGTGTTTCGGCGAGCCGGACGACGTCTCGATGCGCAGCGTCACGCCCGCATCGAAACGCAGATGCTGGCGTTTCCCGTCGCGGCGCACGTCGCGCGTGGCCACGTAATCGAACGTCAGCGTCGCGACGTTTCCGTCGCGTTTCCAGTGCCGCTTCCGGGTGCCTTCCTGTTGCCGCGGTCCGTGCGTCTCCTCGATGTCGGCGAAGTCGGCGTCGATCTCGAGCGTCATCCGAAGCTGCGCCGGCGACTGCGTGAAATTGGTCAGGACGAAATGCTCGCGCATCCCGTCGCCGACCCAGCGCGACACCTGCAGCTCCACGGCCTGTTGGGCGGCGGCGGCGATCGCATCGTCGCCGACCGGTTCACCGGGTGCGGGCACGATGTAGTAGCCCATCCAGCTGTCCTGCCGCACGTTCGACTTGGTGACCGGATGCGGGCGACGGCGACCGAGCTGGCAGCGGTAGCGGCTGAGCATGCGCGTCTGGCGCACGTACAGTCCTTCCTCGCCACCTTCGATGAAGCCCGACGCGCCGGTCGCAAGCACCGTATCGCCCTTGCTGATGTACGAAGCGTGCTCACGAACGCGCAGTCGAATCAGGCTGCGCTCAATCGAAAATGCGTCCATGGAATCGATTCTTCCGACGCCCGCGTGATGCCGGCGTCCAGCCATCGCCCATGATCGGCATGGCGGTGCCGACGATCAGCCTTGCCCGAAGGCGATCGTGCTCATCAGTGCGTTCTCGGCCTGGCGCGAGTCCAGTCGCGTGTGCTGTACCACGATGGGAACGTCGGACGAGATCACACTCGCGAATGGTGTTTCCTTCGCGATGGGCTCGGGGTCGTCGAGCTCGTTGAAGCGAAGGTGCCGCGTGCGACCGGCCTTCACCGTCAACGTGTAGGGGCCGACCGGATCGCGATCCTCGTAATACACGTGGATGCGAATGTGCGCATCGCGGTCCGACGCGTTCAGGATGCAGCACGTCTCGTGGCTTTCCAGTGCGGGCTTGGGGCCGTTGCTCCAGCCCGGTATGTAGCCTTCGGCAATCGCCCAGGTTGTATGACCGATCTTCGTATCCATGGCGACGATCTAGCACGCGCGTCGAAAAGACGGCGTCATCGCGCCGGCTCGTCACGATGTTCACGCGCGATCGGTACGCTCGCGACATGACCCGCATCGGCTTCCACGCATCGCACGAACAGTTCCCGCCCGGCGAGCTCCTGCGCCTGGCCGCGCATGCCGAAGCCAGCGGTTTCGATGCGGTGATGTGCTCGGATCATTTCCATCCGTGGAGCCGCCGCCAGGGCCAAAGCGGGCACGCGTGGACGTGGCTCGGCGCGGCGATGGCGACGACGTCGTGCTCGTATGGCGTCGTGAACGCGCCGGTCGGCCGCTATCACCCGGCCGTCATCGCGCAGGCGGCCGCCACGCTCGACGCGATGTTCCCGGATCGCTTCTGGCTGGCGGCAGGCAGCGGCGAGGCGTTGAACGAACGCATGGCCGGCCCGTGGCCCGACAAGTCCGAGCGCAACAGACGTCTGCTGGAAGCAGTCGAGGTCATGCGCGCGCTATGGCGCGGCGAATGCGTCGACCATCAGGGCGCGTTCCGTGTCGATCAGGCCCGGTTGTTCACGCGTCCGGTGAAGCCGCCGCTTGTGTTCGTGCCGGCGCTGTCGGAGAAGACGGCCAAGTGGGGCGCGGAGTGGGCTGACGGACTCATCACCGTGAGCCAGCCGCTGGAGAAGCTCCGGCCGATCGTCGAGGCGTTCCGCAACCATGGCGGCGCGGGCAAACCCGTGTACCTGCAGGTGAAGCTGTCGTACGCAACCGACGAAGCGACCGCGCTGCGCGAGGCGCACGAGCAATGGGCGACGAACGTGCTCGAACCGGCGTTGTCGGAGGATGTCGGCACGCCACAGGCCTACGAGGCGCTCGCCGAGCAGGTCACGCCGCAGCAGGTCGCCAAGGCGGTGCATGTCTCGGCCGATGCGGACCAGCACGTGGAATGGCTGCAGACCTACCTCGACATGGGCGTCGACGCGCTGTACCTGCACAACGTCAGCACGCGGCAGAAGGAATTCATCGATGTGTTCGCGCGCGACGTGTTGCCGCGGCTGCGGCGTTGACGACCGTCGGTTGTTCCGAAGAGGCCGCTTGATCTCGCCGGTCGACGGGCCTGAAGCCGCACCCCCGCCCCTGGCGTGAAAGCGCCCCCGGCCCGGGTGCAATAATCGAGCGCATTCCGACGCGTCGCGGTGTTCGATGGCCCATGGCGGCACCCTAGGTTTCCTCGACGCGCCCGGCGAGATGGCGGGCATGATGCGACGCCACGACTGGAGCGGCTCGCCGCTGGGCCCGCCCGACGGCTGGCCGCAGACGTTGCGCAGCGTCGTCGGCCTGATGCTGCGATCCCGCTTCCCGATGTTCGTCGCCTGGGGGCCCCGCATGGGCTTCCTGTACAACGACGCGTACGTCGACATCCTCGGCGCCAAGCACCCCTCCGCGTTGGGGCGCGCGTTCGAGGACATCTGGTGGGAGATCTGGGACGACGTGGGCCCGCTCGCCCATCGCGCCTTGCAGGGAGAGGCGACCTACGTCGAGAACTTCCCGCTGATCATGAGCCGCAAGGGCTACGACGAGCCCACGTGGTTCACCTTCTCGTATTCGCCCGTCGCCGATGAGGACGGCACGATCGCCGGCATGTACTGCGTGTGCACCGAGACCACCCGCAGCGTGCTGGCCGAAGCCGCCCGCGACGCGCAGACGCAGCGGCTGAGCACGCTCGCCGAACAGCGGCAGCTCGCGCTGGACGCGGCCGGCCTCGGCTGGTGGCAGTACGACCCGGCGACCGGCATCGTCACGCACGATGAGCGCTACGGGCAGATCTACGGACTCGACGGCGCGGCGCCGCGCCACGTCGACGAGATCAACCGGCTCCTGCATCCGGACGACGCGCCGCGCCTGTGGGCCGCGGTCGACGCCGCGACCAAGCCCGTCCTGCCGGAGCGTTATGCGGTCGAATACCGGATCCGGCGGCCCGACGGCAACGTGCGCTGGCTCGAAGCCCGCGGCATACCGACCTTCGAAGGCGAGGGCGCGTCGCGCGTCGTGACGAGCTTCGCGGGCACCGTCGCCGACGTGACCGACCGCCGCCTCGCCGAGGAAGTGCTTCGCGAGAACGAAGCGCGCTTCCGCCTGATGGCCGACGCATCGCCCGCGGCGCTCTGGCTCACCGATCCGAGCGGCGTCTGCACGTTCCTCTCGCACCAGTGGTACGAGTTCACCGGCCAGACCGAGGAGGAGGCGCTGGGCCTGGGCTGGACGACGGCCACGCATCCGGACGACGCGGAAGCGGCGCGCGCGGCCTTCATCGAGGCCAACCGCACGCGCGGCATCCTGGGTATCGAGTACCGCCTGCGGGCGAAGGACGGCACGTACCGCTGGGCGATCGACCTCGGCCGCCCGTGGTACTCGGAAGCAGGCGAATACGCGGGCATGGTCGGCGTGGTGTTCGACATCGATGCGCGCAAGCGTGCGGAGGAAGCGGTGGAGGAGGCGAGCCGGCGCAAGGACCAGTTCCTGGCCACGCTCGCGCACGAGCTGCGCAATCCGCTCACGCCCATCTCCAACGCGTTGCAGATCTGGCCGCGCCTGGAAGGCAGGCCCGAGGAAGCCGCCCGCCTGCGCGAGATGATGGGGCGCCAGGTGCGCCAGATGATCCGGCTGATCGACGACCTGCTGGACGTCTCGCGCATCACGCGCGGCAAGATCGAGCTGCGCCGGGAGCGGCTCGACCTCGCGGTCGCGATTCGTGGCGCGGTGGAGGCGATGGAGCCGTTCATCGAAAGCCATGGCCACGCATTGCGCGTCGTGCTTCCCGCGCAGCCGCTTCATGTCGAAGCCGATCTCGGGCGGCTCGTGCAGGTGTTCGGCAACCTGCTGCACAACGCGGCCAAGTTCACGGAACGGGGCGGGCGCATCGAGATTGCTGCCCGTCGCGAGGACGATGCCGCCGTGGTGCGCGTGCGCGACAACGGTTCGGGCATTCCGCGCGAAATGCTGCGCGAGATCTTCGAGATGTTCGCGCAGGCCGACCAGACGCTCGGCCGCCAGCACGGCGGGCTCGGCATCGGCCTGACGCTGGTGGAAACCCTCGTGGCGCTGCACGACGGAACCGTCGAAGCGAACAGCGAGGGGGCCGGGCAGGGTAGTGAATTCGTCGTGCGCCTGCCGCTTGCCGCCGACGCGGCGACGGGACCGTCTACCGTGAGCGATCGCGACCTGTCGTCGCTGCCATCGCGCCGCGTGCTCGTCGTCGACGACGTGCAGTCCTCGGCCGATACGCTCGCGATGATGCTTTCGTCGATCGGCCAGCAGCCGCTGGCGGTGTACGACGGTGCGGCCGCCCTGCAGCGGTGGAATGACTTCGCGCCCGACGTCGCGTTCGTCGACATCGCGATGCCGGGCATGGACGGCTACGAAGTCGCGCGTCGCGTGCGGGACCTGTCGGGCCCGACGCCGATGCTCGTCGCCCTGACCGGCTTCGGACAGGACGAGGATCGCCGTCGCGCGCTCGACGCGGGTTTCGACCATCACCTCGTCAAGCCGACGACGATCGACGCGCTGCACGACCTGCTGGCGGCCGGCGCGCCCGCAAGGGAATAAGCGGGGCGCCTGCCGACCACGCGCCCGTGATCCGGGCCGTCCGCTCTGGCACGCTTGGCGTCTCCCCACCGGATCCGGCGCCCATGGACCGCATTGAAGCGATGAAGATCTTCATTGCCGCGCTGGACGAGGGCAGCCTCGCCGGGGCGAGCCGTCGAACGGGACGTTCGGCTGCCGCGGTGAGCCGCGCCGTCGCGTACCTGGAGGCGCACGTCGGCGTGCCGCTGCTGCACCGGACGACCCGCTCGATCCGCCTGAGCGAAGCGGGCGAGCGGTATTCGTCCGCGTGCCGGAAGATCCTCGCTGACCTGGACGAAGCGGACCGCCAGGCCGCGGGCGAGCGCTCGGTGCCGCGCGGAACGCTGAGCATCAGTTCGACCGTGTTCGTCGGCGTGGAGGTGCTGCGTCCGATCGTGGATGCGTTCATGACCGAATTCCCGACGGTGAACGTGCGCATGTATTTGCTGGAGCGCCCGGTGAACCTGGTCGACGAGGGCATCGATGTGGCGCTTCGCATCACGCACCTGTCCGACTCGACGCTGGTCGCGCAACACATCGGCGAAGCACGGCGCGTCGTCGTCGCGTCGCCACGCTACCTCGCCACGCATCCGCGCATCGACGAGCCGGGCGATCTGTCGCAGCACGCGATCGTCACGATGCAGCACATGGGCCTGGATTCGTGGAGCTTTCCACCGCCGGAGGGATCGACGGTGCCGCGTTCGGTCTCGTTCGTGCCGCGGCTGGTCGTCAACAACGTGCAGGCGGCGGTGGGATCGGCCGTGGACGGACACGGCGTGACGCGGCTGCTGTCGTACCACGTCGCGGCACATGTGGAACGCGATGACCTGCGCGTGATCCTGTCCGGCTTCGAGCCGCCGCCGCTTCCCATCAGCCTCGTGTCGCCGTACGGGCGGTTGTCCGTGCCGAAAGTTCGGGCGTTCGTCGACTTCGCCTTGCCGCGGCTGCGGGCGCAGTTCGCCCGCGCCACGCTCGCATCGTAGGAGGCGATTCCACCGTTTCGCGGAAGAATGTCTGCCGGAATGCGTGGATTCGCACGGCCGGGTTGCGTCCCTAGATTGGGCTCCATCGGAAACACGTCGCCCCGCGCGGCGGAAACCGATCCCCTTCAATCCGGAGCAACACCATGAGCAGTTCACGCAAGACCGTCATCGTCACCGGCGCCTCGCAGGGCATCGGCGCCGGCCTGGTCCAGGCCTTCCGCGACCGCGATTACCGCGTCATCGCCAACTCCCGTTCGATCAAGCCGTCGTCCGATCCCGATGTGCTCGCCGTCGCCGGTGACATTTCCGACCGCGCCGTCGCGCAACGCATCGTCGACGAAGGCCTCGCGCGTTTCGGCCGCATCGACACGCTGGTGAACAACGCGGGCATCTTCACCGCCAAGCCGTTCACGCAGTTCGACGCCGACGATTACGCTAACAACGTCGCGATCAACCTGACCGGCTTCTTCCACATCACGCAGCTGGCCATCGAGCAGATGGAGAAGCAGGGCGCCGGCCACGTGGTCACCATCACGACGAGCCTGACCGATCATGCGATCGATGGTGTTCCGTCGGTGCTCGCATCGCTGACGAAAGGTGGCCTCAATGCGGCCACGAAGTCGTTGGCCATCGAGTACGCCAAGCGCGGCATCCGCGTGAACGCCGTATCGCCCGGCGTCATCCGCACGCCGATGCACGCGCCGGAAACGCACGAATGGCTGGCCGCGCTGCATCCGGTGGCTCGGCTCGGCGAGATCTCCGATGTCACGCAGGCGGTGCTGTTCCTGGAGTCGGCGGGCTTCGTCACCGGCGAGATCCTGCACGTCGACGGCGGCCAGAGCGCCGGCCACTGACTTTCTACCGGGGCGCGGGAAACCTCGCCCCTCACGACAGGAGCAAGGCAATGCCCATCGTCAACATACAGATCACCCGCGAGGGTTCCGGCCCGGGCCGCGATGCGGCCACAGCGGAAGAAAAGGCCGCGCTGATCCGAGGCGTCAGCCAGCTGCTGCTCGATGTACTCGGCAAGCCGCTCGACTCGACGTTTGTCGTGATCGAGGAAGTCCCGCTGGAGAACTGGGGCTGGTACGGCATGCCAGTGCCCGAGCTGCGACGGCGGCGCGCCGAGGAGAAGTGAAGCGCGCTGTTCTCGCCCGGCTTGGGTTCGCCGATGTCGAGCAGGCCGACGTAGGCCGTGAATCCCGGCATGCCCAATCCACCCAGCGCCAGCGACGGCTGCGCCATCTCGCCCAGCGGCGTGAGGTCCGCACCATCGGAGAGCGCGTAGTCCTGCCAACCCGAGTTCGACAGGACGAGCTGCCCGACGCTGAAGCGCGGATGGCGCGAGGCTTCGACGACGCTGACGGTGCCGCCGACCATCGTCTGGCCGAGTTGCACGGCGGGCGCGTAGCCCGGACCGGCCTCGTCCATCATTCCGCGCATGTACGGATCGAGCGACAGGTAGCGCGTGCGCAGCAGCACCTGGCCGTCGGCTGGTTCCGGCACGGGTTGCGTCTCGAAGTGGAAGTCGCGTGCGGTCGGCGTGCCCTGCGGACGCGCGGCAAGCGTGAAGCGGCGATTGAGGCGGGTCTCGCTCATGGTCGTGGTCTCAGTGGGACGCCGTGACGGCAAGGGGAGTGGAACCGCGCGGGCCGTAACGCAGCGTCAGCATCGCGCCGAGCGTCATCGCGACGACGGCGAACAGCGGACCGCCCAGTGCGCCGATGCGATCGACCAGCACGCCGCCGCCGATCGCGCCGGTGGCGATGGCGGTCTGGAACGCCGCCACCAGCAGGCCGCTCGCGCCTTCGGCCTGGTCCGGGGCAGCGCGCACGATCCAGATCTGGAAGCCGACCGGGAACGCGCCGAACGCGAAGCCCCACAGCACGATCGCCACGGACGCGACGCCCGCCGACTGGCCGGCGATCAGCAACGCGACCGCAAGTGCCGCGATGGCGACGCTGCCGAGCACGATCGCGTGACGTTCGCTGCGCCCGGCGACGTAGCCGCCCGCCAGGTTGCCGAAGAAGCCGCCGATGCCGTAACCCAGCAGCACGGCGGAGACCGCGCCGATCGACAGGTGCGTGACGTTCTCCATCAGCGGCCGGATGTAGGTGAAGCCTGCGAAGTGGCCGGAGATCACCAGCAGCACGACGACGAGCGCGGCGCGTACCGGTCCGCGCGTGACGAGCTCGGCGAGCACACGAAGGTCCGGATGCGTCTTCGGCGGCAGCGCCGGCAAGGTGAGCCACTGGGCGACCAGCGTGACCACGCCGACCGCGCCCGCCGCAACGAACGCACTGCGCCATCCCCACGCATCGCCCATCCACGCGCCGATCGGCGCCGCGCACACCGTCGCGACCGATACGCCGGTGAGGATCAGCGACATCGCGCGCGGAAACAGCGATTCGGGCACCAGGCGCAGCGCGAGCGGTGCCGCCATCGACCAGAACCCGCCCAGCGCGACGCCAAGCAGCACGCGCGCGACCAGCAGGGTCGTCAGGTTCGAGGCGAACACGGCGATCGTGTTCGACAGCAACAGCGCGAGGGTGAGGGCGAGCATCACGCGCCGGCGATCCATGCGTCGCGTGAGCACGGGAATCGACGGCGCGGCGATGGCGCCGATGAGCGCCGTCGCGGTCACGGTCTGGCCAGCGGCGCCTTCGCTGATGCGCAGGTCGGCGGCCATCGCGGTGAGCAGGCTCGCAGGCAGGAACTCGGCCGTGACCAGCCCGAAGACGCCGAGGGTAAGGGACGCGACGGCCGGCCAATGCGCGGCATCCGACGACGCCTCGGGCGCGGCATCGCCATCAGGAACGGAACACTCGGTTGAGGACACGAGGAGCTGCCAGTGGGGAAGGGCAGCGCAGGTTAGGCGTACGATGCAGGCGTTTGAATGCCGGAACCACCGCAATGCATGACGATTCCTCCCGCCACGTGGCCGCCGTTCGGCCCCCCGAGGCGAGCGACCTGCTGACCCGCGTGCTGCTGGGACTTCGACTCGACGGCGTCGAATACGGCCGCTGCGTGATGCACGAGCCGTGGGCGATCGCGTTTCCGGCGCAGCGCGACGCGCGGTTCCATTTCGTCGCACGCGGCAGTGCCTGGCTGTGGACGGCGGCGGACGAATGGAAGCGGCTGGGGCCCGGCGACGCCGTGCTGCTGCCGCGCGGCAGCTTCCACGTGATGGCGAGTTCGCCCGACGTTCCCGCCGTCGACATCCACGAACTCGCGCGCGAACCGGTGTCGGAAAACCTGTACCTGGTGCGTTCCACCGACGACGCGCCGCGCGATCCGGCCGAAGCGGACGTCATGTTCTGCGGCGCGATGCGCTTCAACCTCGATCCACTGCATCCGCTGCTGGCGATGGTGCCCGACCTCATGCACGCGGGCGATCTGGTCCAACGCGATCCCGCCGTGTTCGCCGTGCTCGAAGCCATGGAGCGCGAAGTCTCGCTCGATCGCATCGGCGCGTGCGGAATCCTCGCGCGGCTGGCCGACGTGCTCGCCGCGAGCATCATCCGCGCCTGGGTCGAATGCGGATGCAGCGATTCCACCGGCTGGATCGCCGCGGTGCGGTGCCCGAAGGTGGGCAAGGTGATCGCCGCGATCCACGCCGAACCCGAACGCGACTGGGACGTGCCGGCCCTGGCCCGGTTGATGGGCGCCTCGCGTTCGCGCTTCGCCGAAGCGTTCACGCGCACCGTCGGCGAAAGTCCCGCGCGCTATGTCGCGAAGGTGAAGATGTTCCAGGCGCGGCGCTGGATCCAGCAGGAAGGCATGCGCGTCACCGTCGCCGCCGAGCGTCTGGGCTACGACTCCGAAGCCTCCTTCAGCCGCGCCTTCAAACGCATCATGGGGATGCCGCCCAGCGCGGTGCGCGCCACCGAGGAACCGCTGCGCGCGTGATCGATCAAAGACGGATCACGGGCGCTTAACGCCGCGTCCACCTAAGCTCCGCCGATCCCGACACGCCATCGCGAAGGGGCCATGCGCGCGGAGATCGCCGATCGGAACGGCATCGTCGCAGTGTCGCGGAAACGGTCCGCGGCTTTCGCACGGCTGGTCGCGCCGCTCTCGCCGGCAGGCCTGCTGATCGGCACCGCGTTCCTCGTCGCCTCGTTCACGCCGAGCCTGATTCCACGCACGCCGACGATGCAGGGCGTGCTGGGCGGAACGGCATTCGCAGCGGGTTACGGCATCGGCGTGTTCCTCCGTTGGCTGTGGGAATACCTCGAATTGCCGCCCTCGCGAGGGCGCACGCCGTGGCGTGTGAAGCGTGCGCTGTACTGGCTTTGCGCCCTCGTCGCGCTGTGGGCGCTGTGGCGCGCGCCGCATTGGCAGAACCACGTTCGCGCCGCGCTGCGCATGCCCGCCGAGGAGGGCGCCGATTCGTTCACCGTCGCGGCCGCCGCGCTGGTCGCGTTCGGAGCGTGGCTCGCCCTGGCACGCGTGCTTCGTGCGATGGCGGTGGTGTTCTCGCTTTCGCTGGCGAAGGTGCTGCCGCGACGAGTCGCCAGCGTGCTTGGCGTCTCGGCGGTGCTGGTGGTGGTGATCGTGCTGAGCAACAGCATCGTGCTGCGCATCGCACTGCAGGTCATCGACTCGTCGTTCCGCCAGGCCGATGCGCTGATTCCGCCCGACACTGCGCCACCGATCGGCGCCTTGCAAACGGGCGGCCCGCAATCGCTCATCGCATGGGAAAACCTGGGGCGGATGGGGCGCCGCTTCGTGTCGTCCGCGCCGACGGCGACGGACATCGGAGCGCTCGCCGGTGCGCCTGCACGCACGCCGCTGCGCGTGTACGCCGGCCTGCCGTCGGCGGATTCGGCGCAGGCGCGCGGGCAACTTGCGCTTGAGGAACTGAAACGCGTCGGCGGCTTCTCGCGCGGCGCGCTGGTGATCATCACGCCGACGGGAACCGGCTGGGTCGATCCGGCCGGCATCGAGGCCATCGAGTACCTGCGCCGCGGCGACGTCGCCAGCGTGGCGATGCAGTACTCGTATCTGTCGAGCCCGTTCTCGCTGATGATCGAACCCGAATACGGCGAGGAAAGCTCGCAGGCGCTGTTCGAGGCGATCTACGGTTACTGGAGAACGCTGCCGCGCGATGCGCGCCCGCGGCTCTACCTGCACGGCCTGAGTCTGGGTGCGCTGAATTCGGAGCGCTCGCTGGAGCTGTTCGACGTGCTTGGCGATCCGCCGCAGGGCGCCTTGTGGAGCGGGCCGCCATTTGCGGCGCGGCAATGGCGTCGCATGACGCACACGCGCAATCCCGGATCGCCCGCGTGGCTGCCGCGATTCCGCGACGGCCGCTTCGTGCGTTTCATGAACCAAGATGGATCGCCCGTGCCGACGGACGCGCCGTGGGGCCCGATGCGCGTGATGTACCTGCAGTACGCCAGCGACGCGATCACGTTCTTCGATCATCGCGATCTGTTCAGCGCGCCCGACTGGCTGCATCCTCGCGGGCCCGATGTGGCGCCGCAGATGCGCTGGTATCCGGTCGTGTCCACGATGCAGCTGGTGCTCGACATGATGCTGGCCGACGACGCGCCGATGGGCTTCGGTCACGTCTTCGCGCCGTCGCATTACGTCGCCGCGTGGCGGCAGGTCGCCGGGATCGACGACTGGTCCGAGGCGGATCTGGCGCGGCTGTCGCGCACGCTCGACGCGCGGCGTGCGGCGGAGATCGCGCGCGACGAAGACGAAGGCGGGGGCTGAACTACGGCTGCGGCGTGCCTTCGTCCGCCGGCGCCGTGCTGCGATCGACGATCTGCGCGTCGCGAAGTTCGCGCTTCGCATCGCGCAAGGCGCTGCCGTCGATCGGGCGGATCGAGTCGATGCGACACGACGTGCGCATGCCGGCGGTGCGAGGGACGACGCTGTCCATCCGTGCGTTGACGTTGCCGAGCGAATTGGTGATCGAGATGCCGCCGGCCGACAGCATCGACGGACACCGGTTGCGCAGTTCGAGCAGATGCCCGCGGCTGCCGCTGGACCACACCGCCAGCGCCTGGTCGCCCAGCGGCGTCCACTGCTGCATGCCGGTCATGCGATCCAGCCGGAACGACATCACCGGCAAGCCGGCGTGCGCGCGATACAGATCCAGGCGCTCCTGCGTGGTCAATGTCGGGCCGTGCGAACAGGCGGTCAGTGCAACCGCCGCCAGCATCGGGGCAATCAGGGCGTGAGGTTTCATGTCGCTACCGTCCATGTCCGATGGAATCCGTGTCCGACGAACGAACGCCGACGAGATGTGGAACCGGCCGCGAGCCGGCCGGCTCCGTTTCGCGCAGGATCAGCGCGTGACGCGTGTGGTCGTGCCG
Source organism: Lysobacter soli (assembly GCF_003382285.1). Classification (GTDB taxonomy): domain Bacteria; phylum Pseudomonadota; class Gammaproteobacteria; order Xanthomonadales; family Xanthomonadaceae; genus Lysobacter_J; species Lysobacter_J soli. The sequence goes on from NZ_QTJR01000005.1 coordinate 126,949, forward strand.
TCGGACGAGACCTGCACGCGATCGCCGACGCGGAACTGCTGACTCGTGCCGTCCTGCGTGACGGCGATGGTGCGTCCCGAGTCGAGTTCGACCGTGATCTCCACGCCGGCGCGCTGGTTCCGCGACATCGCGTTGCCGGCCGCGCCGCCGGCGACGGCACCGGCCACTGCGCCGGCCGTATTCGCGCGCGTGCCGCTGCCGATGGTGCTTCCGGCGATACCGCCCAGCGCCGCGCCCGTGGCGGTGCCGATGCCACGCGAGTCGTTCTGGATTGCAACATCGCGCAGGCCGCGAACCGTGCCCATCTCGACGGTGCGCGCGGCACCGACTTCCGAACGGTTGAACGTCGACGGCGTGCTGTGCGTTGCGCAGCCCGAAGCCAGGACCAGCCCGACGGCGAGCAGTGCCGCCTTGATTGCAGTGACTTTCATTGCGGTGCCTCCATGTCCATTCCGGCGTGGTGCCGGCCCCACAACGGCTTGCGCTTGTGGTCGCCGGATTACTCCGGTCGCAGTGACGCGATGGTGAAACGCTCGTGACGGTCCGCTGCCCGACGTGACGAAGGCTTCACGCGACGCCCACGCGAAATCAACGACTGTCGCTGCTCGTGCGCGAGGAATGCGGCGCACGCTGCGCTCGGCGTCCCCGGAGGGACGGTGCCATGACGATGCCAGCGATCACCCGCCGCCGGTCGGCCGCCTTGCGGCATCGCGCCACGCTGCGCCGCCGCACGCTTGCCGCGACCTTGCTCGCCTCCATGCTCGCCACTCCAATCACGGCGTTCGCGCAGGACGCGATGATGGGCACCGTGCTCGACGAGCCGGGCAGCGCCGGGCTGGGCTTCGCGTTCCGCGCGGAATCATCGCCCTACGTCGATGGCGACACGCGCGACGACTTCCTGCCGCTGTACCTCTACGAAGGCGAGCGCTTCTTCCTGCGCGCGAACGAAGCCGGCGTGCGGATGTGGCGCAACGACACGATGGGGCTGGAAGGCTTCGTGGAACGGCGCCTGGAAGGCTATCCGGAAGACGAGGCGCCGACGTCGCTCGAAGGCATGACCGTGCGCAACACCGGCGCGGATCTCGGCGTGCGCTTCTATTTCCAGCACGATGCCTCGCGCTGGGACGCTGCCGTGCGCCACGACGTGGCGGGGCTCTCGCACGGCACGGAAGTGCGCGCCGGTTACGCGTACACGATCGAGCGCGAGCGCTGGCGCCTGCAGCCGGTGGCGATCGCGTCGTGGAGAAGCGGCGATCTCAACGACTACTACTACGGCGTCGCACCCTTCGAAGCGCGCGACGACCGTCCGGCATACGACGCGGGCGACGGATGGAACGCGACGCTGGCGCTGTACGGGAAGTACCGCATTTTCCAGCACTGGAGCCTGGTCGGCGGCGCGTACGTGACGAAGCTTTCGTCGGAGATCACGAACAGTCCCGTCGTGGACGACGACGTGCAGTGGGGCGTGATGGCCGGCGCCGCGTACGACTTCGGCAACGGGCAGGTGCGCTGGGACGACGACACGTCGCCGACGTACGTGAAGGTGTTCTACGGCCGCGATACGGGTGACGGCTGCCATCTGGTGCGGATCATGACGCTCCAGTGCGTGAGCCTCAACGACGACGATCCGACCGACATCTACGGCGTGCACGTCGGCCGTCCGTTCGTATCGAAGTTCAACGGCTGGCCGCTCGACATCATCGGTTACGTCGGTCTGCTCCGGCACGACGAGAAGGGACTTCAGCCCGACGGCTGGCAGCTCGACGCGTACATGAAGGGATTCTGGTACGGCTTTCCGTGGAGTCATCGGGTGACCACGCGCGTGGGATTCGGCATCGGCGTGTCGTACGCCGAACGCGTTCCGTACAGCGAGGTGACCACGCAGGCCGAGCGCGAACGCAACACTTCCAAGCTGCTCAACTACCTGGAGCCGAGCATCGACGTCAGCGTCGGCGACCTGTTCGGCAACAAGCGCTGGCACGACGTCTACTTCGGGTTTGCGGTGTCGCACCGGTCCGGCATCTTCGCCACGTCGCAGCTGCTTGGCACCGTCGATGGTGGCTCCAACTACCTGTACGCGTACCTCGAAGCCGCGTTCTGACGGGCCGATCCATGCGCGACGAACGCATCCCGGCGACCCTTGCGATGCTCCTCGGCATCAGCGCGGTGTTCGTGATCCTGCTGGCGCTGTACCTCGGGCGTTCGCTGTTCGCCCCGGTGTTCTTCGCGATCTTCATCGTCGCCATCGTGTGGCCGCTGCAGGACTTCATGGAAAAGAAGCTTCCGCGCGTGCTCGCCATGCTCGTGACCGTAGTGGTCGCTGGTGGCGTGCTGGTCACGCTGGCAGGCCTGGTGCTGTGGAGCCTCAATCGCGCCGTGCTGTGGGCCATCGGCAACGCAGCCGCATTCCAGGCGGCGTACGTGCAGATGGACACATGGTTGCAAGGGCATGGGTTGTATCTGGCCAGCGAGTTCGTGCACAACTTCGACCCGCGCTGGCTGTTCGCCGCATTGCAGCGACTCGGTGCCGGCCTGCAGTACGTCGCGAGCTTCGTGGTGGTCGCGCTGGTGTTCGTCGTCCTTGGATTGCTGGAAGTCGAACCGACGCGTCGCAAGCTCGTGCGCGCGAACAAGGTGGAGCTGGTGGCGGCGTGTCGCGCGGCGGCGGCGAAGTTCCAGCGCTACATGATCATCCGCGCCGTGATGAGCCTGGCGACCGGCCTCGGCGTGTGGGCGCTCACGTACGCCTTCGGCATGGATCTGGCGATGGAATGGGGTGTCACCGCGTTCGCGCTCAACTTCATTCCGTTCATCGGCCCGTTGTTCGCGACGATGCTCCCGACGCTGTTCGCCATCGTGCAGTTCGACAACTTCGTCGTCCCGATCGCGATCTTCGTCGGGCTGAACGTGGTGCAGTTCCTGATCGGCAGCTACCTCGAACCACGTGTGGCGGGCGACCGGTTGTCGATCTCGCCGTTCCTCGTGCTGTTCGCGGTGTTCATGTGGAGCATGCTCTGGGGCATCGCCGGCGCGTTCATCGGCGTGCCGATCCTCATCGCGGCAATGACCTTCGCCGAACACCATCCCACCGCGCGCAACTGGGCGCAGCTGCTGTCGGGCGATTCCGCGCGACGCGCCCGCGCGAACGAATGAGCCAGTCCATCTGACAAGGAGGCGACCATGTACCGTGTCCTGCTGCTGATCGCGATCGGTGTCGTGCTTGCGCTGGTCGGCGTGTTCCGCCTGCCGCAGTGGCCGACGGCGCAATCGACGGGCACTGTCGAAAGCTGCGCGGACCTGACGGCACCGGTCACGCGTGCGCAGGCGCGGCGCGAGCTCGAACGTCGCCGCGCCAACCTCGCGCAGGGAACCGACGCAGCACGCCTGGCCACGCGCACCGGCGACGTCGCCGAACAGCGGCGCGCCGGGGCCACCTACAGCGCGACGCGCGCGAACGAGGTGGCGGACGCGCCGTGCGTCGCCGAGCTGGAGCAGATCGCAAGCGGCGAGCGCCTGGGTGCGGCGCGGGGCGAATGGATGCGCGTGACGGCCCTGATCCTCATCGTCAGCATCGGTGCGCTGCTTGCGCTGTATTTTGGCCGGATCGCCGCGCTGCGCGGCCGCTGGCGTCGTCGCTGATATTCAGCGTGGCGCGCGGTTCTTCGACGCGAGTTCGGCGAACGACCGCGTCACCGCGCGCGCTTCCGGCACGCCGGCGCCGTTGAGGCGCGCCTGCGCATACGCCGCGAGAACCGGCGGCAGCGCGGGAACAGCGTTGGGCGCCATGCCGTCGGTGGCGAACAACGCCGCGTCGAGCACGTCGATCACGTCCTCCGGCTGCGACTTCGCGATGGCGTTGCGCGTCGAGAGCGCAAGACTCGCAACGCGGTCCTTGCTGAGGCCGAAGCGCGCGGAAGCACGGGTGATCGAAGCGTCCGCCCGCGGGATGCGCGGCGAGTTCGACGGCAGCGTGCCGCCGGCTTCCTCGTTCAGGAGCCGATGTCCGGGCGACATGCCGCGCTCCACCAGGGCGCCGGGTGGCGCGTCTTGGCTGCTGCGCCGGTCGAACATCGAGAACATGAGCACCGCGAGCGCGGCGAGGATCGCGATGCCGATCAGCGTGGCACGATGCGACGCGCCGCTGGAGGCATGAGGGCGTGTCATGGTCCGGCTCCTTCGGCGTCGTCGACGTCGCGAAGTTCGCCCGCTGCGGATGGTTCGCGGATCGGGCTGATCAGCATGATGGGGCAGGGCGGACGCTGCATAGGCCGGGCGCCGGGCATCGACATCACGCGAACGGCATCGCGTCGCGACTGCACGCGGCCTTCGCTACGTGTGATCTGGATCGACGTGGCCGTGTCGAGGCCGGTGCACGGCGACGCGAGTTCGAGCAGGAAGCCGTTGTCGCGCCGCGGCCACACCGCCAGCGCCTGGTCGCCGAGGGCTTCCCACCGCATGTTGCGTGCGTAGTCGATGCCCGCGACCGGCGTGCCTGCATGCTGGCGATATCGCGCGAGCCGTTCCTGCGGATCGGCGGGCGTGTGCGCGCAGGCGCACAGCAGCGCGACGGTCGCGATGGGAACGAGCCTGCACAGCGCCTCAGAAATCCGCGCGGACATTCAACCAGACCTCCGTCGAACTGTAGTTGAGCGCGACGACGTTGCTCTGGTCGCGGATGTAGAGCAGCTCCGGACGCAGCGACCAGCCGTCCGTGAAGGCCCACACGAGCCCGGCGCCGCCTTCGTACAGGTTGTCCTTGCGGCTGAACGTCGCGGCCTCGTCGCGTTCGTCCGGGTGGAAGCGGACGTCGTCGGCGCTGAAGTCGTCTCGTTCCCACCAGACGAACACGAACGCGTCGAGCGTGTCGCTGAAGGTCCAGTCGAGGTTCGCGGTGGCGCCGAACACGTCGGAATCGCCATCGGGGCGCGACGTCGCCGTGTTGCGGCCGGCATGCCCGGTGATGCCGAAGTTCGCCGCGCCATCGTTGAACGAGTGCGACCAGCCGACGCTGCCAGTGGTCGTGGTGCGGCTGCGATCGCGCAGCGGCCCTTCCGGGTAGCGACGGCGTTGCACCGACAGGCCCGCCGTCAGCTGCGACTCCACGTCCATGTTGTGCGTGTAGTCGAAGAATCCCGCGACGTCGTTGCGATAATCGCCGTTGCCTCGATAACTCACGCGGCCGCGAATGCCACCGGAAAAGCGGCTGTCGTTCACTCCATGGCTCGCGGCGAAACTCCAGCGCAGGTCGCGATCGTCGCGGGATCCGGCGTCGTACTCGCGATGGCGATAGTCGAGCGTTCCGTCGAGCGACGTGCCGTTCGAGAGCGCGTGGCTGAGTCCGCCGCCGACGCGAAGGTTGTAGAAGGTCTCGCGCCGATCGCCGCCACCGAACGTGTTCGTGCCGCGCGTGGAGTTCACGCGATAACGCCCGATCCCGGTCGCCGCGTAGCCGAACGTGCTGGTGCGCCGACCTTCATCCAGTGCTTCGCGTGCAGCGTCATCGTAGATCTGCGACTGCGTGATGAGATCGGGCGGCAGGTTCTCGAAGTGCATCGCGATCTCGAACTGGTTGACCGCGTTCGCGTGCTGCCCCAGCGCGTGGTACGCGCGGCCGAGCGCGAGATGCGCATTCGCGTTGTCGGCGTCGAGTTCGATGCTGCGTTCGAGTGCGACGCGCGCGCGTTCGGCATCGCCTGCGCCGAGCGCGGCGCGCCCCAGGACGTACTGATAGGTCGCGTCCTGCGCGCTCGCTGATTCCTGCGGTGCGAGCCGCTCCAGCGCTTCGGCGTAGCGCTTCTGCGTGAGCAGCGACTGCGCGTCGGACAGCGCATCCTGCGCGTTCACCGCCGAGGCGGCGAGCATCGCGACACACAGGAACACGATGCGGCCAATACCACCGGGCGGTCTGTCTGGGCGTCGCATGGCTCCTCCCTGCCGTAACGGCTCGGCGCGCCAGAGCTCGGCTTCACGCGCGAGGGCTATCTGGCTGGGACACGCGTTAACGGGGTGTCAACGAGATGCGCGAGAGTGGAGGGCTTGTGCCCGTTAAGTTGCGCAGTCCGCTTCAGAACGTGCCGAAGCGGATCTGCACGCCGCCGCCCGGCACGCCGTTGATCACGCCGATCTCGTTGTCGTCGAACTGGTAGATCGCCGGCCAGGTATGGCGGAAACCGAAGGGCCACGCCGGCGGCGTGACGCGTTTCCAGCTCGCGCCATTGTCCTCGCTCCAGGTGACTTCGTTCTGGCACGAGGTGACGAAGACCGTCCCGCGCGTGGTGGCCGTGAGCTGCGGGCCACAGCGCTGGTCGGCGAGCGGCGTGCCGAGCCCGTCGGGCCAGGTCACGCCGTCCTTCGAGATCTTCGTCGAAACGGGACATTGCGGATCGTCGCCGCACGTCTCGAACACGAGCAGGTAGCGACCATCCTGCATGCGCGACATCACCGGCATGCCGGGACGCAGCTTGCCGCCGCCGGGTTCGGCGACGAGCACGGACTTCGCACCCCATGTCGCTCCGTGATCGCGTGAGGTGCGCTGCGACACGACCTGGTTGTACGAGGGCTTGCCGTCGGCAAGCGTCTCGTCGGCATAAAGCACCGACAGCGTGCCATCGGGCAGCAGCGAGAACACCGGTTCCCACACGCCGCGATCCTTTCGCCCGCGCGGGTTTTCGTTGCGGTCGATGGTGCTGAGGAATCGCCACGTGCGGCCGCCGTCGTCGCTCGCGTGCACGTTGAGGCGATACGACTTGCCTTCGATGAGGGACCGCATGCCGAGCAGGATGCGTCCGTCCGGCAACACCAGCAGTTCGCCGTTGTCGATGTTGCGTCCCGGCTCGGCGACCGATGACAGCTCCTTCCACTCCCGGCCACGCGAATCGCCCAGCGAGATCGTCAACGTCGTCGGCGTGCCCTTGCCGTGGAATCGCGTGGTCACCGCGAGCCAGCGACCATCCGGGAGTCGTGCGAGCCGCCCCCACGCCGCCTTGCTTTTGGCGACGGTGGCGGTGTCGGTCCACTGCACCGTCGCAGACGCGCAGGGCGGCAAGGCGAGCAGGGCGAGCGCGAGAACGAAGCCGCGCATCGTCAGTGCCAGAAGGTCGCGTACAGCGCGACGAGGATCGCGAGCACCGCCAGCGACGCCACGTTGAACGACGGCGCGGTCTTGTAGCTCACGTCATCCGTCCGGATGCGGTCGCGCGCGCCGCTGGCCGGCGTCGCCAGCGCGACCACCGTCGCCAGCGCGAACGACAGCAGGAACACCAGGCCGATGCGATCCATGAAGGGCAGGTCGGGCCACAGCAGCTTCAGTGCCAGCGACAACACAAACGAGCCGATGGCCGCGGCGAGCGCGCCGGCTTCATTGGCGCGCTTCCAGAACAGGCCCTGCAGGAAGATCACCACGATGCCCGGCGTGAAGAAGCCGGTGAACTCCTGGATGTACTGGAAGCCCTGATCGAAGCTGCCCAGCAGCGGGCGCGCGGTGAGCACGGCGATGACGATCGACACGGCCGCGGTGATGCGGCCCACGCGCACGAGCTTGGGCTGCGAGGCCTGCGTGTCGCGCTTGGCGTAGAAGTCGAGCGTGAAGATCGTCGCGACGGAATTGATCTTCGATGCGAGCGAGGCCACGATCGCCGCCACCAGTGCCGCGAATACCAGGCCCAGCACGCCGCTCGGCAGCAGGCGCATCATCGTCGGATACGCCGCATCGGGGCGCTCAAGCGACGGCGCCAGCATCACCGCGGCGATGCCCGGCAGCACCACGATCACCGGCATCAGCAGCTTCAGGAACGCGGCGAACACCACGCCCTTCTGCGCTTCGCGAATGTCCTTGGCGGCCAGCGCACGCTGGATGATGTACTGGTTGAAGCCCCAGTAGCTCAGGTTCGCGATCCACAGTCCGCCCAGCAGCACCGACAGGCCCGGCAGATCCTTATAGAACGGGTTCGACGGGTCGAGGATCATCTGGAACTTGCCGGGATGCGTCGTCCACAGCGTGTGGAAGCCCTGCACGATGCTGCCGTCGCCGATCTGACTCAGCGTGATGCCGGTGACCAGCAGGCCGCCCAGCACCAGCAGCGTGACCTGCACGATGTCGGTCAGCGCCACCGCCTTCAACCCGCCGTACAACTGGTAGGCGAGTGCGAACAGGCCAAGCAGGATCAGCGCGAGCGTCTGGTCCATGCCCGCGACCTGCGACACGGCGATCGAGCCCAGCCACAGGATCGAGGTCAGGTTGACGAACACGTACAGCCCGAGCCAGAACACCGCCATCAGTGTGCGGATGCGATTGCCGTAACGTTCCTCCAGGAACTGCGGCATCGTCGTGACCTGGTTGCGCAGGAAGATCGGCAGGAACCACTTGCCGACGATGAGCAGCGTCACCGCGCCCATCCATTCGTACGACGCGATCGCAAGGCCGATCGCATAACCCGAGCCGGACATGCCAATGATCTGCTCGGCGGAAATATTGGCTGCGATCAGCGACGCGCCGATGGCCCACCAGGGCAGGGCGCGGCTGGCGAGGAAGTAGTCCTGCGCCGATTTCTGGTGCCCGCCCTTCTCGCGCGAGACCCACTGCGCGAGCACGAAGATGCCCGCCAGGTACGCCAGCACGATGCCGACATCGAGGGTGGAAAGACTCATTCGACAAATCTCCGCAAGGTGGGCAGGGCGTCAACGACGCCGCACGGCATCGGGGTCGCCGGCGAAACGCGGCTCGCGCAGGCCGGTGATGCCGGGCTCGAACGCGAACACATCGCCGGCATGGCGATCGATCGAGCGCGCGGCGTCGGTCATGCCGTCGTGCGCGCTGGTGACGTAAAGCGTGGCCAGCGACGGGCCGCCGAAGGCCGGGCGCGTGGGCTGCGAGGTGGGCATGGCGACGACGCGATCCTCGCGGCCGTCAGCGCGATAACGCACGACGCGCGATGCGCCCCATTGCGCGTTCCACACGCCGCCTTCGCTGTCCACGGTGGAACCGTCGGGTTCGCCGCCTTCCAGCGACGTCAGGTCGACGAAGGTGGACACCGCACCGACCTCGTCGCCGTATTCGCATTGGAGGATCCGCTTCTGCAGCGAATCGCAGAAGTACATCGTGCCGCCATCGGGACTGAAGGCGACCGAGTTGGCTATCGCGACGCGCGGCAGCGGCAGTTCGTGCAGCGTCAGGTCCGCGTCCAGTCGCAGGAACTGGCCATGCGCGCCCTTCGGGCCGTGCGCGGGTTCGTGCAGGGTTCCGAAGACGAAACGCCCTTGGCGATCGCACGCGCCGTCGTTCGCGCGCGTTTCCGGTGCGATGGGAAGCGTTCGGATCTCGCGGATCTCGCCGGTGCCGAAATGGAAGAACGCGAGTCGCGACGCGAGCGCGAGCAGCAGCCAGCCATCGGCGACGCACAGCGCGAACGATGCGAGACGCTCCGGCATCGGCCAGCTGCGCACCGTGCCGTCTCCGGGCACGTAACGCCACAACATCGATGCGTGGATGTCGGTCCACAGCAGCGACTGCGTGCGATCGCACCAGAGCACGCCTTCGCCCAGCGCGTGGCCGGACTGGACCGCGACGCGAACGTCGACGCTCAAACCCAGCCTCCGTCCACGATGAAGTCCTGGCCCGTGCACATGCGGCTGTCGTCGGCGGCGAGGAACAGCGCCATCCGCGCGAGGTCTTCGGGCTTCAGGTGTCCGGGCAGGCACTGCGCGCGCGCGATCTGCGCTTCGCCTTCCTCGTCCAGCCACAGGCGTTTCTGCTTCTCGGTGATCACCCAACCCGGCACGAGCGCGTTGATGCGGATGCGGTCGCGGCCAAGTTCGCGCGCCAGGCCGTTCACCAGCCCGTGCACGGCGGATTTCGCCATGGCGTACATCGGATAGCCGGCGTTCTTGATCATCCAGCCGGTCGAGCCGAGGCAGATCACCGAACCACCGCCGAGCGCGCGCATGTCCTCGACGACGGCCTGCGTCGCGAAATACTGATGGCGCAGGTTGACGGCGATGTTTCGTTCGAAGTCCGCGGCGGTCGTGCTGCCGAAGGAATGGCGCACGTCGTTGGCGGCGTTGTTCACCAGCACGGCGATGCGGCCGATGCGCTCGCGTGCCTGCGAGATGGCGTCGTGCAGCGCATCGAGATTCGTGACGTCGCAGCGCAGGTACACCGGTGCGTGTTCGACATCGCGCACTTCGTCGATCAGCGCCTGCGCGCCGGCGTCGTCGATGTCGAGGAATGCGACGCGTGCGCCCTGGCGCGCGAAGTGCTCGACGAAGCTCGCGCCGATGCCGGTCGCGCCGCCGGTGATGAGCACGGCGCGGCCGGCGAGACTCGGGTAATGCGCCATGGAGTCGTCGGTCATCGCGCTCACCATTCGGCCACGCTGCCGTCGGCGTGGCGCCAGATCGGATTTCGCCAGCGGTGACCTTCGGCGGCGCGTTCGTCGACGTACTCCTGGTTGATCTCGATGCCCAGGCCCGGCCCCTGCGGGATCGCGACGTAGCCGCCTTCGTATGCGAAGGGCGCGCGATCGGTCAGGTAATCGAGCAGGTCGTTGTTCGCGTTGTAGTGGATGCCCAGGCTCTGTTCCTGGATGAAGGCGTTGTAGCAGACCGCATCCAGCTGCAGGTTCGCTGCAAGGGCGATCGGGCCGAGCGGGCAGTGCAGCGCGAGCGCGACGTCGAAGGCCTCGGCCATCGCGGCGATCTTGCGTGTTTCGGTGATGCCGCCCGAATGCGACGGATCGGGCTGGATGATGTCCACACCGCCGGTCTGCAGTACGCGCTTGAAGTCGAAGCGCGAGTACAGGCGTTCCCCCAGCGCGATCGGGGCAGGGGAGAGCGAGGCGAGTTCGGGGATGCATTCCAGGTGCTCGGACAGAACCGGTTCCTCGATGAACATGAGGCCGAACGGTGCCAGTTCGCGCATCAGCACCTTCGCCATCGGCTTGTGCACGCGGCCGTGGAAATCGACCGCAAGGCCGACTTCGCGCCCGACGGCATCGCGCACGGCCTGCACGTTTTCCAGCACGCGCGAGACCTTCTCGTGCGTGTCGACGAACTGCACTTCCTCGGTGGCGTTCATCTTCACCGCGCTGAAACCCCGTGCGACGGCGTCCTTCGCCGCGCGTGCGGTTTCGGCCGGACGGTCGCCGCCGATCCACGAATACACGCGGATGCGGTCGCGCACCTGGCCACCGAGCAGCGAATGCACCGGCACGCCCAGCGCCTTGCCGTGGATGTCCCACAACGCCTGGTCGATACCGGCGAGCGCGCTCATCAGGATCGGGCCGCCGCGGTAGAAGCCGCCGCGGTACATCACGTTCCAGTGGTCCTCGATGAAACGCGGATCCTTGCCGATGAGGTAATCGGACAGTTCGTCGACGGCTGCCGCGACGGTATGCGCGCGGCCTTCGACGATAGGCTCTCCCCAGCCGCTGATGCCGGCATCGGTGTCGATGCGCACGAAACACCAGCGCGGCGGCACGAGGAAAGTGGAAATGGCGGTGATCTTCATGCGTGTGGGGGTCCGTGCTCGTTGCGTGCGGTCGGTCAGGTGAGGTTGATCGAGTTCCAGCCGTCGACGAAGGCGCGCGCGCGGCGCGCGGTTTCGGTGGCGTCGATGCCGGGCGAATACAGTGCGGAGCCGATGCCGAAGCCGGCGGCGCCGGCCTTGCGGTAGGCACCCATGTTGTCGGGCGTGATGCCGCCGACGGGCAGCAGCGCGGTGCCCTTGGGCAACACGCTCGACCACGCCTTCAGCACCGGAGGCGGGAGTTGTTCGGCAGGAAAGAGTTTCAGCGCGTCCGCGCCCGCGGCGAGCGCGGCGAAGGCTTCGGTCGGCGTGGCGACGCCCGGCGTGCAGACCAGGTCGGCGGCCTTCGCCGCGCGGATCACGGTCGTGTCGCCGTGCGGCATGACGATGAGCTTGCCGCCGGCGTTTTTCACCTGCGCGACCTGCTCGGGCGTGAGCACGGTGCCGGCGCCGACGAGGCAGCGGTCGCCGAACTCGCGCGCGAGCAGCGCGATGCTCTCCAGCGGCTGCGGCGAATTGAGCGGCACTTCGATGACGCGGAAACCGGCGTCGAACAGCGCGGCGCCGACGGGCAATGCGTCCTGCGGGGTGAGCCCGCGCAGGATCGCAACCAGGGGAAGGGGTTGCAGCCACGCGGTGCTCATGCGCACTCCGTCGATGTTGGTGCGGGGGTGTTCCGGGCTAGCGCGCCGTCTTGCGCGCGCGTCGTCCTTTGATGTTCGCGCGGGAGTCGACGATCATGCCGTGCATCGCTTCGCGCGCCTGCTCCGGCCGTTTCAGCCGGATCGCGTCGTACACCGCGAAGTGCCGCGGCAGCGAATACTTGAAGTCCACGGCGGTCTTCGCCGACAGCAGGAAGTACGCGCCCAGTGCCGTGTCGATCACCGAGAACAACGAGCCCATCAGCTCGTTGTTCGCCGCGTCCAGCACGCACTCGTGGAACTCCAGGTCGGCCTTCGCCCAGGCGTCCAGATCCGTCGCTGCGTCCATCGCCTCGTACGCGGACTTGATGCGTGCCAGCTGCTCCGGCGTGCGCTTGCGCGCGGCCGCCGCTGCGGCAGCCGGTTCGATGATCTCGCGCATCTCCACCAGCTTCTCGACGAAGTCCTCCGTCGGCATCGACGCGCAGCGCCACGCCAGGATGTCCGCGTCGAGCTGGTTCCAGTAGCGCGTGTCGCGCACGCGCGAACCGGTCTTCTGCTTGGTTTCGATCAGGCCCTTGGAGCCCAGCACCTTCAGCGCCTCGCGCAGCGCGGTGCGGCTGACCGCCATGCGCTGCGCCAGCGCTTCCTCGCGCGGCAGCAGTTCGCCCGGCTTGATCTCGCCGCTGACGATCAGCCGGCCGAGTTCCTGGATGACCTGGTTGTGCAGGTTCCGCACCGCGATCTGTCTCACTGGTCCCCCTCCACGACGCATCCGGCGTCGCTCCTATTATCCGACAATAGGGGTATAGCATGAGTTCGGTTGCGCGTACCGCTTCGAGCCTCATGGCGATGCCACCGGGTCGATCCGCAGCCAGTCGTAGTCGAGCGGGCGCTCGGGATTCGACAGGACGATGCGGTTGTGGCCCGCCTTCAGCGGTGCCTTGAACGTCGCCTCGCGCCAGCCTTCGGACGTGGACGGCGTCGCGCCACCGGTCGCGGCAACGCCGTTGATGCTCATGCGCGGTGCGGCCGCGAACCCGATGTCGGCGAAGCGCACCGCCAGCGTGCGTGGGCCGGACTGCCCGACGACGACGTCGAAGCTCAGGTCCGCATCCTTGCCGCTGGCCAGCCGCACCTTGCGATAGGCCGATGCCTCGACGTTGTCGATCTGCGCGCCGCCGCGACGCACGGCGTCCTCGGCTTCATAGCGGTTGAGCGCGAGCGGCGCCGACGCGAACAGGATCTCGTTGGTCTCGTCGGGTGCGGGCGCGTTCGCCGTCGAAGACGACGTGACGTGCAGCAGCGTGCCGTCGGCGCGCGGGATCATCGCCTGCGTCCAACCCGCGTGGATGTTGCCCGTGCGCTTGCGCACCGGCGCGCCGGCTTCCCACCACGGGCCACGGCCGCCGTCGGCGTTCCAGTAGAACGTGCGTCCACCCGCATCGCCGCCACCGCCGGCCCGCTGTGCGGCGACCACGATCACGCCGTCGGGCGTCTCGCCGGGAAGCCAGCGGATCGTCGGGCAGGCCGAGGGATACGCGCCGGACGCCGTCTGGATCGGCGTGCCACGATCGCCCGCGTCGCCCCAGTCGAGGCCATCGCGGCTGAACTTGATGTGCACCTGGCCGTTGCGCGCAGCTCCGGTGTTGTCGATGTTCTCGTACACCATCGCGTAGCCGCGACCGGGGATGCGTTCGACGATCGCCATGCCGGGACGCTCGACGCCGCCGGGCAGGGCGACATCGAAGACTTCCTTGCCCCAGGTGCGGCCGCCGTCATTCGAAACCCGGTGCGCCAGCAGCTGGTTGAAGCCCTGTGCCTTGTGCTGTTCGGTCGAATAGAAGACGACCATGCGGCCGTCGTCGAGCACGACGATGTACGGCTCCCACACGCCCTTGTTGAGCCGGTCGGACGGCTGCCCGCCGCCCTTGACGATGCTGCTTCGGTACGTCCACGACCTGCCGCCGTCGACGCTGGCGTACAACTGCAGGTCCTGGTCGGTGATGCGCTCGCCGCCGTCGCGGCGGATCGCGTTGGCCGCCAGCAGCAGCGTGCCCGCGGGAAGATCGCCGCTGCTGCGCGCAAGTTCGCTCAGGTGCGGCTGCCAGCGCAGTGCCCAGCTTTTGTCGCCGCGATGCGCCGTTTCGTCGATCGAACCGATGCGCTTGAAGCTGTCGCCATCGTCGCGGCTTTCGAACAGCGGCACGTTGCCGGCTTCGGACGGCTCGTAGACCAGCAACAGGCGGCCGTTGTCGCCGCCGTTCGACTGGTGCGCGAGCTTCACCGCCGACGCGTAGCCGATGCCGGGCGCGAGCTTGTGGCCCACGACCTCATCGGGCACGTCGGCGATTGCGCCGTCGACGACGCCCGTGCACAGCAGCACGGACATCGCGACGGGCAGCAGGCGCCGCGCGGGGGAGGGCGCGCGTCGCATCACAGCTTGAACCGGTAACCCAGGCCGATGGTCTGGTCCTGGAAGCGGATGTCGCGCGGACGCGTGTCGCCATCGCCCCAGAACTGGTGCAGGTTGTTGCCCAGCAGGTTGGTCGCCGAGAGGATGACCGTCTGCCGCGGCGTCACGTCGTAGCTGATCGAGAAGTCCAGCGAGCTGGCCGGTTCGACCTGGTCCTCGTTGCCGGCCACAGTGGGCTGGGTGAAGAAGTCGATGTAGCGGCTGCGATAGCCGTAGGCCAGTCGCGCCGAGACGCCGTAGTTTTCCCAGAACAGCACCGCGTTGTAGTTGTTCTTCGACACGTTCTGCAGCGGGCGCGAGGTTTCCGGGCCGCCGATGAACTGCGGCGAACGCGTGGAGCCGTCGATGTAGGTGTAGTTGAACTGCGCGCCCAGGCCACTCCATGCGCCGGGCAGGAAGTCGAACGTCTGCTGCCAGGCGAACTCGACGCCCTGCAGGTGGCCGCTGCCGGCGCTCTGCGGGGACGACAGCTCGAAGTCCTCGCCGCCGATCACGACGTTGGTGACGTAGTTCTGGATGTAGCCGTCGATGTCGCGATAGAACAAGCCCAGGCTCGTGTAGCCCACCGGCGAGAAGTACCACTCCAGCGACGCGTCGTAGTTCATCGACTCGATCGGCGTCAGATCCGGATTGCCGCTGGCGGCGATGCCGGCGCGGTTGATCGTGCCGGGGTTGAGCGAGATGGACGGATTGAGCGCGCCGAAATCCGGATAGCTCAGCGTCTTGGCGGCCACCAGGCGGAGCTGCCATTCATCGTTGAAATGCAGGTTCATGCTCGCGTTCGGCAGCGTGTTCGTGTCCTTCGTGTTGCGCGAGATCGGGCTGTAGATGCCGGTGGACGCATCGAAGGAGTATGCGTTGAGGTCGCGCTCCACGCGCTCCACGCGCACGCCGACCAGGCCGTCCACGCGCAGGCCGAACATCTCCGTGTCGTACTTCGCCTGCAGGTAGCCGGCGAGCTTTTCCTCGCCGATGTCGAAGAAGCGGCCGGGGTTTTCCGCCGCCAGGCCCGGCTGCAGGCCGTACAGCGTGCGCAGGTAGTCGGCGCTGTCGATCAGCGTGTCGTAGCAGGGCGTCAGCCACTTCTGGTGCAGGGCGTCGTTGCCGCGCTTGCTGCAGAAGAAGTCCAGGCCCGGCAGGCGCGCGATGACCTGGTTGTCCGGGTTCGGATTGGCGGTGATGTTGCCGGTGCCCGCGCCGCCCGGCGGCGGCGTGGACAGCTCGACGCTGCCCTTCGCCTCGGCGTTGCGGTCCGCGTAGCGCAGGCCGAACTGCAGTGATGCGATCGGGCCGTCGATGAAATCGAAGTGGCCGTCGCCGCGCCAGCTGTTTTCCTCGCCGTACGAATAGCCCCAGGTCTGGAACAGGCCGTTGAGGTAGAAGCGCGAGGGATCCAGCGCCGGATCGCCCTGCAGGTACCAGTTCTGGTGGCGGCCGGACGTGCCTTCCCACACGGTGGTGATCGGGCCCGACAGGAACGTGTCGATGATGAAGTTCTCGTCGCGGTAGTAACCGGACGTGCGCGAGAACTCGGTGGAAAGGTGCAGCTGATCGCCGTCCCACTTCAGGCCGAGCGCGTTCTGGATGTCCTGCCCGCGCTGCTTGTGCGCCTGCGTACTGGTGGCCGCGTACGTGTCGCCGGTCCACACGCCGTTGGAGGCGTCGCAGATGGTCTGGCCCTGCAGCGCGCCTTCCAGCTGGTTCGGATAGCAGTGGCTGCCCACGCCCAGCTGCGACGGCGTGACCGCGCCGACGGGGAAGGTGAAGTAGAACGCGTTGGAATAGCTGTCGCGCACCCAGTCGTACAGGCCTTCCAGGTAGATCTCGGTGTCTTCGCGGGGCTTCCACTGCAGCGCGTAGTTGAAGGCGCCGCGTTCGCGGTAGCCGTCGTTGTACGACGTGCCCCAGCCGTTCGGCGCGGCGATGAGGTTGCCATCGCTGGTGCGGATCGGCTCGCCCGTGCCGGTGGTGACGACCTTCGGGAAGTCGCCCCACACCGCGTCGTACGCATAGTCCTTCGCCTGGTAACCGAAGTTGACCAGCGCGCCGAACTCGCCGGCGTCGGTGTCCCAGCGATCGCTGAAGAGCAGGCTCGCGTTGGGATCGACGCTGCCGCCGTACTTGCTGTGCGTGGCGGTATAGGTGCCGGCGACTTCGCGGCCATCGAAATCGAACGGACGGCGCAGCTGGATGTCGACAAGACCGGCAATGCCGCCGAGAGGGAGGGAGGCCTCGGAAGTCTTGTACACGCTGAGCGTCCTGACCGCGGTCGCCGGCAGGTTCTGGAATGCGAAGCCACGGCCGGAGCTGGAGAAGATCTCGCGGCCGTTGAGGGTGGTGATGACGTTGGGCAGGCCGCGGATCACCACGCTGGTGGTCTCGCCCTGGTTGCCCTGCGCGATCTGCACGCCGGTGACGCGTTGCAGCGCGTCGGCGACGCTGTTGTCGGGCAGCTTGCCGATGTCCTCGGCGACGATCGAATCGACGACCATCGTCGCGTCCTGCTTCAGCGACTGCGCGGTTTCAAGGCTCTGGCGCAGCGCGGTCACCGTCACGGTGTCCAGCTCGGTCGCTTCCTGCGACGAGGTCGGCTGCTGCGCAGCGGCCGGGGTGGCGTCCTGCGCGAGCGCCATCGGCGGCAGCACCAGCGCGGACAGGATCGACAGCGACAACAGCGAGCGTGGGAAGCGTCGGTTCATGGCATCGGTCTCGAAGACGTTGGGTGCGCGCGGCCGGCACGAAGGCGCGCCGCGCGTCAGGGATCAGAGGGCGGGGACTTCGTTCTTGGGGGCGCGGCTGAGGGCGCGGATGATCTCGATCTCGCGCGCGCGATACGGCTTTCCATCGCCATGGAGCAGGTCGTGGAACCACAGCGTCGGCGGCTTCTGCGTGTACGGACGCTCCCACGAATCCCACGGGAAGCGCGTCTGCGTCTTGCCGTCCACGAAGCCCCAGTTGTACATGCCGACGTTGAGCTTCTTGGCGACCGGCAGCACGCCGTCGATGGTCGAACCGGCGCCGCGGGCCAGGTACTCGGTGCACAGCAGCGGACGGCCGTAGACCTGCAGCTCCTGCACACGCTGGGCAAAATCCTCCGGCCAGGCGTAGGTGTGGAACGAGATCACGTCGGACAGCTCGACCTGCGCCCTCTCGACGCGGTTCAGGCCTTCGAGCTTGTTCCAGTCGGGGTTGTGCCACAGGCCGCTGGTGAGCGGCTGCGTCGGCTTCTGCGTGCGTGCCCACGCGAAGACCTGCGGCAGCAGTTCGGCGACGCGGTCGAACTTGTGCTTGCTTTCGCGCGGCTGGTAGAAGCCGCTGCCGCCGCCTTCGTTGTCGGGCTCGTTCCACACGTCCCACGCAAGCACGCGGTCGTCCTTGGCGTAGGTGCCGACGATGTCCTTCACGTACGCCTCAAGACGCGCGTGCTGTTTGGGATCGTCCAGCGCGGCGGTGCCCGGGCCCTGCACCCAGCCGGAGTTGTGCACGCCGGGGATCGGCGGACGCTGCGGGCCGAGCTTCGGATCCGGATCCCAGCACGAATCGAACAGCACCAGCATCGGCTTGATGCCGTGCTTCGCGGAAATCTGCAGGAAGGTTTCGAGGCGACGCTTGAAGCCCTTCGGATCCTGGTGCCAGGCCATGTCGTGCAGGAACACGCGCATGGTGTTCATGCCCATGTCCTGCGCCCAGCCCAGTTCCAGGTCGATGCGCTTGGGATCGAACGTCTCGGCCTGCCACATTTCCAGCTGGTTGATCGCGTTGGCCGGGATGTAGTTGCTGCCCACCAGCCACGGCTGCTTCGCGTACCACGCGTTTGCTTCTTCCTGCGACCAGCGCTCGCCCGTCGCGGCGAGCGCCGGCTGCGCGAGGGACGCGCCCGCCAGCGCAGCGGCGACGAGCAGTTTGGGTAGCCACTTGAACATCAATCCATCTCCTTGTTTCGAGGAATCCAGGCATGCCTCCGGCCTTCACGACAGCCGTGGCCGTCGCGTTGCAGTGGCATTGGGCAGCGTTGGCGGCCGTGGTTACGGCGTGGCGCGGGCGCCCTGATCGGTGGTGAAGCGGTAGACCATGCGATTCACGTACTGCTTGCCGGGCACCAGTCGCGCCGAGCCGAACGCCGGCTGGTTCGGTGTGTCCGGGAACAACTGGGGTTCGAGCACGAAGGCATCGCCCTGGCGATACACGCGGCCGCTCTTGCCGACCGTGGTGCCGTCCAGGAAGTTGCCGGAATAGAACTGCAGGCCGGGCTGCGCCGACGTCAGCGTCAGCACGCGGCCGGAACGCGGATCGTGCACGCGCGCGACTTCACGCGGCGCCTTGGCGATGGCGCGGCTCACGACCCAGTTGTGGTCGTAGCCGCGGCCACGCAGCAGTTGCGGTTCCGAACCGGTGCGCAGGTCGCGACCGATCGGCTTGGGCGTGCGGAAATCGAACACGGTGCCGGCCACGCTCGTGACCTCGCCGGTCGGGATCAGCGTTTCGTCGACCGGCGTGTACGCGTCGGCGTCGATGGTGAGTTCGTGGTCCATCGCCGTGCCCGAACCTTCGCCGGACAGGTTCCAGTACGCGTGGTTGCTGAGGTTGACGATCGTCGGCGCGTCGGTGGTCGCGCGATATTCGATGGCGAGCTTGCCGTCGCCTTCGAGCGCGTAGCTCGCGGTGACGGTGAGCTTGCCGGGGTAACCCTGGTCGCCGTCGGGGCTCACGTAGCGCAGCGTGGCGCGGTCGGGCCTGGCTTCGACGACGTCCCACACCACCTTGTCGAAACCGCGGGTACCGCCGTGCAGGGTGTTGGGGCCGTCGTTGGTCGGGATGGTGTACGACTTGCCGTCGAGCGTGAACGTGCCCTTCGCGATGCGGTTGGCGAAGCGGCCGACGACGGTGCCGAAGTACTGCGGCTTGGCGAGCGTCGCGTCGAGCGTGGCGTCAGCGAGGACGACGTCGGCGAACTTGCCGTCGCGATCGGGCACCTGCAGTGCGTGCAGCGCGGCGCCCAGCGTCCACAGTTGCGCCTGCATGCCGCTGCTATCGCGCAGGGTGATCGATTCGACCTTCGTGCCGTCCGGCAACGTGCCGACGACCGCGCGTTCCTGCGCGCCCACCGCGCCCGCGGTGGCAAGCGCCAGCGCGCCCAGAACCAACCCCGACATCCCCGTCCCAAGCCCCATCGCTCTCGACCCTCCCAAGGTGCGCCATGACCAGCGTGGAACAGACAAAAACATATAATCAGACAATATGCACGTTGCGCCGCAACACGCTTTGGACAGTCGATGCACAAAAGTGCGTTGGAGAAGCAGCAGGACGGGCAAAGGCATCAGAGTGCAATGCAATGGATGGCTGGGCCGTTCGCCCTCATCCGTCTGCCGGCACCTTCTCCCGCACGCGGGAGAAGGGCGCTGTTTCAGTACGCGTGATGGAGCCCCTCTCCCGCATGCAGGAGAGGGTGGGGGTGAGGGCAAACTCAACCGCTCGCGCGAGCCCGCGCATCGATTTCCACGAACCCGCGCGCGATCGCGTCAGCCGAGGCCACCGCGTGCGATGCGATGCCGAGTTCCTCCAGCGCCGCCGCATACAGCGCGCAGACCGCGGGCGAGCCCACCAGCGGGATGGCAACGTTCTCGCGGCGCGGAAACAGCGCCAAGGCATCGGCGATCTCCGACCCGATCAGCAGCCCGCGCAGGTACGCGCTGGCGTCGGCCTTCGGCAGCATTCCGCGGATCACCCGCGCACGCGCGCCGAAGAGGAGGGCGCCCAGGCCGAGCGTGCGCGACGCGCTCGTGCGGACGCCGTCGCGGAACGCGGCACCGTCGTTTCCCGGGCCTTCGACGATGGAGGCGAGCAGCCCCGCCGCGGTCAGGCGGTCGTAGATCTCGCCCGACATCGCCGTCATGAACTCGTGCACGCGACCGTCCACGATGCGCACCCACTTCGTGTGCGTGCCCGGTAGCGCGACCAGCGGCGCATCTCCGAGACGACCGCTCGCCTGCAGTCCGAGCAGTTCGGTTTCCTCGCCGCGCATGATGTCCGGCGCGCCGTCGCGTTCGCGCACGCACGCCAGGCCGGGGACGATGTGCAGGTCCAGCTCGCCGATGCGCGTGGGCACCAGTCGTCCGCTGAGGCGATCGAACCCGGCAGGGCAGTCGACGTAGCCGGCATCGGTCCACCCGACGTTCGAACCGATCATGCCGGCCGCATAGACGCGCGTGGCATCGGGCCAGCGGGCGCGTACGCGTCCGGCGATGTCGACCATGCCGTCGCGCTGCACCGTTGCGACACCGGCCGCCGCTTCAAGCGTATCGACCACCGCACCATCGGGCGCGATCAAATGCGCGCGGAAGTTCGAGCTGCCCCAGTTGATGCCAACGATGGAATCGGACGATGGATCGCTCATGTCACGTGACCGGATGCTTGCCGCGTTTGCGGCGTGAATGTGCGGCGATTGGCGGTCGCCTTGTGTATTGTCCGATTATATGTTTACGTCGTTGGCCTCGCGCAATGCCCGTGCACGCGTCGCATCGCGCTTCCGGTTCGGCAAGGAGAACACCGTATGTCCGTTCGCACGACGCTGCTATCCGCCACGCTGATGCTGTCCCTCGCCGGTCTCGCGAACGCGGCGGAATCGGGCACCTTCCGCAATCCGCTGCTGCCGTCGGGCCCGGATCCGTGGATCGTCCGCGACGGCGACACGTACTACTACATGGCCACGCGCGGGGACCGGCTCGCGATGCGGAAGACGGGCGACCTCACGCGCCTGGCCGACGCGCCTGAAATCACGGTGTGGCGTCCGCCGGCGAGCGGGCCGAACGCGCAGTCCATCTGGGCGCCGGAGCTGCATCGCATCGACGGCAAGTGGTACCTCTACTACACCGCCGCGGCGAGCGGCCACGACGACGACGCGCATCGCGGCATCTTCGTGCTGGAGAACGCCGGCGCGGATCCGACGAAGGGCGAGTGGATCGATCGCGGGCAGGTGAAGACCGCACACACCGGCATCGACGGCACGACGTTCGTGCACGCGGGCAAGCGTTATTTCGTGTACTCGCCCTACGTCGGGCCGGACAGCGTGCTGTCGATTTCCGCGATGGAGAATCCCTGGACGCTCGCGGGGAAGGAAACGATCATCGCGCGTCCCGACCAGTCGTGGGAGCGACAGGGCGGCCGGCAGATCCTCGAAGGCCCGGAATATCTCGAAGGCCCCAACGGCGATCTGTTCCTCACGTATTCCGGCAGCGCATGCTGGTCGGACGACTACGCGATCGGCCTGCTGCATGCGGCGCCGGGCAGCGATCCGCTGGACGCGGCGTCATGGACCAAGTCGCCGCGTCCGGTGCTGGCGAAGGACGCGGGCCAGGGCGTCTATGCGCCAGGGCACAACGGATTCTTCGAAGCGGCCGACGGCACGACGTGGATCGTCTACCACGCCAACTCCGGGCCGGACATGAAGTGCACCGCGAAGCGCTCGCCGCGCATGCAGCCGGTGCAGTGGGATGCCGCCGGGCGCCCCGTGTTCGGCCGGCCGGCGGGCGAGAAGACGGAGTTGAAGGCACCGGCACGTCCGTGAATGCGGCCTGCGCCGGCTCGACGAAGTTCGCCAACGGTCGCGCATTCGCACGCCACGACACCGAGCCGACAGGCCCGCGGACGATTTGCCGCACTGCGCCATGCATCCCGGCGGCGCCGTCACTAGAGTGGACGCGCACAGGGGGGAATACATGAGCGGTTTCATCCATCAGGCGGCCACGTGCGCCGCCGGCATCGGCTGTGGCCTGAGTGCCGCCACGATCATCACGTTCGCCTTCGGCGCCGTGAGTGGCGGCGAAAGCGCGGCCTTGCTGAAGCGCTGGCTGGGCTGACGCCCGGCGACGCAACGAGGAAGGACGCTCCGCACCGACGCGTGCGGCTTGCCAGGAAGGCCTGATCCCGCGGCTCCACCCGCGGACGCTGGCCTGCGCGTGCCGCGCGGCCGTCACCGCCATCGCAACGCCGCCCGGGGCTTCGATGTACGCTCCGCAGCGTGGCGGGCCTGTCCCGCCAATGCCATCACCACGACGCGTTGCGACCCGCATGGGTACGCACGCGCACGACATCACGTTCGATCCCGCCACGCGTTCCGGCACGCCGCATCACGGGAGATGGTCATGTGGGAGTTGATGAGAGCGGTGGGCACCGGCTTGGCGATGCTGTTGCCGCTCACCAATCCGGTATCTACGGTCGCGGTGATGCTCGGCCTGTCGCGCGGCATGTCCGACCAGCAGCGCAAGCGGCAGGCGCTGCTGTGTTCGTGCTACGTCTTCGCGATCATGACCATCGCGTTCTACGCGGGGCAGGCGGTGATGGGGGTGTTCGGCATCACCATCTCGGGGTTGCGCATCGCCGGCGGCCTGATCGTCGGCTTCATCGGCTTCCGCATGCTGTTCCCCGACGAGCGCGACGCGCCCGAAGTCGAGCACCGCAGCGAAGAGCTGCAACTGCGCCAGAAGCAGGACATCGCCTTCATTCCGCTGGCGATGCCGACGACCGCCGGGCCCGGCACCATCGCGCTGCTCATCGGCACTGCCGCGACGATGGCCGATGAGCGCCCGTTCTCGCCGTGGGTGATGCAGGTGGCGCCGGTGGTGGTGTTCGTGCTGGTCAGCGTGATCCTGCTGCTGTGCCTGCGCAGCGCCAGCGCGATCATCCGCCTGCTCGGCCAGAGCGGCGTCGATGCGCTGTCGCGGTTGATGGGCTTCCTGCTGGCGTGCATGGGCGTGCAGTTCGTGATCAACGGCGTGCTGGACATCATCCAGGACTACCCGTTCGTGAACTGAAGGCTGCGGAGCACGGCCGATCGACCATCGCTTCAGGTGGCCGACAGCCAGACGGCGCCGCATTCACGCCACACCGAAAAGCGTGCAAGCAGCATGCAGGCGTATCCGTTGCCTCGGGCGTTCGATGAAACCGATCCTGCATGCCGCACTGCTGCTCGCACTGTCCACTCCGATTTCCGCCTTCGCGCAGGACGCGCCGGCGCCCGACGCCTTGCCGCTGAATCGCGCGAACGAAGCCGAATTCACCGGTGACCTGAAAGGTGACGCCAACGCCGCGGCGCGACTGCGCGCGCAGGTGCTGCTCGATCGCGCGTACTTCGGTACGGGCGAGATCGACGCACGCTGGGGCAGCAACACCGAGCGTGCGATCGCCGCGTTCCAGCGCAGCCGCAACCTTGAGGCGACCGGCACGATGGACGAAGCGACCTGGCGCGCGCTCCGCGCCGATGCATCGCCCGCGCTGGTCGAATACCGCCTGACCGCGCAGGACGTCGCGGGTCCGTACGCCACGATCCCCGACGACATGATGGCGAAGGCGGCGTTGCCGCAGCTGGGATTCACCTCCGTCGCCGAAAGCCTGGGCGAACGTTTCCACGCCAGTCCCGCGCTGCTGGCCGCGCTCAACCCCGGTGCGGACCTCACGCGCGAAGGCACGACGCTGTGGGTGCCGAACGTGCAGTCCGCCGCGCCGGCGAAGGCGGCGTCGGTGGTGGTCGACAAGTCCGATGCCTCGGTGATGCTGCGCGACGACCAGCAGCGCGTGTACGCGCGGTTCCCTGCGTCGACCGGTAGCGAACACGATCCGTTGCCGATCGGTCGCTGGACGATCAAGGGCGTCGCGCGCGATCCGCACTTCCAGTACAACCCGAAGCTGTTCTGGGACGCCGATCCCGGCCATGCGAAGGCGAAGATCGCCCCTGGTCCGAACAATCCGGTCGGCGTGGTGTGGGTCGACCTGAGCAAGGACCACTACGGCATCCACGGCACGCCGGAGCCGCGGAAGATCGGCAAGACCGAATCGCACGGCTGCATCCGGCTGACGAACTGGGATGCGACGGCCGTGGCCGCGGCCGTCGGCCCGGGCACGCCGGCGCTGCTTCAGGAATGAATGCACCAACGCCACGGAGGCGGGCATGAGCAAGGCGGCGCTGCTGTTCCTCGCGATCGTGCTGGTGGGCGCGAACGTGGCGATCTATCACTTCGGGAGGGAGCGGGGCGCAGCGTCGTCCGTCGACGCCGCGGTGACCCCATCCGCAGCTGTCATCACGAAAGCGGCGTCGCCAGCGCCCGCGCCGGTGCGCCAGCCCGCGGCCACCGCGCCCATCGCGCCGGCGACGCGTGACACGCGCGCAACGTCGCCGGTCGCGACGGCGCCCATCGCAGCAGGCGAGGGCGCGCTGACGATCCCCGTGCAGGGCGTGACCTCGGCGCAGCTGCGCGACACCTTCAGCGAAGCGCGTTCGGAAGGCCGCGTGCATGAAGCGCTGGACATCATGGCGCCAAGCGGCACGCCGGTGCTCGCAGTGGCAGACGGCACGGTCGAGAAGCTGTTCACCAGCGTGCCCGGCGGTCTGACGATCTACCAGTTCGAACCGACCGGCCGCTACGCTTACTACTACGCGCACCTGGATCGTTACGCGGACGGACTGCAGGAAAAGCAGGCGATCCGCCGCGGCGAGGTGATCGGTTACGTCGGCAGCACGGGCAATGCCGATCCGTCCGCGCCGCACCTGCATTTCGCGATCTTCGAGCTCGGGCCCGAGCGGCAGTGGTGGAAGGGAACGGCGATCAATCCGTATCCGGTCTTCACACGTCCGCAGTAGGCCTCAACGTTGTTATGGGTAGCAAAGATGCGGAACCGTCTCCGCCGTCCTTCTCGAAGGTGCGCGGACGCGAGGTATCGATTCCATCCGCGTGAGCGATTCCGGCAGCGACGACGCACCTTGCAGCACGAGTTCCTTGAACTGCGCCCAGTCGAACGCGGTGCCGGGATCGCTGCGTCGCGCGGGATCGAGCACCGCATGCGAGACGACGTGCTTGAGGTTGGGATACTTCGCCCAGCAGTAGCGGACGATCTGCGCCGTGGCTTCGAGCTGCCACTCGGAGAAGGGATCCTGCACCTGCGTGTTCACCACTTCGATGCCGAGCGACCAGTGGTTCACGCGCTTGGCGCCGCCGTTCACGGACGGATGGCTGCACGTGTTGCGCACGTGCCATGCCGCGCGCGCCTCGGGGATGCACGCCCACACGAACTCGCCGTGCGCGTCTTCGTTCTCGTCCGGCACCAGCCAGTGGAACGACGCCGTGCCCGCGCGGATCACCGACGCGGCGCCGTCGGAACTGGCGCCGGCCGTCGCGTGGATCACCACGGCGCGGATGCCGAAGATGGGATCGACCGTCCGGCGCGCAGACGCCGATTCCCAGAACGCCCGGATGCCCGGATACCAGAACTCCGCCAGTTCGACATCGTCGGGCCGCCCGGCGACGGGCAGGTTGAACTTGTACTGGGAAGGACTGGCCATGACGCTTCCTCCTTGAATGCGCTTTCGCACGCGCTCACGAAAACCAACGAGGCCGATCGCACGCGGCGGCCAGCGCCGTACCGACCAGCGGTTGGCCGACGCATCGCGATCCGCGCGTTGGCCGTAATGGGTGCGCACGCGCGCATGAACCCAGGGAAGGCCGCCTCGTGGCGAACATCGCGATATTCCTGGACGGAACCTGGAACGACCCGAAGGATCGGACCAGCGTTTTCGAACTGAAGGAATGCCTGGACGTCGCCTCGAACGTCCCGGATCGCCAGCAGTGCTACTACTCCGCCGGCGTCGGCGTGAAGCGCTTCGAGAAGTTCCGCGGCGGCGCCTTCGGCATGGGATTGTCGGAGAACGTACTGCAGGCGTATCGCTGGCTCGTGAAGACCTATCGCGATGGCGACCGCATCTTCCTGTTCGGTTTCAGCCGCGGCGCCTACACCGCGCGCAGCCTGGCGGGCCTGATCGCACGATGCGGGCTGCTGCACGCGCAATACGGGGATCGTGCCGATGCGATCTACGAGCGCTACCGGCTGGACAAGAAGGCCGAACGCATCGACGAACTGGAGTACATCCGCCGCCACGACAAGCGGCCGCTGACCGCCGACGAGGAACGCCTGCTGCGCGAAAGCCGGCGTGTCGAAATCGAGATGATCGGCGTGTGGGACACGGTCGGATCGCTCGGCATTCCGTGGAGCGCGGCGCCGATCTTCGGGCCCAAGGACTACTACTTCCTCAACACGCGCCCGAGCGTGCTGTATCGCCACTGCTTCCACGCGCTGGCCATCGACGAGCATCGCGGCCCCTACCAGCCGACGTTGTGGACGCGCTTCGTACCCGCCGGCGAACGTGCGGATGCGAAGCCCGCTCCGCCGCTCGATCGTTTCGAGCAGCGATGGTTCATCGGCGCGCATTCGAACATCGGTGGCGGTTACGGCGGCCAGGATGCGCTGCGCAATCCGCCGCTGATCTGGATGCAGGAGAAGGCGCAGGCGCTGGGCCTGCGGTTCACGCGCACGTTCGAGCCAAGCGGCAACGAAGCCACGACGCAGCCGGCGAAGTCGTACGAACAATTCATGCACGGCCTGTATCGCGTCGCGACACTCGGCCGCCGCACCTGGCGGACGATCGGCGGCGACGCAACGCCCGTGAAGGGCGGCGTGTCCATCCCGATCAACGAGACGATCGACGGCTCGGTCTTCGACTGGTGCCGCGCGAACAACCAGGTGCCGAAGAACCTGGCCGACTGGGCGCAACGGAAGTCGCGGAACGCCGGGACGCTCGCCGGACTCCAGAACGCCTGACAGGAGGAATGCCCGCATGGCGACCGAACGCATCGAGAAGGCCGCGCTACGTCGATTGAACCAGCCCGACACCGTCGCGCAGGTCACCAACTCGATCACCGCCGTGCGCAACGGCGTTCCGCTGGCGGCCGAATGGGACCAGCAGCGGCTGGAAGATCGCCTGGCCGCGAAAGCGCAGTTGACGAAGACGGAATCGCGCACGATCGCGCGCACCGTGGCGCGTGGACGCGAGGCCATCGAGCGCACGACCGCGCGCGCGAGGGGCGCACGGGAGGCGATGGCGCCCGTCGCGTTACCGCGTCCGGCCGAAGTGCCCGAGAAGATCTGGGGCAGCACGTTCGATTTCATCCAGGTGGGTTTCCTCGACCTCGGCGTGCTGACCGCGCGTGCGGTGGCGCGCGTGGCCTACCTGGACGGCCGCCCGCAGGGGTCGGGTTTCATGGTGTCCAACCGGTTGTTCCTGACCAACAACCACGTCATTCCCACGCCCGAGTCGGCGGACGCGCTGTGCATCGAGTTCGATTACCAGACTGATGCGCGCGGCAACCGCATGCCGGTGAGCCGTTTCCAGTTGGATCCCAACGCGTTCTTCCTCACCGACGAACGCGACGACCTGGACTACACGCTGATCGCCGTCGGCGAGCGGCTGGAAGGCGCGTTCACGCTGGAGGCGTTCGGCTACTGCGCGTTGTCGTCCTCGCGCGACAAGCACGCGCTGGGCGAATTCGTGAACATCGTGCAGCACCCCGACGGACGCCTGAAGGAGCTGGTGCTGCGCGAGAACCGGCTGGTGGCGCGCGAATCGCACGTGCTGCATTACATCGCCGATACCGAACCCGGTTCGTCCGGCTCGCCGGTGTTCAACGACCAGTGGCAGGTGGTCGCGCTGCATCACTGGGGCGGTCCGTGGCGGCAGACGGTGGGTGCCGACGGCCAGCCGCTGCAGACCGACGTCAACGAAGGCATCCGCATCAGCGTGATCCTCGAAGACCTCCGGCAGAAGGGCGCGGCGCTGCCGCACATCGAACGCGACCTGCTGGAGAACGCGCTGTCGCTGGCGGAGATCAAGCCGGTTCCCGCGCCCGTCGCGAGCGCGCCGGCGACATCCGAAACGGATCATCGCGAGCCCCAGATCGATGCCGACGGGCGCGCGACGTGGCGCATTCCGCTGGAACTGTCCGTGCAGTTGCCGAACATGGCGCGCGCGTCGACGCCACCTCCGCCGCCACCGAAGCCGGAGCTTCCGCCGGCGCTCGGCCCGGAAGCATCGGGGCGTCCGGACGAGGATTACGGCCGTCGTTCCGGCTACAAGCCCAAGTTCATCCGCGGCCACGAAATTCCGTTGCCGGCGCTGTCGGACGCGATGCGCGCCCTCGCGGCGCCGAACCTGCAGGCGGAGCCCGGCGACGACGACTTCGAGCTGCGCTACCACCATTTCAGCGTCGTCATGAACGGGCACCGACGGCTGGCGTTCTACACCGCGTGCAACATCGACGGACGCAACGCGAAGAAGATCAACCGCAAGACCGGCGACATCCGGCCGATGACAGCGGCCGATGTCGGCAACGAATCGATGGAAGGCGCGGAAGGTTCGGAGACCTGGTACAAGGACGCGCGCATCGCGCTCGACCAGCAGACCAACCAGGCGCTGTACGACGCGCAGCAGGTGGCGGGATTCGGCACGCGCGACGCCGGGCGCCTTGGGCGCATCCTGCAACGCGGGCATCTGGTGCGGCGCATGGACCCGTCGTGGGGCGACGACGCGCTCGCGCTGAAAGCCGACGCCGACACATTCCACTTCACCAACTGCGTGCCGCAACTGGGCTTCTTCAACCAGGGCAACGCGAAGGGCCTGGACCTGCCGAACTCCGGCAACGGCCGCTTGTGGCGCGCGCTCGAGGACCACGTGCTCGGCAACGCCGTCGCCGAAGACCAGCGCGTGAACTGCTTCACCGGCCCGGTGCTGGACGAGGACGATCCGGATTACCGCACGGTGCAGGTGCCGATGCGGTTCTGGAAGGTCGTGGTGTGGGCGGAGAAGGGCACGCTGCGTTCGCTGGCGATGCAGGCCGACCAGACGCCCGTGCTGGAGGCGATCCATGCGCTGCCCGAAGGCGCGACGGACCGCGAAGCCATGGACGAGCTGGACGCCGTGCAGGATTTCCTGAGCACCGTGGAAGAGATCGAGGCCCTCACGGGTCTGGACTTCGGCCAGGATGTGCGCGATGCGGACATCCGGGCCGGCTCACGCGACGAGAAGGTCGCCTCGCGCATCGACATTCCGCTGAATCCGGCGGCGGCGAAGAAGCGCGTTGGGCGTGCGAAAACGGCGTCGAAGAAGGCGCCCCGCCAGGCGACCCGCAAGCCGTCGCGGAAGGCCGCGTCCAAACCCGCGACGAGGGCGGATTCCAAAACGTCGCGTACGAAGAAGACTGCAACGAGCCGGGCCGTCCCGAAAACCGACCGTTCAAGGAGGTCGGCAACGAAGACGGCCCGGAAGCGTTGATGCCTGCGAGGCACTCAGGTCGTGACTCAGGTCGTGCTGTCCTCCTGGCCGCGATCGCCACTCAATGAAAGATCCGCCTGCAGCGACAGCCGCAACCAGTCGGTGACGCGCGCCACGTGCTCGTTCTCGCGGGTCAGAGCATCGGTGAACTGCGTGACCAGTTCATCGCGCTCAGGGCGGCATCAACATCTTCTGTTCGCATGATCCGGTTGAGTTCGAGCGTCTCGCACGGCGTCCGCTTCAGGCGCCCGCATCGTAGGGGCGCGTCGGCGGTAGCGGTTGCTTAGGCCGCTGCGTCCTGCTTGAACATCGCGGCGACCAGCTCCGACATGCGATACGGCTTGCGCATCAGCATCACGCCCTCGGGCGGATCCACCACGCCCGGTTCGTGTCCCGTCGTCAGAACCGCGCAGAGTCCCGGTCGCAGCTCGCGGATCGCTGCCAGCAACTCGACGCCATCGACGCGTCCTTTCAGGTCGATATCGATGATCGCACCATCGAACTCCTGCGCCGCGACCAGCTTCAGCGCCTGCGTCGCGTTCATCGCACCGCACGCCTGCAATCCCTGCGCTTCCAGCGCCTGCGCGGTGGCCCGCGTCAGATACACGTTGTCGTCAACCACTAGCACCGATCGCTTCATCGTCTTCTCCATTCGTGAACGCAGTGTCCACGGCGTGGGCGTGCGATGACGTGAAATCGCCGGCAACGTGACGCCGGCAGGAACGTCCGGGCCCGCCATTCATGCGGTGCGATGGGTCGCGTGATTCCCCGCAGAAGCTTCACGTACCGAACCGCCGGGCAGGGGCAGACTCGTATTTCCACCGCATGGAGATCCCGCGATGACCGAGAGCCCGTCCGCTGCCGAACAGACCGTTCAGCAGATGCTCTGGGCGTTCGCAAGCCGGTCGAACGATTACGCGGTGATGCTGATGGACAACGAAGGCGTGATCACCTGGGCCAATGCGGGTGCGGAGACGATCCTTGGAGAGGCGCGGGGCGACCTCGTCAATTCACCGGTGGCGCGCTTCTTCACCCGCCCCGACGTACGCAAGGGAATTCCGGAACACGAACTGGAGGAAGCCCGCCTGCGTGGAACCTCGGGGAACGATCGGTGGATGCTTCGCAGCGACCGTTCGAAATTCTGGGCTTCCGGGTTGACCATCAGCCTCGGAAACGAAGTCGGTGCCTACACCTTCCTCAAGATCTTCCGCGACCAGACCGACGTCAGGATGCAGCTCGAGTCCGCGTTGAAGCAGTGCACCGCCACCACGCAGATCAACGAGGGGCTCACGGCGTCGATCGCGCTGCTGGCGCACGAACT
This sequence comes from Lysobacter soli, assembly GCF_003382285.1. GTDB lineage: Bacteria > Pseudomonadota > Gammaproteobacteria > Xanthomonadales > Xanthomonadaceae > Lysobacter_J > Lysobacter_J soli. The sequence goes on from NZ_QTJR01000005.1 coordinate 158,059, forward strand.
GCGCAATCCACTGTCGGGAATCGGCCTGTCCGCAGCGGTGCTCGCCAGCCGCGTGAACGATCCGGTGGGCGCTCCGCAGGTCGACACGATCGTGCGCAATGTCGACATGGCGGCGCGTCTCATCGACGATCTCATGCAGCACAGCAAGGTGACGTCAAAGAGCTTCGCGCTCGATCGCAGCGACTGCAGCCTGCGCGACCTGCTTCAGCGATCGGCGCAGATCGCGCTGCGGCAGATGGACCAGGAGGGTCGCGACGTACCCGTGCTGGTGCCGTCGGGCGACATCGACATGCACGTGGACTGCATGCGCATGCAGCAGGTCTTCGTGAACCTGATCGCCAACGCGCTGCGTTACACGCCCTTGCCCGGGCGGATATGGGTGACCGGCACCCTCATCGGATCGGACGTGACGGTGCGCGTGTCGGACGAAGGCGTGGGCATCGACACCGCGCAACTCGAACAGATCTTCGACCTGTTCACCGTGCCGCAGCTGCAGGGCTCCAAGCTCGGCCTGGGTCTGGGATTGGCGCTGGTGAAGAAGATCGTGGAAATGCATTCCGGCAGCGTGCAGGCCAAGAGCGAAGGCCTCGGCAAGGGCAGCATGTTCATCGTGCGCTTTCCCGCGCACGAGTGAGGCCGCGCGCCTGACGCCTCGCTTCGTCAACGCGCGTCACTCGTCGTCCGCCATGTTCCGAAGCACCTCGATGCGGTGCCTCACGCGCTCTTCCTCCAGGCGCCACGTAGCGACGGCGGGATCGTCCGCGTCATGGAGCTCAAGCATCATCAGCAGCACGCGATGCCGTTCGTGCAATGCCCTCAGCGCCGCCCACAGTGCGACGTCGGCTTGGCTGGCCTGGCAATCGTCGAGCGTCGTCAGCGAGAACGCGTGACCGGTGTGGCATCGGAAGCGGCACGGCCGGGAACCGTTGACCTGCCAAAGAACGCCACCGCATTCCGGACACGCAAGATCGGAGCGGGTGCCGATGTCGTCGATGCGTTCCATCGCATCCGACCTGTCCAGCGTGAGCGCATGCTCGGCCCGAATCGCGCGCGGCACGTCATCGTGTCCGGTGATCGGCACGCGCACCAGTTCCTGGAGAACCTCGGCCAGCATCGCGCCCGTGGTCACGCGATCAACATCGATGCATGCAAGCGCGCTGCGGGGCATTTCCGGCTCCTTCGCGTCGTCCGGCTCCTGCACGACGGTGAGGCCGCCCGCCGCCTTGATCGCCTGCAAACCTGCAGTTCCATCGTCGAGCCGGCCACTGAGGACGACGCCGATCGTGCGCGGGCCGTAGGCGATCGCCGCCGACCGGAAGAGGGGATCGATGGCCGGCCGCGCGAAGTTCTCCTTCGGCCCCATCGTCAGCACGATTTCTCCGTCGGACACGAGCATGTGGTGATCGGGCGGCGCGATCAGGAACGTGCCGTTGGTAATCTTCTGCCCCGATACCGGATGGAACGCCCGGTGCGGCCCGGCGCTGCCGAGCAGTTCCGGCAGCACGCTGAGGTGGCGTCCGATGTGCTGCACCACCAGCACCGGTGGAAATCCTTCGGGGAGTTCCGCGGCGAGTTGCAGCAGCACGCGCAGCGCCCCGGCCGAGGCGCCGATGACGATGAGGTCGCGGTGTATGGGCGCCGGTGCGTTCAACGCAGGAACTCGTGTGCGGGGTTCGAGTATCGCGTTGCGAACGTGAGGTTTCGATAACGGGCATTCGCGTGGCGGTGCATCGCTTCGCGCATGCGAGGAGTGCAACGGGCTCATCTGCCGCGCGCGTCGCAGCCCGCGGTTGGTTGCGCCGCCGGAGCGGGTTCGTCAGTTGGAAGCGGTCGCGGGATTGGGGGATTCAACCGGCACGCCGAAGTCTTCCAGGATCCGTGCGATCTCCGTCGCATGACGCTCCAGTGCGCGGTCGAGTTCACGACGAAGCTCGCGATCTTCCCGACGCACTCCGAACGAGATCTCGAATGTCATCGGCCACTGCGGGCTAGGGCCTCCGACGCATCACGGCTGCTCCGTCACGCCCGGAATGGGCGTTGCATCCGGAAACCGTTCGCGTAACGCGTCCACGCCGACCTGCGGATGTGCGAGCGGCACCAGATCCTGTCGCTGCCGGCGTATGTCCTTAGTCGAGACTCCGAGGTTCCGATCACGCGCTTCGATCAGCGCCGGCTGCACTTCGCCATCGCGATTGAACGACCACGCGAGCATCGCCGGACCCAATGGCAGGGCATCGGCCGGCTGCGTTCCCATGCGCGAGTGCCACGTGTGCCACGTCTTGCCGTAGCTGTTCATCTTCGACTTCATCAGCGCATGTTCTGCAGGCGCGGGAATGCCCGGCGCGATCAGCTGGCCGGTCAGGATCTCCGCGTTGTGCGGATGCCAGTACCTGCGTTCTTCCGCGGGAAGCTGCGCGAACACCTTCTCGGACACGATGTACTCGACACCGGTGAGGTTCGCCTGCGCGGTGTTGCCGTCGAACAGCGCGCACTGCGCGAAGTCCTCGTTGACCTGCCGGCAGAAGTGGTGCGCTTCCATCTGGTGGCTCGGCTCGTCCTTCATCGGATGGAAACCGACGAGGTGGATGTCGTGGCGCGCGAGCGGGCCGTTGTCCTGCAGCAGCGCGGCACCGGCTTCGAGGGCTTCCGTGCGCGGCTGCTTGTCTTTACCGGGCGGGGCGACCGCCGGTGCGGTCGCGCCTCCGCACGCCGTGACCAGCGCTGCGGCGATTACAACCAGGCCGACGCCGCCTTCCGTGCGGCATGCCTGGCATGCGCTGTTTCCATGCTTCCACCCTCGATCGTGATGACGCCGGTGAAACGAGCGGGCCGTCCCATGCGCCCCTGACACGAGGAATCCAACGCAAGTTCGATGCCACGCGGAAGCGCGGAGGCAGCGAGCTCGTGTGGTTCGCCATCGAAACGCGGACCTGCAGAAACTTTCCGGACGCTGCATAAACTTCAATGCGCTCGGGCGGCGCGCAGCGCGAGCGTGCTCTGCCGTAGCGCAGCGGGACACGATCTTCCGAGCGTCCGACCTCGCGAGACTTTCCATCGGCACGCGCGAGGTCACTGCGGCGGGCTCTTCCGTTCGTGCGCCGTGACATCGCGACTGGCACGACTGTTGCGCGCCTCATCACCATCGAGCAGACGGAATGGAAGTCCGTGCGGATCGCACGGCACACGCAATGACGCCAAGACATCATTCGAACATCGTCCCCGACATACACCTGATGGGAGACAGCCTGCCGCCCGGCTGGCATATCGAAATCGAGACGGACGACGCCAGCGGTGGGTCGACGCTCGCGCTGGTCAGGCCGGATGGGCAACGGGTGGAGTGGCACGCCGACGCGAGTCCGGATGCGCCGGAGCTGCTGCGCGAGCTCGCGCAGGACATCATCCGCTCCGGGCGTGGCTGAGCGGGCGGCGCCGAAGTACGCGATTCAGGCGTCCGCAGCGCAGACCTCGCGCCCGCTGCGGTGCGCGTTGTCGATAGCCTCGAGCGCGGCGCGCAGCACGATCAGTCGTGCGCGATCGCCGCCTCGCTGCCTCGGCAACCGCTCGAACGAAAGCGCCAGCAACGTTCTGCTCGGCGACCGGCAAGATGCGATCGTCGCGCGTCCCGCCCAGCGATCGCCAACCGCGAGCCGATCCAGCACCACCGTCACCGTATAGCCGCGATACGTGGCCGCCGGCGCGCACACGATGCCGAGCGCGCTGACGTCGCGGCATCGTGAAGGCGTGGGCGGGATGCGATGCAGTTTTGCGCCGGACGTTGCCGGAATCCCACTGCGACGTTCGCGAGGCTGGGCGAGCAGGAGATGCTTGTGCATGGAGGCCTACCGGTACTGACGACTGGCAGACGGAACCGTCGCAAGTTCGATGCCACCGCTCAGGCCGGCCGCGCCACCATCAGGTAGAAGATCACCAGGAAGCTGATCAATGCGGGCACGCCCAATGCGGCCCACGCGCCCAGATAGCCGTGGTAACGCAGCGGCAGTTCTTCGCCCCGGTTCGCCGCCTCCACGGCCATGTCGCGCAGCCGCATCTGGATCCAGACCACCGGCAGCCAGCACAAGGCCGCGATGACGAACAGCACAATCGACCAGTACAGCCACGTCGAGCTCAACGGGTAGCCCAGCCGGTGCGCAAGGTAGAGCCCGCTCAGCGGCTGGAAGACGATGGTGGTGGCGGTGAAGATCCAGTCCGCGACGACCACGTAACGCGCGATCGCCGCCACGACCTGCACGTTGCGCGAGCGACTGGCGACGAGCAGGTAGAAGGCGGTGCCGACGCCGGTTCCGAACAGGAACGTGGACGACAGGACATGCAGGAATTTAACGACGATGACGTCCATCGGGCGCATCCAGTTCGCGAGCGAGCGCGATCGCCGCCAGCAGCGGCAGGTTCTTGAGGATCGGTCCGTACGGATGCGCCCAGTATTCGGGCAGGCACCACGTGATGACCAGCGTGTAGAACGTGATGAGCAGCAGTTGCGCCGTGTAGCTGAGGCGCCGCCAGGCGGGGAACAGCAGCATGACGCCGAGCACGACGTCCAGCGCGGCGGCGCCGTACAGCGCGATGTCGGCAACGAAGCCGTGCAGTCCGGTGCGCGCGAGCAGCTCCAGGCTCGCCTCGCGCGGATAGACGAACGCCGACACCAGACCCGTGACGACCCACAAGGCGACGAGCGTGGCGCGCAGGAGCGGACGCAGCCATTCGAGCATGGCCTCGCGTCGCAGTGCCGAACGGTTGCCCGCGTGCACGAACGTCGAAACATCGCGAGGCGCGCGTCCGAGCACCTTCGCGAAACCTTCGGCCGGCGCCGACGATCCGGACGCGAGCATGCTCAACGAGGCCGGCGACAGCCACGGGCTCGCCCAGCCGAAGAGCGCCGACATCGTCCGCAGCAGCCAGGCGGGCACGACGATGAAGCCGCCCCAGCCATTCAACTTCTCCTTGAACTGGGCGAGGTACGCGCGGAGCGTGAGCGCACGCGGACCGACGGCGTCCAGCTCCGACGGCGGATCGGGCAGCGTCGCGATGCGCACGATGGCGTCGCACAGATCCTCGACGTGCACGGGCTGCACCTCCTGCTCGCCGCCTGCGGGCAGCGGCGTGAGCGGGAGCAGGGCGAGGGCGGCGAACCAGCGCGTACTCGGGCTGTCGACGGAAAACACGAGCGATGGGCGCACGATCGTGCTGCGTATCGGCAAGGCCACGAGTTCCGCATCGGCGCGGCCTTTGGTCGACAGGTGCGGCTCGGGCCGCGCTGCGTCCGCACCGAGCGCGGAAATCTGCACGATGCGCTCCACGCCCGCGGCGACCGCGGCACGGAACAGTTCGACGGGCCCTTTCACGTGCACTGCATCCAGCGTCTGGCTTGCTTGGGTTCCGAAGCGACCCGCCGCGTTGATCACCACGTGGACGCCTTGCAGGTGGTCGGCCCAGGCGATGTCGTCCCCGAAACTTCCGCGCACGATGTGCGCGGCCGGCCACCGCGCTTCCGCCGCGGCAGGATCGCGAACCAGCAGGACCACCTCATGTCCATCGCGCAGCAACCGCTCGACCAGCGCCGAACCGATCATGCCGGTGGATCCGGTCAGCAGGATCCGCATCGGGCGCTCCGTGCGAAAGTCGGCGACTGGTTGTCGCGCACGCTGGTGTCAGGTTCCATGGCGAGCGCCCTGTCGTCGGTGGTCGTCGCGGCGTTCTCGCGCGCGCGGACCGGAAAGGCGGCAAGCGGCGTGAATGCGACGAGCCATTGGATATGGGGCGACCCCGCGATGCGGCGGCACCGCACCGACGTGCGGCATACCGCGCTGGGTTACGCCATCCACCACGCGAGTTCGCTGTGGTGGGCGGGATGGTTCGAAGTGAAGGCGGCGTCCTGCACGCCCCGCGGCGTGACCGCGCTGGGCGCGGCGACCGCTGTCACCGCGTATGTCGTCGATTACCACGTCGTGCCCAAGCGGCTCACGCCGGGCTTCGAGCGGCATCTGTCCGCGGCCGGAATGGTGTCGTCGTACGTCGCCTTCGGAGCCGGGCTGACGTTGGCGCATCTGGCGCTGCGCAAGCTCAGGCATGCGAAGCACCCGCCTTCGCGCGCCATGCGTCGCGAAATTCCCGGAGCGCAGGCAGGACGCAAAGCGCCAGCGCCGGCAGCAGCACCGCGATCCAGAGCGCGGCATCAACTGCGGGGCGACGCAGACTGAGCGACCATTCCAGCGCAGGCGCGCTGGCGGCATGCCACGCCACGATCGCCCACGCGATCCACGGCGCCATGTCGAGCACGCTGTGGATGTGCTGTTCGATCGGAAGGATGGTGCGGCCTGCGTCGAACGCGAACCGCGTGTCGCGATAGCCCGCCCACGCATGCGCGAGCACGATGCACAGCAGCAGCGCCGCCAGTCCCGCGGTCGGCTCGAACAGCAGGACGAGCACCGTCGCCGACCCGCACAAGGCCAGCTGCACCTGGTGCATCGATGATTCGGCGACACCGGACGTGTGCGGAAGGTCCGTGCGCCGGTGGCACGCGAAATCGAGCGCACCGGCGATCACCCAGACCCAGTACAGCGCCAGGAAACCCCATGTTGTGGAAGACCAGTCCATGCGTGATGTGTGTGGATCCGTCGCCTGTTACGACACATCGAACATGGTGAAGTGGCCGTGATACCGGCGGCGCGCATTCGCGCGATCAGCGATGGGATCCGTGCACGCGGCCTGCCTGGCCCGCTTCGTACAGCGTGCCTTGCGGGCGGATGGGCGCCTCGTCGAGTTGCTGCTTGTCGACCTGCCGTGCGGACAGGCGATCGGCCACGCGCGGCATGAGGCGCGAGGCCATCACGTTCAGTCGCGCCATCGAACCGACCTTGATGTCGCGACCGCCGCTCTGCGCCGCCTCGATGATCGCGGCGGCGACCTGCGCCGGATCGATCTGCGGGTCGGGCAGTTTCGGCTCGCGCGACATGTAGTTGCGCGCATGCTCGGGGAAGGGCGTGTTGACCGCTGTCGGCTGTATCAACACTACCGACATGCCGGACCGGTCGACGTTCTCCACTTCCACGCGCAGCGCGTCGGTGAAGCCCTTCACGGCGTGCTTGCTCGCGGTGTACATGCCCTGCAGCGGGACCACGGCCTCGGAGACTTCGCTGCCCACGTTGATCAGCGCGCCGTTCTCGCGACGCAGATGGGGCAGGGCGGCGAGGCTGCCGTGCACCACGCCCCAGAAGTTCGTGTCGAACAGACGCCGCGCGTCTTCCAGCCCGATTTCGTCGAGCGAGCCGTAGATCGAGACGCCGGCGTTGTTCACCCAGGTATCGATGCGACCGAACTCCGCGACGATGCGGTCGACCGCTTCCGCAACCGCGTCGGCATCGCCCACGTCGACGGTAAGCGCCAATGCGTGTCCACCGCTCGCGCGGATTTCCTCGGCGATCTCCGCAAGGGTCTGCTCGCTGCGCGCGAGCATCACCACCGTCGCTCCTTTTTCCGCGGCCGTCAGCGCCGTCGCCAGCCCGATGCCGCTGCTGGCGCCGGTGATGACGATGACCTGGCGTTCGATCGGCTTGTGTCGTGCCACTTCCTGCTCCTGTTCGCGTTCCGCAGTTACGGTCCCATCGCATGTGTTTCATGCGCGTGACGCACGCGCGCGATCGGGTTCACATCGACGACGCGCGCGACCCGCAACACCGGCGCCGTTCGTGAACTTTTTTCTGCCGCGATCGACCCGCTTCATGCACGACGCACCGTCGAGGCCGCCTGCACGGTGCGGCGGGTGGCATGCCTCTTGCGGGAAATCATTCAGGTACACACGACGCAGGAGCGGCAGATGAAAGCATTGACCTGGCAGGGCTCGTACGATGTGCGCATCGAGAACGTGCCCGATCCGACGATCCTCGAGGACACCGACGTCCTGCTGCGCGTGACGGCCACCGCGATCTGCGGCTCCGACCTGCACCTGTATCGCGGCAAGGTGCCGGGCATGAAGGATGGCGACATCCTCGGCCACGAATTCATGGGCATCGTCGAGGACGTCGGTCCCGCCGTCACGCGCGTGCGTCGCGGCGACCGGGTCGTCGTACCGTTCACCATTTCCTGCGGCGACTGCTTCTTCTGCAGCCGTGCGCTGTTCGCGGCGTGCGAGAACACCAACCCCGACCGTGGCGCGATCCTCAACAAGAAGGACGCGCGATCGGGCGCGGGGATGTTCGGCTACACGCACCTGTACGGCGGCTACGCGGGCGGGCAGGCGGAGTTCGTGCGCGTGCCGCAGGGCAACGTCGGCCCGCTGGTCATTCCGGACAGCACGCTTCGCGACGAGCAGGTGCTGTTCCTGTCGGACATCCTGCCGACGGGCTACCAGGCGGTGCTCAATGCGGCGGTCGGGCCGGGCTCGTCCCTGGCGATCTTCGGCGCGGGCCCGGTGGGCATGATGTCGGCGGCCTGCGCGCGGCTGCTCGGCGTGGAGCGCATCTTCATGATCGACCACCATCCGTACCGGCTCGAATTCGCGCGCGATACCTATGGCGTGGAGACGATCGACTTCGACGAGGAAGAGGATCCCGCCGCGCTCATCGTGTCGCTGATGGGCAACCGCGGCGTCGATGCGTCGATCGAGGCGGTCGGCTTCGAGGCCAAGGGCAGCAAGCTGGAGACGGCGATGACGACGCTGAAGCTGGAGGGCTCCAGCGGCAAGGCGCTCCGCCAGTGCATCGCGGCGACCCGTCGCGGCGGCATCGTCAGCGTGCCCGGCGTGTATGCCGGCTTCATCCACGGCTTCCTGTTCGGCGACGCCTTCGACAAGGGCCTGGGCTTCCGCATGGGCCAGACGCACGTGCAGCAGTACATGCCGCAGCTGCTGGAACACATCTCCAATGGCGAGCTGCACCCGGACGTCATCATCAGCCACCGGATGCGGCTGTCGGACGCGCCGAAGGGCTACGAGGTGTTCGAGAAGAAGCAGGAGAACTGCCGCAAGGTGGTGCTGACGCCGGACTGACCGGCGGGCGGGCAGGGCGGACCGGCGCCGCTGTCCTGCCTTCATGGCGGCCGGGAACTGTCCCGCGGCGACAACGGCGCCTTGGCGAAGCGGGATGCGCTCGGGCGGGTCGCTCGCAAGTGCTTGACCAACAACGGGTTGCCGCACGATCCACGCCGCGATTCATAACTTTTCAGAAGATTTCATCGCTCGGAAAAGACTCCGGGATGTGACGGTGGTCCACTTCGCCCGTCCCGCCGACCGCGGGGCCGGCCGCGATGCCGGCCCGGTGCGCCAGGCGGTCCAGCACTCCAGGGGGAAATCGTGACTGCAAGACATTTCAGTGCCGGCATCTGGCTGGTACTCGCCGCCGCGTGTCTGCCGGCCGGGGACGGCCAGGCGCGCGAACGCAAGCTCGAGAACCGCAACGGCGTCCAGGCGCGCGACCTCGATCCGTCGGAAAAGGGACTGGTCACCGGCGTGGGCATCGAGGCGCACGACATCCAGTCGATGACCAACCAGATGGCGCGCGACATGTTCGCCAGCGGGTTTCTCAACGGGCTCTCGAAGCCGCCGCGCATCCTGATCGACGAGCAGGAGTTCCGGAACGAAGGCTCGCAGATCATCAACCGCCGCATGATCACGCAGCGGCTGATGACCGAACTCAACCGCGCCTCGCAGGGCCGCATGGCCTTCGTGGGACAGCGCTACGCGGGGATGGTCGCCAAGCAGCGCGAACTCAAGCGCGAAGGCGTCACCGACGTGGGCACGACCGGCATGACCGGCGCCCAGGCCGGCGTCGACTACTTCCTGGGCGGCGCGATCATGACGCTCGACAGCCGGGACCCGAAGAGCGGCGTGATCCAGCGCTACAACCAGATCGCGTTCGAACTGGTCGACGCCGAGACGGGCGCGGTCGTGTGGAGCGGCATGTACGAGTTCCAGCGCGCCGCTGCCGACGACGTGGTCTACCGCTGACGTCCCGCGCGCCGCGACGGCGCGCCTTCCATCCCAACACACGTGCCGCCGGGACGACCGGCCGCCGCTGACGCGGTGTGCCCGGTTCCGCGCGCGGCATCCACTCGCGAGTTCCCTGAAGGAGACGCCATGCAATCCTCCGCTTCCATCCTCGGCCTGACCGTCCTGGCCGCCCTCGTGCTGGTCGGCTGTTCGTCCACGCCGGCCGCACGTCCGCAGGCCATGCTCAAGTGCGACTACAAGGCGCTGAAGGCCAGTGCGCTCGTCGGCGGCCCGGCGCTGACGTCGACCGCCTACGGCTCGGTGAAGGACATCCCGGCCGATGCGGTGCTGATCAGCGATTCCGGCCTCTACAACAGCGTCATCGTGCAGCAGCTGGCCACGCAGAACACCGCCGGCGGCACCGTGCAGGTCAACGCGCGACTGGCCAACTGCACCGGTGCGCCGATGAGCGTGCGCGCACGCACGGCGTTCCTCGATGCGGGCATGGCGCCGGCCGAACCGGTGTCGGCATGGCGCACGGTGTTCCTGCCCGCGGGCGGCATGGCGGTGTACCAGGAGTCCTCGTTCTCCACGGGCAAGGCCGCGCACTACTACATCGAACTGGCGCGCAACCCGTGAGCCGCCGGACGCTGCTCTCCTGCGCGCTCGCGTGCGCCGCGACGGCGGGTCTCGCCGTGCCGGCGGTGACCGGCGCACAGATGCGCCCCGGGCAGCCGACGGTGCTCACGCCCGCCGCGCGCCCGGTGCAGCAGGTCGCCACGCCGTGGACCGCATTGCGCGGCCGGCTCGGCGCACGCAACCGCGTGATGCTGTTCTGGGAATCCACGCTCGATGACGCCGTGTCCACACGCTATCGCGACGTGGAAACCCTCGACCGCCGCGTGCATGGCAATGCCGCGCAGGTCGACGGCGTGGTCGACGGATCCAGCGGTCCGGTCGGCGTTGCCGTCGCCGGTGCGCAGGCGCACTTGCACCAGCGCAGCGAATCCTTCGTCGAAGGCGAGGGCCCCGCACACGCCGCGCTGTCGGCAGACGCCCGTTCGATGCAGTCGGTCTTCATGTCCGAACTGCGCCAGGGCGGCGTCCGCTTCATCGACCGCACGCTGGCCACGCGGCTGGCCGGGCAATCGGTGCAGGGCGAGCGGCCGAACCTGCATGCGATCGAGACGGGCGCGCTCGTCGGTCACGCGGATTTCCTGATGGAGGTGACCTCCAGCGCCGACGGCAATGCGGCGTCGGGACGCCGTTTCCATGTATCGCTGCGTTCGATCGCCACCGGCGAGACGCTGCTGGATTTCGACACGCCGGCCGACGCGGGCGAACCCGCGGTACGTCCCTACGTGGCGACGGCAAACGGCTTCGAACGCGGTACCGCGGCGCCCGCCACGCAGGCCGACACCGCACGCGTGCTGGCGAACGAAACCGGTCACCGCATGGCCGACGCGATGGTGCGTCGATGAGCCTGCGCACCGCGATGAACCTCGGCCGCGCCGCGCTGTTTTCCGCGCTGCTGGCCTGCACCGCGCCGTCTTTCGCGCAGGATGCGCCGTCGGCGTTGCCAGCCGGCCTGCGCCCGTACTACGACACGCTGCTCGCCGAAGGCGAGTGGGGCGCCGTGCTCAACCTGCAGCGGCTCGGGCTGGAGGCCATCGACCAGGGACACCTGGACGTCGCCGAGCGCGCCTTCGACGCCGCGCTGGAACGCATCGAGCTTATCTACGCCAACTCCGATTCGGCGAAGAAGGCGCGTTCGCTCTGGTCCGCCGAAGGTAGCAAGGATTTCAAGGGCGAGCCGTACGAGCGCGCGATGACGTACTACTACCGCGGCCTGTTGTTCATGGCGGGCGGCGATTACGAAAACGCGCGTGCGAGTTTCCGTTCGGCCGAATACCAGGACACGATCTCCGGCCACGAAACCTACGCCGGCGACTTCGGCATGATGTCGCTGCTGTCGGGCTGGTCGTCGACCTGCGCTGGCGATGCGGGCCTGGCCGCCGATTTCTACCAGCGTGCGGCCACGCAGAAGCCCGAGGGCCTCAAGGCGCCGGAAAAGGGCCTCACGACGCTGGTGCTGGTGGAGTCGGGCACCTCGCCGGTGAAGACCGCCACGGGTTCCTACGGCGAGGCGATGCAGCTGAAGGCCGGCGACAACCCCTTCGTGTCCGCACACGCCGGCACGCAGGAACTGCCGTTGCTCGGCGACCTCGGCTGGCAGGCGTCCACGCTCGGTGGCCGTCAGGTGGACGCGATCCTCGACGGCAAGGCGAGTTTCCGCAAAGGCACCGAAGCCGTGGCCGGCATCGGCATCCAGGGCGCGACGATGGCCGTCAGCCTCAACGACGGCGGCGGCGCGGCCGGCGCGCTGGCGGTGGTCGGCATCGCCGCGGTGCTGGTCAGTTCGGCGAGCAAGCCCAAGGCCGATATCCGCTACTGGGACAACCTTCCCGACCGCATCTACGGCACGTTCGTGAAGGGCGGCGCGAAGACGGCGTTGTCCATCGCCGAGCAGACCGCCGACGGCGAGCGTTATCCCATCGCCGCGCCGGTGATCGACCGCACCGCCGGCGCGTGCCGCCTGGTGTTGTACCGCGCCCGCGAACCGGGCGCACTTCGCGTGCAGGCGGTGAGCAACCTGTCGGCGGGCGAACGCAAGTCGCTGCAGAAGCGCAACGAAACGCGCGACGTGGCATTCCGCAACGAAATGGAACGTCGCTTCGTGTCGAACGACGAAGCCCTGGCTGGAGGTGAGTGACGTGGTGCGAATCCTGAAAACCTGCATGGCGCTTGCGCTGTCGAGCGCGCTGTATACGAACCTCGCCCACGCGCAGGACGCCGCGTCCGCCGATCCGGCGGTGTGGGGGCCGTACGCGACGCTGGTCGGCCGCACATTCGCCGGGCAGGACGTGAGCGGATGGCCGAACTACGCCTCCAAGTCGCGCAGCATCCAGTGGGAAGAACCCGGCAAGGTGATGGTCGAGACGGGCACCGACCCGCGCGGTAGCGAGATCCCGAAGATGCGCATCCTGCCGGGCAAGCGCCCCGGCGAACTGCTGTTCGACGTCGCGCGTGCGCCGAACGCGACGGCCCGCGTCGTCGATGCGAAGACGCTCGTGTTCGACCAGATGATGGGCTACGAGACCACCGTCAGCCTGTCCGACAATGGTTACGACATGAAGGTCACCAAGCGCGGCGAACTGCAGGCGTCGGCGACCTATCGCGACACGGCGTCGGAGGCCTACGCGGCGCACGCGGCGCAGCAGGTGGAAAAGGAAGCCGCCGACAAGGTCGCCGCCCGCAACGCGCTGCGTGCGGCCGGCGTGCCGGCGACGCCGGCGGCCGATGCACCGGCCGATCGCGTGTTCGCCTACCAGGAGCCGGTGCGCGGTCCGTGGGGCACGTTGCAGGTCACGCGCGGCAAGGCATGGGAAGCCGGCGCGTGCTTCGCCGCCGTCTACATCAACGGGCGCTGGGCCGCCCGCCTGGAAGACGCGGAAACCGCGCGCTTCAAGGTGCCGGCCGGCAAGGTGGAAGTGGCCGTGGCCGCCGACCCGCAGGGGCGGGGCACGTGCCGCTTCGGCCAATCCACGCAGGAAGTGCACGAGACGGTGCTCGCCAAGGGCGAAACCGTGCACGTGTATTTCGCCTACAACGGCGGCGCGAAGTTCAGCGAAGCGGTGCAGGCGCCCGTCGCGCCCTGAGGCGCCGCGGGTTCACGCCTCGGGGCGAGGGTCGCGTGCGGCGTTGGCGTCGCACGCGGCGGCTTCATCCGGCGTGCCGCGTGCCGCCGCGCACATCGCGTCGTCGAGCACGTCGCGCGCTTCCATCGTGAAGTGGCTGTCCTTGCCCAGCTGGCGCAGATAGGCCGCATGCGCGAATTGCAGCAGCGGTATCGCGTAGGCGGGCTTCGAACGGGCCAGGTGCAACTTCGCCAGGCCCATCTGCACTTCCAGCGTGTGCGGGTTGTCTGCACCCAGCGCCGCCACCGAGCCACGATGCGCCGCACCGAGCGTCCGCGCCGCCTCGTCCAGCCGGCCGAGGGCGAGCAGGTTCATGCCGTGCAGATAATCCACGCGCAGCCGGGTAGGGCTGCCGTGGTCGTTCGATTCGGCGAAGCTGGCGTCCACCATCGCGAACTGCTCCTCGGCCTGCCGGATACGCCCGGCACGGCTGTGCAGCACCGCGAGGTTGGTGCGTGCCTGGATCAGCGCGGTGTGGTCGCTCGCATCGAACGCCAGCTGCGATTCGACCACGCCCTCGCACGCCGGCAACCCCGCGTCGTACTGCGCACGCCGGATGTACCAGTAGCAGCCGGCGCGTCGCGACATCAGCGTGGTTTCGACATCGTCCAGTTCGAGCTTGCGGCGCAATGCGTCGGTGTCGTCGATCAGCGCCCTGGCTTCCGTGAAGCGCGAGTCGTCGGTGAGATCGGTCGCCAGGCGGTAGCGCGCCTGCTGGGTGCGCGCATCCTCGGACCCGAGATGGCGTTCGAACAAGGCAAGCGCGCGACGCTCCTGCTCGATCGCCTGCGGGATCTGCATGGCTTCGCCGTACACCTCGCCGATGGTCATGCGCACCGTCGCTTCGACGATGGGCTGGTCACGCAGCCGCTCGTCGATGTGCACGACGGCGCGGTCGAGCGCCTCGCGGATCGTCGGCTCGCTTTTGCCGTTGGCCGCATAGGGCGACGCGGCACCGAGCACGTCCTGGTTGAAGAAGCGGTTCACCGCATCGGCGACGGCTGCGTTCTCGCGCGCGACGCGTCCGGCTTCGAGCGCCTTCATGTAGAAGATCGATCCGGCGCCCAGGCCCACGACCAGCGCGGCCGCGGTCGCGACCAGCCAGGGACGTCGTGCGCGCTGGCGATCCATCGCGCGTTGCAGCCGCGCGTGCTGGACGCGTGCGTCGCGCTCGGCGACGAACTGCAGACGACGCTCTTCAAGATGACGCAGGCTGCGCGCCAGGCCACGTGCGGGCAGCAATCGCCGCAACGGATTGGCGGCCGCGGCGAGGGCGATGTCCTCGCACAGCAGTTCGTCGTCGATGTCGGCTTCCCAACCGGGCGCGGGCGACCGGCGCATGTCGCCGACGATCAGCTGGTACACCAGTACGCCGAGCGCGAACACGTCGCTGCGCTGGGTCGGCATCTCGCCGGCGATCACTTCCGGCGCGAGATAGAGCAGGCTTCCCGCGCGCTCGGACATCTGGTCCGCGGCGATGCTCATCGTGATGCCCAGTTCGATGAGGCGCGGCGCATGCATGGCCTCGCCGACGCCGAGGTCGGCGAGCACGATCCGCCACTGGCCGGCGGCGTCGCGAACGGGATAGAGGTTTTCCGGCTTCAGGTCCTTGTGGATCACGCCGATCTCGTGCAGCCCCGCCACGGCATCGCACAGCTGCGCGCAGAGCGCGACACGTTGCGCGCGCGACAGCGATGGCAGGCCATCGGGCCGCGTGGCCCATTCGCCCAGATGGCTGTTGGCGAAGTAGGGCAGTTCGAGGAAAAACGGCGGCTGGCTGAGGTTCCATCCGAGCACGCGCGCCACGTCGGCAAGGTCCGCGTGCACCGCGCCGATGTAGCGCGCCAGCGCGATCTCGCGCTTGAGCCCGCGCAGGCCGCCTTCGTTCGTGGCGATCTTGACGACGCGTTCCTCGCCCTCGTCCGAGCGAGCGAGGAACGTCGCGCCGGCGCTGCCTTCGCCCAGTCGGCGTACCAGTCGCCAGCCGGGACGCTCCGGCATCGCATCGCCTTCCTGCAGCTCCGGGCCGGCATGCGATCGAACGACGGTGCGATCGTCCGCCACGGGCTGGAAACTCACCGGCGAGGCGAGCCGGTAACCGTAACCGTGCACGGCGCGAATGGCCGAGCCCTGCGGACCGAGCGCCTGGCGCAGGCGGCCGATGGCCTTGGCGAGCGAGTTCTCGGACACGACCCGTCCGGGCCAGCCGGCTTCGAGCAGTTCCTCCTTCGTCACCACTTCGCCGGCGTGGCGAAGCAGCGCGAGCAGCACGTCGTAGCCGCTGCGGTCGAGTTCGACCTCGGCGCCGGCGAGCTTCAACGCAGCCAGCTGTTCGTCCAGCACGGCATCGCCGAACCGCCACACGCCCGGCAACGCCCCCGCAGGCGGCGTCGCCGAAGATTCCTGATGTCCCACGTGTTTCCCCCTGATGCGCGGGAAGGATCGCGCAGCGGGTGCGGGCAGCACAAGCAAGATGCGACGCTATCGGCTGAACACGGCAGGGCACGGATTCCCCGTGCGCGGGCGTCGGCCGGAAAATCACGCCAAGCGTTCAATGCGTACGGCGGGTCTCGACCCGACATTATTCAATGGACTGGCCAACTTCTATCGTAGGGGTAGATAGTTAGCTCGGTCTTCTAAGCATGTACTTGAAGCTCGTTGGAGGTCTCGTCGGGAATCTCGGCGTGTCCAGTGGACTCGCTCCTTGGTGAGATTGCATCGGCATACGATGTTGGAACGGTGCGGCCCCGACAGAGGCATCTAAATGTCGAGCGCGACAGGTCCAGTTCCCGTGGCGTCGTATGCGATTGGTACGAAGGTCCTGCACAGAGGGAGGTCGCTTCGTATCTCGGCGATCCTCGGTTTCGACTATGTCGAGTTGGCAGACGAAAACACCGACGAGCGGACCTGCGCCCCTCTTTCTGAGGTCACATCTGCGTCCACGGTTGCATTCGAGAACCTCGCCTCTGCTAGCGACCAGCAGATTGGCGTGGCGCTCTTGCGGTTCCCCGATTTGGAGCCGTTCATCTGGTCACCGTGTAGAGCGGCCGATGTAGAAAAACTCCGCCTCGAACAGCCGGTTCGAAACGCAATCTTTCACGCGGAAAGTTGTGCGTGGTTGTCTCCCAGTGGGCCGAGCCCGTATCGCGACGCGCTCAAGTACGATCGTTTTGAGGACAGGTATGTTTGGGAGGATCTTCTCTCATTTCTTTGTCGGTCTTGGGAGCGCGGCCCGGCACCGTCGCTAGCCTGCTTGGGTTTGCCCATAACCCGCCTGACCGAATTCTTTGGCGCTGCTGATAAGCCATTGTTGGAGGCGCCGCCCACCTTTGCGTACTTTCGCAGCATAGCGTCTGCGAAGGAGCGACGTGCATGTGCGTTAGTCGCGTTGGACGCAATATGCCCGGAATACGCCCAAGCGCACTTGGGCGCATTTTGTTGTTACGGTTGGTCACGGGTTATTCGACGCATGCCAGAGGCTGCATACGAATGGATTAGCCGTCGCTCGCGGACTTGGCCAGGAAAGTGGGAGAAGACGGTGGCGAAGTGGAATAGGATTCGACAATCCGGCTAAGAAGCGCTCACCTGGCAATTAATCGCCCGCTAAGGCGATTTGCGGTCGTTACGTGGCCCGACAGCTTGGTTAGTTTCGTGCCTCTATAAAGTATAGGTTCCGGCAGCGATGATCAGCGGGAAGGTTAGGTCACGATTAGGGCGGGTTATCGGGGGTGGGTCGGGCATCCGCCACGGCCCGGCTAACTCCGCGGGTGACTTGTAGACGGCGGCCGATGTCAGGCCCGGTTAAGCGGTGCGCAGTGGTGTCCGCCTTCGACCCGAAGCGGACGGACTGCCCATGGAGGGGGAGGAACGGAAGGCTTGCGTGGAGCCTGCTAGTCCTCAAGCGTCTGCTCCATCCGTACAGGCGACAGCGAAGTCATCGCGCAAGCTCATCCTGATGCGGATGGTGGTCTGCGCGTCCGAGCTCGATGTCACCAATTGAAAAGAACGCCTCCATGGTGGTTGCCGCAGAGCATTCGACGTGCAGGCAGGAAGGCGCGGGCGCCGCCCATATCAATAGGTGTACTGAAGCTGCAGCCAGGCCTTGTAGGTGTCGACCGTGCGGGTGGCATCGTCCGAGCGGTAGCGCGCGAGCTTGGCCAGCGCGGTCAGTCGCGGCGACCGCGGCAGCCGATACTGGTACGACAGATCGAATTCGCGTCCGAAGTCCACACCGCCCCGGTCGGCGGTGAACTCGTGGTACCAGGCCTGCAGCTGGCCGCCCCAGAGCGGCGTGGTCGCGCCGGTGTAGCGATCCTGGATGCCGTCCGCCGCGGTCGTCAGGAACTGGTCCGCCCAACCCTGGAAGGCATGCTTCGTCCCGAGCGGCGTCTGGAACGCGCGGTTTCCATCGCCTGTGCCGCGTCCCGCGCCGAGCTTTTCGTACCCGGCACGCAGCTGCACCTTGTCGATCGCGTAGCCAAGTTCGGCGAGCACGTAGCGGCTGTCGAGGGCCCACGGGTTGCCGGCCGCATCCGTCTGCCGCGCGAGTTCCAGTGCGTAGCTCCACGCATCCATCGCGCCGCTTGCGCGCACGCCGGTGGTGATGTTCGACAGCGTGCCCAGCGGCGCGTCGGCGGTCACCGCCATGTTGTCCAGTTCAAGCCGGTACTGGTAGGCGGTGAGGACGAGTGCGGTCGAGAGCTTTGCCTGCAGGTTGAGGAGGTGGCTGCGCCCTTCGTATTCGGCAGGATTGGTCGCGTTCGCGCGATCGTTGTCGGGACCGAATACGCTTTGGACCTGGTCGACGTAGCTGTACCAGAGCGCGATCCTCTCCGTCGGCTTGAACTGCACCGACGCGGCGTCGAAGGTCTGCTCGTTCTGGCGCCAGCCGACGCCGCCGATGAAACGCTGGTTGTCGAGGTTGATGCGCTGGCGGCCGAGGATCACCGCGACGTTGTCGTGGTCGTAGCGGATCAGCGCCTGGTTGAACGCGGTGCCGTCTGGATCGGCGACTGCCGCGTAGGCGGTCTGCCCGTTGCGGGTGCTGTTGAAGCGTTCGGCGCCGAGGCGGCTGACGTTGTCGAGCTCGACCAGTCCCGACCAGCCCGCAACGCGCGCCGTCCGATAGCCAATGCGCGTGCGCAGCGTCTGCGCCTCGGCATTTTCCAGCGCGTTGTCCGGATCGACGTGCTCGAAGCGGTAGCGCGCGTCGAAGATGAACCTGTCGCCGGTGTCGGGTTCGGCGGCGTGTGCCGATGCGACCAGCAGCCCGAATACGAGCGGAGTCAGGACGAAGCGGTGAACGTGTTGCGACATGACGATGGCTCATTGGAAGAATGCGTGGCACGCGCGGACAGGCGCCGCATCGGCGCGCTGCGCGGGAGGGAAGGACGGATCACCAGGCGACGTGGAAGAGCGCCTTCGCCATCAGGACGATCGCGACGACGTGCACGAACACGCTCAGGTGCAGGCGGCGCGACGTGCGTCCGCGCAGGCGCCCGTGGCGCCGCAGCCGCATCGCGAACCCGAAGTGCGCGAACACGCTGATCGCCAGCACGATCTTGAGGCAGAGCAGGACGCCGAACGCGGATTGCAGCGGATGCACGAGCAAAGCGCGGTATTGCCACGCCAGCGCGACGCCGGCGGCGTACAGCAGCGCGAGCACCCACGGCATCAGCCGACGCGCGCGGTCGCCGATGGCGAGTTCGACTTCGCCCATTGCGGTCGGCGACACGTTCCGCCGTACCGAGGGCAGCATCAGGACTTCGAAGAACACCGTGCCGACGAAGACGAAGGCGCACAGCAGGTGGACGACCAGGATCACGTAGTACGGCATGGCAGCGCGCTTCCCCGTTGCGATCGCGATGCGCCCGGCGGGCCCGTCCGCGATGGCCGCCAGCATCCGCGCGCCCTGTTCAGCCGGACATGATCCAGGTCAAGCCGGATGCGAACTCCGGGTTTTGACCGCGCGGTGGCGCGCGTTTCACGGCCCCACGGACGGCCGGCCGCAATGCGACGCGTTCCCCTTGACCGAAATCAAGGCGCGGTGTTCCGGCGTGGATACGCTGCATCCATGGCCACTTCGTCCGTCCTCTTCGATCCGCAGCTGCTGGCCCGCTACGACCGCCCGGGGCCGCGCTACACCTCGTACCCGACCGCGCCACAGTTCCGCGCGGACTTCGGCCCGACGCTGTTGCGCGAGGCGGCCGCGCTCACCAACGGCGATCCCATCCCGCGCCCGCTGTCGCTGTACGTGCACGTGCCGTTCTGCACCAGCCCGTGCTTCTACTGCGGCTGTAACCGCATCATCACGCGCGACAAGGCGCGCGGCGGTGCGTACCTGACGCGCCTGTATCGCGAGATCGGCATGATGTCCGGCCTGTTCGACCGCGATCGCCAGGTGGTGCAGCTGCATTTCGGCGGCGGCACGCCCAATTTCCTCAGTGCCGAGCAGATCGCCGAGGTCGTCGACGTCATCGGCAACCATTTCGCGTACGCCGACTCGAAGACGCGCGAGTTGTCGATCGAACTCGATCCGCGCTTCGTCAGCCCCGACGACATCCGCACGCTGGCGCAGGCGGGATTCAACCGCGCGAGCTTGGGCGTGCAGGATTTCGACCCCGTCGTGCAGAAGGCGGTGAACCGGATCCAGAGCGTCGAGGAGACAATCGCCATCATCGATTCGTGCCGCACGCATGGCTTCGCCTCGGTGAACGTCGACCTGATCTACGGGTTGCCGCTGCAGACGCTGGACGGCTTCGATCGCACGCTGGAGATCGCGCTGCAGGCGCGGCCGGACCGCTTCGCCATCTACTCCTACGCGCACCTGCCCAAACTCTTCCGGCCGCAACAGCAGATCCGCGCCGAGGACCTGCCGTCGCCAGAGGTAAAACTGCAATTGCTGCAACGGGCGATCGAGCGCCTGGGTGCCGCCGGCTACGTCTACATCGGCATGGATCACTTCGCGCTGCCGGAAGACGACCTGGCGCGCGCCCAATCGCGCGGCGACCTGCATCGCAATTTCATGGGCTACACGACGTGCGCCGACAGCGATCTGATCGGCCTGGGCGTGAGCGCGATCAGCCACATCGGCCCGACGTTCAGCCAGAACCCGCGCGATCTGCCGAGCTGGGAACGCGCCATCGACGAAGGCCGGCTGCCGGTGTGGCGCGGCATGAACATGGACGACGACGACCTGGTGCGGGCCGACGTGATCCAGCAGTTGATGTGCCTTGGCGAGATCGACGTAGCACAGACCGAGCGTCGGCACATGATGGACTTCCGCGACTATTTCGCACACTCTTGGCCGCAGTTGGAATCGCTGGAACGGGATGGGCTGGTGGAACTGTCTTCACGCGCCATACGGGCCACGCCCCGGGGACGCCTGCTGTTGCGGGTGCTGGCGGCGTGCTTCGACCGTTATCTGGTTCCGCAGGACGGAACCGTGACGCAGTTTTCCAGGACCGTGTGACGTCGCGATCGGGCAGGGCATGAGTTCCGGGATCGTTTTTCCACGCACCGATTCATCGATCATCGCCGACGACGGCGACTCGCTGACCTTCTGTTCCACCTGTGCGTTCTCGCAGGCCTGCCTGTCCGAAGGCATGGACAAGAGCGCGCTGATGGACCTGCACGTGCTGGTCGAGCACGTCGGCCCGCTGCACGCGGGCGAACACGTGTTCCGCGAAGGCGACGCGTTCGGCGCGATCGCCGCGGTGCGCGCGGGCACGGTGAAGACCTACATGCTCGATTCCGACGGGCGCGAGCAGGTGCTCGGGTTCCATCTGCCGGGCGAGGTGATCGGGTTGAACGCCGTGCACGACGACCGCTATCCGTGCAACGCGGTGGCGCTCGACACGGTGATGCTGTGCCGGTTCTCGTTCCCGCGCATTGCGATGCTCGCCACGCGGCTGCCGAACCTGCAGCGTCACCTGTTCCGGCTGATGAGCCGCGACATCGGCGTGGCGTCTTTGTTCGCCGGCGATCATTCCGCCGACGAGCGCATGGCGGCATTCCTGATTGGCTTCTCGCGCCGCCTCGCGCAGCGCGGGTTCTCGCCCAGGCGCTTCCAACTCACGATGTCGCGCACCGACATCGCCAACTACCTGCGCCAGGCCCCGGAAACCGTGAGCCGCGTGCTGCGCCGGTTCGAGCGCGACGGCCTCGTGTCGATCAAGCAGCGCGACGTCGAGATCCTCGACATGGCGCGGCTCGAGGCGATCGCGCTGACCGTGCTGCGGCACTGACGGCTCCCTGCCGTTGTAGCTTGGGTAAGTGAATCGCACCGGGGGGCCGTCAAGGTTTCCAGTCGATGCGGCGTGGCCCCGGGGTACGGCCTCCGGCTCGCCCGGGCTACAAGAGCGCCCGTCCCGCTCCGATCTCCGCCGACTGCAAAACATTCGCATTGCACTTGACCTGCGTCATGTCGTGCGCAGGCATCGCGGGCCGAACATGCCTTCGTTTTCAACGGAGTGCTGACATGAATTCGACCCGAAAGTTGTGGGTGGGGCTGGCGACCCTGCTCATCGCTTCGTTCGCCGTCCTGCTATGGGTCGGCAGCGAAATCCACCGACAGTCGCCACCGATGCCCGAGCGGGTGCTCGGGCCGCGTGACGAGTTGATCTTCACCCGCGGCGACATCGAAACCGGCCGCCAGGTGTGGCAGTCGATCGGTGGCCAGCAGCTGGGCTCCATCTGGGGCCATGGGGGCTACGTCGCGCCGGACTGGAGCGCCGACTGGCTGCATCGCGAAGCCGAGGCCGTCATGGACGTCTGGGCGAAGCGCGAGGCGGGCGTCGACAGCTACAAGAAGCTGCCGGCCGACGTGCGCGCTTCGTACCAGGCGCGCGTGCAGGCGTTGATGCGGCCCAATACGTACGAGGAAGGCAGCGGTACGATCCGCCTGGATGCCGACCGCGTCGCCGCGATCGCGAACGTGGCGCAGCACTACACCAGCCTGTTCGGCAACGATCCGGCGACCGCGGAACTGCGTGAAGCCTATGCGATGCGCAACGACACGGTTCCCCAAGCCGAGCATCGCCGCAAGCTGACCGCGTTCTACTGGTGGACCTCGTGGGCGGCGGTGACGCAGCGCCCGGGTTCGGACATCACCTACACGGCGAACTGGCCGGCGGACGAGCTGGTCGGCAACAAGCCCACCACCGGCGCGTTCGTGTGGACGGTGTTCAGCGTACTGTTCCTGATCGCAGGCATTGCGCTGCTGGGCTGGCACTACGCGGTGAACCACGGCGAGGAGATCGCGCCGAGCCTGCCCAAGACCGACCCGCTTGCGTCGATCAAGGTCACGCCGTCGATGAAGGCCACCGCCAAGTACTTTTGGGTAGTGATCGCGCTGTTCCTCACGCAGATCCTGCTGGGCGCGATCACCGCGCACTACCAGGTCGAAGGCCAGCAGGCCTACGGCTTTGCGCTCGCCGACGTGCTGCCGTACGCACTCACGCGCACCTGGCACACGCAGCTGGCGGTGTTGTGGATCGCCACCGCGTGGCTCGGCATGGGCCTGTACATCGGGCCGGCGATTTCGGGCCATGAGCCGAAATTCCAGCGCCTGGGCGTCAACCTGCTGTGGGTGTGCCTGCTGGTCATCGTGGTCGGCGCATTCGCCGGACAGTGGCTCGCCGTGATGCAGAAGCTCGGCCTGGAACGCAATTTCTGGTTCGGCCACCAGGGCTGGGAATACGTCGACCTGGGCCGTTTCTGGCAGTGGTTCCTCTTCATCGGCCTCGGCCTGTGGCTGACGCTGGTAGGCCGCTCGCTGTGGCCGGCGATCCGCAATGGCGGCGAGTCGCGTTCGATCGTGGTGCTGCTGTTCCTGTCCACCGTCGCCATCGGCCTGTTCTACGCGGCCGGCCTGATGTGGGGCGAGCACACCTCGCTGTCAATGGTCGAGTACTGGCGCTGGTGGGTCGTGCACCTGTGGGTGGAAGGCTTCTTCGAGGTCTTCGCGGTCGCGGTGATGTCCTTCCTGTTCACGCGCCTGGGCCTGCTGCAGGTGAAGACGGCGACCATCGCGGTGCTGTTCGCGACCATCGTCTTCATGGCCGGTGGCGTGCTCGGCACGCTGCACCATCTGTACTTCACCGGCACGCCGACGGCGGTCATCGCGCTGGGTGCGAGCTTCTCCGCGCTGGAAGTGGTGCCGCTGGCGTACGTCGGCTTCGAGGCCTACCACAGCTACAAGATGGGCAAGGCGACGCCGTGGATGCAGCGTTACCGCTGGCCGATCATGTTCTTCATCGCGGTGGCGTTCTGGAACCTGGTGGGCGCCGGCCTGTTCGGTTTCCTGATCAACCCGCCGCTGTCGCTGTACTACATGCAGGGCCTGAACCTCACCGCGACGCACGGCCACACCGCGCTGTTCGGCGTGTACGGCATGCTCGGCATCGGCCTGATGCTGTTCTGCCTGCGCGGCTTGAAACCCGAGGTCGAGTGGAACGAAAAGGTGCTGCGCACCAGCTTCTGGGCCCTGAACATCGGCCTGAGCGGCATGGCCGCCTTCACGCTGCTCCCGCTGGGCATCCTGCAGCTCAACGCCGCGCTGAAGCACGGCTACTGGTACGCGCGCTCCGCGGAGTTCATGCAGCAGCCGATTGTCGACCTGCTGGTGTGGATGCGCGTTCCGGCGGACACGATCTTCAGCGTCGGCGCCCTCGCGCTGGCCTGGTTCGTCTTCCGCCTCTGGGTGGCGCCGCGGCGAGTGGCGGCTACTGCGGCGGAGCCGGTCCGGGCCTGACCCGCGAAGGGTTTCATCGCTTCCGCCCGGCCGGGTTCGGCCGGGCTTTTTTTTATGGGACCTCTCCCGCCGGGGGAGTTGGGGTGAGGGGCAACGGAGGGATAGCGCCGACCTGCCGTTGCATCGCCAAACCGCGCTGTTGCTTTTCGCGCGCCCAGGAGCAGGTGGCTTTCCAGCTTTCGCTGGAATGGCAACGAGGCTCGGAACACGTGACAGCCCGGATCCCGGCCTTCGCCGGGACGACGGTTCCTCCGATGATGCATCCGCCTGATCTGCGTCAAGGCGGAGACGGATCGCCACGCCGACACTCCCCCCATGCTCCAGAAAACCGCCGACATCTCGCTGTCTCCCCGCCGGCTCGCGCATGCGCCGCACCGGCTGATGTTTTTCATTGGCGCGGGCAACGTACTGCTGGCGATGCTCTGGTGGGCGCTGTGGCTGGTGTCCGCGCGATGGCCCGGTGCCTTCGCCATGACGCCGCCGCCGGTTCCGGCCGGCTGGCTGCACGCGTTCGTGATGCAGTACCTGGTGCTGCCGAGTTTCATCTTCGGCTTCCTGCTCACCACGTTTCCGCGCTGGATGGGGCTGCCGGACCTGTCGCGATGGCATTACCTGCCCGTTGGGGCGGGGTTGATGGGCGGGCAACTGGCGATCCTCGTCGGCGCGTGCGGGTGGGAGGTCGGCTTCTTCGTCGGGCTGTTGATGGCCGCGGCGGGCTGGACCGCCGGCGTGGCGATCCTGGGTACGCAACTCACGAGGGAAAAGGGCACGACGTGGCATGCGCGGTCGTGCTTCGCCGCGCTGCTGCTGGGCTGCATCGGGCTGCTGTCGTTCGTCGCGTTCGTGCTCGGCGCCTCGCCAATGTGGGCGATGGCGAGCATCAAGCTTGGCACCGTCGGCCTGTTGCTGCCGGTGTACGTGACCGTCGCGCACCGGATGTTCCCGTTCTTCGCCGGCAACGCGGTGCCGGGCTACAAGCCGTGGCGCCCGATGGGGTGGTTGGCGATCGTATGGGCGCTGCTGCTGGCGCACCTCGCGCTGGAACTCACGCACGCGTACGCGTGGCTGTGGCTCGCTGACGTCCCGCTGCTGGGCGCGAGCGCCTTCGCGCTGTGGCGCTGGTGGCCGCGCGGCCGCATGCCGGGGCTGCTGGCGGTGCTGTTCATCGGCACCGCATGGCTGCCGATCACCTTCGCGCTGTACTCGGCGCAGAGCGTGCTGTACGCAACGACGGGCGTGTTCCAGCTCGGGCGCGCGCCGGCGCATGCGCTGTTCATCGGCTTCTTCGGCAGCCTGCTGGTGGCGATGGTCACGCGCGTGACGCAGGGACACTCGGGCCGGCCGCTGGTGATGCCGCCGGTGGCGTGGTTCGCCTTCGTCGCGGTACAGGGGGTGGCGACGATGCGCGTCGTCGCCGAACTCGCGCCCGACGCCTACGCCTGGCACGTCGCGGCGGCGATCGGCTGGCTCGTGGCCTTCGTGCCGTGGGTTGCGCGGCTGGGCCGCATCTACCTAGCGCCGCGCGCCGACGGCAAGCCGGGTTGAGGACGTTCCGATGATCGAGTTCTATCCGCAGATCAAGCTGGTGCACATCGCGGCGATCGCGTGCAGCGGCGCGCTGTTCTTCCTGCGCGGCTCCTCCGCGCTGGCGGGCATGCGCTGGCCGATGGCCGCGCCAGTGCGCTACCTCAGCTACACCATCGACACCGTGCTGCTCACCGCCGCGATGATGCTGCTGACCATCCTGCCGGGCGCGTTGTTCGCCAACGGCTGGCTGCTGGTGAAGGTGGCGTTGGTGGTCGCCTACGTCGTGCTCGGCATCCTCGCGATGCGGTCGCGGCGCTCCGGTATGCGCATCGCGATGTTCGTCCTGGCGTTGCTGACGTACGCGCAGATCTATGCGATCGCGCGTGCGCACCATCCGCTGGGCGCGCTGTATTTGTGGACATGAGGAACCGCCATGGGCAACACGCTCGAACATTTCGATCCGGCGTCCGAGGGGTTCGCACTGGTCGCCGAATCGCTGGAAGCCGCCGGCGTATCGCTTGAGCCGGCCGCGCACTTCGACACCGACGACACATTGCCGGATTGATGCATGCGCGAAGCGACCGCCACGCTCGACCTGCGCCACCTGGCGCCGCCGGAACCGATGGAACGCATCCTCGCGGCCGTCGAGACGCTGGCGCCCGGCGACTGCCTCGACGCGCTGACGCCGCTGTATCCATCGCCATTGCTGGCGATCCTGCAGGCGGACGGTTTCGACACGCAGGTCGTGGCGATCGATGACGGTTTCCGCGTGCGCATCGCCCACGCGGCGTGCGACGAACAGGGCAGGGGTTGCGGCGGCACGTGAGCGGACTGGCCATCTCCGAGGCCCCGCCCGCGAACGTGCCGCTGCGTTTCCTGATCGCCTCCGTCCTGTGGGGCATCGTCGCCGGAGGCTGGATCGCGTGGCATGGCGACACGGCCCTGGCGTCGCGCTGGACGCCCGCGACGATCGCGCTCGTGCATCTGCTGGTGCTCGGCGTGATCGGCAACGCGATGCTCGGCGCGCTCACGCAATTCCTGCCGGTCGCGGCACGGAGCCGCCTTAGCTGGGCGCCCGCGGTGCCCGTGCTGCATGGGGGTTTCAACGTGGGCTTGGCGGTGTTCGCCTTCGCCATGACGACGATGGCGACCTCGCTGTTGCCGCTGGCAGCCGCGCTGCTCGGCGTTCCGCTGGTCGGGTTTGCCGGGATGGCGTGCCTTGCGTTGTGGCGCGGCGCAGGTGCGCGCTGGCTGCGCGGCGGCATCGGCATGTCGATGTGCGCGCTTGCGGTCACGGCGATGCTTGGCGTGGTCGCGCTGCTCACGCTTGCCGGGCGCTTGCCGTACGATCTCGCCGCACTCGTCGATGTGCACGCGTCGGTCGGCACCGTCGGCGCGGTCCTCGTGCTGATCGCGGCGATAGGCGCGGTCACGCTGCCGATGTTGCAGGGCACGCGCAGCCCGGCGCCATGGTGGTTGCCGGCGTGGGCGTGCGCGGTCGCACTCGGCCTGATCGCCGGTGCGTGGCAGCGCGCCCGCGGCGGTGGTGACGTGCTCATCGGGACCATCACGATCACGACCGGCGCGTTCGCCGGCGCATCGCTGTGGTTGCAGGCGCGGACGCGGCTGCGGCGCAATCCGACGCTCGCGAGGTTCTGGACGCTCGGCATGTCGGCGCTGCTCGTTGCGGCCGCCTGCCTGACCTTGCCGCTTCCTCCGGACATCGATCGCGCGATGCTCGTCGGGACGCTCGTGCTGGCGATCGGGTTCCCGGCCGTCGTCGTCGGCATGATGCTGGAGATCGTCGGCTTCCTCGCCTGGATCCACCTGCGCGGCGTGGTGCCGCGCGGACGCCAGGTTCCCGGCGTCGGCAGGTTGATGCCCGAGGGCGACAAGCGCGTCGTGTGCGCTGCACACGTGGTGTCGGCCGTGGCCGTGCTGCTGGCGATGACGCTGCATGAGGGGCACGCCGCCGCCGGATTCGCGTACGCATCGGCATGGTTCGCCACGGCGATGGCGCTGGTTCGTTGCGGACTCCGCGTGCGACGCGAGCGAAAGACGCCGGGAAGCGCACCGGCTTGACCTGCGTCAATGGCGCGGGACGCGTGCGTCCCTAGCATCTGCCGTCGATCACACGGGAAGGGGCCACATGATTCGCATCGCCTCGGCGCCGCACGTGGCGCGCTTCGCGCTGCACGGCGCACGCATCGGCATCGACCGCGTCGACGACGCGATGATCGTGCTCCTCGCCGCGCGCCGGCGGCTTGTGGCCGCGGTGGCGCCGGCCAAACGCGCGCTCCACGTCCCGGTTCGCGACATCGTGCGCGAAGCGCAGGTGCACGAACGCGCGCGTCGGCTCGCCGGCCGGCTCAATCTTCCGCCCGCGTCAGCGGATCACCTGATGCAAACGCTCGTCGGCGACGCCTGCCAGCAGCAGGCCAATGAGGGCGCGACGACAGAACCCGAACGCGCGCCGCGTTCGCCGCTGCGGCTCCTGCCGCCGCCGCGTTACTGGCGACTGCCGCTGTCGCTGGTGCCGGCGTCCGTGCGCGACGCGATCGCCGTACGCGTGCTGTCCAGGGCCGTGGCCGATTCGCTCGATGCCGACGATCTCTCCGTCGTCGCGCATCGGCGACTCGGCATCGAGGTGACCGACCTGCATCTGCGCTGGGTCCTGGAACTGCGCGACGGCCGCCTGCATCGCGCGGGCGAGCCCGCCGAAGCCGTCGTACACGGCACCGCGACCGACCTGCTGCTGCTCAGCAGCCGGCAGGAAGACGCGGACACGCTGTTCTTCCAGCGCCGGTTGAAGCTCACCGGCGACGTGGAGCTCGGGCTGACCGTGCGCAACCTGCTCGACCGCCTGCCGTGGGACACGCTGCCGCTCGCGGTCCGCATCCCGCTGAATCGCATCGCGCGCACGCTTCGCGACGCCCGTGCGGCGCACCACGCGACAGGAGCCGCATCGTGAACGCGTCCGACGCGATGCCGTACTGGCATCCCGACCTCGAAACGCGCCATGCGGCGCTGGTCGAAACCCTCACGCCGCTGATGCCGTGCATCGAGGTGACGACGCACCTGCCGTGGGTGGATGCGATCGCGCGCCTGAAGAAATCGCGCGGCGCGGTGATCATGGCGCACAGCTACCAGTCGCCGGAAATCTTCCATGGCGTGGCCGACGTCACCGGCGATTCGCTGGCTCTCGCGCAGGCCGCGGCGACTTGCGACGCCGACACCATCGTGCTGTGCGGCGTCCATTTCATGGCCGAAACGGCGAAAATCCTCGCGCCGCATCGCACGGTGCTGATTCCCGACCAAGAAGCCGGCTGCTCGCTCGCGGCGTCGATCACCGCTGACGACGTGCGTGCGCTGCGTGCGCGGCATCCGGGCGCGCCGGTGGTCACCTACGTCAACACGTCCGCCGCCGTGAAGGCCGAATCCGACGCGTGCTGCACCTCGGCCAACGCCGTGCAGGTGGTGCGCGCGATGGGCGCGGACAAGGTGATCTTCCTGCCGGACCGCTTCCTCGGCGCGCACGTCGCCTCGCAGGTGGACGACGTCGAGCTGGTGCTGTGGGATGGCCGCTGCGAGGTGCACGAGACCTTCACCGTGCAGCAGGCGCGGCACGCGCGCGAACGCTTCGACGCGGCGCTCGTCGCGCATCCCGAGTGCCCGCCGGACGTGCAGGCGGAAGCCGATTTCGTCGGTTCCACCACGGCGATGGGTGCATGGCTGGAGAAGGCTCGGCCGCAGCGCGTGGCGCTGATCACCGAGTGCTCGATGGCCGACAACCTGCGCGTGCGCTTTCCCGACGTCGAGTTCATCAAGCCGTGCAATCTGTGCCCGCACATGAAGCGCATCACGCTGCCGAACATCCACGCGTGCCTGAAGGAACTGCGGCACGAGGTGACGGTGCCGCCCGACGTGGCCGCCCGTGCGCGCCGGGCGCTGCAACGCATGCTCGACATCGGCCGGGCGGAGCGCGTGTGACGCGGCCCGCGTCGCCGCCCGTCGTCGTGGTCGGCGCTGGCGTCGCGGGCCTGAGCGTCGCGCTGTCGGCGGCGCCGCGCGAGGTGATCCTGCTCGACCCCGGCGAGGCGGGCAGCAGCCGGCTCGCGCAGGGCGGCATCGCGGCCGCGCTGGCGGCCGGCGACAGCGTGCGTGCGCACGTCGCCGACACCTTGCAGGCCGGCGCATTCCACAACGACGAAGCCCTCGCGTGGTCCGTCCTCGGTGCCGCGCCGGATGCCGTCGCGTGGCTGCAGATCATGGGGGTGGCGTTCGATCGCGACGATCGCGGGCTGCAGCTCGGGCGCGAGGGCGGGCACGGCGCGCACCGCATTGTCCATGCCGGCGGCGATCGCACCGGCGAGCGCGTCGTCGCCGCACTGCAGGGCCGCGCCGTGCGCGCCGGGCACGTGGAATGGCGCACCGGCGTGCAGGTCGACGGGCTGCTGCTGCGTGGGCGCAACGTCGCCGGCGTGCAGGTACGCAGCGCCGATGGGCGCGTGGAGACGATCGAAGCGGGCGCGGTCGTGCTAGCGACTGGCGGGCTGGGCGCGCTGTTCCAGCGCACTACGAATACCGGCACGACCAGCGGTTCCGGCCTGGCGCTCGCGATGGCGGCCGGCGCGCGCACGCGCGACCTGGAATTCGTGCAGTTCCATCCCACCGCGTTCGACGGCGTTGGCGATGGCGACGGGGCGCGGCTGCCGCTGATCACCGAAGCGCTGCGCGGCGCCGGCGCGAGGTTGATCGATCACCGCAGTCGTTCGCTGATGCGCGGGCACCATCCTCTTGGCGACCTGGCACCGCGCGACGTGGTGTCGCGCCGCGTGTGGGATGCGCGCCGCGACGGGCCGGTGTGGGTCGATGCGACGGGGCTTCGCAGCGGCTGGGAACGGGCGTTTCCGACCGTCGTCGAGACCTGCCGCGCGCGGGGCGTGGACCCGTACACGCAGCCGATCCCGATCACCGCCGCCGCGCATTTCCACATGGGCGGCATCGCGACCGATCCACTCGGGCGCACATCGCTGCCGAATCTCCATGCCGTCGGCGAAGTAACCTGCAACGGGCTGCACGGCGCGAACCGGCTCGCGAGCAATTCGCTGCTGGAGGCGGTCGTGTGCGGGCGGTGGCTCGGCGCGCACTTGCGGCTGGCGCCGAGCCGCACGTCGCGCGATGCGTTCCGCGCCGTGGCACTGGGCGACGGCCTGGAAGCGGGCGCGCTCGCCGCATTGCGACGCCGCCTCTGGGACGCCGCGGGCCCGGTGCGCACGCGCGCGGCGTTGTCCGCCGCCGTGCGCGAGATGAAGGCGATGGCGGCGTCGGGCTGGCAGGCGCGCGTGGCGCACGCGGTGCTGCAGGCCGCGCTGCTGCGGCCGGCGAGCCTTGGCGCGCACTGGCGCGCGGACGCCTGAGGCGGGTCAGGCGCGCGCGGCCACGCCGCTCATTCCCGGTTCGCCATGCCAGTAGCCATTACGCTGCCCGATCGGCGCGACCGGCGTTTGCGCAGCGAGCGCTTCGACGAAATGTTCGATCACCGCCTGCATGCCGTCGGCCTGCGGATACAGCCGCAGCAGGTCCACGCGCAGATCGCGCAAGGCGGGCAGTTCCGGGCTGAGGTCGGTGACTTCCTCGCCCTGCACCTGGATGCCGTTGATGCGCAGGAACGGCCGGCCTTCGCGCGTGGACAGTGGCAGGCCGTCCGGATGTTCGATGCAGCGGAAGCCGCACTGGTCCTTGCCCACGTCCAGCGCACGCGCGGTGAAGCAGCGCGCCGAGTACGACAGCGGCAGGCGGCCCCACGCGACGACCTCCACCTGCGGCCGCGCCACGCCCTCGGCATCGAGCGCGCACAGCAGTTCGTCGATGAGCACGCGCCCCTGTTCGACGCCGGGCACCCAGCGGCGCAGGCCGTCGCGCATCAGCATCGCCAGCGCCGCGTGGTTGTAGACGTTGAGGCTGGGCCCGGCGACGAAGGGCACGCCGCGTTCGCGGCACAGCTGCACGGCGGACAGGTCGTTCGCTTCGATCCAGAAACGGCCGTGATCGACCAGTCGTTGCAGCGCGCCGAGTTCCGACTCGGCCTCGATCAACGCCAGCGACGACAGCACGACCTGGCGATCGGCCGCGGCGAGTTCCTCCGCGAGCGCGATCCAGTCGCGTGTGCGCAGCTCGCGCCGCTTGCTGCAGACGGTTTCGCCCAGGTAGATCGTGTGCAGCGGCCAGTGCGCGGCTTCGCGATAGAAGGCTAGCGTGCGTTTGCGCGGCCAGAAATACTGCAGCGGGCCCAAGGTCAGTTGCATGTCGATCGCACCTCAGTGCCACGCGCGGTGGTAGGGGCCAAGCGTGGTCTGGTGACCTTCGGCGTGGGAGGACAACGTGGATTGCCACTGCGCCTGTGGCCTCCAGTCGGCCGGCGCGTTGCGGTGGCGATCCAGCGCCGCGCGCCAGGTGCGCGTGACGGCGTCGACGTACGCCGCGCCGCGCTGGCGGCCTTCGATCTTCAGCGCCGCGACGCCGGCCTGCGCGAGGCGCGGGATGAGTTGGAGCGTGTTGAGGCTGGTGGGTTCTTCCAGCGCGTGGAAGACCTCGCCGCCGACGCCATAGCGCCCCTTGCAGACGGTCGGGTACGCGGCCGGTTCCTCCGGTTCGAAGCGGTCGATCAGCACGTCGTTGAGCCGCACGCTGCGCGTGCCGCCGGCGTGGTCTTCCCATCGCACGAACTTCGCCGGTGAACACACGCCGTGGCGGTTCGGCGAGGCACCGGTGACGTAGCTGGACAGCTGGCAGCGGCCTTCGACCATGATGCACAGGCTGCCGAACGCGAACACTTCCAGCGGGACCGGCGCGGTTTGGCAGAGGCGTTCGACCTGCTGTACGGACAGCACGCGCGGCAGCACCGCGCGCGCGATGCCGAAGCGTTCGTACGCATAGCGCAGCGCCGGCGCGGTCGTCGCCGAGCCCTGCACCGACAGGTGCCGGGGCAGCGCAGGATGGTTGCGGCATGCGTAGTCGAGCACCGCCATTTCGGCGGCGATGATCGCGTCCACGCCCAGCTCCGCCGCGGTGTCCACCGCGCGATGCCAGTGCGACAGGTGTGCGCTGTCGGGATAGGTGTTCAGGGCGACGTAGACGCTGCGCCCGCGTGCCCGCGCATACGCGGTGCCCTGGCGGATTTCCGCGTCGCTGAAGTTCAGGCCGGGAAATGCGCGGGCGTTGGTCTGGTCGCGGAAGCCGAGATAGACCGCATCGGCGCCGGCATCGATGGCCGCGCGCAACGCCGGCAGGTTGCCGGCGGGGCAGACGAGTTGCATGGGAACTCCAGTAGCGGAAAGAGGGAAGCGGCGCGTCACGACAGCGCCGCATCGCCTCCGTAATCGCCCTCGTCGCTGCGTGCGCGGCCGATCCGCTCCCAGATCGCATCGACGCGGCGCTCCACGCGCGGATCCAGCGTGATCGGCCGGCCCCATTCGCGATCGCTTTCGCCGGCCCACTTGCGCGTGGCGTCCAGCCCGAGTTTGGAACCCAGGCCCGAGCTCGGGCTGGCGAAATCCAGGTAGTCGATCGGCGTGTTCTCGATGAGCACGCTGTCGCGCGCCGGGTCCACGCGCGTGGAGATCGCCCAGATCACCGCGCCCCAGTCGCGCACGTCGATGTCCTCGTCGGTCACGATCACGAACTTGGTGTACGTGAACTGGCGCAGGTACGACCACACGCCGAGCATCACGCGCCGCGCGTGGCCCGCGTACCGCTTGCGGATGCTGACCACCGCGACGCGGTACGAGCAGGCTTCCGGCGGCAGGTAGAAGTCGACGATCTCCGGGAACACGCGCCGCAGGATCGGCACGAAGATATCGTTCAGCGCCATCGACAGCACCGAGGGTTCGTCGAACGGCGCGCGCCCCATGTAGCTGCCGTGATAGATCGCGTTGCGCCGCAGCCGCATGCGTTCCACCGTCAGCACGGGGAACGGCGCCTGCACATTGTAGTAGCCGGTGTGGTCGCCGAAGGGGCCTTCCAGCGCGGTATCGCCGGGGTGGATGAAGCCTTCCAGCAGGATTTCCGCACCGGCGGGCGCGTCCAGCCCGGTCAGATCGCTGTGCCACAGGCGCGTGCGTGCGCCGCGCAGCAGGCCGGCGAATTCGTATTCGGAAAGCGTGTCCGGCACCGGTGCGACCGCGGCGAGCATCGTCGCGGGGTCGGCGCCGATCGCCACCAGCACCGGGAAGGGGCGATCCGGATGCATTGCCTGCCAGCTCGCATGATCCTGCGCGCCGCCGCGGTGCGCGAGCCAGCGCATGATCACGCGGTTGCGCGCGATCGGCTGCTGCCGGTAGATCGCCACGTTCTGCCGCGCCTGCCGCGTGCCGCGCGTGATCACCAGGCCGAATGTGATCAGGCGATCCACGTCCTCCGGCCAGCAGCGCTGGATGGGCAGGCGCCGCAGGTCGATGTCGGCGCCTTCGAGCACCTCTTCGTTGAAAGGAGCATCGTGCTCGCGTTTCGGCGCGACGTGCGCCAGCTGCGCCAGTTCCGGCCACGTGGCGAGCGCGCCGCGCAGGCTCGACGGCCAGCGCGGTTCCTTGATCGCCGCGAGCAGTTCGCCGAGTTCGCGCAGCGACGCGACCGGACGGTCGCCCATCGCCAGTTCGATGCGCGAGCGGTGCCCGAACAGGTTGCCCAGCAGCGCATGCGTCGAGCCGGTGGCGTTGTGCATCAGCAGCGCCGGACCGTGCGCGCGCAGGGCACGCAGGCTCAGCGCGGTGCTTTCCAGTTCCGGGTCGATGGGCGCATCGATCTCGAGCAGTTGCCCGCGTGCGCGCAGGCGTTCCAGGAACTGGCGCAGGTCGTGGAAGCTCATCGGCGTGCCGCGGCGATCAGCCGCAACCGCAGCCGCCGCAGCAACCGCCGCTGGAATGCGGATCGTCGCGATCGTCCAGCG
This sequence comes from Lysobacter soli, assembly GCF_003382285.1. GTDB lineage: Bacteria > Pseudomonadota > Gammaproteobacteria > Xanthomonadales > Xanthomonadaceae > Lysobacter_J > Lysobacter_J soli. The sequence continues at coordinate 192,984 of NZ_QTJR01000005.1, forward strand.
ACGCGCGCCTTGGCGCCGCATCCACGCCCAGGCCGCCGAGGATCGCGATGACTTCCAGCTCGTCCAGGATGGTCGATACGCTCAGTTGCCCGCCGTCGTCCCCGATGCGGACTTCGGCATCGGGGTCGAATTCGCGCAGTGCGCGGGTGAGTTGCCCTTCGCGCTCGGTGAGCGGTTGCGGGTTGTGCACGGCGATCATCGTCGGGGTTCTCTGCAGGTCGGGTTCTCAGGCTAGGGCCCGACCTGCGTGCCTGCCCTTGACCGAAGTCAAGGGCGATGCACTTGACGCGCTCAGAACTTGTAGTTGAGCTTCACCCACGCGCTGCGGCCGGGCTCGTTGATGCGCACCGGATCGGCGGGGTAGCCGAAGGCGCTGTTGCCGGCGAGGTTGAGGTGCTCGGCGTAGGTGCGGTCGAACACGTTGTCGATGCCGGCGGCGAGCTGCAGCGTCTGCGTGAAGCGGTAGCCGCCGTTGAGCGAGAACACCGCGAAGCCCGGCGTCGGCGCGAGGTCCTGGCCGACGACGTTGCCGTAACCGGGGCTCATGCGATCCTGCGAGGCCGCCACGCGGAGCAGGGCGCCGACCGACCAGCGCTTGTTGTCGTAGGCCGCGTTGAGGCGTGCTTCCAGCGGCGGCGTCTGCGGCATCGCGCCGACGTGGTCGACCTCGCCCCACGCGTAGGCGAGGCTGCCGCCGAGCTTCCATGCACCGGTCGGGCGGAACTCGACGCCGACTTCGCCGCCGTGCGTGCGCGCATCGACGTTGGTGGCGCGCGTGGTCGCGCCCATCATCCCTTCGGAATATTCGAACAGGATGTAGTCCTGGATGCGTCCGGCGTACAGCGACGCCCACGCGTCCCAGCGGCCCTCGCGGTAGTGCATGCCGATGTCCAGCTGCGTGGTGCGCTCGGGTTCGATGCCGGCGAAGGCGTTGACCGAACCGGCCGGCCCCAGCGTCGGGGAGAACAGCTCCCAGTAGTCGGGCATGCGCTGGACGTGGCCGAGGCCGAGGTGCCACATCGCCGCCGAACCTTCCGGCTGGATTTCCCAGCGCACTAGGCCCGAGGGCAACGTCTCGCGGCGCGTCGTGCCCTGCGTCGGATTCGGCCGCGGCATCATGCTGCCGATCGTGGCGCGTTCGTCCTGCACGGACGCGCGATCGATGCGAAGCCCGCCGACGAGCCGCTGCCGCGGCGCGAGGTTCCAGCCCAGTTCGGCGAACACGCCGACGTTGTCCGAACGCGCGTCGGTCGTCCACGGCTGCGCGAGGTACGCATCGCGGCCCGTCGCGTTGCGCTTGCGATGGCGGTTGTCGCGCGCGTCCAGGCCGGCGTCGAGGTTCCATCCGTCGGTGCTCCACGCGAACGCGAGGCGCCCGCCCTGCGTGCGTTGCGCGACGTTGCTCGCCATCGGCATCGGCATGCTGCTGCCGGCGTCGGGCTCGCGCAGCGTGTAGTTGTCCATGACGTGGTCGACGTCGTTGTAGTACAGCCGCGCTTCGACCTTGTCGAAGGCGCCGTCGAAATTGCGGCGTTCCGCGCGCAGGCCGTAACTGGTGCGTTCGAACTGCGAGCCGTCCATGCCGCGGCCCGCGTAGCGCGCCTCGCCGTCGCCGCGGCCGGCGCTTGCTTCGACCAGCGAATCGGCATCGGGCGTCCAGCCGAAGGCGACGTCGGCGTTCCACTTCTTCCACGCCGACGGCACGACGTTGCCGTCACCGTCGTCGTAGTCGTCGGACTGCGAGCGGTTCGCGGTGACGCGCGCATACGCGCTGGCGTTGCCGAACGCGGTATCGACCACCTGGTCGTCGCGTCCGAAGCTGCCGAAGGTAGCACTCGCGTTGAGCTGCATGCCGGGCGCATCGAAGAAGGGGATGTCGCGTTCGAACCGCACCGTGCCGGCCGAGGCGCCCGGGCCCCACAGCACGGTCTGCGGCCCCTTGACGACTTCCAGGCGGTCGTAGGTTTCCGGCGACACGTACGACAACGAGTTGTCCATGCGCGCCGGGCACGCGCCCTGCATGTGGCCGCCGTCGGTCATCAGGTTCAGGCGCGAACCGAACATGCCGCGAAGCACGGGGTCGCCATTGGTGCCGCCGCTGCGGATCAGCGAGAACCCCGGCACCGTCTTGAGGTAGTCGGCGCCGTCGCTCGCGGGCACCGGCTGGCGCGGCAGCTTGGTGTCGGTGACGAAGGTCATCGCGAGCGTGGGCGTCACGTCGGTCACGACCAGCGTGTCGAGCGTGACCACGCCGTCGTGGTGCGCCGCGCCGTCGGCCGCCGCGCAGGTGCCCGCGATCAGCAGCGACAGGGCGACGCACAGCGGACGTGCGGCGGGGATGCGATCGCGAGGGCGGAACGCGGGAAGGCGGATCATGGGAGTCACCGGGATCGTTTCGGGGAATTCGCCGGCGACCCGCGCCGGGTCGCCTGTTGCAGCGAAGTCTCCGCGCGCGGCAAGGCTCCGAAAATGATCCGGATCAAATGGCGCGAAAGCCGATGAACAGGGACAGGTGCGGCTTGACTTACATCAAGGCGACCGTGCGGTGGCGTAGCGCAATGTGCACGCAACGGCCGAAAGGCCATTCGCAAGGCAAGCAACCCATGATTCGTGCAACGCAAAAGGGGAAGGTGCTGCTGCATTACGCACTGGTATGCGCGCTCGGCATCGGCGCACCGACGGCGCTGGCCGCCAACCACAACGACGCCCCGCAGCTCGACACCATCCAGGCCGTGCTGACCGCACCGCCGCTGGTGCCGCCGCCGACCAACCGCAACAAGCCGGCGAAGGTCGTCGTGGACCTGGAAGTCATCGAGAAGGACATGCGCTTGGCCGATGGCGTGACCTACAACTTCTGGACCTTCGGCGGCAGCGTGCCGGGTAGCTTCATCCGCGTACGCCAGGGCGACACGGTGGAGTTCACGCTCAAGAACGCGCACGACTCGCACATGCCGCACAACATCGACCTGCATGCGGTGAGCGGGCAGGGCGGCGGCGCCGAGGCGACGTTCACGCTGCCGGGCCACAAGACGAAGTTCACCTTCAAGGCGCTCAATCCCGGCCTGTACGTCTACCACTGCGCCATGCCGCCGGTGGGCATGCACATCGCCAACGGCATGTACGGCCTGATCCTGGTCGAGCCGCCGGAGGGCCTGCCGAAGGTGGACAAGGAGTTCTACGTGATGCAGGGCGACTTCTACACCGAAGGCAAGCACGGCGATCCGGGCCTGCAGCCCTTCAGCCTGGAAAAGGCCATCGACGAGCATCCGACCTACGTGGTGTTCAACGGTTCGGAAGGCGCGCTGACCGGCGACAACGCGTTGACGGCGAAGGCGGGCGAGACCATCCGCATGTACGTCGGCAACGGTGGCCCGAACCTGGTGTCCAGCTTCCACGTGATCGGCGAGATCTTCGACAAGGTCTACACCGAGGGCGGTTCGAAGTACCAGGAGAACGTGCAGACCACGCTCGTGCCCGCCGGCGGTTCGGTGATCGTCGAGTTCAAGGCCGACGTGCCGGGCAACTTCGTGCTGGTGGACCACAGCATCTTCCGCACGTTCCACAAGGGCACGCTGGGCATCCTCAAGGTGGACGGCGAGAAGAACCCGTCGATCTACAGCGGCCAGCAGTCCGAAGCCGAATACGCGGCGCCGGCGAAGGCCGGTCACTGAGGCCGGACGCGGTCCGGTCGGGAGGAGGGCAGTCGCCATGTTCGCCACGTCCATCATCGCGGCTGCCCTGCTCGAAGGCGCGCTGCTGGCGGCTCCCGCGCCAGCAGCGCCAGCGGCGGAGCCCGTCGCGTTCGTCGCGATTCCCGCCGGCGAGATCCGCTCCACCGTTCGCTACGAAGGCGACGACGGAGCGCGGCGGATTGCGACATTCGAACTCTCGGCGCGTGCGGTCACGGTGCGCGAGTTCGAACGGTTCGTGCAGGCGCACCCGCAGTGGAAGCGCGGCAACGCGCCGACGCTGCTCGCCGATTCGGCATACCTCGCGAACTGGGTCGATGCCGACCGCGCCGGCGATGGCGTCGACGCGAACGCCCCCGTCACGCACGTCAGTTGGTTCGCCGCCGATGCGTATTGCAAGTCGATCCACGCGCGACTTCCCGACTGGAGCGAGTGGGAGTACGTGGCCGCCGCCGACGACGCCCGACGCGATGCACGCAGCGATTCCGCCTGGCGCGCACGCACCTTCGACGACGGCACGCCGCGGGCGATGGACGCACGCCCTGGCGCCATCGCCAACGCCTACGGCGTGCACGGCGTGCACGGCGCGGCGTGGGAGTGGGTCGGCGACTACGCGACGTTGCTGGGCGATGCCGACAAGCGCGGCTCGGACGACGGCGATCGCCTGCAGTTCTGCGGTGCCACCGGCCTGTCGTTCGCCAATCGCGACGACTACGCCATCCTCAAGCGCGTCGCGCTGCTGTCGGCGATGGAACCGCGCAGCACGCTCGGCAACTTGGGCTTCCGTTGTGCACGGAGTTCACCATGAAACGACTGATCAAACCGCTCCACGTCGTCGTGCTGGCGCTCGCCATGAGCCTGCCCGCGATGGCGAACGACGCGCCGCTTCCCGGCGACTCGGTCTACCAGGTCCAGGCGCATGCCGTGGACCAGCAGGGACGTCCGCTCGAATGGAACGCCCTGCGCGGAAGACCGACGATCGTGTCGATGTTCTACGCCAACTGCCACCTGATGTGCCCGCTGATCATCGCCAGCGGCAAGGCGCTGCAGACGCGGCTGGAACCGACGCAACGCGACGCGCTCCACTTCGCCGTCATCAGCATCGACCCGGCGCGCGACACGCCCGCGGCGTTGCAGGAGGTGGCGCAGGCGCACCGCCTCGACGCCGACCACTGGCGCCTGCTGCGTCCCGACGACGCCGACGTCCGCACGCTCGCCGCGGCGCTGAACATCCGCTATCGCGCGCAGCCCGACGGCACCTTCAACCACACCAGCGTCCTGATCCTGCTCGACCGCGACGGCCGCATCGTCGCGCGCAGCGAGGTGACCGGCCTGCAACCCGATGCGCGGTTCGTCGCGACGGTGCGCAAGCACCTGTCCGGCGCGACGGCGGCCGCGCGTTGAACCTTCACGTTTTTCCAACCACACGTTCCACTCAGGAGTCACCATGAAGATCGTCACCCGTTCGCTCCTCATCGCCGGCCTGCTCGGCGCCGCCGGCTTCGCCCAGGCCGCCGGAAACTGCACCGTCTCGCTCAAGGGCGACGACGCGATGAAGTTCGACTTGAAGGAAGCCACAGTGTCCGCCGCGTGCCCGACCATCACCGTCGAGCTGACGCACACCGGGAAGATGCCGGCCGCCGCGATGGGCCACAACGTCGTCATCGCCGCGACCAAGGACATGGACGCGGTGGCGCGCGACGGCATCAAGGCGGGCGTCGCCGGCAACTACGTCAACAAGGCCGATGCGCGCGTGATCGCCGCCACCACGCTGGTCGGCGGCGGACAGAAGACCAAGGTCACCTTCCCCGGCAAGAAGCTCACCGCCGGCGGCGATTACACCTTCTTCTGCAGCTTCCCGGGGCATTCGATGCTCATGAAGGGCAAGCTGGTCGTCACCAAGTAATGCGTCCCTGGGGCCGCCTGCACGCCGGGCGGCCCCTTTCTTCATGCAACGCAGGAGTACCGCATGGAATTCAACGTGACCGTCGACCTTGGCCATGCCGATCTGCAGCGGATCGATGAAGCCCTCCGCGACGTGGACCCGGCCGCGCTGGTCGACACCGATGGCGACGCGCTGCGCGTGGCAGGCGCCTTCGACATCGTGACCTTGCTGACCACACTGCGCGGCGCGGGGTGCGAGCTGACCGCGCACGACATCCAGCGCCTACCGTCGGTGTGCTGCGGCGGCTGCAGCGGGTAGACGCGGCCTCGCGGCGCGCATTCACCGGTTCGGCGCTGCATGTCGGTTTTAGCGTGGTGCAGGTGGCGGCGCAGTGCAGCGACTCCGCGCGGCGTCCGCTGTCGAGGCGTGCCGCCGACTCGAGCTAGCTCGTCGAAGAAGGGCGAAGGGAGTCAGTGTCGCGATGGACGAGCCGCGCCGCGAGGCTAGTAGGCGGTTCGCCGACGTGCTGCCGACGGCGAGTGGTGCAACGCTTATGAGGAGGGGTGATGCGGAAGATCAGAGTGGGGATAAGGCGCCGTTATCGGGGGTAGGGTGGGAGCTTCCGGCCGTGACGCCAGCTCACGACCTCCTCCTGCACTTGTAAACGGTGACGTACCTGTTGGCAGCAAAGTCTAGACGGTGTGAGTCGAGCGCTTCTGGCCGATCGCGGCCATCGAGAGCGGAGAATGGCGGCCAGCAGGGCTAATGTCCGCTTTCGACTCCAACAGGACATATCGAACTACGGCCCTTTCGCGAATCAGTTTAGGTCGTCAGTCTCGCGCCGGTCAGCGTCCTCTAGTCCCCCGCAGAAGCTAGCGACGATAGCGTCGAAACGATAGGGCTTCTGGAAGACGGGAACCCCAGGTGGCGCTTCCAAATCATCGGCGTCCAAGCCAGTGGTCAGAGCAACCTGGATCTTCGGGTATTGCCACCCGATTCGGCGCGCGAGTTCGAGTCCCTGACTGCCCTGCCACACAGTCGCGTCGATCAGGACGCAATCGAAGTGGACGTGGGAAACAAATTCCAACGCGGAGTTTGCATCTGGAGCCGTCCAGACGATTACGTCATACCCCGCGAATAACTTTCGCGCGTTCTCAGCAAGAAAGTGGTCCAGCTCGACCAACAACATGTGGCAAGGGTTGCTCATGGGTACGTCGATTATTGCAGTTGCCGCACGCTGCTGTTCAGATGTCAAAGAAATGTCGGAACAACCTTCCGAACGTGTCAGCCCGCATCTGTGTGAAGCCCGTCATCGCTTCACATACCCCTTGCGAGGTCTTCATTACCTTTGAACGAAACCACACAGGGAGTGGGACAGTGAAATCGACAGTGAAATTCCTGCCGCCAGGCTGGGAGCTCGAAGCGCTACCTCCGAATAAGGAGCGTCGCGAGTGCGGCTTGAGGCTGGTAGGTCCGGATGGAAGATTCGTCACCTTTACGCACAAGCCTTTCCAGTTCGCGTGCGAACTAACGCGCGAGTTCGAGGCCAATCTGCGTGCCTTGCAGCGTTCGGAAGATCAGAGCGATGAATTTGCCGCGCGGCCAGATTCTACGGGCGCACGCGCTAGCTCGCTGGACGCGCACTCGAATTGGCTTTGACGAACAACGTGAGAGAAGTCGCCATGAACCAATCACTCCAAACACTTCCCCCTGACTGGAAGATCGAAGTGCACGGGCCTGCATGTGGATGGCCGACCTGCACGATCATCATCACGAGCCCCACCGGATTACAAATGCGATTCACTCATCAGCCGGATGAGCGAGCTCGAGTTCTCACTGAGCAGTTGCAAGACGCAATGGGATATCGGAGCGACTTCGCTTAAGCGAGTGTCGGCGCCGCCTTGCCGGATAGGCGGCTATAACCGGCAGCAACGCAACAATTTCTGCTGCTGGTTGCTTCAAACTCGGCGGGTTTCATAGGTGCAATTATCCCCTTGAGACCAACTCTCTCGCGCAAAGAGATGTACGCGGGACCGGCTGAGCCTCTCGGCATGAGTGCTCGCGTTCCAGCCGATCTGCAAATGCGGCTCCACTTCGTTCCAGTCAAGCTGTGGAAGCTGTTCGCGAGCTTTACGGCTGAGCTGCGTCGCAAACTCGCGCTCCCCTTCCGACGAGGTTGACATGGCGAGACTCATCAGTCGGGAAGGTTGACTCTATCTCGCTGCCGAGCCCGCTTGTCGGATGACGGTTGAGCTTTCACGATGGGCGCGGTCCATGGTCGGAGCATCCAAACGCTCAGAGAATGAACATTGGATCCGCTACTTAGGGATTTCCGCTTCTGGCCGATAGCAGAGGTCGGCCGGGTCGGGGCGCGCGATGATGCTAGTGTCCGCTCTCGACCCGAATCAGACCGCGGTTCCCGGGAAGTCGATTCTTCTCCTGCTGCAGCCCTCACCGCACCGCTGGCGCGGAAAGGGCGCCTTGCAACGCCTGCTCCGTCAAGACGGGTTCGCGACAGCGGAACCAACTTCTCCTTGCGATATCACCGACTTGAATCCAACCAATATCTGCAGCGAATCCGCTGGCGTACCAACAGCAGGCCAGTCGGGGTTCTGCAGACCACCAGTGGTCTTTGAGATACCAGACTCGGCCCCGTCGACCGAGCGCCTCCAGGTAGTAACGCTGCATCGCAGCCAATCGAACGGTGTTCACGGTGAACCTCCGAACTGCTGAGGTCGAAAACACGCTTTTCCGACGAGACTGCGCGCAGCTGCCCATCGGCTCTGACGTTCCAAAGCCACGCAACGGCGCCCCAGGCGAGTGTCGGCGGTGCTTTCAACTCGCCCCCGAGCCTGCGCTCAACCCTCAAAAACATTGAAAGGCCAAGGGCCAGCCGTGCCGACCCTGTACCTGTAACGTGTCTAGCTTCATGCGGTGGGCATGTGCGCCGCAAACGAGGGTGAAAGCTCGTCCGCGAAACGATGATTCACGTCGCGGTGACCAGCCTCATCCGCGCGAACTGCCACGACCACCTCCCGAAGCCGCGCGTCGGCCGGCAGCTTCCAGTAGTCCTTTGCGATCTGCGGCGCAGCCACGTTTTCTACTCTGCCCGAGTCGATCTCCGCCAGATACTGCGTGTAACTGATCACCGCCTGCTCTTCGAAGTAGCCCACAAGGCGATGCGCGGTGCGCGCCGACAGCAGATACAGCGCCAGAAAGAAGGCAAAGAATGCGGCTTGCGCTACGAGTACGAGGGCGCGCTCCACCAAATTCGGCTTTGCAATTTCGATGAACGTCATCAGATGCATGCGCTCATTCTCGGCCTCCTCCATGAGCGCACGGATCCAGCCAAGATCATGCTTCATCCAACGCAGGCAACGGAGGTGTATCAACGCCGCGCCAACTAGGCCTGGCACCGCGGCGACCGTCTCCAGCACGATCGCGCGGTTACCGTAACGTTTGGCAAAGAACGTATCGGCGAAGAAGCGCAAAGACCTGGTGATGCCGTAGGCGACCCGATCCGACAGATCGACCAGCCCATGGTGGGTGTCAAGGGCTACGTGTTCCGGAGTCTCGATGTATGGGGTAATCAGGGTGTTCATAAGGACTCTCCACGGCACTTTGGGAAGGTCAAGGCCGATGGAGGTACTTTGAGGAAAGCCCGTTCTCTGTTCCTTGACCAGGATCAACTGAGAAAGGCGATTCAGCGATCGTTGGCAGAGAGCGCTCTGCTCGTGTTCGGCAGCGCGCATTAGGCGCCACGCATTCAGCAGCGAAGTCGGTTCGGGTTGGCCAGCCGGATGCCACCTCGCATTCGTCAGAAATGCGTCAGAAAACGTTGGGTCGCGATGGTTCTGCGATGGGGTTCGCAGAACCGTTGAAGATGACTGCGTTCACGTCGCGAGGGCACCGCGCCCATTAACGTAACATGCAAGGCTCTAGCCGGCTTGAAGATGAACCATTCTGTCACCTCCCTGCCGCCCGGATGGCAACTCGAAATCCACCGGCCTTCGCGGGGCCGTCGAGAGTGTGAGCTACGCTTGACGAGCCCGCGAGGACAGAGATCAAGCTTGCGCACAGGCCATTTCGGTTCGCGTGCGAGAACCCTCGGAACTTCGAGGCAGCCTTGCTCGCAGCGGACGCACGTCTAGATCAGCGCGATGAGGTTTCGGTCAAGTGTACGAACGGAATTCGCTCTAGCGTGGATTTCCCTGCTGCGAGCGCACCCGTCGCCTGCAGAGCGCGTGGGGTTATGGCGGCTTTCTCGCTTAGTGCTTCGGTTGGTGTGCGGTGAGCATTCACCATGGGTTTGATCCCGCGCGCCAGCCTACCGCTGCTTACCGAACTTACCTTCCTCAGCGACGCGTGTCGCCGTCGTGGGCACGCGAGTGAAGGGTGTGGAGCGTGCCTTGCTAGCTTCCTGCGCATGGATGGTCTCTGGACTGCGAAGCCTAGGCAGCACGGATCGGCTATTGCCCCGACACTTGACATGGGTTTAACCCTTTCGCATACCACGTGGGAAAGGATACTGCGACTCAGTGGAGGTCATCATGGATAGTACCCGCAAGCTGTGGTTCGGATTAGGGGCGCTACTTGTCGCCTCGTTCGCTGTCCTTCTATGGGCGGGCACCGAGATATTCAGGGCGGCGCCACCAGTGCCGGAGCGTGTGGTGTCGGAACAAGGCGACGTGCTGTATACCCGAGCCGACATCGAAAAAGGACGTCAGGTTTGGCAGTCCATTGGCGGCATGCAGCTGGGCTCCATTTGGGGACATGGCGGGTACGTCGCGCCGGACTGGAGCGCTGACTGGCTCCACCGCGAGGCGATTGCGGTCCTGGACGGTTGGTCTCGGGCCCATGGTGCCGAATCTTTCCGGAAACTCCCCAGTGAGCAGCAAGGCATGCTGCGTGCGCGCTTGGAAACCATTGTTCGGCGCAATACCTACAACCCCGAATCGGGAACGATCACCGTCTCCGCAGAGCGCGCGGCTGCAATGCAGTCGGTCGCATCGCACTACGTTAGTCTGTTCGGCAATGGCGCGGACACCGCAACGTTGCGGGAAGCCTATGCCATGAGGAACGATACGGTGCCGGACGCGAGCCATCGGCAAGCGCTGACAGCGTTCTTCTGGTGGACGGCGTGGGCGGCCGGTACGGAGCGCCCTGGAGTTACCGGCGAGACGCTGGCTCCGGAGCAGGAAGGGGTGGTGCCGCAACGGGTCACCTACACCAATAACTGGCCAAGCGAGCCACTCATCGGCAATCGCCCCCCGCCGTCCCTTTGGGTGTGGTCGGCGTTCAGCGTGCTGTTCCTTATCGCAGGCATCGCGCTGCTGGGCTGGCACCACGCCCGTACGCATGAAGAAGCACCCGCGTCTTTCCCTGCGACGGATCCGCTTGCGAACATGCGCATCACGCCGTCGATGCGCGCGACCGCCAAGTATTTCTGGGTAGTACTTGCGCTGTTCCTGGTGCAAATAGTGCTTGGTGCGATCACCGCCCACTACCAAGTTGAGGGGCAGAATGCGTACGGCTATGCGCTGGCCGACGTGTTGCCATATTCCATCACTCGCACCTGGCACACGCAGCTGGCCGTCCTCTGGATCGCCGTGGCGTGGCTCGCGACCGGTCTGTACATCGCTCCGGCTTTGTCTGGCCATGAACCCAAGTTCCAACGCTTCGGTGTCAACTTCCTGTTCGTCAGCCTGCTGGTCATTGTGGTGGGCTCCTTTGCCGGCCAGTGGCTGGCCGTCATGCAGAAGCTAGGGCTCGAAAACAACTTCTGGTTCGGGCATCAGGGCTGGGAGTACGCCGACATGGGCCGCTTCTGGCAGTGGTACTTGTTCATCGGCTTGCTGCTTTGGCTGACCCTTGTCGGCCGTGCGCTGTGGCCCGTCTTGCGCGGGCCGAAGACCGAGACCCGAACGGTGGTCGGGCTTCTATTTCTGTCCACTGTTTGCATCGGTCTCTTCTTCGCATCGGCGCTGATGTGGGGCGAACACACTCATATTTCGGAAGTTGAGTACTGGCGTTGGTGGCTGGTCCACTTGTGGGTCGAGGGGTTCTTCGAGGTATTTGCTGCCGCGGTCATGGCGCTGATTTTTGTGCGTCTCGGGTTGGTTCGCGCAAGCTCCGCCTCAACAGCCGTGCTCTTCGCCACTGTCATCTTTATGGCAGGCGGTGTCTTGGGGACGCTACATCACCTCTACTTCGTCGGCACGCCCACGGCAGTAGTGGCGTTGGGGGCAAGCTTCAGTGCACTGGAAGTGGTGCCACTGGCTTACATTGGGTTCGAGGCCTATCACACCTACCGGATGGGCAAGGCGACCCCCTGGATGGCCCGCTATCGCTGGCCGATACTGTTCTTCGTCGCAGTTTCGTTCTGGAATCTGGTTGGCGCTGGGCTCTTCGGGTTCCTCATCAATCCGCCGCTCTCGCTGTACTACATGCAGGGCCTGAACCTTACGCCTCTCCATGGGCACACTGCGTTGTTCGGCGTGTACGGCATGCTTGGAATCGCGTTGGTCCTGTTCTGCATGCGCGGTCTGCGGGGCCAGGTTCAGTGGGACACGCGGGCGCTCAAGACGGCATTCTGGTGCCTGAACATCGGATTGGCGCTGATGGCGGTTCTGACACTATTACCGCTTGGAACCCTCCAGCTGCTGGCGGCCATCGAGCATGGCTACTATTACGCGCGCTCTGCCGAGTTCATGCAGAAGCCGATAGTGGACATGCTGGTGTGGATGCGTGTGCCGGGCGACGTGATCTTCAGCGTAGGCGCGGTCGCACTGGCGTGGTTCGTGTTCAGGCTCTGGGTTGCGGCTCGACCCGTGCGGGCCATTGATGGTCTGCCGGAGGGCGAGTCGTAGGAGCTCCGCCGCGCCGGACGCGTGCAGCGTGCCGGCGCGGAATTCAACTGGTGGCGTAACTCCATAAGAGAAGCGCCCCAATTCTCTACTCATACTCGATGCTCATATTGGAGGCGGTTGCTCTACTGGCATCACGACCGACCAAAGGCCCCTAATGAGTGATCCACAAGTAATCGACCTCGAAGCACTCCGGCGTCGATGTAGCCAATGCTCGTTACAACAGCTCTGCCTGCCAGCAGGCGTATCAGCGCAGGACCTCGATCAGCTCGACTCCATGGTTCGCCGGCGCAAGACCGTAGGAGCTGCGGAACGCCTCTTCCGCGCCGGTGACAACTTCGCCGCTGTCTACGTCGCGCGCGAAGGTGCATTCAAAACCGTATGCATAAGCTCGGAGGGCGAGGAGCAAATTGTCGGGTTTCATATACCCGGGGAGATCATTGGCCTCGATGCAATGGGTGAAGGTCGGCACCGCTGCGAGGCGATCGCACTAACAAAGGCGAACGTGTGTGAAGTTCCGTTCGCTCAGTTGACAGAGATTGCCGCGCGGGTTCCGGGACTGCAGCGCCAGCTACTGCGTGTGATCGGCAAGGACATCAATCGCGCTCACGAGCACACTTCCAACTTAGCGGCTCGCCGAGGCGCGCATGAGCGGCTGGCGCTGTTCCTGCATGGGCTTTTGCAACGATATCGTCTCGTCAACGGCAAGGCATCAAGCACGTTCAAACTGCCGATGAGCCGGGAGGATATCGCCCGCTACCTGGGCATGGCTAACGAGACGGTTAGTCGAGCTTTTGCCCGTCTTCAGACGGACCGGGTGATCGTTATAGCGGGACGCCGAGTGGATGTTCTGGATGAGGATCTACTGACCCAAGCCGCGCATCCCGTTGATGAGATCGATCGGGCCACACCTCGCACCGCTAGTTGAAACGTCGTGGTACACGTTCCCCGGGGCCAGTGCCGTCTGATCAAACCAAGTCAAAATGCTGTGTCTGGGACTGCCATGCCCGAGTTCCTGACGATGGGGTGACTTCGTCTCTTCGCGCCACTTGTGCACTCGTCTGCCACACTGCGGCCCAAATATCTCGTCCGAACAACATCGTAGCGCCATGCTGTCCGTCGATCATCCTGACCATTTGAAGTCTCTCATCGAGGATGCCTATTCGGAGTTGTAGAGGCGGATGCTGCCGGGCGGATGCTCTATGTCAATCCAGCTTGGTGCTCCATGCTGGGCTACACACGGGATGAGTTGCTGTGCAGGACGTCCTAGAGATCGCGCATCCAGAATCGATTGGCCCAACGCAGCAACTGATTTCGACCCTGCACGCGCAGGCGCCGTCCGGCACGCTCGAAAAGCTCTACGTGCGCGGCGACGGCACCGTGTTGCATGCCCGGAGTAGCGTGAGCGCACGCTTCGACGACTCGGGACAACTGGAATCGGTCACCGCCTTCATTGTGAATGAGTCCGGGCAGGTGTCAGCGCTGCAGAAGGCGGAACAGGCAGAAGATCGGCTTAAGGATGCGCTGAGTATCTGACGAATGATCGCTTGGGAGTGGGACATTCGATCTCAGACGCTCGTTTCGTCCTCAGCCCCGTCCGAGTTCTTGGGCGCGGATATACGCCGACCGGAAGACTTCCTGAAGGTAGTGCGAGCGCGTCGCGCAAGCAATGAGTCAGGATGCACGCGAGATCGCCGTGTTTCAGTGAGTCTCGCGGGCAGCCGCCTGTTTGGGGATGACCGCTCATGCCGAGAATGCCGGTGGGGCAGAGATTAGGCCTGTTTATCGGGGGTAGGGGAGGAGCGAGAGGGCTCTGTCAAACCTCGAGCTCAGTGCACCGCGCCGACGATGTTAATGTCCGCTTTCGACCCAAAGCCGACATGAGGGGAAGGCGAATGCGGGTAAAAGGATTTGTGATCCTGCTGGCGGCTTGTCTGCCGATGATCGGCACGGCAGCCACGATTGAAAAGCCGATCTACGGGAAGTTCGGCGGGATCCCGCTCGACGAAAGCCCAATCATTTCCCACATGCTGTTCGGCACGCTGCCAGACGGCAGTCCGACACCTGCCAGGATCGACGAGCACACGGTTCGCGTCGTTCTGTCGAATGTTCTGGGGACTGGCCTGTTCGGCGTGGAGGATGTTGATTGCAGCAAGGGGACGAAGCTGACCGTTGGCATTGGAGAGTGGGGAAACATCGGGCCCTCTCCGGTGGTGGAGAAACCATTCAAGCTGCGGAAGATGCACCCGAAAGCCGTTGAAACGTATCGCGAAGCTTGCTCGGTAGCGGGCGTCTCGCCCGACTGGTGATGATGGGAGCCCGCTGATTTCGGCCGTGCTAATGCCCGCTTTCGCCCGAAGCGAACGTGATCAACTCACAGCTGGCTCACCGAGGCATGCGCGCCTTCATCTTTTGCAGCATGTCTACCCGGTTTTCCTCATCCGATACGGCCCATTGCTGCTGCGGGATCGTGATGTCCCCCCGCTCACGCGACCGGCCTTCCTTGGCGGCCAGACCGCTCCGGATCGCCTGCATCCCGTGCAGGGCCATCCAACGTCGATCGTAGGCGGGCGGGTTGGCGCGGTCCCAATTCACGGCGCGATTCATCTGTGTCCACACGACGTCCATATGCTGGGGCGCATAGTCTGAGAAGCCCTTGTTGAATGCCTGCACCAGCTCCAGCAGACCAGTCTTTGCTGTTTCATCCAGCAGGATGGAACTGTCGTTAACCGCGCGAACCCGTGCAAGGACATACCAGTAGGTAGCTTCTTCCGGCTGGTCGTCCGCGTAGAGAGCCTTGGAGATCTCGAAGAGAACCGGGGGGGCATAGTGGTTGGGACGCGCGATGGCCTGTTGCAGGGCCTTGTCGCGAACGCCTTCATCCGAGGACCTTAACAGTTGCAGCATGCCCTTCGTGGCCTGCGTGTTGATCTCCGCGAACTCGTCCTGCGATTCCACATACACGATCTTTCCAAGCGGTTGTCGCGATGGAGGCTCCTCCCCATACGCGTTGATGCTTATTGCCAGCAGCAGCGCGATTCCGACGACACAACCTCGATCCATTCCCATGCCCCGTCCCTGCCGTGTGTTCCCGCGGATCAGGCCGCATGCCGGGCAAAATTTCAAGTGGTCGAGAGGAAGGAGGCCGCGTCGCATGAGCTTTCAGAATGACAGCAGAATCCGCTTCTGGCCGTTAGCGGACATTGGGCCGGGCAAGCCCTCCTCGGCGGTGCTAATGTCCGCTTCCGACTTATATGGGCCACTCAAGGCATCCGCGAATGTCAGACATGCCTTTCCTCACGCCTCACTTCTGGCTGCTTCTAGTTCTCTATCCCGGCGTGGCCGGGGCACTCTACTTCCATATCAAACTGAAGAGGCTTGCGTTCGCTGCGAGACTTGGGGAGCTGTTAGCAGCGTTTACCGGCGAGCATGTCGGGAGCCGAGGCTTCTGATCTGCCTGTACGGCCCAACGCTGGTGCACGTCGACTTGAAGTTCGTGAAGTCTTCGGACTTGACACGTCTCGTCGAACGCCCAGCGGTGCTTTTCGCACGCGATTCGGGGCAGCTCGAATCGATCCTCGAAGCGGCAGCCATCGAGTGGCCCAACGCGCCGCCCGAGTGGTTCGAGCAAAGAGCGTGGATCTGGCTGCACTACGGAGCGGCAAAGCTGGCGCGCGGCGAAGTGTTCGAGGCGCTGGGAATGCTGGCGTTTTTTCGGGATCAGGTGCTTGGACCGATGCTGCATCGTCGGGCAGGGCGCCCGCAACGTGGCGTTCGCAGGATCGAGATGCTCGGCGGGTCCGCCATGGGGCGGCTCGCAGGAACCATCGCAACCTTCGATGCAGAATCCGTGCGTGCTGCATTTCTCAAAGCAATCGACATGTACCTTGATCTGCGCGCGGATGAGCCACCGCCTCAGCCGGTTGCGACCATGCCTGCAGCCATTCGGAACTACCTAGCGAAAACGTGATCGTTTCTGCTACGAAAGGCTGGGCCACTTGAGGTGGCCCAGCTTCTTCGGTCTCACTTCTTAGCGGACATGTCGTGAGGTGGGCGCTATAGCGCGGGGTATTCGTGTGCTTCAGATCGAGGCGTAGGCACGCCGATCAACCGGCGAATCACCGCTGCTGGTCGATAGCGGACATTCATAGGCGGAGCGCCGACAGACCAGCGCAAGAATCCAGCCAGACGCCGCGGAGATCGCGCTATGCGTGTGCCTTGGCGCGGGGCTTCAGTCGGAAGCTGATCCCCAAGCGGTTGATCGCATTCATCGCCGCAACAGTCAGCGTCAGATCCACGAAGTCCTTTTCGGAGAACGCCGCTGCGGCCGCAGCGTACGCCGCGTCAGAGGCGTGCGTCTCGCTTACGCGCGTGACTTCTTCGGCCCACGCCAAGGCTGCCCGCTCCTGCTCCGAGAACAGGTACTCAGCCTCGTGCCAGACTGGAACAAGGACGACGGTGTCCACCGACATCCCTTCCTTGATGAGATCGCGAGTATGGATGTCGATGCAATGGGCACACCCGTTCAGCTGGGAGACCCGCAAGAACACCAAGTGAATCAATTTGGCCGGCAGGGCTGTGCCCGTCGTGACGAAGTGGTGGAGGGCCCCGATTGCCTTGGCACCCTCGGGGGAAACCGTAAACCAATTAGCGCGTTTCATTGTCGAAGTCCGTGTTGAGGAGGTGCTGAGCTGCCGTTTGACAGCCCAACAATCCTGTGGACGCCTAAGCGTCGCAGTTCGTGACAGGCTGGCAGATCAGCGGTGCGCGAGCAGACTTCGGGTCTTGGTTGTCCGTGGAACTTCATGAATCGGCGGCGCCCAGAGTGCCTCCGCCGGGTCATCTGGCGGTGCCTCAGATGGGGCTAGTGGATATCCTTCAGAACGCTGTACGTCAGCTCTGCAAACCCGGTACCAACCTGCGTTGCCGAGATCAGGGCTAGGCCGGGGCTGAGGAGTCGTCGCGGGAACAACGGTTTCCCGGATCCGAGGGTCGCCGAGCCGATTTGTACGGTGATCTCGTCCAGCAATCCGGCGTCATGAAATTGCGCGGCGAGGCCACCGCCGCCCATAACCCACACATTCTTGCCGTTGGCAGCCGCGAGCATTTGAGTATGAACCACGCGCACGTCGCCATTGGCGAACGTCACGTTGGCACCTTCAATCGTGGGCAGGGTGCGGCTGGTGAAGACCCAGGTCGGTTGGGTGTATGGCCATGCCGATCCAGTCGCTTCGGAGACGCTGCCTGCATTGCGCAGGATCCATTCGTAAGTCGATGATCCCATCGCGATCGCACCGACGCCCTGGATGAAAGACGGATAGCTGGTCTCGTTGATGTCGCCTAGCGGAAACAACCATTCCAGTGAATCGTCTTCAGTGGCAAGAAAACCATCGAGGCTCGACGACGTGTAGTACTGCGTTTTCAAAGCAGCGTCCTCCTTGGGAAAGGATGTGGAACCTAGGAGCCTGTCGTCTCACGGCATGAGACCCAGGTCCGCCTCTGGCCATAGCGGACCAGCCCCTTGGACGTGCCCTTCAACGGCTATGTTTCCCGGCGAGCGACCCAGCCCCGAAAGGTGAACGCTGCGTAGAACAGTTCGGGCGGCGTGAAACCTGCACGCTCCAGCAGCGATTCCTCCTGCGCCGGTGAAAGCAGGGGTAGCCGCCTGCCGATCCCTTCCGCGGCGCGCCGCGCGTCGGCATACGCGACGCCGGAGGCTGCCGCGAACGAAGCATAGCGGCCCAGCCAGCGCGTTCTTTCCTCGGGCTCCTGCGCAATGCTGTGGTGCGCCACGACGAGTGGAGCACCTGGCTTGAGCCGCTCGCGAAGTTGCCGCAATGCATGAAGGCGTTCCTCGAGGGTGAGAAAGTGCAGGGTAAGCAGGCAGGTTGCGCCGTCGAAGGGGCCTGCAGGCGCGGCATCGATCTCCCCGTGTATGAATTCCACGCGTGACGCGAGTGGGCCAAGCGTGTTCTCCGCCAGTGCCAGCATCGGCGCGTATGGGTCCACGCCCACGAATCGCCATCCCGGCCGCGCGTTCGCAAAGGCCCTCAATTCGAGCCCGCCACCGGCGCCGAGCACCAGGATGCGGCCGTCGTCCGGAGCGTGTTCGGCAAGCAGCAGGTGGGCCATCCGATGCAGGGCATGCAAACCGGGAACCTGCCGCACCGGGCCCTGCGCGTAACGCGCGACGGCGGTGGCGTCGTGGAAGGAAGACATGAGCGGATCTCGCGAGTTGACCGTCCGCCCATTATGTAACACCATTTGTTACATGAAACGCGACAGCCGGCTATCAGCCGTTCTCCACGCATTGCTGCACATGAACGAACACGGCGCGCCGATGACCTCCGAAGCCCTGGCGCAATGCCTCGGGACGAACCCGGTTGTCGTCAGACGCACCATGGGCCTGCTGCGCGAGGCGGGCCTGGTCGCCGCCGAGCGCGGGCATTCCGGCGGCTGGCGCATCGTGGCCGACCTGTCTTCCGTCAGCCTGCGCCAGTTGCACGAAGCGCTGGGCGAGCCTGCCCTGTTCGCCATCGGCAATCGCAACGAGCATCCCCAATGCCGCGTCGAACAGGCGGTCAACGCCGCGCTCGACGATGCCTTCGAACAGGCCGAATCACTGCTGCTGCAGAAGTTCGAGTCCATCTCGCTTGCCGACCTGGCCGCCGGCTTCGCGCGCAGGCGCAAGTGCTGAGGAACGCTGTATGAAGTACGACGTCATCGTCATCGGCGGGAGTTACTCGGGCATGGCGGCGGCGCTGCAGTTGTTACGCGCCCGACGAAGCGTGCTGATCGTCGATGCAGGCAGGCGGCGCAACCGCGCGGCGGCGCATTCGCACGGATTCCTTGCGCAGGACGGTGCCGACCCGGCCGACATCGCCCGCGTGGCGAGGAAGCAGCTGGAGGCGTATGCGACGTTGAGCTGGCGCGACGGCGAGGCGGTGAGCGCGACGGGCGAGAAGGACGCTTTCGAAGTAGTGCTGGACGATCGCAGCCAGCATTACGCGCGACGGCTCCTATTGGCCACGGGCGTCTCGGACACGCTTCCCAACATCCCCGGGTTACAAGACCGGTGGGGACGCAGCGTGTTCCATTGCCCTTACTGCCACGGATACGAACTGCAACTCGGGCAGATCGGCGTCATCGCCACCGGACCGATGTCGATCCACCAGGCGCAGATGCTGCCGGAATGGGGCAGGGTGACCTTCTTCCTCAATGGCGCGCTGGAACTGGATGCGGCCGCCGCGAAGGACTTGGCTGGCCGCGGCGTTTGCGTCGAGGCCACCTCGATCGCGAGCATAGAAGGTCACGCCGATGTCGTGCTGGCGGACGGCCGACAACTTCCGTTTGCAGGCTTGTTCACTGCGCCGCGAAACGCGCCGTCCTCGCTGATTGCCCAAGTTGTCGGCTGTGATCTGATTGAAACGCCATTCGGAACGCAGATCGGCACGATCGACTCGAAGGAAACCAGCGTCCGTGGCGTATACGCGTGCGGCGATGCGGCGCGATCCCCGCACTCGGTATCGCTTGCCGTCGGCGACGGCGCATGGGCCGGCGCGCAGCTGCATCGATCGCTGATCCTGCCAGCGCTGTGAAGCGAGACGTTCCGCGACCTACCTAGTCGGGAAGCGGTCGATGCTAATGTCCGCTTTCGACCCAAAGCGGTCATGTCCGAGCGCGCCATTCTGCTCATGGGAGTCAGATGAAGAGCAGACCACTGCGAATCCTTTTTGGAGCAGGAGCATTCGGCATGATTGGGCTCTTCTGCGGAGTCTTTCTGTCGTTGGTGCTGATGGGACCCGACGCGGTTAAAGGCGGGTGGCACGTTGGCTATTGGGTTGGCTTTGCGATCGGCTTGCCGATTTCCATTCGGTACATGAAGTAGGCTGCTGACGTCCGCTTTTGGCCGATAGCGGTCATCCAGCGGGGGCGGGGGATTAGGAAGCTTTATCACGGGTAGAAGAGGGGACCTGCGGTTGTTATCGGCAACCGATCGCTGGGACCGGCCTTTCCGACGTGCCCCATTGCCTCGGTCCCATGGAAACTGTGCGTCTTGCCCCAGTTGCTAGCTCGACACACGCGATTTGCATTGCAGGGCTCCACATAGACTTGACAGCCGCAGGGCGAGTTGCGGATGCTCGCCGCTCGGGGAAGGACTCGGTCCACAAGGATTGCGGACAATGGCACAGTGCAGTGCGGTGCTTTCCATTCTGGAAGGCGCTCCAGAGTGCGTCGCAGTTGATCAGGGCTTGCAAGGACTCGTGCTCCTTGCGCAATTCCATGGAGTAGCGGCCGATGCCGCGCAATTGGCGCACGAGTTCGGCCGCAATGGCGAGCAGTTCGACGAAACCACACTCCTGCTTGCGGCGAAGAAGCTTGGGTTGAAAGCCAAGGTTAGCGCGCAGCCGGCGTCTCGGATCGCGATGGCGAGCCTGCCGGCACTCGCCCTATTGCCCGACGGCGATGCGTTCATCGTCGCCAAGGTCAACGGCGAACAGGTGCTGATCCACGACCTCGCCGAGAAACGGCCGCGGACGATTTCGGCCGACGAGTTTCAGGCGCGGTATGGTGGCCGCCTGCTTCAAATCGCGTCGCGCGCTTCCGTGCTCGGCAATCTGGCCAAATTCGATTTCAGCTGGTTCATTCCGGCGGTGGTGAAGTACCGCAAGCTGCTGCTCGAAGTCTTCATCGTGTCCTTCTTCATACAGCTGTTCGCGCTCGTGACGCCGCTGTTCTACCAGGTGGTGATGGACAAGGTACTCGTGCACCGGGGGCTGACGACGCTGGATGTCATCGCGATCGGCCTGGTGTCGATGGCCATCTTCGAAGTGGTGCTGACCGGCCTGCGTACGTACGTTTTTTCGCACACGACCAGCAGGATCGACGTGGAGCTGGGGGCGCGCCTGTTTCGCCACGTGCTGGCGTTGCCGCTGGCGTACTTCGAATCCCGCCGCGTCGGCGACACCATCGCTCGCGTGCGGGAGCTGGAGAACATCCGCAGCTTCCTCACTGGGCAGGCGCTGACCTCGGTGCTCGACCTGTTCTTCACCGTCGTCTTCCTCGCGGTGATGTTCTACTACAGCGGTTGGTTGACGTTGATCGTCGTGCTGTCGCTGCCAGCGTACGCGCTGATCTCCGCCGCCATCACGCCCGTACTGCGCAAGCGGCTCAACGAGAAGTTCGCGCGCGGCGCAGACAACCAATCGTTCCTCGTCGAGACGGTCAGCGGCATCGGTACCGTCAAGGCGATGGCGGTCGATCCCCGCGTCACGCGCACCTGGGACAACCAGCTGGCCGGCTACGTCAACGCCGGATTCGGTGTCACGCGCGTGGCCACGCTGGGCCAGCAGAGCGTGCAGTTGGTGCAGAAGCTGGTGAGCGTGGCGATCCTGTTCTGGGGCGCCAAGCTCGTCATCGAAGGCAAGCTCTCCGTCGGTCAGCTGATCGCCTTCAACATGCTGGCCGGACAGGTCGCGGCGCCGATCATCCGCCTCGCGCAGCTGTGGCAGGACTTCCAGCAGGTCGGCATTTCGGTCGAACGCCTGGGCGACATCCTCAACACCCGTACCGAAGTTCCCGGCAGCCGCATGGCGCTCCCGGCGATCGAGGGGCGGGTAACGTTCGAGCGCGTGTCGTTCCGCTATCGGCCCGATGCGCCGGAGGTGCTGACGGGCATCGACCTCGACATCAAGCCCGGTGAAGTGATCGGCATCGTCGGTCGCTCGGGTTCGGGCAAGAGCACGCTGACCAAGCTGGTGCAGCGGTTGTATACGCCCGAGCGCGGGCGCGTGCTGGTCGACGGACAGGACCTGGCGTTGGCCGATCCCGCCTGGCTGCGTCGCCAGCTGGGCGTCGTGCTGCAGGAGAACTTCCTGTTCAACCGCAGCGTGCGCGAGAACATCGCACTCAGCGATCCCGGCATGCCACTGGAGCGCGTGATCCATGCCGCGCAACTGGCGGGGGCGCATGACTTCATCACCGAACTTCCGGAAGGCTACGACACCAAAGTCGGTGAGCACGGCACCGGCCTGTCGGGTGGACAGCGTCAGCGCATCGCCATCGCGCGCGCGCTCATCACCGATCCGCGCATCCTGATCTTCGACGAGGCGACCAGTGCGCTCGACTACGAGTCGGAGCATGCGGTGATGCGCAACATGCGGTCGATCTGCAAGGGACGCACGGTGCTCATCATCGCGCACCGGCTTTCGACCGTGCGCCACGCCAATCGCATCGTCGTGGTGGAGAAGGGGCGGATCGTCGAAAGCGGCAGCCATGCCGAACTGGTCGATCGACCCGACGGCCATTACGCGCACCTGCACCGGCTGCAGTCGGGGGAAGCATGAAGCACGTCCTGCACGGCCTTCGGGATTTCGCGGCGCGGTACGTCGATATATTCCGTTCCGCATGGAAGATCCGCGCCCAGCTCGATCCGCCGCAACGCACGGCCGATGAACGTGCGTTCCTTCCTGCACACCTGGAGCTGACCGAAGCGCCGGTGTCTCCGACAGCACGCTGGACCATGCGGATTATCGTGGCGTTCTTCTGCGTCGCGTTGCTGTGGGCCTGCATCGGGAAGCTGGACATCGTCGCCGTGGCACCGGGCAAGACCGTCGTCGATTCGCGCACGAAGGTCGTGCAGCCGGCGGAAACCGGCGTGGTCCACCGCATCCTCGTGCGTGATGGACAGGCGGTGAAGCAGGGACAGCTGCTGATCGAACTGGATGCGACGGCCACTGGGGCCGAGCGTGCACAGGCGAGCGAAGCGCTGGTGAACGCGCGCCTGGCGGTGTTGCGCCTGGACGCGCTCGCTACGTCGCTGCAACGCAATGCGGCGCCGGCCCTGACCGCCGCTGCGGATCTCCCGCCTGACCGAATGAACGCCGAGAAGGCGCTCGCGCGCAGCCAGTACGAGACCTACCAGGCCAAACGTCAGGCACTCGAGGCCAACATCGCCCAGCGACACGCCGAACTGCGCACGACCGGGGCGACCATCGCGCCGCTGGACGAATCGGCGCGCATCTCGAAGGAACGTGCGCAGGACTACGGCAAACTGGTCGAAGGCAAGTACGTCGGCCGCCACGAGTACCTGTTGCGCGAGCAGGAGCGCATCGCCGCCGAGCGCGACCTCGCCACCCAGCGCAACCGCGTGCAGGAGATCCGGTCGGCGTTGAGCGCGGCCGAAGAAGAGTTGCGCGTGCTCGTCACCGACACGCGCCAGCAGACGCTGGACCAGCTGCGGCAGGCGACCGAGCAGGTCGCGCAGCTCACGCCGGAAGTCGCCAAGACGGGGCAGCGCGACAGGCTGATGGCCTTGCGTGCACCCGTCGACGGCACCGTGCAGCAACTTGCCGTGCATACCGTCGGTGGAGTGGTGACGCCGGCACAGCCATTGATGGTGGTGGTGCCGAGCGAGGAAGCACTGGAGGTCGAAGCGACGATCCTCAACAAGGACATCGGCTTCGTGCGTGCCGGACAGCCGGTCACTGTGAAGGTCGAAAGCTTCCCGTACACGCGTTACGGCTATCTGAAAGGAATCGTCGCAAGCGTGTCCCACGATGCGGCGCAGGACGAGCAGTTGGGCCTGGTGTTCCCTGCACGAGTCCGGCTCTCCGGCGCGAGCCTCAACATCGACGGCGTGGAGGTAGGGTTGACGCCCGGCATGGCGTTGAGTGTCGAGATCAAAACGGGGAAGCGGCGCGTGATCGACTACCTGCTCAGTCCATTGCGGCAACACGGAACCGAAGCATTGAGGGAACGCTGAAATGCGTGGACGGAAGATGATTCAGGGACGTTCGAGGCTGTTCGTCGTCGGCGGCGTGGCATGCGTAATCCTGCTTGCTGTCGCGGCCCGGCCCGTGGCCAACTTCGCAGGCGTGTGCGTTCCGCAGATGCGCAGGCTGGACAGGGACGAGCAGTTGCAGCACGTGTATGAGTACTTGAAGGCACGCAATCTTCAGACAGCGCGTGGCGTGGACGGCCAGATCGTCGAGAAGGTCAACAACGGTTTTGGTTACGCGTCCTATGCGGACTTCGCGCGCGCCAACCCCGAGTGCTGCACGTTCTCTCTGAAGGGGCCGGCTAACCTGGAGATCGCGCCCATGAGGCGATTGACCGGCGCACGCCGCTCCTTCGTGCGCGTCGAGTATCGAGCGAACTGGGACGGGTCGAACCTCTCCAGCCAGATGAAAACACGCCATCTGCTCATCTCGAACTGCGGCGAGGTGGACGAGATCACCCCATAGCCTCGCTTCGATTCGATGCAAATGAAAGGAAACGGCGGATCCCTGACGGATCCTGCGCAACCCTTACCCAAGGAGTGGACCATGACCGTATACACCTCCTCGACGCTGACTGCGGCCGAGATCACCCGCCTGTACCTGTTCGGCCAGTCGGAGGTTCCCGCTGACCTGACGAGTGACAATGTGATCGGCATGTCGCACAGCAACGCGGCCACGCCGATCGTCGTTGACGCCCAGGATTATATGGTCAACGGTGCGGGACGCTACGCGCTCGCGTCGCTGTTTCCGATGGTGCAGAAATTCTTCGAGCTCGGCAGCACGATGCTCGCGCCTGGTGTTTACACAAAGGACGACATCAACGCGTTGCTGTTCAACGGCAACGGTCAATACACCATCGTCCAGAAGCAGTGGGCGTATGACCCGGACAGTGCCGACTACGCCACGCGCGTGCACGTGTGGAACACGACGCAGTACATGCTGGATGAAGGCGTGCGCTTCGTCGTCGGCGAGGATGGCAAGCTGTCGATTCACAACATGGCGGTCAGGCCAGCGCAGTTCGAAGGCCGGGACCACGCGGTGGACAACTTCGATTTCAACTCCCGCGATGGCCTGGCGGGTCTTGCCGGTCCCTACACCGGCAACATCATGGACCCGTCCAAGATAGGTACGCGGGTTGAGATCCAGTTCACCGACAACGTGATGATTTCTGACACGGTCTACGACTACGCCGACTTCATGGCCGACAAGGCGAACGAGGTGGAGCCGTTACCGTTCTGGCCTCCCTCATTGCTCGGGAAGATGCAGGCGCTCTACGACGACGTTTTCGCCACTGGCGCGGACAGATTCCTGGATGAGAACGGGCGCCCGATCCTGTACGGCACGAATGGAGCGGACTCCCTGAACTCCTTCACCACCGCGTATGGGAATTTCGTCGCGAGCCACCGGCACTACTCTTCGTACCTGGCCAACGGCGTGGTGCTGGTGGGCGGCGATGGCAACGACGAGATCCGCGCAGATGACAGCCAGAGCGGCCCGGATGCTCTGTATGGCGGCAGCGGGAACGATCGCCTGTTCGGCAGCTTCGGCAAGGATGAGTTGTACGGAGGAAAGGACGACGACGTGTACCGGATCGGCGATGCGGAGGATCGCGTCATCGAGTATGCGGGCGAGGGCACTGACACGGTGGAAACCTGGGTCGACTTCGTACTCCCCGACCATGTCGAAAACCTGCGCCTTTACGAAGACCCTGACATCTTGACCACGATTGGCAGCGACCTGAATGGTACGGGCAACGCGCTGGACAACAAGATCTGGGGCAATTCCTTCGACAATGTGCTGCGCGGCGAGGGCGGGAAGGATTACATCGAAGGCGGCGACGGCAACGATACGATCGCCGGCGGGACCAGCGACGACCAGATTTTTGGTGGCGAGGACGACGATGTCATCGACGGTGGCGATGACAACGACGAACTCTATGGTCAGGACGACAACGACGAACTCAAGGGCGGCAGCGGACGCGACTATCTCGACGGCGGCGATGGCAGCGACAAGCTGTTCGGGGGTAGCGGGTACGATTTCTACCGTGCGGACGAGAGCGATACGATCGACGACGAAGACGGGGCTGGCCGCGTCCACATGGACGGCCTGGGCACGCTGACGGGCGGCAAGCGCAAGGAGTCCGACCCGCAGAACGAATACCGCAACGGAAGCACGCTGTATGTGCTCGACGGCACCACGCTGACCATCAACGGCGGGTTGACCATCAACAACTTCAGCAATGGCGAGCTGGGCATCTTCCTTGAAACGGAAGAGGACGAGGAGGAGGAAGAGGACGAGGAAGGCCCCGACACCGGTCCGGCTGAGCGCCGCACCTCGCCGATCGTGATCGACCTCGATGGCGACGGCGTCGAGACGACGGGCATGGCGCGCGATCGCTACTTCGATCACGACGCGAACGGAATGCGCGAGCGCACCGCATGGGCCTCGCCCGACGATGGGTTCCTCGTGCGCGACCTCAACGGCAACGGACGCATCGACGACGGCCGCGAGATGTTCGGCAACCAGACGCGGCTGGGCAATGGCGCACTCGCCGCGAACGGCTTCGAGGCCTTGCGCGAACTGGATGGCAACCAGGACGGTGTGATCGATGCCACTGACGCAGCGTTCGCCAGCTTGCGCATCTGGCGCGACGCCAACAGCAACGGACGCACCGATTTGGGCGAACTGCTGACGATGGAGCAGGCCGGCCTGGCGGCCCTGCGCACGTCGTGGCAGAACTCCAGCCATGTCGATGCGAACGGACAGGCGCACGCGCAGGTGGGCACGGCCGTGCGATCGGACGGGACCGTGGCGGCAGCGGCAGACGTGTGGTTCCAGGTGGATACGACGCACCGGATCAACGATCAGGTCGCCGGAAGCGCGTGGTTGGCGCTGGCGGACCTTCCGGACGCCAAGGCGTTCGGCAATCTGCCGGACCTGCGCCAGGCCATGGCCGCCGATCCCGAACTCAAGGCGATGGTCGAGACCTTCGTGTCGGCAACGGATCCAGCCGTGCGCGAGAACATGCTGGAAGGCCTCATTTTCCAGTGGGCCGGAGTCGCCGACGTCGATCCGAACAGCCGCGATCCGCGCATGGTGTACGGGCACGTGATGGACGCGCGACAGCTGATCGTGCTCGAACAGCTCGTGGGGCGTGGGTACGAAGGGACCTGGTGCTGGGGCGAGCGCGACCCGAATCCGCACGGCAATGCAGCGCCGTTGCTGATCGCGGAGTTCAAGAAGTTCCAGAACTACGTGCGCGCCCAGCTGCTCGCACAGACCGATGCGGCGAGCTACGGCTTCATCCGCGGCGGCTTCGGCTCCGGTTACGCGTCGGTCGTCGTGGACTGGGCGCAATTCCACGAGCAGGTCGAATCGATGCGTGCCAGCGGCGACATCGCGGCGCTGTCCGAGATCGTCAGCGTGGTGCGGGGACTGGGCACGTATTCCCCGTCCTTCCGCGGCAAGGCCGACCGGGCGTTCTCCGACCTGCAGGCGGAATACCCTGATCTCGCGCCGGTGTTCAACACGCCGTCGCTGATCGGTACGCAAGGACGCGACACGTTGTTCGGCGGATCGCAGGGCGAGGTGATCGTCGGCGACAAGGGCGACGACACCATCTTCGGTGGCGGCGGCAACGACAACTACTACTACCGCGTCGGCGACGGCAAGGACCGCGTTTACGACAGCAGCGGCGTGGACCAGCTGGTGTTCATGGACGGCATCGTCGCGGGCGATGTGTCCATCACGCGCGATCTCACCTCGCTCTTCGTGGCTGTGAATGCGGGAGGGTCCATCGGCGAAATCCGCATCGACAACGTGTTCGACGAGAACGGCCACCTGCGCGAAGGCGTGATCGAGCAGATCAAGTTCCAGGACGGCACGACGTGGGCCTGGCAGGACATCCTGTCGCACATCGCGATGCCGGTGACGCCGGGCGACGACACTCTCTACGGCAACACCGGTGCCGACGTGCTGTCTGCGCAGGCGGGCAACGATCGCCTGCTCGGACTGGACGGGGACGACGCACTGTCTGGCGAGGCCGGCGACGACACGCTGGTGGGCGGAAACGGCAACGACATTCTCGATGGCGGCGCCGGCAACGACATGCTCAACGGCGGCGCAGGCAATGACACGTACGTTTTCGCCAGCGGCTTCGGCAACGACGTCATCGAGAATTACGACGACACCGCGCAGCGCATGGACGTGGTGCAGTTCGCGGCGGGCATCTCCGCCTCGAACGTGATGGTCTCGCGTTCTATCGACGACCTCGTGCTGACGCTGTCCAGCGGCGACACGCTACGCGTGCGCTACCACTACAGTGGCGAAGGCAGCAGCCGCTACGGTCTCAACGAAGTGCGCTTCGCCGATGGCACCGTGTGGGATGCCCAGGCGCTGAGGGCCAAGGCATTGGGGGGCACGGCGGGCGACGACAGCCTCACCGGGTACTCGACCGATGACGTGCTGCAGGGACTCGACGGCAACGACTACCTGCGCGGAAACGGGGGCAACGACCAGCTGTCCGGCGACGCGGGCGACGACTTCCTATTCGGCGATGGGGGCACGGACCAGCTCGCGGGCGGAGCCGGCGACGACCGGCTGAGTGGCGGCGAGGGCGATGACTTGCTCGAGGGCGGACTCGGCCAGGACCGACTCGAAGGCGGGTACGGTGCGGACGTGCTCTCCGGCGGCGAAGGCGACGACGAGCTGTATGGCGAGGGCGGAGACGACCAGCTGCGCGGCGGCTTGGGCAACGACACCCTCGAAGGCGGCCACGGCGACGATCGCTACTACTTCGCGCGCGGCGACGGCAAGGACACGATCCACGACGCGGGCGGGCAGACGACCATCTACGTCTCGGACCTGTCGCTGCAGCAGGTGTACTTCCGCCGCGAGGAAACGTCGCTGGTCATTCGCTTCGGCGACAGCACTGACGACGAGATCCGGCTGCGCCATTTCTTCGGCATCGATGGACTCGCGCTCGGCGGCCTGCGCATCGATCCGGGGAATGGTCAGCCCTGGGACATCAGCGCGGCGGATCTCGATGCGCAGGTACTACTGGCCACGACGTTTGACGACGTCATCCAGGGGAACGCGCACGATAACCTCGTGCAGGGCCTGGGGGGCAACGACACGCTGCACGGGTATGGCGGTGCCGACCAGCTCGATGGCGGCGACGGCAACGACGTCCTCGTGGGCGGCAACGGCGACGACACGCTGACGGGCGGCATCGGCGACGACGTGCTCGACGGCGGCGAGGGGAACGACCAGATGACCGGCGGCGACGGCATCGACAGCCTGTCGGGCGGCGCGGGCAACGACGTGCTCGATGGCGGTTTCGGCGGCGACGTACTCGACGGCGGCACCGGGGTCGACACGCTGTCCGGGGGCGCCGGCAACGATCGCCTGCTGGGCAGCGACGGCGACGACGAACTGCTCGCAGCGGACGGCAACGACGAACTGGACGGTGGGACTGGCACGGACCGCATGACCGGTGGCACGGGCGACGACGTCTACACGGTGGACGATATCGGCGATGTCGTGACCGAAGCGCAGGGCGAAGGCGACGACCGCATCCGCAGCTCGGTAAGCCTCACCATTGCCGCGCATGTCGAGACGCTGGAACTGGTCGGCGCGGGCGACGTATCCGCCACTGGCGATGCCGGCGACAACCAGCTGATCGGCAACGTCGGCAACAACGTGCTCACTGGCCTGCAGGGCGACGACTACCTGGAGGGCCGCGACGGCGACGATCATCTCGTTGGAGGCGAGGGCAACGACGTTCTCGACGGCGGCTACGGCACCGACACGCTGGAAGGCGGGAGTGGAAACGACCAGTACCGCGTGGACAGCGTCGCCGATACGATCGTCGAGAATGCGGGTGAAGGCGACGATACCGTGCTGGCGAGCGGCAGCTACCAGCTGTCCGCCAATTTGGAAAGCCTGCTGCTCATGGAGCAGACCAGCGCGTACGACGGCTTCGGCAACGATCAGGACAACAGCATCATCGGCAACAGCTACGGCAACCGCATCGACGGCCGCGGCGGAGAGGACGTCATGCAGGGCCACGAAGGCGACGACATCTACGTCGTGGACAACGTCGGCGACGAGGTCGTGGAATTCCACGGTCAGGGCCACGACAGCGTCGAGGCGTCGATCGATTACGTGCTCGGCGACACGCTGGAGAACCTGACCCTGACTGGCACGGCCGATCTCGATGGCACCGGCAACGCGCAGGACAACATGTTGATCGGCAACGACGGCAACAACCGCCTCGACGGCGGCCTGGGCGGGGACCTGATGCTCGGCGGCAACGGCAACGACG
Source organism: Lysobacter soli (assembly GCF_003382285.1). Lineage (GTDB taxonomy): Bacteria > Pseudomonadota > Gammaproteobacteria > Xanthomonadales > Xanthomonadaceae > Lysobacter_J > Lysobacter_J soli. The sequence continues at coordinate 223,529 of NZ_QTJR01000005.1, forward strand.
TATTCGTCAACGACTCCGGCGATGACTGGATCGTGGAAGTCGAAGACGAAGGAACCGACACGGTCGAACGCCGCTACGAGACCAACCTGATCCTGTCGGACAACGTCGAGAACCTGGTGCTTGTGCAGGGCGTCACGACCGGCAACGGCAATGACCTGGACAACACCATCATCGGCAACTCCGGCGCGAACACGCTCGGCGGCTGGGCCGGCGACGACGTGCTGCACGGCCTGGACGGCGAGGATTCGCTGTTCGGCGGATCGGGCGCCGATCTGCTTTATGGCGGCAACGACCGCGATTACCTCGATGGAGGCGAGGGAGTGGATCGTCTGGAAGGCGGCGCGGGCAACGACGTGTACGTCACCGACGACGCGAACGACGTCGTGGTGGAAGCCGCCGACGGCGGTACCGACCAGGTGCAGACCACCGCCACGTATGCGCTCTCGGGAAACATCGAGAACCTGTTCTTGATGGGGGATGGCGCGATCGACGGCACCGGCAATGGGCTCGACAACTACATCGCGGGTAACGATGCGGCGAACGTGATTCACGGCCTCGGTGGGTCCGACACCATTGTTGGCGCCGGGGGGAACGACACGTTGATCGGCGGCGCCGGCGACGACAAGTACGTGGTCAACGCGTCTTCTGGAACCGACATCGTCGACAACACCGGCGGCGGCTTCGACGGGGTGTTCTTCACCGACGGCATAGTTCGCGAGCGCCTGTCGTTCGCGCGCGACGGCAACGACCTGCTGATCAGTGTCGACAATGCAGCCACGCCGGCGGTGCGCGTGGTCAACCACTTCCTCGGCGGCGATGCGGCGATCGACTACGTGCAGCCCGACGGCGGCTTCTACCTCACCACGGCACAGATCAACCAGATCGTCGCCGGTGGCGGCACCGGGTTCGACCAGGTCATCGAGGGCACGGCAGCCGGCGAGCAACTGGTGGGCGGAAGCGGCAAGGACCTGATCAAGGGCTTGGCCGGTGCCGACCAGCTGTTCGGCATGGGCGGGAACGACACCCTGCAGGGTGGGGACGGGGACGACTACCTGTCCGGCGGCAACGGCGGTGGCACAGGCTCGGCGGACGATCGCCTGGAAGGCGGCATCGGCAATGACACCCTGGCCGGCGAAGACGGCAACGACACGCTGCTCGGCGGCGCGGGCGACGACGACTACGTCTACGGCTACGGCGGTGGGCAGGACATCATCGACAACACCGGCGGCGGCTACGACGGCGTGTTCTTCAATAACGGTATCACCGCCGCCCAGCTGGCCTTCACGCGCAGCGGCGACGACCTGGTCATCACCGTCGGCGGCAACGCCAGCAACACCATGACTGTCACCAACCACTTCCTGGGCGGGGATTCGGCGATCGACTACGTCCAGCCCGCCAGCGGCGCGATGCTCGATACGGCGGCGATCAACGCACTAGTGGGCGGCGGCAGCAATCCGCCGGGCGGTGGCAACGACGGAGACTATCCGTCCGTGGTCACTGGAACAGCCGCCGGTGAGCAGTTGCTGGGCACCAACGACCGTGATCTGATCAAGGGACTGGGCGGCAACGACACGGTGTTCGGATTCAACGGTGACGACAAGCTCGACGGCGGCGATGGCGACGACTACCTGTCCGGCGGCAACGGTTCGCACAACGGATCGGGCAACGACATCATCCTCGGCGGCGCCGGTGCGGACCAGCTTGTTGGTGAGGACGGCAACGACCAGATGTTCGGCGGCACCGGCAACGATAAGTACATCTACGGCGGTGGCGCGGACACAATCGACAACACCGGCGGCGGCACCGACTGGCTGCATTTCAACAGCAGCGCCTTCAACGTCGCGCGCAACCGCATCACCTTCCACCGTGATGCCGACGACCTGATCGTGCGGGTCGACGGCGATGCCGCCAAGCAGGTCCGCGTGCTCAAGCACTTCCTCGGGGGTGAGTACGCGATCGCGTACGTGCAGCCGGGCAGCGGCAACGCGATTCCGGCATCGCAGTTCGGCGGATTGCTGACTCCGCTGTCGTCCACCGCACCGGTTGCGCAACTCGATAGCGAAACGCCGCTGGCGGTCACAGCCAGCACCGCCGTTGAAGCACTCGATGCAAAGGCGACATCCGCAGCACGGTCTGATCTGGACTGGGAACGCGCTATGGAATCGTTCGACGCGCGCGCAACAGTGCCTGCAGCAGCAAACGATGCGGCCCCGCCGAGCCGTGAGTTGCAGACGCTGGTAGAGGCGATGAGCAGCTTCGGCGGATCGTCGGAAGTTTTGGCCGGCAGCAACATGTCTACAGGGCGCTTTGAAGATCATCTCTGGAGCGGCGGCCCGCACCAGCACCACCGCAACGACGGGGCGCGCTTGCGTTACATGGAGCCCTAAGCGGCCCCCATCGGAAGGCTCGGATCGCCGAGCCTTCCCTTGCTTTCGTTCAAGCGACTCGGACTGGAAAAGAACCCAGTCGCGCATGAGGCGCACAGTCCAACGCTCGTCGTGGCTTCTGCCGATGCGCGTGTTTCTCAAGGGGCGCAGCAACTCGCCTCAAGTCCGTCGCAGGGTAGGCACGTGGCCTAGGAACTCGGCACTCAGCATTACCGCCAAGCGAACGGATGCGCGGATAGGGCATGTTTATCGGGGGTGGGGAAGGTTGCCTCAGACTTGAGAAGTTCCTTTAGTACGACGTTCAACCTCGTCCGCCAGTGTCAATCAAAGCTGTCGATTCAGCTTGAATTTTTTTTGGCACTTGACCCGGTGGCTTCGCTGCTACCTTTATATCCACCTTCGATCACCTTCAACGGCACCTCGCCGATCGCCAATGCCTTTTCGATGGTGAGTTCGCTGCCACGGTCGGCGAGCAGCGAGCGCAGACGGGTGAATTCGCCGCACCAGATGGTTTCGATGTCGCGTTCGCGGGCGCGGTCGCGGGTGTCAGTCAGCGAGACTGCGCGTACCTGCAAACGGCCGCTCTCGGCACGGCCGCCGACTTCGACGCCGTAGCCCGGCGTCGCGGCCTTCCGCAGCACCACGCTGCCGGCCTCGGCCCAGGCGGTCTCCATGCCTTCGCGCACTTCGTAGCCGAGGCTGGCCAGTCCTTCGAGGACGGCACGGCGGCGGGCGACGGCGGCGCGGCGATGCAGTTGCTGCGCGATCGCGTCGGTGCATTGCTGCGCGAGGGCCCCCACTTGCGCCATGTCGGCTTCCGGCGTGGCCAAGCAGGCCGCGACCTGCGCGCGCAGCTCGGTGCTCGACGCACCGATCAGCGTTTCCAGCTCGACCGCGAGAGTGCGAAGCGCCACGATGCGCTCGCGGCGTGCCTGCCACGCCGCGTCGGCGGCGGCGAGGTCGACGACCAAGCTGTCGAGCAGCATGTGGCGCCGCGGGTCGGCCGGATCGCGTTCGATCACGTCGAGCCGGCGCAGGAACGGTTCCGCGCTGGCGTCGCCATGCAGGGTCTGCAGCCGGGCGATGGTGGTGCTATGCGATCGAGTTGCCAAGCCAGCCGGCGCTCCTTTTGCAGCTGCTAGAGCATCTGCGATCGGAGCGAGGAACATCCGCCGCACGGGCCAGTTTGATCTCGCTGTGGGATCGGTTGGCTCAGGCTGAAATTCACGCATATCTCGCGCATCTGATGCGAAAGAATGCACTTGATCCTGCGGGTTCCGAGTTGGTGATGCGGGCTCTTGCCAATGAATGGGCGATGCACCCGTTGGGCCGCAAGCGCTACTTGGTCTGGAGAGCAGTGCGGGGCGGCGCTGCCGCGCTGCTGCAATCAGGCTTTGATCAAGCGGCTGCCCTTCAGACTTTAACGGACGAGTTGCGCCGGAGCTGTCGTTGGTTGCTCCTGCAGGAACAGGCCCGCCCGCTGGGCCCCACTGAACGCTGCTTTCTCCCTGAACTGGGCTGGCGGACCCCTATGCTCGTGCGAGTGCTGCAGGAGCACGTGCTAGCAGCCCCCAGCGACTACTGGACTCAGAGGCTGCCGCCATGCACTTGAGGCAGCTAGGTCCGCGATTCCGACGGGCCTTCGGCAGTCGATCATTATTGGTTTATGGTCGTGGCGGATCCCGGAGCACGCACTTAGAAGTCTGGGAAATAAGTGACAACTAGGGGCTCAGAATTCGTTCCGAAGACCACATAAGCGTGGGGCTGGCCCTCATCGACCGTTTTCCTCGATGTCGAAGATTCCGGACGTCTGCATTGTCAACGCTGCACCCAAAAGTTCTGCGTAGTGCGCACTCAACTTACCGAATCACTGCCTCGGTTCGCGGATGCCCAATTTCTCTGCCTCGAAGTAGCGAACTTTCTACGGAGGCGCGATGCAATATTCTGCGTAGGACACGTATCGGTCGCTATGTGCGAAAGGTGGATCGGATCAGACCGCGAGAACGCCTTGGAAGCCTCGTAGTTGCGGCTAAATGCCGCAGGAAGGCCTGCGCTGTATTTCGCATAATGCATATTATGTCAACCGGCCGACGGAGCCTGCGTGGGGCACTTTCTGACGCTTTGGCGCGGCTTTTTCCTACGTCAGTCTGCCCCAGCCCGGCCGATATCTCGGGCAAACGCCTCATTCCCCCGGGAGCGCTTGCATGAACCTGGACTTCGAAGACGAATGGTACGGATGGCGGCTGCGAGGCCGCCATCTCGTTTCTGACGACGGCCAACGAATGACGATCGAACGCCTGCGCGGGCTGATGTGGCGCGACAAGATGGAACTCCGGCTCAAGGGCTTCGCGAGTCGTCGCGCAGCCGAGCAAGCCCGCCAGACAGCTTCACGACGGCAGCTTGTCAAGGTAGTCGTCGTCCAGCTGGCAGACGTGCGTCACCGCGGTATGGCCGCATCCTGACGATCTGAATGAGCGGCCAAGTTTGAGCGCTTAGTCGAATCCCTTCCTCGCGGGATCGCGGACCCAATTGGCGACTTGGCGCATGAATTCCCATACATCGTCCTTACCCGGCCTGACATACCCCTCAGCCGCTGGGTCGGAGCCAAGGCGTTCCAGCATCGCTAGTGCCCATGCTGCCTTCCGCCCAGACACGCCATGATGTTTGAGCCAATCCTCCACTTCTCCTTGGCGGACCACAAATACTCCCACCCGTGCCATGGAGTCGAAAAGGTCGTTTGCGGCGTCCGCGTCTTGAGGGCTAAGAAGCGATACCCCTCCGTCGCGCTTCATGTCTTTCCCCTCAAAAAGGGAGAAGATGCTGCCCCGCATCCTGTGCATCGCTTCGTGGGTTGCCTTTGGGACGTTTGAGGCGTTCAACCATGCCGACCAGACCGTCCCGCCCTCTTTCAGAACATCAATATCTACAATTCCTACTGTGGGGACACCAAATCGCCTTAATGGCCCAATTATCTCTGTTTGCGTCTGCTTGTTTTGCGCATTGACGAAAAGGAGAGACGGAAGACTGGGGTCGTCCTGGCTGAGTCGGTGGTAGATCTCTGCGTAAAACGCCCTGTCATTGTCTGATTCAGTGACAACCACGCCATCGTGAAATAGTCCTGAGACAACGTTCGCGCTGCGCATCAGTGGACGCTGCAGAAATGCTGCGAGCTCCTCGGAATTGACGACACGAGCTTTCGATTTACCGTTCGCATACGCCATGCGCACGACACGAACGTTCTGGCTCACCTGCAAGCAGCCCATTAAGAAGTCAGGACTATGTGTCGCGGCGAACAAGGATCGCTCACTCTTTGCCGTCAGTGATGCAAGCTGTTTGCCAAGCTTGCGAGCTAATGGAGGATGGAGGAAAGCCTCTGGCTCGTCTACTAAGAACGTGTGAAATTCGCCCGACATTACGGCTGTGATTATGCCGGTGTACGCTTGGACCCCGTCGCTCGCATCTTTGATGTATTGCGCCTTTGCAAAATAATCTCGCGCCGCTTTTGCGAGCGATTGTTCGTCAACTGGTGGGGTATCAGCCAGTCGGATCCTCAAGGTGCCCCCAAAGGTTGGGTCGAGCACGAAGTATTTGCCAAATGCTTCGAGCAGTGCATGCTGAACATTCTTTCTGATGGCGTCGTTGCCGAACAGCAAGCTGAGCGCGTTCGTCGGCGCTGAAAGCAGGTCACCCATTTGCTGATCATTGCTCAGCGCAAACCGCGATCGCCCATCTAGCCTTAAGGCACCCCAGCGAAGAATATTGTGGGTAAACCAGCCCTTCTCACGCTCCCTCGCTAACCGCTGAACAGTGTTTCTATCCACGACAACCTGCACGTGGCCGAGGCTCGGCTGGTATGAACCTATCGCGACGTGCCCCGATGCTAGGTTGTTCGGCTGTACTACAAGGGCAGCGAGCCGATCTAGTAGAGCATCGATCTCCCCTTCAGACGGCCATGCAAGGTCATATCCGCTAAGCAGCTGGAGACTAGCGGGCAACTCCTGATTCTCAAACAACGCATGCAGCTCACGAAGAGCTAAGCTCTTGCCGGAATTATTCGGGCCGACAAAAATAGTGATGCCACGTGCATCTAGTGTGATAGGGTCGTGCTCAGTGAACTTAAGCGTTACGGAACGCAGCACTTTCTTCGCTCCTTCATCGGAGATGACCAGGGTTCTGCAACTACTTGCATGATTCACGGACGCTGGCATCGAGCTGCTGCAACAGCTCGTAGGTACGGCTCATCCCGGCGGTTGCGAGCGTGCTCTCGCGAGAGGCTTTAGCTGCTTCGCAGGCAGAGGGGTTCCGAGCTCCATCCGAACGAATGCGGTGTCCCGAAGCTCCGTTCTGCGAAGTGCCCGCCAGGTGAGATAGGTAGCGAGAATCTGCTTGGCCCTGCTTACGCGCGTAATAGCGGCGCCAGAGCTCGTCATTGGAGGGGGGCGGCTCAGGCTTGGCGTCCCACGTCTTCGCTTGCTGGTAGCCGGCGGGGCAAGGCCCGCTGTAGAAGCCTACTGCCCCACCCTTGCCTACGCATTTATTGACGACCTGCGCCGAAGCGCTGCCGCACATCAGTGCGGCCAGCAGCAGCATTCCCTGTCGCATCGCTCCATCCATCCCCCTCAGGACTGAGACGAGCGTAGCAAAACTGGACCGGGGGTCAACGAGGTGCGGATTCGGCCCTGACGGCTCCGATATCGCCGTAACCGCTCACCTGTGGGGCGCTGAGGGTTGCACCGGGCAAGGCGTTATCCGTAGGGGGCGTGCCCCCTACACCCCCGCGCGAGATCTCCTGCTGCATCAACTGCCGGCGCTGGGTCGCTTCGTCGAGGCGCCGTCGGTCGCCCTGCACTTCGTCCAGAAACGGCTCGTACTGGCCGTCGAGCGCGATCATGCGGCAGCGGTTCTGCTCAATGACGTGGCGCGTGCCCTGCTCGCTCAGGCACGTGCAGCCGTCGTGCCCGTCGTGGCCAGACGCCATACAGAAGACGCGCGGCGCCTGCATGGGAACGTTGAGCTTGTCGTAGGCCGGCGCGGTCCACGGCTGGCCCGGAATGCGCGGCGTCAGCCACGCCACGTAGTCACTTTCTCGGGAGGGCGCTGGGGGCGACGGAATGTCCGTCGCGGCCACCGTCGCTGGCGCTCCGTTTGCCGCTCCGTCCTTGGTGGCGACCATCGCGGCGGAGCTCGACCTTCCTGCGAGCGAATCTTCCACCGCGCCGAACTGATGCCAGGCACCGTAAGCCGTTGCCGGCAGACCAATCGCGAGCGCGATGTAGTACCACGGGATCTTCTTTTCCACGGTGTCCATGACCGTGGACTCGTAGAGGCCCATGGGGCGCTTTGGCAGCTTGACGCGCTTCAGAATGAGCGGGCTCGCCTTCTCTGGGTTCCGCTCGAAACGGTCGAAGATCCGCAGGTGCGCGAACGGCAGGCCGAAGCGGCGGCGCACGTGGATATGCCGCTCGATCAGGTCGTGGACGAATTCGTCCACCTGCTTGGCCGGCGACTGGGACACGAAGATGAAGTCCAAGCCGCGGTGCCTGTGCTTGGCGAGCTCGCGCACGTGGTCCGGCACCTTGGAGCCCGGCGGGCGCTTGGGCAGCATTTCCGACTCGTACGCTTCGTCAATGAAGCAAACCGCGCCGTCCGGCAGGAAATTCATCCAGTCGCGAAATTGCTCGGGCGTGATCGGCAGACAGCGGGCGGTTTCGTGTTTGAACCCGCGTACGTTGCCGACGAACACCAATCGGCCTTCGTCGCGGAACTTCAACGCGTGATCGATCGCGTGCAGCGTCTTTCCGTGACCCGGCTGGCCCGTGTACCAGTAGATCATCGCGACGCTCCCGGCAGCTGATCGGCGACGCCCTTGGGCACGATGAAGACCTTGCTCGCAAGGCGAATCGACAGCGCGCTGATGACCATGGTCATGAACACGTCGAGGCCGATGGCGCCCGCGAACTGCATCACGACCGGCGGCATGGCGGCCGCGTGCTGCGCGAGCGCGCCTTTGATATCGGGCAGGAAAGCCGACATGGAAATCATGGTCAGGCCGAACACGCCCAGCAGCTTGGCAACGAGCAAACCGATGCCGTCGCGGAACGAGGCGAATACGAAGCGACCGACAGCGGTCGCCATATCGGCGATGAAACTCAGCGGGTTCATAGGTCACTCCATGAGCAGGCGGACGGAGATGAAGAAGCCCATCAGCAGCAGAATGCCGCGACACATCGTCACGAACGGGCACCACCAAGAGGCGTTGGACAAATCGACTTGCGTGAAGCTGAGATCGACAACGCCCATCTGCGGGCAGCTGCCGGCACCACCGAGGAAACCGCTGGAATCGAGGTTGTCGAGGCTGAAGGTCTTGGCGACGAAACCCGGTTCGTCGTCGCCCTCGCCCGGCGCCGGTTCCTCGGTGCCGTTGGTCTCGGTCCAGTCGGGACGCTTGTTGCCGTTGGTGTCGTCGCCGCAGATCTGAGCGCGCATGGCGCGCAGCTGCTGCGCGTTGGCGTTCGTGCCTTCGACGGTGAATGCCTGGGCACAGTCGCCGATATCGCCCGTCACCTTTGCCGCGTTGCCAGCTTCGACCGCGCAGCGAGTCGCCCATGCCTGCGTGGCAACCATCGCCAGAACCGGGTCGCCGGAAATGACCGGAGCAGCTTCGCAGTTCTCGCCACCCGACGCAGAACCATCCCCATCGCCGTCCCCTTCTTTGCCACTGCCATCGCCTGTGCCGCTTTCGCCGGCATTACTGCTTCCGGCGTTGGTTCCGTGCTCCGTCTGATAGTTCTGCGTTACCGTCGTAATGGTCGTGTTGTTGTTGGTCGTAGTGCTCTGAATCGGAGGCCCGCTCGGCTGCAAGTTGTCACCACTGGGCAACTGCAAGTTCGGCGCTATCGGGTTGGTACCGGCGTCCCGCTTCTGCTTCACCGGACCGTCGTCCTTCTCGCCGGTTTCGCCGGGCCGCCAGCAAATCTGGCGCCCGTTGCTGGCGCTCATGCAGTGCTGGCCATCGGGCTTAATGCAGACCTCTCCATTCGGCGTGCACTGCTGCGGCTTGTCTTGTATGGGCGGAGCATCGCCGACGGCACAGGCTTGCCCGGTGGGCTTGGCACCCGTCAGTACGCATGCGCTTCCTGAGGAAGTTGTAACGCACGCATTACCGGGCGCGCTGAACTTACAACCATCGACGCACGCGACCGGTGACGCGCCTCCCGTGAAAGTTGGGCCGAGCGCCGGTTTCGCCTTGCACGCGTCGCTGCTGAAGCACGTCTGCGTGTTGGCGTCCCACGTCGAGCCGGCGGGGCAAGCGTCCCCGGTGAATGCCCAGCCGGTTGCAGTCTTCGTACCGCTGGCAGCGAACGTGCTGCCGCAGTTGCTGGAGTTGCTGGAGTTGATGATCGTTCCGGTCACGGTGAAGTTCTTCGCGGCCACGTTCAACGTGCACGCGTTCTTCTGGACACGCGCGAACCAGCCACCCGAAGTCGGATCGACCGTCAATGCAGTGACGCTATTGCACGCGGCCTGCGCGGCCCCGCGCGACGGATAAGTCGTGTTCGGGTTCGCATTGCTGACGGAACCCATCCACGTAGGAAGACCGCAGTAGGTCTGCGCATTCGCGGCCAGCGGCGCGAGCAGCAGGAGAAATAACACGATGAGCGCGCGCATCAGATGGCCTCGTACGCGAGCCAGACAGCGCCGAGAACGGCGACGATGACGAAGTACCCCATTACCCCCTCCTTGAGAGAGAAGGGCCGCGCGTGGCGGCCCTCCCTCCCCTGCTCTGCACGGTGTCGATCAGCGGGCCTTCTTGACGTAGGCCCACAGCAGCAGGACGCCGACGATGGCAGCGAGGATCACGAGGATGCCGCTCACCTTGTCCTTGGCGTTGGTCACCTCGGCGGTGATCGCGGCGCCCACGTCCGATGCCTGGGCGAAGGCGGCGGCCGAGTAGAACGACGCGGTGAGCAGCGCGGCGGCGCCGGCGATCTTGTTGCGCAGGCTGCGGGCCTTGTCGCGGGCACGCAGGGCGAGGGACTGAGCGTTATTGCGGTTCATGGTTTTCTCCTGAGGGTTTTGGTTGATGCCACTACGACTGCGCGGCGCGCCTGTAGAGGCGGAAGCACAGCCCGACGGTCCAGCACAGGACGATGGCGAGCGCCACCTGTGTGCCTTCGGCAAGTGAGAGCGGCGGCAGCACTTGCTCGGGTTTCTGCACCCAAATGGGCACCGTGCAGGTGCCGTCGAGCGCGATGTGCTCGGCGGCGCAGGCTTGGACCAGCACGGTGCCCATGAGGGTTAGCCGGCCTTCGCGAGCGAGGGCTTGGCTTCGATGCGGGTGAGCTTCGGCTTGCGCGCGAGCTTGAAGTCGCCGAAGTCGCCAACGCTGACGTTGGCTTCCAGATCCAACTCGTACTCACCGACCGGGTACGGCGGTTCCTTGCCGAGGTCGAGGCGCACGCGGTTGCGGAAGAACGCGTTCTCGGCGGTGGCTTGCTGCGTGCGGATGGTTCCGGAGCGGTCGCCCTTGCTCCACTGCTTTTCATCGACGTGCGTGTTCGTGATGGTGATCTTCATGGCTATGCGGCCTCTTGGGATGGGATGGTTTGAAGTTGGGCGCGTACGAGCGCCGGGAGGTCGCCGACCACGTTTTTCATTCGTCCCGGGCGACCATCGCGGACGACGTGTTCCATGAGGAATTCCACGGCGTCATCGCCGAGGGCATCCATGACGAGATTCAGCGCGGTGCCGGCCTGATTGCGCAGGAAGCGCACCATGGCCTTCGCGCTGGCGTTGACCATCTGTTCCTTGGTCAACAGGCGTTCGGCTTCGCCGACGACATATGCGGCGAGCATCGGATAGGAACCGGCGAAGTACTTGCCGGGGTTGCGCAACACGTCGTTGGGCAAGTCGATGCGCTTGGCATACAGGCGCAATTCGCAGCGCGTGTGCCCGCTTTCGGGATCGCCTAGCTGTTTGCCCTTCTCGTAGATGTTCAGTTGCTTGTGGCCGCGCTGGCCCACGTAGAAGGAACAACCCTTGTTGCTGCCGCAGTCATCGACGTACTGCGCTTGCGGGGGACGGCCGTTCATGACGAACTCGCCTCGGTCGTAGAGATCGCGAAAGGTCTGGAGATTGAAGGTCTCGCCCGTGAGGTCATCGATCGCGATGTCCACGTGGCTGATGCGTGCGTCGAGGTCGTCGAGCACATTTGCGACTTGCGGCCAGCTGCGCACGTGCTGGCACCCTTGGCCCGACAGGCTGATACAGACCTTGCCGTCGTCGTCGAGGCCGATCTTTCCGCAGACTGATGCGGTCTCATCACCATCGTTGCGGAGCGCGGGTAGAAGTTGAAAACGCGGTCTTGGATCGGGCCGACGACGATGGCGCTGCCGGTGCCGAACACGTAACGCACCAGATCACCGAGCGGCATCTTGCGGGTGAGCTTTTTCGCCTTCTCGCTGTCGATGACGACGACGCAGAAGTCGATGATCGGGGCCGTGAGGGTGGACTTTTGGCCCGTGTTACTGCTCGGGCCAACTGCCCGGTTGCTCGCCTGCACTGGTGAAAAGCCCATCGGGGCCGGTGTGGCGATGACCATTTCGAGGCTCATGCGGTCACCGCCTGACGGAGCAGGTCGGCGTCGAGCAGTTCGGCGACGGCGGCATGGTGGATTTCGAGCCAGAACCCGACGTCGAGCGCGCCGGGGAACAGGTCAGGCTGGCGGATCTGCTGGTCGCAGATGTCGAGCGCGAGGCGTGCGCCGCGCTCGCTGTCGGTGGGGCGGCTCATGCGATGATCTCCGACAACCCAACGCAAGGAAGAACGATGGCAAAGCCGCCCAAGGTCGCCGGGATGACGACGACGGAACTGCAAATCGCCCGATCCATCCAAGGTGTGTGCAACGTGATCGCGATCATCGTGATGAGCCTTCCCGAAGAGCAGCGATCCGCGATAGTTCAGCGCCTACAACGGCTGATGCAGAGTCAAGGCCTTGCTGACTTTCAGCAGGTCGCGCCTGGTCATGTGCTGGACCTGCTCGAAGGGCTTGGCGCAGCAGCGCAAGCGCCTTCCCCTGCTCGGAGCGAAACCACGAACTGAGGTTCATGCCCTACCCTCGCGCTCAAGGAAGGCGGCTTCGCGGCGTTCAGTTTCGTCCGTCGCCCTGACGTCACATGACAAACCGGTAATGTCGGGGAGCCCTCCGACGCTCAGCGGAAGCACGGACGGATCACATTCCCGGGGGGTCGCCTTGAAAACGGACGAATTTGGACTTGCTGAAACTGTGGCGGCACTCTCCGCCGTCATGGGCATCGCGATTGCCTCTGCACCAGCGGCGCAGAAAGCGCAGTTCGTCTCGCGCCTCAGGTCTCTCATCGCAAACTCGGAGCCCGACACCATCCGCTGGCGGGTGTACAGGCACGTGTTACGAGACGTGCTGGGCGGAATGGGCGTACCGCCCGAGCGATTCTGATACGCGTTGAGAAACACCGTTTCGCGCACCGCCTGGGCGGCTCGCGTGTGCGGACCGAGCAACAGCGCGAACGTCGCGCCGAATCCAATGAGCGCGCCGATGGCGGCGCCGACTGCGAGGACCAACAGCGGGTCCGTGGTCCAGAGCAGAATCTTGTATGCGTCCATGTCCCCTCCCCTACGAGGGCCGGGGAGACCGGCGTCAGGGGGGACGCCGGGGGCCTCTCCCCGGCGGGCGGCCCTATGTCACATGTCATGTGACACGGGCGTATGTATATTGGTCTGTGACATCCCTGTCAACAGGCCCGTGACATGACCTCTACCATCAAGCTTCTCGACCAGTGGAAAGCCGCCAAGGGCATTACCTCGGATAACGCTGCGGCGTTGGCTCTTGAGGTGTCACGGCAAGCGGCATCGCGCTGGCGCAATGGGCTCGCGCAGGCAGAGCCGCACACCATCGCGCGCATGGCACGCGACATCGGTCAGGAGGCTGGGCCGTGGATGGCGCTGGTCGAAGCGGAACGGGCGAAGTCGGCTGAGGATCGGAAGGCGTGGATCGCTCTCGCGCGCCAACTCGGGGCGGCGGCGGCCATCGCCTGCTTCGCCGTAATGCCCCTTCTTTCGCAGGCTGCTTCGTCAGCAATGCATATTATGTAAACGAAGCCGTGGCGTTACCGCCGGCCCGCTCTCGAGCGACACCCATAAATCAGACTGCGCGCTGTTAGCCAGATTGGAAGGTCATTGAGCAGACTGTAAGGACACCCACTACAAGGACTTCGTCGCCGCCATACGTGGAGTGCATGCGGGTGCTGAACACATAGCGCCTGCGATTACCCGGGAACTCTCCATGCGGGTACCGCCCGACTTGTTGTCACCGCGGGAAATGGACGTGCTTCGCGAGGTGGCGACCGGCAGCGCCAACAAGCAGGTGGCGAGCCGGCTCGGGGTCTCGGACCAGACCGTCAAGGTGCACATGAAGAGCGTCCTCGCGAAACTCGGCGCCAGCAGCCGGCTCCAGGCCGTCATGACGGCACTGCAGCGCGGCATCCTCGATCGGGAACGTTAAGCCCCACCCCGCATGCGTGGTCACGTCATCCGATGTCCCCGCGACGTCCGGCAGCTTTGTACGCGATCGAGCCCGGCACCGTAAGCAGCACTTCGGTTCCGCCCTCCTGCAACCGGTTTATCGCAAGCCAGCCGCGCAACTTCCTTGCGCGCTCGCGCATGCCGAAGAGTCCGAAGTGCCCTTCTTTTCCCTTTCCGGCGATCCCGGCGTCGATACCCACTCCATCATCGGCAAAGCGCAGGCTGAAGTTCGTGCCATAACCGATATCGATCTGGATCCGGCTGGCGTTCGCGTGACGCCAGATGTTGAAGATCGCTTCACTCGCGATCTGGGTGACCTCATCCAGGATCAGCGGGTGAAGCACGCGCACCATGCCGGTAGTCGTCACCACGACCTCGACGGCGGGATCGAACGCCTGGCGTCGTGCGATGTCGGCAACGATCTCCTCGGCGGCGCAGTTCTGCAGCGAACGCAGGTCGCGGACGCGCTCACGCCCTTCGGCGATGACTTTGCCGGCAAGCTCGATAGCTTCCTCCAGCGCCGGCCTGGCAGGCGTTTCCGCCGGCAGGTCGTTCACCGCGAGCTGGAAGCGAAGCGTGAGCGCCTGTACCGACTGGAGCAGCGTGTCGTGAAGCTCGCGTGCGATACGTTCCCGCTCCTCGATGCGCTCGGCCATGCGAATGCGGATGCGGTTTGCGACCGCGCGAAAGCGCATCGAATAGGCCAACCACGCCAGCGCAGCGACCGCAATGGCACACAGCAACTTGAACAATCCGCTCTGGAAGAATGTGGGCGGGATATCGACATCCAGCGCCGCACCGTCCATGTTCCATACGTCGTCTTCGTTGGCCGCGATGACGCGGAAGCGATAGTGCCCGGGTCCCAGATTGTTGTAGACGGCCTCCCTGCGTACGCCCACGTCGAGCCAATCCGCATCCACGCCTTCCAGTCGGTAGCGGAAGCGGGTCGCCTCTGGCTTGCTCAGGCTTGCAGCCGTATAGGTCACCGTGAGGGACGTTGTTCCGCTGGGTAGTTCCAGTGAATCCGTCGTGGGGTAAGTGACGCCTCCCGGTGTGGCGGAAAGCAACGCGACGGGCGGCGGCAAACGGTTTCGCTCGCGCCCGCCCGGGTCGAGGAAGGCGACGCCCGTATTGCTGATGATCCAGGTTCTACCGTCGGCACCGCTTACCAGGGTCGGCGTGTGCCAGCCCTGCTGCGCTACGCCCGGCAGTCCGTCTCCCCTGTCGTAAAGATCGTACGACGGGGCATAGGCAGTGTCGGAAAAGGCCTTCGCCAGCTCCTGCGCGTTTATCAGGACAAGACCGAGCAGGCCGTTGAAGAGGAAACCGCCGTCGGCGGTGCGGCTTATTCCCGAGATGCCGAAGAACGGAGCCACCCGTTCCGAAGTCACGGTGCGGAAGCGCTCCTTGTCGAAACGCGCCACGCCGAATTCTCCGCCAACCCACAACGTGCCGTCGTGTACGGCGATGATGCCTATGCGGCCGACGTCAAGGCCATCGGGCACCGAGAACACCCGCATGCCGGTTGCATCGTGACGGGAAACGCGGCTTCCGGGGAATCCGAACCAGACGGCGCCGGTGGCATCGGATGTCGCAACCACGGGAGTCGGCAATCCCCCCAGATCGACCTTGCTGCTCCAGGTTCCGTCCTTCAGTCGAAAGACGCCGGATCGTTCGAACGCCACCCAGAGCGTTCCGGATCCATCTTCTGCAAGCGCGCGAATGTTCTCGTCGCGCACCCCCGCGGGCGGGGAAAACCGCGTTGGTCGGCCTGCGCTTACGCGATGCACAAAGCCGCCATTGCCATACAGCAGCGAACCATCCCGGGCCCGCAGCAGCAATGTGCTTGCCGGATGCAGTCGCTCGAACCGGCGCGCGATGTCGCCATGCAACGCCCGGTAAAGCCATACCCCGTCCGTGAGCCAGGTCGCGTCCTTCATGGCCGCGATGCTGTAACCGAACGCAGTGGTAGCAGGCACGGACGTGTCCGGCACGATCTCGGACGCACGGAACCGGTTGAGTCCCGCATTCGTGCCCACCCAGATGTTGCCCTCGCGATCGCGCAGGATGGGAATGCTCCGTTCGGCCGTGAGGCCATCCGCGCGACGGAATACATCCGTGAGGTCCGACGGCAACACACTGCGGGGCGCGCGCGCCACTTTGCGCGGATCGAAACGGAAGATGCCGCCATTGCGGCGGTCGGTCGCCCATATGACGCCCTGCCGGTCGATCGCGAAACCCGGCACCGACAGGACGTTGCCGGGCGTCGCGGCCTGCAGCGTCCATGGGCTTCGACGTTCCCCCGCGAGGTAGTCCGCGAGGGGACGCAGGCCGTGGAGCCCCTCGGCGATCCAGATCCGACCGTCGGGGGTCTGGGTGAAGGTGGCATGTTCCGTCACCAGGCCGGTGGGTTCGAAGCGTCGCGCGCCGTGCCTCAGGAAATAGACGCTGCCCGCTGTGCTGACCCACACGGTGCCATCGCTCGCAACGAACAGATCGACGACCATGTCGGCGGGAATGCCCCAGTCCGTTCCCAGCCTCTGCCATCGACCGTCCTTGAACCGGGCCAGGCCGCCATGCGAGGCGGCCCACAGGGTGTCATCCCGCCCCTGAAGTATGCGCACCACCATGCCAGGCCAGATGCCGTCCTTCTCCAGATACGTCGTGAGGTGCCCGCTTCGCAGCCGCGAAATGCCGCCGTCCGAGTAGCCGATCCAGACCTCGTTCGACCCCAGTACCTTTATGGCCGTGATGTCGACCGAAGCGAGCCGCTCGCCCGAAGCCGGGTGAAACGGCTCGAACTGCATACCGTCGAACCGATACAGGCCGGACCCCGTCCCCAGCCAAAGGAAACCATCCGCTCCCTGGTCCAGGGCCCAGATTTCGGCCGGCGCACCGTCACGGGCCGTCCAGATCGTATGGTGGAACTGGCGGATGGTCCGGTCGCGGTCCTGCGCATGCACCGCTCCAGACATCGCGGCCAGGACGATCGCCGAACAGACGGTGAGGACCAGGCCGAGGCGCATCGTGGCCCCTGCCACGAGGAGCGCCACCGAATCGAAGGCGCGACGACGCGTGGCTGCCTCGCCGCCATCCCTGCGCAACGTACGATCAGCCGGGACCCGCCTGAAAGGTCCGAACCGGAAGACTTCGTTCATGTCCGCCCCACGGGAGCCTGCAGTGCAGGCGGGCCGAGAATCGCGAAGTGTGCGTACCGCTATAAGTAGCCCAAGCCCTATCAGGATGGAAGTGCGTCGGCGACGTTACAGGCCGATCGCGCCGCAACCGGGCCGCGATCGATACGGCGCCTTGCCGCCACGCCCCCACGCGCGAAGCCCGCACGTGACGGCAGGTAGCCTGCTCTACTCCTTTCGCACCGCGGGGATGAATCGTTCGCGTACCGCCTTGCCGAGCAGGTCGGGCGGCAGCAGGCCCTGATCGAGCAGGAAGTTGTTGAACGCCAACCGGTCGAACTTCTCGCCCAGCGCCATTTCCGTTTCCATGCGCAGCTCCAGGATGCGGCTGTAGCCGTAGAAGTACGCGCCCGCCTGGCCGGGTGCGTTGAACGTGTAGCGGTCCAGCTCCTGTTTGACCATCGCCTCCGACAGGCCGACCTTCTCGCGCAGGATGCGACCGGCTGCATCGCGGTCGATCTGGCCCAGGTTGATCATCGGATCCAGGATCGCGCGCGCGGCACGCATGAGGCGGAACTGCAGCGCGACCAGCTGCCCGTCCAGCGGCTCGTAGGGCACCATTTCCGCTTCGGCGTACAACGCCCAGCCTTCCACGTTCACCGAATTGAACGCGAACATCGTGCGCGCCAGCGACACGCCGCGCTCGATCATCGCGGTGAACTGCAGCTCGTGGCCTGGACGGCCTTCGTGCGCCGACAGTGTCCATCGCGCCGCATCGAAGTTAAAATCGTCGTACGCCAGCGTTTTGCCGTCCGCCGTCGCGAGTGATACCGGCACGACGAACTGCCCCTGCTGGCCCGTGTTTCCGACCAGTGGCGCGGGCAGGAGGTGCGGCGCCGACACCACCGCCGACTCGGCCTCCGTCCCCAGTCGCATGATCATCGGCCGGTTGGGCACATCGACCACGCGTTCGTCGCGGATGATCGGATCGATCGCGTCGATCACCGTGCGGTAACGCGCCACGAGCTGGTCGTTGCCGATCGCGTTCTTCTTGAGCGCGCGAACGACGGCCACGTAGTCGTGCGCATCGGCCAACTCTAGCCCGTGCTCTTTCGCGACCAGAGGCGCCAGCTGCGCCATCGCCGCGCGGGTTTCCATGAACTCCACCTGCGCACGGTGCACCAGCAGCTGGGGTTCGATGTCGATGCCGATCTGGCGTAGCTGGTTGGCGTACAGCGCTGGCGGCAGTTGCGTGTCGGTGCGCGCCTGCGGGAGCACCGTCGTGCGGCCCCATTGCGCGTAGTCCTTCAACTGCGTTTCCATCGCGGCCAACGCGGCGTCCGCGTCGGTCACCTGGTATTTCGCGAACAGATCGCGGATGCCGGCGATGTAGGTGTCGACATTCCCCAGCGCCTGCTCGACTTCCAGTTTCGTCGGGCGCAGCAGCGTCGGATCGCCAGCGCGCTGCGCATAGCGGGCCTTGGCCAGCTCGGTCAGCGGTACGGTTTCCTGTCCCTGGCCGACATAGTTCTTCAGGCGTTGCAACGCCAACGCGCGGCGCTCGGGCGGCGTCTGGTCGGACAGCAGCGTGCGCACTCCGTTGAACACGATCTGCGGCGCGTCGCGCCACGGCAACATCAAACGTTCGTTGAGTTCGCTGGTCGCGATGGCCTCGTCGGCGGCGCGGATCATGATCTCCAGGTCCTGGCGCACGTCCGGGTCGCGTTCGACGGAGAGTTTGGACTTCAGTTCATCGCGCGATCTCGCGGTAGCGGCGCGGAAGCGCGCGGCGAACTCCGGCTTGAGATCGGTGACGAGCCCGTCGTAGCCCGGCACGCCCATGAACGACATGTCCTCCGGCGCGAACGGCGCCTGCGCGTCGAGCAGGATCCGCGCGTACTGGTTGCTTCTTTCCACCCACTTCGGCGACGCGGGCGTTGCGGCGGACGTCGTGGTGGCCGACGCGGCATGCGCCTGCGAGGCGTTTAGCAGTGCCAGCGAAAATGCGATTGCGAGGGTCAACGTTCGGGTCATCGTCCATGTGCCGGTGAGGTCATGAAGCGAGGATGCGAGAGACGTCCTTTTGCCGGCCAGCGCCGAAGGTCATACGGACTTCCTGCGCCCGCCTGCCCTACTCCCGCGAAAACGACGGAGTCGCGCACGCCGCCGTGCTTGATGGCAGATCGCCCGGCCAGCCCGGACCACACGCAACGTCTTCGTGCAGGATCCGGGAAATCTCGGCGAGCGCCTCGGGGCTTTCTTCCAGGTCGTGGCCGTAACGCACCACCAGCGTCGACTGCGCGCCGTCGAGCAGCGTGCTCGCGACAGGCACTACGCCATCGGATTCGAAGTCGTAACGTGGCAACGCACCGGCGATCGTGTGGTACGCGATCCCTTCCCTCGGCATCAGGCGCTCGCCCGCGGCGCGCACCGGTTGCGCGCTCTGCAACGTCGAGATGCTGTTGACCCAGCCGCGCAGGTATCGATCCAGCAGTTCGGGCTGGACCGCCTCGGGGTTGGCCTGCGCGACGCGCCGCAGCGACTGGATTTCAGGCGCGCGCCGACCGACGAGTACCCGGGCCACGCGGCCGAACCAGCGCGTCGCCGTGGGACTTCCGCGATGGGGCGCCGCGAGGAAGATCGCCCGGCCGACGCCGGGATACGCCTTGAAGTGGAAAGTCGCATCCACGATCGCCAGATCGGACTGCGCGGCGTGCATCCGGCCTGCGTCGGTCACGAAAGCCGCGTTCCAGAGCACGTCGCCGCTGTCCGAGCAGAGCATGCGCGCGACCACGCCACCGAGGCTGTGGCCGACCAGCACCATGTTCGACCGCGCGAAATCGTCGCCCTCCGGATCCAGCGCTTTCCAGGCCGCGTCGAGGTACCCCTGCACGCGCAGCCGGTTCACGAGCAGCGGCGCGTTCGTCTGGTAGACGACATGCCACACCTGGTAGCGCGAACGCAGCGCCGCGTCGCCCCATATCTCGTTCGACAGCCCCGCCCACATCAGCGGGCTGCTGCCCAGCCCGTGGATCATGACAAGCGGTTTCTTGTCCGGATCGTAATCCTCGAGCAGGAAGACGCCCGCGCGCCGTCCGACTTCACGCCCGCCGAACAGGCCCCAGACCCCGAGACGATGCAACTTCGAGGTTTGCGCACCGCGCGCCCACGCGGCGGAGGTGTCGCTGGCGAGTAAATAGTGCGACGCGCCGATCGTCACCTGCGGCGTTCGTAGCGGATCGGAAAGGACCAGGACCGGGCGGCGGTGCGCATCCGTCTCGACCCACGCGGTCGCTCCCCGGAACACGCCTTCCGGCGGCAGCAGCGAGCACTCAGGGGCGTCCTCGCAGCGCTTTCCGAGGAGCGCCAGCGGCACCCCGAAGCCGTCCGTGCTGAAGCGCTTTCCGCGATACAACTCCATCGACACTTCGCGCGCCAGCGTCACGTCGAGCGGCGGCACCAGGTACCGCGAGAGCTGGCGAAACTCGACGCTCAGCTCCGTGCCCGCCACTCGCAGCGGCCCTTTGCTCCACGACCGGTTCTGCGTGAGGGCGTAGCCCAGGAAGTCGTCGGTGCATCGTGTTGCGAGGTTGGCCATGTCGTTCGACGACGCCGCCCCGCCCTTCAAGGCGTCGTACGCGTGTGCGGCGCAGAGCAACCACGCTCGTCCGGCGGCTGCCGGCGTGGACGCGCGTCGGGCGGAATTCGCCCATGCGCGCGCGGCGTCCTCGTGAGCTTCCACCGTCGCCGGCTGAAGCTGCGGGGAGCAGCACTCGACATGAGGGCGCGACTCTCCGGGCGACCGGCACGCCACGGGCGCAAGTGCGAGTACGACGATGGCAAGCCGCATCAACGCACTGCGCGAGCGTGGACACATGGTGGTTTCGCCTCGCCGGACCAGCGTCGGAGTTGGTTCAGAGCCGCGCGAGGAGTCTATCGGAGCGGAGGCACGGATGGGCTGCGCTGCGCCCACGTCGCATCAGGCCGGAATGCGCGCGATGACCTTGATCTCGAAGTCGAAGCCGGCGAGCCAGTTGACGCCGACCGCCGTCCAGTTGGGATAAGGCGCCTTCGGAAACACGTCGTTCTTCACGGCAAGCACCGTATCGAACTGGCGCTGCGGATCGGTGTGGAAGCTCGTCACGTCGACGATGTCATCGAGCCCGCATCCGGCGGCCTTCAGGGTCGCCTCGAGATTGGCGAATGCCAGCCGGACCTGCGCTTCGAAGTCCGGCTCGGGCGAGCCGTCGTCGCGGCTTCCTACCTGTCCGGAGACGAACAGCAGGTCGCCCGACCTGATCGCCGCGGAATACGCATGTTTCGTGTACAGCTCGTGCCGACCTTCGGGGAAAACAGCGTCGCGGGGTGTCATGGGGATTCTCCTGGGCCCTGTTCGTGGGTGGACGACGCAGCGTCGTCCGGCGTGCCGACCACTCTAGGTACCGGCCGTTTCCCGATAAACACGCCGATTGCGCGATCACTGTTTGTAGAATCCAAACAATCCCGGCCCGTTGGAGACCCGCATTGGACCGTATCGACGCAATGCAGGCGTTCGTTCGCGTGGTCGAGACCGGCAGCTTCACCCGGGCCGCGGAAACGCTGCAGGCCAGCAAGACGCGCGTGACGCAGCTGGTGCAGCAGCTGGAAGCGCACCTGCGCGTGAAGCTGCTCCATCGCACGACGCGCAAGGTCAACGTCACCGCCGACGGCGCGGCGTACTACGAGCGCGTCGTGCGGCTGCTCGCGGACCTGGACGATGCCGAGACCAGCCTGTCGGCGGCTTCGCATGCGCCGCGCGGTCGTCTGCGCGTGGACGTGCCCGCGCCGCTGGCGAGCCACATCGTGGTGCCCGCCCTGCCCGCCTTCCATGCGCGGTTTCCCGATCTGCAACTCGACCTCGGCGCGAGCGACCGCAAGGTGGACCTGATCGACGAAAACGTCGACTGCGTCGTGCGCGGCGGCGAGATCACCGAGCCCTCGCTCCGGGCAAGACACGTGGCCGACCTGCTCCTGGGCGTTTACGCCGCGCCCGCCTACCTCGCGCGCGCAGGCACGCCGGTGCATCCGCGGGAGCTCGAGGACGGCCTCCATCGCGTCATCGGATATCGCAGCTCCCGCACCGGCGCGCCGCTGGCGCACGCGATCCGGCGCGGCGACGAGACGCTGCAGGTGCGAGGACGTCACGACCTGTCGGTGGATGACGGAAACGCCTACCTCGCGGCGGGAATCGCCGGCCTTGGCGTGCTGTGGCTTCCGCAGTACATGGCGCGCGCACCGCTCCAACGCGGCGAGCTGGTTGCGTTGTTCGAAGACTGGCAACTCGATCCGATGCCGCTGTACGTCGCCTTTCCGCCCAGCCGCCACGTGAGCCGGAAGCTGCGCATCTTCATCGACTGGATCGTCGAACTCATGGCGGCGCATGCGCCTGCGATACAGGCGCCTGGCGAACGCGGTTGACCGTCACGCCATCTCCGCGCGCATCGTCGTTCCGGCGAAGGCTGGAATGCACCGACCTTCAACTTTGCGTTTGCCTTCGAGGCTGAAACAACAGCGCAGCGCTGTATCGCCCACAGTTGGACCGCGTTACCGCTTTGTTGCGCGTCATTCCGACACCCTCTCCCGTTGGAAGAGGGCCGGAACGTCGTCGTGGCCGCGGCAACGGGCGCGGTCGGTTCCGTCGTCGGCCAACTGGCGAAGCTCAAGGGCGCGCGCGTGGTCGGCATCGCCGGTGGTGCGGACAAGTGCCGGCATGCAGTCGAGGTACTGGGCTTCGACGCCTGCCTGGACCATCGCGAACCCGATCTGAAATCGCGCCTGGCCGCCGCATGCCCCGACGGCACCGACGTGTACTTCGAGAACGTCGGCGGCGAGGTGCTCGACGCGGTACTGCCGCTATTGAACCTCCACGCACGCATTCCGGTGTGCGGGTTCATCGCGCACTACAACCAGCCACGCGGCGGCGAGGCGTGTGTCGACAAGCGCACGCAACTGCTCGGCGTCATCCTCGCCAGGCGCGTGCGCATGCAGGGCTTCATCATCCTCGACCATTACGCGACGCGGTTCGCCGACTTCCGTCGCGACATGGCGCAGTGGATCGACGAAGGCCGCATCGTGCTGATCGAGGACATCGTCGACGGCCTCGAACAGGCGCCCGACGCGTTCATCGGGCTGCTGCAGGGCCGCAACTTCGGCAAGCTCGTCGTGCGCGTATCGGACTAGCGTTGCGGTGGCGCGGTGGCGGCGTCGTAGATCACGCGTCCGTCGCGCACCGTCATGCGCACGTCCGCAAAGGCGTCCGTGCTGGCTTGCGGGTCGCTGCGAAGCACGACGAGATCGCCGGCCAAGCCTTCCGCCACGCGACCGCGCTGCGCCCCCTGCCCGAAGCGCTGCGCGGGCGCGGTGGTGAGGCTCACCAGGATCTGGCGCCAGTCCAGACCCGCCGCGCTCATCAGCCGATACTCCAGGTGCGTGTCGTAGACCTCGATGTAGCCGGCGTCGGTGCCGAACAGGATCTGCCCGCCGCCGCGCGACATCGCACCCGTCTGCTGCGTCACCGCGCCGATGAAACGTTGCACCACGGCCTCCGGCGCGCCTTCGCGGCGAAGCTCGGAATCGAAGAGCGTCAGCGTGGGCACCAAGGCCACGTTCGCGGCCTTCAGGCGCGCGACCAGCGCCGGCGACCACTCGCCCGCGTCCGGCGCCGTATGCGCCAGCACGTCGACGCCGCTGTCGACCGCCACATTCAGCCCGGCCTGGTCGGTGGGATGCGCGAACGCGGGTTTTCCATGCGCGTGCGCCTCTTCGACGATGGCATGCGCGATCTCCTTCGACATCGGCAGCACGCCCTGCGGCGGGCCGACGATCGCGCCGGTGAACAGCTTCACGCCATCCGCGCCGGCCTCGATCTGCGCGGCCGCGCGCGAACGTGCCTGCTCCACGGTCGCCACCTCGCCGCTGGGCGATTTCGTCTGCGCCCACAGCTCGCGCACGTAGATCGGCGTACCGCGTTCGGGGAAGAACGGCATGTCGACGGTGAGCAGCTGCGGGCCGACCACGTCGCCACGCTCGACGCGCTGGCGCAGGGCGCGCACGTCGCCGGGCAGCGATGCGATATCGAACAGCGTGGTGAAGCCCCATCGCGTGAAGCGGTCGCGCAAGGCGCCCGTTAGCGCCTCGGCGGGCTGGTCATCGGGACGGTGGAACGGCGGCGCGATCAGGTGGACGTGGCTGTTCCAGAAGCCCGCCGTCACGCTGGCGCCGCGGCCGTCGACGACCTGCGTTCCGCGAGGAACCTTGACGCCCTTGCGCGGGCCGACCGCTATGATGCGACCGTCACGGATCAACACCGTCGCATCGTCGATCGGTGCCGCGTCCGGTGCGGGATATACGCGCGCACCGACGACGGCCAGGTCCTGCGCGGCGGCGGGCATCGCGAAGGACAACAACAGGGCGCCGGCGGCGCACAGCTTCGGAGCGATCTTCGACATCGTGGTTCCCCCGTGGATTGCCTGATGGTGCCCGAGGCGCCGCCGACGGTACACCGCCAGAAGTCAGGAGCGCCGCGAAACGGCTCGCCTTGCCGCATGCACGCACTGGCGCTGGAGCGCATGCGATCACGCAACCATGCCGGCTCGCGTGGTAACAATCGGGTTTCGCGACGTCCCCTAGCCATTCCTCTCCCGGGAACCCTAGCCAATGGACAAGGAATCTCCGCTCGACCCGCGCGGCCTCGACATCAATCCGCTCGAAACACGGGTGAGCCGGCGAAAGGTGCTGATCGCGGGCACCGTCACGGCTGCGTCGGGTGCGCTGCCCGCCATGGCGACGCTGGCGAACGAAGCGACCGCCCGCGCGGAGGCCAGGCCAGTGGTGATGTCCAAGGTGACGTTCGAAGTGAACGGCCAGTCGCGCTCGCTCGAACTAGATACGCGCACGACGCTGCTGGACGCGCTGCGCGAGCACTTGCGCCTCACGGGCACGAAGAAAGGTTGCGACCACGGCCAGTGCGGCGCGTGCACGGTCATCGTCGACGGACGCCGCATCAATTCGTGCCTCACGCTGGCGGTGATGAATGAAGGCGCCAAGATCACCACGATCGAAGGCCTCGGCACGCCGCAGAACCTGCACCCCATGCAGGCCGCGTTCGTGAAGCACGACGGCTACCAGTGCGGTTACTGCACGCCCGGGCAGATCTGCTCGGCCGTGGCGATGCTGGACGAAGTGAAGGCCGGCATCCCCAGCCACGTGACCGGCGACCTCACCGCACGGACGCGCCTGAGCGTGGACGAGGCGCGCGAGCGCATGAGCGGCAACATCTGCCGCTGCGGCGCGTACTCCAACATCATGGACGCCATTGGCGACGTCGCGGGAGGGCTGGCATGAAGGCCTTCTCGTACGAACGTGCCCGCACGCCGGCGGAAGCCGCCGCGGCGGTCGCACGACAGTCCGGCGCGAAGTTCATCGCCGGCGGCACCAACCTGCTCGACCTGATGAAGCTCGACATCGAAACGCCGACGCATCTGGCCGACGTGAACGGCGTGGGGCTGGATGAGATCGCGAAGGCCGATGGCGGCGGGCTGCGCATCGGCGCGCTCGTGCGCAACACGGACTTGGCCGCAGACAGGACCGTGCGGCGCGACTACCCCGTGCTGTCGCGAGCGCTGCTGTCGGGTGCGTCGGGGCAGCTTCGCAACCGCGCGACCACCGCCGGCAACCTGCTGCAGCGCACGCGCTGCCCCTACTTCTACGACACCGACCAGGCATGCAACAAACGCCTGCCCGGCAGCGGATGTTCCGCGCTCGGCGGCTTCTCGCGCCACAACGCGATCGTCGGCGTGAGCGACGCCTGCATCGCGACGCATCCCAGCGACATGGCAGTGGCAATGCGCGTGCTCGATGCGGTGGTCGAAACCGTCGACCCGCAGGGCCAGACGCGCGCGATCCCCATCGCCGACCTGCATCGCCTGCCCGGCGATACGCCGCATATCGAACACACCTTGAAACCCGGCGAGATGATCACCGCGGTCACGCTGCCCAAACCCGTCGGCGGGACGCAGATCTACCGCAAGGTACGCGATCGTGCGTCGTATGCCTTCGCGCTCGTGTCGGTGGCGGCCATCGTGCAGCGCGACGGCACCGGGCGCGTGGCGATGGGCGGCGTCGCGCACAAGCCGTGGCGTGTCGAGGCCGCCGACGCCGCGATGCCACAAGGGGCTCGTGCGGTTGCCTCGGCATTGCTCGACGGCGCACGCACCACGCACGACAACGCGTTCAAGAAGCCGCTCGCCGAACGCACCATCGCCGCCGTTCTGGTCGAGGCCGGGAGGACCGCATGAAGTTTGACACGCCCGCCACCACCAATCCCATCGACCAGGGCAAGGTCGTCGGCAAGGCGACCGATCGCATCGAAGGCCCGCTGAAGACCACCGGCACCGCGCCCTACGCCTACGAACGCCACGACGTCGTGCCGAACCAGGCGTACGGCTACGTGATCGGCGCCGGCATCGCAAAGGGGCGCATTGCGCTTCTGGACGACAGCGCCGCGCGCAAGGCGCCGGGCGTGCTCGCCGTCGTGACCGCGAAGAATGCCGGCACGCTCGGCCTCGGCAGGTTCAACACGGCGAAACTGCTCGGCGGGCCGGAGATCCAGCACTACCACCAGGCCATCGCCGTCGTCGTCGCCGAAACCTTCGAGCAGGCGCGGGCCGCCGCGCAGCTCATCCGCGTCGACTACCAGCGCACGAAAGGCGCGTACGACCTGGAGAAGGCCAAGCCCGACGCCATCGCGCCGAAGAACGAGAAGCCCGACAGCGGTGCGGGCGATTTCGAAACGGCCTTCAGGAACGCGCCGGTGCAGTTCGACGCGACCTACACGACGCCAGACGAATCGCACGCGATGATGGAACCGCACGCGTCCATCGCGGCGTGGAATGGCGACAAGCTCACCGTGTGGACGTCGAACCAGATGATCGACTGGGGCGTCGGCGACCTCGCGAAAACGCTCGGCATCCCGAAAGAAAACGTGCGCCTCATCTCGCCCTACATCGGCGGCGGTTTCGGCGGAAAGCTCTTCCTTCGCGCCGACGCACTGATGGCGGCGCTCGGCGCCCGCGCGGCGAAGCGGCCGGTGAAGGTCGCGCTGCAGCGCCCCCTGATGATCAACAACACCACGCATCGCCCCGCCACGATCCAGCGCGTGCGCCTGGGCGCGACGAAGGACGGCAAGCTCACCGCGATCGGCCACGAGAGCTGGAACGGCGACCTGCCCGGTGGCGGGCTTGAAGTGGCGACGCAGCAGACGCGCCTGCTCTACGCCGGCGAGAACCGCATGACGCGCATGCGCCTGGCGACGCTCGACCTGCCCGAGGGCAACGCGATGCGCGCGCCCGGCGAAGCGCCGGGCATGATGGTGCTGGAAGTGGCAATGGACGAGATGGCGGAAAAACTGGGCATGGACCCGGTGGAATTCCGCATCCTCAACGACACGCAGGTCGATCCGGAAAACCCGTCACGGCCGTTCTCCAAGCGCCAGTTCGTGCAATGCCTGCGCACCGGCGCCGAGCGTTTCGGCTGGAGCAAGCGCGCGACCAAACCCGGCAGCGTGCGCGAAGGACGCTGGCTGGTCGGCATGGGCGTGGCGAGCGCGTTCCGCAACAACCTGGTGACCAAGTCGGCGGCGCGCGTGCGGCTGGATGGACGCGGCATCGTCACCGTCGAAACCGACATGACCGACATCGGCACCGGTTCGTACACGATCATCGCGCAGACCGCCGCGGAGATGATGGGCGTTCCGCTCGACAACGTCGTGGTGAAACTGGGCGATTCGACGTTCCCCGTTTCGTGCGGCTCGGGCGGCCAGTGGGGCGGCAACAACTCCACCGCCGGCGTGTTCGCCGCGTGTTCGAAACTGCGCGAGGACGTCGCGAAGAAACTCGGCATCGATCCCGCGACGGCGACGTTCGTCGATGGGCGCGTCGAATCGGGCGATCGTCGCCTCGCGCTCGCCGATGCCGCGAAGGACGGCGAACTGGTCGCGGAGGACCGCATCGAATACGGCGACCTCGACAAGCGCTACCAGCAATCCACCTTCGGCGCGCATTTCTGCGAAGTCGCCGTGCATGCCGACACCGGCGAGATCCGCGTGCGTCGCATGCTGGCCGTGTGCGCGGCCGGCCGCATCCTCAACCCGAAGGCCGCGCGCAGCCAGGTGATCGGTGCGATGACCATGGGCGTGGGTGCCGCGCTGATGGAGGAACTCGCCATCGACCAGCGCCTGGGCTTCTTCGTCAACCACGACCTCGCCAGCTACGAGGTGCCGGTGCATGCCGACATCCCGCACCAGGACGTGATCTTCCTCGACGAAACCGATCCGATGTCATCGCCGATGAAAGCCAAGGGCGTGGGCGAACTGGGCATCTGCGGCGTCGGCGCGGCGGTGGCGAACGCGATCCACAACGCGACGGGATTCCGCGTGCGCAAATACCCGATCACGCTGGACAAGCTGCTCGATCACCTGCCGGAGATCGCCTGACTTGGAACTTCCGTTCGGCGAGCGAACGCCGCTAGGGAAGTTTGAACTTGCGCGTCGTGCGCAGCGGCCACAGCGAGGTGAACTTCGCGCCGCCGACGAGTCGATAGGCGCTCGACACGCCGTTCTCGATGCCCATGCGCTCCAGCACGTCGCGCGCCTTGCGGAACGACTGCCGCGGATCGGCCGTCAGCATGAACAGGTTGATCTCGTCGCGACTGACGTCGTAACCCTCGAGTTCGACCTTGTCGCCAAGCGCCTGCTTCAGCTCGGCCTCGATGGTCGCAAGGAAGTCCTCGTTCGCCAGCGACTTGCGCCAGAACTTGATGATCAGCTGATAGTCCATGAGGCGATTGTAAGTGCATTGGGGTGACGGGCTCGCGTGCTTCGAGCGCGCACGCCGCGTCAGGACGCCTTCAATCGGTCGGTTGCCGTCCTCGCGATCGTCCAGAAAAGCGAGGCATCCCCCGCCGCACGCGCAGCCAGCATGGCGCCGTGGATCGAGGCGACGAAGGTCACTGCTTCCGACGCCGGACTGTCGCGCAATTCGATGACGCCCTTCGAAGTGCCCTCTTCCAGCGTGCTCGCGATCCACGCGTGCAGTTCGTCGAAGTGCCCCTTCACCTCCTCGGCGACTTCTGGCGGGACCGAAGGCAGTTCCGCTGCCAGCAACGCGCAGATGCAGATCGGCGGGCTCGCCTTCTCGATGCACTCGGCCCAGAAGCGGCTGTAGGCCACCAGTCGATCCAGCGCATCGGGGACCGCATCGTCCAGCGCCTGCAGGCCGGCGCGCGTGGCATTCCGATGCACGACGACGGTGGCTTTGACCAGGTCGGCCTTGCTCGGGAAGTGGTGATGGATGCTGGCCTTGCGCACTTCGACCAGCTCGGCGATATCCGCGTAGCTGAAGCCGTTGTAGCCACCCGCCGCGATCAGCTCGTTCGCACGCTGGATGATTTCCTGCGCTTTCGGGGAGTACTGCATCGACGTCTCCGGGTCGGGCTGCGACATCAGGCAACTGACGGATTCAAGGCCGGTTGTTGCTTCGAGATCGAGCGCAACTGCAGCGGAACGCCGACCAGCAGCAACAGCAGCAGCACGCCCTGCGCACCGAGCAGCAGCGGATCCTTCATGTCGGTCACCAGCGGGTGGCCGGCGGGCAGTCGCCGCAGGCTCTCGCTGACGGTCGGCACCATCAGCAGGAAGACGCTGAGGCTGAGCGCCGCCGTTTCGACGTAATGCGCGGCGCGCGGCCGGCCCGGCCACTTCGAGAGGCCATAGCCCACCAGCAGCGCGACAAGCGTGACCGTGGCGACGATCGCGCTCACGGGTTGGTGCGCGATCGGATAGACCGTGAGCACGCCGAGCAGCATGAACCAGAAGTACGCCCGCCCCGCGCCGGTCGCCGGGGCGATGCGGCCGTGCTTGAACAGCATGTACGCGGCGAGCGGGATGGCCGGGAGGCTGCCTAGCGTGTGCAGCCAGCCGAGGGGAGAAATGGTCATGGGTCGCTCCTGTAAGTGCAGGAACTCTACCTACCAGTTGGTAGGCTGGCAAGCCCCCGCCACACACAAGGGCTTCGCTGAACCTACCGGGTGGCGTGCCGCACCTCGATCGTCACGTGCACGATCTCTTCGTGGACGGACAGCGCCTGGTGGAAGACGTCCGGTTCGACCGGCGCATCGGTGACGACCTCCGCCGTGCAGGCGTACTTTCCGCGTCCGACCTGCCAGACATGCAGATCGCTGATCCGCGCGCGTACCTCGCCCTCCTCGATCGCTTCGCGGATCTCCTCCACGACCGGCGCGTCCATCTGAGCATCGAGCAGGATGCGCCCGCTGTCGCGGACCAGGCCCCAGGCCCAGACCGCCACCAGCGCCGCACCGACGAGGCCCATCACCGGATCGAGCCACGCCGCGCCGAACATCATGCCGCCCAGCAGCGCGACGATCGCGAGCACGGACGTCGCCGCATCGGCGATCACGTGCAGGTAGGCGGAGCGCTGGTTCAGATCGTGATGGTGGTGATGTCCGTGATGATGGTCGTGGTGATGATGGTCATGGCCGTGGTGATGGTCATGGTGGTCGTGCCCGTGCGGATGATGGTCGCGCAGCCACCACGCGCACAGCAGGTTGACCGCGAGGCCGACCACCGCGATGGCGATGGCCTGCTCGTAATGGATCGCGCTCGGATTGAACAGGCGTTCGACCGACTGGAACGCCATCAGCGCCGCCACGCCCATCAGCGCGATGGCGCTGGTGTAGCCGCCGAGGATCTCGATCTTCCAGGTGCCGAAGGCGAATCGCCGATCGCCCGCGTAGCGTCGCGCGCATGCGTAAGCGAACGCCGACAGACCCAGCGCCAGCGCGTGCGAGCTCATGTGCCAGCCGTCGGCGAGCACGGCCATCGAGTTGAACCACCAGCCGCCGGTGATCTCGATGACCATCATCGCGAGCGTGAGCCACATCGCGCGGCGGGTGTTGCGCTCGGCGAGCGGGTTGCCCTGGTCGAAGGCGTGGCTGTGGCGCCGGCTGTCGGCGATGGCATCGAGATTCATGCGTGCGGGATGCTGGACTGGATACCCCCATAGGGTATAGCCTCGCGTCCCATGGCGCACGTCAATCGCGACAAGAAGAAGCTGCTGACACGCGTGCGGCGCGTCGCAGGCCAGGTGGCGGCGCTCGAGCATGCGCTCGAAGCCGATGCCGACTGCGCGGACGTGCTCATCCAGATCGCGGCCGCCAAGGGCGCGATCCACGGGCTGATGATGGAAGTGCTGTCCGGCCACCTCGCCGAACACGTCGTGGCCGAAGCGTCGCCGACGAAGCGTGCGCGCGAAGCGCAGGCGATCGTAGAGCTGCTGAAGGGCTACGCGAAGTAGTTCGCGGCAACCAACCCGGTGGCAAGGAACGCCCATTCACACGGGTAGCCGAAGCAGCCTCATCCATCGCAAATGCGCCGCCGGCGCGGTCTCCACGCGCGGCCTTGCTTCACGAGCTTCCGACAGTTCTCCGACAGCAAGAGCCTGCGATCGCGTAGCGCATCACAGAAATCGGCGTGCAATCGTCCCGCGATCGGAGCCTGCGGCGAACTTCACACGCTGCTAGCAAAGCCGACAGCAGCATCCGTCGTCCGGGCCGTTCGACTGCACCCAGACCACGCCGTAATCGCGAAAAGCCCGGCGATCCGACCTTCCACTTCCGGGGTAATGCCGATGCGCAAGTTCGCTTCCTGGGCCCGTCGCGGCCTGATTCTGCTTTCGCCGATTCCGCTGTTCGCCGCGATGACGGCGCACGCTGCCGATCCGTCCGACACGCTGCACGCCTCGGTGCGCGCGGCGATGGAGCGCGACCTCAATCTCACCTCGAACCAGCTCTCGCAGTACCTGCGCATCGAACGTCTTGCGAACGTGCAGGAGAAACAACTGGCGAAGGCGCAGGGTCGCGCGTTCGCGGGAAGCTGGATCGAGCGCAAGGCCAACGGCGAATTCCATGTCGTGGTGGCGACGACGTCCCTGCGCGCTGCGAAGGGAACGGCCGATGTCGAAGTCCGCAACGCCCGCCACAGTCTGGTGCAACTGGAAACCGCCAAGGGACAACTCGACGGTCTGCTCGCTCGCGCGGGCAAGGTGCCGGCGGGCGTGTACGGCTGGTACGTCGACCTGCCGCGCAACAGCCTCGTGGTGAGCGTGGGCAAGGGTCGGGAACAGGCCGGCATCGATTTCGTCGCCGCCAGCGGCGCCGACGTGCAGACCGTGCGCATCGAAACCGCCGAGGAACAACCGAGCCTGCGCGTCGCGCTCGAAGGCGGCCTGGGTTACCTGCGCAATCCGGGCGACGGTTACCTCTACGCCTGCTCGATCGGATTCCCCGTCACCCAGGGCGGCTACGTCACGGCCGGCCACTGCGGCGACGCGGGCGAGCCGGTGTACTTCGAGCCGTCGCAGTGGACGCTCGGGCCGAAGATCGGATCGTTCGTCGCTTCCAGCTTCCCCGCGGCAGGACAGACCGGTAACGACTTCGCCTGGGTGAAGGTCGATTCGGGCCACACGCTGGCGCCGACGGTCGATGGATACGGCAACGGCGACGTCACCGTTCGCGGCAGCACCGAAGCGGCGGTCGGCGCGGCGATCTGCCGTTCGGGTCGGACGACCGGATGGCGCTGCGGCACGATCGAGGCGAAGAACCAGACGGTGAGCTACAGCACCGGCGAGACGATCCTCAACCTCACGCGCACCACGGCCTGCTCCGAAG
Organism: Lysobacter soli; assembly: GCF_003382285.1. Lineage (GTDB taxonomy): Bacteria > Pseudomonadota > Gammaproteobacteria > Xanthomonadales > Xanthomonadaceae > Lysobacter_J > Lysobacter_J soli. The sequence continues at coordinate 256,389 of NZ_QTJR01000005.1, forward strand.
GCGGCGATTCCGGTGGCTCGTTCATCACCGGCGCGGGCCAGGCGCAAGGCGTCCTTTCGGGCGGCAGCGGCAGTTGCAAGGGCAAGACGCCGAACAACCGCACGCGCAGCTTCTACCAGCCCGTGCTGCCGATCCTGCAGAACTACAACCTGACGCTGCTCACCGGCACCTGATCGGCCGTTCCGTATCGCGTGACAGCAAACGCCCCGGCCTGCCGGGGCGTTTGTTCGTGCGGTCGACGAGTCCGCCTCACATCGCGATGTCGCCCGTCGCGAGCGTTTCGGCCGGCACGCCCTGCTCGCCCAGCAGTTCGCGCAGGTCGATCTCCACTTCCTGGCTGATGCGGCTGATCGGCACGTCGTTGGCGCCGCCTTCGAACGGGTTCTCCGTGCTCTCGCCGACCAGGTCGAGCGCGCAGTACATCCACGAAATCAACAGGCTCAGCGGGATGACGAGCCACACCATGCCGCCCTTCGCCCAGCCGTCGACCGCCGCGTTGAGGCGTTCGAACTCGCCGATCATGCCGAACGGCAGCAGCACGCACATGATCCGCACGAACAGCGTGTTGATGAACGCGTGCTGCCGCGGATACGGGAAATCCTTGATGCGTTCGCTCTTCCCCTGTAGGTCCTGGAAATCGCGAATGAGCTTCTGCAGGTCGGAGAAACCGTTCATCGTGAGCTTGCCGTCGCCAAGCAGTTCCTTCGTCGCCCGGCTTTGAAGCCCCAGCACCTGCAGGGCGCGATTGCGCGATTCCAGCACCTGCGCCGCCTCGCCCGGCGGCAGGTACTTCACCAGTTCGTTCGCCAGCGTCTGCTCGCGTTCGGGGATGCGGTAAAGGCGGAGGTATTCGACGTTGTTCGCCTTCCGCGCGTTCTCCCACACGCGCGGCTGGCGCATCTCGAAGCGCAGTGCGGCCAGCCACGCGAGGTGGCGATACACCAGGCTGCGCGCAGCATCGTTGTTTGCGCAGAGATCGCGCGCGGTCGCGCCCAGCACGCGGCTGCTGCTGGCGATCGACGACCAGACCTGCTGCGCCTCCTGCATGCGGTTGTAGGTCTGCACGTTCTTGAAGCCCGACGACAGTGCCACGGTCGTGCCCAGCAGGAACACGACGCCCCACGGAATCGCGAGCCAGTGCCAGCCCGCCAGCTGGTACAGCAGGACGGGCACCGCGCTCACCACGATCAGCACGTAGATCGTGCGACGCGTCCAGCCGATGAATTCGGGCAGCCTGTAGGACTTTCCGGTGTGCATGGCGCTTGCTCCTCGACGCTGGATGCGTGAGCGGCTTCAGCCGCGGGCGGCAGGACGTGCGACGTCAGAACGCTGCAGCCACTGCGCGAATCCGAGTTCGCCGTGCCACGCTTCACCGTCGGGAACGAGCGTGTCGTCCTGCAGCTCCACGCCGAAGTACAGCGCGTGCGGATCGCCGACAACTTTGCGCTCGTCCTTCGTGCTGTCGAGGAAGCGCTGCGCGAGTTCGGACAGGCGCACGCGCTCGGGCCCGGCGATCTCGGTCACGCCGTTCACCGGCGCGCCGAGCGCATGCCGCGTCACCGCATCGGCGACGTCGTCGGATGCGATGGGCTGCACGTTGGCGGTGGGCAGTCGCACGACGCCGTCCTGCTCGCCGGACTTCACGATGCCCGGCAGGAACTCGAAGAACTGCGTGGAATGGATGATGGTGTACGGAATGCCCGATTCGCGGATCAGCCGTTCCTGCTCGGCCTTGCCGACGAAGTAGCCGCTGCCGGACAGCTTCTGCGTGCCGACGACCGACAGCGCGATGTGGTGGCCGACGCCCGCCTTCGCTTCCGCGGCGAGCAGGTTCTGTCCGGCGGTCTGGAAGAATTTCAGCGCCGATTCGCGATCGAACGCCGGCGAGTTCGCAAGATCGACCACGACCTGCGCGCCGGCCAGTGCGGCGTCGAGGCCTTCACCGCTGAGCACGTCGATGCCGTTGGCCGGTGCGCCGACGACGACCTCATGGCCGGCCTTGCGCAGGCGCTCGACGACCTTGCTGCCGATAAGCCCGGTTCCACCGATGACGACGACTTTCATGACGACCTCCGCTACCGGGTGAGCCGACGCGCACGAACACTGCGTCGGCGATGGTGGATGAACTTCGATGCTAGGAATCGCGTCGCCACGGCGGTAGACCTTCAGGCGGACGCAGGTTGTTGCCCTGCACGCATCAATCGCATCAGGCCGCGACTGCGCGCGATGCCTGCGTCGATTCCCAGTGCGCCATCACGTCCAGATCCAGCGCCCGCACCTGCGCGGTGATGTAGTCGATGAACGCGCGGATGCGCTTGGGTTGCTGGCGTCGGCTCAGGTAGCACAGGTAATGGCCGCGATCGTCCGGGGCGAACGCATCCAGGCACGTCACCAGCGCGCCGTCGCATATCGCATCGCGCACCTGGTAGGCAGGCAGCTGCGCGATGCCCTGCCCGTCCAGCGCGGCCTGCATCGCGAGGTCCGCATCGTTGAACACCAGCGTGGACGATGGCCGCAGGCTCAGCGGCTTTCCGTCCACACGGAAATCCCACGATTGCAGCCGCCCGTTCGCCAGGCGCTGGTTGATGCACGGGTGCGCGTCCAGCTCGGCGGCGATCTGCGGCAAACCGTTGCGCCGCGCGTAATCGGGCGAAGCGCATACCAGCAGCTGCATCGGAATCAGCTGTTTCGCGATCACCTGGCTGTCTTCCAGCGCGCCGTCGCGGAACGCGATGTCGATGCGGTCGCCGGCGAGATCCAGGACTCGATCTTCGAGCAGGAGTTCGATCGACACGGCAGGAAATTGCGCGCGAAAGCCCGCCAGCAGCGGCGCGATGACCTTGCGCCCGAAGGCGTGCGTCGCGCTGATGCGGAGCTCGCCACGCGGCGGGCCTTCGCGCAGATCGCGCATCTCCTCCAGCGCCTGCAGGATGCGTTCGACGCCCGGGCGGCAACCTTCGTAGAACAACTCGCCCTCGCGCGTGAGCGAGGTCGAACGCGTGGTGCGCAGGAACAGTCGCGCGCCGAGCTGGCTTTCGAGCTTCTGCACGCTGCGGCTCACCGCCGAGCGGCCGATGCCGAGGCGATCGGCGGCACGCGCGAAGCTGCCTTCGCTGGCGACGGCGATGAAGGCGACCACGCCGGCGTAACTGGCCGCGAAGCTGGCGGTCAGCGCATCGCTGACGTCGGTTCGCGCGATCGCCTTGACCGCGTGCGAATCGGGTTCGGGTGCGAGGCGGGCGATATTCATGACGGTCTCGTGGGAGAAGCCAGGCGCCGTGCGTGTTCGTGCGCGCAGCGGCGCGCCATCGCCAGCTGCTCGCGGCATGCCGCAGGCGGCTGGCCGAGGACGTTCGAGACATCCTCGAGGGTGGCGCCGAACACGTCGTGCAGCATGAAGGCGGCGCGGGCGGTGGGAGGCAAGGCATCCAGCACGGAAAGGAATTCCGCCCACACGCGTTCGGCCGGCGTCGGCAGGCGCTTGTCGAAAGGCAGGGGGAAATCCGCGTCCATGCCCTGTAGACGTTGCAGGGCGCCTGCGTGTGACGAGGCCGTTCCGTCGCGCCATTGGTGCACCGCGCGCAACACGGTGCGTCCGCGGCCATGGCTACCCCCGACCTCCCCGACTGCCTAGCCTGACCTCGTTCCCCCACACCGGTCCTTCGCCATGCGCTTGTTGCCGCTCGCCTTCGCGCTGTCGTCCTTCGCAATCGTCGGCACGAGTCTTGCCGCCGAACCCGCCACCGCACCGGAACCCGTCGTCACGCCCGTGATGACCAGGGCGCTGGAGGATTACCCCGGCAAGGAAGTCACGATCCTCGAGGTCGCGTACCCGCCCGGTGGCGCCGATCCGATCCACCGCCACGACGCGCACGGCTTCGTGTACGTGCTCGAAGGCAGCATCGTCATGGGCGTGAAGGGCGGACCGGAAGTCACGCTGAAGCCCGGCGAAGCCTTCCACGAAGGCCCGCGCGACCTTCACACCGTCGGCCGCAACGCAAGCAAGACCGAGCCGGCGAAGTTCGTCGTCTTCCTGCTCAAGGACGTGGGCAAGCCGCCGGTCCTTCCGCCGAAGTGACCGGGCCGCGCTGTCATCCCGGCGCCGATGCGCTGTGCCACACTCGGGGTTCCGATCCGTTCGAGCGCGCGATGGACGACGCCACCGCCACCTTCGGTCGCCTGCAACCGCGCCTGCTCGGCGTGGCATACCGGATGCTCGGATCGATGGCCGAAGCCGAGGACGTGGTGCAGGACGTGTGGCTGCGCTGGCACGACACGGACACCGGTCGCGTCGACAACGCCGAAGCCTGGCTGGTCGCGTCCACCACGCGGCGTGCGATCGACAAGCTTCGGCTTGCGCGCACGCATCGCGAACATTACGTCGGCATCTGGCTGCCCGAACCGGTGCTCACCGATTTCGACGGCGCATCGCCCACGCCGGAACAGGTGGAGGAAGCGGCGAGCGACCTGTCGATCGCCTTCCTTACGGTGCTCGAACGCCTGGCGCCCGACGCGCGCGCGGCCTTCCTGCTGCATGAAGTGTTCGACGCCGATTACGCGCAGATCGCGGAAGTCGTCGGCAAATCCGAGGCGGCGTGCCGTCAGATCGTGCATCGCGCGAAGGCGCAACTGCGCGACGAACGCCCGCGATACCACGTACCTGACGACGTGCATCGCCGGCTGATGCAGCGCTTCCTCGACGCGGTCGCCAGCGGCGATTTCAGCGGCATGAAGGCGTTGATGGCCGAGTCCGCGGTGCTGGTCGGCGACGGCGGCGGCGTGGTCACGAGTTTCCCGAAGCCCATGGTCGGTGGCGATCGCATCGCCGCGCTGCTCTACGCCGCGCGACTGCGCTTCAAGGAAGGCCTGCGCCACGAACTGGCGCTGGTCAACGGCCGCATGGGACTGCTGCGCTACATACAGGGCGAACTGGAATCGGTGATGTCGTTCGAAACGGACGGCGAGCGCATCGTCAACGTCTTCGTGCAGCGCAATCCCGAAAAACTGCGACTGGTTTCGGCGCATCACGTGTTGCGATTGCAGTAAACCGGTCACCTCATTTCTGGCGGCGGCAAGTCCGGCGCGCACCGCGGAATCCATGTTGCTGCTGCTCCGCCCGATGCTCCACCCCTCCCCCACCCGAGGACCACCGACATGAGCTACATCACCACGCAGGACGGCACCCAGATCTTCTACAAGGACTGGGGAACCGGTCAGCCCATCGTCTTCCACCACGGCTGGCCGCTGTGTGGCGACGACTGGGACACGCAGATGCAGTTCTTCCTGGCGGAGGGCTATCGCGTGGTCGCGCACGACCGCCGCGGTCACGGGCGTTCGACGCAGACCGCCACCGGCAACGAGATGGACACCTACGCCGCCGACGTCGCGGCGCTCGCGAAGGAACTCGACCTGCGCGACGCGATCCACATCGGCCATTCCACCGGCGGCGGCGAAGCGACACGCTACGTCGCCCGGCACGGCAAGGGCCGCGTTGCGAAGCTGGTCCTGATCGGCGCGGTGCCGCCGGTGATGGTGAAGTCGGCAAGTAATCCCGGCGGCCTGGACAAATCCGTGTTCGATGGCATCCGCGCAAGCGTCATGGCCGATCGCGCCGGCTGCTACTGGGACTTCCCGGTGCCGTTCTACAGCTATAACCGCGATGGCGCGAAGCTGTCGGAAGCCGTCCGCCAGAACTGGTGGCGCCAGGGCATGATGGGCGGCGCGAAGCCGCAGTACGACTGCATCGCCGCGTTCTCCGAAACCGACTTCACCGAAGACCTCAAGAGCATCGAGGTGCCCACGCTGGTGATGCACGGCGACGACGACCAGATCGTGCCGATCGACGATTCGGCGCGCCTGTCGGCCAAGTTGCTGCGCAACGCGACGCTGAAGGTGTATCCGGGTTTTCCGCATGGCATGTGCACGACGCACGCGGACACGATCAACCCGGATCTGCTGGCCTTCATTCGCAGCTGATCCACGCTTGATCGGGCCAACGGTGCGCCGGCGTTCGCGTCGGCGCACCTCGCAAACATTCCAACGCGGGAAAGGCTGCGCCGTTCAGGCATTCAGCCACGTCGTAACAAAAGTGGCGTAGGGTCGTACATCCCCGTCGAACCGGGAGTGCGCCATGCACGAGCTGCCCGTCACCGATAGCCAGCGGTCGTTCCTCGAGGATCTCGGACGCACCGCACGCGCCCATCTGTCGCACCTGGACTGGGATGAAGTCGAGCCGCACCTGCGGCTGGGCTGGTACTCCAGCGTGCTGTCCAACGATCTGGACTGGGGCCACGTGGAGGCGATCGCGCACGAGAGCTGGGCGCGGGATCCGTTCTGAGCGGATAGGGTTCTGACCGGACAAGGCTCCGAGGAGGCACCTTCGCGGCGGATGCGCTATATAGCGCCCTATATCCCGCCCGCCGGAGCCCCCGATGTCCGACTGGATCCGCCGCGCCGCGCTGTGCGCGCTGGCGCTCGCCCTCGCCTTCCCCGCGCTCGCCGAACAGCCCGTCCGCGTATTCGCCGCCGCCAGCCTGACCAACGCGCTCAACGAAATCGCCACCGAGTGGGAGAAGGCCGGCCACGCGAAGCCGAGCCTCGCCTTCGCGGCGTCTTCGGCGCTCGCGAAGCAGATCGAGGCCGGCGCGCCCGCCGATGTCTTCGCCTCGGCCGATGCCACGTGGATGGATTACCTCGACCAGCGCGGCAAGCTGCAACCCGGCACCCGGGCCAACGTCGTCGGGAATTCGCTGGTCTTGATCGTGCCGCAGAGCCGGCGCTTTCCCGTCACCATGAAGCACGGCTTCGACCTGGCCGGCGCGTTCGACGGAAAGCTGTGCACCGGTGAGCCCGGTGTCGTCCCGGTCGGCATTTATGCGCGCGAGGCGCTGCAGCACCTGGGCTGGTGGAACGCGCTGCAAAGTCGCGTCGTAGGTACCGACGACGTGCGCACGGCGCTGGCCTTCGTCGAACGCGGCGAATGCCCGCTCGGCATCGTCTATGCGACCGATGCGAAGATCAGCCGGAAGGTCGAAGTCATCGCGACATTCCCCGCCGACACGCACAAGCCCATCGTCTACCCGATCGCCGCCGTGCGTGGCGCACGCCCCGAAACGGCGGCATTCCTGCAGTTCGTGAAGACGTCGAAGACGGCCGCGCGCATCTTCGCGAAGTACGGATTCACCACCGGAACGCGCTGACGATGTGGCTGTCGCCTGAAGAATGGGATGCGCTGGCGCTGTCGGCGAAGGTTGCGCTGTGCGCGACGGCCGCATGCCTGCCGTTCGGCATCGCGCTGAGCTGGCTGCTCGAACGCCGCCAGTTCCCCGGCAAGGTGTGGATCGACACGCTCGTGCAGTTGCCGATGGTGCTGCCTCCCGTGGTGCCGGGCTATCTGCTGCTGTTGCTGCTGGGCACGCAGGGGCCGCTGGGTGCATGGCTGCTTGCGACGTTCGGCATCACGATCGCCTTCACGTGGAAGGGCGCGGTGATCGCGTCGGCGGTGATGGCGTTTCCGCTGATGGTGCAGCCGATCCGGCTCGCGATCCGCCTCATCGATCCCCGTCTCGAGAAGGCCGCGGCGACGCTCGGCGCGAAGCCGTGGGACACGTTCTTCAGCGTGACGCTGCCGCTGTCGGCACCGGGCCTGATCGCCGGCTGCATCCTGTGCTTCTCTCGCAGCCTGGGCGAATTCGGCGCGACGATGGCCTTCGTCGGCAACATCCCCGGGGAAACGCGCACGTTGCCGCTGGCGATCTACAGCCTCACGCACGTGCCCGATGGGGAAGCGGCGGCGTTGCGCCTGTCGCTGCTGTCGATCGCGCTCGCCGTGGCTGCGTTGCTGGTCAGCCGCTGGATCAGCCTGCGCGCCGAACGCCGGCTGGGTTACCTCGACCGGGGGCCGCATGCTGAGCTTTGACCTCCGGTTTGCGCGCGCCGATTTCCTGCTCGACGCCGTGGCCGACGTCGGCGGTGGCGTCACCGGCGTGTACGGGCCGTCCGGCTCGGGCAAGAGCACGCTGCTCGCGTTGCTCGCCGGACTGCTCGCGCCGTCGAACGGCCGCGTGCGGCTGGGCGAACGCGTGCTGGTCGATACCGATGCACGCCGCTTCGTGCCCGCGTGGGATCGCCACGTCGGCCTGGTGTTCCAGGACGGCCAGCTGTTCCCGCACCTGACCGTTCGACAGAACCTGCTTTTCGGCCACGCGCGCATTCCCGCCGCGATGCGCCGCTTCGACCTGTCCGGCGTGGCGGAACTGCTGGAAATCACGTCGCTGCTCGATCGCCGCCCGACGCTGCTGTCCGGCGGCGAACGCCAGCGCGTGGCGCTCGGCCGAGCCCTGCTCTATTCGCCGCAGTTGCTGCTGCTCGACGAACCGCTGTCCTCGCTGGACGACCGCCTCAAGCAGCAGATCCTGCCGTTCCTCAAACGCATCAAGGACGAAACGCGCCTGCCGATGCTCTACGTCACCCATGCGCACAGCGAGTTGGATTACCTCGCCGATCGCGTGCTCGGCATGGAACGCGGCCGATTGCAGCCGGCGGTCACGGAGTGACGGCGAGGATCACGCTCGACGCCTTGAACAGCGCGGTCGCCGGTTTTCCTTCGGAGAGCGCGAGGCGTTCGGCCGATGCATTGGTGACGATGGCGGCGATCGAATTGCCGCCATCCACGTCGATCACCACTTCCGTATTCACCGCGCCGCGGTCGATGCGGACGACGGTGCCCGCCAGCTGGTTGCGCGTGGAGAGTTTCACGCCCTCCAGATCCGTGCCGACGATGACGCTGGACGCCTTCACCAGCGCGATTGCCTTCGTGCCGATCGCCAGCCCCATGCTCGCCGTGCTCTCGTGCGTGACGATGGCGACGATGCGTCCGCCGCCGCCCAGTTCGAGTTCCACTTCATCGTTCACGGCGCCACGCGTGATGCGCGCGATGCGGCCGGCCAGATGGTTGCGGGCGCTGGTGAGCATGGCGAACCTCCCGATGATGTCCAGATCGCGTCCGGCGTGCGCGATGCGCTCGTTGAGCATCTCAACGAAGCGCGCGTTCTGCGCTTCGACTTCGCGCCACGTTGCGACGAGGCGTTCGCCGTCAGGCGTCAGTCGCGTCCCGCCACCGCCCTTGCCGCCGACGACGCGTTCGACGAGTGGCGCATCGGCAAGGTTGTTCATCGCGTCCACCGCGTCCCACGCGGCCTTGTAACTCAGGCCGACACTGCGCGCGGCGGCGGCGATCGACGCCTCGCTGCCGATGGCCGTCAACAACTCCATCCAGCGGCGGCTGCCGAAGGTGCCGTGCGTGGCTTCGACGGTGAGCGAGCTCTGGATGCGCATTCGACGTTTCGCCTGGCCGGACCGGCGCACTGTAGCGCAACGGCTGGTTACACTCGCCGGGTCGCGGACGATGGGAGCTCGCATGAAGCTGATGATCGCAGGCTCCACCGGTCTGGTCGGTCGCTACGCGCTGCATATCGCGCTGGCGCATCCCGGCATCGAACAGGTCGTGGCGCCCGTTCGCAGGCCGGCGGAACCGCACCCGAAGCTCCTCGCGCCCGTCGTCGATTTCGACGAGCTGCCGCAGGATGCGCCCTGGTGGAACGTCGACGCGGTCGTCTGCGCGCTCGGCACCACCATCAAGGTCGCGGGCTCGCAGGACGCCTTCCGCCGCGTCGATCACGATTACCCGCTCGCGGTCGCACGCCTTGCGCACGCGCATGGCGCATCGACCTTCGTGCTGAATTCGGCGATGGGCGCAGATGCCGGATCGTCCATCTTCTACAGCCGCGTGAAGGGCGAAGTGGAACGCGACCTCGCCGCGCTGGGCTTCGCCTCGCTGACCTTCGTTCGACCGGGCCTGATCGGCGGCGAACGCGAGGAGTTCCGCGCGGGCGAACGCGTCGCGACCGTCGTCCTGCGCGCGTTGCATCCGCTGCTGCCGCGCCGCTGGCGCATCAATCCTGCCGAACGCATCGCGCAGACCATGATCGACGCCGCGGTGCGCGCGACGCCGGGACGGCACGTGATCGCGTCCGACGCGCTGACCTGACGCATCACCGCGGCCTAACCCGTTGCGGGCGAAGCTGTCGCTCCCCCATTGGCGACGACACCGCAATGAAGATCCTGATGGTGCTTACCTCGCACGAACGCCTCGGCGATACCGGCGAGAAAACCGGCTTCTGGCTGGAGGAATTCGCCGCGCCGTATTACGTATTCACCGATGCCGGCGCGCAGGTGACCGTGGCCTCGCCAAAGGGCGGACAACCGCCGATCGACCCCAAGAGCGACGATCCGGCGAACCAGACGCCCGCGCAGGACCGCTTCAAGGCCGACGCGAAGACGCAGGCCGTGCTCGCCAACACGAAGCGGCTCGATTCGGTGTCCGCCGACGAGTTCGACGCGGTCTTCTACCCCGGCGGGCACGGCCCGTTGTGGGATCTCGCCGAGGATCCCGCCTCGATCCGGCTCATCGAAACGTTCTACGAGTCCGGAAAGCCGGTCGCCGCCGTCTGCCATGCGCCCGGCGTGCTGCGGCACGTGAAGAACGAAGGCGAGCCGCTGGTGAAAGGCAAGCGCGTCACCGGCTTCACCAACTCCGAGGAGGAAGCGGTGAAGCTGACGAAGGTGGTGCCGTTCCTGGTCGAGGACGAACTCAAGCGCCTGGGCGGCAAGTACGAGAAGGCCGACGACTGGCAGAGCTTCGCGATCGTGGACGGACGGCTGGTAACGGGCCAGAACCCGGCGTCGTCGGAAGCAACGGCGGAGGCGTTGCTGAAGCTGCTCCGCTGAGCGCAGGCGGCGACGAGGCCGTCGCCGACTGAGGACAACGGAACGAGGGCGGCGATTTCGCCGCCCTTTTCGTGTGGGCGCTCGCGTGGTCGGAAGGGCCGGCGGCAACGTCGGTGCGCCAGCGCTTTGTATCGCACTGTATCCAGGCCCCGGCCGGGCACGTTCGCCGACAAAAGCCCTCATCACCCGACACGTGCGCGATACCGCGCGGCCTCGGAATGGCGCCACCGGAAACCACCGGCCCACCTTCCCCCACGAGGACATCGCCATGACCCATTCCCTCCAGACCGTCGTCTACACCGCGCACACGCACGTCACCGGCGGCCGCGCCGGCACCGGCCGCTCCAGCGACGGCGCCATCGACGTCGCGCTGAGCACGCCCGGCTCGAACAAGCCCGGCACCAATCCCGAGCAGCTGTTCGGCATCGGCTGGTCGGCGTGCTTCATCGGCGCGCTCGGTTTCGCGGCGCAGGAACTGAAGGTGAAGCTGCCGGCCGACACGGCGGTCGACGCGGAGGTCAACCTCGGCAAGACGGCCGCCGGCGAATACCAGCTCGCCGTGAAGCTCGACGTCAAGCTTCCCGGTATCGACGAGGCCACGCGCCGGCAGCTGGTCGAGAAGGCGCATCAGACCTGCCCGTACTCGCGCATGACGCGCGGCGACGTGGATGTCGAGATCGTGACCTGATCGCGCAGCCGTCGCTGCAACGCTCCGCCGCCGCGCGTGCGCTTCGCCACGCCGGCGGCACATCCCTACAGGAGTCGCCCATGTTCAAGTCGATCCTTGCGACCTTCGCGCTGTCGCTGTCGCTGCTCGCCGGCTGTGCGCCGGGCGCGCAGGCCGAGCCGGCGCGCGGGACGCCCGCACCGGAGTTCACCGGCATCGCCCACTGGCTCAACGCGCCGCCGCAGACCATGGCGGGGCTCAAGGGCAAGGTCGTGCTCGTGGAGTTCTGGACCTACTCGTGCATCAACTGCATCCACGTACAGCCCTACGTGAAACAGTGGCACGACCGTTACCACGACCAGGGACTGGTGGTGATCGGCGTGCACACGCCCGAATACGACGAGGAGCGCAGCACCGCCAACGTGCGTCGCGCGATCGAGCGCTTCGGCATCGCCTACCCCGTCGCGCAGGACAACGACTACGCGACCTGGAACGCCTACGGCAACCGCTTCTGGCCGGCGATGTACCTGGTCGATCGCGACGGCCGCATCGTCCATCGCCATTACGGCGAAGGCGATTACGACGGCATGGAGCAGCGCATTCGGCAGCTGCTGGCCACCGCGCCAGCCGCGCACTGACCGCCAGCGGGCGGTGGCACAATCCGGCCATCGCCCCACTTCACCACGAGCGCCCCATGGAACACGCAGACCACATCCTCGTCGTGGACGACGATCGCGAGATCCGCCAGATGGTGGCCGACTACCTGCGCAAGAACGGCCTGCGCGCGAGCGAGGCCGCCGATGGGCGCGAGATGCGCGCCGTGCTCGACACGCACGCCATCGACCTGATCGTGATGGACGTGATGATGCCCGGCGAGGACGGCCTCACCCTCACCCGCAACCTGCGCGCGGGCAAGCATCGCGCCATCCCCGTGGTGATGCTGACCGCACGCGAGGACCAGACCGACCGCATCATCGGCCTGGAAATGGGCGCCGACGACTACGTCACCAAGCCCTTCGCCGCGCGCGAGCTGCTGGCGCGCATCAAGGCGGTGATCCGCCGCACGCGCATGCTGCCGCCGAACCTGCAGGTGACAGAAGCGGCGCAGATGCTCGCCTTCGGCCGCTGGCGCCTGGACACCACCGCGCGCCACCTGCTCGATCCGGAAGGCACGGTGGTGGCGCTCAGCGGCGCGGAATTCCGCCTGCTGCGCGTGTTCCTCGACCATCCCAACCGCGTGCTCAACCGCGACCAGCTGCTCAACCTGACGCAGGGCCGCGACGCCGAACTGTTCGACCGTTCCATCGACCTGCTCGTTAGCCGCCTGCGTCAGCGCCTGCAGGACGATGCGCGCGAGCAGAGCTACATCAAGACCGTTCGCAGCGAAGGCTATGTCTTCAGCGCGACGGTGACGATCGTGGGCGAGGACGGATGAGCACATCGACTCCTCGCGGCGTCATGCGCTGGCTGCCGCGCACGATGGCCTCGCGCCTGTACGCGCTGCTGGCCGGCGGGCTGCTGCTGGCGCACGCGCTCTCGTTCGGGCTGCTGTTCTACGAGCGCTACGAAGCCGCCTCGTCGATGCTCATGACCAACCTGGAACAGGACGTGGTTGTCGCAGTGAACCTGCTCGATCGTCTGCCCGCGAACGAACGCGCCGACTGGCTGCCGATGCTGCAACGGCGCACGTTCCGCTACTCGCTGGACGGAGCCGCATTCGACGCGGAGCCGAACGCGAAACTCGACGGCGCGACCTCGCGCGAGATGGCGGGCATGATCGAAAGCGCGCTGGGACCGCGCTGGTCGACGCAGGCGCGGCAAATTTCGCGCGATCCGGAACGTTTCCAGGTCAAGGTGCGCCTGCACGACGGCAGCGCAGTGGTCGTCGACGTGCAGCCTTCGGTGATGCCGCTGGCGAAGTGGCTTCCGTACGTGCTGGTCCTGCAGCTGATCGTGCTGCTGCTGTGCGCCTGGGCCGCGGTGCGACTGGCGACGCGACCGCTCGCACGGCTCGCGCAGGCCGCGGAAAAGGTGCGGCCCGACGGCGACGGCGAGCGCCTTCCCGACGGCGGGCCGACCGAAGTCGCGCAGGCGGTGGGCGCCTTCAACGCCATGCAGGACCGGATCGCGCGCTACATGAAGGAGCGGCTGCAGATCCTCGCGTCGATCTCGCACGACCTGCAGACGCCGATAACGCGCATGAAGCTGCGCGCCGAATCGATGGACGAGGTGCCCGAGCGAGCGAAGATGCTCGACGACCTCGACCAGATGCAGCACCTGGTGCGCGAGGGCATCGCGTACGCACGCAGCGCGCACGGCAACAACGAGGCCGCGGTGCGCGTGGACCTGAACGCGTTCATCGACAGTTTGGTGCTCGACTACCTCGACACCGGCCGGCCGGTGAGCCTGCAGGGCCGCATCGGCACGCCGGTCGTCACGCGTCCGCATGCCTTGCGACGTGTGGTCGCCAACCTCATCGACAACGCGCTCAAGTACGCCGGCTCGGCGGACGTCGAACTGGAGAGCCGCCCCGACGCGCTCGTGATCCGGGTCGGCGATCGTGGTCCGGGCATTCCGGAATCGGAACTGGCGCGCGTGATGGAGCCGTTCTATCGCCTCGAAGCCTCGCGCAACCGCGATACCGGCGGCACCGGGCTGGGGCTGGCGATCGCGCAGCAGCTTGCGGCATCGATCGGCGCCACGCTCACGTTGCGAAACCGCGAGGGCGGCGGCCTGGCCGCCGAGGTTCGGCTGCCGCGCGCGTGAACCATGCGCGCGTCAGCCTTCCTGCGGCAGCGCCTGCAATGAGTCCGGTTCGCGCGGCTTGCGCTTCGACGGGAACCACAGCGCGATCGACGCCGCGCCGAGCCCCACCGCCATCGAGCCGACGTACATCCAGGTATAGCTGCCGTAGCGGTCGAACAGCCAGCCGCCGAGTAGCGGACCGAGCGCCATCCCCAATGCCGACAACATGCCCGCCGCGCCGAGCACCAGGCCGAGGATCTGAGGGCTGAACGCTTCGCGCGCGAGCGACGCGTACAGCGGCATCGTGCCGCCGTAGGCCATGCCGAACACGATCGCCACCGCGTAGAAGCCGTTCAACTGGCTCACGCTCAGGTACGAGACCGCGGCGATGGCCTGGATCAGCAGCCCCGCGACCAGGACCGGCTTCGCGCCGAGCCGGTCGGCCATCAGTCCGAACAGGATGCGTCCGCCCAGTCCGGCCGCGCCTTCCATGCTGTAGATCGTCACCGCAGTCGTCACCGCGAGGCCGCAACCGACGGCATAGCTCACAGTGTGGAAGATCGGCCCAGAGTGCGCGGCGCAGCAGGCGAAGTACGTCACCGCCAGCACGATGAAGGCGTGCGAGCGCAGCGCCTGCCCCGCGTTCGCGACCGTTGCGTCGGCGATGGTGCCGGGCGACGTCGGTTCCGGAATCGGCGACGCGCGCACGAACCATACGGCCGGCAATGTCAGCGCCCACGCGACAAGACCGACGATGAGCAGCGTCTGGCGCCAGTCGTAATGACTGACCAGCCACGCGACGAGTGGCGACATCGTCATCGGCGCGACACCCACACCCGCCGACACCAGCGAGATCGCGATGTTGCGTCGCTTCTCGAACGACGAGGCCGTGGCGGCGATCACCGGCGCGAAGAAGCTGGACACGGCCACGCCCATCAGCACGCCATAGGTGAGCCGGAACTGCCACAACGTCGCCGAGAGGCTCGCGAGCACGCACGCCAGGCCCAGCAGCAGCGAGCCCACCAGCACGACCTTGCGTGGGCCGATGCGGTCGCTCAGTGCGCCCCAGACGAAGCCGCCCACGCCCATGCTCAGGAATGCCAGCGTCATGGCGCTCGACAACGCCCCGCGCGACCAGCCGGTGGCGGCACTCATCGGGCCGAGCAGCACGGCGAGCGCGAAGATCACGCCCACGCCGACGCAGCCCAATACGGCACCGGATGCAACCAGCGGCCAGTTGCGGTCCGGCGGATAGGAAGGTGCGGCGATGCGGCTCATGCGGTTGATCTCCGGGGGCTCATCAAGGTGACGAACCAAGGACGCGGGATTCGACATTGCCGGCGGGCCGCGCCCGGATCCTCAAAGGCGCGCGTCGGGGCGATGCAGAAGCGAACGGCATCTCGTTCATTCATGTCGGAAGCATTCCGACATCGTTCGCACCTGCGATCACTCATCGCGAAGATGAGCGTATCGCGCGCTCGGACGCACGCGCGCTCGTCGAAATGCGCGCTTTCGCATACGTCGCAGTGGCGGTCGAGGCGCGTATACACCGCGAATGTGTCGTTCAGGTTTCCGCGCTTTAGCGAGCTGTGCCAATGCCGTTAACCAGATCGAAGCGCATCCGCGATTCGTCCGCCCTCCTCCTACGAGCCGTTGCCATGAGTGGATTCAAGAACCTTTCCATCGCCAGAAAGTTGGCGGTGGCCTTTACCGCCTTGATCGCGCTTGCCGCGCTGCTGGGCGGTTACGCAATGCTGCAGTTGCAGGCACGCAACGCGCAGATCGCCGAAATCAACTCGAACTGGGTGCCGTCGGTGCGCTACCTGCTGGGTATGCGCGGACAGTTGGGCGAATACCGGACGTACGAGATCTCGCAGTTCCAGTTCAAGGACGACCCGGCGGAACTGGCCGACTACGCGAAGCGGATGGACAAGCTCCGGGGCGAGATGAACGACTCGTTGTCTTCGTACGAGAAGCTGATCGAAGGTGACGAAGAGCAGGCCCGCTACGAGGCGTTGACCGCAGGCATGGCGGGCTATTTCGCCGCGCACGAGAAGCTGATGGCAGCGGTGGCAGCCAATGATTTCGTCGAAGCCGGCCGGGTCTCCAACGAAGAATCGCGCCCGATGCGCCGCAAGCTCTTCGAGGCGCTGATGGAGTTGACGGACTTCAACGTCAAGGGACTGAACGCGATGGTCGCGCAGTCCGACGCCGCCTACCGGAGAACGCAGCTGCAGCTCACCGTGGGCATCGGTCTTCTCGTCGTGCTGGGTGCCGTGTTCGGGTTCTTCCTTGCCCGCGCCATCTCCCGCCCGCTGCAACGTGCCACAGGCGTCGCGCAGAGCATCGCCGCCGGCCGCATCGACGAACGCATCGTGGTGGACAGCACGGACGAAGCCGGCCAGCTGTTGCGCAGCATGAGCCAGATGCAGTCGACGCTGCAGCGCTTCGCTCAGGCCCAGGGCGAGATCGCGCGCCGCCATGACGAAGGCGACATCGACTTCCGCATCGACAACCGCGAGCTTCCGGGCGCGTACGGCCAGATGGCCGGTGAGATCAATGCGCTGGTGGACTCGCACATCCAGCTCAACGCCCGTGCGGTCGGAATCGTCGCGGCGTATGCGCGCGGCGACCTGTCGCAGGACATGGACCGCCTGCCGGCGCAGAAGGCGCGCATCACCGATGCCGTCGACTCGGTCAAGCACGGCATGAACGCCATCAACGCCGAGATCAAGACGCTCGTGGACGCGGCCGTCGCCGGCGACTTCGGCCGCCGCGGCGACGCGAGCCGCTTCGAGTTCGTGTATCGCGACGTGGTCAACTCGCTGAACCAGCTGATGTCGACGGCCGACAACGGCCTCAACGAAGTCGGCAGCCTGTTGTCGGCCGTGGCCGATGGCGACCTCAACCGTCGCGTCGAAGTCGAACTGCCGGGCCAGTTCGGCCGCCTCGCCAACGACGCGAACCGCACGGTGGACAAGCTGTCCGACATCGTCGGCCAGATCCGCGAGGGCTCGGATGCGATCAGCTCGGCGGCCGCGGAAATCGCCGCCGGCAACAACGACCTGTCGCAGCGCACCGAATCGCAGGCCGCATCGCTGGAGGAAACCGCTTCGTCGATGGAGGAACTCACCAGCACGGTCCGCCAGAACGCCGACAACGCACGCCAGGCCAACCAGCTGGCGCAGAGCGCGGCGGAAGTCGCCGGACAGGGCGGCACGGTCGTGGGCGAAGTCGTCGAAACGATGAACGCCATCAACCAGTCGTCCAAGAAGATCGCCGACATCATCGGCGTGATCGATGGCATCGCGTTCCAGACGAACATCCTGGCGCTGAACGCTGCGGTGGAAGCCGCGCGTGCCGGCGAACAAGGCCGCGGTTTCGCGGTGGTCGCCAGCGAAGTGCGCTCGCTCGCGCAGCGCTCGGCGAATGCGGCAAAGGAGATCAAGCAGCTGATCGGCGATTCGGTGTCGAAGGTCGAGGAAGGCAGCCAGCTCGTCGACCAGGCCGGCAGGACGATGGAGGACATCGTCGTCAGCGTGCGCAAGGTGACGGACATCATCGCCGACATCAGCGCCGCCTCGCAGGAGCAGTCGGCCGGTATCGAGCAGATCAACCAGGCCATCACGCAGATGGACGAAGGCACGCAGCAGAACGCCGCGCTGGTGGAGGAAGCCTCCGCCGCGGCGCGCAGCCTGGAACAGCAGTCCGAACAGCTGGTGCAGACGGTCGCGGTGTTCCGCGTCGCGAACGGCGCGAACGCCGTCCGCACCTCGCGCCCGGCGGTCGTCGATCTGCCTGCCCCTCCGCGTGCGGCCGCACCCAAGGCGCCGGTCAAGCCAGTTGCGTCCCGACCGGTCGCCGCGCCGCGTAAGGCCGTCCGCGGTGCCGTCGCAGCCGCGACCGAGTCGGACTGGCAGGAATTCTGATCCGGCGGTCTCGCTGATGCGTTCGTAGTTCCGTGCGCGCCCGCAGACCGCGGGCGCTGCACCTCCCTTCCCTTCCGGCGCCGCGATCGCGGCGCTGCTTCCACCGGTTCCCCGATGCCGCAACTTCTCACCCGACGCCTGTCGGCCGCGCTGGCCGCCGTCGTACTCCCCTTCTGCGCCCATGCCGGCGCGGTGTCCTTCAAGCCGACCGGCGTCGTCTACTACGACGGCGTGGACGCGCATCCCGACGTCAAGCCGTTCGAGGACGTCGACAAGGTGCGCTCCGGACGCCTGGGTTTCGTCGCCAAGGCCGGCGAGCGGTGGCAGCTCAACGTCGAGCACGAGTTCACCGATCGCTCCACGCCCGACGCCTTCCTCCAGTTCACGCCCGCCAAGGGCCACGCGCTGCGCCTGGGCCAGTTCAAGCAGCCGTTCCTGATGGAAGACGCGACCAGCGCACGCCAGACGCCCTTGATGGAAGCCTCGCTGCTCGGTGCGTTCGCGCTCGGTCGCCGCATCGGGCTGGGCTACGCGTGGTCGGACGCGAACCACGCCGTCAACGCGACCGTGTTCGGCCAGCGGCTGGACGGCAAGAACGAAGGCATCGGTGCCGCGGTACGCGCCTCGCGCGCGCTGCATTTCGGCGACGACCTGCTGCACCTGGGTGTCGGCGCCTCGGTGGATTCGCCGGACAGCGAGACCGCACGTTTCTCCAGCAAGCCCGAGGCGGCGCTGGCGACGTCGAGCCTGGTGGACACGGGCACGCTCGGTGACGTCCAGCGCACGACCCGCGCGGGGCTGGAAGCGTTGTGGATCGGCGGCCCCTGGTCGGTGCAGGCCGAAGCCGCGGCCGTGCAATCGCACCGCGACGACGCGGCAGACGTACGCGGCACCGGCGGGTACGCACTCGCCAGCTGGTCGCCCACCGGGCACCGCCGCAACTACAAGGCCGGCACGGCGAGTTCGCCGACGATCGGCAAGGAAGTGGCGTGGGAGCTGGTCGTGCGCTACAGCGTCCTCGACCTCGATTCGGCGGCGGCGCAGGGCGGCGTGCAGTCCGACTGGAACTTCGGCGCTACCTGCTACCTGACGTCCTACGCGCGCCTGATGGCGAACTACGTCGTGGCCGACAGCCGGCGTCGCGGTGTCAACGACGACCCGCGCCTGTTCCTGATGCGCGTGCAGTTGCAGTTCTGACGTCATCGACATGCGTTGCGGACCTGCTCGTCCAGGCGGCTGAGCAGGTCGAAGGTCCGCTTGAGGCCGACGCGTTCGAGCGTGCGATCGCGATTGGCCTTCGCTGCCTCACAGGCCGACGGCCTCACTGCATTGCGCGCGATGTGCGCACTGCCCGTTCGCGTGAGACGTGGTTCGGACGCGTGCCGCTCCGGATTCGCTACTGACTGATACAACCGCGACGGCGGGTCCGGCGGCGCGTCCCATCGCGCCGTCTCGCGTGCGCCGTGCTCGCAGGGCGCGCTCTGGTAGCTGACCACTCCGCTTGCTGCCACGCACTTGTAGACGTTCTGCGCGGCTGCGTGCGCACACGACAGCGCGATGACACATCCAAACACCGTTCGCCAAGACATCCCTGCCCGTCCTTCGTTGACGAAGACAGGCTACGGACGCGAACAGTCGCGCTGTATCGGGAAACACGCCGTCTAGCCGGGCACGGGCACGCGATTGCCCGTCGGAGTTCGCCGTGTCGGAACGTCAGACAGCGTTGACCCGCGTCTGGCACTCGAGCACGAGCATGACCGCGCCATTGGGCACGCACATCGACGGGCTGCTATCGAGCACCAGCGCACGCCCGCCCGCGAACACGCGCGTGCTGCCCTGCAACCATTGGCCACCGGTGCAGCGCAGGGCTTCGGCAGGCGCCGGCAGGTTGCAGTGGGCGATTTCGTAAGGCGCCGCAACCGTCACCACAGGATGGCCCTGCAGCGTGACGCGCGAGTACGGCACCGTCGGCACGGCGGGGCCGCCGTGCGAGCACGTCACGCTTGCGCCGAGATGGAGGATCAGGCCGCCCACGTCACACCACCGTCAGCGCGCCGTCGTTGATCGTCACCATCGAACCGGCGAGCACGATGCTCGCGCCGCGTCCGTTGCTGATGGTGATGCCCGCTTCGTTCACTGCGATGCATGCGCCGGTATGCGAGCGCAGCAGCACGCCGCCGTCGGGGCCCGGCATGTCCGACACCGTCAGCGCGTTGCGCCCCGGCGTCTGCAGCAGCACGGCCGGTGCGACCGCCTGTCCTGCGTGGGCGAACGACGGAAGCTCCGCCGCATCCACCCAGTAGCCGCCGACCCAGATCGGCAGTTCGGCGTCGCCCTGTTCGAATTCCACCCACACCGGCGCGCCCACCGGTGGCAGCAGGAACAATCCGCTCTGGTGGCCGGCGACCGGCACGCACGGCATCGCCCAGCGTGCATCGCCATCGAACACACGAGGCACCTGCACGAGCACGCGGCCCAGTTGCAGGGGATCGATGTTGTCGACGACGACGCCGCGGAACTTCCCGTACTGGCGCTGCGGCGCGGGCTTGCTCGTGTGCGGCATCGGCCGTTTCCTGGGCGTGGGGTCCCCTGTGTTCTTTCGAACGTGAACGGCCGCGGGCGCAGGCCACGGCTTGCCGCTCGTCGGAACATTCAACCCGTTGGTTGACAATCGAACCGGCCGCGCGGATATTCAACCACATGGTTGAATCTAACTCCGATCGTCTCGACGCCGTCTTTCGCGCCCTCGCCGACCCGACGCGACGCGCCATGGTCCGCAACCTCGCGCGCCAGCCGCGCAGCGTGGGCGAACTGGCCGAACCGTTCGAGATCTCGTTGGCCGCGGCTTCCAAGCACATCAAGGTGCTCGAAGGCGCCGGCCTGGTGCAGCGCGACGTGCAGGGCCGCACGCACGTGTGCCGGCTCGATGCCCGCCCGCTGCACGCCGGCATGGAATGGATGCGTCATTACGAACAGTTCTGGAACCAGCGCCTCGACGCGCTCGAGGACCTGCTCCGCGCCGAGGATCGCGACGACGCCACGCGCAAGCCGCCGCGCAAACCTGCCGCCAAACCCGCACGATCGAACCGGAGCAAGCGATGAACCTGCCCGTCACCGTGCGCGTGAGCCGCCGCTTCGATGCCAGTTGCGAACGCGTGTTCGACGCGTGGCTCGATCCGGCGACGCTCGGCCGCTGGCTGTATGCGACGGTGGACGGACAGATGCTTCGCGTGGACGTCGATCCGCGCGTCGGCGGCGGCTACGCGATCGTCGAACGCCGTGCGAACGGCGACGCCGCGCACTACGGGCGATATCTGGAAATCGATCGTCCGCATCGGCTGGTGCTGACGCTCGCCCTAGAGCCGGACGCCGAAGGCGATCGCATCACGGTCGACATCGCGCCCGACGGCGACGGCTGCGTGCTCACCCTCACCCACGAAATGGCGGCCGAGTACGCGGAGTACGCCGACCGCACCGAACACGGCTGGACGACGATCCTCGCATCGCTCGAACGGCACCTGCACACCGCTTCCCCCCACGTGAAGGAGCACCACCCATGAACGACTTCGGCATCGTCACCGCGCCCGACACCGTGCGCATCGAACGTCTCCTGCCCGGCCCGATCGAACGCGTCTGGGCCTACCTCACCGAATCGGAAAAGCGCGGCACCTGGCTCGCGCGCGGCGACATGGACCTGCGTCCCGGCGGCGCGATGGAACTGGTCTTCCACAACAACCGCCTCACCGACAACGACGTCGCGCCGCCGGCGAAGTACGAGAAGTACGGTGGCGAACTTCGTTCGCACGGCCACGTGGTCGAGTGCGATCCGCCGCGGCTGCTGGTGTTCACCTGGGACGAGGAGGCCGGCGGCGATTCGCAGGTGCGTATGGAGCTCGCGCCGAAAGGCGACCAGGTGCAGCTGATCGTCACGCATAGCCGCCTGGCGAGCCGCGAAGGCATGGTCAGCGTGTCGGGCGGCTGGCACACGCACTTGGGCATCCTCGCCGATCGCCTGGCCGGGCGTACGCCCGAGGGCTTCTGGAAGACGCTCGCGCCGATCAATGCGGAGTACGAGAAGCGTATTCCGGCGTAAGGCCATGCGGCTGTCATCCCCGCGCAGGCGGGGATCCAACTCTGCGCGCATCACGCTCTACGGATGCGTTGATGCGCTCACGGTTGGATTCCCGCCTTCCCGGGAATGACGGAAGAAACGAAGTCGCTGGATTCCCGCCTTCGCGCGAATGACGACGAGAAAAGCGAGCAAGCGGGTGGCACGCTATGCTTCGTGCATGACCATTTTCCAGCGCATCCGCAGCGGCCTCGCCGCCTTCGCCACCCTTGCCCTTCTCGCCGCGTGCGCCGATCCCGGCCCGCCGCCGGGCGGCGTGATTCCGAAGTTCGAAATCATCGACCAGCAGGTCGGCACCGGCGCCGAAGCCAAGTCGGGCATGGACGTCACGGTCCACTACACCGGCTGGAATTACGACAAGACCAAGCCCGACGGCCGCGGCGGGAAGTTCGACAGCTCGCGCGATCGCAATGAGCCCTTCACGTTCCTGCTCGGCGCAGGTCGCGTGATCCGCGGCTGGGACGAAGGCGTCGCCGGCATGCGCGTGGGTGGCAAGCGCGTGCTGAGGATTCCCGCCGAATACGGCTACGGCCGCAAGGGTGCGGGCGGTGTCATTCCGCCCAACGGCTCGCTCGTGTTCGAGGTCGAACTGCTCGACGTGCGCGCGCACTGAGGCGCGCGCGTCACGCCAGTGCGCGGCATGCCTGCGCCGCGATCTCGAACGAGCGCACGCGCGCCGCGTGCTCGAATACATTGGCGGTGATCAGCAGTTCGTCCGGCTTGTGGCGTTCGATGAACGCCGCGATGCCTTCGCGCACCGTCTGCTCGTCGCCGACGACCGAGCATGCCAGCGCCTGCTGCACGCCGCTTTTTTCCAGCGGATTCCAGTAGGTTTCGATGTCGTCGATCGGCGCCGGGATCAGCCCCGGATGCCCGCGCCGCAGGTTGACGAACGACTGCTGCAGCGTCGTGAACAGACGCCGCGCCTCCGCATTGTCGTGCGCGCCGACGACATTGAGCGCCAGCATCGTGTGCGGCTTGTCCAGGCGCCTGGAAGGCTTGAATTCGCGCCGGTACATCGTGAGCGCGTGATCCATCGCGTCGGGCGCGAAGTGCGAGGCGAACGCGAACGGCAGGCCCAGCTGCGCGGCGAGTCGCGCCGAAAACAGGCTCGAACCGAGCAGCCACACCGGCACGTCCACGCCCGCACCGGGCACCGCGCGCACCGCCTGGCCGGGCTGTACGGGTTCGAAGTAATGCAGCAGTTCCACCACGTCCTGCGCGAACATGTCGGCCGCTTCGAAATAGCGACGCAACGCATGCGCGGTGGCGTGGTCGGTGCCCGGCGCTCGGCCGAGGCCGAGGTCGATGCGCCCCGGATACAGCGACGCGAGCGTGCCGAACTGCTCGGCTACCTGCAGCGGCGCGTGGTTCGGCAGCATGATGCCGCCGGCGCCGACGCGGATCGTGCTGGTGCCGCACGCGACGTGGCCGATCAACACCGCGGTGGCCGCGCTGGCGATGCCGGGCATGTTGTGGTGTTCGGCGAGCCAGTAGCGCTGGTAGCCGAACCGCTCGGCATGGCGCGCGAGGTCCAGCGTGTTGGCGAACGCCTGTGTGGCGTCGCTGCCCTCGGTGATCGGCGCGAGGTCGAGGACGGAAATCGGGATCATGCAGGCGCTCCTTGGCGGCGAGCCTTCGTACTGGGGGCGGACGCGCGTATTGCCAGCGGCGCGGCGTTCCATCCCTGCAGGTTCAGCATTGCACGGACGCCGGCATCGCCGCGTGAGGCCTCACCACAGGTCGAATGCGACGCCCTCGCGTTCGTTGTCCCACACGGTGCTGAAGACCCACCAGCGGCCGTGTTCGAAGCACAGCTGGATGCT
This sequence comes from Lysobacter soli, assembly GCF_003382285.1. Taxonomy (GTDB): domain Bacteria; phylum Pseudomonadota; class Gammaproteobacteria; order Xanthomonadales; family Xanthomonadaceae; genus Lysobacter_J; species Lysobacter_J soli. The sequence continues at coordinate 280,473 of NZ_QTJR01000005.1, forward strand.
GTTGGCGCCGCGCTTGATCACCGGCGTTTCCAGCGATTCGCGCGCCTCGTAGCGGCTCCACACGTGCGCGACCTGGCCGAAGCGCTCGACGCGCTGCTCGATCTCCACTTCGAAAAAGCCAGTCGCGGCAAAGTACGGCGTGACGTCGGCGATGTAGCTGTCGACGTCGAACACCACGGCGTGCGTGCTGCCGTCGGGATCGACGACCGTGCGCAGGCTGCGTGCGTCCGGATGCTGCAGGTACCGGAAGCGCGCCCAGTCGCGCGGCGCACCCGCCGGGCCGGAAATGCACTCGTAGATGGCGCGCACGATGGTCGGGATGTCCTGGGTGTCCCGCCACCATTGCGGGTTCTCGCCCGTGGCGGGCGTGCCGTGAGTCGGCGTGGCGTGGTGCATGGCCTGCTCCTCTGCTTGGACGTCCATCATGCTGGGCACGGTGTCAACGGAAGTGGAAGGGCCAGCCGGCATACTCGGCACGATTTTCTCCATGGAGCGACGCCATAGAACCCACCTCCGCCCTCGCCGTCTTCCGCGTGTTCCTGCGCCTGGGGCTGGTGTCCTTCGGTGGGCCCATCGCGCACCTGGGCTATTTCCGCGAGGAATTCGTCGTGCGCCGGCGCTGGCTGGACGACGCGCGCTACGCGCAGTTGCTGGCGATCTGCCAGTTCCTGCCGGGGCCCGCGAGCAGCCAGATGGGGTTCGCCATCGGCTTGCTGCGCGCGGGCTGGCGCGGTGCGCTGGCGGCGTTCGTCGGGTTCACCCTGCCCTCCGCGCTGCTGATGGTCGGCTTTGCGTCGATGTCGGCGCAGCTGGATCGCGGGTTCGGCGCCGCGGTCGTCCATGGGCTGAAGCTGGTCGCCGTCGCGGTGGTCGCGCACGGACTGCTCGGCATGGCGCGGCAGATGACGCCCGACGTCCGGCGCCTCGCGATCGCGGCCCTCGCTTGTGCGATCGTGATCTGGCTCGGTACGGCATGGGCGCAACTGGTGGCCATCGCGATCGGTGCGATGCTCGGCGCAGTGTTGTGCCGACGTGTCGCATCGAAGTCCTCATCGCAGGACCCGCTGCCGGTGACGTACGGGCGCGGCGTGGCGACGGCGTTGCTCATGGTGTTCGCGTGCGGACTCATTGCTGCGCTTGCATGGCCGTCGCACGGGCCGACGCTGGGTGCGATGACCGCCGCGTTCTATCGCGCCGGCGCGCTGGTGTTCGGCGGCGGCCACGTCGTGTTGCCGCTGTTGCAGGAAGCGCTGGTCGATCCGGGCTGGATCGCGCCGGAGCGTTTCCTCGCGGGCTACGGTGCGGCGCAAGCCGTGCCCGGGCCGATGTTCTCGATCGCCGCCTACCTCGGTGCGATCGCACCGACCGGATGGCCGCCGGCCGTTTCGGCGCTGGTGGCGTTGCTGGCGATCTTCGTTCCGGGCTTCCTGCTGCTGGCAGCAACGCTTCCCGTGTGGCAGCGCGTGCAGGCGATGCGCGGCGCGGCGCCGATGCTCGCCGGCGTCAACGCCGCGGTCGTTGGACTGCTTGCCGCCGCCTTCCACGATCCGGTGTGGGCACAAGGAATCGCGTCGGGGCGCGATGTCCTCGTCGTACTCGTTGCCTTCGCGCTGCTGGTTCGGCTGCGCGTGGGCGCGTTGTGGGTGGTGGCGTGGTGCGTGGCGGCTTCGGTCGCGATGTATCTGATGGGCTAGTCGGGGACTGCCCTCACCACCCCTCTCCCGCGTGCGGGAGAGGTCCTTCGTGATGTCAGGACTTCGGCTTCTCTTCCTCGACCGGTTTCAGGCGCAGGTCCTGGAAATCGAAGCTGAAGTCCGTCAACGGCGAGATCGCTTCCATCCGTCCTTCGCGTACCTTGCCGTCGGCATCCAGCGAGAACGTCACGAACGCATCGGCGTTGAGCCATCGCTCGTTCCAGCGCACCACGAACGTCTCGTGTTGCCACGGCTCCATCTTGCCGACGAGGTCCGGCGTGCGCGTGAAGCGCATCACCAGTCCGTCCTTCGCCTGTTCGACGACAATGTCGCCGTACCACGGATCGCGATACGTGCGCGCGTACGCAGACAGCGGGCGCGACGGCGGCGCGTTCGCGGCGCGCGCCTCGACGTGCTTGCGCCAGTCCTCGTCGGACTTGTCCTTCGATTTGGCGAGCGCGGCGGCGTAGGCGGCGGTCCAGTCGGTGCGGGGCGCATCGAGGAACGCATCGAGCACGCGCATCGTCACCGCGTTGAACGCGCCCCCGACCTCGGCGTTGGTCAGGACGATCACGCCCAGCTTCTGCTGCGGCACCAGCGTCACGCGCGACACCATGCCGGGCCAGCCGCCGGTGTGCGACACGAGCTTGCGGCCGCGGTAATCCGACAGCGTCCAGCCTTCGCCGTAGCCGAGGAAGTTCGGCTTCGCGGCTTCGAGTTCGGGCACTGCCGGCTTGGGGATCGGGATCGGCGTGATCACCGACCACATTTCCTGCTGGCGCTCTTCGGAGAACAACCGCTGCTGCGTGCCCTTCGCATCGGTGAACATGCCGCCGGCCAGCTGCATGTTCATCCAGCGGCTCATGTCGTGCACGCTGGAATAGATGCCACCCGCGCCCGACACGTTGTGCCACGTCATGCGCGGCGCGGGTTGCAGGTCCTTGAAATCGGCCTTCGCGTGGCCGGTGGCGACGTTGTCGCGCGGACGCAGCGCGTCGGAGTTGAAGCGCGTGCCGCGCATGCCCAGCGGCGCGAAGATGCGCTGCTGCAGGAACTGCGCGTAACTCTGCCCGCTGGCCTGTTCGATCACCAGCTGCGCCACGCCATAGAGGATGTTGTCGTAGGCGTATTGCCCGCGGAAGCTCCCGGTGAGCGGCACGTCCTTCAGGCGGCGCGCCACGTCTTCCGTCGTGTAGTCCGTTCCTGGCCAGTACAGCAGGTCGCCCGCACCCAGCCCGAGGCCGCTGCGATGCGCGAGCAGGTCGCGCACGCGCATCTCCTGCGTGACGTAGGCATCGGACATGCGGAACCACGGCAGGTGCTCGATCACGCGATCGTCCAGGCTCAGCTTGCCTTCGTCGGCGAGGATCGACAGCGACGCCGCGGTGAAGGCCTTCGTGTTGGATGCGATGGCGAACAGCGTGTTGGCGTCGACCTGCGCCGGCTTGTTCATCTCGCGCACGCCGAAACCGCGTTCGAGCACGACCTGCCCGTCCTTCACCACTGCCACCGCGATGCCCGGCACGTCGAACTGTTTGCGCACGCCTTCGACGTAGGCGTCGAAATCCTGCAATTGCGGCGGCAGCGCGGTGTCGCTGGCATGCGCGGCGCCGGCGGCGATCAGCAGCGTCAGGGCGGCGGAAACGGTGCGACGATGCATGGGCGGAGCGGCTCCTTCGGTGCGAGCGCTCGAAGATACCTGCTTTGGCCCGCCGACGAATCGCACGGAAGTTGGCCTGATGCGGCGAATGGGCGGGGAAAACGGCAGCGCAGGCATAATTGCCTGCCCGATCGACCGACCTGCGCATGTCCACTCTTCCGCAGCTCCACGCCCGCCTCGCCATCGTCGGCGGAGGCCCTGCCGGCCTGAGGGCGGCGGAAGTCGCGCGGGCGGCCGGCGTGGACGTGGACCTGTTCGAGGCCAAGGGTTCGGTCGGGCGGAAGTTCCTGATCGCCGGCAAGGGCGGACTCAACCTCACGCATGGCGAGCCGCGTCCCGCGTTCGATTCGAGATACGGCAACCGCGCGCGCGAGGTCGGCGCCTGGCTCGATGACTTCGATGGCGACGCGCTGCGCGAATGGGCGCGCGGTTTCGGCATCGAAACCTACATCGGCACCTCGGGGCGCGTGTTCCCGACCGACCGCAAGGCCGCGCCGCTGCTGCGCGGCTGGGTGCGTCGCCTGCGGGAGGACGGCGTGCGCTTCCACGTGCAGCATCGATGGCTGGGCTGGCGCGACGATGGCGCGTTGCGGTTCGCGACGTCTGACGGCGAGATCGCCGTGCACGCCGACGCGACCGTGCTCGCGCTCGGCGGCGGCAGCTGGCCGGAGCTGGGCTCCGACGGCGCGTGGGTGCCCGTTCTGCAGTCGCGCGAGGTCGACGTCGCACCGCTGGTGCCGTCCAACTGCGGGTTCGACATCGGCTGGAGCGAGCACTTCGCCAGCCGGCATGCGGGTGCTCCGCTCAAGCCGGTGATCGCGCATTGGCACGATGACGCGGGCCGTCCGCACGAACTGCAGGGCGAATGCGTCGTCACGCAGACGGGCATCGAAGGCAGCCTGATCTACACGTTGTCCGCAATGCTCCGCGATGCGATCGCGGCGCACGGCGAAGCGACGCTCGAACTCGATCTTGCGCCGGGGCGCGAACTGCATCGTTTGCGTGCCGATCTCGAGAAACCCCGCGGCGGACGCAGCCTCACCGAGCATCTGCGCCGGCAGGCCGGAATCGAAGGCGTGAAAGCCGCACTGCTGTACGAAGTGCTCGGCAAGGAAGCGATGCTCGATACGCAACTGCTGTCGCGCACGATCAAGCGCTTGCCGCTGCGGTTGCTGCGCGCGCGTCCGATCGCGGAGGCGATCAGCAGCGCCGGCGGCGTGCGCCTCGAAGCGCTGGACGCCGGCACGCTGATGCTCCGCACGATTCCCGGCGTGTTCTGCGCAGGCGAAATGCTCGACTGGGAAGCGCCGACGGGCGGCTACCTGCTGACGGCGTGCTATGCGAGCGGAGTGCGCGCAGGGCGTGGCGCGGTGGAGTGGTTGCGGCGCGTTTGATCGTCGTTTCGGAGGCCAAAAGCGACGTCACCTTCAATTGGATCCGTCATCCCCGGCGAAACCCGGGATCCAGGCTCTCACGCTAATCGCCGCACTCTTCGTCATTCCAGCGAAAGCTGGAATCCATTTTGATTTTGAGTGTGCGTTGTGACTTCGAAGTTG
>NZ_QTJR01000006.1 GCF_003382285.1 Lysobacter soli
CAAGAGCTTCCGCTCGTAAACGAGCGGGTTACTTTTGTTTCGGCAAAAGTAACCAAAACCATTCGCTCCTGACGCGATCCGCCGCTACGCGGCGGTTCCCTGCGCTCCTCACTGGAAAGGGAGCGCCGCGCGAACGGACCTCGCCACATCCATGTGGCGAGCCTGCGCTCTGCGCAGGCGCCTGCGGCGGTCCAAATCGTTCCAGACGATTTGTCGCTGCGCTCAGACAGCGCGCGGCTCTTCGCCCCTTTCCAGCTCCGGTGCTCGGCTCGCTTTAAGTCGCTGGCAGATCACGAGCGTGAAGCGCAGAGCCAAAGCAGGAGCGCAACGCGCGAACCCAGGTCGTCGTCCCGGCGAAGGCCGGGATCCAGGCCCGTACGCTCGGGCACACTTCAACAACAAACGATCACATCGTCATTCCAGCGAATACTGGAATTCATTTGTTGTTGCTTCTGCGTGGTGGCGAAGAGCACCGCGAGTGCCATCGTGAACGCTCGCCCCAACCCTCACCCCAACCCCTCTCCCGGTGGGAGAGGGGCTAAAACGCGCACCGTCTTTCCAGCGAATGTCGGGATCCACCTGATCCTGCTGTTGCTGTTGCTGTTGCTGTTGAACAGCCTGACAAGTCGCAAGCCCCGAGGGGCGCCGCACAGGATGTGCGGCGGTGAGCGCTGAGCCATGGATGGCGAATCGCGAACGCGCCTACTCGCTTTCCGGTCGTGGGATTGATTTGGGCAAATGGAAGGCCCTTTCTTTTGGTTACTTTTCTTTGGGCAAACAAAGAAAAGTGACCCGAACGCCGTAGGCGATCGGAAGCTTGGCTAGTGATTCTTCTTTCTTTGCCGGGCTACGGGGAAAGCGTGGAACGTCCCTGGATTCCCGCCTTCGCGGGAATGACGGTGAGGTGCAGAACCGTCGAGAGAGTGCCCGAACGCTACAGGCCTGGATCCCGGCCTTCGCCGGGATGACGGTGAAGTGGATTACCGGCACAAGAGTGCGCTAGCTCTACGGGCCTGCGTCCCGGCTTTCGCCGGGATGACGATGAAGGGCGGCATGACGCGTGAGGTTGGCCGAACGACGGCCAGCCGGCTCACATCCGGTTGACCCGGAACTTCCGCCCCTTGATCTTCCCCTCGCGCAAGCGCGACAGCGCGTGCGTCGCCTGCCCGCGTGCAACCGCGACGTAGGAACGCGTCGGGAACACGTCGATCTTGCCCACGGAATCGGCCTTCAGGCCTGCGTCGCCCGTCAGCGCGCCGAGGATGTCGCCGGGGCGCAGCTTGTCGGTGCGGCCTGCGTCGATGCGCAGCGTCACCATCGCGGCAGGCGGCACGTTGTTCGGCTTGCCGGAAAGCGGCGTCGCCTTGAACCAGTCCAGCGGCGCGCCCTGCCGTTCCTCGATCGCCGACACGCGGCCCTGTTCGCGAGGGCCCACCAGCGTCAACGCGAGGCCATCGCGTCCGGCGCGTCCCGTGCGGCCGATGCGATGCACGTAGGTGTCCGCATCGGAGGGCACGTCGAAGTTCACCACCATCGCCAGCTCCTTCACGTCGAGCCCGCGCGCGGCGACGTCGCTGGCGACGAGCACGTTGCAGCTTCGATTCGCGAACTGCACGAACACTTCGTCGCGATCGCGCTGCTCCATGTCGCCGTGCAGCGCGAGCGCGGTGAAGCCGTAATGCGACAGCGAACCGGCGACCTCGTCGACGTCGCGGCGCATGTTGCAGAACACGACGCACGATTCCGGCTTCTCCTGCAGCAGCAGCGCGGCGAGCAACTGCACCTTGCGCGCGGGATCGACCTCGTAGAAACGCTGTTCGATCGCGGCATGACGTTCGCCGCCCTCGACGGTGACTTCCACCGGATCGCGCAGCATCGCGCGGCTGATCTCGCGCACGGCATCCGGGAACGTCGCCGAAAACAGCAGCCCCTGTCGCGACGAAGGCGTGGCGCGGACGATCTCGCGGATGGGTTCCTCGAAGCCCATGTCGAGCATGCGATCGGCTTCGTCGAACACGAGCGTGCGCACGTTCTTCAGGTCCAGTGCGCGCTTGCGCAGCAGTTCCTGCACTCGACCCGGCGTGCCGACGACAATCTGCGGCGCGTGCTGGGCCAGCGAATCCAGCTGCGGCTGCAGCGGCATGCCGCCGCACAGGATCGACAGCTTGAGGTTCGGAATCGCGAATGCGAGCTTGCGCAGCTGGCGGCCGACCTGGTCGGCGAGTTCGCGCGTGGGGCACAGCACCAGCGCCTGCGTCGCGGTGGAGGCCGGATCGAGGCGGTGCAGCAGGCCCAGGCCGAAGGCGGCGGTCTTGCCGCTACCGGTGGGCGCCTGCGCGATGAGGTCGCGGCCGTCGAGGATCGCCGGCAACGCCTGCGCCTGCACCGGCGTCATCTGCGTGTAGCCCAGCGCCTGCACGCCCTGCAGCAGCGCGGGCGTGAGCGGGAGGCGGTCGAAGGCGGCCGCCGGGGCCGCGGAGTCGGGGGAATCGGTCATGCCGCCATGATCGCAGCTGGCGGCGTGAATGCGCCACGCGGCGGCGGTGTTTATCCTCGCGGCATCGGCTACAGGCCCTCGCACGCGCCATGGAAACGACCGTCGCCGCCAGCGATCCGCAGTTCGCGCACATCCGCATCGTGCTGGGCATCGTGCTGGGCCTGGCGCTCACCACCCTGCTCAAGGGAATGGCGAAGTTCGTCCAGCACCCGGGACGCGAGCGCATCTACGGCGTGCACCTGGGCTGGGCGCTGTCGATGTTCATCCTGCTGGTGCATTTCTGGTGGTGGGAATTCGGACTGGTGCGCGTGCACCCGTGGAGCTTCACGTCCTACGCGTTCCTGGTCCTCTACGTGGTGGTGCTGTTCCTGCTGTGCACGCTGCTGTTCCCGGACGACCTGGCCGATTACAGCGGGTGGCGCGATTACTTCCAGTCACGACGCAGCTGGTTCTTCGGAATCATGGCCGCGCTGTACGTGATCGACTTCGTCGACACGCTGATCAAGGGCAAGCCCTACTACGAGCACTTCGGCGTCGAATACCCGATCCGCAACGCGATCATGGTCGTACTCAGCCTCGTTGCGATGAAGGTGCGCAGCGAACGCTTCCACCGCGCGTTCGTGATCTTCGCGATCGTCTACGAGCTGTCGTGGATCTACCGGCTGTACGATTACCTGCCATGAGTTCCGACGCCGACATCGCCGCGCCCTGGTACGTCTACCTGCTGGAATGCCGCGACGGCAGCCTGTACACGGGCATCACGACCGATGTCGCGCGGCGCTACGCGCAGCACTTGGCGGGAAAAGGCGCGCGCTACACGCGCTCGCGCCCGCCGGTGCGGTTGCTGGGGCAGTTCCCGCATCCGGACCGCGCATCGGCCAGCCGCGCCGAACACGCGATCAAGCAGCTTCGCCCCGAGCAGAAACGTGCGCTCTGCGCGGGCGCATGAGCGTATCCTGAGCGCCCTCGCACGCCGGCCCTTTCCATGCAGCACATCGATTTCGAACTCGACCGCGACCACGACCACGTCGAACTCAACCAGCTGCTCAAGCTGGTCGGCCTGTGCGACAGCGGCGGCGCGGGCAAGGCGATCGTCGCCAGCGGCGCGGTGGCGGTGGACGGCGAGGTCGAGCTGCGCAAGACCGCCAAGATCCGCGCGGGGCAGACGGTGGTGCTGGACGACGTGGAAATCCGCGTCCGCGGCGTCTGATCAGACCAGCATCGAGAACAGTTTCCGCACCAGGTCTTCCAGCGGCATGACCAGCAACCCGAGCGGCAGCAGCGGGATCACCGTCGCGCCGATGAACTGCAGCAGGATCCAGCGCTGCACCGGCACCGTCCCCATGCTGCTCGCCGTGGCATAGACGGCGGTGAGGTCCGCCAGCGCCGAGGGGTCGCCGCCATCGAGGATCGGCGCCGCCTTCCGCCGCGCAAGGCCGAGCCAGCGGTGTTCGAATTCCTCCGACGAATCGGTGCCCAGCGCGCCGTAGGCGAGCAGGCTGTTGCGCTTGAGCGCGGCGAGCTTCGGCGTGAGCAGCAGCAGCGGCGCGAGTATCACGCCCAGCATGAGCACGGCGTAGCCGCCGAGGAGCATGTGCAGGCTGGCGAAGGGAACGCCGAGGTATTTGACCTCCACCGCGCAGCTGCCGGCGACGAGCAGGCTCGCGACCAGCGGCATCACCAGGAACGCCGCGTGCGCATAGCCGAGGAAACCGACGCCGCCGTAACCGTCGGGATGCGACGCATGCAGCGAGAGGTTCAACCGCGAGAAACGCGTGAGCAGGACGACCCACAGCACGAAACGCCACAGCCACAGGAACGCCAGGAACCGGAACACCGGGAAACCGACCCACCACAGCCACGCGCCCGCACGCGTGAACTGCGGGCCGTCGTTGCGCCAGTTGGTGGCCTGCTCGTACAGCGGCAGGGACGGCGCGCCGAACGAGGCGCCGATCGCCAGCGCGAACAGGATCAGCTCGGGCCACGGCGAATCGCGCAAGCGCCGCAGCGTCGAGAGTGCGCGTTTGAAGTTCGCGTTGTCGCCTGGCTCCACCAGGTTGCGCAGATGTTCGAGCGAACGCCACATGCGCTCGTCCGCGAGCGGCGCGGCGAGAACGAGCATCGGCAGCGCCAGCACGAACCGCGCCCAGACGTTGTAGTCGCGCAGCAGCGGCACCGATACGCCACGCAGGAGGCGCCCATCCACCGCGCTGAGCACGATCACCGGAAGCAGCACGATCAGCAGCAGTGCACCGGCGATCCACGGCGCGTATGCGCGCGCGGTCCACGCGACGCCTCCGGCATGCGACAGCCGGTACAGCAGGCCGCCGCGCATCAACGACAGACGCTCGTCCATTCGCGCACCACGCAGGGTGGGTGGATTGCGGCGAACCTTAGCAGGCGCGGGTTGACGCGGAGTGAGAACGTCCCGCCGTCAGAACGGCTTGGCGAGCACCAGGAAGACGATCGCCACCAGCAGCAGTACCGGCAATTCGTTGAACCAGCGCAGCGCCGTCGACGACGGCAGCGTGCGGCCGGCATCCACGCCCTTCAACCAGCGCCCGGCGACGGTGAAATGGGCGAGCATCAGCACGACCAGCGCCAGCTTCGCGTGCAACCAGCCGGCACCGGGGCCGACCATCGTCGGGAAGCCCGGCAACACCTTGTAGCCCAGCCACAGCACCAGTCCGAACGCGAACGCCAGCCCGAACATCATGTGCCCGAAGCGGTACAGGCGGCGGCCCATCAGCACCAGCCGCGCACGCACCGCGGGCTCGTTCCCGGCTTCGGCGATGTTCACCAGGATGCGCGGCAGGTAGAACACCCCGCCCATCCAGGCCATCACGAACACGAGGTGGGCGGTCTTGATCCAGAAATAGGCCATGGAAATCCTCGGCGGATGGCAGGTGGCTGTCGCGAGCGGCGCACAGGATCGCATAGCGCACGCGCAGATCGCTCACGGTGAGCGCGCCCGTACAATCGCCCGATGACCAAACACTACGATCAGGCCTACTTCGAACGCTGGTATCGCGAATCCTCGAAGAAGGACCACGCCGTCGGCAGCGCCGCGCGGCTCACGCGCAAGGTGGCCCTCGCCGTGGCCACTGCCGAGTACCACCTCGAACGCCCGATCCGCACCGTGCTCGACATCGGCTGCGGCGAAGGCGCATGGCGTGCGCCGCTGCTGAAGCTTCGGCCGAAGGCGTCCTACCTCGGCTTCGACAGCAGCGAGTACGCGGTGCGTCGCTTCGGTGCGCGACGCAACCTGCACTTCGCGCGTTTCGCCGATTTCGCGCAGTTGCGCCCCTGCCCGCCCGTCGACCTGCTGGTCTGCAGCGACGTCATGCACTACCTGGAAAGCCGCGAGCTCGATCGCGGCCTGCCGGGTCTCGCGGAGTTGTGTGGCGGCGTCGCGTTCCTGGAGACCTTCACTGGCGAGGACGAGACCGACGGCGACAACGTCGATTTCCATCCTCGCCCGGCCCGGTTCTATCGCCAGCGGTTCGCGAAGGCGGGTTTCGTGCCGCTGGGCTCGCACCTGTGGCTGTCGCCGGCCATGACCGACCGCCTGGTCGCGCTCGAACGACCGTCCTGAGGCACCTCACGCCCATTCAGCCGCCCCATTAACGTGTCGCCCGGATCGTTCCGTTATGCTGCGACGCAGCATGCGGCCCGACCCGGGCCCGCCACCGGATTCGAACCGATGCTCTATCAGATGCACGAACTGGGCCGCGCGTGGATGGCCCCGATGACGTACTGGGCTGAAGCGTGCGCCAAGATGTTCGGCGCGCAGGGCGGTTGGCTGTCGTCCCTGCCCGGCGCCGCGCAGACCGCGGCCGGATGCGAGCTGCTGTACCGCATCGGCAAGGACTACGAGAAGCCCGAGTTCGGCATCCACTCCATCGACATCGACGGCACCGTGTATCCGGTGATCGAGCGCGAGATGGCGCGCAAGCCGTTCTGCCGGCTGCTGCGCTTCAAGCGTTACGCCGACGACGCCGGCAACCTGCGCGACCTGAAGGAGCAGCAGCCTGTCCTGGTCGTCGCGCCGCTGTCCGGGCATCACGCGACGCTGCTGCGCGACACCGTGCGCACGCTGCTGCGCGACCACAAGGTCTACATAACCGACTGGGTCGACGCGCGCATGGTGCCGGTGGGCGACGGCGAGTTCTCGCTCGACGATTACATCGAGTACGTGCAGGACTTCATCCGCCAGATCGGCGCCGAGACGCTGCACGTGGTGAGCGTGTGCCAGCCGACGGTGCCGGTGCTCGCCGCGATCTCGCTGATGGCGGCACGTGGTGAAACGACGCCGCGCTCGATGGTGATGATGGGCGGCCCGATCGACACGCGCCAGAACCCGACGAAGGTCAACGACCTGGCCACGCACGAGCCGCTGTCGTGGTTCGAGGACAACCTGATCCAGCACGTGCCGGCGAACTATTCCGGCCACGGTCGCCGCGTGTATCCCGGCTTCCTGCAGCACGGCGGCTTCGTCGCGATGAATCCCGAGCGGCATTTCCAGTCGCACTGGGATTTCTACATGCACCTGGTGAAGGGCGACCTCGACGACGCCGCTGCGCATCGCCGCTTCTACGACGAATACAACGCGGTGCTCGACATGCCCGCCGAGTACTACCTGCAAACGGTGCGCATCGTCTTCCAGGAACACCTGCTGCCGCGCGGCGAGTGGGACGTGCGCGGCGAACGCGTGGATCCGTCGAAGATCCACCGCACCGCGCTGCTCACCATCGAGGGCGAGCTGGACGACATCTCCGGCCAGGGCCAGACGCGCGCCGCGCACACGCTGTGCACGGGCATCGCGGAAGAGGATCGCGAACACCTCACCGTGGACGGCGCCGGGCATTACGGCATCTTCAGCGGCCGCCGCTGGCGCACGCAGGTGTACCCGCAGGTGCGCGACTTCATCGCCCGCCATGCTGAACGGCGCGTTCCGGAAGCGCCTTGACGTAGGGGCCGCGCGCCCTGAAAACAGGGGTTCCCCCGACGCGAGGCCCCCCCCCATGGATTGTCCCGTCTGCCGTGACGTCAAACTGGCGATGACCGATCGCCAGGGCATCGAAATCGACTACTGCCCGCAATGCCGCGGCGTCTGGCTGGATCGCGGCGAGCTCGACAAGCTGATCGAACGCGCCTCCGCCGATGCGCCGCCGTCGCGTGCGCAGGCCTCGCCGCCTCCGCCGCCTCCGATGCGCGAGCAGCCGCGCGGGTATGGGCACTCGGACGAGTACAAGTCCGGACACTACAAGTCCGATTACAAGTACAAGAAGAAGAAAAATCTGCTCGGCGAGTTGTTCGATTTTTGAGGAGCATTGCCACTCCCACCGGTCATCCCGGCGAAGGCCGGGATCCAGGCTCCTGGCGCTTGGGCACTGCATCGACGATGCACGGTGTCATCGTCATTCCAGCGGAAGCTGGAATCCATCTCGCTTCTGCGTTCGAGACCTGAAGCAGCAGCGCAGCGCTGCATGACACGGGTCGTTCGCCACTGCGGCTTCGTTGCCCCTCACCCCAACCCCTCTCCCGCTGGGAGAGGGGCTGAAAGCGGCCAGACTCACGCCCGCAACTGCAGGAACTCATCCACCGTCACCGGATGCCCCAGCCAGTAGCCCTGGGCGAAATCGCATCCGCGTTCGCGCAGGATCGCGTACTGGCCTTCCTTCTCCACGCCCTCGGCGACGACCAGGATGCCCAGCGAATGCGCCATCGCGATGATCGCGGTCGTCAGCGCCAGGTCGTCCGGATCGCGCAACACGTCGGCGACGAAGCTGCGGTCGATCTTCACGCCGTCGACCGGTACGCGGCGCAGGTGGCTCAGGCCCGAGAAGCCGGTGCCGAAATCGTCCAGCCACACGCGTACGCCCATGCCGCGCAGCTCCGACAGCAGCGCGCTCGCGTGCAGTTCGTCGCCGATGACGGCCGTCTCGGTGAGTTCCAGATGGAGCAGGTCGGCGGCCAGTCCCGTGTCGCGCAGGCACGCCGATACGACGTTCGGCAAATCGCCGTTGCGCAGCTGGCGCGGCGAGACGTTCACCGCGACGAACAGCGGCTCGGCATCCTTGCGCACCTTCTGCCACGCCACCGCGTCCGAACACGCCGCGTGCAGCACCTGCGGGCCGAGCACTTCGATCAGGCCGCTCTGCTCGGCCACGTCGATGAAGACCGACGGCGCGACGAAACCCAGTTCCGGATGGCGCCAGCGCAGCAGCGCTTCGGCGCCGATCATCGCGCCATCGACCAGGCGGAACACCGGCTGGTACACCAGGCTCAGTTCGCCGCGATCCCACGCGCCGCGCAGTTCCTGTTCCAGGTGCACGCGACGCTCGACTGCCTGGTTCATCGCGCGGCTGTAGAAGCGGAAGCAGTTCTTGCCGGCGACCTTCGCCTGGTACATCGCGATGTCGCCGTTCTTCATCAGCGTGGTACCGCTGGCGGCGTCTTCGGGGAAGAGAGTGATGCCGATGGACGTGCCAAGGAACACCTGCCGCCCCTGCACTTCCACCGGTGCGCCGAGGTCGACGACCAGCGTTTCGGCGAGCTTCGTCGCCAGCGTGCGCACGTCGTCCTGCGGGTCGTCCTTGCCCTGCACGAGGATCACGAACTCGTCGCCGCCGAAGCGGGCCAGCAGCGCATCCTCGCCGCCCACGCGCGCGACCGCGCTCTCGATGCGGTGCGCGCACTCGAGCAGGACGTCGTCGCCGGCATCGTGGCCGAGCGTGTCGTTCACACGCTTGAAGTCGTCGATGTCGGCGAACAACAGCGCGAGCTGCCGGCTGTCGCTCTGTGCGAGGCGTTCGTCCAGCGATTCGCGGAACGCGAGCCGGTTCGCCAGCCCCGTCAGCGCATCGGTGTAGGCCATGCGGCGGATCTCGCGATCGTGCCGCGCGAGGCTGCGGCTCATGCGATCGAACGCGCGCATCAGGTCGCCGACTTCGTCGTTGCGGCCGTCGGCCGGCGTCGTGGTGTCGAAGTGGCCGGCTTCGATTTCCTGCGCCGATTCGGCCAGTCGCCGGATCGGTCGCACCAGCAGGCGCTGGATCAGCCACAGCGAAAGCGCGCCGAACACCAGCAGGCCCACGCCGAGCAGGCCGATCCAGATCACGTGCCGCTGACCCAACGTATCCAGCCGCGAGCGCAGCCGGTCGACGGACTGGTCCTGCAGGCGGCGCATGGCCTGCATGTCGTAACCGATGCGCACCCCGCCCACGCGCTGCTGGCCGATGAGGATCGGCATCGACACGTCCATGACGCGATCGTCGAACTGCGTGTGCAGCGCGGTCGATGCGATGACCTGCTTCGCCATCGCGTCGTCCATGTGGCGACCGTAATGCGCGATGTCCTCGCTGCCGTCGTGCACGACCTTGCCGTCCTCGTCGTAGACGATGACGTAGCGCACGTCGGGCGCGGCGAGCGTCGAGCGCGCGAGCGCGCCGACGGCATCGAGGTCGGAGTAATACAGCGGGTTGGTCAGGCCGGCGGCGAGCTGCGTGACGGCCGCTTCGCCCTGACGGCGCAGGCTCTGCCCGACCATGGTGCGCATGGCCTGGCGGCTGACGCCTTCGACCTCGCGGCGCATCTGCTCCTGCCGGTTGAGCAGCAGGGCGACCAGCGCGATCACCACCAGCATCGCCACGCCCATCAGGGCGAGGAAGCGCGCCTGCAGCCCCATGCGCAGCTTCATTCGACCTCCGCGCGCACGCGTGCGACGCCTTCGGAAATGCCGTCGAGCGCCTTCTGCGACGCCGGATCCACCGGCATGAAGCGCGTGGTGTTGAAGAAGCGCAGCAGTGCGTCGCCGGCGTCGGGATCGCCGGCGGCGTCGATCAGCACCTCGCGCAGGCGGGCCTGGACGCGCGGATCCAGGCCGTCGCGCACCATCTCCACCGCGCGGGGGTAATCGACGGTCTCGCCGATCACCATCAGATCGTCGCGGAACGACGGCGGCATGCGGTGCGGGTTGGCCCAGTCGAGGTTGCTCATCACGCCCACGTCGGCCAGGCCCTTGTGCACCCAGGTCGAGATGTTGAGTTCCGACCAGGCGAACAGGTAACCGACCTCGTCGCTTGCGATGCGGTCTTCCGGCGACAGCAGGATTTCCAGCGAGAGCCCGCGGCGCAGCAGTTCGGCCGCCGGCACGAAGTACGCGCTGGTCGAGTTGGGGCGCTGGAAGGCGATGCTGTGTCCGCGCAGGTCGTCCAGCGAGGACAGCCCGCTGTCGCGGCGGGCGAAGAAGACGCTGCGGTAGTGGCTCACGCCATCGCGCTCGGTCAGCAGCAGCGTGCGTGCGCCGGCTCGCTGTCGCAGCAGCATCGCGGTGCCGGCGGTCTCGGTGACCCAGTCGACGCGGCCGCGGCGCAGGTAGCTGGCCATCTGCTGCGTGTCCTTGGCCATCAGGATCCGGCCCTCGCGGATGCCCACGTCGGCCAGGCGCGGAACCACGTAGTCCAGCAGCGGCTTGAGCTGCTCGTAGTTCTTCTTCGGATCGTCGCTGATGCGGCCAAGCACGAGCACGCCGGAGTCGTCGGCCGCCAACACCGGAAGCGGCGCCGCGGCCATGGCCAGCATGCAAAGGGTCAACAGGGCGGTACGACGCAGGCTGGCGATCAAGAACGACGACCCATCGGGATGCCGTCCGGCAGCGTAATCGAAAGGCGTGCGACCCGAAACGGCAAACCGCCCGGCCATCAGCAGATCAGCGTTTTGACCCGGCGAGCATTGCCATGCGCTGCGCGTCGGCCAGGATCCCGCGCAGGATCCGGACCTCGCGCGCATCCAGACCGGCGCGCAGGTACAGCCGGCGCAGCTTGCGCATCGCCGACTCGGGCGCGCGCCCCTTGTGGAAATCGATCGCGTCCAGGGTTTCGGCCAGCTGCGCGAAGAAGCCTTCCATCTCGGCGTGCGAGGCCGGCAGGTCGCGCGGGTCTTCGCTGCCTGCGCTTTCCCCTTCGGCCGAGGCGCCTTCGAGCAGCGCCAGTCGCAGCTCGTAGCTCAGCACCTGCACGGCGGCGGCAAGATTCAGCGAGCTGTAGTCCGGATTGGCCGGGATGTGCACGGCAGCGTGGCAGAGCTGGAGCTCCTCGTTGGTCAGGCCCGTACGTTCGCGGCCGAAGACCAGCGCGACCTCCGCCCCGCCGGCGGCCTGCGCTACGGCGCGGCTCGCGGCGTCGCGGGGCATCAGTTCCTCCAGCTGGACGCGGCGGCTGCGCGCGGTGCAGCCCAGGACCAGGCGGCAGTCGGCGACCGCTTCGGCCAGCGTCTCGCAGATCACCGCGTCGCCCAGCACGTCGTCGGCGCCGGCGGCCAGCGCGTAGGACTCCTCGTTGGGACGTTTTTCCGGGGCGACCAGGACCAGGCGGGCCAGGCCCATGGTCTTCATGGCCCGGGCGGCGGAGCCCATGTTGCCGGGATGCTGGGTGCCGACCAGGACGATGCGCAGGCGCTGTGCGGGCGTATGGGAAGGATTCACGGATTTCGATTCGGAACTCATGGCGCGCAATGGTAAACTCCGCGCCCCGGCCACAGCGCCGGCGACGCTCTTTCACCCCCGCCAGTCCATTCTCCCCCGTCCCCCGAACGAGGCGCCGTACCCATGCAGAAACCCGCAATCACCCTCATGGTCAAGGCCGCCCGCTCCGCCGGCAACGTGCTGTTGCGCCACATGAACAAGCTCGACGCCCTGAACATCATCGAGAAGGACCGGATGGACTACGCCAGCGAAGTCGACGGCCTGGCGGAGAAGGAGATCATCAAGGAATTCCGCCGCTCCACGCCGGACTACGCGATCCTGGGCGAGGAAACCGGCTCGATCGGCCACAACCGCTTCACCTGGGTGATCGATCCGCTCGACGGCACCAGCAACTACCTGCACGGCATCCCGCATTTCTGCGTGTCGATCGCGCTGGTGGAAAACGGCGAGCCGATCCACGCAGTCATCTTCGACCCGCTGCGCAACGACCTGTTCACCGCCAGCCGCGGCAGCGGCGCGACGCTCAACGAGCGCCGCATCCGCGTGGCCGACCGCAAGGAACTCGGCGGCGCGATGGTGCTGACCGGCTTCCCGCCGCGCGAACGCGAGCGCGTGTCCGCGCAGCTCAAGTGCATCGACAACCTGCTGCTGGAGGCGGAGGACATCCGCCGCACCGGTTCGGCCGCCCTGGATCTGGCGTACGTCGCCTGCGGTCGCGCCGACGCGTACTTCGAGGCCGGCGTGAAGCCGTGGGACATCGCCGCCGGCGTGCTGCTGGTGCGCGAGGCGGGCGGCAAGGTCAGCGACTTCCGCGGCCGCACCACCGGCCCGATGGACAACCGCGGCCTGGCCACGCGCCAGCTCGTCGCAGGCAACCTCAAGGTCGCCGACCTGCTGCAGCAGAAGATCGTCAACACGGGGTATGCGGCGGCGTTTGATTGATCGGTCGCGTCCCGTTCGTGTCGTTACGAAAAGCCGCGCATTGCGCGGCTTTTTATTTGGTCGGGATGCAGTTCGGGAATATTTTGGCGCGCACCTATGCGCCGTCTTCCAGAAAACTGGAGTCCATTTCGTCCTTGCATTCGCGACGGGAAGCAGCAGCGCAGCGCTGTAAGACACGGTTAGTTCACCGCTACGGCTTCGTTGCCCCTCACCCCAACCCCTCTCCCGCTGGGAGAGGGGCTCAAGGCAAGTCCCGTCCAGCCCTGCAGAGGCTGGGTTTCAGGCTTGCAACGTTCAGGTACGCCATCAACGGCGAACCATCTCACCGTCATTCCAGCGAAAGCTGGAATCCATCTGCTGTTGCTGTCGCTGTTGCTGTCGCTGTTGCTGTCGCTGTTGCTGTCGCTGTTGCTGTCGCTGTTGCTGTTGCTGTCGAACAGCCTATCCGTCGCTAGCCCCGAAGGGCGCCGCACAGGATGTGCGGCGGTGAGCGCTGAGCCATGGATGGCGAATCGCGAACGCGCCCTTTTGCTTTCCGGTCGTAGGACTGGGTTGGACTTGTACGCACTTTCTTTGGGTTACTTTTCTTTGTGCGAGCAAAGAAAAGTGACCCGAGCGCCGCAGGCGATCGGAAGCTTGGCGGGTGATTCTTCTTTGCTTTGCCGGACTACGGGGAAAGCGTGGAAAGTCCATGGATTCCCGCCTTCGCGGGAATGACGAGCAAGAGCAAGAGCAAAGGCAAAGGCAACATCACGATGGATTCCAGCTTTCGCTGGAATGACGGTGAGGTCGGTCACCGTAGTCGGAGTGCCCGAACGTTACGGGCCTGGATCCGGCCTTCGCCGGGATGACGGTGAAGTGGATTACCGGCACAAGAGTGCGCTGGCGCTTGGGCCTGGGTCCCGGCTTTCGCCGGGATGACGGTGAAGTTGGGCGCCGTCACACAGGAGCGCTGTCACGCAGCGATGCGCCGCCGCCGATCTCGGCCATCGCGACGCTTCGGCCGGAATAACGGTGACATGGTTCACCACGACCCGGTGCCCCGCGCGACAGCGCACACCAAACCGAACCCGCATCGCGAGCGCGCCTTCGCTCCCCAACGAAGGCGCGCTCCAGCGATGCGTGCCCGAAGGCTCCATTCCCGAACGTTGGTCAGGCCGCCGCGCGCGTGACCGCCGGTGTATCGGCGAGCACGAACTGACGCACCGCGCCGGCGAGCGCCCGCGCCTGTTCCTCCATGCTGTGCGCCGATGCGGACGCTTCCTCGACCAGCGCCGCGTTCTGCTGCGTGCCCTCTTCCATGCTCGTGATCGCGCCGCTCACCAGGTCGATGCCCGCGCTCTGTTCCTGCGATGCGGTGGAGATGTCGGCCATGATGTCGGTGACGCGGCGCACCGATGTCGTGATGTCGTCCATCGTCGCGCCGGCGCGATTCACCAGCGCCGAGCCGTCGTTGACCTTTTCCACCGACGCTTCGATCAGCGTCTTGATCTCCTTCGCCGCGTTGGCCGAACGCTGCGCCAGCGCGCGCACTTCCGAGGCGACGACCGCGAAGCCGCGACCGCTCTCGCCGGCGCGCGCGGCTTCCACCGCGGCGTTGAGCGCGAGGATGTTGGTCTGGAACGCGATGCCGTCGATGGTGCCGATGATTTCGGCGATGCGGTGCGAAGCCGTTTCGATCTCGCGCATGGTCGTCACCGCCTGGCCGACCACGTGGCTGCCCTGCGCGGCGACGCTGGCGGCGTCGATCGCGAACTGGTTGGCCTGGCGCGCGGATTCGGCGTTCTGGCGAACGGTCGAAGTCAGTTCCTCCATCGACGCGGCCGTTTCCTCCAGGCTCGCAGCCTGCTGCTCGGTGCGACGCGACAGGTCGGCGTTGCCGGCGGCGATTTCCGCCGCGGCACCGTCGATCGCGTCCGACGCGTGCTGGATGCGCCCGACGATGCCCGTCAGCTGCGCGACGGTCGCGTCCGCATCGTCGCGCATGCGGGCGAACACGCCATGGAACTCGCCGTGCATGCGCGCGGTGAGGTCGCCGCGCGCGATGGCACGCAGCAGGCGCGAGACCTGATCGAGGTTCGCATCGCTCACCGACATCATCGCGTTGAGGCCGTCGACCATCGCGCGGAAGTCGTGCTCGAAGCGCGCGGCATCGCCACGCACGCCGAACTCGCCCGCGGCGGCGGCGGCGGCCAGGCGCTTGATCTCGTCGTTGATCGCCGACAGGTTGGCCTTCACCGTATCCATGGTCTGCGTGAGCACGGCCTTCTCACCGGGCAGGCGGTCCATGTCGATGGACAGGTCGCCCACGGCGTAATGCCGCATGACGTCCACCAGCTGCATCTTCACCTCGATGTGCGCCGCGACGAGCGCGTTGGTGTCGCGCACCATCTCGCCGTACTGGCCCGGGAACGCGGCGTCGTCCATGCGGAAGCTGATCTGGCCGACCTCGTGGCGCTGCGACATCTCGCGCTGCGCGGCGATGACCGACTGCACGCGCTCGCGCATGCGGCCCATCGCCTGCTGGAGACGGCCGAGTTCGTCGTGCCGCGGCGGCGGCATCGCGCCATCGAAGCGGCCCTGCGCGACGTCGTCGGCGAGCCGCGCCACCTGCTCCAGCGGCTGCGTGACGATCCGGCGCACGCACCACCACGACACCGCGAGGATGACCAGCAGCGTCATGAACGAGGCGACGGCGATCATCGCCACCAGCGCGTGCGTGGAGGCGGCGATCTGCGAGACCGGTTCGGCGGCCACGACGGCCCATTTCCAGTCGGGGAAGGTTTCCACGGCGACGAGGGTCGGCTCCGCCTCGGCGTTCGGCTTCGCCGCGAGGTCGACGGTGGCGATGCCGCGACCGGCCGCGATCGCCTCGCGCAACGACTTCAGGCCCGCGGGATCGACGAGGTCGGAGAGCGCGGCGCCCTCGGCGGCCGGATGGATCGCGAGCGTTTCCACGCCGTCCTTCGAGGTTTCCACCACGAGGAAATGGCCGTGCTCGCCGATGTGCATGGCGCGCGTGCGTTCCTTCAACGCGGTCAGCTCGGCACCGTATTCCTTGCCGACGAACAGCACGCCGACGAGCGCGCCGGCGTCGTCGAGCAGCGGGCGGTAATGGACCATGTAGTCGCGCCCGAACAGGCGCGTCTTGCCGGTGTACGGCTGGTTCTTCGCGATCGGCGCGTAGGCAGGCGAATCGTGCGCGAGCTTGGTGCCGATGACGCGCTCGCCCTTCTCGTTGCGCAGCGAGGTCGAGACGCGGACGAAGTCGTCGCCGTCGCGGGCGAAGATCGTCACGACGGCGCCGGTGTCGGCGGTGAAGCGATCGACGGCGGCGAAGGTCGCGTCGACCGCCTGGCCCTGCAGCGACAGCAGCGGCGCGCCGTCCTTCGATTGCGTCAGGGCCACCGGCCCGCCGGACAGCGCGGCCTGCAATGCACCGCCCAGGGTCGCCGTCGATTCGGTCAGGCTCTGCTCGTAGGTCGCGATGTTGTCGCGCAGGATCGAGGCGGCCGACCGCAGGTCGTCGCGGGCGCGCGTCTCGACGGCCTGCGCGGCGTAGTGGCTGACCATCACGGTCAGACCCGCCATCATCAGGACCATCGTGGCGACCAGCGGCAGCCCGATCCGCCGGCCCAGCGAGCCGCGCAATCCCTGCCAGGCGCTGGCGGACGCCGTCGATCTGCGGTGTGGGGAAGCGGTGGTTGCGGCGGCGCGGTGGGCGTCGGGCAGTGGCATCGGGGCGAGTCGGTGTGGGTTCGACTCGGTATCGGCCGTCTTTGATGTGACTTGAGTCTCAGTTTTTCCCGGCCGCCCGATCGGGGCAGATCGGGGGCATCAGGGTGCCCCGGGACGGTGACGCTTCGATGACGCGACGACGCCATCCCGAAAAGAAAAGGGCCGCACAAGGCGGCGGAGTCCCGAAAAAGAAAGGGCCGCACAAGGCGGCCCTTTCCCGGAACGGCTTTGCAGCAGGCTTACGGACGACGCGCCAGCGCGGCCTCGTCCTTCGCCTTGGGCAGCAGGTCCTGCTTGCTCACCTTGAACGGGCCGATGGCGAGCATCGGCACGGCTACCAGGATCGTCGAGAAGACCACGATCGCCGCGCCGATCATGTGCGTCAGCGCGAGGCCTTCCATGGACGAGCCGCCGTACAGGTAGAGCGCGTAGGCCGACAGGAAGAACATCACCGCCGTGATCACCGTTCGCGACAGCGTCTGGTTGATCGAGCGGTTCAGCACTTCGATCGAATCCACGCGCAACGTGCGGAAGTTCTCTCGCACGCGGTCGAAGACCACGATGATGTCGTTGATCGCAAAGCCCATCACCGACAGCAGGCCGGCCAGCACGGTCAGGTCGAACTCGCGGCCGCTGATGTAGATGTAGGCCGCGGTGACGATCAGGTCGAAGAACGCCGTCAGGCTCGCCACCACCGCGAACTTCCACTCGAAGCGGAACGCGATGTAGATGAGGAAGCCGATGAGCATGAACGCCGTGGCGTAGATGCCGTCGCGCACCAGGTCGGCGCCGACCTGCGGGCCGATGAACTCGCTGCGCTGCACGCGCGCCGGGTTCTCCTCGGTGGACACTGCCTTGACCACCTGGTTGGCGATCGACTGGCTGCCGGTGGCGTTGTTGCTCTCGCCGTGCGGCTGCAGGCGGATCATCAGGCCGTTGCCGCCGCCGAACGCCTGCACCTGGGCGTTCTCGAAGCCGGCCCTCGCCAGGTTCTCGCGGACCTGGTCGACGTCGGCCGGCTTCTGGAACGTGGTTTCCACCAGCGTGCCGCCGGTGAACTCCAGCGCGTAGGCCTCCTTCTTGAAGCCGTACGTGCCGATGACCACCAGCGAGGCGATGAACAGCAGCACCGTGATCGTCATCGACACGTAGCGCGTACGCAGGAAGTCGATCTTGGTGTCGTTGGGGATGAGATGAAGCGGGAAAAGTTTCATTGATTCGTTCTCACCCGGTCAGATGGCCACGGACTTGAGCTTCTTGCGGTTGCCGTAGATCAGCTGCGCCAGCGCGCGCGACACGGTGATCGCGGTGAACATCGAGGCGAAGATGCCGATGATCATGGTCAGCGCGAAGCCCTTCAGCGGGCCGGTGCCGAACACGTACAGCGCCACGCCCACGATCAGGCCGGTCAGGTTGGCGTCCATGATGGTGCCGCCCGCCTTCTCGTAACCGGCCGCGATCGCCGCCTTCGGCGGCACGCCGTGGCGCAGCTCCTCGCGGATTCGCTCGTTGATCAGCACGTTCGCGTCGACCGAGAGGCCGACCGACAGCGCAAGGCCGGCGAAGCCCGGCAGCGTCATCGTCGCGCCGAACATCGACATCACCGCCACCACGATCAGCAGGTTCATCAGCAGCGCGACCGAGGTGATCACGCCGAACATGCGGTAGTAGATGGTGAAGAAGGCCAGCGTGAACACGAAGGCGTACAGCACGGCGGTGATGCCGCGCTCGACGTTCTCCGCGCCCAGGCTCGGGCCGATGATGCGTTCCTCGACGAAGTCCATCGGCGCGGCGAGCGAACCGGCGCTGAGCAGCTTGGCCAGCGTCTCGGCCTCGACCTTCTCGAGACCGGTGGTCTGGAAGTTCTTGCCGAACACACCGGCGATGCGGGTCGGCGACAGCGCCTCTTCCTGCACGCGCACGCTGCGCACTTCCTGGCCGTTGACCATGGTCACGGTCGGGATGCGCTCGATGTACACCACCGACATCAGCTTGCCGACGTTCTCGCTGGTGAAGTCGAACATGCGCTGGCCAGCGATGCTGTTGAGCGTGATGTCCACCGCCGGCAGGCCATTCTGGTCGCGGCCGACCTTCGCGCCGACCATCTGGTCGCCCGAGGCCAGCACGCGCTTGCTCAGCAGCACCGGCTGGTCGGTGTTGCGGATGGTGTAAAGGCGCGCGCCCGGCGGCATGACGCCGGTGCGCTTGGCTTCCATCGCGTCGCCATCGACGACGGCGCGGAATTCCAGCGTCGCGGTGGCGCCGATCAGGCGCTTGGCTTCGGCCGTGTCCTGCACGCCCGGCAGCTGGACGACGATGCGGTCCTCGCCCTGGCGCTGGATGATCGGCTCGGCCACGCCCAGCTGGTTGACGCGGTTGCGCAGCGTGGTGACGTTCTGCTCGATGGCGCCGGCGGCGATGGCACGCAGCTCCGCCTCGGGGATCGTGACCGCCACGTTGTTGCCGGTGACGTCGAAGTTGAGCACCGGCATCAGGCGGGCGAGCTCGTTGCGCGCGCGCTCGGCGTCCTGGCCCGGGGCGAGCATCGCGAGGATGCTGTTGTCCGGACGACGCTCGACCGACTGGTAGGCGATCTTGGCGTCGCGCAGGCTCACGCGGATGTCTTCGGCATAGGCGTCGACGCGCTTTTCCAGCGCGGCGCGCTGGTCGACCTGCATCACGAAGTGCACGCCGCCCTGGAGGTCCAGGCCCAGCACCATCGGCTTGCCGCCGAGGTTGGCCAGCCAGTCCGGCACGGTCGAGGCGAGGTTCAGCGCGACGGTGTAGTTCTCGCCGAGCGAGGTGCGCAGGGTGTTGTTGGCCTTGCTCTGCGCGTCCAGCGACGGCAGGCGCACCATCAGGTTGTCGCCTTCGATCTCCACCGAGCGCGGCGTGATGCCGGCCTGGGCGAGCTCGGCCTTGACGCGCGTGCGCAGGGCTTCATCGAGCTGGCCGCTGCGGTTGGCCGTGATCTGTACGGAAGGATCCTTCTGGTAGACGTTGGGCAGCGCATACAGCACGCCCAGGCCGAGTACGAGCAGGATCAGGAAATATTTCCACTTAGGAAATTCAAGCATCGCGGCATTCCGCGCGCGCCCGGGGGCGCACGCTCAGGTGGGATCGGGAAAGCGGGCTTACGCCGACTTCAGGGTGCCCTTGGGCAGCACGTTGGCGATGGCGCCCTTCTGCACGCGGATGCGCACGTTGTCGGCGATCTCCACGGTGATGAAGTTCTCGCCAATGTCGCTCACCGTGCCGGCGATGCCGCCGTTGGTGATGACTTCGTCGCCCTTGGAGAGCTTCTCCAGCATCGCGCGGTGTTCCTTCTGGCGCTTCATCTGCGGGCGGATCATGAGGAAGTACATGACCGCGATCAGCAGGATGGGGAACAGCAGCGACATGCCGAAGCCGCCGGCGCCAGCCTGCGGGGCGGCCTGGGCGTAGGCGGGGGAAATCACGAGGTCGAGCAGATTCATGACGGTCGTCCTGATCGAAAAATAGCGGGGGATTATGCCACGGGGCGGCAGGCGGGCCCCGGACGGCCGGAAGATCCGTCCCGCCCCTGCCCTGCGCTGCTCCCGCCCTCCCCGTGCGGGTCATGCGTAAACCGTGCGCGGATCCCTATTCCGGCGTCCGCGAGGCGTAGAAGGACTCGCGGAAGGCGGCGAAGGTTCCCTGCGCGATGGCCTCGCGCATCTGCGCCATCAGGCGCTGGTAGTAGCGCAGGTTGTGCAGGGTGCCCAGCATCGGCCCGAGCATCTCGTTGCAGCGGTCCAGGTGGCGCAGGTAGCTGCGGGTGAAGCCGTTGCGGCAGGTGTAGCAGTCGCAGCCCTCCTCGATCGGGCGCAGGTCGCGCTCGTACTTGGCGTTGCGCACGCGCACCGTGCCGAAGGAGGTGAAGTAGTGGCCGTTGCGGGCGTTGCGGGTAGGCATCACGCAATCGAACATGTCGATGCCGCGCGCGACGCCTTCGACCAGGTCCTCCGGGCGGCCCACGCCCATCAGGTAGCGCGGCTGGTCGGCCGGAAGCTGCGGGCAGGTGTGTTCGAGCATGTGGTTGCGCTCGGCTTCCGGCTCGCCCACGGCGAGGCCGCCGATGGCGTACCCGTCGAAACCGATGTCGACGAGCGCCGCCGCCGAACGCGTGCGCAGCGCTTCATGCACCCCGCCCTGCACGATGCCGAACAGCGCCGCGTCGCTGCCCTCATGCGCGCGCTTGCTGCGCTCGGCCCAGCGCAGGCTCAGTTCCATCGAGCGCCGCGCGACGTCCTCCGTGGCCGGGTACGGCGTGCATTCGTCGAAGATCATGACGACGTCCGAATCCAGCACCTTCTGGATCCGCATGCTTTCCTCCGGCCCGAGGAAGACCTTGCTGCCGTCGGTCGGCGCGGCGAAGGTCACGCCCTGTTCGGTGATCTTGCGCTTGTGCGCCAGCGAGAAGACCTGGAATCCGCCCGAGTCGGTCAGGATCGGCCCGTTCCAGCCGGTGAAGCGATGCAGCCCGCCGTGGTCGCCGATGACGTCCAGGCCCGGCCGCAGGTACAGGTGGAAGGTGTTGCCGAGGATCATTTCCGCGCCGAGTTCGCGGACCTGCTCGGGCAGCACGCCCTTGACCGAGCCGTAGGTGCCCACCGGCATGAACGTCGGCGTTTCCACCGTGCCGCGCGGGAAGGTCAGGCGGCCGCGACGCGCGGCGCCGTCCGTGCGCAACAGTTCGAAGGACAGCCGGCTCATTCGGCCTGCTCCCTTTCATCGTGCGACTGCGGGAACAGCAGCATCGCGTCGCCGTAGGAGAAGAAGCGGTAGCGCTCCGCGATGGCGTGGTCGTAGGCGGCGAACACGCGCGCCTTGCCGGCGAAGGCGGAAACAAGCATCAGCAGGGTGCTCTCGGGCAGGTGGAAATTGGTGATCAGCGCATCCACCGAGCGGATGCGGTAGCCGGGCAGGATGAACAGGCGCGTCTCGCCGGCGTACGGCTGGAGTTCGCCCTCGCCGTCGTCGTTGCGGCGCATCGCGCTTTCCAGCGCGCGAACGACCGTCGTGCCGACCGCGATCACGCGACCGCCCGCCGCGCGCGTGCGACGGATCTGTTCGATCAGCGCCGCGCCGACGTTCAGCCATTCGCTGTGCATGACGTGCTGGTCGAGTTCGTCCACGCGCACCGGCTGGAACGTGCCGGCGCCGACGTGCAGCGTCACGTGGCCGAACTCGACGCCGCGCGCCTTCAGCGCGTCCAGCAGAGCTTCGTCGAAATGCAGCCCGGCGGTGGGCGCGGCGACGGCGCCGACCTCGCGCGCGAAAACGGTCTGGTACCGGGTGTCGTCGTCCGTGCCAGCCTCGCGCTGGATGTACGGCGGCAGCGGCAGGCGGCCGGCATGCAGCAGGTACTTCTCCAGCGATTCGTCGATGTGGAACCGCAGGCGGTAGAACTCGCCGTCCCGGCCGAGCACCTCCGCCTCGCCACCGGCGTCGAGCGCGATGCGCGCGCCTTCCTTCGGCGACTTGCTCACGCCCAGCTGCGCGCGGACCTCGAAACCGCCGAGCATGCGCTCGATCAGGATTTCCACGCGGCCGCCGGTGGTCTTCTGCCCGTACAGGCGCGCCGGGATCACGCGGGTGTCGTTGAACACCAGCAGGTCGCCGGGCTGCAGCAGGTCGGGCAGGTCACGGAAGACGCGATCCTGGAAGCCGCTGTCGAAGGCATTGCCGCGCGTGGGCGGCACCACCAGCAGGCGGCTGGCCGAACGCTCGGGCAGCGGCGCCTGGGCGATCAGCTCCGGCGGCAGGTCGTAGTGGAAGTCGGATTTCTTCAAGGCGTTGGGCCGGCGAGACAGGCCGGTCGGGCGCGGGAGGGGGTTGGCTATTGTATGGGGTTCGGGCGAGGCGGCTTGTTCCGCCTTGTTCGACATCCCGGCGAACGCCGGGATCCAGGCTGATGGCGCTCGGGCACTCCCGGCTTGGCCGTCATTCCAGCGAAAGCTGGAATCCATTTTGATTTTTCGGGCGGTCAACAGGGACATCGCGAGGGCGAGCATGGCCGCATGCCCCGCCCCTCACCCCAACCCCTCTCCCGGCGGGAGAGGGGCTCAACGTCAGCGTCCGCCCCAAGCCGCCGCTGCTCAAACCCTCACCGCTCGAACTTCGCCGACAGCACGATCGCCGACGTCGTCCGCTCCACGCCGTCGATGGCGCCGATGCGGTCGGTCAACTCGTCCATCGCCTCCACCGACGGCGCCACGCCCAGCGCCACCAGGTCGAAGGGCCCGCTCACCGAATGCAGCGCACGCACTTCCGGCATCGCGTGCAGCGCGGCGGCGACAGACGGCGCCCGCTTGGGCAGGACGGTGATCATGATGTGGGCGCGGAGGTAGCCGCGCTCGGCGGCGTCGTGGACGCGCACCGTGTAGCCCTGGATGACGCCCTCGCGTTCCAGGCGATCGATCCGGCTGTGGACGGTGGTGCGCGAGAGCTTCAGCCGTCGCGCGATGTCCGCCGTCGAGGCGCGGGCGTTCTCGCGCAGGACCGAGAGCACTTGCTGGTCGGCATCGGTGATCTTCACGATTCGCCTTCACATTTCGTCGAAACGACGAAATTATCCACGAATTCGTACAAATCCGTACTGTCTATCGACGATTTAATCCAGATAATGGACGGGTCACCCCCCCTGTTTCGACCCCGGAGGACCTCATGGCCGTCATCGACCGTCTCGCCCCCCTGCGCGCCCATGGTGGCCGCCGCCGTACCCACGGCCTGGATGACGCGACCATCTCGCGCTTCGCCCACACGCATGCCGAGCTGATCGAAGCGATCGAAGCGGCCGAGCAGGAATACCAGCGCGTGAAGGACGACTTCGCCGACCTGCTGGAGCTCGATGAAGACGCCCAGGTGCACGCCGTCCAGGGCGGTTACGTCAATTTCTATCCCGACGACGCGGTGAACCCGTACGTCGCGCTCGTCGCGCGCGGCCCTTGGGTGGTCACGCTGAAGGGCGCCGTGCTGCACGATTCGGGCGGCTACGGAATGCTCGGCTTCGGCCATGCGCCCAAGCCCGTGCTGGCCGCGATGGCCCGCCCGCAGGCGATGGCCAACATCATGACGCCCTCGCTGTCGCAGCTGCGCTTCGACCAGGCGCTGCGCGCCGCCATCGGCGCCGAACGCGGCGGCTGTCCGTACGAGAAGTTCTTCTGCCTGAATTCCGGTTCCGAATCGGTCTCGCTCGCCGCGCGCATCGCCGATGCCAACACCAAGCTGATGACCGACACCGGCGGTCGCCACGCGGGGCGCACGATCAAGCGCGTCGTGGTGAAGGGCAGCTTCCACGGCCGCACCGAACGCCCGGCGCTGTATTCGGACTCCTCGCGCAAGACCTACCTGCAGCACCTGGCGAGCTTCCGCGGCGAGGATTCGGTGCTCACCGTCGAGCCCTACGATGTCGACGCGCTGAAGAAGGTGTTCGCCGATGCCGACGCGAACGGCTGGTTCATCGAGGCGATGTTCCTGGAACCGGTCATGGGCGAAGGCGATCCGGGCCGCAGCGTGCCGCCGGCGTTCTATGCCGCCGCGCGCGAGCTGACCCGTTCGCATGGCGCGTTGCTGCTGGTGGATTCGATCCAGGCCGGCCTGCGTGCGCATGGCGTGCTGTCGATCATCGATTACCCCGGCTTCGAGCAGCTCGATCCGCCGGACATGGAAACCTATTCGAAGGCGCTCAACGCCGGCCAGTACCCGCTGTCGGTGCTCGCCGTCGGCGCGCAGGCCGCGCAGCTCTACAAGAAGGGCCTGTACGGCAACACGATGACGACCAACCCGCGCGCGCTCGATGTCGCCTGCGCGGTGCTGGCGCAGGTGACGCCGCAACTTCGCGAGAACATCCGCGCGCGCGGCGTCGAGTCGCTGCAGAAGCTGGAAAAGCTCAAGGCCGAACTCGGCGGCATGATCACCAAGGTGCAGGGAACCGGCCTGCTGTTCTCGTGCGAACTCTCGCCGCAGTTCAAGTGCTACGGCACCGGCTCGACGGAAGAGTGGCTGCGCGAACAGGGCATCGGCGTCATCCACGGCGGCGCGAATTCGCTGCGCTTCACCCCCACCTTCACCATCACCAGCGAGGAAATCAACCTGCTGGTCGCGATGGTCGCTCGTGCGCTGCGGGAAGGCCCCCGCGCGCAGCAGGCAGCGGCGGCCTGACCTCCCCCGGACGCCGCCGCGAAGGCGGCGGGTGCCCCCACACCCGCCGTCTTCGCCTGCTCTTACGCACTACTCTTTCTTCGCCGTCATTCCCACGAAGGGGCAATCCATCGCCCAGCGATGGCAGCCTTTCCGCAGCCGTGATGACGCGGATGGATGGATCCCCGCCTTCGCGGGGATGACAGCAAACGACTTCGTTCTGCACCCGCGCGGCCAGCGCCCTGCTCGCGAACGCCATGTGCGCGAGCAGCTGCCTGACATCGCGGACGGACGTCACTCCGCCTTGCACGCCGGCAACGACAGCGCACGCGCGATGTCGCGCCAGTCGAACGCCGCGACCGCCTGGTCGTCGTCCACCGCGTAGAACACGCCCTGCGGGAAACGCTTGTCGCCGCTCTGGTCGAGCCACACGCCGTCGGTGTTGGCCGTCTTGTTGCCGGCGAACGCGCCCTGGTGCTGCAGCGTCACGCGATCGAATACGTGGAACAGGCTGCGATCCTTGAACTGGTCGGTGGCAATCCAGTAACCCGCACCCCCCTCGCAGCGATACAGCGCCATGCCTTCGGCCTGCGCCTTGAACAGGTCGGCTCCGATATCGCGACCGCGGTACGTGCCGTCCAGGCCGTACTCGCGAATGCGCGTGCCCGTGGCGATGTCCTCTTCGGCCAGCAGCAGGCGATCGTGGCGGATGTCGCCGAACACCGACTCGGCGATGCGGATCGCGCCCGCTTCACCCGTGTCGCCGAAGGTTTCCATCAGCCGCGCCTGCCAGCCGTCCGGCACACGGCGCAGCTGGTAACGCTTGAAGCGCTTGTCGAGTTCGGCCAGCGGCGGCGGCACGTCCTCGTTCTGCGGCGACATGTAGTTGTCGCTCACGATGACCTCGTAGCTGTCGCGCTGCGCACGCACCCATAGTCCGTACGGCTGCTTCAGGTCGTCGGCGCCGAACGCGAGCAGCGGCTTGAAATCCGGCAGCTGGAACATCTGAACGCGATGGTTGTCGCGTTCGACGACGAGCACGTAGTGGTCGATCACGCTGATGCCATTGGGCCGTTGCAGCTGGCCCAGCGCGGTGCCGGGGCCGCTGACGGTGCGCAGCGTCGCGCCGGTGTCGCCGTCGTACACGATGAGGCGGTCGCTCGCCTTGCCGGTCGCGATCAGCCAGCGCTTGCCGTCCGGCGCCCGCCAGCTGGCGGGCGAATCGACGTTCTCATTCGGCG
Organism: Lysobacter soli; assembly: GCF_003382285.1. Taxonomy (GTDB): domain Bacteria; phylum Pseudomonadota; class Gammaproteobacteria; order Xanthomonadales; family Xanthomonadaceae; genus Lysobacter_J; species Lysobacter_J soli. The sequence goes on from NZ_QTJR01000006.1 coordinate 26,069, forward strand.
TGGACGCAGTGAGGAACGCTTCGGCCACGACCTGGTGTGCGATGCCCGCCTGCGCGAGCAGCGGATCGACTTCCATCGCCTCATCAGGCTCGCGATCGTGCTGCGCCACCGGTGCGGTGCTCGTCGTCGCACACGCGGTCAAACCACATGCGAGCGCCAGCGCGGCCCATCGCATCTTCATCGAATCGGACATGCCTTCCCCTGAGCCGTCGTAACAAACCGCGAATTTCTACGCGCGCATTGTGACGCTCGCGTGTCATGCGGCGCGTGCGCACGTTGTCATGTTTCCGCCATGCGCCGCGGCTACAAAACGCGGCTTGGGCGGCCGCAGGGGGCGTGTCGCCTGCCGCCTTCCATTACCTGGGGATGCCACTTCGATGAAACGTAACGTGCTGGCCGCGGCGATGTCGCGTGCGCTGGTGTGCGCACTGATCGCGCCGATGAGCCTTGCTGCCGCCTTCAATACCGCTGTCGCCGCCGAGGCGCCGGCCGATGCGTCGCCGGATCCGAAGCAGCTGGATTCGGTCGTCGTGCAGGCGGACATCGCGTACCGCAACCGCACCGATTCGGTCGCGCCGGTGCTCTCGTATGACCTTGAGTACTTCCAGCGTTTCGAACCGCTGACCGTCGGCGACATGCTCAAGCGCGTGCCGAGCGTGGCATTCGTGTCCGACGTGCTCGAGTACGACGGCGCCCAGCTGCGCGGCCTGGATCCGGGCTATACGCAGATCCTCATCAACGGCAAGAAGGTGCCGGGCGCGGGCAACGACCGCTCGTTCTTCGTCGACCGCATCCCGGCCGAACTCGTCGAGCGCATCGAGATCATCCGCAGCACCAGCGCGAACCGCTCGGGCGACGCGGTCGCGGGCGCGCTGAACATCGTGCTGCGCGACGCGTACGAGTTCGACGGAAAGTACGTGCGCCTGGGCGCGCTGCGCTTCGACGACGGCGAGGTCAAGCCGACCTACGGCGCCGTCGCCAGCGGCGAAGTCGGCGGCGGCCGCCTGCTCGGCGGCTTCAACGTGCAGGGCCGCTACAACCCGAAGGTCAAGCGCAGCGACCGCTTCGAAGAGCCCGGCGGCGACTTCGTCGATCGCGAAGACCAGGACGACACGCGCGACGGCGACGACTATTCGGCCAACCTGTCGTACACGCGCGACATCGGCACCGGTCGGCTTTCGGTGGATGGCTTCTACGTGCGCACCGACCGCACCGAGACCGAGCATTCGGTCGAATACAACGACCCGACCAGCACCGACCGCGACAACCTGCTGTCGATCAACGACCAGGTCGAGAAGATCAGGCAGGACAACTGGTCGCTCGGCGTGGAATACGCGTTCGACATGGCCGGCGGTCGTACGGAATTCGACATCGATTACGCGCGCTTCGACGACGACACGCGTTCCACCGAGGAGGAAAGCGGTTTCGACGACGAGGACATGCCGCCGTCGTTCGACGAACGCGAAGGCACGCGCACGCTGACCGACACGCGCGACAGCGAAGGCTCGTTCAAGCTCTCGCACAAGCGCGGCGTGGGTGGCGCGACGATGGAGTTCGGCGTGAACTACCTGGACAAGCGCCGCGATACCACGCTCCAGGTCAGCGAGGTCGACACCGACGAGGAAGGCGCCGCGCTGCCGCCGTACGACGAGTTCGACCGCAACGACAGCCGTATCGACGAGACGCGCGTCGATCCGTACCTGATGTTCTCCGGCACCGCAGGCGCGCTGGCGTGGGAAGCGGGCCTTCGCTACGAGACGACCGATGTGGACGTCGCGTTCGATGACGAGGCCGCAAGCAACGACTACAACACGCTGCTGCCGTCGGCGCACCTGAAGTGGGATTTCACCGGCGCCGACCGCCTGCTGTTCTCCGTCGGCCGCACGGTGCGTCGTCCGAACTTCGACCAGATCCTGCCGCTCACGCTGGAAGAAGAATTCGGCGACAACGACTTCACCGGCAATCCGACACTCGATCCCGAGCGCGCCTGGGGCGTGGATTTCGGCTACGAACGTCGCCTCGGCGCGCGCGGCGTGTTCGGTGTGAACGTGTTCTATCGCGACGTGAAGGACCTGATCGAGATCGTCAACACGGGCGAGCCGAGTTCGACCGCGATCGGCGACTACGAGGATGAAGTGGAGGACTTCCTCGACGAGAATCCGGGCGCGACGCCGACCACGCCCGGCTATCCGCAGTTCGATCCGGACAGCTTCGTCTACACCGCGCGCAACGTCGGCGACGGCAGCGTGTACGGCATCGAGTTCGATCTGTCGACGCCGCTCACCGCGCTGGGCCTGCCGGACACGGGCCTGTTCGTGAACTACTCGTGGCTCGACAGCGACGTGAAGGACGACTTCGGCGAGCGCCGTTTCAACAACCAGGCGAAGTACGTCTACAACGTCGGCTTCATCCAGGACCTCCCCGAATGGGGCATGTCCTTCGGTGCGAGCTACCGCCGCCAGGGCGATGCGTTCTCGCGCATGCTCGCCGAGGAAGTGAGCACGCATTACGGCGGCGATCTGGAAGTCTTCATCGAGAAGCGCTTCGGCGACGACCTGTCGCTGCGCCTGACCGGTTCGAACCTTCTGGACGCGCACAAGGACGAGGTCTTCCACAAGTTCGACAACGCCGCCGACCAGTTCGACCGCGACTACGACGAGTTCGAGCTTGAGACCGAGTCATCCGGCCGGGTTTACCAGCTGATCATGCGGTACTCGTTCTGATCGGATGGGGCGTTCGCCCGTGCCCCTTCCACCCGGAAGGGGCTTCGACGATCACGGCGCGTGAGGCACACTGGCGGCTTCCCGCGCCCGGTATCGCCCATGAAAGTCGTCGAAGTCCGTCACCCGCTGGTGCAGCACAAGCTCGGCCTGATGCGCGTGGGCGACATCAGCACGAAGGCGTTTCGCGAACTCGCCTCCGAAGTCGCCACGCTGCTCACCTACGAGGCCACGGCGGACCTCGAAACCGAGGAGGCCGTCGTGGAAGGCTGGGCCGGCCCCGTGACGACGCGCCGCATCAAGGGCGCGAAGGTCACGCTGGTGCCGATCCTGCGCGCGGGCCTGGGCATGCTGCCCGGCGTGCTCGAACTGATTCCCGCCGCGAAAGTCGGCGTGGTCGGCCTGCAGCGCGACGAGCGCACGCTGCAACCGGTGGGCTATTACGAGAAGCTCACCGGCCGCATGGACGAGCGCACGGCGCTGATCCTCGACCCGATGCTCGCCACCGGCGGCACGCTGGTCGCAACGGTGGACATGCTCAAGGCGGCCGGCTGCAGGCGCATCAAGGGCCTGTTCCTGGTCGCCGCGCCCGAAGGCCTGCGCGTGCTGGAAGCCAGGCATCCGGACGTCGAGGTCTACACCGCGTCGGTCGATGAACGCCTGAATGACGTGGGCTACATCCTTCCGGGCCTGGGGGATGCGGGCGACAAGATCTTTGGGACTCGGCACGGGTAAGACGGGCTTTATCCGCGGCGCCTCCGCCCTTTTTCGGCATCCCCGCGGAGGGGGGATCCATGCGTCCGGCGCATCAGACTTTCCGTCGAGCGTGATGGGTCGGACAGATGGATTCCCGCCTTCGCGGGAATGGCAGCATGGGTGAGCGCGGCGCTTCGCTTCGCCGCGTCAGCTCTCCGCCGCGTCGCCGGTTGCCCGCTCTGCCGCTTCGCCGCTCCACCGCTTCGCCGGTCCGTCTCTCCACCGTCATCCCGGCGAAAGCCGGGATCCAGGCCGACAGCGCATTCGCGCTTCTCACGTCATCCCCGCGAAGGCGGGGATCGATGCGTCAGTTGCATCACGCTTTCCGTCGACCGTGATGGTTCTGACAGATGGATTCCCGCCTTCGCGGGAATGACAGCAAAAAGTTGAACTGCTTCCACTGCAAGTCGTGATGACCGCCGAAGGAAGCCGCGCTCGTGAACGCGCTCACCAGTTGTTCCGACCATCCATCTGCTCGATGGCGATCTTCGACCAGTCCAGGTCGTCGACGAGCCGCAGGTTGATCGCATAGATCCGCTGCGTCGGCATCGTGCCGGGCGTGAAGCCTTCCTTCGCGCTGCCGTCGGCGTTGTAGGCCGACGCCCAGTCCGGCGAGTCGCCCCAGGTCTGCATGCCGCAGACACCGCAGAAATGGTGCTGGTTCATGCCGCGCGCCGAATACGTGCGCTCGTCGTCCTGGGACAGGAAGGTCAGCTCGCCCGGCGCGTAATACGCCCACACCGCGCCGGTGCGCGCGCAGAAACTGCAGTTGCATTGCTTGGCCGAACGCGGCGTTTCGGCCGCCTGGATCTTCGTGGCACCGCAGTGGCAGGACGCGATCATCGACATGGCACGGCTCCTTTCCGATGGAGCCGCGATCATGGCACGGGCCACTGACAGGTTCTGGCAGCAGCGCGCGTGATTCCACCCATTCACGAGCACAGCCCGTGGTTTGCCGGTACAACGCGCTGCGGCGCGTTCATTTCGGTAGTTGTTTCACTTCATCGGCGAGCGGCGTGAACAGCAGGTCCTGGTAGTCGTAGCTGAAATCCGCGATCGGCGAGGCGGCCTTCAGCGTGATGCGATCCACCTTGCCCTCCGCACCCAGGCCGAAGGTGACGAACGCGGGCTCGATGGTCGCGTCGTCCCACACGGTCCGGAAGGTGTCGTGGTGAACATGCTCGAGGCGGCCGGCCATGCCGGGCGTCTGCGTGAAGTCGATGCGCAGCCCACCCTTGTCGTTCGTGATCCCGATGGGCCCATACCAGGCATCGCTGTAACGCCCTGCGTACTGCGCGATCGGAAGCGACGGCTTGCCGCCCGACGCCGGCTTCGTTTTCGCTGCCGCATCCAGTGCCTTGAGGCCGCCTTCGATGCGAAGGTCCATGAACTCGTCGAACGCCGCAACCCAATCGGTTTCCGGCAGGCCGAGCGCGTGATCGATGATTTCCAGCGCGACGCCGCGCATCGCCTGCGTGTCTTCCGAATTCATCAGCACCGCGACGCCGAAGTTCCGGTCGGGGATCATCGCCACGTACGCCTGCACGCCGAACACCGCGCCGCCGTGGTCGAGCATCTTCTCGCCGCGGTAATCGCGCACGTTCCAGCCCAGCGCGTAGGACGAGAACTTCGGCGCCGCGGACGCGAGCTTGCCGGGCCAGGTCGGCGTGGGCGTGAGCACCGCGGGCGTCCACATCTGCTTCGACTGCGCCTCGCTGAAGACCTTCACCGGCGCGCCGGCGTCATTCGTCCACGTGCCCTTGCCCAGCTGTACCTGCAGCCAGTGCGCCATGTCGTTCGCGCTGGACGACAGGCCGCCGGCCGGTGCGCCGTTGTCGCCCAGCGTCTTGCGTTCGTCGAGCACCGCCTGCGGCCCCATGCCGCGCATCACGCCGCTGGTGCGCGCATGCGGCCACGCGCGGTTCGGATTCGCGAAGCGCGCCGCCTGTTCGGTGACCGAATCGACCATGCCCGCAGGCTTGAGCACGCGTTCGCGCGTGAAGACTTCCCACGTCTGCCCGCTGACTTCCTCGATCAGCTGGCCGGCCACCGCATACAGCAGGTTGTCGTAGGCGTAACCGCTGCGGAAGCTCGTCGCAGGCTTGAGATGGCGCAGCGCGCGCACGGTGTCGGCGCGGCTGCGCGAGGACGACGGCACGAACATCAGGTCGCCCGCGCCCAGGCCGAGTCCACTGCGATGCACGAGCAGGTCGCGCACGGTCATCTCGCTGGTGACCCACGGGTCGTACATGCGGAACCACGGCATGTGGTCGATGACCTTGTCGTCCCAGCCTAGCTTGCCGTCGTCGACGAGGACGGCCAGCGCCGCGGCCGTGATCGCCTTTCCGGTCGAACCGGTCGGGAAGATCGTGTCGGCGTCCACGCGTTCGGTTCCGCCAAGCTTGCGCACGCCATAGCCCTTCGCGAGCACCGGCTTGCCGTTCTCGACGATGGCGATCGCCATGCCGGGCACGCCGTGTTCGCGCATCGCCGCGTCGACGCGCGCGTCGAGATCCGGCGGCGGCGCGGCGAAGGCGGGAAGCGTGCACAACGCCGCCGCGAGTGCGGCCAATCGAACCGGTGCGAACAGGGTCATGGTGGATGTCCTTGTGGAGTTCACGACAGGCACGCGTCGACCAGTTGCTCGAATGCGTCGCCGCCGCGCATCGGATCGGCGACGGGCAACCCGAGGCGATCGGATTCATGCGCGATCACGCGCGCCGCGGCGTTCGCATCTAGGCGCGCGGTGTTGAGGCTGACGCCGCCGCAGCGGATGCGCGGGTTCGTTCGCGACCCAAGGCGCAACGCGAGGTCAATGGTGTCCTCGATCGATGGCAGTGCGTAACCGGGATGGCCGAGCACGCGCTCGCGCCCGGGCTCGTGGCAGACGACGATCACGTCCGGCTGGCTGCCGTGCAGCAACGCGAGCGACACGCCGGCGTATGCCGGATGGAACAGCGAACCCTGCCCTTCGATGACGTCCCAGTGGGTTTCAGCCGCATCGGGCGACAGCATCTCGGCGGCGCCCGCGGCGAAATCGGCGATCACCGCGTCCATCGGAATGCCGCCGCCGGCGATGAGGATGCCGGTCTGCCCCGTGGCGCGGAACGTCGCATCGACACCGCGTGCATTCATCGCACGCGCCAGCGCAAGCGCGGTGTACTTCTTGCCGAGCGCGCAATCGGTGCCGAGCGTCAGCAGGCGCTTGCCCGTACGCGGCTTGCCGGTGGCGATCGGGATGTTCGCGGGCGGCTCGCGCACGTCGATCAGGCGTCGCCCGAGGCGCTGTGCCGCATCGCGCAGCACGTCGATATCGCGAAGACGCGCGTGCATGCCGCTGACGATGTCGAGCCCGGCTTCCATCGCGCGCACCAGCGCGGGCCACCATGTCGGCGGAATGAAACCGCCGGCGTTGGCGACACCGATCACGATCGCCTTCGCGCCCATCGTCGCGGCCTGCTCCGGCGTGAGCGATGGAAGGCCGGTGGTGACGGTCGCGCCGTCAATGGCGAACTCGCCGACGCAGCGCTCGCCGGCCCAGTCGCGCAGGCCGAAGGCGGTTTTCGCGTAGCCGGGCTCGGTCGTGTCGCCGAGGAACAGCAGGTACGGTTGCGGCAGAACAACGTCGGACTTCAAGTGATTCACCCCAATGGACGCACGCGCGGGCGCGCCGCAACGCGCGGGCGACCGTTGCGGCCGCCCGCGTCCCACAGGCTTCAGAAGCGGTAATCGACTTCCACGCCGAACGTGCGCGGCTGGATCGGCGTCGCCGCGGTGTGGTGCGTTTCGTCGGTGACCTGGTTGATGACGTCGTTCATCGTCGAATACGCGCGCTCGTCGGTCGCGTTCTTCAGGTACGCACGCAGTGTCCAGTTGTCGTTGGAGAACGCCGCGTACAGGTCGAACGCGGTGTAGCTGTCGATGACCAGCGGCTCGGTGATGGTTTCGTCCAGCACCGTCGGCGGATCGAGCAGGCGCACGATCTGGCGTTCGGTCGTGGCGTTGGTGCGGTCATCCACCCAGCGCACGCCGCCACCGAAATTCGCGCTCCAGTTGCCGCCCAGCGGGACGTACCAGTCGGCGGTGAGCGACCAGGTCAGGTCCGGCACGTACGGCATGCGATCGTTCTTCAGGCCGGTGTTGACCTCGACCTGCGCGGGGCCGGCGGGCACGACGATCGTCGGGAAATCCTCGTCGATCTTCGCGTCGTTGTAGGCGGCGTTGAGGCCGAGCGTCAGACCGTCGATGGGGCGGACCTGCAGCGAGGCCTCGATACCGCGGCTCGTCGCTTCGCCGCCGTTGACCAGGCCGCTGACGCCGTTGACCTGCGAGGCGACCTGGATGTCTTCCCAGTCGATCTGGTACGCGGTGAGGTCCAGCGCGACGCGGTTGTCGGCGAACGCGGACTTCATGCCGATCTCGTAGCTGGTGAGCATCGAGGAATCGACCACCGGCGGCAGGCCCGGCGCGAGCACGTTCGGGCCGCCGGGCTGATAGCCGGTCGCGGCCTTCGCGTAGACCATCACGTCCTCGTTGAGCTGGAACTGCGGCGTGATGCTCCAGGTGAAGACGTCCTCGCTGGAAGAGTTCACGTTGGTGCCGATCGGCAGCAACACGCCGTCGGTGACGATCTGCGCGAAATCCTGCTCGTTGCGCGAGAAGCGCACGCCGGCGCCGAGCTTGAACCAGTCGTTGAACTTGTAGGAACCGTTGGCGAAGACCGCCGTTTCCTCGTACGTGCTCGGGATCGACAGGTCGCCCAGCGTGCTCAGCCCCGGGATCGGCGAGCCGTCGGCCTGCATGATCGGCACGGTCTGGAAGTTGTCGCCGTCCTCGTCGGAATAGAACGTGCCGACCAGCCATTCGAACGGCTGCCCGGACTTGGAGGTGAGGCGGAATTCCTGCGTGAACTGGTCGAGGTCGAGCGTGTAGTTCAGCCGCGCCCTGCCCGCTTCCGGCAACCCGAGCACCTGCGTGAAAGGTCCGTAGGTCAGCGTCTGGTCGGTGGTGATGCTGGTATGCGTCTCGGAGTAGCTCGTCGCCGAGACGAAGTCCGCGAAGCCCAGGTCCCAGTCGACCGTCAGCGAGTAATGATCGAGGTCCTTGATGAACGGCTCGTTCTCGTACACGTAGTTGCTGAGGCCCGCGATGGGTTCATGCGTTTCCGGATCCAGCGCGATGGTCGCGTTGTTCTTGCTGTCGATCTCCTGCCGCATGGCGGCGAACTGCACGTCGACGACGTCGCTTTCCCACGCGAGCGCCGCGCGGGCGCTGGTCTGGTCGCCTTCGTTGATGTCCTTTCGTCCATCGACGAGGTTGTCGACGTAGCCGGCGATGTCGTTGCGCGCGTAGCTCACGCGCAGTGCGAGGCTGTCCTGCACCAGCGGCAGGTTCATGCCGACGCGGTAGTTGGTGCCCAGGTCGCCCGCGCCTTCGGTGTCGGACACGCCGCCGCCGATGCGGAACTCGGTCTTCGACGTGTCGGGCTTGCGCGTCATGTACTTGAGCAGGCCGCCCATCGCGCCGGCGCCGTACAGCGTGCCCTGCGGCCCGCGCAGCACTTCGATGCGCTCGATGTCGTACGGGAACAGGTCGAGGGAAAACAGCGTCGCCTGCTGGTAAAGACTGTTGGAACCCACCGGCGTTTCGTCGAGGTACGTGCCGATCGTGGAGCCGGGCGACAGCGCGGCGATGCCGCGCATCGAGACCTGCGTCTGCCCCGGCGTGCCGCTGGACTGCAGCTGCAGCCCGGGCACGTAACTGGCGTAGTCGGACATCTGCGTCGCGCCGAGGTTTTCCAGCTGCTCGCCGCCCAGCACGGTGATGGCGGTGGCGACCTCGCGGATGTTTTCCACGCGCTTGTTCGCGGTGACCGTCATGTTGTCGAGCGTGGTGATCGCCTGCTGCGATCCGACGTCGTCGGCCGGCGCCTGCGTCGCGCCCTGCTGCGCCATGGCCGGTGCGGCCAGCGCGACGGCCAGCGTCGTCACCGCCAGCGACCGGGTGATCGCCTTCGTCAGCGGGCGACGTCGCATCGCCATCTCGCGCGTGTCGTGCATGTGCATTCCCCTCTCCCCAGAGTTCGCCGGTTTCGACCGGTCTGTCAGCCCAAGACGTCGCGGTGCGGGCGGTTCTGGCCGCCCTGCACGGATGCGAAGTCGACGTAGGAACGACCGCGGGCGTGCGCCCGGGCCGGATCGTGTTGGTGGTCTTGCGGAAGCGCGGGGCGCTCGATCAATGGCCCGGGCTGCGACGCCGCGGCGCCCATCACTTCGGGCCGCTGGCGTCTGTCATTGAAGGGAAACCCGGTCGCCATGCTGCGCTCCTCAACTCCCTATCAGGATATAAACATCCTGATCGGAAACATGTCAATCCGATTGGGCGTGTTCAGCCGCAAGTCTTGATGCCGGCGCGGGAAGGTTGCCCGCCTCCGCCCGCCCGACCGCGCCGTCCAGCAGGCGCAGCAGCGTCCCCGCCGCCGCGGCGACGAGTGCCATCGCGCCGAAAAACGCCGACGGGCCGAACGAGGTCCACAGCATCCCCAGCGCACCGGCCAGCAGGTTTCCGCCGAAGGAGGTGAAGAACCAGCCGGCGATCGTGGTCGCGCCATGCCCCTTGGGCGCGAGCCGCGCGAACAGGCCCAACCCGATCGGCAGGATGAAAAGCTCGCCGGTCGTGAGCACGAGGAAGAACAGCGCGAGCCAGATCCAGTTCGCCTGCCCGTGCGCCGAGGCGTCGACGACGGCGAGCATCGCGAACGCCGCGCCTACGCCGAACGCGCCCATCGCCATCTTCCGGGCGGGCGTCGGCTCGCGACCACGACGCGCCTGTCGCACCCAGTGCGCGACCAGCACCGGCGTCAGCGCGATCACCAGCAACGGGTTCAAGGCCTGGAACCACGTCATCGGGATCGCCAGGCCGAAGAAGCTCCGGTCTATCCCCGCGTCGGCCCACAGCGCGATCGTGTTGCCGGTCTGCTCGTACGCGCCGCGGAACACCATCACGCACAGTGCGACGGCCACCAGCGCCATCACGCGTTGCTTCAATGCGTGGCGCGGCGTGGCATCGGTCGTCGTTTCCACGACGCGGGCCGGACGCGGCGGCTCCTGCGGCAGCCAGCGCTGGCCGAACACGTACAGCAGCAATCCGCCGAGCATGCCGATGCCCGCCGCACCGAAGCCCCAGTGCCAGCCATACACCTCGCCCAGCGTGCCGCACACCAGCGGCGCAAGCAGGCCGCCGAGGTTCAGGCCGACGTAGTAGAAGTTGTAGGCCGAACCGCGTCGCGGATCGTCCTTCGCGTAGAGCCCGTCGATCTGGCTCGGCAGGCTCGGCAGGAACAGGCCATTGCCCAGCGCGATGGCGGCGAGCGCGAAGAAGAACAGCGATTCGGACGCCATCAGGAAATGGCCGAACGCCATGATCGCGCCGCCGATGATCACGGCGCGTCGCCGGCCGAGCCAGCGGTCGGCGATGACGCCGCCGACGATCGGCGTGAAGTACACCGTCGCGGTGTAGACGCCGTAGATCATCGACGCCTGCTGCTGGCCGATGAGCAGTTGCTTGGTCATGTAATAGACCAGCAGCGCGCGCATGCCGAAGTAGGAGAACGTCTCCCACATTTGCGTGAGGAACAGGATCGCCAGCCCCGGCGGCTGGTTGAAGAACCAGCGCACACCGTCGCGCGGGGCGGCCGGCGCGCTCACGCGATCACCGCGTCCGGCGTACCCCACACCGTGTCGGGGCAATCGACGTGTCCGTCGGCGTAGACCACGCCCGGCTTTCGGTCGTGATCGAGGAACAGCGGGCCGTCGAGGTCGACGATGTCGCAGAACTGGCCGAGCAGGAACGCCGGCGCCATCGCCAGGCTCGTGCCGACCATATTGCCGACCATCACGCGCTTGCCGAGTTCGCGCGCGCGGCGGGCCATCATCAGGCCTTCAGTCAGGCCGCCGCACTTGTCGAGCTTGATATTCACCACGTCGAACCAGTGCGCGCGTTCTTCCAGTTCGTCCAGGTCGAGGATGCTTTCGTCCGCGGCGATCGGCACCGCGCGATCGACACCATCGAGTTCGGCTTCGTAACCACGACGACACGGTTGTTCCAGCAGCGACACGCCTTCGTCGACGAGCACCGGCAACAGCTGCGAGAGCGTGTCGGGCACGTAGCCCTGGTTCGCGTCCACGCCGATCCAGACTTCAGGTCGCGCCGCACGCACCGCACGCAGCCGCGCGATGTCGAGATCGGCTTCGCCGGTGAGCTTGAGCTTGATCGCGCGCGCATGCGTGTAGGCGCGGGCGCGCTCGGCCATGACGCCGGGATCGTCCGCGCCGACCGTGAAGGTCGTGAGCAGCGGCTTGGGCTTCTCCATCTTCGCCAGTTCCCACGCAGGCACGCCGGCGATGGCGGCTTCGAGTTCCCACAATGCGCAATCGACCGCGTTGCGCGCCCCACCGGACGGCAGCAGCGTGCGCAGTTCCTGCCGGCCGATGCCGCGTTCGAGCACATCGCGCAGTTTCTCGATCATCAGCAGCATCAGCGCGGGCGTGTCGCGCGTGTAATACACGCCGGCCGCTTCGCCACGCCCCACGCGCCCGTTTTTCTGCAGGGTGACCAGCGTCACCGGCGATACTTCGAAGACGTGTCCGGAGATGCGGAACGGTGCGGACAGGCGCAGGTCCTCGTTCCGCAGTCCGAGCTGGACGCGGGCGGTCTTGGTCACGGCAATGCTCCCTGTAATGCGCGGCGGCATCGCGCCGCCGCGCAGGTGGGTTCGTCAGTAGTTGGCGCTGAAGCCGATGAGGTGCGTGGCGAAGCCGATCCACAGCAGCGACAGGCAGGCCGCCGCGAGCACCAGGCTCCACAACTTCGCCCACCACGAACGCGGGCTGCGCAGCACGACCCACGCATTCCACAATGCGATGAGCGCACCCAGCGGCAGCACGATGGTGCAGAGCAGGCGCAGCGCGATCACGTACGCGTCGCTGGCCGGCGACATCATCGACAGGTCGGACATCATCGCGAAGACCATGCCGATCATCGCGCCCACCGACACCAGCACCGCGAGCGAGGCGATGCGGACCCAGCGATGCGCGCGGGCGTCCTGTCCGGCCAGCGGATAACGCGCGCCGTAGTGGCGACGCACCATCGCCGACACCGGCCACGCGAGCACCGTGAACAGCAGCGCGGCAAGGCTGCCGAAGAGCATCGTCAGGAACACGCCCGGCGTCTGCCACCACGCGGCGCGCTGGAAGACCATGATCGCGGCGATGGGTTCGGCGCTGAAGCGCACCACGCGCCCGTCGACGACTTCCGCCGCGAGGCGGTCGCCGCTCCCGGTGTCCTGCCACACGAACGGGGCGATCTCGCGCCACTTCTTCGGCGCGCCGCTGTAGCCGGCGAGCATCGGCACGCTGATGGTGCCGTCCTCGTTCGCGACGACCTTGGTCTGCCCCAGCATGTAGACCAGGTTCATGAAGTTGGAATCGGCGCGGCGGCTGCTGTTGTACGAGCCGGCCATCAGTTGGGCGTGTTCCTTCGCGGTCGCCTCGTCGATGCCCTTCGCGACGCTCGCTGGACCCGGCAGGTAGCGGTTGACGAAACCGGTGACCAGACCGTCGCGGATCAAACGTGCGCTGCCGTCCTTGCCGGCGCTGTTGGTCGACACATAGATGCCGATGTTGTCGTCCGGGAACAGCTGCAGGTCGCTGTGGAACCACTGCGTGTCGCCGCCGTGCGCGATCGCGCGATGGCCGTTCACGCTGGTCTCGTAGAAGCCCAGCATCATGCGATTGAGCGGCTTGATCGACTCCTGGCCGGTCTCGTGCATCTGGCGCGCAGTGGCTTCACCGAGAATGCGCGCCTCGCCGAACGCGCCATTGTTCAGGTGCGCGATCATGAAATTGCCCATGTCCGCGCCCGTCGACGCCAGGCTGCCGGCCGGCGCCAGGTTGATGTATTCGTACGGCTGCGGCTTGCCGTCGGACGCCGTCTTGTAGCCCTTGGACACCATCGGCTGCAGGTCCTTCTCCAGCGGCTGCGAGAAGCTGGAGTGCTGCATCTGCAGCGGCGCGAAGATGTGGTTGGCGACGTACTTCTCGAACGGTTCGCCCGACACGCGCTGGACGATGTAGCCGGCCAGCGCGGTGGCGTAGTTCGAATAGGCGGGCGTGCTGCCGGGTTCGTAGATGCGCTCGGGAATCCAGTGCTTGAGCGTTGCATCCAGCGGCGCGATTTCCTTCTCGTTGTTCGCGATGAGGCCGCGGATCACCTCTTCCATGCCCGAGGTGTGGGTCATCACGTTGCGCAGCGTGACCGGCTTGCCGTCGTACGGCGGAATCTTGAAGTCGAGGTAGGTGTTGATGTCCTTGTCGAGGTCGAGCTTGCCCTGCTCGACCAGCTGCATCACCGCGGTCCAGGTGAACAGCTTGGACACCGAGCCCGGGCGGAACAGTGTCTGCGCCGGATCGACCGGCTTGCGCGTGGCGAGGTCCGAATAGCCGTAGCCCTTCTGGAACAGCACCTTGCCGTCCTTCACCACGACGACCACGGAGCCGGCGACATCGGTCTGCTCCAGCGCGTACGGCATGAAGCCGTCGACCCAGGCTTCCAGATCGGCGGCGGTCAGGCGTTCGTTGGCGGCAGGCACCGGCACGGCGACCGAGGTGGCATCGCCCGGCGGCAGCGGCAGCGCGGGTTCGGCCTTGGGCGGAACCGGCGCCTGGCCGGCGGGCCCGGCCGCGATGGCGGACATCGACATGGCCAGCGACAGCAGCGCCGCGGCGACGGGACGCGAGACACCGCGCCTGTTCGGACTCTTCATCAACGAAAAACTCCCCACCCAGTGATTGCAGCCCCGTGCGGCAGGCACGGCCCGACACCAACCAACCCCGTTGGAGATAATGATCCTGATTGGAAAATTGTCAACCGAGTCCGGACGTCACCTAGAATTGCAGGCACGCGGCCTTCGGCCGACCGGACGCCGGCCCCACGCCGGCCCTGCAGGAGCGTTCACCGGCATGACCCAGCAGCACCCGACCATCGGCAGCCTCCTGCGCGCCCTTCGCGCGCGCAACGACTGGACGCTCAAGGAAATGAGCCAGCGCTGCGGCATTCCGCTGTCGACGTTGTCGAAGGTCGAGAACGACCGCCTGACGCTCACCTACGACAAGCTCCAGCAGATCAGCCAGCGGCTCAACATCCGCATGTCGGAGTTGTTCGCCGAGGACGACAACACGCCCGAACCGCCGGTCACGGCGCGCCGGAGCATCGGCCGCATCGAGGACGCGGTGCGTGTCACCACGCCCAATTACGACTACTTCTATCTGTGCCCGGAACTTCGCCGCAAGCGCATGATCCCGGTGATCACGCGCGTGCGCGCCAAGAGCATCGAGGAATTCGGCGAGCTGGTGCACCACTCGGGCGAGGAATACATCCACGTGCTCGAAGGCCGCGCCGAAGTGCACACCGAGTTCTACGACCCGATCATCCTGGAGGCCGGGCAATCGGTGTACATCGATTCGAACATGGGCCACGCCTACATCGCCGCCGACGGCTGCGAGGAAGTGGTGCTGCTGGGCGTGTGTTCGAGCGCGGACGAGGCGCTGATGGAATCGTTGATGCACCTGCACGGCGACACCAACCTGCGCACCGGCACGCGC
Organism: Lysobacter soli; assembly: GCF_003382285.1. Lineage (GTDB taxonomy): Bacteria > Pseudomonadota > Gammaproteobacteria > Xanthomonadales > Xanthomonadaceae > Lysobacter_J > Lysobacter_J soli. The sequence goes on from NZ_QTJR01000006.1 coordinate 41,205, forward strand.
TGACGCGCGTCGCTTTCGCAACCCAGGTAAGCGAAGCGCCCGGGGAAGAGCGGCGGTACTAAGCTTCGCGCCGACGCCGGACGCGACGCCAGATCAACCCCGCGATTACCACCACCGTGGCGCCGCCCAGCAACCACGGCAGCAGCGCGCGGTCCTGGTTCTCGGGCAGTTCCACCGCATTTGACGCGTTCGCCGCGCTGAGCGCCGCCTGCGCCGCGCTCGACGACAGGCGCCAGCGGCCGTCGCGCAATTCGACCTTTCCTTCCAGCGGCGGCAGCTGGAGTTCGCGCCAGTGGATGCGCAGATCGCCCACGCGCGGTTCCAGTGGATTCTCCGCGCTGCCCAGGCCATCGCCTTCCGGCTGGAACGACGCCGCGAGGTTCGCCGGCAGGCGCGAGAAGTTCGGGCGGAACACGCGCCACTGTCCGAGCGTCTGCAGCACGCTCGCATCGATGGGGTGGCCGTCGAGCGTGGCTTCGCTCGCCCACCAGCGGCGGCTTTCGATCGGCAGTTTCGGCGGGTTGGCGCGGTCGGGCGCGAAGCCGCGCGAATCGATCGGCGCAGCGTTCCACACCTGCGTGTAGCCGTCGCCGCTGGCGCGCCACTGGTACATCTCGACCTGCCGGTCGAGGCCGAATTGGCGCGTGACCACGCCGAAATCGCGATCGCGCAGACCTGCGCCGGATTGCGGAATGCCGATGGGTTCCTCGGCCTCCACCTGTGCGAATGCGACGCCAGCGGCCAGCGCGCAGAAGCACGACAGCGCGAACGCCGCCCGCATCAACCTCATGCCGCCAGCGCCCTCGCGTGCAGCGCCGGCACGTCGTGCGCGGTGCCGAACTTGCCCTTCTCGTCGCGCACGACCTGCGCGAGCGCGCATTGCGGATCGTGGGTGAAGAACAGATGCACGTTGCGACGCAGCTTGTCGGCGAGGAAGGCCTTCTTCTCGTCGATGAGAAGCTCGGCGTTGCGGTCGTATCCCATCGTGATCGGCACGTGCACCCACGGACGGCCCGGGATGAGATCGGCGCAGAACACCACGCCGCCGTGCGTCTCGCCGTCCACGCGGTCGGGACCGACGATCTCCGCCAGCATCAGCCCCGGCGTATGGCCGTCGCTGTAGTGGAAACGCACGGTATCGCCGAGCGCGTTCGAGTATTCGCCATCGACCAGTTCCAGCCGGCCGGTGGCTTCCAGCAGCGCGGGCAGCTCGGGAATGAAGCTGGCGCGGTCGCGCGCGTGCGGTTCCAGCGCGCGTTCGTAATGACGGCGACCGACGATGTAGGTCGCGTTCGGGAACAGCAGCGCCGGCGACTGTCCTTCGCTCCACGGTGCGAGCAGCCCGCCGGCGTGGTCGAAATGCAGGTGCGAGAGGACGACGACGTCGACGTCCGCTGGCTTGAAGCCCGCCGCAGCCAGCGAGTCGACCAGCACGTGGCGGTCTTCCACCACGCCGTAGCGTTCGCGCAGCTTGGGTTCGAAGAACGCACCGATGCCGGTCTCGAACAGCACGGTCTTCCCGTTCAGCGGCGAGGCGAGCAGCGCGCGGCATGCGAGATCGATGCGGTTCTCGTCGTCCGGCGACGCCCAACGCGCCCACATCGCACGCGGCGCGTTGCCGAACATCGCACCGCCGTCGAGCTTCTGGCTGTTGCCGAGGATGGACCAGAGTTTCATGGCGTCACCGTTGCGTCAGACGGGTCGATTTTAGCGCCGGTGGCGTTGAATTCGAATGGAGCTTCGCTCAAGCCCCTCTCCCGCCGGGAGAGGGGTTGGGGTGAGGGGCAACGAAGGGGAAGCATCGGATCGCCAGTGCAAAAAAAAGCGCTGTCGATTTGTTGGGTGGCTTTGCGGCGAGCGCCAGACGTCCCAGCCCGGATTCCGGCCTTCGCTGAATCATGCTCCGCCAAAGCCGCGACGCCACGCGGGCCGGAGCGTCACTTCACCAGCACGTCCGCCTTGCCCACCGGATTGCGCGGATCGGTGCCGCCTTCCAGCGTGTTGGCGCGCTTGTCCCACGACACCGTCTGCAGGTTGCCCCACGGCTTCTCGCCGGCGTTGACCTTGTGGCCCATCGCTTCCAGCGCCTTCACCGTTTCGGGCGACAGCGCGCCCTGTTCGGCGGAGATCACGTCGGGCATCCACTGGTGGTGGATGCGCGGCTTCGCGGCGACCTGTTGCGCATTCAGGCCGTCGTCGTAACCGAGGATGCCCAGCAGCACCTCGGTGATGATGCGGCTGCCGCCCGGCGCGCCGAGCACGGCCAGTTCGTCCTTCGACTCGATGAAGCTCGGCGTCATCGAGCTGAGCATGCGCTTGCCCGGTGCCGGCGCGTTGGCTTCGAAACCCATCACGCCGAACGCATTGGGCGTGCCCGGACGCAGTGCGAAGTCGTCCATCTCGTCGTTCAGCAGCACGCCGGTGCCGGGCGCGACCAGGCCCGAGCCGTACAGCAGGTTCACCGTCTGCGTCGTCGAAACACGATTGCCGTCGCCATCGATGATCGAGTAATGCGTCGTCTCGTCGTCTTCCAGCGGCGCCGGCTGGCCCGGCAGCAGGTCGCTCGGCGTCGCCTTCGAGGGGTGGATGCTCGAACGCTGGCCGGCGGCGTAATCGGCGCTGATCAGGCGGGCAAGCGGCATCTTCACGAAATCCGGATCGCCAAGATAAATCGTGCGATCGCGGAAGGCGCGGCGCATGGATTCGACGATGAGATGCGTGCGCGTGGCTTCATCGAGCGTCTTGAGGTCCCAGCCCGAAAGCATCTGCAGCATCTGCGCGATCGCCACGCCGCCCGACGACGGCGGCGGCGCGGTGGTGATGTCCCAGCCGCGATACTTCAGACGCAGCGGTTCGCGTTCCTTCACGCGGTAACCGCTCAGTTCCTCGGCGCGCCAGCGACCGCCTTCTTCCTTCACCGCGGCCAGCAGCTTCTTCGCCACCTCGCCCTTGTAGAAGCCGTCGAAACCCTTGTCGGCGAGCAACTGCAGCGTGTTCGCCAGGTCCGGCTGCTTGAGGATCTCGCCGGCCTTCGGCGGCGTGCCGTCGGCGAGGAACACCTCGCGCGTGCCGCGGTAGCGCTCCATCACTTCACGACGACTGGCGTAGCCGCGCTCCAGGCGCGGGTAGATCTCGAAGCCCTCGCGCGCGACGCGGATCGCCGGGGCGAGCGCGGTCTTCAGCGGCAGGCGGCCGTATTTCTGCGAGACGTGCACCAGCGCGGCGGGCAGGCCCGGGATGCCGGCCGACCACGGGCCGTTGGTCGCGCGATCGTTGTCGAGCTGGCCGTCCTTGGTGAGGAAGACCTGCGGCGTGGCGGATTCGGGCGCGGTTTCGCGCGCGTCGACGAAGACGTCCTTGCCCGTCTTCGCGTCGTGCAGCAGGAAGAAGCCGCCGCCGCCGATGCCTGAGCTGATGGGCTCGACGACCGACAGCATCGCCGACACCGCGACGGCGGCGTCGAAGGCGTTGCCGCCCTGGCGGATCATCTCCATGCCGGCATCCGTCGCGAGCGCGTGCGCGCTGGCGATGGCCGCGCCCGGCGGATGCTGCGCCGCGGTTTTCGCCGGCGCGGTCTTCGGCGCGGCCTGGAGCGGGGATGTCGTCGCGAGGAACAACAGGCTTGCGGTCAACAGGGTCCGGCCGGCCAGCACGCGCAACGCATTCCGCATCAGGGGTTCTCCAGTCGCAGTCCGGCCAGCTTGGCCAGCAGTTGTTGTTCGGTCTCGGGATGGTCCGGGTCGGGATCGATGCACTCGACCGGACAGACGACCACGCATTGCGGTTCGTCGAAATGGCCGACGCATTCGGTGCAGCGCGCCGGATCGATCACGTAGATCGTCTCGCCCTGCGCGATGGCCTGGTTCGGACAGGCCGGTTCGCAGACGTCGCAATTGACGCAGAGCTCGTTGATCTTCAGGGACATGCGGGCATTGTCGCATGAGGGGATGCGTAGGGCTTTTCGCGGGCGGGCACGCTGTGTCCCATCGCGCCCCGAAAAAGCACGGGCCCGCTTTCGCGGGCCCGTTCCGGATTCCGGCTTTCGCCGGGGTGACGTTTCGGCAAAGCCCCGTCCGCGAGCGGACGCGGGCCGGAACGTCACTTGGCTTCGACGAACTCGAACTTGGCGCCCGACGGCTCGACGGCGGCCTTGACGCGATCGGCATCGGCCTGCGCGCCGATGAACATCACGCGCACGCCCTTCATCGTGCCCGGCTGGGCCTGGGCGAACGACGCGATGGCGAGGTCGGCCGACTTGGCCGAGTTCTGCGACCCGAACGCCAGCAGCGTGCCGTCCACGCCGCCGCGGGCAACGTCGCCCTGCGCCTTCTCCAGCTGGCGGTCGTACTCGCCCTGGAAGTTGGCGCCGGCCGGATCGGGCAGCGTGTACAGGTAGACGTTGGTCGCGCCTTCGATCTTCTGCGTGACCACCTTCGTCAGGTACGTATCCCACGCCGTGCTGTCGTTGGAGGTCGGCGCGGCCAGCGGGGCCTCGGCGACGGCTTCGGTCTTCTCTTCCTGCTTGTTGCAGGCGGCCAGCAGCGGCATCGACAGGCAGGCGATCAACAGCAAACGGGTGGTGGTCTTCATCGGGTTCCCCTCGGTTTGTTCCGGGTGTTGGTGGTGATGGAGCGTCTGTTCCGGCGGCGCCGGATCAGCGTGGAGCGCGTTGCCACTGCGCCTGGAGCGCGGCGTCGACCGCCGGCGGCACGAAGCCGGAGACATCGCCGCCGAGGCGGGAGATCTCGCGCACAAGCGACGAGGAAATGAAGCCGTACTGTTCCGCGGGGGTGAGGAACAGCGTCTCCACGTCCGGGATGAGATGGCGATTCATGCTGGCCAGCTGGAATTCGTATTCGAAGTCCGACACGGCGCGCAGCCCGCGCAGCAGGACGCCCGCGCCGACCTGCGCGACGAAATGCGCCAACAGGCAGTCGAAGCCGCGGACTTCGACGTTGTCGTGGTGGGCAGTGGCCTTCTTCGCCAGTTCCACGCGCAGCGCCAACGGGAGGGCGGGGCCCTTCGCCGGGCTTTCGGCCACGCCGATGATCAGGCGTTCGAACAACGGGGCGGCGCGGTCGACCAGGTCGATGTGGCCGTTGGTGATCGGGTCGAAGGTGCCGGGGTAGACGGCGATTCGGTTTCGGGCCGCGGTCATTCGAAGGTCAGGCAAGGGCGCCGGAATCCGGGCTGGCCGGCGCGGCCGGCAGTGTAGCAGTGGCGGAACCGGGCGCGGGCGCGGCCGTTGCGGGGCCGCCGGGAGCGCGCCGATAGAGCGCGTAGCGCACCTCGCGGGTGCGGCCTTCGCGATGCGGACGCCAGTCCGGCGGCAGGTCGAAGGCGGCCTCGTGCGGAGCTTCGACGTACAGCCAGCCGTCCGGCTTCACGACCCGCGCGATGCCGGGAAGCACCGCATCCCACAGCCCGGCCGCGAACGGCGGATCGACGAAGGCGAGGTCGAAGCCGCCCGCCGGCTGCGAGGTCAACCACGTGAGTGCGTCAGCCTGCGCGACCGTCGCGGCCTCGCCGCCGGGCAGGCGTGCGGCCGTGGCGCGCAACGCGGCGGCAAGCGTCGGATCGCGTTCGACGAGCACGGCGCTGGCGGCGCCACGCGACAGGGCTTCGAGTCCGAGCGCGCCGCTGCCGGCGAACAGGTCCAGCACGCGCGCGCCGGGCAGCACCGGCATCAGCCAGTTGAACAAGGTTTCGCGCACGCGATCGGAGGTCGGCCGAAGGCCCGCGACGTCCGGCACGCCCAGCCGGGTGCCGCGCCAACGCCCGCCGATGATGCGAACCTTGCCGGCATTGGCGGACGTGCTGGCCGCGCCGGGCGGGCGTCCGGGCGCTTTGTTCATCGGGGGCTCGCTGGGGCCGGTGCTAGCATGTGCGCATTCTCGCGCATTCCCCCACGCCGCCTCGATGTTCGACATTTTCCGTCGCAAGAAAGCCCAGTCCCCGACCGATGCGGCAAAGCCCGGTGGCGCGCAGGAACGCTACAGCGTCGAGGAACTGGCGGCGGCGTTCCCGTCGCGTCAGGCCGAAAGCGACACCGTCGAACGCGATGTCGTCGAACAGGTCGAACCGGCTCCAGTGACGCCGGCTCCCGCGGCGATCGAACCCGAAGCGCCTCGCGCCGTCGAGCCGGTCGCCGAGCCCGCCCGCCCCGCAGCCCCGGAACCCGTTCCCGCCGAAGTGATCGCCGCCGCGCTCGAGGTCGAGCCGGTCGCGGTCGTCGCCGAGGCCGACGTCGCCCCCATCGCGTTCGATCATCCCGTCGCCGAACCGGCCGCACCGGGCAAGACCGGCTGGCGCGATCGTCTGCGCGGTTCGGCCTTCGCGCGCAGCTTCAGCGGGCTGTTCTCGCGTCATCCGCGCCTGGACGACGACCTGCTCGACGAGATCGAAACCGCGCTGATCACCGCCGACGTCGGCGTGGGCGCGACCACGCAGCTGGTCGAATCGCTGCGCAAGCGAATGAAGGCGCGCGAGTTCGCCGACGCCGGCGCGCTGCTCGCCGCGTTGCGGAGCGACCTGGTCGCGATGCTCAAGCCCGTCGCGCAGCCGCTTCAGATCGACGTCGACGCCAAGCCTTTCGTCCTGCTGACCGTCGGCGTTAACGGCGTCGGCAAGACCACGACGATCGGCAAGCTCGCCAAGCGCTTCAAGGACGAGAACCGCCCGCTGATGCTCGCCGCTGGCGACACCTTCCGCGCGGCCGCCGTCGCGCAGTTGCAGGCGTGGGGCGATCGCAACGGCGTGCCCGTCGTCGCGCAGGGGCAGAACGCCGATGCGGCGTCCGTCGCGTTCGACGCATTGCAGGCCGCCAAGGCGCGCGGCACGCAGGTGCTGATCGCCGACACCGCCGGCCGTCTGCACACGCAGCAGGGCCTGATGGCCGAACTGGGCAAGATCAAGCGCGTGCTGCAGAAACTCGACACCGCCGCGCCGCATGAGGTGTTGATGGTGATCGACGGCACGACCGGCCAGAACGCGCTGTCGCAGCTGCGCCAGTTCCATGCGGCCGTCGGCGTGACCGGCCTGGTGGTGACCAAGCTCGACGGCACGGCGAAGGGCGGCGTGGTGTTCGCGCTCGCGCGCGAGTTCGGCATCCCGATCCGTTTCGCCGGCATTGGCGAACGCCCGGAAGACCTGCGCGTGTTCGACGCCGAAGCCTTCGTCGACGCGCTGCTGCCCGAATCGCTCGGCGCCTGACGCGACGCCGGCACCGCATGGCCGCGCCGGAGCCCGAAACCCCACCGCGCCGCCGCCGCTTCGGGCTGCTGGCGCTGCTGGTCGCGCTGGCGATGCTGGCGCTCGCATTGCATTGGATATCCCAACCCGAACGCGTGGCCCGGCTGATCCTCGCGCAGGTCGGCAACGCGCTCGGGCTGGAAATCACGTCGAGTGGCGCCAGCGAATACCGCCTGCGCGCTACGCCGATGCTGACGATCCGCGGTGTAGTCGCGCGCAAGCCGGGCGATGCGACACCGCTGCTGCGCGCCGATCGAATCCGGCTCGAGCTGCCGTGGTCGACGATCCGCGCACGCGGCGCCGACCTCACCGTGCGCCGCATCGAACTGGACGCGCCGCAACTCGATCTGCCCGCCTTGCAACGCTGGCTTGCGACGCGTCCGCCATCGAAGGAACCGCGCCTACCGACGCTGACCGACGGCCTGCGCATCGTCCGCGGCAATGTTGCCGGCGATGGTTGGCGCGTCGAACAGATCCATGTCGACGTGCCGTCGTTCCATCCCGATCGCGCGGTGCGTGCGCGCCTGCTCGGTCGCTTCGCCACCGGCGAACTGCGCGTGCCGTTCGACGTGCGCGCCGCGCTGACGCGCCCGGCGGCGCAGGCGGGACTTGGCGTGGTCGGCAACGTCAACGTGCTGTCGCCGCCGTGGACGATGCCGATGCGCACGCGGCTTTCCGGTCGACTGCACAACGGGGCCAACGGCATCGGCCTCGACGGCATGCGCGTGGGCGCCGACGCGACGTATCGCAACGGAGAGACCGATCTTGCATTCACCTACGGCCTCGCCGGCCCGCTGCGCGTGCGCGATGGAACGCTGCGCATCTCGCCGCTCGGTGCGGTCGTGTACGGCAGCGGTGCGGTGCCGAACCTGCAGGGCACAGGCGCGTTCGCGTTCGGCGATTCGCTGAACCTGCAGCTCGACGGCACGCTGTCGTCGTGGCCGCGCGCCTGGCCGGCGCTGCCATCGCCGCTGGGCGAATCCATCTCGCCCCTGCCCTTCGCGCTCGACTATCGCGGGCGCGCGGATCTGTCTTCCCGCACCGCGCTGAAACTGCGGCGCGACACGACGGATTTCGACGGCGAATTCCGCCTGCCCGCGATCCTGCGCTGGATCGACACGTTCGATCGCGCGTCGCCGCTGCCACCATTGAAGGGACACCTGAGCACCCCGAAGCTCGAGATCGCCGGTGCCACGCTGGAAGGCGTGGAAGTCGAGTTCGGCGAAGACGAAACGCCATGACCGAACGAAATACCAACGACTTCGCCGCCCGCCTGCTCGCCTGGTTCGACGTCAGCGGCCGCCACGACCTGCCTTGGCAGCATCCGCGCACGCCGTACCGCGTGTGGTTGTCGGAAATCATGCTGCAGCAGACGCAGGTGAAAACCGCCGCGCCGTATTTCGAACGCTTCGTCCAGGCATTGCCGACGCTGCGCGATCTCGCCGCGGCGCCGCTCGACGACGTGCTCGCGCTGTGGTCGGGCCTCGGCTACTACGCGCGTGCCCGCAACCTGCATGCGGCGGCGAAGCGTTGCGTCGAACTGCATGGCGGCGAGCTGCCGCGCGATCTGGATGCACTTACCGCGCTGCCAGGCGTGGGTCGCAGCACGGCAGCGGCGATCGCATCGCAGGCGTGGAACGACCGGCACGCGATCCTCGATGGCAACGTCAAGCGTGTGATGAGTCGTTACCACGGCGTCGAGGGCTATCCCGGCCTTCCGGCAGTCGAGAAAAAGCTGTGGGCGCTGGTCGATGCGCACGTCGCCAGCCCACAATTGCCCGATACACGACTGGCCGACTACACGCAGGCGCAGATGGACCTCGGCGCAACGCTCTGCACGCGCAGCGACCCGGCTTGCGTGCTGTGTCCGCTGCAGGACGAGTGCGTCGCGCGTCGCGAAGGTCGCGTCGCCGAACTGCCGACGCCCAAGCCCAGCAAGACGCCGCCGCAGAAATACGCTCACGTCCTGTGGGCCGAAGACGCGCAGGGCCGCATCCTGATGCTGCGCCGCCCACCGACCGGCATCTGGGCATCGTTGTGGACGCTGCCCCAGGCCGACGACGCGGATGCAGCGCGCCAGTGGTTCGACGAACATCTTTCCGGCGATTACGCCGGCGCGCAGGCATTGTCGCCGATCGACCACGCCTTCAGCCACTACAAGCTGCAGTTGCAGCCGCTGCGCGTGCGTGCCGAATCGCGTGCGCGCATCGGCGACAATGACGACCTGCGCTGGGTCGCGCGCGAGGAACTGACTTCGCTCGGCATTCCGGCGCCGATCCGCAAACTGCTAACGAATCAAGGCACCTGACATGCCCCGTACCGTCTACTGCGAATACGAGAAGCGCGAAACCGAAGGCCTGGACTTCGTCCCATGGCCCGGCGAACTGGGCAAGCGCGTATTCGCCCACGTCGGCAAGGCCGCATGGGCGGCGTGGCTCGCGCACCAGACGATGCTCATCAACGAAAACCGCCTCTCGCCGATGAACCCGGAGCACCGCGCATTCCTCGAAGGCGAGATGCAGAAGTTCCTCTTCGGCGGCGACGCGGCCAAGCCTGCCGGCTACGTGCCCGAAGGTTCGGGCGAAAGCTAGGTCGTCTTCTCGCGCTCGGCCGTCTGCGCCTGGCGCTTTTCCTGCTCGGCGGCCTTTAGCGCCTTGACGTCGATCGGGCGCATTTCCCTGATCCAACACGGCATCTGGTTCATCCCCCGGCCGAGGACGATGACCTTGTCGAAGTTCGCGTACACGCGGCCGGACTGGTTGGTGACGGTAATGGCGTTGGCGAAGTCGAGATCCTGGCAGGTGCCCTTCAGTTCGATCAGGTAGGCCGTGCTCGGCTTCGTCCATACGGCGAGCGCGGAATCGCCCAGCGGTGTCCAGCCGTCGAGCCGTCCGAAGTACTGGAAGTTCGCGACCGGCTGCCCCGCATTGGCGCGATAGAGAGCGAGGCGATCGGCGTCGCTGACGCGCGCATCGGCCGCGCACGCGCTGAAGGCCAAGGTGGAAAGAACCGCGAAAACAAGCGCTTTCATGGGATTTCCTTGCAGCCCGCACGGCTGCGGCATGGACTGTCGGCCCATCATGCACCCGCCACAAGCACGCGCCAGACGCCCCTCCTGGACCCGTTCAGCGCATATCCGGCTTGCGCACTCCGCCGCCCGTCCGTATCATTCCGCTTCTCGCACGGCCTGCCCGTTGCGGAATGGCCGGGTAGCTCAGTTGGTAGAGCAGGGGATTGAAAATCCCCGTGTCGGGGGTTCGATTCCCTCCCCGGCCACCATGATCAAACGCAAGCCCAGTAAGGCTCTCAGGCCGTACTGGGCTTTTTGTTTTGGTCTGGCCGCCAGACCGTGGGTAGCACCTGGGTAGCACCGCTGATCGACTGCCCCAGTCCGCTCAGGCAGGATCTGCGGCATCAACGATGTAGGAGCGCGCGCTAGCTGCTGGTTCGCTGGCATCTTTGTACGCTTCCCCCTCTAGCCGATGGATGCCATGTGGCATCCATATGGCATCCATATGGCATCCATGCGGGTGCCACGCGCGTAACGCGCTGTGCTGCGTGCGCCTTCAACAAGGTCTAACCCGCCCCTACGCGGCGTGGGTTCCGATATTGCGCGTCGAAAAGCACCCTGTACTCTGGTCGCAGATCGAACGGACGGCCCGTTAGCCGACAGAGAAAGTGACGCGACTTAGTAGGGGCCATCCCTGCCCGTCATTTCCCCCGCTACGCCTGGCGCAGAGCCGCTGAGGCGCGGACGGTTGAGATTGTGAAACTGCGTACCGAGCGCCCCGGATGGGCCTTAGGCGCCCTCACTGATACGGCTTGTTCTCAGTCGGCCCAGGCCGCCTTTGATTGATTGGTTTAATTCAGCCGGTGGGCGTTCGACGGGCGCCACGGCTCAATTGATACGCGTTGTTTGCAATGGCCCTAGGGCCTGACAAACCCGCCGCGGCCCGCGGTCACACCTGTCCACATACGTCTACGTTGCTGCTCGAGCCAAACAGCCGGACCGTGTCCCACTGGCGCCCGCCTGTCCATGCCGGCATGATCGGCCTAGACCGGATCAGGGGCCGGACATCCATGCAGCTCATCCTTACCCAGGTGGTTCCCACCTTGGCCCACGCTCTTGGCGGCTTTGCCGTGGCAGCGCTCGTTACGTCCGCGACGGGGGCCGTTGGGGACGGGTTAAGTGCCTTCCTGCTCCGCACTTGGCTCGACTAATTCGGCCGGCCAGCTGGCAGCTCCAGCCGTGGCACGCAGCCGCTGGACGGCCGAACCTCGTTCGGTGCATCTCACTCGCGGGCTAATGTCCGCTTTCGACCCATAGCGGACATCGAGGTTGACCTCATTGCATGGATAGCCTTTCTCTCTCAACTGGCGACTCCGGGGTAACGTTCTGCGAGCCAATTCGGGATGACGACGGCTGGCTGGACAGCTTTTCGGTACGCATCGACGAAACCGGACTTCGCGCTGAGGCTCGCGTCGAAAACTCTGGTGTCATCCAAGCTCCGGAGGGCTTCTTCAGCGAGTTGGCACAAAGCTGGAGGGGCTGGACGGGCGAGAAGACGTGGCGTTCGCTCGAAGCCGAGCTTGCGCTCGTTGCCACCACAGACTCCTGTGGGCACGTCACCCTTGAGGTTCGGCTCCGGCCTGATGCAGGACCCGGTGCGTGGAGGGTCATCTCCTATGCCTATTTCGAGGCCGGCCAGCTCGCTTCACTCGCCTGTCGTGCCGCCCAGTTCTTTGGACGCAGGCTGGACTGAACACTCGCGCTCGGCCGAGTGGGTCCGACGAACGTCCGCTACTGGCCGATAGCGGACATTGGCCAAGGCGCGAGTGCTAATGTCCGAATCCAGTCATCCAGGACGGTGTCCAGTGGGCCAGGGATTAGGGAACGCTCATCGAGTAACGGTGCTTGCAATGGCGGCGCTACTGCAGGTCGCTGGATGCAGCCGTGAGCGCGCACCGGCAAGTCCTCAGGTGGTCCGCGACCAGGACGTCGGGGCCATCGTGGCGCCATCGGTGCCGGAACCCGTGCGCGTCATGGAAGGGGCGGTGCCACTCCCCCAGGGCAGGACGGCGCGCGAAGTAACGGCGATCCTTCGCCAACGGATGGAAGCAGGCGATTCCCAAGCTGCCTGCCAGCTCGCCCGAGAGGTGGAATTCTGCGCAGATTCCGAAGCGGTAAGTCTTCGCATGGGCACGATAGCGGACCGATTGAAGGCGGAAGCGGCCGCGGGCGCGGTGGTTCTGAACAAGAACGACGTACTGCAGACAATGGCGGACCTTGCGCGCGTTCGTAGCGAGTACTGCACCGGCATGCCTCCAGTCACCCCGGCGGAAACCGTCGACCTGTGGCGACAAGCTGCGTTACGGGGCGACCTTCCATCCATGTTGCGATACGGAACCGGCCTGGCGTTCCGGCACGACAGCCTGCTTGATACGCTGGACGAACTGAAGGTCTACCGACGCGAGGGCGTCGACATGACCAAGCGCGTTGCACAAAGCGGGAGTATCGAAGCCGCTATTGCGCTCGCACGCGCCTACGCGCCACGTCATGTGGGACCCGATCGAACGCCCCTGCTGCGCCAGGCAGTGAAGCGTGATGCCGCGCAATCGCTTGCCTACTATCTGTTTGCACAGGATCTTTTGCCGAGGGCGACCTCGTCCCGTGTGACGGCTCTCGCGCTTCAATCCGAAACTCGCGGGCTGCAGTTGATGATGGCGCCCGACGAGGTGCGTGAAGGCGAGCAACGATACAAGGACCTGCAGCGCGCTTCGATGCCACAGCCTGCCGCCGATTTCGATCTGATGGCGCAGGACGAACGGGACATGTACCAGCCGGTTCCCGGTACGGGCCTATGCGAGCGAAGCAAGGCGGTCGCTGGCAGGTAGGGACGGAAGCCGACTGGGCTCGACAGGGCTGACGTACCCATTGGCAGCGAAGCTTGGAAGGCGTAAGTCGAACGTCCGCTGCCGCCCGCCAGCGGAGGCAGGACGGGCGACGCCGTTTGGGTGGTGCTAATGTCCGCTTTCGACCCAAAGCGGACATCCCGGTTTATGACGACCCCGAACCTCGATGACGGGCGTTTTGATCGCTTGGTCACCCTGCGTGATGCCTACCGGATCATGGAGCGCTTTGCCCAGAGTTACCGAGAGCGCGGTGACACACCGATATCCGACTTCCTCGATTGCTACGCCTCGGAGACGGGCGGAGGGCTGACAACCGATCCTGCTGCCCCGGATGACTTCGCCGACGCCGCGGCCAGCGTTTTGGGGAAGTGACGACGTCCGCTTCTGGCCGATAGCGGACATTATTCTGGCGTGACGCCCATGGGCCGGGAGAGGAGCCATGTCGGACGAAGGTGAAACCATGCTCGAGCTCTTCGGAGCCCTCACCAACTGCCTCTCACGTGCGATCGCCCAGATGACGCTTCGCCAGCTCGATGCGTACGAGGCAGAGGTCCTTGAGATGCTCCGCCTGCGTGACGACGAGTCGCCCGCCGCGAATGCGTTCCGGTCGGTAATCCGAGACATTGCGAGCCGCCGAGCGCATCACTTTCTCCAGTAGGTGCCAACATCGTCCGGGGGATATCGGCCATGCGTATCAAACCTCAAGCGGAAAAGGCGTCGTGCGTGAATGACTTCCTGGATCTGGCGCGCGTCCGGCAAGGCATGACTTCAGACAGGCAACTCGCAGCCGCACTTCAAGTCGGATCACCCGCCGTGTCGAACTGGCACCGCGGGAATAGCCACCCGAGTCCAATGACATGCATGAAGCTTGCGGAACTGGCGGAACTCCCCCTCGCGCTGGTCCTCGGCACGATCTGCGAGGCGAATGCACCAAAGGAAGAGGAAGCGGCGGTTTGGCGCAAGCTCGCAGACGAATCTGTCGCCGCCAAAGCAGCAGTCGCGGCACTTCGTCAATCAACCCGGCAAAACCGGAATTGATGGACCGGCACGCGAAGGAGCTACCTCTAACACCCAGCGCCCCTTCTCGTCTTCGTGCCAGCGGCCGGACCGGATGCTGTATCCCGCGGCTTCCTCGATGTCGACGAAGCGCCCTGGTCTCCCCGGACCGGCGGGCGGGCCGTCGAGCACGATTCGCATCACTAGCTGCTCCGGAACCCACGCCCACGAGAAGGCTTCCCATAGAGGCACTTCTCATCGTCTGGTAGCTCGCCGTACTCACGCGTACTCAGAAACGCTGCGAACGCTTCCCTGGCTTTCGGATCGTCTTGCGCTTTCTTCGGCCAAGCCCAGTTTGGCTAGGCCAACTTAGCCGCTGGTCAGGACAGGCTCCGTGACCGTGGCGCAATATTGAGGTGAAGAGTCTTCAGCCGGAGCGGCCATGTGCTATTCCGCCCAGATCTGGGCCGACTACAAGAAGTTCACCCGCCAGTTCGGGGCCATCCTGAGCATCGGCGACTTCACCCGCATCTTCTGGGAGCGCCGGGAGGGCGGCAGCCCGAAGATCCCTAAGGCGATCGAGCTGGCCTTTGCCGAGCCGCGGGACGAGTTCGAGGTCCCGGTCAAACAGATGATCGACGAGGCCCGGGAGGCCGAGCTGGCCCGCATCGATGAGCGCATCGCCATCCAGCAGGAGAAGATCGCAGAAGCCGAGGCGGCTCTCCAGAAGCGGGTGACCAAGAAGTCCCAAGAGATCATCCGGGTCGCCAACAATCGGATTGCCGCGGAGCGGGTTAAAGCGGACAAGCTCCGGCGCACCGAGCCCGCAGAAGACGACGACCGCATCTGGCCCGGTGACTACACGCTCGTCATGGTGGTTGAGAACGGTCGCAAGGTCGTCAAGCCGATGCGCTACCAATGCCGCCTACCCGGCTGGACCGTGGCCGACGAGAAGACCAAGCCCGGCACGTACAACGCCCGCCGAGATAGCCTCAAAAGCGTCTGGAAGCGCCTTTACGGCTACAACCATGGGATCATGGTCGCGACGCACTTCTACGAGAGCGTGGCGCGCCACGACTACGAGCAGCGCGCGCTGGCCGATGGTGAGCGCCCGAAGAGCATGGAGCTGGAGTTCACCCCCCAGACGGGTGAGCCGCTCTACATCCCGGTGCTCTGGTATGCGTGGACCGATGGCGTCGAGGAACTACTGTCCTGCGCGGCGATCACGGACAACCCGAAGACGGAGGTATTGTGGGAGGATCAGCGGCAATTCGACTTTTGATAAGCCACACTGCCTAAGGATCGGTATAAATGGCAGCAGTGGTCAAGCGCCGAAGGTGCTCGATCCTAAGCTCCTGTCAGCGGATGCAAGCGCAGTAGTGCTCTTGGCGCTCAAGACATGGTTTCGATCGGCCAGCCTGTACAGCTCCACCACGGACAGGGCGCGGTCTTGCGCGCACCCTTCATTGGGGGGAAGTCGGAACAGATGGATCTATCTGACAGCCTGCGTTGTCGAAAAGTCGGCCGATCCGATCGGTCTCATCATTCAACATGTGCCCCACGCCCGACCAAGTGTTCAAGATCGTGCGGCTCGCGGCCGGCCTGCGAAATACCCTCGAGGATCCGCGCTCTGTAAAAAGAAGGGACCCATCTTCGTTGTAACTACCCAGAAAGAAGTCAGTCTCCGCGGCGAACCTCGGGCGACGGAGTATGTTCCTGTCGGCTAGGTCAAAGGGCTGCCTCTGATCGGGGTCGCGAGAAACGCTCGAGCGCGCCCCATAGATCGAAAGGGCTCCTTGGAACAGGATCATCCCGTTGAACTCTCGATAGAAATCTTCAACCTCGCTTGGGACGGCTACCGTGGTCTCCTTCCTCATCGCAGACAACGCGTTCAGTTGGCCAGGGAACACGACATGTAAATACGCCTTAGCGCCGATATGAGGCAGGTGACCGATGAGAACAGCTCCGTTCTCAAGCGTTATAACATCCGGCTGCGCGAGCTGCTTCTTGAGCTTGCCAATGAAATCGTTGAGTTTGCAAGTCATTTCTTCACCCGACGAATGATGTTACTTCCAGTCTCGATCACTCGGATCATTCGCGCCTTCGCCCCAGTTCCTCTATACACCATATCTCCCGACGTTGCGTTCCGGAAATTTCCGCCATGGGTTTCTTGGTGCTCGGTGCGAGTGAGGAACTTGATGTTATCAGCGACACCGGCCAGCTCAGGACTGTCGTTCACGCTATTGATGTGATGGCCCTCAATGCCTTTCACACTTCCCGTTTCGAGCAGCTCATTGATTTGCGCCTTAGTCCAGTCGCGAGTACCCGTACCTGTTTCCGACACCAGTCTTTTCTCTGCAGCCCAGGCCCTCGCGACTCCATTTCGCCGCTCGTTTTCAAGCGCTCTGGCGTCCTGTCTTAGTACGCCTCTGATTTCCGCAAGGCGGCCAGCACCAGGGGCCCCCAGACTTCTTAGAAACTGGCCAGTTTCGCTCGCGCTCATTCTCCCCTGTTTGTATGCGCCGTAAGCCATCTCTGCGTGCAAGACGGGCTCTAGACCGTTTAGAAAGAAGCTTGACGCTTGTCGGCCATCCGGGTCCGTGAATGTGTACGGGTTATTGTTACCGTACCAGTAGCGATTGAAGTTGGCACCCGTGCCCCCATTTGCCGTTACGGGATCTACGGAGAGGAACCTCCCAAGCTGCGGATCGTAATACCGCTGCTGCATGTAGCTAAGCCCCGTGGCAGCGTCACTGACGTGCCCGGTATAGCCCGCCCCATCTTTGATCCCGGTCAGATCCTCGCCATACGGCTCGTACTGATTGCGTTCAATTACCGACCCTGCGCTGTCGGTGACGGCGACCACTGACCCAAGCGCATCGGTGTGCATGTACTCGACTGTCTGCGCCACACCTGGGCCGGCAACGATCGCAAGAGCGATTGCTGCGGCCCATCGAATCTGCTTTATCACGGGAATACTTCTCACGGGATCACCCCACCATCTGCATACTCGGTCGTGACCGTCTGCGCCACCGGCGCGGACTCGCTGCAGCCAGACGCGTTACAAGCTCTGACGACGTGAGCTGAAGCGCAGTATGTCGCGACATTCTGGTTGATGCTGGTTCCAACCGACGTCGCTGTTCCGTCGTACTGCTTCTGATAGTAGTTGCCGTTTCCGTAAGACCAGAGTTCGTATCGATCGGCAAACGAGGATGCTGTCCAACGCACGGAACAGGCGATCTTCGTGCGACCGCTGACAATCAGTTGGTACTTATTGTCGTACGTGATGGTAGGAGCTGGCGGCGGCAATACGACCTGCACGCTTGCTACTGCCGAGTCCGGACCGCAGCCCGCCGCGTTACAGCCGCGAACGCGATAGGAGTACGTCGCCGTCCCCTTGCCACCGACAGCCACACTAGTTCCTCCCGCGTTGTAGATCAGACTCCAGCCGCCGCCATTGACGCTCTCCTCTGCCTGGTAGCTGGTTGCGAGACCCACACCACCCCAGCTGACTGTGTACGAGCCGTTCGTGTTCAACGTCGGCACGGAGACCCAGGTGGCGTCGGAAGGCGGGCGGATGACCGAGATCGACACCGAGCCGGAATACCCACCGCAGCCGGCTAGGTTGCAGGCGCGTGCGCGATACGCGTACGCGCCGTACGCCTTACCCGAGAAGGCCGTGCTCGTCGCGGCGGGCTCCTGCACCTGCACCCAACCACCGCCGTTGACGCTTTCCTCCAGTCGATATGTCGTCGCCGTGGAGACCGCGCCCCAGCTGACGGTATAGCCACCCGTCAGGCTCTGCGCAGGCACGGACAACACCGGAGCCGACGCGGGCGGATACACAACCTGCGTGGTCGCCGTCGCGGAAACGGGACCACAGCCCGCGGGGTTACATCCATTCACGCGATAAGCGTAAGTGCCCGCGGGCTTGGAGGTGTATGCGACCGAGACCGCCGCGCTGTCCTGCGCAGTGGCCCAGGCGCCGCCATTGACGCTGTGCTCCAACACGTAGCGGTCCGCACCCGCTACCGACGTCCAGCTGACCGTGAAGTTGCCATTCGGGGCATTAGCGGGCGACGAAACCGTAGCTGCAGCGGTCGGCGCGAACTGCACCGAGGTCGACTGGCTCGCGCTCCAGCCGCTGCATGCCGCCGCTTGGCAGGCGCGGACGCGATACGCATAGCTGCCTGCGGTCTTTCCACTCACGGCCTTCGAAAGTCCCGCGCCCCCGTAAGAAGGGGTCCAGGCGCCGCCATTGGCGGACTCCTGCAGGTCGTATGAGGTGGCATATGCCACGGACGTCCAAGTCAAGGTATAGCTGCCTGTGGTGCTGTAGGAGGGCACGGTCAGGGCAGGGGTAACGGGCGCGACAACGGTTGTCAGTTTCGCCAGCAGGCTACCGTTGAGCTGGATGTACTCGTAGTTCTTGCCTTCACGCTCGTTGTTTTGGCGACGAAGTGCGCCGTCCTGGCCATACATTGACAGGATGTTGCCTTGAGTCGGGCTCCATGCGCGCGCACGACGGCCGTATGCGTCGTACCAGTATGCCTCCTTGCCGGCAACGCTACGCAGACGATTGCCAAAGTCGAACTGGAACGCGTCGCCGCTCTTGTTTTGGACGTTGCCCTGCACGTCGTAGCCGATGGCGCCGATGGTGGCGCCTGCGTTGTCCTGGATATTGGTCAGACGATTGCTGGCGTCGTACCAGTAATTGTGCTGCCGCTTGCCAGTGAGCTTGGCGCTGCGGAGGTTGTCCAGCGCATCGTACGTGTAGCGGTAGATGCCATCGCCACCGAACGCCGCCGACGCCGCTTGCGTCAGGCGGTCGAGATTGTCATAGACCATCGACCGCGAATACCCCGGGGTAACGGCGTCGGTGATTTGCGAGACGTTGCCGTTCCGGTCGTATGCGTAGGTGTCGTCCAGGACGGCACCGTCAGTCACGCGCGAAGGCAACTGGCGCGCATTCTGCATCATCGAGTGTACGATGCCATTCCCGTAGGTGAACTGCTTCATGCCGCCGTTGGGGTAATAAGACACACCTAGCGCGTAGACACCGGCACGCGTCGGCTGACCCAGTGCGTTTGGCGCGTAATCCACGACCAAGCCGCTCGGATACGTGATGCTGGCTAGGGCACCGTTGGCGTCATAGCCGTACCCCAACGCCCATGTGAACCAGCCCGCCTGTCCCGTTGTCTCTGATGTCAGCAGCCCACGTTTGTTGTAGTTGTAGATATTGGTGGTCTGGTTGACGCCGCCTTCGCTTTGCGTGATCACCTGCGAGGGCTTGCCGTCGTTGGTGTAAGTCCACGTTTGATTGCCACTGCCATCCGGGAAGGTCAACGTCTTCACGCGATTCCGCGCGTCATACGTCCGGTCCGCACGACGACCGGAGCCGTAGGCGGTCGCGGTGTCGCACGAGGTGGTGCCTGGCAGCGCCAGGCCGCTGGCGGTCCAGGCGATGTTGCCCGCCGCGTCGTAATCGGTGACGGATGCGCCCGTTTCAGGCTCGATCGCCTTGCACAACTGTTCGTAGACGTCGTAGACGTAGCTGCGCGTTACGGATTGTGTGCCGTCGATATTGCGTCGCGTGATCGCCTTCGGCTTGCCGAACACGTCGCGCGCGATGTCCGTCCGCGCATTTTCCGGATGTTCGATGTATACGGCCTGCTCGAACGCCGGCTGGTCGAGTGCGAAGAAGGTAGTCGTCGTCGTTTGGCTGCGCGGGTTGGTCACGGCGCTGCGATTGCCGCCCGGGTACGTGGTCAGCGTCGTCAGCAGGCCCAGCTCGCTGTCGGTCGACACCGATTCAACCCGTCCGATTGGGTCATACGAGATCCATGTCCCCGTCGAGCCCCCGGAGTTGAGATCAGACGGATACGAGCTGAAAACGTTTCGCCCTTCGTGATCGTACGCGTAGCGGATGGAACGCAGCGTGGGCTGCGTATTGCTCTCGTCGTATTCATACGTGAGCACCGGCTGCCAGCGTGCATCATAGACGGTCACCTTACGGTAACTTCCATACCAAACGACCGAATGCCACTGCCCGACCACCGCGCCCGGCGGCATCCAGTCTGCCGAGGTGAATGGACGAAACAGCCGATTCCAGTCGTTCCAGACCACGCTATCGTTGGTCGGATACCGGATCTTGGACAGACGCCCCATCGCGTCGTAACCGTACCCGGTCACGCTCCCGTTCTCGTCGGTGATGGAGTTGATCCAGCCGCGATCATCGACCACGGCCGACTGCGACGTCTGGTCCGCATAGAGGATCGTCTGCGGAATGCCGCGCTTCCAGGAGGACAGCGACGTGGTGTTGTCGCGCCCGTCCTTCACCGTTGCTGCGGTGCCGTCAGCGTTGTAGGTGATCGTCTGCTGGAGCTTTCCGAACGACCACACCTGGTACGGCTGCGACATCGCGTTGTAGCTGGTCTGCGAAGCGACCTTCCCGGTATTGCTGTTCGTGACTTTCGAGACCTGATCCAGAATCCAGCGCCCTTGGTCATCGAAATACTCGGTGACGTCGGTGCTGCTGTAGGCAGGGCCTGCCTTCGTGACGCTCACGGGCCTCGCAAGTGCGTCAAGCGAATTGACCGTCGAGCTGTAGGTCGTGCCGTCCTGGACGACCGTCGTCCCGAGTACCGGCCGGATCTGCGCCGTGCTCGGATCGTCGCCGTTGTAGATGAGGCCGTGGATCGCGCCATACGTCGGCGTGGTGAACGGTTGCCCGGCGGTTTCGGCGGTCGTCATGTAGCGCGTTGCTTCGCTGCGCACCACGTTACCGTTTCGGTCCAGGACCGAGCTCCCCAGCAAGCGGCCCTCATTGAGCGCGTACAGGAACCCATACCGGTACTGCGTCTTCGTGCCATCGGGATTGGTGACGATGACGGGCTTCTCGGTCGGGCATGTGGCGCAGGGGTAAGCACCAGCCGACCCCGACGATCCCCACAAGCCCTGATGTCCACCGCCGTAGGAGTAGCTCCACGTAAGCGGCTGGGAAAGGCCCGGCCCGCTTATGGTCTTGCTGTAGAGCGACATCACGTCGAAAAAGTTGGGCAGCGTGAGCTCGTAGTACACGGTGCTGCCCCATTCCGATGGGGTCAGTCTTCGCACGCACTGGCTCATGTGAATGCCGCTGCGGTAATGGCGGGCGTTCGAAAACTGGAAGGATCCGATCGCGCCGCTAGGATGTTCCACCGTGAACGTGAAGTTCGCTGGCACTTCCGGCGGTTGCTCCCCGCAATCCGCGGTCGAATTCCCGTCCCACGGAATGAAGTTGGGGCTGAGCGCGTTCGAGTAGGAGTACCTCCATGATGGCTTGGGTTCGGCAGCAAGATCAGTGGGGAGGACGACGCGGGAAAGCCGCGTCTGTCCTTCCACACTGACATACTCGTAGGTCCAGGTGCGGTTACTCGTTGAGGCCCACCTCAGGTGTCCACCGTCATAGCCAGCGAGTATTTCGCGCCCGTCCGACGACCAGATTCGCGTGGGGTGACCGTCGCCGTCGTACTGGTATTCGACCGTATTGCCGAAGCGATCCTCGATCTTGGACGCTAGCAGGAAGACGCGCGTACGGCCGGCGGTCCGCTCAGGCATGTCCGGGCTGACCTTCTTAGTCAACTGCCCGGCGTATCGCTGGGTGGCCACGTCGAAGTAGTAGCGGACTCCTTGCGTAGTCGTGACACGGAAGCCCTCACCGCCACCCAACCCGACCTTCATCGGGATGCAGTCGATGGCGTCACGCTGGGCAGTCGTCCACTTGCGTGCTACCCCGTCGGTGGGTGCAGGCGTTTCAGGAAGCTTGCCGAGCATCGTGCGATCACCGCCGCCCGGTATGTGGATGGTGTTGCCTTGCCAGATCTCGTTTACGCTGAAGCTGCCGTTGACGTTCGGCACCATGGAACCGCTGCAACGGTTCGCGGCCCAACCTTCCACTGGCGCGAAGATGCCCGAGATGTGTGGGACATCGACGTCCCAGCCGCCAGCACCCTCGATGTTCGAGTTGAAGTTCGCTGCCGTGCCACTCAGATGAAGTTCGACGTTGAACCGCCGCTGCAGACGGACAGGAAGGGCGTTGTTGCCCGGCAGGTCGATGTCGGTGACATTGAAATCGGTCTTGCCGTTGTAGAGGCTGACGCTCTCGCCGAAGAGATCATTCTTCAGGGCCGTCAGGTTTTGTGCCGACTCAATGCGCTTGCGGTATTCCTGGTAAACCTCAATCGCTAGCGCTTGGCCACACAGGGCCGAAAGCAGTAGTCCCGCGCAGACGCTACGCGCCAGTCTCATATTCGTGTGCACCAGAGTTCCCCTTCATCCTTGTAGGCGGCCCCCGCCGCCTTTACGCCGAAATTCACACCCTTCCTTAGGTGACCGGGAGAGCTGCAATTCCGCGTGCTGCTCAGATGCTAAAGGCAATTCGCGCCCCCAAACACCAGATTTGGCAAAGTCACGACGCGGTAGCGATCGAATGATTGCGGATGTGACGCTGGTCGCACTCGGCACTGTTTCAGTCTGCATCTGCCTGGCAACTAACCGCATGAGCTGGTATCCACCATGTGGCCGAGCGCGTCCCCCCGCCTTGGCTGCCGCTCAATCGAGGAGTTCGAAGGTATGCGGCAGCCGACTGCGACAGCGCATCGATTTCTGCCAAGTAGAGTGCCGCGGCGATTGCCAGCCGATCCCGTATTGCTTGCTCGTATGACCGCGTAAGCTCGCGGAAGGTCTGCGTCTTGAGGGACAGTTCCCGAGCCCGGGCCTCGATACCGGTGGCGCGCGCCCCGAACATGATCCTGGTCATGGCATCTCGAAGGGCTACGCGCCAATGAGGCGAGACAGCCCGCGCTGAGAAGTAGGCCTCCACCTTCAGCCACTCAGCTGCCGATTCGATCGAGTAGGCCACCAGCAACGAGTCGAGAGGCTTCTCAACCTGTGTCAGCGCCGCCAAGCCGATGCGGTCCGTATTGGTGGCTGCGATCGCGACCCATCGGCCGCCACCCACCGCAGACCAGCCGCGGAATGCACGCTGGGTGACCTTCCCCTCGTCCGACCTGACGGCCAGTTCTTCGGCCCTCCCTCGCCTCGCTATCCGCATGGCATCCACGAGTGCGGCGCCCTCGCCTTCAGCCTCCATCCGCTCGACGTCGGCCTGATAGAGGGTCGGCGCCCAGGCAGAGCCGTAGCCGTAGGCGCGTAGCACCCGGCGCGCGGCCTTCTCCAGGCGCAGGGAATCATCCGGCGCGAAGCGCTCACGGCGATCATGGGAACGCCGCGGCTCGGCGCGCGAACGGCGCGGCCGTGCTCGGGACTTGGCGGCAGTATCCAGCAGCGCCGTCATGCACACGTCCGATGCGTAACGGTTCGCGTAACGCTGATGTAACGGTTGAAGCGTGACACGATGCGATCGCATGCCAAACGCATGCCGATCGCATGCCGGTGGCATGGGGTGTTTCCATTCGCATCAAGCACATAGGTCTGGCATTGCTGTACGCATCTGCGCGCAGTTGCTAGCAAAGTGCTAGCACCGTGGCAGCACAGGACGCGTCCGCACGCGTCGAGCACGCGTCGATTTGCTCGAAGCCCCTTCGAAGCCCCTTCTGAGGGCCTTCCACCAGCAGAAGCGCTCTTGGAAGCCCGTGCAGAAGCGCGCGGCTTCGCCACACTGCTTGGTATATCTATAAAGGTGTACGAATAGCGACTAATGGAGAGCGCCAAAAAGGGCTGACTAGTACGAATAGCGACTAATGAGGGCATCAGGCAGCCTCCTGATGGTCGTCATTAGTACGAATAGCGACTACGTTAGTACGCATAGCGACTACAGAATCTGTTTTGCGCCAAGCGTGCGAGGCGACCTTCTCGGCCCGTACTTCCAAGCTCTTCCCCTCGCAGGCGTCCACCGGCCACCAGGTGACCGCGTAAAGCGAGCAGCGGTTCTTACCGCCGTGACGGGTGCAGACGAGCCAGCCTGCGCCGATCAGCTCCTTGAGCGCTGCATTCAACGTGCCAGGGCTCTTCCACCCACGATCGCGCAGCTGCTTGAACACCGCAGAGATGTCCCCGTTGTTGGCACCATTGAACTTCGCGGCCAGCTCGATGAGCAGCTTCACTGCAGCAGGGGACAGGCGACCGAACTCCGGAGACCGGAGGATGTAATGGGGAATCCCAAGGTAGGAGTGCGTCTTACCGCGCCCCTTGGCCTTCTGCCTGCGCTTGGCTTCGTTTGCCATTCCGCCCCCCGGCGCTTAACAGGTCTCCGGCGGACTGCTTCGCAGCAGCCCTGCACGGAGCCTTTCGATGCGCGCGGAAACGTCGCGAAGCGCGGCCAGCATCTGGTCGCAGCGATCTGCGCCAATATCGCGAGAGAGGTCCATTAGCTGCCCGTGGGTGCGGTCAGCCAGTTCGATCAAGCAAGCCTTCCCATGTGCGAAATCACGCGGCATCGGGCACCTCCGCTAGGTAGGTAGCTCCCTCACCCTCCGCGCCCTGTTTATGCGACTCAGGGAGAGTTAGAAATGGCCTCGTGATCCATGCGCCAGCCCCGTTCCGGGACCAGCCGCTAGCGAGTAGCTCGGGCTCGGTCAGGCATCGACGCGAACTCGTTCCACCCAGGCCGGCAAACTCGCCGATCCGGTGACGATCGAAGGCAGACTCGCTGTTGAAGAGGTCACCGCAGGCGGTGCATTCGCAGCGGCGGCCGATCAGCTTTGGGTGAGCCATTAGCCCACCTCCTTCGGCGTACGGCGACGCGGACGACGACCGCTGCGACGCGCCGGACGGACCGAGGCTGAGCCATCACGGTGACAGCAGATATGACGCCAGCTGCGGCCTGCGCGCGCGTCGCGAACGGTGCGTGGGTCGAGGCCAAGCACCCTAGCCCACTCACGCGTGCTGATGCGCTTCGCTGTACGGCGGATTTCGCAAACCTGTTCCGCGGTGAGCTTCGCGTCGGAGCGCATGTCCCCTGTCGGCACTTTCCCTTTGTCCAGGGCGCGCAGCAGATTCTCGGTCGGCGTCACCGCCTCCAGGTTGACAACGCGGTTGTCCGCGCGCCTCCCGTTGAGGTGGTCGATGTAATGGCCTTCGGGGATCGGACCATTGACCGTTTCCCAAATCAGGCGATGGGCGTACTGGTGGCCCGCGTTGGCGGCGCCCCACCCCAAGCGGATGTAGCCGTCGCCGTAGTCACGACCCATGACCTTGCAGAGCCGGCCATAGATGAGTCCGCGCGCCGGGTCGATGAGGTAGCGGGACTGCCAGTGAAGGATCAGCCCGACGACCTGGGTAACCGGATTAGCCCCGAAGCCAAGCGCCAATGTGTTGCACGAAGTGCAGCAGGACGTCATTCGACACCGCCCCCTTCAGCGCCGACTTCATCACCTCGACCATGCGATTGACAGACTCTTCGCTAGCCATGGCTCACCTCAGAGAAGAAACGCTCGATGGCGAGCTCGGCGGCGGACAAGAGCACTTCTTGAGCGGCGTACTTGGCCCCAAGCCGATTGTCGTCAATCGGCTCATAGGCCGGACCGCCGATGGCCATATTGGCGCGGCGTTCGTAATCCTCACGCAAGGTATCCACTAGGTCGCGGAGGCCGGCAATGACCTCGTCTAGCGTTACTAATTGTTCCTGCTGATTTGGCGTCAGGGCGGTTTCCGCCCAGAGCTGGTCGCGCATCGGGACATAGCGGGGCTTTGCCGCCGCGGTATTATTCGCAGTTGCCATGATCGTTCTCCTGATAGAACGGTTGTGGAAGGCGGGCCGGGTGTTAGCGCACCCGGTTCCGCCGCTTTTAGGGCATCTAACCCTACGTGCTGGAACTCCTTCTCAATGGGACGACCTTGCCATGCCTGGCCGGGTACAAAAGTTGCTGCTCCAAACGCTCCATGGGCGCCCGAAGCCGAGTAACGTCATCCGCGATGTAGCCCGCGGTCACGTCAGCGGATTGGCTGTGGGCCGCGATTGTCTTAAGCGCGTAGGCCGACACGTCCATTGCTTCTAGCAACGATAGCGCGGTGCGCCGGAGATCATGAGGTGACCAAACAATGGCTGCGCCTTCCGCGTCTTTGATCTTGTCCAGGAAGCGTTTTGAGAGGCGCCCAAAACCCTCATAGACCAGCTTGCCACCCACTTCTCGCGCCAACCCTGGAAACACAAAACGGTCCGACCTCGCCTCCTTCTGGCGCTGCTTGAGCATCGCCATCATCTGAGGGCCAAGCGGCAAGGAATGGTCCTGCTTCCCCTTCATGCGCCACGCGGGGATGGTGACGGTCTTTGCCTTGTAGTCCACTTCGGACCATTCCAACCCGGCAGCGGCTGACCACCGAAGAGCAGTGCACAGTAGGAACAGCGTCAGATCCCGCTGGGTGCCGGTCAGGTCGGGGGGTAGATCGTCCGGAAGCGCGCGCACAGAGGCCACAAACTCCGGAAGCGTGTCGCCTGCCAAGACCCTTTTCCGACGCGCGACATTGCCCCAGCCCTTGGTGGCTGTAATGCGTCGAGCGACGTCCGGCAGATCCAGGCCTCGCTCAGCCCTCAGGTAGTTCACGACGGCTCGCAGCGCGCGCACAGCGCCGTCTGCGCGGGCAGGGCTAGCCTTGATCCGTTTGCGGGACAGCGCCGTCTCAACTCGTGCCTGCGCCCTGATGTCCCGAGTCTTGCGGTCTTTATGGCGGTCGCGGACCCGCTCTGGCGTCAGCTCGGCCAGGGGCTTGTCCCAGTAGTCCCCGAAGGTCGTCCGCAGGTCGCGCTCGTAGGTCAGCTTCGTGGCGGGCCGCAACTTGTCGCGCTCAGCCAAATAGATCGACAGCCCCTCCGACAGGGTCATGCCGTTGCGCTGGCTCTCGGCCTTCCGCTCACGCTTGACCGCGTTGGGGTCGATCCCCTGGTGCATCTCCCCGATTCGGATCTTCGCCTGCTTTCGGGCCTCAGTCGCAGAGACATCGTCCGCCTTACCCAGTGACACCCGAGTCATCGGTCCGCCCGGGATGCGCTTCAAGACGCTCCAACTGGCGGCGGTGGCGGTGACGCGGAGGCGGAGTGCCGGGACCTCCTCGTCCTGAAACTCAACCCGGCCAGACCGGACCCTCTGGCGAAGGGCGGCCACTCTCGCTTCCGTAAATTTGACGATCTCTGCCATCTCACCCGCCTGATCTGGGTAGCACCCGGGTAGCAGGATCAGTCGCTTTCCCCGGTTGCCGCCAGTAGAAGATGCGCCCTAACGTGCTGTTGCGCAAGGGGTAGCAGTAGATCCCCGTATTCAGCGGATGAATGGTATCAAGGATTGAAAATCCCCGTGTCGGGGGTTCGATTCCCTCCCCGGCCACCATTCGAATTCATGACCCTGCGAAGGCAACTTCGCGGGGTTTTTGTTTTGATGCCCATCGATTTCGACTCATGCGCAACAACTTTCGTATGGGCGCAATCGACGGGAGACGTCTCAGTGCATCCTCGTATGCGGAGCGATGCGCGGGGAGGATCTGGCGATCGCGGCTTGTCTTTGCCGAGATAGGCGTCCGCCGTCAGAAATGCATCCTCAGCGCAACTTTGGGCATGGCCGAATGCCGACCGCCCCATCACCCAACCATCTCTTCCAAAAGGGAAAAGGCGCTCGCCGCCGACTTGGCGCGAGGGGCGAAGGGTAGGAAAAATCTTACCCCTAAAAGCGCGATTACCCGATGGCATCACGGCTGGTTCAGGCGCGATTCTGTCATCCGCCCCGGCAGCCCGGTCAATGCGCAAGCAAGGATGCTGCTCAGCAATGGAATCAGGCCGTCACCGTGAGCGGGTGAGCTTGCTGGGCCGGGGCGCTTCTTCTTTCCCGTACGACATCGGACGCGCACGCAAGGGGATCCTGGTGAGAACGACTTACGCCGGCGATTCCTTTTCGGGTTCCCGCGCTGACGAGGCGTTCAACCCCAACGCGTCCGACTCCCACCGGGAATACCGCCGCAAACGCGCCCGCCGCGCGGCGCTGCGGTACGTGGTCGTCTGGGGCACCGTGGCCGCGCTGGCATTGATCGCCCAGGTCATCGCGCCGGCCGCCGCAACCTGACGGCACGTTCCGATTCGTCCGCGTTCGGCCGCCGAACGCCTTTTCACGCTCGACAACGCTAGCCGGCATTTCACCGTTGCCAGACGCTGGCAGCCCCTACCGTGCGCCGTAGTATGCTCGCCGTCCCATCATTCGGAGCGGCGGCATGAAGGCGATGCACTGGACACGTTGGACCGCACTGGCCTTGCTTGCGCTGTTGCTGGCCGGTTGTTCCAGTGGACCTGTCCGCCGCGTCTCCGAGCCCTCCGCACGCATCCAGCAACTCACCGTCCGTGCCGACGGCAGTTGGTCGACGGAGCTGCGCATCGAGAACTTCAGCAGCATCCCGATGCGATTCGAGAACGTCGACCTGACCGTCAAGGTTGCCGATGCCGAAACCGGCCGCTTGCGCGCACAGCCGAACCTGACGATCGGACCGGAGTCGGCCGACGTCATCACCGTCACCGTGATGCCCGACGCCGCAGGCAAGTTCGCCGCGGCGGACGCGCTCGCCTCGGGCGGCAGCCTGGCGTATTCGCTCAGCGGGCGCATCGACGCCACGCCGGACGAAGGCAAGCAGCGCAGCTTCGACCTCGACCGCAACGGCGTGCTCAGCCCCGCCCCGGGGTTGCCCGGCGTCCTGCGCTGATCGCCCCGCCCTTCTTTCTTATCGACCGCCGCAGCGCGCGTCACGCACGGAATCCTTCATGAGCAGTTACAAAGCCCCCCTCGCCGACATGCGCTTCGCGCTGTTCGATGTCCTCGATGCCGAAGCGCAGTTCCAGCGCCTGGGTTTCACCGACGCCACGCGCGACGTGCTCGACGCCGTGCTCGACGAAGCCGGTCGCTTCACCGAGACGGTCCTCGCACCGCTCAATCCGGTGGGCGATCGCGAAGGCTGCAAGCTCGATGTATCCACCGGTGCAGTGACCACGCCCGCCGGTTTCCGTCAGGCGTACGCGCAGTTCGTCGATGGCGGCTGGGCGGGCCTGACCTCTCCGGTGGAGTTCGGCGGACAAGGCCTGCCGCAGCTGGTCGGCGTGCCGCTGAAGGAAATGATCGACGCGGCGAATCTCGCGTGGGGCAACTTCCCGCTGCTCTCGCACGGCGCCATCGAAGCGCTGCTGCATCACGGCGAGAGCTGGCAGCAGGAAGCGTTCCTCAAGCCGCTGGTCGAAGGCCGCTGGACCGGCACGATGTGCCTGACCGAACCGCATTGCGGCAGCGACCTCGGCCTGCTGAAGACGCGCGCGGAGCCCAACGGCGACGGCAGCTATTCGATCACCGGCACGAAGATCTTCATCACCGCCGGCGAGCACGATTTCACCGACAACATCGTGCACCTGGTGCTGGCGCGCCTTCCCGATGCGCCGGCTGGCAGCAAGGGCATTTCGCTGTTCGTCGTACCGCGTGAACGCGTGGCGCAGGACGGTTCGACCGGCGAACGCAATGCCGTGCGCTGCGGCAGCCTCGAACACAAGATGGGCATCCACGGTTCGGCCACGTGCGTGATGAACTTCGATGGCGCGCAGGGCTATCTGGTGGGCGCGCCGCACAAGGGGCTCATGGGGATGTTCACCATGATGAACTCCGCACGCCTGGGCGTCGGCCTGCAGGGACTGGGATTGTCGGAACGCGCGCTGCAGAACGCGCTGCGTTATTCGCGCGAACGCCTGCAGATGCGCGCGCTGTCCGGCGCGAAATTCCCCGACAAGCCGGCCGATCCGATCATCGTGCACCCCGACGTGCGTCGCATGCTGCTGACCTGCAAGGCGCTGATCGAAGGCGGCCGCCTGATGGGTTACGACGCGGCGATGCAGGGCGACATCGCGGCCAATTCGAATGACGCCGCCGAACGGGAACTGGCCGACGCGCAGGCGGGTTTCCTCACGCCGATCGTCAAGGCCTGCCTCACCGAGTGGGGCGTGGAATGCACGTACAACGCGCTGCAGTGCTTCGGCGGCCACGGCTACATCGCCGAGCACGGCATGGAGCAGCTCGCGCGCGATGCCCGCATCACCACGCTGTACGAGGGTACGACCGGCATCCAGGCGCTCGACCTGCTGGGCCGCAAGATTCTCGCGATGAAGGGCGCGGGTTTGAAGGCGTTCCTCGCCCGCGTGCACGCGTTCTGCGAAGAGAATGCGGGCAACGAATCGCTGGCCGAATTCGTGGGCCCGCTGCGCGAAACCGCCACGCGCTGGCAGCAGCTGACGATGCAGATCGGCCAGCGCGCGGCCGGCAACGCCGACGAAATCGGCGCGGCGTCGTTCGATTACCTGATGTACTCCGGCTATGCAGTGCTCGCCTACTGGTGGGCGCGCAGCGTGGCGGCGGCCGATGCGTCGACGCACCCGCAGGCGTTCAAGGACGACAAGCGCGCGACCGCACGCTTCTATTTCGCGCGGATCCTGCCGCGCACGCTAACGCATTCGGCGGCGATCGAAAGCGGCGTGGCCGGGCTGCCGGAGCTGGCCGTCGAGGCGGTTTGAGAGCCGAATGCGACCTGCGCGATAACAAACCGCGCAGGTCGCATGTACACAAAACGTAAACAATGGCGTATAAGCTGGTTTCCCAATGGAGACCGATAGAGCGAATCTGCGCCTGGTCCGAACTGGAACCGATCTGGATCCGGTGTCCGCTCCCTTCGCGCCTCGCGGCGCGATAGACCGACTGAATTCGGTCCGCCTGCTTTCGCTGGATGCGCACGGCCGCGTCCTCGACTGGATGAGCTGGCAGGACGCGACCTGTCTTTATGTACGCGGTGCGGTCGCCTGGACGCTGGGCGATCCCTGCCTGCAGGTGCACGGCGGCATCAGCCGCTTCACCGGCGAGCAGAGCGTGATCGAACTGCATCCGATCGTCGCGGCGCGCAGCCACGCGCGCGCCCACGCACTCGATCCCACGCCCGCGCTGACCAACGCCGCGCTGTTCGCCCGCGACGGCTACCTGTGCATGTATTGCGGCCACGACTTCAGTCGCCCGCACCTCACGCGCGATCACGTCATCCCCGTTTCCAAGGGCGGGCGCGATCTCTGGGAAAACGTGGTCGCCGCCTGCTTCCACTGCAATTCGCGAAAGGGCAACCGCACGCCGCAGCAGGCGGGCATGCCGCTGCTGGCCGTGCCGTACCGGCCGAGCTGGGTCGAGCACCTGATCCTGTCCAACCGCAACATCCTCGCCGACCAGATGGCCTTCCTCCGGAGCCATCTGCCTAAGAACGCGCGCATGCAGG
The DNA here is from genome assembly GCF_003382285.1 of Lysobacter soli. Classification (GTDB taxonomy): domain Bacteria; phylum Pseudomonadota; class Gammaproteobacteria; order Xanthomonadales; family Xanthomonadaceae; genus Lysobacter_J; species Lysobacter_J soli. The sequence continues at coordinate 72,630 of NZ_QTJR01000006.1, forward strand.
CGTGAATCCGCGAAGACGGGACGCAGCGCGTGATGGCGTTGGCGTTTTGACGGGGTCGCGCTTCCGGCAACGGGCCGGCTGACATAAAACGTTCAGATGCGACGCTCTGCGCGCGTTGACGACCGTCAGGGCGTCCACGACACTCGCCATCCATTGCAAATTCACGACGGATTCACGATGCGCCTGACCCTCGGCCTGACCGGCATGGACCCGAACACGGAGTCCGCCCTGCAGGCGGCCATACAGGCGGCCAACAGCCGCATGGGCAATGCGTGGAGCCTCGTGCCCGACGCCGACGCCGAATACGTCATCGTCGACATGGACAGCATGTACGGCCCGATGAGCTGGCTGCGCCTGCACGCCGCCGGCAAGAGCGTGGTCGCGCTGACCGCCGCGCAGCGCACGCAGGCCGATTTCCGCCTGGGCCAGCCGTTCGACGCAAACACGGTCGCCAACCTGCTCCGCGAGATCGCCACGCAGGCCGGCGTGACGATCGAAGCACCCGCCGCGCCGGAACCGAAGCCGGCTCCGGCCCCGGCTGCGCCTGTCGCTCCCGCGCCGGTGGCCGTCACGCCCGCACCGGAACCCGCACCCGCACCCGCACCCGCACCCGCTCCCGCTCCCGCTCCGACGCCCGCCCCCGTCGCACCCGCGCCGGTTGCTGAAAAGCCCGTCGTCGAAGCGCCCGTCGAGACGCCCGCCGCCGCCGAGCCGGTCGTCGCGCGTCCGGCGTCGTCGATCGTCGAAGGCACGCTGCTGGACTGGATCGTCAACGACCGCCTGAAGGGCCGAGTGCGCCTTCGCAGCGCGACCGACGGCCTGCTGATCGATGTGGAGCAGCGCGTCTACCACGGCCCGGCGGCGCTCAAGCCACTCGCCCCGCATTTCGAAGGAAAGCTGGATTCGAGCGAATTCGTGCCTGTCGACGCCGCGACCTGGGCCAGCGAAAGCGCGCGACTAGGCGCTGCGATGCCGCTGTCGCGACTGGTGTGGTTCGGCAACCTGCTCGCCGGAAAGGGTTCGCTGGCGTCGGAACACGATCCGGCACGCCGCTACCTGATGGTGAAGTGGCCGCAGACCGAGCGCGAATACCCCAAGCACTTCCGCATCGCCACGGTGATGATGAAGGGCCCGTCGCTGGTGTCGGAAATCGCCGAAGCCAGCGGCGTCACGCAGGCTGAAGTGGCCGATTTCATCAACGCCAACCTCGCCACCGGTTTCGCCGAGGTCGAGCGCGAACCCGAGCCGGTCGATCCGGGCAAGGCCGGCAGCGGTCTGTTCGGACGCCTGCGCGGCCGCTGATCCAGCGCGCTTCGCCGGCGTCGTTCGCGCCGGCGACTGAACAGGGCGTCGCGAAGCGATCGGGGTCGATCCTTGCCCGCCCCGGACGACGGCGGGACAATGGAGAACTTGTCGCCTGACCCCGTCGTGATGATCGACCCGCAACGTTATCCGCGCCTGTCCCGAATCCAGGTCCCCGCCGACCTGCGCCAGTTCCCAGAAGAGGAACTGTCCGCGATCGCCGACGAACTGCGCGCTTACCTGATCGAACAGGTCGCCCTCGTCGGCGGCCACTTCGGCGCGGGTCTGGGCGTGATCGAACTGACCGTCGCACTGCACTGGCTGTACGAGACGCCAGTGGACCGCCTGGTGTGGGACGTCGGGCACCAGACGTATCCGCACAAGATCCTGACCGGTCGCCGCGACATCATCCACACGGTCAAGCAGGCCGACGGCGTCGCGCCGTTCCCCAAGCGCGAGGAAAGCGAATACGACACCTTCGGCGTGGGCCATTCGTCCACGTCGATCTCCGCCGCGCTCGGCATGGCGATCGCGCTGCAGCAGCTGGGCGACGACCGCAAGGTTGTGGCGGTGATCGGCGACGGCGCGATGACCGCCGGAATGGCGTTCGAGGCGTTGAACCACGGCGGCGGCATGGATCCGGAGCCGAACCTGCTGGTGATCCTCAACGACAACCAGATGTCGATTTCCGAGAACGTCGGCGGCCTCACGCAGATGCTCGGGCGCCTCACCGGCAGCCGCACGCTCAACGCGATCCGCGAAGGCGGCAAGCGTCTGCTGGGCGACAAGAACAAGCCGGCGGCGAAGTTCGTCAAGCGCTGGGAAGAGCACTGGAAGGGCATGTTCGTGCCGTCCACGCTGTTCGAGGAAATGGGCTTCCACTACACCGGCCCGATCGATGGCCACGACCTGCCCGCCCTGCTCTCCGCGCTGAAGACGCTCAAGGGCCTGAAGGGCCCGCAGCTGCTCCACATCATCACGACCAAGGGCAAGGGCTACGAGCTCGCCGAAGGCGACCAGATCGGCTACCACGCCGTCGGTCCGTTCGATCCCGAGAAGGGCCTGATCAGCAAGCCGGGCGCGAAGAAGCCGACGTACACCGACGTCTTCGGCGACTGGCTGTGCGACATGGCCGCGGCCGAACCGCGCCTGCAGGGCATCACGCCGGCGATGCGCGAAGGGTCCGGCCTGGTGCGTTTCAGCCGCGAATACCCGCAGCGCTATTTCGACGTCGCCATCGCCGAGCAGCACGCGGTGACGCTCGCCGCCGGCATGGCGTGCGAAGGCGCGAAACCGGTGGTCGCCATCTATTCCACGTTCCTGCAGCGGGGCTACGACCAGCTCGTGCACGACGTGGCGATCCAGAACCTCGACGTGCTGTTCGCGATCGACCGCGGCGGCGTGGTCGGTCCGGACGGCGCCACGCACGGCGGTAACCTCGACCTGAGCTACCTGCGCTGCGTGCCGAACATGGTGGTGATGGCGCCGGCCGACGAGAACGAATGCCGGCAGATGCTGAGTACCGGCTACCACTACGAAGGTCCGGCCGCCGTGCGCTATCCGCGCGGCACCGGCCCCGGCGTCGCCGTGCTGCCCACGCTGGGCACGCTGCCGATCGGTCGCGCCGAAGTGCGTCGCGACGGCTCCAAGCTGGCGCTGCTGGCGTTCGGTGCGGTCACGGCAGCCGCCGAAGCCGTCGGCGCCGAACTCGGCCTCACCGTGGTCAACATGCGCTTCGTGAAGCCCCTGGACCGCGCACTCGTGCTCGAACTCGCGCGTTCGCACGCGGGCTTCGTGACGATCGAGGACAACGTCGTCGCGGGCGGTGCGGGTTCCGGCGTGGCCGAACTGCTGGCCGCCGAAGGCATCACGCTGCCGATCCTGCACCTGGGCCTGCCCGACGCGTTCCAGCACCACGCCAGCCGCGAACAGCTGCTGGCCGAAGCGGGCCTCGACGTCGCAGGCATTCGGGCGTCGGTGCTGAAGCGCTGGCCGGAGCTGGGTCGACCGAATGTCGCGGTGAGCGCGGCGGGCTAGCCCCCTGATCCGCCTCCCGGCACCTTCTCCCGCAAGCGGGAGAAGGGTCGCTTGCGGCAACGCGCGCCGGCAACTGCCGCACTTCAGGGCGTCTGCGTCGCTGCCGCCGGAACGTCCTGCGCCCCGGGCGGCTGCGGTTCCTCCACCGCATACCCCTTCGCCTTCAATCGCGCCACGAAGCCGTCCGGCCGCAGCAGCTCGCGCATCGGCAGTACGGCGAAGGTGTTCGTGTTCTTCGTCAGGGCCGCTTCGGCCGCGCCCAGCCAGCGCGTGGCGACCTGCGCCTCGATGTCGCTGGTGCGCTTGCGCAGCACGTCAGATTGCGCGGCGGCATGCAGGCAGGCCTCGTTCTGGTCGGTATAGGGCAGCGCCTTGAGCGACGCCAGGTCGCCGACGGCCCACGCGTTGGCGCGCTCGCGCATCGTGCCCAGATCAGATTCCAGCCGCTGCAGCGTCTTGGCGAAGCAGTCGAGGTCTTCCAACCGCGCGCTGCGCAGTTCCTTCAGCGCGACCTTGGGGTCTTCGATCATCACCTTCACCGTCGTTTCGGTGCGCGGCACCTTGTGGCGCTTCGCGATCTTCTCGACGACCGGCCACACCACCCCGCCCTGCTTCAGCCCGACGTCCTCAATGGCCTCCTCGTACAACTCCATCGCGGCGAGGATCGGCCGGTAGGTTTCCACGCCGCGGTCGCTTCCCATGTACTTGCCCTTGAGCACCAGCCATCGCGCGTACATGTCCGGCGGCACGACGTCCTGCAGCGTCTGCCCATCGGGATTCTTGCGTGCTCCGAACGCCTTCGGCGCGAGCGCGAGCTTCCCGAAGAACCCAAGGTCGGCGTCGATGTGCACGCCGGGCGGTTCGATCAGTTCCTGCGAGTTCGACAGCACCAGCTCGACCTCGCGCGATTCCCACTCCATGCTTCGCGGCAGCGGCGACACGGTGCCGAGCACCCACAGGGTGTGGTCACCCTTGCGCACCTTCCACAAGCCGGGACCCGGCTGGATGCCGCTGACCACGAGCGGAGCGAGATCGCGGATCGGCGGCAACGTGTCGTCGGATGACGAAGGCGCCGATTGCGCGGACGCGATGCCCACGGCGGCCACCGACACAAGCATTCCCAAAAGCCAGCTGACGTTTCTACGACGCATCTGAATTCCTTGTCCGAATGGCGCGACGGGACGCGCCTGGCTGAACGACGTGGTGCGCTTGCCTGGCTTGGGACCTTCAGGCGCGTGCGCGAGTTCCGTTCAGTCCGGTGACCACGCGCCGGCACTGCGCAGTGCGTCGGCGATCACGCTGGCTGGATCGAGCATGGCGAAGCCCTCCCACACGAACCCCGGGGCCACCGTGCATGCGACCAGCGTATACGCCGCCAACGGCCGCGCCGCCTGCCAGCGCCCCGCGCGCACGACGTGCATCGCCGGGCCGCCACGCGCGGCGCTGTCCAGCCGCACGGTCGCCAGCTCGCCGGTCGCGGCGTCGAACTCCTGCAGCTCCAGCGGACCGCCGTCCTGCCAGTGCCAGGTTTCGTCGGCGTCGACCCGATGCCATCGGCTCGCTTCGCCCTGCGCGAGCAGGAACTGGATCGCCGTCAGCGCCGGGCGCAGGTGGCCGCCGTGCTCAACGGAGATCGACGAGGCATACACGCGCCGGTAGTGGCCGCCCTCGGGATGCGGCGAGAGTTGCAGTTCGTCGATCAGGCGCGAGGCGGTCGGATTCATCGGCGCATCCTAGCCCTGCCGCGTTTCCTGCACACCGGTAGTGGATACTTGGCGCCAGCCCAGGGAGCACCTCGTGTCCATCCAGTTCGATCGCCTCTTCCAGCACTCGCCGAACGCGTACATGGTGCTGGACCGGCAGATGCGCTTCGTCGAGGCGAACCACGCCTACGAACTGCTGACGGGGCTGTCGCGCGCGCAGCTGCTCGGGCGCGCCCTGTTCGACGTGTTTCCCGGTGCCACCAACGACGACGGCAGCCCGCAGGCCGACGTGCTGCGCGCCTCGCTGGAACGCGCGTTCGCCACCGGCGAGCGCGACGTGCTCGCGCTGATTCCGTATGCGATCGAATCCGACACGCCCGACGGCCGCATCGTCGATGTCCGCTACTGGAGCGCGACGCACACGCCATTGCGCGGCGACGACGGCAATGTCGTGGCGGTGATGCAGCACACCACCGACGTCACCGAAGTGCATCGCCTGCGCGAGGAGGTACGCCGCGCGCGCGAAGCCACCGGGCTCACCGCCGAGCAGATGTCCGAAGGCGTGCTCTCGCGCGCGGCGGCGGTGCAGCGCGACAACGCGCGGCTGTCGGCGCGGCAGGCCTTCCTCACCGACTTGTTCGAACAGGCGCCGGGCTTCATGGCGGTGCTGCGCGGACCGGACAACGTGTTCGACCTGGCCAACGAAGCGTACGAACGATTGATCGGCCGCCGCGATTTCATCGGCGTTCCGCTGCGCGAAGTGTTGCCGGAGCTCAGGGACCAGGGCTTCTTCGAACTGCTCGATCAGGTGCGCGAAACCGGAAATCCCTTCGTCGGCCGCGGCATGCCGGTGATCCTGCAGGATGCCGGCGGGGAGGAGCGGACGCTCTTCGTCGACTTCATCTACCAGCCAGTGCGCGATTCGCACGGCCGCATCGAAGGCATCTTCGTGCAGGGCGCCGACGTCACCGGTCGCGAGGCCGCGTTGTCGGCCCTGCGCGAGAGCGAGGGGCGTTTCCGCACCATCGCCAACCTCGTCCCGCAGATGGTCTGGTCGGCGCGCGGCAATGGCGAGATCGATTACTGCAACCAGCGCTGGTACGACTTCACCGGCTTGCCGGAAGGCGCCACGCGCGGTCACGAATGGGACGAGCCGCTGCATCCGGACGATCGCGATCGCGCCTGGGCGTTGTGGCGTCGCAGCCTCGCCACCGGTGAGCCGTACGACATCGAATACCGCATGCGCTTCCACACCGGCGAATACCGCTGGGTGCTCGGCCGCGCGTTGCCGATGCGCGATGCGTCGGGTTTGATCGTGCGGTGGATGGGCACCTGCACCGACATCCAGGACCAGAAGCGCGTGCAAGAAATGCTAGAGCGCAGCCAGGATGCGCTGCGTTCGGCGGATCGCCAGAAGGACCACTTCCTGGCGATGCTCGCGCACGAGCTGCGCAACCCGCTCGCGCCCATCGCCACGGCTGCGCAGTTGCTGAAGATGGCGCCCGACAGCGTCCAGAACGTGCTGCAGGCCAGCGAGATCATCGACCGCCAGGCCATCCACATGGGCAACCTGGTGGAGGACCTGATGGACGTCTCGCGGGTGACGCGCGGGCTCACCTCGCTCAAGCGCCGTCGGGTGCGGCTGTCGGAGATCGTCGATGCGGCGATCGAACAGACGATGCCGCTGATGACGCGTCGCGGCCACCGCTTCAGCCTCGCCGACCGCACCCACGGCGTGGAGCTGTGGGCCGACCGTTCGCGCCTCACGCAGATCCTCTCGAACCTGCTGAACAACGCCGCCAAGTACACGCCGCCCAACGGCACGGTCGCGCTGGAGATCGAACGCCAGGCCAGCGACGTGCTGCTGCGCGTGCGCGACAACGGCGTCGGCATCGAACCCGAGCTGCTGTCGCGGGTGTTCGAGCTGTTCGCGCAAGCCGAGTCCACGCCGGAGCGGCACGAAGGCGGCCTGGGCATCGGGCTGGCGCTGGCACGCAGCCTCACGCGCCTGCACGGCGGCACCCTCACCGCCCACAGCGCAGGCGCGGGCGAAGGCTCGACGTTCGAACTCCGCCTGCCCGGCGAGGTACCGCCAGGGCTGGATGACGAGGCGCTGGAGTAAGGCGTCTCCGATCCTGCACGCGCGCACATGCCGTCGCGTGTCGTCGAACGATCCCAACCTGTCTGAGCCTCCGGGGTGATCGGGATGCATGGGGCGCCGACTTCACCGCCTCCTCACCGTGCATCGCGGAGATTGCGCCCCTTGACCGCTTGAGGGGCAGGAGATGGAGAAGTCGGCAGAACGAAATGCGTTGTGGCAGGAACGCCTCGCCGTCGGTTTCGACGTCGTGAACCGCGAAGGCATCCTGCAGGGCTACGCCTGCAACGCCCCGTTCGTCATTGGAGCTTTCGCCGACGAGCCGGCTCGGGAAAGCGCCTTCGTTGGGAGAGAGGCGCTGGCGCTTTCCTGAGCGGCGTGTTTCGGCCACGCGCCCTGATGGCGTAGCCCGATCGATCCGGCAGCCGCCTTTCACGGGCGGCCCATTTCCAGCCAGTGCTATCCTCCGCCGCGACCCCGCAGGGGCGACGCGAAACCCCCGTCGTCCCGATGATCGACAGGACGCGCCGTGATGCCCGGTACGACGACGACTCCAAGGAAGGCGGCAGGCGCGGCGAAGCAGCCCGCCTCCAAGAAGGTCGCCCGCACGGCGACCACGAAGAAGCCCGCGCCGTCGAAGACGGCCAAAGCCGTCGCGAAGAAGACAGCGCCGACGCTGCTTTCAGGCGGCAATCCCCAGATCCCCAAAGGCTACGGCGACGCGCCGGTGCAGGCGTACATCGACGCGATGCCTGGCTGGAAGCGCGACGCGTGGCGTCGCCTCGACACACTCATCGAAAAGACCATTCCCGGCGTGCGCAAGGCCGTGAAGTGGAACTCGCCGCTGTATGGTGCGCCCGGCGATGAAGGCTGGTTCCTCGGCGTGCACTGCTACACGCGCTACATCAAGGTGTCGTTCTTCCGCGGCGCATCGCTCAAGCCGATGCCGCCGGGCGAGTCGAAGATGGCGCACGTGCGTTACCTCGACATCCACGAAGACGAGCCCGTCGACGAAGCGCGCTTCGCGACGTGGCTGAAGCAGGCCAGCAAGCTCCCCGGCGAGAAGATGTAACGCCGCCCTCACGCAATACCAGGCGATCGACCATGAAGAAGTCCAACGGAAACGGCAGCACGGATGCGGGCACGGAAGACGCCTCGAGTCTCATCGATGAACGCATCGCGCAACTGGGCGACTGGCGCGGCAAGACGCTGTCGCGCGTGCGAAAGCTGATCCACCAGGCCGACCCGGACGTCGTCGAGGAAGTGAAATGGCGCGGCGTGCCGGTGTGGTCGCACGACGGCATCATCTGCACCGGCGAGAGCTACAAGCAGCACGTGAAGCTGACCTTCGCGAAAGGCGCGTCGCTCGATGACCCGGCGGGGCTGTTCAATTCGAGCCTGGACGGCAACACGCGCCGCGCGATCGATCTGCACGAAGGCGACGAGATCGACGAAGCCGCATTGAAGGCGCTCATCCGCGCGGCCGTCGCGCTGAACACGACGAAGAAGGCGCGCAAGAAGACGGCGTCGTCCCCGTCGGAATAAGTCGCCAAAAAAAATCCGCCGCTGTCTGCACAGCGGCGGATCAAGTTCGAGCGTTGTGACTCGACGAGGATCGCTTACATCGCGTACTGGTTCGTTGTGACGCGGATGTTGGTCGATGCGGTGGCCTTCTGCACGTGCGGATCGTTGCCCTTCGGCATCGCGCCGGCGAGGATGCCCGTCATCGTGACCAGCGGCTTGTCGACGGTGCTGACGCCGAAGATCTTCGTGTAGTTGTTGCGGAACACGTTGCTGCTGGCCTGGTAGTTGTCGGTGGTCGAACTGAACATCAGGCCGCACAGCGTGTTGCGCAGGAAGCGGTTCTGCGCGATGTAGCCGGCCGCCGCGCCCACCGTGAGCAGGCCGTAGCCGCCGTTGTATTCCATCGTGCACGACTTCACGGTGACGTTGGTGACGCGCTTGTACACCAGGATGCCGTTGCCCTTGTTGTTGCGGATCAGGCAGTTCTGGATGTGCACGGTATCGGTCGTGCGCAGGTCGTTGATGTCCGGCTCGATGTCGATGCCGCACTGCGGCTCGATGCCGTTGGAGTTGCTGAACTCGCTGTCGTACACCTTCACGTTGCGCGAGCAGCCGATGGTCAGGCCCTGGCGACGGTTGTTGGTCGAGACGATGTTGTGGATCGCCACGTCGTTGCACGGAATGACCGCACCGGACGCCTGCGCGGCGCCACCGATCGAGATGCCGTCGCCCCAGCCGTTGGAGATGTGGATATCGCGCACCGTCACGCGGTTGGAACCGCGCAGCATGATGCCGTGACCCCACTCGCCCGTCGTGCCCAGGTGCGCATCGCGGTCGCCGATGATGCGGCCGCCCGAGATCTCGACGTCGTTGACCTGCATCGCCATCAGCACGTAGGCGCGTTCGGCGGCGTTCGGCTTGGCCTTGAGGATCGCGTTCGGATCCAGCTGCAGGTGCATGCTGCTGCGCAGGCGCACGTTGACGGTCGGATCGATCAGGTAGGTGCCGGCCGGCACCTGCACCGTGCCACCGGTCGAGGGCAGCGCGTTGATGGCGGCCTGGAACGACGCGGTGTCGTCACGCACGCCGTCGCCGACAGCGCCGTAGTTCTTCACGCTCAGCACGGCGGTGCCGCGGGCGCGGGTCGGCGGGGTCCACGTCAGGGCGGTCGTCGAACCTGCGGCGAGCACCTTGCCGATGCCGGTGAAACCGAGGATCGGCGGCACCGAAAGGAGAAGGGTCTTCTGGATGAATTGGCGGCGCGGCATGGCGGCCGCATTGAAAGCACGGTGATCGTTCACGTTCGTTTCCGGGAGTGATTACTGAACAGCACGGAGACGAAGCGAAGAACCGAATGCATTCACACTGCCTTCGCTTGGTCATCACGTCACGATCATGTTCGTGACTGGAATGCACCTTAGCGTCACGCGATCGTGACAGTGCTGAACAAGCGAAGCGACTTTGCGTATTTGTGGTTCAGCTCAAGAAAATGCGGCCGAATGGTTCAGCACGGTGAATTCTTCAGGTTTCTGACTGGGATTTTCGCTGTGTGATCTCATCGAGCGATGCCTGCGACGTGCACTCGTTGCGCGGAATTTCGAGATTCGGCGCGCGTGAAAGCAGGCGTTTCGGCCCGCCGCAAAGCGAGCTCAGCCGGAGGGTGTGAAGAGACGACGCTGACGGTGCGGCAGGCTGAGACGCGCCGCGCGACGAGTGCGGCGGCATCGTGCGGTGCGGAGGCGATGCGCGCGTGCTGCACTCGCCGTTCCTTCGGAAACGTCATCGCCGTGCGCGCGATCGCGCCAACGCCCTGCGTAGCGAACGCCGCGAAGTGAACACGCTATCGGGAGACGTCCGTCTCTGAGCAGCGTTCGGCCGACAGACGTGCGATCAAGAGCAGCGACGCGCAGGAGCGCCGAGCGCCGCAACGTGGCGGCAACTTTCGCTTCGATCGTGATTCCGCTCTTCCCTTCATGCCGGTGCGGCATGCGGCGCGGACTCGCGCGTGGAAGAACACCAGATTCGCAAGATGGTCGGGACGGCCGGATTCGAACCGACGACCCTCTGCCCCCCAGGCAGATGCGCTACCAGGCTGCGCTACGCCCCGACGTATTGCGTGTGCCGCCCTTGCAAGCGGGCGGCAAGTATAACGGTGGAACCTCGCCGCGGCCACCGCGGCGGCGGCGGAACTCAGCGCCGCAGCAACTGCAGGACTTCTTCCAGCTCCATCCGCACCTGGCGGATGATCTGCGAACTCAGCGCGGACTCGTCCTTCGCCGTTTCGCCTTCCAGGCGCAGGCGCGCGCCACCGATGGTGTAGCCCTGCTCGTACAGCAGGCCGCGGATCTGGCGCACCATCAGCACTTCGTGTCGCTGGTAGTAGCGACGGTTGCCGCGGCGCTTGACCGGGTTAAGCATCGGGAACTCGGTTTCCCAATAGCGCAGCACGTGCGGCTTGACGTCGCACAGCTCGCTCACCTCACCGATGGTGAAGTAGCGCTTGGCCGGGATCGGCGGGAGTTCGCGATTGCTGCCGGGGTCAAGCATGCTCAGCTCCGGAATAGGCTTCCACGCGTTCCTTCAGTTTCTGGCCGGGGCGGAAGGTCACCACGGTACGGGCGGAGATCGGGATCTCCTCGCCGGTCTTCGGGTTGCGCCCCGGGCGCTGGTTCTTGCGCCGCAGGTCGAAGTTGCCGAAACCGGAAAGCTTCACCTGGCGACCGTGCTCCAGCGCCTCGCGCAGCGCGTCGAAGAACGCGTCCACGAATTCCTTCGCCTCTCGCTTGTTCAGCCCGACCTCGTCGAACAGGCGTTCGGCCATCTCGGCCTTGGTCAATGCCATCGTTGCTTCCTCAACCTCAGCCGCGGATCGTTGCCCCGTACTCCCGCTGCAGCGCGCCGGTCACCGAAGCCACTGCGGTATCGACGTCACGGTCAGTCAGGGTGCGCGATTCATCCTGCAGAATCAAGCCCATAGCAAGACTTTTGAAACCCGGTTCAACGCCCTTGCCCTGGTAACGATCGAACAGCACGAGATCGCGCAGGAACGGGCCCGCGGCTGCCTTCACGGCCCGCTCGATCGCCGCCCATTCCACGGATTCCGGGACGACGAACGCGAGGTCCCGGCGGACGGACGGATACTTCGACAGCGCAGCGGCGCGCGGCACCGCGCGGCTGAACAGGGGCGCGAGGTCGAGCTCGAACGCGACCACGTCGACATCAAGCTCCAGCGCGCGCTGCAGGCGCGGATGCAGCTGGCCGATCCAGCCCAGGCGCACGCCGTCGCGGTACACGTCGGCCGAACGGCCCGGGTGCGCCCACGCGGGCTGCGAGGCGCGGTACTCGAGCGTCGCGCCCGCCAGTGCGGCGAGGCTGTCCAGATCTCCCTTGAGGTCGTGGAAACCGATGGGGCGCGCGGTGACGGCCCACTGTTCGGCGTGCACGTCGCCACATGCGGCGGCGGCGATGCGGCCGGTCTCGATCGGCGCCTCGCCCGGGTTGTCGCGGAACACGTTACCCAGTTCGCACAGACGCACGCGCGGCTGCTGGCGCGCGGCGTTGCGCGCGAGCGCGGCGACCAGGCCCGGCAGCAGCGCGGTGCGCATGACGCCCAACTCGCCGCTGAGCGGATTGGCCAGCGGCACGCTGCCGTCGGTGAGGCTCCACTTCGACAGCAGGTCGGCGTCGACGAACGCGTAGTTCACCGCTTCCAGGAAGTCGCGCGAGGCCAGGTGACGACGCGCGGTCGATTCGTCGACGCGCGTTTCGCTCGGCGCGACCAGGCGCGCGGCACCGGCCGGCAGCGTGGTCGGGATCGCGTCGTAACCGTGGATGCGCGCGATTTCCTCGATCAGGTCTTCCTCGATCTCCAGATCGAAGCGGCGACTCGGCGGCACGACGCGCCAGCCATCGGCCAGCGATTCGACCTGCAGGCCCAGCGCACGCAGGATGCGCTCGACTTCCGCGTCGGCAACGGTCAGGCCCAGCACGCGAGCGAGTCGCGCACGGCGCAGCATGATCGGCTGCGGCGCGCGCAGGTGCTCGGCCAGCGTGACGTCGACCGTCGGGCCCGGCACGCCGCCGGCGATGTCGAGAATCAGCTTCGTCGCGTATTCCACGGCGATGCGCGGCAGTTCCGGATCGACGCCGCGTTCGAAACGATGGCCGGCGTCGGTGTGCAGGCCGAGCTTGCGGCTGCGGCCGATGATCGCCGAGGGAATCCAGTGCGCCGCTTCGAGGAAAACGTTGCGCGTGGCGTCGGTCACGCGCGTATCGAAGCCGCCCATGATGCCGCCCAGCGCCACCGCACGCGCGGCCTTGCCGCCACGGCTGTCGGACACCACGAGGAAATCGTCGTCGAGTTCGACGGTGCGGCCGTCGAGCAGCTTGAGCGTTTCGCCAGCGCGTGCCGGGCGCACGACGACGTCGCCTTCCAGCGTGTCCTTGTCGAAGGCGTGCATCGGCTGGCCGAGCTCGAGCATCACGTACTGCGTGACGTCCACGAGGAAGCTGATCGGGCGCACGCCGCTGCGACGCAGGCGTTCGGCCATCCACGCCGGCGTGGAGACGGTGGCGTCGACGCCGTCGATCACGCGACCGGCGAAGCGCGGCACGCGCAGGCCGGCGTCGAGTTCGACACGCATCGCCGCATCGCTGCCCGCCGCAACGGGCGCGGCGTCGAGCGGCTTCACCTCGCCACCGAGCGCGGCGGCGACATCGAACGCGATGCCGCGCACGCTGAAGCAGTCGGCGCGGTTGGGCGTCAGCTTGATCTCGATGCTGGCATCCGGCAGTCCGAGGTACTGCGCGAGCGGCGTGCCGACCGGCGCGTCGTCGGGCAGTTCGAGCAGGCCCGACGCATCGGGATCCACGCCCAGTTCCTTCGCCGAACACAGCATGCCGAAGGATTCCACGCCGCGCAGTTTCGCGGCCTTGATCGCGATGCCGCCGGGCAATGTCGCGCCGACCGTCGCCAGCGGCGCGACGAGGCCCGCGCGCGCGTTCGGCGCGCCGCAGACGATCTGCACGGTGCCGTTGCCGGTGTCGACTTCGCACACCTGCAGGCGGTCGGCTTCGGGATGACGCGTCGCGCTGAGGATGCGCGCCACGACCACGCCGTCGAGCGAGTCGCCCAGCGGCGTGACCTCCTCGACTTCCAGGCCGATCGCGGTCAGCGTCGCGGCGAGTTCATCGCGCGTGGCAGTGGTCGGAACGTGGTGGCGGAGCCAGTTTTCGGAGAATTTCATTCGTGTCTATCCGGGACGCGACAGGTCAGGCGAACTGCTTCAGGAAACGCACGTCGTTGTCGAAGAAGCTTCGCAGGTCGTCGACGCCGTAACGCAGCATCGCGAAGCGCTCCACGCCCAGGCCGAAGGCGTAGCCGGTGTACTTCTCCGGATCGATGCCGACGTTGCGCAGCACGTTCGGATGCACCATGCCGCAGCCGAGCACTTCCAGCCAGCGCGTGGAGCCGTCGGGCTGCTGCCAGGCGATGTCCACTTCGGCCGACGGTTCGGTGAAGGGGAAATAGCTCGGGCGGAAGCGCATTTCGAAGTCGCGCTCGAAGAACGCGCGCACGAATTCGGCCAGCGTGCCCTTGAGGTCGGCGAAGCTCGCGTGCTCGTCGACGAGCAGGCCTTCGCACTGGTGGAACATCGGCGTGTGCGTCTGGTCGCTGTCGCTGCGGTACACCTTGCCCAGCGCGATCATGCGCAGCGGCGGCTGGTGTTCCTGCATGTAGCGCACCTGCACGCCGGAGGTGTGCGTGCGCAGCAGGCGACCGTCGCCGAAGTAGAACGTGTCGTGCATCGCACGCGCCGGATGATGCGGCGGGAAGTTCAGCGCTTCGAAGTTGTGCCAGTCGTCCTCGATCTCCGGACCGTTGCTGAGCTCGAAGCCCAGCCGGCCGAAGATGTCGGCGATGCGCTCCATCGTGCGGCTGACCGGATGCAGGCCGCCGCGCGCGGCATCGATGCCGGGCAGCGTGACGTCGATGCTTTCGGACGACAGACGCGCGTCGAGCGCGGCATCGTCGAGCACGGTGCGGCGTTCGCCAAGTGCAGCGGTGAGTTCGTCACGCGCCTTGTTGATCGCCTCGCCGGCGGTCTTGCGCTGGTCGGGGGGCAACGCGCCGAGCTGCTTGAGCTGCGCGGTGACGCTGCCGTTCTTGCCCAGCAGGGAGACGCGCAGGGCTTCGATCGCGTCCGGCGTTTCCGCCGCGGCGATATCGGCCAGCGCCTGCTGCGTCAGTGATTCGATTCCGGTCATGTGCTGCCGAACCTTTTGTCGATCGTGGTGGTGCGAAACGCCCGTCGTTCGCCGCCAGCCGCGCCCGGCTTCGACGAGACCGGCGCATGTTGCGTGAAACGGGCGCCCCAAAACGAAACATGGGGAAGGACTTGCGCCCTTCCCCATGCGTGTATTGCGTTGTGCATCCGCCCGGCGCCGACCCTGGGTCGACGTGGTGGTGCGAGCAACTTACGCCGCGAGCGCGCTCTTCGCCTTCTCTGCCAGCGCCGCAAAACCCTGCGCGTCGTGCACGGCGATGTCCGCCAGCACCTTGCGGTCGAGGGTGATGCCGGCCTTCATCAGGCCGTTGATGAAGCGGCTGTAGCTCAGGCCGTTGATGCGGGCCGCCGCATTGATGCGGGTGATCCACAGCGAGCGGAAATTGCGCTTCTTCTGCTTGCGACCGATGTAGGCGTACTGCAGGGCCTTCGTGACCGCCTGCTTGGCGACGCGGAAAACCTTGCGACGGGCGTGGTAGTAGCCCTTGGCCTGCTTCAGGATCTTCTTGTGACGGCGGCGCGCCTGCACGCCACGCTTAACTCGTGCCATTGTTCAGCCCTCCTCAGAGATACGGCAGCATGCGATCGAGACGGCCAGCGTCCTCGGCACGAACGTGGTTCGTCTGCCGCAGGTTGCGCTTCCGCTTGGTCGCCTTCTTGGTGAGGATGTGGCTCTTGTTGGCGTGGCCGCACTTGTACTTGCCGGAAGCGGTCTTCCGGAAGCGCTTGGCCGCCGCCCGATTGGTCTTGATCTTGGGCATTGCGATGTCCTTTCGGATTTCGATGACTGGCCTGGGCGGTGGCCTGCGCGCCTGAAGTAGACGCAACCACTCTTTCCGTCCTGCCCGTGCCGGCTTGTAAGTCGTTGATCCAAAAAGGATCACGACAGGTTCCTGATACAACGAACTGCAAATCCCGGCGAGCCGGGCCGGCCATTATGCAGACAACCGGAAACCTTTGCAATTCAGGGCGTTAGTGGCCGCCCAGAGCTGCCGGAGGCGGGGGCCGGGAAACGAAAACGGGCCGCATGGGCGGCCCGTTTGGTGAGCTTGGCGAACCTCAGCTCTTCTTCTTCGGCGCGATCATCATGACCATCTGGCGGCCTTCCAGGCGCGGGCGCGACTCGATGACGATGTCGTCGCCGAGGTCGGCCTCGATGCGTGCGGCCATCTCGCGGCCCAGCTCCTGGTGGCTCATCTCGCGGCCACGGAAGCGGATGTTCACCTTGACCTTGTCGCCCTCTTCCAGGAAGCGGCGCATGTTGCGCAGCTTGATCTGGTAGTCGCCCTCGTCGGTCACGGGGCGGAACTTGAGTTCCTTGATCTCGACCTGCTTGGTCTTCTTCTTGGCCTCGTTGGCCTTCTTCTGCATTTCGAAGCGGAACTTGCCGAAGTCCATGATCTTGCAGACCGGCGGATCGGCATTGGGCTGGATCTCCACCAGATCCAGGCCCTCGTCTTCGGCCATGCGCAGGGCTTCGTCGCGCGAAAGCACGCCGATCATTTCGCCATCGCTGCCGATCACGCGTACGCGCGGTACGCGGATTTCCTGGTTCTTGCGATTCGGCTTCTCGGGGGTACTGATGTTGCAATCTCCGGTTTGGAACGTGCCGGCCACCGGGGGCGGCCGGAGTCATGTCAGGCTGCAGGCGTTACTGTACGCCCTCACTGCGCAAACGCGAGGCGAAATCGGCGACGGACATCGTCCCCAGATCCTCCCCTCCCCGCGTCCGGACGGCGATCTGGCCGTTTTCCTTCTCGCGGTCGCCGATCACCAGCAGGTAAGGCACCCGCTGCAGCGTGTGCTCGCGGATCTTATAGCCGATCTTCTCGTTGCGCAAATCGGAATGGACCCGGAAGCCTTGATTTGCAAGGGATTTCCGGATCTCTTCGACGTAATCGGCCTGGGCGTCGGTGATGTTCATGACCACGGCCTGGACCGGGGCCAGCCATGCCGGGAACTGCCCGGCGTGGTGCTCGATCAGGATGCCGATGAAGCGCTCCATCGAGCCGACGATGGCCCGGTGCAGCATCACCGGGTGGCGGCGCTGGCTGTGCTCGTCGACGTACTCGGCGCCGAGGCGGCCGGGCATCATGAAATCCACCTGCATCGTGCCCAGCTGCCAGGTGCGGCCGATGGCGTCCTGCAGGTGGTATTCGATCTTCGGGCCGTAGAAGGCGCCCTCGCCCGGCAGCTCCTGCCACTCCACGCCGGCAGCACTGAGCGCGGAACGCAGCGCGTTCTCAGCCTTGTCCCACGTGGCGTCGTCGCCCAGGCGGGAATCCGGCCGCAGCGCGATCTTGATCTGGATGTCGGTGAAGCCGAAATCGCCGTAGACCTTCAGCGCCTGCTCGTGGAAGGCGCGCACTTCGGACTCGATCTGGTCCTCGGTGCAGAAGATGTGGCCGTCGTCCTGCGTGAAGCCGCGCACGCGCAGGATGCCGTGCAGCGCGCCCGAGGGTTCGTTGCGATGGCACGCGCCGAATTCGCCGTAGCGGATCGGCAGGTCGCGGTAGCTGTGCAGGCCCTGGTTGAACACCTGCACGTGGCCGGGGCAATTCATGGGCTTCAGCGCGTAGGTCCGCTTCTCGGACTCGGTGAAGAACATGTTGTCCTTGTAGTTGTCCCAGTGGCCGGACTTCTGCCACAGCGACACGTCGAGGATCTGCGGGCAACGCACTTCGCCGTAACCCGTCTCGCGATACACGCGGCGCATGTACTGCTCGACGACCTGCCAGATCGACCAGCCCTTCGGATGCCAGAAGATCAGACCGGGGCCTTCTTCCTGCAGATGGAACAGGTCCTGCGCCTTGGCGATCTTGCGGTGGTCGCGCTTCTCGGCCTCTTCCAGCTGCGTCAGATACGCCTTGAGATCCTTGTCGTTGAGCCACGACGTGCCGTAGATGCGACTCAGCATCTGGTTGTTGGAATCGCCGCGCCAGTACGCGCCGGCGACCTTCATCAGCTTGAAGGCGCGCAGCTTGTCCGTGGAGGGCACGTGCGGGCCGCGGCACAGGTCGGTGAATTCGCCCTGGCTGTAGAGCGAGAGGTCTTCGTTGGCCGGGATCGATTCGATGATCTCGGCCTTGTACGCCTCGCCCAGCCCCCGGAAGAACGCCACCGCGTCGTCGCGCGACTTCACGCTGCGCGCGACGGGCAGCGATTCCTTGACGATCTTCTGCATCTCGGCCTCGATGGCCGGCAGGTCTTCGGGCGTGAACGGGCGCTCGTACGCGAAGTCGTAGTAGAAGCCGTTGTCGATCACCGGACCGATGGTGACCTGTGCGCCCGGATACAGGCGCTGCACGGCCTGCGCCAGCAGGTGCGCGGTGGAATGACGAAGGACGTCGAGCGCGTCGGGATGCTTGTCAGTGACGATCTCGAGCGAGGCGTCGTTGCCGATGCGGTAGCTCGTGTCGACAAGCTTGCCGTCGACCTTGCCGGCGAGCGCGGCCTTCGCAAGGCCGGCGCCGATGGATGCGGCCACTTCGGCCACGGAAACGGGGTTTTCGAACTCGCGGCGGCTGCCGTCGGGGAGCGTAATGGCGATCATGGGATGCGGGCGCGCGGTGCGCGGCTGGCTGTGTTGATGTCGGCGCCGCCGGAAGGGCTGCGCGGGGGAAGAGCAGTGGCTGAAACGAAAAACGGCGCCGCGGCGCCGTCTTGAAGGGCGTCGAGGGCGTTCAGCAGTGGGCGGTGGTAGTGCTCATGTCGCACGCTCGGCCGGCGGTTTGCCGCGGGCCACCTTCGTTCGTGTTCCGGGCGATGCACCCGGCCTGACGAAAGTGTTGGGGCTGCAGCCGGCCAAGTCAACGCCGGCGATCGCGACGCGGACGCCGCAAAGAAAAACGGCGCAATCCGTGAGGATCACGCCGTTCGAAACCACTGTGTAGTGGTGGGCGGTACAGGGTTCGAACCTGTGACCCCTACCATGTCAAGGTAGTGCTCTACCGCTGAGCTAACCGCCCGGAAATCTTCCCGGAATGCTCCGGATTCCTCTCGCCGCGAACCGCTCGTCGAGGGGCGCGCAGTGTAAACCGTCGGCCCGGCCGCGGCAACAGGTCCGTACGCGTCGGACCGTCGCCGCGCCGGTTCAGGCGGCGAATCCGGCGTCCTTGAGCTGCCGCAGCTGGTCGCGCACCGCCGCGGCTTCCTCGAATTCCAGGTTCTTCGCGTGTTCGTACATCTGCTGTTCGAGCGCCTTGATGCGCGCGGCGAACTGCGCCGGCGTGAGCTTGGCGTAGTCCGCCAGGCTCTCGCCCACCTTCTTGCCCTTGCCGCGGCCCTTGCCGACCTCGCCCGGTTCGGGACGCGCGCCTTCCATGATGTCCACGATCGGCTTGGCGACCGAGCGCGGCGTGATGCCGTGCTCAAGGTTGTGCGCGACCTGGCGCTGGCGGCGGCGGTCGGTTTCGTCCAGCGCCGCCTGCATCGACCGGGTCACGCGGTCGGCGTAGAGGATCGCCTTGCCGCGCACGTTTCGCGCGGCGCGACCGATGGTCTGGATGAGCGAGCCGGCCGAACGCAGGAAGCCTTCCTTGTCCGCGTCCAGGATCGCCACCAGCGATACCTCCGGCATGTCCAGGCCCTCGCGCAGCAGGTTGATGCCGACCAGCACGTCGAACTTGCCCAGGCGCAGGTCGCGGATGATCTCCACGCGCTCGACGGTGTCCACGTCGGAGTGCAGATAACGCACGCGCACGCCGTGTTCGCCGAGGTATTCGGTGAGGTTTTCCGCCATGCGCTTGGTGAGCGTGGTGATCAGCACGCGATCGCCCATCTTCACGCGTTCGTTGATCTCGCCCAGCACGTCGTCGACCTGCGTGGCGACCGGTCGGATCTCCACTTCCGGATCGATCAGGCCCGTAGGGCGCACGACGAGTTCGACGATCTGATCTTCGGACTTTTCCAGTTCGTACGGACCCGGCGTCGCCGACACGTAGATCGCGCGCGGCGAACGGCCTTCCCATTCCTCGAACCGGAGCGGGCGGTTGTCCAGCGCGGACGGCAGGCGAAAACCGAATTCCACCAGCGTTTCCTTGCGCGAACGGTCGCCCTTGTACATCGCGCCGATCTGCGGAACGGTCACGTGCGATTCGTCCACCACCAGCAGCGCATCCGGCGGCAGGTAGTCGAACAGGCACGGCGGCGGCTCGCCCGGCATGTGGCCGGTGAGGTGGCGGCTGTAGTTTTCCACGCCGTTGCAGAAGCCCACTTCGGCGAGCATTTCCAGGTCGAACTGCGTGCGCTGCGCGAGCCGCTGCGCTTCGACAAGCTTGTTCTGCGCGTACAGCTGCTCCAGGCGCTCGCGCAGTTCTTCCTTGATGGTCTCCACCGCATCGAGCACGGTGCGGCGCGTGGTCACGTAGTGCGAGCCGGGATAGATCGTGTACCGCGGCACCTGGCGCAGCGATTCGCCGGTGAGGGGGTCGAACAGCGTCAGGCGTTCGATCTCGCCGTCGAACAGCTCGATGCGCAGCGCCTCGGCGTCGCTTTCGGCCGGATGCACGTCGACCACTTCGCCGCGCACGCGGTAGGTCGCGCGGCGCAGCTCGGTGTCGTTGCGCGTGTACTGCATTTCGGTCAGGCGACGAATGAGTTCGCGCTGGTCGATGCGCTCGCCGCGCACCATGTGCAGCACCATGCGGAAGTATTCGTTCGGGTCGCCCAGGCCGTAGATCGCCGAGACCGTGCAGACGATCAGGGCATCGCGGCGCTCGAGCAGCGCCTTGGTCGCCGACAGACGCATCTGCTCGATGTGCTCGTTCACCGAGCTGTCCTTCTCGATGAAGGTGTCGGACGAAGGAACGTAGGCTTCCGGCTGGTAGTAGTCGTAATAGCTGACGAAGTATTCGACCGCGTTGTGCGGGAAGAACGACTTGAATTCGCCGTACAGCTGCGCGGCGAGCGTCTTGTTCGGCGCCATGACGATCGTCGGCTTCTGCACCTGCGCGACGACGTTGGCGACGGTGAACGTCTTGCCCGAGCCGGTGACGCCCAGCACCGTCTGCGCCGCCAGGCCGTTCTCGAAGCCAGCCACCAGGCGCTCGATCGCCTGCGGCTGGTCGCCCGCGGGCTGGTACGACGAGACGAGCTGGAAACCGGCGGGATGGAGGCTGTCGTTCATCGGCATGGCTCCGGAAAATTCCTCAGTGTAGACCGCCTCATGGATGGGGGCGGCAACGGCATTTCCCTACCCTCCCCTACGGCGCGCGGCGATGCCGCCGGGCCGCGTTGGCGGCGACGCTGGAGCCCTCTCCCACGCTGCTTTCGACGCCATGGACCGGGCCCGGGGACTCACCCTTCCTGAACTGACCATCACCCTTGCCGTGCTGGCGATCTGCACTGCGCTTGCCTGGCCGCAATTCAGCTCGCTGATGTTGAGCACGAAAGGGACGGGCGCGCTCCACCTGCTCGGCACATCCCTCGCCGGCGCGCGGATCGCCGCGGTGACGCGGCGATACCCCGTCACGGTGTGTCCGAGCGCGGACGGGCGACAATGTCGCAAGGATTCGATCTGGGAGGACGGCTGGATCCTCTATCGCGACCGTCGGAGCCGCGACCAGCCCGACAAACCGGCGGACATCCTCCAGCGCTTCACTATCGACCGGCACGCATTCACGCTGCGGAGCACCAGTGGTCGCCAACGCGTTCGGTATGCGCCCAGCGGCTATACCGCCACGAGCAATCTCACGATCCTGCTCTGTGAACGTCGCGCTTCGAGGGAGGTGGGACGCGTCGTCGTGAGTCGGCCGGGCCGCATCCGCACCGAGCGACCTCGTCGCCGCGCGACCGGATGCGCCTTCTGATCGACCATGTCTTGACCTTGCCGCCCGAGGCTATACAATGCCGGTCCCCGCCCGAATAGCTCAGCCGGTTAGAGCACTTGACTGTTAATCAGGGGGTCGTTGGTTCGAGTCCAACTTCGGGCGCCAGATAAAAGAAAAAGGGCTGCGAAAATCGCAGCCCTTTTTCTTTGTGGCGTTTCGCCTGCTGGATCGCTCAGGCGGGCTATCCATCGCTCATACCGGGCCGCTTTTACGCGTTTGGCCGTTCGCTTCGCTCGTGTTTCGCAGCCCAACTTGCGCGAAGGCCATGATCATCCCGTCGCGCTGCGGATCATCGAAGATCCCGCAGCGCGCAGAACGATCGCAGGCTCGATCAACCCAGGACGGAATTCACCAGCAAGCGTCCGGGTCGGAACCCGATGCTTCCTTGACGCCCGCCTGAGTGATCGAAAGCTCCATGCACTTTTCGTCGTGCTCCTGGCCCGAACCGGTGACAGGCGTCGCGGTCAGGGTGAAGGTGGACGCGGTGCGGTTGCTGACTTCGATCTCGTAGCGAGCCGGCCCTTCTTCGGGCGAGGTCTGCTTCGCTTCGGGAACCTCGAAACCTTCATACGTACCGTTGACCGTCCGGAAGCGCTCGGCGAGCTGCGTGATCTGCAGCAGGTCCGCTTTCGCCTGGCCGCGGCGGCTCTTGCGGACCGCATCGGTATACGCGGGGTATGCGATGGCGCCCAGAATGGCGACCACCGCAACCACGATCATCAGTTCGATCAGGGTGAAACCGCGCACCGAGCCGCGACGGGACTGCATCTTGCTCATCGGATCTGTCTCCAGGATTGGCGGCCGCACGGTCTGGCCCGATACATCAGCGGTGCGCCCGAAACCGAGAGGATCGTGGTGCAGATCTGGTCCGGCAAGCCCGCATCGGCCGCCAAGTCGGCGTCGGAGGGATTGCCTTCCAGACCGGCCTGTTTGCCCGTCGTGTTAATGCCGACTTCAGTGACCGGTGCGGATCCATCGCCCGCCAACGGACCGAGGCGTCCGGTGTTCTCCGCCGGGCTGTCGCCATCCAACGAACCAATCATCACCACGCCCAGGGCGCCTTGGCCGCTGTTGACCTTCAAGCCGTAGAAGTAGTTGCTACCGCCACCCGAGCATGCATCGCCAGAGGTCGGCGCATAGGTCGTGAAGTAGATCGTGCCCGCGTCGTCGATGCGCGGGTAACCGACCATGCGCTCACCACCCTTCACGAACCCGCTGGAGCCCGTGACACCCAGGTCGAGGTACCAGCCACGCTTGGTGAAGTAGTCGACCGAGTTGCTCGAGATGACGCCGCTGTTACTCATCGTCTGCGCAACGAGGTTGCTGCGCGTCAGCGGCAGTGTTACAGACTCGCCCGGCATGTCGAGTACGCCGTACATCGTCTGCGTGTCGTTGTTCGACTTGTCGCCATCGCGCGAGAAGCTGCCGGTGCCGAACAGCACCATCACGCCATTGCGCGCGCCGACCGCGGCTTCCAAGCCGCCGGTGATCGGCTGGCGCTTGGCCGTGTCACCCGTGCCGTCCTTCGCGGTGAACAGGGGCTTGCCGCCCAGCGCCACGCGGTTGCTGCCGGTGGCGAGCAGGTCGAACTTCCACACGTTGCCCTGCAGGTCGCCACCGTAGACGGTGTCGACCATGCCGTCGCTGCCCAGCGCGTAGCGATGCGCGGTGCTGTCGTATTGATAGCGGTCGATCGCGACGATGTTGCCCAGACCGTTCGGCGCGACCGGGCCGTTGTCTTCCTTGGCGTCGATGTAGTCGACTGCGCCGGTCGCCATGTCGACGACGAAGAGCGTAACGGTGCCCTGCGTAGCAGCGACGGAGTTGAGCTTGTTGCCGGCGCCCGCGCCGAAGATCGCCTTCCACACCGGACGACCCGTGCTGCTGCGCACCGGCACGATGACCGGCTTGGCCAGCACGTAGCCGACGCGATCACCGACCGCGCCGGGGATCTTGTCGTTGACTTCCCACAGCACGTCTTCAGCGGTGAACCCGCCGCTGCCGGCGGAGCTCACGTCCAGGCCGAACACGCTACGGCCGCCCGCACCCGAGGTACCGACCAGCACGCTCTTCCACGTGGTTCCGAACAGCGCGTCGGACGCGACCACAGGACCGTCGACGTAATAGCGGTGCTGGAAGCTCGGGCTGGCGGGGAACAGCAGGTTGCCCATGTAGCCGACCGCGGTGGCCGGGATGTACCCGAACGACTCGACGCCGGTGTCGCCGCGGAACGCGTGCAGCATGCCGTCGTTCGCGCCGACGTAGACCATGCGCTTGCGGTTCTTCTTGGCGTCCATGTAGCCGTTGTAGTCGTACGGATCGTACGCGAACGTTCCGTCGGCCTTGCGGAGGAGCGCATAGCCGTAGTCGTCGGTCGGCGCGGTCACCACCGGCGTGGAGTTGATGATGTCGCCCAGCGGATGCGTGCGCGTGCGCAGCTTGGTGCCTTCCAGCGTGCGGTTGCCCGCGAGATAGGCCGTCGCCTCCGCCGCGGTTACGCCCAGCGCGTTGACGTCCGCTCCAGCCATGGGGCTGCAGGTCCCGGACGCGTAGTTGGCGCAGAGCGCGGCCAGCGTGCTCGGGCCAGCGGCGACGAAGTCCGCCACCGCCGGCGTGCTGTCATCGGTCGTCGTCGCGTAGAAGAGCTTGCGATCGGCTGCCGCCGGCAGCTTCGCGCTGGCCGTCCACGACGTGGTGTAGGTGATGGTCGTCTTATTGTCGGCACCGCGGCGCTGGACCGGCTTGGCCGCCACGATGTCGCCATACCAGTCGACGCCGTTGCGATTGAAGCGCGGGGTGACCGACAGCGAGTTGTCGCCCAGGCGCGTGCCCGTGATCGCGAGGCTGCCCGACACGCCGCCGCCCACGCCGACCGAGGCCAGCACGCTGCGCATCGCGTTGGTGATATCCGCCGGCGTCTGCGCGTTGATGTAGCCGCCGCGGGCGTTCATCGTCGCGTGCCAGATCTCGTCAACGGTGTTCGGGTTGTCGTTGGTGCGCGTTTCCCACGTCGGCGAGGTCGCGGAGGCCATCGCCTGCTGCGTGGCCAGCGCGCCGTCGGTGCGGCCGTCGGTACGCACGCCCCAGTTCACGCCGAACTGCTTGCCGCGTGCGCCGAGGGTGATGCCGTAGAAGTTCATGTGCAGGTTGGTGTTGCAGTCCAACGCCTTCTTCTGCGCGGCGGTCCCGCTTTCGCAGATCTGCGGGTTCGCCGTGGGCACCTTGCCCGTCGTGAATGCGTTACCGCGCAACGTGGTGTTGTAGTAGTACGCCGCGATGTCGGCCAGCGTGTCGTCATAGCTGTCGGCGAACGGAACGCCCAGCGAGCCGTCCGCGTTGCCGTAGCCGGTCGGCCCGCCCTGGTTGCTGTAGCCGTCGGTGAACAGCATGCCCGCGTTCTTCTGGCAGGCATTCTGGATGATGCTGGTGTTGGTGTTGAACTGCTTGCCGATGTGCTCCACGGCGAAACGGTTCGGCGTACTGCCGTTGGCGCTCAACTGCAGCACGGACGTCAGCAACGCGCTCTTGTCGGCCGTCACGTCCATGTCGCGCATGGTGAGGGCCGGATAATTGTTGTAGGCGCCGTCCTTCAGGCCGCTGTTGATGGTGAAGTAACCGACGCGCAGCTTTTCGGTGTCCTTCAGCGAGCGCGTCAAGCCTGCGACCATCGCGCGATTGCGATTGCCGTAGTACGAGAACCAGTTGGCGAAGTTCTGCTTCGCCTCATCGCTCGTCGGCGTGTACTTGTACAGCGAGCAGTTGGTGCCGCACGCGTTGGTGACCTCTACCGCCGTCGAATAGCCGTTAATGGTGCGGTTCTGCTTGAGGTAGAACACCGCCGGCGTGTGCTCGATCGCGATGTCTTCCGCATTCGCGCTCCACGTCAGGTCCGAACCTGCGGTGTACTCGACGTACTGGTTCTGGGTCTTGGTGCATTCGCCCTTCTTGTTCCATTCCACGCACACCGCCTGGACGCGGGCGTACTTGGTACCGGACGGAATGACCATGCCCGTCTGGATCCGGAAATCGTCGTTCGTGTTCTTGCCGAAGTAACTGGCGAACAGGTTCACCGTGGCCGTCTGGCGCGGGTCGAGCCTGGTGTCGGTGAGCGACGCGTTGCCGTACGAGGTCAGGTCCGATTTGACCCACGGTTCGTAGGTGGTGTCGGGGCTGTAGTAGGTCGGGTTGTAGTCGGGCGACCGGGCGAAACCGTACTTGTCGAACGGCGGGATGCCGTAATAGTTGTTGATGCGCGCGCCCGGCAATACGTACAGGTAGTCGCACGAACCGCTCGTGCGCAGCGCTGTGCCGCTGAAGAAGCTCTTGTCCGTGGTGCTCCAGCAGCCTTCGCCGTCGGCACCCGGGAACATCGTCTGGAACGTCATCGAGCCCGAGTCGTCGATGGCCATGATGAAGTTCGGGGACACGGTCGCCCCCAGGTGCATCGGCTCCTGGGCAAGCGTGCCGTCACCTTGGCGCGTGGCGTTGGCGCCCACGTCGGTGGTAAGGGCGACCAGGCCGGCGACGCCGGCGGCGGCGATGGAAACGATCAGCAATCGTTCGAGATTCATGCGAGCGAACCCTTAAGGCCGAAAGACGGTTTCGACCGCGGCGTCCGAAGTCGGACTTTCCGCGCGGTCGGTGGCGAATGAGGAGACCTGCCAGATCGTGTCGCTCATCTCGTTCTGCGGGCGAACGCCTTCACCAAGGCCTCCGCCTTCGGTGCACTTGTTCATGCGCGCGGCGACGATGGCGGTGTCCGGGTCGGTGTCGGCCGCACGGGCGCTCGCCCATGCCGAACCGCGCACCGGCGCGCCATCGTCGCAGGGCCGCTCTTCGTCCCGCTCGCCCGGACGCGGCACGAACCGGTTGGTCTGGTCGACTTCCACTTCGACCTGGCGGACGATGCCTTCCGCGCGCTGGAAGGCCTCGTTGGTAGAGCGGTAGTTCGACGCCATGCGCTCCTGCAGCGAAGCGACCTGCATGCCGGTAATGCCCAGCAGGGCCAACAGGATGAGGAAGATCAACGCGACGTAGAGTACGGCGCCGCGCTGGCGTTGCGGAAACTGAAATTGTGAACGATGCATGGGTGGTGTCCGCCTCAGTTGCCGAACATGCGGTTGCGCAGCACCACCGTCGTCTCGTAGACCGAACGGTAGAAGCCATCGGAGCTTGCGGGGTTCATCTGCACGCCCAGCACGAGCGGCGCACGCTGGGCCTGCTCGGCGGTCGCGCGGTCGGCGCTACGCATCAGCAGGCCGACCTGCACCGTGGCGACGCGACGCCATTCGTCGGACTGTGCATTGTTGGGATTTGCGGTCGGCGTGGCGTTCACGGCCGATGCGATGCGAACGCGCTCGACGTTGCCGCGCGGGTAATCATCGGGCAGGTTCTCGTCCATGCCGTACAGCAGCTGCATGGATTCGACGCCCTCGACGAGTTCTTCCGGCTGAAGCATCACGTCAGACCCGTCGAGCACCATGCGCGCGCGCCAGAGCGACGGCGGCGAGGTCCCGTCCACGTTTCTGCCGCTGCCGGCCGCGACGTAGTAAACGTAACCCTCGGCGCGGTGCAGCATCGGTCGGCCGACGGCGCGCTCCTGGGTTCCGTCGTCGATCATCCCGCTCGCATTGAGCCCCGGGCTGCCGATATTGACCGTGACCTGGCCGGTGCCGGCATCGACCGCGTCGGACGCAAACACGCTCGCCTCGCCGCAATCGGCCAAGCCGAACAGACCCGTGCCCTCGGTCGTCGTGACGGTCTTGCCGTAAGCATCCGGCAAGATGGTGTACTGGGTCGCGTTGACCGCCGTCAGCGTGGCGGGGACGCCGTCGCGCGACAGGAAACGCACGACGAGGATGTCGCTTCCCGCGACGGGATTGAGGTTCGCCAGCTTCGTCGGCAGCGCCGGCGACCACTGGTTCGCATTGGCCGCCACGGGCGTGCCGGCCGCAAGCGTCCGGCTGGCTCCCGGCGCGGTATTCACCGCCTCGAAGCCCTGGATGCCCAGGTCGAATCGCAGCGGGAAGTTGTCACCGCTCAGTGCGTTGTACGTCCTGGCAGCGCGCTGGGCAGCAGTGAGGAACCACAGGTTCAGGCCTTCACGCGTCGCGTCGCTGGTCGCGGGACTGGACGTCTGCATGCGTGCCTGGTCGTTGATGCAGCCCATGTGGCCGGCCATGCGCAGGTCGCGCTGAAGGAAATCGACGGCGAAGCGCGCGTTTTCCTGCGTGCGCGCGACGCCGGTCGACAGCTGGTAGGCGTTGCGCGAAGCGCTCATCACCTGCACCAGGCCGAGCAGCAGGACCAGGCCGATGACCATGGCGATCATCAGCTCGATCAGCGACAGGCCCGTCGCGTGACGTGCATTGGAGGTATGTCGACGGTTCATAGCAGGGAAGTCACCTGGAACGAGGTTCGCTGGCCGGTGCCCGCCGCGTTCTGGGCGTCGTCGTCATCCGCGCCGACATCGTCGGTCCACGAGACGGTCACGGTCACGGTGTAGCCGGTCGCCTGCGTGCCATCGATCTCGACCTCTCCCGTGCCGCCGGGCAATTGCGAGACGACATCGCAGCGCCAGCGATCGATGTTCTCCAGCGCTGACGCCGCGTCTTCGGCGACCGTGCTGCAGCCGCCCGCCGGTTCGGTCACGCCTGCGAAGGAGTCTTCGGTAAGGCGCTGGTACACGACCACGTGGCGCGGATTGGACCGCATCATGTCGAGCACTTCGCCGGCGAGGTTGGTGGCCATCGTCCGGTGCTCGGCGCTGCCGGTGTAGCGGACGTTGAGCACCTGCATGAAGGCCAGGCCAAGCAGGCCCAGGGCGAGCACGAGCAGCGCGATGAGCACCTCGATCAGCGAGAAGCCGCCCTGCTGGCGGGCGGTTCGGGGGTTACGGCGAAGCCTCAGTCGCATTGCGGTTTCTCCATGCGCGTCTGACCGGTGGGACCCACGAACAGCAAGTTCCGGTACGGCTGCCCTTCCTCGCAGTCATTGACCCGGACATCCACCTGCGCCGCTTCGACGATGCGGCCGGTGCGCTGGAACGTGATCTGTTCGATACCGCCGCCGCCTTCACTCGCCGTCCCCGTCAGCACCATCGTGGGATTGCCCTCGAAGTAGCGCAGCACACGGTCGCCTGCGCTGAATGTGCTGCTGGAATCGACGTCCTCATACGCCATGAAGCCGACGCTCCAGTCGGTGCCCTCGCAGGTCGCGCCGTCCGACGACGGACACACGCCGCCCTGATGGTTGCTGCGGATCGCTTCGCTTCGCGCCAGGTTGAAGGCCGCGATGAGGCCGTTGGTCGTTGTGGCGACGCGATTGGAACGCATCGCTCCCGAGAACGCCGGGTACGCCAGCGCGCTGCCGATGGCGAGCACGGCGATCGTGATCATGAGCTCGATGAGGGTGAACCCCCGGCTCGCGGAACTGGTCATGAGTTGGAAATCCCCTTACACCCCGAGGGCATGTTTCCCTGACCGCCGCTCCCGGACAAGCGCACCGGGGATGAGCGGTCGGATCGGCCGATGGGCGTGGCGGGCGCTGTGACGCGCATCTCGCCCGGCTGCCCCTGGCCTGCCGGCTATGGCCCCCGCCACGGGCCGGCAGGCAATATGGTGGCCCGGCGGCCGCTCCAGTGCAGTGCTCCAATGCCCAGTTCGCAACCCGCACACAGTCCGCTGGACGCCCTGTGGCAACCCACGGCGATCATCTGGACGATGCTGTCGGGCGAGGCTCTGGCCCTGCTGCTCGCGCTCGCGCCCGGACTGGACGAGCAACGCCTGCGCTACTTCGGGCTGATGTCGGTGGCGATCCAGTGGGTGCTGCTGTGGAGCATCGCCTCGCTGTACCTCGTCCGCCGCCCCCTGCGCTCGCTGCCGCCGCATCGCATCGCCTACGTGGTGCTCGCGATCCTGCTGGTCAGCACCTGGGTGATCACCGCCGCGATCGGCTTCTTCTTCCGCGAGGGCTGGGGCATGGACCTGGGCGACTGGCACTGGACGCAGTGGCGCCTGATCGGAATGGTCATGACGATCGGCGCGCTCGGCATCGCCGTGTTCCAGAGCCAGTGGCGCGCGCGGCAGCTCGCCCTGCGTGCCAAGCAGCTCGAATTGGAAGCGCTGCAGGCCCGCATCCGCCCGCACTTCCTGTTCAACACGCTCAACACCGGCGCGGCGCTGGTGCACCGGAAGCCGGAGGAAGTCGAGCGCCTGTTGCTCGACCTGGCGGACCTGTTCCGCGCGGCGCTCGCCGGGCCGCGCGACATCACGCTGGAAGACGAACTGGCGCTCGCCCGCCGCTACCTTGAAATCGAATCGCTCCGCTTCGGCGAGCGCCTGCGCATCGAGTGGAAGCTGCCGCGCGAGATCCCGCGCGTGATGGTGCCCTCGCTGTCGATCCAGCCGCTTGTGGAAAACGCGATCCGGCACGGCATCGAGCGGCGCCCCGAGGGCGGCGAGGTCGAGATCGCGGTGTCGACGATGCCCGACACGGTGATCGTGCGGATCATCAATCCGCTGGCGAGCGGCGGCGAGAACCGGCCCGGCCACCACGTCGGATTGAATGCATCGCAGGTGCGGATCGAGGCGCTGACCGGCGGTCGCGGCAGCGTGCTGACGCAGCAGGAAGGGCGCCGTTTCATCGCGACCGTGCGCCTGCCTACGAACACCTGACCCGATCGAACCGGTAAGGCCGGCGCGATCCGCACCGGCCTTTCCGATCGGCTTACGCCACCACGCGATAGCAGGGCTTGTATTCGCCGGCGATCTTCATGCGGCGCTGCTCGACGAACGCGCGCAGCAGCGCGTCGAGCGACTGCATCATGTCCGCGTCGCCGTGGATCTCGAACGGCCCGAACTCCTCGATGCGGCGCATGCCGTCTTCCTTCACGTTGCCGGCGACGATGCCGGAGAACGCGCGGCGAAGATCCGCCGCGAGCTCGTGCGGCTTGCGGCCGTGGTGCAGGTCGAGCGCGGCCATCGCCTCGTGCGTCGGCACGAACGGACGCTGGAACGTCAGCGGGATGTCGATCGACCAGTTGAAGAAGAACGAGTCCTTCTGCGCGATGCGATGCTCGCGCACCTTGCGGATGCCCGCGGACATGCGCTTGGCGACCTGGTCGGGGTCGCCGACGATGATCTCGTAACGCTTCGTCGCTTCGTCGCCGAGCGTGAGGCGGATGAACTTGTCGATCTGTTCGAAATACGGCGCGGCAGACGCCGGGCCGGTGAAGATCAGCGGGAACGGCAGGTTCGCGTTTTCCTCGCGCAGCAGGATGCCCAGCAGGTAGAGGATTTCCTCCGCCGTGCCCACGCCGCCCGGGAAGACGATGATGCCGTGGCCCATGCGGACGAAGGCCTCGAGGCGCTTCTCGATGTCCGGCATGATCACCAGGTGGTTGACGATCGGGTTCGGCGATTCGGCCGCGATGATGCCCGGCTCGGTGATGCCGATGTAGCGCGTCTTGAAACGGCGCTGCTTGGCGTGCGCGATCGTCGCGCCCTTCATCGGGCCCTTCATCGCGCCCGGGCCGCAGCCGGTGCAGATGTCCAGGCCGCGCAGGCCCAGTTCGTACCCGACCTGCTTGGTGTAGACGTACTCGTCGCGCGAGATCGAATGACCGCCCCAGCACACGACCAGGTTCGGATCGGTCGGATGCAGGATGCGCGCGTTGCGCAGCAGTCCGAACACGGCGTCGGTGATGCCGTCGCTGGTCTCGAGGTCGCGCGGCGAATCCGGGCCCAGGTCCATCGCGGTGTAGGCAAGATCGCGCACCACGGCGAACAGCAGTTCGGCGACGCCGCGGATGATTTCGCCGTCGACGAACGCCATCGCCGGCGCGTTGTGCAGGTCGATGCGCATGCCGCGATCCTGCTGGTGCACTTCGATGTCGAATTCCGGATACAGCTCGCGCGCGGCACGCGGATCGTCGGACGCGCTGCCGCTGGTCAGCACGGCCAGCGCGCAGCGGCGCAGCAGGTCGTGCATGCCGGTGGACACGTCGCGCAGGCGTGCGACTTCGTTGTGCGAGAGGACGTCCAGCCCGCCCTTCGGGTAGATGCGGGCGTTGACGGTGGGAAGCGTGGTTTCGATGGGGGTGGCGGTGCTCATGAACCTGTCTGTCTCTTCTTTCGTTTTTTAGCCCTGCGACTCTAGCCCCCTCCCCCACAAAAAGAAAACGGCCGGGTTTCCCCGGCCGTTTTCGGTACATCAGGCTGCGACTATCAGAAGCTGTAGCGCACGCTGACCTGGGCAGCCCAGCGCGAGATGCCCTTGTCGTCGTACACCGTCAGGCTGTCCGGCGTGTTGAAGCGGTACACGTACTTGCCGGTGGCCTGGTCGATGCCGCCGTACTCCACCACGCCGCGCATGCCCGGGAACGCCACTTCTTCGACGCGACCCCAATCCTTGTTGATCAGGTTGCCCACGTTGAGGATGTCGAGGACGATCTCGGCCTTGTGGCCTTCCATGAAGCCCGGGAATTCCTGCGAGACGTGCAGGTCAAACTGGTTCACCCACTCGCCACGGGCCGCGTTGCGCTCGGCAATCTGGCCACGGTGCGAGTTGAGGTACGGGTCGGAGTTCACGAACGCCCAGAACGCGGCTTCTTCCGCCGCCTGGGTCGCGCCGCGACCCACGATCACGTCGCCGGGACCGGTCGGGATGTACAGCAGGTCGTTGACGCGGCCGTCGCCGTTCGCGTCGTTGTCGAAGGTGTAGCTGTACGGACGACCCGAGCGACCTTCGTACACCAGCGAGACGACGGTGTTGTTGTCGCCGAAGAACGCGTGCTTCCAGCTGGCCGTGGCCAGGAAGCGGTTCTTGATCTCGTAGCTGGACGTCGCGCTGACTTCCTCGTTGGACTGGAAGACCGAGACGTTGCCCAGGTTCGAGCTCGAGGTCGAGCTGGTCAGCGGGCTGACTTCGTTGGCGTTGGTGTAGGTGTACGACGCGGCCCACGACCAGTCGCTCTCGTTGAACGGCTTGTTCAAAGACAGGGTCAGCTGCTGGCTTTCGCCCTTGCCGGTGTGCTTGGCGATGATCGCGTCGTTGAAGCGGGTCGCATTGCCGCTGCGGTTGCCGCGCGCCGTCGCGCCGCCGCTGGACACGCCATCGCGGTTCCAGTTGGCCGGGTTCACGCCGGCGTTGTTCCAGTACAGCAGGCGACCGTCCTGGCCGGTGCCGTAACCGAACACGCCGTTAGCCGGACCGAGGTTCAGCTGCTCGTAGTAGATGCCGTCCTTGACCGAGGTCAGCACCAGTTCGGTCGAAGCCACGATGCCGTACCACGGCAGCTCGGTGTCGAACGCGAGGTTCGACTTCCACACCGACGGCTGCACGACGTCGTTGTCGATGAAGTCCACCGACTGCGTGGCACCTGCACCCGGGGTGAACTGCGCCAGCTGGTCGGCCGGATCCGGATCGAAGCGCGTGATGCCGTTGGCGAAGAAGTAATCGGTGTACGACAGGCCGTTGTTCGCGTACGGGTTGGCCAGCCACACCTGGGCGGCAGCACCCTTGAACAGGCCGAAACCACCACGCAACTGCGTCGGACGCTCGGCGTCGAACGTGTAGTTGAAGCCAAAGCGCGGCGAGATCATGTCCTTGCCGTCGACGGTGTTGTCATTGCGCACGCCAAACGTGTTCGACGCCAGCGCGTTGTACAGCGGCTCGTCGTCGACGATCGACAGGTCGTAACGCAGGCCGTAGGTCAGCGTCAGGTTGCTGTTGACCGCCCAGCTGTCCTGCAGGAACACGCCGACGTTCTTCTGCGTGAACGTCGCGGCCATGTTGTCCAGGTCGCCGTCCAGCGGGTAGAACAGCTGGTAGCGGCTGGAACGGTTGTTGGCGTAGTCGGCGATGCTGTTGAAGGTGTAGACACCGTTCACTCGACGGCCGAACAGGTTGTACACCTCGTTCGACTCGTAGTCGGCGCCGAACTTGAGCGTGTGGTCGCCCAGGAACAGGTTGCCGGCGAAGAAGGCATTCCAGGTCTTGGTGTCGAGGACGTTGGCGTGCGTGTTCTCTTCGGTACCGAAGTTCAGCGTGTTGCTGCCGATGCGCACGGCGATCGCCGGCAGGTCGGCGAGCGGGTTACGCACGGCCGAATAGTCGCGGTACGACACCTTGGCTTCGGTGGAGAAGTTGTCGGTCCAGTCGCTGAACAGCTGCGCGCTGTAAGTGGTCAGTTCGAAGTCCTGCACGTAGTGGTACGTGTTCAGGGCGAGCTGGCTGGCGCTGAAGCCCTGCAGGAACGGCGTGTTCTGCTCGGTCTTGCCGTAGCGGAAGCTGGCGCGGTGCGCATCGCTGATGTTCCAGTCGATCTTCAGGCCGTACTCTTCGCTCTCGGTGTCCAGGCTGGGCTTGGTCAGCGAGCCCGGGTCGAAGCCCTTGGCCTGCGACAGCGCGATCACCTGGTTGATCTGGTCCTGCGTGATGCCGACGATGTTGCTCTCGCCCGAGCCGATCGGACCGAAGCCGGAGTTGCCGGTGAACAGGTCCTTGCCGGTGTAGTTCTCGTAGTTGGCGAAGAAGAACAGCTTGTCCTTGACCAGCGGGCCGCCGAAGGTCATGCCGTAGGTCTGCTCGTTGTCGAACAGGACCGGACGGATGTCGTTCTGGTTCTTGCCCGACCAGTCGTTGTCGCGGTAGATGCCGTAGACCGAACCGTGGAACTCGTTGGTACCCGACTTGGTCACGGCGTTGATGACGCCGCCGGTGCCGCCCGAAATGGTGACGTCGTAGTTGGCGACGTCGACGGCAATTTCGTCGATGGTGTCCATCGAGAACGGCTGGCGCGGGGTCGGAAGGCCGTTGCCCTGCAGGCCGAAGGAGTCTGCGCTGCTGATGCCGTCGACGCGGATCACGTTGTAGCGCGGGTTCTGGCCGCCGACGGTGATTTCGTTGCGCGCCTTGTCGCTCTGCACGATGCGCGGATCGAGGCGGGCGAAATCCTGCAGATTGCGGTTGATGCTCGGCATCGACTCGATCTGCTCGCGGGTCACCGTCGAACCGGCGCCCATCTTGTTCGCGCTGAACACTTCCGAACCACCAAAGGAGATGGCCTGCACCGACTCAAGCGTGGTGACGTCGGGGTTCAGCGCCATGTCCACCTGGTTGACCTTGTCGAGGTTCAGGTAGACGCCGTCCTGGCTGCTCGTGCCCGTGCCGGCCTTGTTGATGGTGACGGTGTACGGACCGCCCACGCGCAGACCGCGCGCGTTGTAGCGACCGTCCTCACCGGTCACCGCACGGCTGACCGTGCCCGACTCGACGTGCGTGATGGTGACTTCGGCGCCGGCGACGGGCGCGCCGTCGGCACCAATGACGCGGCCGCCGACGCCGGCGGAGGTGGCCTGTGCGAACACGGGCGCGGTGGCAAGGGCGGCGAGCAGACCAAGCGTGAGCTTGGACAGACGGACGCGATTCGGATGGGTCATTACGATGGCCTCGAAGCGTGGTTCACAAGAGGGAAGCCAGGCGCGACCCCGGTCGCACCCGTGCAAGAAAAGGTTTTGATTCCGCCCCCTGGGGCGCCGGGCCGGAGCCCGCCGGTTAACGTCAGTTTAACAGGCTAGAAGCCCTGTGTGACAGGGCCGTGACGGCCATCACTAACGGACACAAACCGCCAACCGCACATCGGACGGGTCCGGACGCGGGACGTCGGCCCATGAACGAAAACGCCCGACCCGGCAAAACCGGATCGGGCGTCGTCGGGACGGCGGGCACCCGCCTACGGGGGCGAGATCTTCAAATACGTCCCGAGACCGTCCAGGAACATCTGGACCGAGATGGCCACCAGCAGCATGCCCATCAGGCGCTCGATGGCCGTCAGCGCGCGGCGGCCGAGCAGCTTGTAGAGCAGCGTGGCCGAGAACAGGATCGCCGCTGTCGCACCCCAGGCGATGAGGAGCGCGAGGCTCCAGTCGTCGAGGCGGGCGGGCTCGTTGCTGCCCATCAGCATCACCGCCGCCATGCCCGACGGGCCGGCGACCAGCGGGATCGCCATGGGCACGATGAAGGGCTCGCCGTCGGGGATCTCGCCCATCAGGCCTTCCGGCGGCGGGAAGATCATGCGGATGCCGATGAGGAACAGCACGATGCCGCCGGCGATCGACACCGACTCCTGGCGCAGGTGCATCAGTTCCAGCGCGTACTTGCCGCCCCACAGGAACATCATCAGCACCGCCAGCGCGATCAGCAGCTCGCGCGCGAGCACGATGCGTTGGCGCTGCGGCGGCAGGCCGCGCAACAGGCTCAGGAAGACCGGCACGTTGCCGAGCGGGTCGAGGATGAGGAACAGCAGCAGCGCTGCGGACGCGATGGTCATGGGCGTTGGGTCACTGCAGCTGCGCGAGGCCGACGGCCGCGGGCGTCGGCGTCCAGACCTGTCCGCGATGGACGGCACCGGCGGCCGAAAGCAGGGTCACGCACGAGGCGGCATAGGCCGACGGATCGAGCGCGGCGCGATCGTTCTCTTCCACGTAGGCCTTGGTGCGAAGCGCCGTGCGCATCGGGCCAGGTCGCAGCCCGGCCACGCGGATGGAGGAGTTCGGCATCTCGGCATGCAGCATGTGCACCAGGCCTTCCAGCCCCTGCTGCGCCAGGCCGTAGCCACCCCAGAACGCCTGGCCGGCACGCGCGGCATCGTCGACGACGAACACCACCGAAGCGTCGTCGGACTTCGCCAGCAGCGGCAGGCAGGCCTGCGTCAGCCACCACGGCGCGGTGAGGTTCACGTGCAGCGCGCGCGCGAACACCGCCGGATCGGTCTGCGCCAGTGGCGTGAGGCCGGCGAAGTCGGCCGCGCAATGCAGCACGCCGTCGAGGCGTCCGAGTTCGGCTTCGATGCGCTGCGCGAGTTCGGCGTAGTCGTCGGCGCTGGCGCCTTCCAGGTCGAGCGGATAGAGCAACGGTTCCGGCCCGACCTGCGCCAGCGCGTCGTACACGCGATTCAACTTCGGCACCTTGCGGCCGAGCAGCACGACCGTCGCACCGGCGCGCGCGCACGCCTGCGCCGCGGCGGCACCAAGGCCGCCGTGGGCGCCGGTCACCAGGACGACGCGTCCTTCTAGCGGACTCACTGGTTGTGCGTCTCGCTGATCATGCGCGCCAGTTCGCCCGACTCGAACAGCTCAAGCGTGATGTCGCAGCCGCCGATCAGTTCACCGTGGATGAAAAGCTGCGGGAAGGTCGGCCAGTTCGAATAGCGCGGCAGGTTCGCGCGGATCTCCGGATCCTCGAGCACGTTGACCGTGTGCAGCTGCGTCGCACCCGCGGCCTTGAGCGCCTGCACCGCGCGGCTGGAAAAGCCGCACATCGGGAACTGCGCGGTGCCCTTCATGAAAAGGACGATCGGATGGCTTTCGACTTCGGCCTGGATCCGCTCCATCACGGACATGGCGACAACTCCTGCAATGGTGCGTTGCCGGCGGTTGACGGCACGGCAACGGAACGTGGGGATAGAATGTCCAATTGTAAGCCTTCCCGAGCCGCGGACGCGCGCAGTTCACCGATCGCCGCCCGGCATTCCCTTAGCCAGCCCCCTCAGGAGCCCGCAATGGCCATCGAACTGCCCCCCCTGCCCTACGACCGCACCGCGCTGGAGCCGCACATCTCGGCCGAGACGCTGGACTACCACCACGGCAAGCACCACAAGACGTACGTGGACAACCTCAACAAGATGATCGAGGGCACCGAGTTCGAGCAGCTGTCGCTGGTGGAGATCATCCGCAAGTCGCAGGGCGGCATGTTCAACAACGCCGCGCAGGTGTGGAACCACACGTTCTACTGGAACTGCCTGTCGCCCAAGGGCGGCGGCGAGCCGACCGGCAAGGTCGCCGAGCTGATCAACAAGGCCTTTGGCGATTTCGCCAAGTTCAAGGACGAGTTCTCCAAGCTGTCGATCGGCACGTTCGGTTCGGGCTGGGGCTGGCTGGTGCAGCGTCCGGACGGCTCGCTCGCCCTGGTGAGCACCTCCAACGCCAACACCCCGATCACCGGCGAAGACACCCCGCTGCTGACCTGCGACGTGTGGGAACACGCGTACTACATCGACTACCGCAATGCGCGCCCGAAGTACGTCGAGGCGTTCTGGAACCTGGTCAACTGGGACTTCGTGGCGTCGAACCTGAAGTAAGTTCGCGTCCGCATGCAGCACGAAAAACGGCCGGGGAAACCCGGCCGTTTTTGTTGTGGCGTCGTATTCGGCTGCGTTGCTTCAGCGCAGCGCTTCGACCACCGGCGCCACCTGCGCCTCGCGTCCGAGCGCGAGGCCGACGCGTTCCAGCGACATCGCCAGCGCGTTCGCATCGTCGGCTCGCAGCGTCGCATGGCCGACCTTGCGGCCCGCACGCGGCAGCTTGCCGTAGTCGTGCCAGTGGCCGCCCGGCTCGCGCAGCATCGGCAGCGCATCGGGCATTTCGCCGATCCAGTTGAGCATGCACGCAAGGCCAACCATGCGCGTGTCGCCCAGCGGCAGGCCGAGCACCGCGCGCAGGTGGTTCTGGAACTGGCTGGTCTCGCTGCCTTCGATCGTCCAGTGGCCGGAGTTGTGCACGCGCGGGGCGAGTTCGTTCGCGAGCAGTTCGCCATCGCGGCAGAACAGTTCCAGCGCGAACACGCCGACGTAATCCATCGCCTCGGCCAGGCGACGCGCGTAGTCGTAGGCGATCTCGCCCAGCGCGGTGTCCACGCGCGCGGGCGCGAGGCTCGCCGACAG
Organism: Lysobacter soli; assembly: GCF_003382285.1. GTDB lineage: Bacteria > Pseudomonadota > Gammaproteobacteria > Xanthomonadales > Xanthomonadaceae > Lysobacter_J > Lysobacter_J soli. The sequence goes on from NZ_QTJR01000006.1 coordinate 111,134, forward strand.
CACGCCGTCGACGTGCCAGTTTTCGGTGAGCGGCCAGGCGCGGAATTCGCCATCGCGGCCGCGCACGGCGACCACCGACAGCTCGCGCTGGAAGTGCACGAAGCCTTCCAGGATCAGCCCGACCTTCGGCGCCTGCGCGCCGAGCGCCTCCCACGCGGCATCGGCATCGGCCGGCGACTTGATGCGGAACTGGCCCTTGCCGTCGTACCCGAGGCGGCGCGTCTTGAGGATGCAGGGCGTGCCGATGTCGGCCAGCGCGGCATCGAGCTGCTCGCGCGTGTCGATGGGCGCGAACGGGGGCACGGGAATGCCGAGTTCGCGGAACAACGTCTTCTCGGCCAGACGATCCTGTGCGGTCGCCAGCGCGCCGGGATTCGGGAAGACCGGCACGCGTTCGCTCAGCCACTGCGCCGACTCGGCCGGCACGTTCTCGAAATCGAACGTCGCTACGTCCACCCGCGACGCGAACTCGGACAGCGTGGCCTCATCGCGGTAATCGCCCACGACCATCGGCGCGAACTGGCCGGCGCAGGCGTCGGCGACGTTGTCCATCACCAGGAAGCGCAAGCCGAGCGGCGCGCCCGAGAGCGCGAGCATGCGGGCGAGCTGGCCGCCGCCGAGGATGCCCACGGTGGTCATCTGCGCCGTCACTTCCGGGGATCGTCGTTGGCCAGCACATCGTCGGTCTGGCGGGTGCGGAAGGCGTCGAGCGCATCGCCGATCGCCGGCTGGTCGTTGGCGAGCAGCGCCGCGGCGAACAGCGCCGCATTGGCCGCGCCGGCGTTGCCGATGGCGAAGGTCGCCACCGGAATGCCCGCCGGCATCTGCACGATCGACAGCAGCGAATCCATGCCGTTGAGCGCCTTGCTCTGCACCGGAACGCCGAGCACCGGCACCGCGGTCTTCGAGGCCAGCATGCCGGGCAGGTGCGCCGCGCCGCCGGCGCCGGCGATGATCGCGCGCAGGCCGCGGGCTTTCGCCGTGGCCGCGTAGTCGAAAAGGACGTCGGGCGTGCGATGCGCCGACACCACGCGGACTTCGTGCGGGACGCCCAGCGCCTCCAGCTTCGCCGCGGCATGCTGCATCGTCTCCCAGTCGGAGCGCGAGCCCATCACGATGCCGACCAGCGGCGTGGGTTCTCCTGGCATGGTCCTAAGGCCCTGTGCAAAGACGTATTCTAACCCCCTGTTCGATTCCCCCGGCACCGACTCCATGGACCGCAAGCTGCTCGACCTGCTCGTCTGCCCCACCTCGCGCCAGCCGCTGCAACTGCTGGACAGCCGGGGACTCACGGCGCTGAACGCCGCGATCGAGGGGGGCGGGTTGCAGCGCGCCGACGGCAGCGCGCAGATCGAGACGCTGCACGAGGCCCTGGTCACGCGCGATCGCAAGACCGTCTACCGCGTCGACGACGGCATTCCGGTGCTTCTGGCCGAAGAAGCGATCGCGACCTCGCAGATCCCGGCCTTCCCGGGGGCATGAGCACGTTCGCCCCGCCGCCGGCCGAGGTCGTCGCGCACGACGTCGCGCTGGCGCTGGCCGAAGACCTGGGCAGCGGCGACGTCACCTCCGCCCTGTTGCCCGACGTCGCCGACGATGCGTACCTGCTGTGCAAGGAAGACGCCGTGATCTGTGGGCGGCCGTGGTTCGATGCCTGCCATCGCGCGCTCGATCCGCACGTGCGCATCGACTGGCGCGTGTCCGAAGGCGACCGCGTGAAGGCCGGCACGGTACTGGCGACGCTCCACGGCCGCGCGCGTGCGCTGGTAAGCGCCGAACGCGCGTCGCTCAACTTCATGCAGACGCTGTCCGCCACCGCGACCACGACGGCGGTCTACGTCGAGGCCGTGCGCGGCACGGCCGCCAGGATCCTCGATACGCGCAAGACGATTCCCGGCCTGCGCCAGGCGCAGAAGTACGCCGTACGCGTCGGCGGTGGCGTGAACCATCGCATCGGCCTGTTCGACGCGGTGATGCTGAAGGAGAACCACGTGCGTGCAGCCGGTTCGATCACGGCCGCCATTCGTGCCGCGCGCGCGATGCATCCGTCGCTGCCGCTGATCGTGGAAGTCGAATCGATCGAGCAACTGCGCGAAGCGCTGCACGAAGGTTGCGACCGTATCCTCATCGACGATTTCGATGCATCGATGCGCCGCGACGCGGTCCGCATCGCGCACGAACTGCCGGCCGATGAACGCATTCCGCTGGAAGTGTCCGGCGGCGTCGACATGCAGACGCTGCGCGGCATCGCCGAGGACGGCGTGGATTGCATCTCGATCGGCGGACTGACCAAGCACGTCCGCGCGATCGACCTGTCGCTCAAGCTCGGACCGCCGCCCGCCTGAGGCGGCGGCGGTCGGGTCCCTTACAGCGGCATCAACACGACCGCAGCGGCACCGGCGGCCACCAGCACGAGCGCCAGCGCGACCCACGGCCACGCCGAACGCTTCGGGGTTTCCTTCGCCTTGCGCATCGACGTCGGCACGACCTGCACCGGCTCCTGCACGGACGTCCCGGCGACCCGGAAACGCAGCACGTCGAACGCGAGTTCGTCGCCGACCTTCGCCTCGCCACGCAGGATGCGCTTGCCGTTGAGGAATGTGCCGTTGCTGGAGCCCAGGTCCTCGACCTGCACGCCGGTGTCGGTCGGGATCAGCCGCGCATGCGAGCGCGACAGGCCCGGCGTATCGAAGCGCAGGTTGCAGTCCGGTCCGCGGCCGATCGTCAGCACGCCGACCAGCGCATCGCTGCGGCTGCCCAGTTCGGCCGACACGCTGCGCAGGAAGAAGCGCGGCAACACCGGACGCACGGCGGTGACGCCGGGGTCGTCATTGGCCGACATGAGGTCGGGACCCGCGACCGGCTGGCGCGAGACCACCGGCGGCGGACCAAGCGCGGCGAGCTTCGCCTGCACCTGGTCGAAGCCGACGCTGTCGCCCGGGCGCAGGGCGATAAGCCCCTGCACCTGTCGGCCGTTGACGCTGACCGCGGTTCCGGCCGGGACGTCGAGCATCACGCCCTGCGCGGTGACATGCAGCTGGCAGTGCTGCGGCAGCACGCCGGGGTGGTCGATGACGATGGTGGATTGGGGGTCGGAACCGACCCGGTTGACGCCATGGCCCAGCAGGACCTGCGGGTGTTCTCCACCCGGAAAGACGAGTTTCAAGCGGGATCTGCCCCCTGCAGCGGTTCCCATCATTGTGTGGTGCGCGACGTGTGGGGCGCGTCGCGGTCGGACCTTGCGAGCAGCTCGGCACGTCGCCACAGTAACGGCATGACTCTACTGATCTTGATGATCGTCGCTGCGATGGCGTTCGCATTCTGGAGCGCCAGCCGGGCGGCCGCCGAACGCGCCGAGGCCGTCGGCCGCGATGCCTGCCGCGCCGCGGGCGTGCAGTGGCTGGACCAGAGCGTGCACGCGATCGGCCTGCGCTTCTATCGCCAGGACAGCGGATGGCTCGGTTTCGAACGGACGTTCCGCTTCGACTATTCGATCAACGGCGAGGACCGCCACATCGGCAAGCTGGTGCTGCGCGGCGAACGGCTGGTGGCGTTCACCGGACCGGTGACGCGGGAGCCGTCGGCATTGCATTGATCGGCGTGCGTGGTGGCGTCGCGACCGGACCTGGCACCCTGTCGCTTGCACATTGCCGCTGATGGCGTGCCGGCCTGGATCCCGGCCTTCACCGGGAAGGCGTAATGGCAAAGGCGCACGCGCATGGCGCGTGCGCGCCGATACGTCACTTCACGATGCGCAGGTGCGCGCCGCGCTTTGGCGTCGGCGTCTGAGGCCCGTCGTCGTCGCCCTCGGGCGCAGGTTCGCTCGGTACCGCGCTGAGCGGACTGATGGGCGTCTCGTCGGCAAGTTCGACTTCCACTTCGCCTTCGTCCGCCGCGGCGTGGATGTCTTCCGGCAGCGCCATGCCCTGCCCCGTTTCGCGCGCGTAGATCGCCAGCACGGCCTGCACGGGAACGGTTACCGGATAGCTCACGCCGCCGAAGCGCGCGCTGAAGCGGATCGCGTCGTTCGCCATTTCCAGGCGAGAGACGGCGCGCTCGGCGATGTTCAACACGATCTTGCCGTCCTTCACCGCGTGGGTGGGAACCTGCACGCCATGGCGCGTGGCATCGACCAGCAGATGCGGCGTCATGCCGTTGTCGGCGATCCACTCGTACAGCGCCCGCAACAGGTACGGGCGGTGGCTGGTCATCGACGAATTGCTTTCCTGACTCATGCCGGGAGTGTAGCGCCGCGCGGTCGCCGACGGTTATACGCGGCGCCCGCTCCAGGCGGCCATCGGCCGCAGATACGAAGACGGGCCCGAAGGCCCGTCCGTGCGTGCAACCGGGTGGCTGCCGTCAGGCCGGCATCTCGCGCAGCTTGCGCTCCTGGTCGGTCAGGCTCCGGGTGAAACCCGGGTTGCGGAAGATGCGGTTGCCGTAGTCCTCGATGGCCTTGCCGTCCTTGGGAAGCGGGACGCCAAGCGCGTCCAGGCGCCAGATGATCGGCGCCATCGCGCAGTCGGCGAGGCTCATTTCGGGGTTCAGGAAGAACTTGCTCGCCTTGAACAGCGGGACCGACGCGGTCAGCAGTTCCTTCAGGCGCTTCCGGCCGGCTTCGGCCTGGGCCTTGTTGCCGAGCTGGATCGCCTGCACCTGCGGCACCCAGTCGTGCTCCAGACGCAGCATCGCCAGGCGCAGACGCGCGCGGGAAAGCGGATCCACCGGCATCAGCGGCGGGTGCGGGTAACGTTCGTCGAGGTATTCGCTGACCACGCTGGCCGCGTACAGGACCAGATCGCGCTCGACCAGCGTCGGCACCGAGTGGTACGGGTTGAGGTCGACGAGGTCTTCCGGCGGGTTCTGCGGATCGACCGGCACCAGGTCGTAGGTCACGCCTTTCGCGGCCAGCACCAGGCGCACGCGATGGCACAGCACGCAGTCGGTGGAAGAAAACAGCGTCAGGGCATTGCGCATACGTGGACTCGCCGCCATTCGACCTCTCCGGCCACCGGAATCCGCCGGTGGTTAGACGCCGCCCACCCCGTGTGGACAGTCGTCACGGCCTCGATCAGCTACACCCTCACTGCAAACCAAGGAGCCCGCACATTCCTGTACGGGCTCCAAAGGGATACAGCATGCGATCAGTGCTTGTCCACGTCCCGCCAGTACTCGGTCTTGAGCAGGTAGGCCAGCAGGGTGAACATCGCCAGGAACAGGATCACCCAGACGCCCAGGCTCTGGCGCTTGAGGGCGGCCGGCTCGGCGGCGTACTCGAGGAAAGCGGTGATGTCGCGCACCGAACGGTTGAACTCCTCGGCGTTCTGGTGGCCCGGCTGGGTCACCTTCAGGCCGAGGACCGGACGCTCGCCGGTCGCCTTGTCCGCGTCGCCGAACTCCGCGTGCTGCAGACCCTGCAGCTCCCACAGCGGGTTGGGCATCGACGCGTTCGGGAACAGCTGGTTGTTCCAGCCCAGCGGACGCGATTCGTCCAGGTAGAACGACTTGAGGTAGGTGTAGATCCAGTCGCTGCCACGGACGCGGGCGATCAGGCTCAGGTCCGGCGGCATCTTGCCGAACCACTGGTTCGCGTGTTCGGGCGTCATGCTGACGTGGATCTGCTCGCCGAACTTGGCACCGGTGAAGTTGAGGTTGTTCATCACCTCGTCTTCGGTCAGGCCCAGGTCCTCGGCCATGCGCGAGTAGCGCAGGTACTTCAGCGAGTGACAGCCGGAGCAGTAGTTCATGAACAGCTTGGCGCCGTTCTGCAGCGAGGTCCGGTCGTCCAGGTCGGTGCCCGACTGCATCAGGTGGCCGCCCTCGGCCGCCGACACGTTGGTCGACAGCGCGACGAAGGACACCAGCAGGCCGGCGGCAAAGGTGGCGAACTTTTTCACGATGCGCATCTTTTGGACGGGGCGGTGGATGGCGCGAGCGGTCATCTCAGTCATGCATCGTCACCCGTTGCGGTACCGGCTTGGTTTTATCGAGCTTGGTCCAGAGCGGCATGGTGATGAAGAAGGCGAAGTACAGGAACGTCAGCACGCGGCCGATGATCGTCTCCACCGGGTCGGTACCCGGGCCGGCGCCGATCTTGCCCAGCCACAGGAAGCAGATGGCCAGCACGCCCAGCATCACCTTGGTGATCCAGCCGCGGTAGCGGTGCGACTTGACCGGCGACTTGTCCAGCCACGGCACGAAGAACAGCACCGCGATCGCCGAGAACATCACCAGCACGCCGCTGAGCTTGTGCGGGATGACGCGCAGCATCGCGTAGTACGGCGTGTAGTACCACACCGGCTTGATGTGCTCCGGCGTCACCAGGCGGTTGGCCTCGGTGAAGTTGTCGTGCTCCAGGAACCAGCCACCGAAGGCCGGCGCGAAGAAGATCACGAACGCGCAGATGATCAGGAAGAAGCCGACGCCGAACAGGTCCTTGACCGTGTAGTACGGATGGAACGGGATGCCGTCGGCCGGCTTGTTCGGATCCCAGCGGTTGCCCTTCGGACCCTTCTTGATCTCGACGCCGTCGGGGTTGTTCGAACCCACTTCGTGCAGCGCGCCCAGGTGCAGCACGACCAGCAGCAGCAGGACGAGCGGCAGCGCGATGACGTGCAGCGCGAAGAAGCGGTTCAGCGTGGCGTCGCCCGGCAGGAAGTCGCCCATGATCCATTCGGTCAGGCCGTTGCCGATGACGGGGATCGCGCCGAACAGCGAGATGATCACCTTGGCGCCCCAGAACGACATCTGGCCCCACGGCAGCACGTAGCCCATGAAGGCCTCGGCCATCAGGACCAGGTAGATCAGCATGCCCAGGATCCACACCAGCTCGCGCGGCTTCTGGTAGGAGCCGTACATCAGGCCGCGGAACATGTGCAGGTACACGACGATGAAGAACATCGACGCGCCGGTGGAGTGCATGTAGCGGATCAGCCAGCCCCACTCCACGTCGCGCATGATGTATTCGACCGACGAGAACGCTTCGGCCGCGGACGGCTTGAAGTGCATCGTCAGGAAGATGCCGGTGACGATCTGGTTGACCAGCACCAGCAGCGCGAGCGAACCGAAGTAGTACCAGAGGTTGAAGTTCTTCGGCGCGTAGTACTCGGTCATGTGCTTGCGGTACGCCGGCATCATCGCCGGGGCCCGCTCGTTGACCCAGTCCATCACGCCGCCAGCGGCCTTCGTGAGAATGTTCGCCATGGCTTACGCCGCTCCCTTGCTGCTGGACGAGGGATCGACACCGATGACGATCGTGGTGTCGTTCTCGTAATGATGCGGCGGCACGAGCAGGTTGATCGGCGCCGGGACACCCTGGAACACGCGACCGGCCATGTCGAAGCGCGATTTGTGGCAGGGGCAGAAGTAACCGCCCTTCCACTCCGGATCGAACGGCTCGGGGCGGATCTCGGCCTTCATTTCCGGCGAGCAGCCCAGGTGGGTGCACAGGCCGACGAGGACCGAAATCTCCGGCTTGATCGAACGCAGCTCACCGGTGATGTACGCCGGCTGCTGGTCCTTGTTCTCGGACTTGGGATCGCGCAGGTGCGCGTCCAGCGTCGGCAGCGCGTCGAGGATCGCCTTGGAGCGCTTGACGATCCAGATCGGCTGGCCGCGCCATTCCATGATCAGTCGCTGGCCTTCTTCCAGCGCCGAGATGTCGGCGGTCACCGGTGCACCAGCGAGCTTCGCCCGCGTGCTCGGATTCCACGACTTGATGAAGGGCACCGCCACGAAACCGGCACCGACCGCGCCGACCACTGCAGTGGTCGCGGTCAGGAACCGACGGCGGCCCTGGTTGACAGGATCGTTGACCCCTTGGTTGGCCATCCGGCACTCCGCAAAGCTGGAACGAAGTTACGCCGCACTGCCAACGCCACTGGCGACAGCTCGCGGCACAAAAGACGGGGAAGTGTAACGGAACGATGAATGAACCGACAATCCGCTACACGTTGCGCGAGTCGTCCGCTGGACGGACGCGCACGCACCCCACGCCCCGCCGGGCGCGGGATGGGAAAAAACGTCAGCGCATCATGGCGGTGGCGCCCCGATAACGATCGGCCAGCTGGCCCACGCGCTGGACATAACGCTGGGTTTCGCTGTAAGGCGGCACGCCGTTGTACTTGTCGACGGCGCCCTCGCCCGCGTTGTAGCCGGCGGCGGCGAGGGTCAGGTTGTTGTTGAAGCGCTTGAGCAACCACGCCAGGTACTGCACGCCGCCCTGGATGTTCTGGCGGGCGTCGAACGCATTGCTCACGCCGAATCGCCGCGCCGTGGCGGGCATCAACTGCATCAGCCCCTGCGCGCCGGCGCGCGAGAGCGCGTTCGGGTTGTAGGCCGATTCGGCATGGATGATCGCCCGCACGATCGACTCATCGACGCCGTGCTGGCGCGCCGCGGCGGCGATCTCGTCGCGGTAGGCATCGGTGTTGAGGCGCACCGTGCCGAAGTTCACGCCCGGCCGCATGGAGCAGGCGTAGCAGGTCTCGATGTAGCTGTAGCGGATCGTGCGCACCGCCGAGGCGCTGGCCACGTTCTGCGGCTTGCGGCTGGTGTAGTGACGCACGCCATCCTTGATGTAGGAGTACACCTGTCCCTGCACGACGCGCGGCGCGTTGTACGAAGGCGTGGGTACGGGCGTCGGTGCGATCGGCGCGGACGTAGCGACGGTCGCCATCATCGAAGGCGTCGTCGATGCGGGCGCGGATGCCGACACCGAAGCGGTGACGGAAGAAGCCGGAGACGTCACCGCGCCGACGGCGGCGACGGGCGTGGAAACCATCGGCTTCGATGCGGCGGACTTGCGCGCGGGGCCATCAGGCGTGTGGCTGACGACCGTGCACTTCGCACCGGCCGGGCGCTTGCTCACGTAACTGCGTGAACCATCGGGACCGTCGCAACGGTACAGCGTGCCGGCAACGGACGGCGCCGCGGCCAACAGGCAGACGATCCCCAGCAGCAGTGAGCCCCCCCTCATGGCCGCGAGTGTGTCCTGTCTGCTTCCCCTTCACAAGTCCTTGATTGCGCTGGCCTCGTGAAACGTGACCGCGCCCGCATCCCTGCCCCGCCCGCCGGTCGAACCCCTGGCGGCTCAGCGCCGCATCGCGGTCGCCGACCGGTATCGCTCGGCCAGTACCGCCACCCGCTGCACGTAGCGCTGGGTCTCGTCGAAGGGCGGCACGCCGCGATAGCGGTCGACCGCGCCCTCGCCGGCGTTGTAACCCGCGGCGGCCAGGACCAGGTTCCCGTCGAACCGCTGCAGCAACCACGCCAGGTACTGCACGCCGCCGCGGATGTTCTGGCGGATATCGAAGACGTTGACCACGCCGAAGCGCCGGGCGGTGGCGGGCATCAACTGCATCAGCCCCTGCGCGCCGACGCGCGAGATGGCATTCGGGTTGTAGGCCGACTCGGCGTGGATGATCGCCCGCACCACCGCCTCGTCGACGCCGAAATCGCGCGAGGCCGATGCGATTTCCGCGCTGAAGGCCCGGGTGTCCAGCCGGATCGTCGCGAAGTCCACGCCGGGCTGGAGCGCACAGGCGTAGCAGGACTCCATATAGGTGTAGGTGACCCGGCTCACCGGCCCGAGCCCGGCGCGCGGGGTCGGACGCTGGCTGGCGTAGTGGACGACGCCGGCCTCGGTGTAGGTGTAGACCTGGCCCCGGGCCACGCGCATCGGCGGCAGGGCGCCGGCCGCGTCCGCGGCTTCGACCGCCGCCGGCGCATCGTCCGCCGCACCGGACGGGAAGCCGAACGACTGCGCCGGCGCGGACGGCCGGCTTGGCTGCCCCAGCCCGGACTGTGCCCACGCCGCGGGCGCCGCCACGAGCAGCCCGGCCAACCCCAGCGATGCAAAGCCTGCCTTCAGGGACTTCACGAACGTCAGGGTCGTCGGCGCGGCCCGCGCGCCCTCCGTCTGCCCTCTGATTCTCAGAACGCGATTGCGGGCCGAACCCGGACCGCGGCCTGTAGAATGCGCCCCCTCCGGCGCGGAATAACCGCCGCCCCTCCCGGATCGAGCCAGATGAGCCAGACCAACACGACTTCCCTGCCCTTCGAGGCAGCCGCCGAGCGCGGCACCGATGCTGCCGTCGCCACCGCGCCGCGCAAGCTCTACATCCAGACCCACGGTTGCCAGATGAACGAGTACGACTCGGCCAAGATGGCCGACGTGCTCGCCGCCAGCGACGGCCTGGAGCTGACCGACAACGCCGAAGAGGCCGACGTTATCCTGATCAACACCTGCTCGATCCGCGAGAAGGCGCAGGAGAAGGTCTTCAGCCAGCTCGGCCGCTGGAAGTCGCTGAAGAACGGCGGCAAGCCGGTCGTGATCGGCGTCGGCGGCTGCGTGGCGTCGCAGGAAGGCGAGGCGATCGTGAAGCGCGCGCCCTTCGTGGACCTGGTGTTCGGCCCGCAGACGCTGCACCGGCTGCCCGAACTCATCCAGGCCCGTCGCGACACCGGCCTACCGCAGGTCGACATCTCCTTCCCCGAGATCGAGAAGTTCGACCGCCTGCCCGAGCCGCGCGCCGAAGGCCCGTCGGCGTTCGTGTCGATCATGGAAGGCTGCAGCAAGTACTGCTCGTTCTGCGTGGTGCCCTACACGCGCGGCGAGGAAATCAGCCGTCCGTTCGAGGACGTGCTGGTCGAAGTGGCCGACCTCGCCTCGCAGGGCGTGCGCGAGATCAACCTGCTCGGCCAGAACGTCAACGCGTATCGCGGCCCGTACGGAGAAGACGGCGAAGTCGCCGACCTCGGCCTGCTGATCCGCGCCATCGCCGAGATCGAAGGCGTCGGCCGCATCCGTTTCACTACCTCGCATCCGCTGGAGTTCTCCGACTCGCTGATCGAGGCCTACCGCGACGTGCCCAAGCTCGCCAACTACCTGCACCTTCCGGTGCAGGCCGGCAGCGACCGCATCCTGAGCGCGATGAAGCGCGGCTACACCGCCATCGAGTTCAAGCAGAAGATCCGCAAGCTGCGCGCGGTGCGCCCGGACATTTCGGTCAGCTCCGACTTCATCGTGGGTTTCCCCGGCGAGACCGACGCCGATTTCGAGAAGACGATGAAGCTGATCGAGGACGTCGGCTTCGACCAGTCGTTCTCCTTCATCTACTCGCGCCGCCCCGGTACGCCGGCGGCCGACCTGGAAGACAACGTTTCCAGCGAGGAAAAGCATGCGCGCCTGTCGCGCCTGCAGGCGCACATCAACGCGCATGCGCGGTCGATCTCCGACGCGATGGTCGGTACCACGCAGAGCGTGCTGGTCGAAGGCCCGTCGAAGAAGAACCCGAACGAGCTCACCGGCAAGACCGAGAACATGCGTTCGGTGAACTTCCCCGGCCACGCGCGCCTGATCGGCCAGTTCGTCGATGTCGTCATCACCGAGGCGATGAGCAACTCGCTGCGTGGCCGCGTGGCGGTGGCCGAAGCGAACGGCGCCTGATCCCGGCGCCGTTCGCGGCATCGTTCCGGCGCGCGCCGGGACGGCTTACTTCAGCACCGTCCCGACGTCGACGATCTCGACGCCCTGCAGCTGGCCCAGCCAGGTGTCGAACCAGGGCTTGTGCGCGGCCCCCACGATGGACAGCACGCGCGCGCCCGGCTTCTCGCGAAACGTCTCGCGGATGTTGGCGACCATACGCAGGTTGCGCGTTTCCCAGCCGGCGACCCACACCTGCGGATAACGCTCGGGCGAAGTCGACCGCATCGCCGGCACGATGTTGTTCTTCGCGCGTGCATCCAGCGACGCGGGCTGGTTGAGCACGCGATACAACGCCAGCATGTCGCCCGAATCGGTCGATACCTTCTCGCGCGTGAGCGCCGCGTCGAGCTCGGCGCGGTCCGAATCCCAGGCCGCCTGCAGTGCCTTGCCGAACGCCTGCACGTCGGCAATGCGTGCGTTGTCGCCGGTGTGGTTGTCCACCGCGTGCAGGCGCGGCAAGCCCAGCTGGACGGCAAGCCGCGCGCCGATCACGTAACTCTCGTCGTTGCGCGTTTCGAGTTTGCGCAGCATCGCGACGAGCGCCTCGTCCAAGCCATCGCCCGCGCGTCGTTCACCCGCGGGCAACTGCAGCCATTGCACATACGCCGACGCGCGATCGTTCGCGGCAAGAAAGCGCGAGGCCAGATGGCGGCGCTGCGCGGGCGTGGGTTGGGCAGGCCATTGCGCGAGGGTCTTCTCGACTTCGGCGATGGCCGCGGGAACGTCGAGCCCCGTCGCCTGCTTCGCCGCGTCCGTGCTGGCGCAGTAATCGGCGCCATAGATCGCCGCGTTGCGCGCGGCCATGTCGCATTCCTCGCCTGGCAATGCCTCGATCGTGATGATCTCCGGCTTGAATGCGGCGAGCCGGTCGATCACCGGCGCCAGGGACGCGGGCTTGAACGATGCCGGCAGCCCGCTCAGATGCACCGAACCGAGCACCAGCACCTGCGCGCGTGGACCGGCCATGTCGCGATCAAGCGTTGCCAGATCGACCTGCGCGCTCGCCACCGCCGGCGCCATCAGGATCGCACCTGCCCATCGAATCCATCGTCCGCTCATCCACTCCTCCCATGGTGCGTTCGCAAGGACGGCCATTCTCGCAGCCCGCGTGGCGTCCCACCCGTGACATCGGACACAGGGCGCTACGCATCGACGAACGCCCTTTCGAGCAGGCGGCCATTCTCGAGTACGAGTCGCCGCGTCGGCGAAAGGGCTTCGACGAACGCCGCGTCGTGGCTGATGATCACCAGCGCACCGCGATACGCGCGCAGGGCGCGTTCGAGTTCGCGCACCGCATGCAGATCGAGGTTGTTGGTCGGTTCGTCCAGCACGAGCAGTTGCGGCGCGGGCGTCGCATGCAGCGTGCACGCGAGGCTGATGCGCAGCCGCTCGCCGCCGGAAAGCGCCGCGATCGGCCGATGCATGGCGGCACCGCGGAAAAGCCAGCGTGCGAGCAGGTTCGCACGTTCGACGTCGTCGAGCGCGGGCGTGCTCGCGCTGAAACAGCCCATCACGGTGTCCTGCGCGTCGAACGCGTCGAGCCGTTGCGACAGTCGCGCGACGCGACCTTCGCCGCGCCTGGTGACGCCCGAACCCGGCGTGAGATCGCCGCAGAGCAATCGCGCGATCGTGGTCTTCCCCGAGCCGTTGCCGCCGGCGATGGCGATGCGTTCGGGGCCGCGGATGTCCAGGTCGATTCCGCCGGGCGCGAACAGGGCGACGCCATCATGGAGTACCTGCAGCGATCGACCGGAAAACAGCCATCTGCCCGGCGGCACGTGCGTGTCCGGCAATTCGATGCCGAGGTCGGGCTCCTCGCGGGTCGACCGTTGCGCGACCGCCAGGCGTCGGCCCGCGTCGGCCAGTCGCGCCGCATGCACGTCTTCCGAGCGGCCCGCTGCAACCTGCGCCGCGCGCTGGCGATTGCCCGCGACGATGCGTGGCAGTCCCGCATCCGATGCGCCACGACGTGCGTTGGACGCGCGACGTTCGGTGCGCTCGCGCGCCTGCTGGCGTTCACGTTCCTCCCGCTTCACGGCGCGTCGCAGGCTGCGCACGTCCTGCTCCGCGGCGTCGGCCTGCACGCGAACGGCCTCTTCGTAGAACGCGAAATCGCCCCCGTACAGACGCAGCGACGTGCGATCGAGTTCGGCTACCTGGTCCACGCAGCCCAGCAGCGCGCGGTCGTGGCTTGCCATGACCAGGCAGCCGTCCCATTCGTCGATGAAGCGGTAAAGGCGCTGCCGCGCAGCGGCATCCAAGTGGTTGGATGGCTCATCGAGCAGCAAGACGTCCGGCCGCTTCAACCACTGTGCCGCGAGCCCAAGCGCCATCACTTCGCCGCCGCTGAGCGTGTCGAGCGTGCGGTCGAGCGCGAGGCGATCCAGCCCGAACGTGGCGAGGCTTGCCCGCGTGCGCTCTTTGAGATCCCACGCGTCGCCGACCGCATCGAACAGCGCCTGCTCCGCGCGCCCGGCCGCGATCGCCGCGAGCGCGTCGAGCCCTTCGCGCACGCCGAGCACGTCGGCGACGCGCAAGGCACTGGGAAAGGCGAGATCCTGCGGCAGGTAAGCAAGTGAGCCGGCGATATCGACCTGCCCGGATGCAGGTGTCAGTTCGCCGGCGAGCAGGCGGAGCAACGTGCTCTTGCCCGCGCCGTTGGGCGCGACGATGCCCGTTCGACGGGCGTCGAGCGTGAAGGACAGTCCATCGAAGACCGGCGTGCCGTCCGGCCAGGCGAAACAAAGCTGGGAAACGCGTACGTGTGCGCGCATGCGGGATGACTCCATCGTGCCGGCGCCAGGGCGCGGCGATCAGAACGAACCTGCGTCAGGCGGCAGGTCGAAGGCTCTGCGGAAGGAGTCGTGGGATCACACTGCGGGAAGGTCTCCGTGGGCCCGTACGTGAATGCGTCGGGCGAAGCGCATTATCGGCCGTGCGGCGCGCGATGTCGCGCACGCACCGCCGGATCGTTCAGTTGCGTGAGGAACGCGACGGCGCGCGCTGCCTCATTTCGCGCGGTACACCGCCTTGCCGTCCACGTACGTCGCCTGCACGGTGAGGTTGCGCAGGCCGTTCGGCGCGATCGCCAGCGGATCCTCCGTCAGCACGACGAAATCCGCGCGTTTGCCGACGGCGAGGCTGCCGACCTGCGTTTCGGCGAAGCCCGCATAAGCGGCATCGAGCGTGAAGCCGCGCAGCGCTTCGAACGCCGTCAGCTTCTCCTGCGGATACCAGCCGCCGGCCGGCAGGCCCTGCGCATCGGCGCGCATCGTCGCCGCGTACAGGCCGAAGCGCGGATCGACCGATTCCACCGGGAAGTCCGACCCCAGCGCGAGGCGCGCGCCGCTGTCGCGCAGCTGGCGCCACGCGTACGCGCCGATGATGCGCTGCGGGCCGACGCGATCCTCCGCCCACGGCATGTCGCTGGTGGCGTGCGTGGGCTGCATCGATGCGATCACGTGCAGTTGCGCCAGGCGCGGAAGGTCGGTCGGCGACAGCACCTGCGCGTGTTCGATGCGCCAGCGGTGATCGGTGGTCGTCGCGTCCTTTCCGAGCGCCTTCGCATACGTTTCGAGCACGACGTGGTTGCCGCGGTCGCCGATGGCGTGCGTGGCGACCTGCACGCCGCAGCGCCTGGCCTTGTCGACCGCCACGGCGATCTGCTCCGGTGAGGTCACCATGATGCCGAGGTTGCCGTGGTCGTCGCTGTATTCCTTCAGCATCGCCGCACCGCGGCTGCCGAGCGCGCCGTCGGCGTAGAGCTTCAGCGTGCGCATCTGCAGGCGGCCCGACGGATGCGTGTACAGGCCGTTCGCGCAGAGCGATTCGAGCGCCTCGTTGTTGCCGTCGGCCATCGCGGTGATGCGCAGCGGCATCGCGCCGCGATCGGCCAGGCGCTGGTAACGCTTGAGTTCGGCCAGGCTCACGCCCGCGTCGTGCACACCGGTCAGGCCATGCTCCACCGCCGATTGCATGCCGAGCGACAGCGCGCGCTCGGCGGTTGCCTCGTCCAGCGGCGGTCGGGCTTCGTCGACCAGCGCCGAGGCCGCATCGACGAACACGCCGGTCGGCTGCCTGCGCGCGTCGCGCACGATGCGGCCGCCATCGGGCTGCCAGTCGCCGGACAGATCGCGCTTCACCGCACGCATCGCGGCGCTGTTCGCCCAGCCGGCGTGGCCGTCGATGCGTTCGAGCCAGACCGGGCGGTCGGGGAACGCGGCGTCGAGGTCGGCGGCGGTCGGGAAGGTCTTGTCCGGCCAGTCGTTCTGGTCCCAGCCGCGGCCGATCAGCCACGCGCCGGCAGGCAGCTGCTTTTCGAACGCCTGAAGCCGTTGCACCACTTCCTGCTTGCTCGCGGCATCCACCAGGTCGGCGCTGAGCATCGTCATGCCCAGCCCCGACACGTGCGCGTGCGCGTCGATCAGGCCTGGAATCACGGTCGTCTGCCCGGCGTCGATGCGCTCGGCCTTCGGATAACGCTTGAGCAGCTCGGCGGTGGAACCGAGCGCAAGAATGCGGCCCGTCTCGTCGTACGCCAGCGCCTGTACCTTCGGCTGCGCGGTTTCCATCGTGTGGATGCGCGCGGCGCTCAGCACCGTGACCTGTGCGGCCATCGCGTGGCCAGACATCGCGACCAGCGCGCCCGAAAGCGCCAGAACCAGCGTACGCATCCCCTACCCCGCATGTCCGAAAGTGTCCGGACTGTGCGCAATCGCGCCGGTCGTGGCAAGTACTGCGTGCGGTCAGTCGAGCCGCTTGCGGAAGCGCGAGATCGCCAACGTCATCATCACCATGATGAAGGCCAGCAGCGCCAGCACGTCGGGCCACAGTTCGAACAAGCCCGCTCCGCGCAGCATGATGCCGCGGATCAACCGCAGGAAATGCGTCAGCGGCAGGATTTCGGCCAGCCACTGCACCACCTTCGGCATGCCGGCGAACGGGAACATGAAGCCCGACAGCAGGATCGACGGCAGGAAGACGAAAAACGTCATCTGCATCGCCTGGAACTGCGACTGCGCCTTGGTCGAAATGAGCAGGCCGAGCGTCAGGTTGGCGAGGATCAGCAGCACCGCGGCGAGGTATACGTCGAGCAGGCTGCCGCGGATCGGCACGTCGAACAGCCACACGCCCAGCACGAGGATCACCGTCGTCTGGATCAGGCCGATGGCCGCGTACGGCAGCACCTTGCCGATCATCAGTTCCGAACTCGACAGCGGCGTGGCGATGAGCAGCTCCATGTTGCCGCGTTCGCGCTCGCGCACGATGGCCACGCCGGTAAACAGCACCATCGTCATCGTGAGGATCACGCCGATCAGCCCGGGAACGATGTTGATCGCGGAACGTCGTTGCGGGTTGTAGAAGCTCACCACGCTCACTTGACCCGGCCCGGTCTGCCCGACGGCGCCGGCGGTGCTCGCATTGGTGCTGGGCTGCGTGTTCAACGGCAACTGGGCGAGCTGCACGGCGGCGCTCTGCACGACGGTGTCGCTGCCGTCGACCAGCACCTGCACGGCCTCGCGGCCTTCGAACCGGCGGCGCTCGAAATCCGGCGGGATCACCACGCCGATGCTGATCTCGCCGCGGCGCAGGCCTTCCATCAATTGCTGTGGCGACGTCGCGCTGACGGCGGGATCGATCACGCCGGTGGCGACCATGTCCATCACCAGCGCGCGCGAGGCGGCGGTGTTGGACAGGTCGGCGATGCCGGTGTCCAGCCCGCGCAGGTTGAGGTTGATCGCGTAGCCGAACAGCACCAGCTGCATCACCGGGATGCCAACGATCATCGCGAGCGTGATGCGGTCGCGCCGCATCTGGCGCAGCTCCTTCATCACGATGGCGAAGAGCCGGCGCAGGTTCATGCGGCCTTCTCCGGGGTGCCTGCGTCCTGCGCGTCGTCGCGGCCACGCGTGGAGGAGACGAAGACGTCTTCGAGGTTCGGCGTCGATGCGGAGACGTCGGCTTCAAGGCCGGCATCGTCTAGCGCCTTCTTGACGCGCGCGGCCGCATCGCCGTTGGCATCGTTGAGCACCCGCAGCGCGTTGCCGATCTGCGCCACGCTGAGCACGCCCGGCACGTCCAGCAGCACCTTCTGCGCGCGGCGCGGCTGGTCGGCCATCACTTCCAGCGTGCGACCGGCGAGCGCGTGGGTGAGTTCGTCCGGCGTGCCGTCGGCGACGAGCACGCCGCGGTCGAGGATCGCGATGCGATGGCAACGTTCCGCCTCGTCCATGTAATGCGTCGAGACGAGGATCGTCGTGCCGGCGTCGGCGAGGTCGAACAGTTTTTCCCAGAAATCGCGGCGCGATTCCGGGTCCACCGCACTGGTGGGCTCGTCGAGGAACAGCAGCTCCGGCTTCTGGATCACCGCGCCGGCCAGGGCCAGGCGCTGTTTCTGGCCGCCGCTCATCGTGCCGGCGAGCTGCTTCTGGCGATCGGCGAAGTGGTACTGCTCGACGAGTTCGTCGATGCGCTTGGCGGCCTGCGCGCGCGGGATGTCCTGCACGGCGGCGAGGAATTCCAGGTTCTCGCGCACCGTGAGGTCTTCGAACAGCGAGAACTTCTGCGTCATGTAGCCGATGCGGCGACGCAGTTCCTCGGCCTGTTCGGGAATGCGCAGGCCCAGCACTTCGACGTCGCCTTCGGTCGGCGTGAGCAGGCCGCAGAGCATGCGGATGGTGGTCGTCTTGCCCGAGCCGTTCGGGCCGAGGAAGCCGTATACATTCGCGCGCGGGACGCTGAGGTTCACGTGGTTCACCGCGACCAGCTGGCCGAAGCGCTTGGTGAGCCCGCGTGCGCGGATCGCGAGATCGCCAGCCGTGTCGGGAGCGACCTGCGCGCTCATCGCGCGAATTCCACCCGCACGGGCACGCCGGCCGGAAGTTCGCCGCCGGTGTCCCCGGTGATCTCCACCTCGGCGAGGTAACTCAGGCGTGCGGCGTCCTCGCCGATCAGCGCGTAGTACGGCGTGAAGCTGGGTTCGCTGCGGATCATGCGCACGCGGCCCTGCAAGGCGGCGTCGCGTCCGTCGATGAACACACGTGCGGTGTCGCCGACCTTGACGTTTGCGCGGATCGGCTCGGGCACGTAGATGCGCGCGTACGGGCGATCGCCAA
Organism: Lysobacter soli; assembly: GCF_003382285.1. Taxonomy (GTDB): domain Bacteria; phylum Pseudomonadota; class Gammaproteobacteria; order Xanthomonadales; family Xanthomonadaceae; genus Lysobacter_J; species Lysobacter_J soli. The sequence goes on from NZ_QTJR01000006.1 coordinate 129,737, forward strand.
CGAGCATCACCGCAAGCGGCGCGCCGAGCGGCGCTTCGTCGCCGAGCCGGTACGGCAGGCTGTCGACGACGCCGGCGCGGGGCGCGGTGACGTCGAGCCGTTGCAAGGTCGCCTGCTGGTTCGCGGCCTGCGCCTGCGCGGCCGCGACGGCCGAGCGACCCTGCGCGATCTGTTCGACGCGCGTGCCGCGTTCGAGTTCGAGCAGCGCGGCCTGCGCGGCACGGACCTGTCCTTCGGCAGTGCCGGCGGCGGCGCGCGCGCGATCGACATCGGACGCCGCGACCAGACGTTGCCGGCCGAGCGGTTGCAGGCGCGTGTAGTAGGCACGCGCGTCGGCGGCTTCTGCCTGCGCGGCGGCGAGGTTCGCGCGCGCCTGCTGGATCTGCTCGCTGCGCGGGCCGTGTTCGAGTTCCTCCAGCGCCTCGCCCGCCTGCTGCGCCTGGGCCTGCAATGCCTGCAGTTGCGCCTGCGTTCGCGTGAGCTCCAGCTGCAGCAACGGCGTGCCGGCTTTGACGCGCTGGCCCTCGCGCACGTCGATGCGGACGATTTTTTCCGATGCGGGCGCGGGCAGCGCGATGCGGTCCCATTCCAGCGTGCCCAGCGCCTGCGGCGCGTCGTCGCGACAACCGGCAACGACCAGCGTCAGGGCGAGAAGGCAGACACGTGCGTTCATGGCGTCACTCCAGTCCCAGGCCGCGGTCGAGCAGCGCGAGCGTGTGCCGGCGCAGCACGTCGAAATCGAGGTCGTCCGCCTGCAGCAGACGGCGCCAGATCGGCGCACCGGCCGCGGGAAACAGCGTCAATCCGACCAGCGACACCATCAGCAGGCGCGGATCGAGGTCTTCGTTGAGTTCGCCCCGCGACTGCGCCTGGGCGAAGCGCGCGGCCATCATCTGCGGCAGTTGCGGGCCGATGCGTTCGAACAGCACGTCGCGAAGCGCGCCGCCCTCGCACAGCACTTCGCGCACCCACAGCGGCGGCAGCCAGGGATGCGCGGCGACCAGACGCCCCACGCCGGTGACGAAGCCAGCGATCAGCCCGGCCACGTCGTCGCCGGCGGCGAGCACCGGCTCGCGCAACTGCTCGAAGGCCGGCAGCACGCGCTCGGCGATCACCGCTTCCTGCAATTGCGCCTTGTCGCCGAAGTAGTAATGCAGCAGCGCAGGCGTGACGCCGGCTTCGGTGGCGATGGTACGCAGCGAGGTCGCGGCGATGCCCTCGCGCACGAAACAGGCGATCGCCGCGTCGAGCAGGCGTTCGCGCAGGTCGGGGCTGTCGGCGTTCGGACGGCCGGGCGAACGGCCAGCGGGCCGTCCCGCACCTGTCCGTCGAGCGGTTGGCGGGCTCGGGGCCTTTCCGGCCCTCCGACGTGTTTTTGGGGGTAGCTCGGCGCTCATGGCGAATATTTAATTGTGCAATTAATTATATGGCAAGCCCGACCCGACGAACGGTCGGGTCCGCTGGCGCACATGCGAGCCCGCGAGCGTTGCGAAGATGACAAGCGTCGCGCGGCCCGGTCGGCCATGATGGGGACGGGTCCACCACGGAATCCTTCCCATGATTCCCACGCATCCCCTCCTCCAGCGCTGCGCCCTCGGCCTGTGGTTCCTGGGGCTCGGCGCGCTCGGCCTGCTGCGCTGGTGGATGCGCTATTCGCGCGACGCGCAGGTGTTCTCCGACGTGGTGATGCACGTCTGGCTGTGGGGATCGCTCGGGCTGGTGGCGGTCGGCGCCGTGTGGACCGCGTGCGCGTTCGCCACGCATCGACGCCATCGCGACACGCGCTGAGGCTTCTTTGAAAAATGACACCCGCGGGCGCAAGCTTGTGGGCTCCGGCGCGCGTCGCGCGCATTCCCCCACGGAAGATCCCGTCACGATGTCCCGAACCACGTCCGAATTCGTCCTGGAGCCGGCCGAAACCGAGCGCCTGGCCAACCTCAGCGGTCCCTTCGACGGCCACCTGCGCATGATCGAACTGCGCCTGGGCGTGGAGATCGCCAACCGCGGCAACATCTTCCGCATCGTCGGTCCGCAGGACGCGGTGGGCAAGGCCGAGCGCCTGCTGCGCGACCTCTGGCGCGACGCCGCCGAGGAAGCGCTCACCGAGCCCGCGATCCACCTGCGCCTGACCGAGATCGACGCCGACCACGTCGCCAACGACGACGTCGAACCGCAGGAAGTCGCCATCCGCGTCAAACGCGGCACGATCCGCGGTCGCGGCGCGAACCAGGCCAAGTACCTGCACGCGATCGCCACCAACGACATCAACTTCGGCATCGGCCCCGCGGGCACCGGCAAGACGTTCCTCGCCGTCGCCAGCGCCGTGGAAGCATTGAACGAAGCGCGCGTGCAGCGGCTGATCCTCGTACGCCCCGCGGTCGAAGCCGGCGAAAAGCTGGGCTTCCTCCCGGGCGATCTGACGCAGAAGGTCGATCCCTACCTGCGCCCGCTCTACGACGCGCTGTACGAGATGCTCGGCGTGGAGAAGGTCGTCAAGCTGCTGGAGAAGAACGTCATCGAGATCGCGCCGCTTGCGTACATGCGCGGACGCACGCTTAACGATGCGTATGTGATTCTCGACGAGGCGCAGAACACGACCATCGAGCAGATGAAGATGTTCCTGACCCGCATCGGCTACGGCAGCACGGCCGTGGTCACCGGCGATCTCACGCAGATCGATCTTCCGCGGCACCAGAAGTCCGGCCTGAAGGATGCGCTGGACGTACTGCGCGACGTCAACGGCATCAGCTTCACCTTCTTCGAATCGCGCGACGTCGTGCGCCATCCGCTCGTGGCGCGCATCGTCAACGCCTACGATGCCCGCGACGCGCAGAACGCGGCGACCGGCCCGTCCGCCTGAGCGATGCCATGACCAAGGGCCCGATCCGTCTCGACGTCGTCATCAACTATGCCGTGCCGCGTGCCGGCGTTCCGTCCGCGGTGAGCTTCCGCAAGTGGGTCGCGGCCGCGCTCGACAGCCGCATCCGCGAAGCCGACCTCGCCATCCGCATCGTCGGCACGAAGGAAGGCCGCGCGCTCAACCATCACTACCGCGGCAAGGACTACGCGACGAACGTACTCAGCTTCCCGGCAGAACTGCCCGACGGCCTGCCCGAAGGCGTGAAGATGCCGCTGCTGGGCGACCTGGTGATCTGCGCGCCGGTGGTGGCGCGGGAGGCGAAGGAACAGAAGAAGCCGCTGGCCGCGCACTACGCGCACCTGACGGTGCACGGCGTGCTGCATCTGCTCGGCTGGGACCACGAGGACGAGAAGGAAGCCGTCTGCATGGAGCAGCTGGAGCGGGAAATCCTCGCCGGGATGGGCATCGAGGACCCTTACGGCGAATGACGCTTGGCCGACCCGGGCCCGCCAAGCGCCCGTCGCCCATCCGCGCTAGACTCCCCCGACGCCCCCATCCCCCCGGGGCGCCTGACTAAATCGCAATGTCCGAGGACGACAGTAGTAGCTTCCATTCGCCCGAGCACCCGGAAAAACGCGCCGATCGGCGCGGGCACGAAAAGCCCCGTTCCTGGCTCGAACGCATCAGCTCGGCGCTTTCCGGCGAACCGACCACCCGCGAAGACCTCGTCGAACTGCTGCGCGATGCGCAGGCCGACGGGCTGATCGCCGCCGACACGCTCCGCATGATGGAAGGCGCCATCGCGGTGTCCGACCTCACCGTGGGCGACGTGATGATTCCGCGCTCGCAGATGGTCTCGCTCCCGGCGGACGCCAAGTTCCTGGACCTGATGAAGCAGGTGGTCGAATCGGGCCACTCGCGCTTCCCGGTGCACGGCGAGGACAAGGACGAGATCCTCGGCGTATTGCTCGCGAAGGACCTGCTGCGCGGCGTGGTCGCCGACAACGGCCCGGGCAGCATCCACGAACTGCTGCGCCCGGCGGTCCTGATCCCCGAATCCAAGCGCCTGAACGTGCTGCTGCGCGAGTTCCGCCAGTCGCGCAACCACATGGCGATCGTGATCGACGAGCACGGCGGCGTTGCCGGCCTGGTGACGATCGAGGACGTGCTCGAACAGATCGTCGGCGAGATCGACGACGAACACGACGACGCGGAAGACCCGAACGCGCTGATCGCCGCGCAGGCCGACGGCCAGTTCGTGGTGGACGCGCTGACGCCGATTTCCGACTTCAACGAACGCTTCGGTGCCGACTTCGATGACGACGAATACGACACCATCGGCGGGCTCGTCACGGCGGCCATCGGCCACCTGCCCGAAGCTGGCGAGGAGCTCACGCTGGGACGCTTCGTGTTCCGCGTCTCCGGCGCCGATGCGCGCCGCGTGCACGCCTTCCACGTCGGGGTGCTGGGTGACGCGTGAGTCGGGCGCGATGCGCCGCGTCTGTGCGCTGATCCTCCTGCTGCTGGCGTTCGTCGCCCTGCCCGCCTTCGCCGCCGCGCCGCGCATTGGCGTGGCGACGATGCAGCCGGGCGAGATTTTCTTCGAGCGCTTCGGCCACAACGCGATCGTCGTGGTCGATCCGGAAACGAACGAGGCGATTTCCTACAACTTCGGGTTCTTCGATCCGACCGAGAAGGATTTCGTCAGCCGCTTCGTGAAGGGCGACATGCGCTATCGCCTGGCGGCGCTGCCGTTCGAGCAGGACCTGATGCAATACCGCGAGGAAGGCCGCGGCGTGAGCATCCAGTGGCTCGACCTGACCGACGCACAGGCGAGCGAGGTGGCCGCCGCGCTGGCGGAGAACGCGAAGCCGGAGAACGCGTTCTACAAGTACGAATACTTCGACGACAACTGCTCCACGCGCGTGCGCGACGCGCTCGACCGCGTGCTCGACGGTGGCCTGCGCCGGCAGATCGAAGGCCGCTCGCACGGCTCCACCGCGCGCAGCGAAGCCGTGCGACTCGCGTCGCCTGCGTGGTGGATGTGGCTGGGTTTCGACGTCGGGCTCGGTCCGTCCGCCGACCAGCCGATGCCGGTCTGGCGCGAGTCGTACGTGCCGATGCGCCTGGCCGCCGCGCTGCGCGAGGTGAAGAACAGCGACGGACGTCCGCTTGTGCTGGAAGAACAGGAAATCCTTCCGCATCGACTTCCGCCCGAGCCGCAGGACGGCCCGGTGCGCTGGTGGCCCTGGGCGCTGGCCGGCATCGCGATCGGCATCGCCGCGGCGGTGGTGGGACGCTCGCGTCCGCGCGTGGTCGCCGCCGTCGCGCTGCCGTTCTGGATCCTCGCCGGCGTGCTCGGCGCGTTGATGCTGTTCCTCTGGTTCGGCACGCAGCACACCTATGCGTGGGCGAACGCGAATCTCCTGCTGCTCAGCCCGTTGTGCTGGCTGCTGCTGCCCGGCGCGGTGCGCGTGCTGCGCGGGCGCGATCCGGGACGGTTCTTCCGCGGCGTGCTCGTCGCGGTGGCCGTCGGTGCGGTCGCGTCGCTGTTCGTGTACTGGCTGCCAGTGACGCCGCAACGCAACGTGCACTGGATCGCGCTGCTGCTGCCGATCCACCTCGGGCTCCTGCAGGCCTTCCGCGCTCGACGCTGAGGGTTGCCGCGGCGGGCGTGCCGGGCGCAGGATTCGCGCATGAGCACGCCTGCCCCGACTCCGACGAAACACAACAGCCTCAACCCCCAGTGCGTGGTCAACTGCGCCGCCTACGGGCGTGGCGGCACGCGCCGTGAAATCAGCCTGGACGAGATCAGCGAAGTCCTCGCGAAGGACGACGACACCTTCGTCTGGGTCGGCGTGTACGAGCCCGAAGACGCCATCCTCGACAAGCTGCAGGAAGAGTTCGGCCTGCACGACCTCGCCATCGAGGACGCACGCAACGCGCACCAGCGTCCGAAGATCGAAACCTATGGCAACTCGCTCTTCATCGTCGTTCACACGGCGCAGAGCGTGGACAGCCACATCCGCTTCGGCGAGACGCACATCTTCGTCGGACCGCGCTACCTGGTGACGGTGCGGCATGGCGCATCCACCAGTTACGCACCGGCGCGCGCCCGCTACGAGCGCGACGCGGACGACCTCGCGCATGGGCCCGGTGCGGCGCTCTACACGGTGCTCGACCTCATCGTCGACAACTTCCAGCCGATCGTGCAGGAGTTCAGCCAGGACCTGAACGAGCTGGAGCAGGACATCTTCGCCGAGGAATTCCGCAGCGAAACGGTCAAGCACCTGTACGACCTCAAGCGCGAACTCACGCGCCTGCGCATGGCCGTGTCGCCGCTGCAGGACATCCTCGGGCAGCTCGCGCGTGCGCGAACCAGCCTCATCGACGAGGAAAGCCAGCTGTATTTCCGCGACGTGCTCGACCACGCCGTGCGCCTCAACGAAACCACCGACACGCTGCGGGAAATGCTCACCGCGGCGATGAGCGTGAACCTGTCGCTGGTGACGATCCACCAGGGCGAGATCGTCAAGCGGCTGGCCGGCTGGGCCGCGCTGCTCGCCGCGCCGACCCTGATCACCAGCTGGTACGGCATGAACTTCACGCACATGCCGGAACTGGAAGGCCGCTGGAGCTACCCGGCGATGATCGTCCTGGTCGGCGTGGTCTGCGTTGTGCTCTACGCGTTGTTGCGGCGCGCCAAATGGCTGTAACTGCGCCCGGCGTCGCCTTGCTTAGACCAAAGTCGCAGGCGAGTTGACGCATTGCGCATTGACCCGGCGCCCGGCGCGGCGCGACCCTTCGGTGATCCTTCCGGAGGGGTGTCATGAAATCTCTGTCTTGGCTTGGCTGGGCCGTCCTGGCGGTACTGGCGGCTTTCTGCATCGGCACCATCGCCCTGCATCGCGGCGAAACGATCAACGCGATCTGGCTGGTGGTCGCGGCGGTGGCGACCTTCACCGTCGCGTTCCGCTTCTACGGGCTGTACATCTCGCGCAACGCGCTGATGATCGACGGCTCGCGCGCGACGCCCGCATGGCGTCGCAACGACGGACTGGACTACGTCCCAACCGCCAAGAGCATCGTCTTCGGACACCACTTCGCCGCGATCGCCGGCGCCGGCCCGCTGGTCGGCCCCGTGCTCGCCGCGCAGATGGGTTATCTGCCCGGCACGCTGTGGATCCTGTTCGGCGTGGTCCTGGCCGGCGCGGTGCAGGACATGCTCGTGCTGTTCTTCTCCACGCGCCGCGATGGCCGCTCGCTGGGCGAGATGATCCGCGCCGAGATGGGCCCCGCCGCGGGCGTGATCTCGATGGTCGGCATCCTGATGATCATGGTCATCCTGCTGGCGGTGCTGGCGCTGGTCGTGGTGAAGGCGCTCGCGGAAAGTCCGTGGGGCACGTTCACCGTGGCGATGACGATCCCGATCGCCATTCTGATGGGCCTGTACCTGCGCTACTTCCGCCCGGGTCGCATCATGGAAGTGTCGATCATCGGCTTCGTGCTGCTGATGCTGGCGATCTGGGGCGGCGGACTCGTCGCCGCGGATCCGACCTGGGGCCCGGTGTTCCACCTCAAGGGCACGACGCTGGCGTGGCTGATGATCGCCTACGGCTTCGTCGCCTCGGTGCTGCCCGTGTGGTTCCTGCTGGCGCCGCGCGACTACCTGTCCACGTTCCTCAAGATCGGCACCGTGCTGATCCTCGCGCTGGCGATCGTGGTCGCGATGCCCGACCTGCAGATGCCGGCGGTGACCAAGTTCGTCGACGGCACCGGCCCGGTGTTCTCGGGCAAGCTGTTCCCGTTCCTCTTCATCACCATCGCCTGCGGCGCGGTGTCGGGCTTCCACTCGCTGATCAGCTCGGGCACGACGCCGAAGATGATCGCAAGCGAGCGCGACATCCCGATGGTCGGCTACGGCGGCATGCTGATGGAAGCCTTCGTCGCGATCATGGCGCTGATCGCCGCCTGCGTGCTGCAGCCGGGCATCTACTTCGCGATGAACTCGCCCGCCGCGCTGATCGGCACGACGGCCGAATCGGCCGCGGCCGCGATCTCCAGCTGGGGCTTCGTGCTCACGCCCGACATCCTGACCGCGACGGCGAAGGAAATTGGCGAGCAGACCATCCTCTCGCGCACCGGCGGCGCGCCGACGCTCGCGGTGGGCATGGCGCAGATTCTGCACGGGTTGATCCCGGGCGAAGGGATGATGGCCTTCTGGTACCACTACGCGATCCTGTTCGAAGCGCTGTTCATCCTGACGACGGTCGACGCCGGCACGCGCGTGGCGCGCTTCATGATCCAGGAACTCGTGGGCCTGGCGTACGAGCCGTTCAAGCAGACCGAGAGCTGGGTCAGCAACGTGGTGTGCACGCTGATCGCCGTGAGCCTGTGGGGCTATTTCCTCTACCAGGGCGTGGTCGATCCGCTCGGCGGCATCAACACGCTGTGGCCGCTGTTCGGCATAGCCAACCAGATGCTCGCGGGCATAGCGCTGGTGTTCTGCAGCGTGGTGATGGTGAAGATGAAGCGCGAGAAGTTCCTGTGGATCCCGCTGATCCCGACGGCGTGGCTGCTGATCTGCACGCTCAGCGCGGGCTGGCAGAAGCTGTTCCACCCCGATCCGAAGATCGGCTTCATCGCCAACGCCCGCAAGTTCGCCGACGCCGCCGCGCGCGGCGAGGTGCTCGCGCCGGCCAAGTCGATGGACGACATGTCGCGCGTGATCTTCAACAACTACCTCGACGCCGCGCTGTGCGGATTGTTCGTCGCGGTGGTGGTGGCGACGGTGCTGTTCGGCCTGCGTGCCGCACTGGCCGCGCGTCGCACCAACCTCCCGACGGCGAAGGAGTCGGACTATGTCGCGCTCGATGCCATCGCCCGCTGATCGTTCCGTGGACCGTCCCGCCGCGCGCGCCCTGCGCGTGGCGTCGGGCCTGCTCGTACGCTGGTGGCGTGCGAGCTGCCAGACCGCCCGCCTGGCCATCGGCATTCCCGACTACGACGTGTACGTCGCGCACGTGCGACGCACGCATCCCGATCGCGAACCGATGACGCGCGAGGAGTTCTTCCGCGAGCGCATGGAAGCGCGCTACGGCAAGGGCAGCAGTCGCTGTTGTTGAGGCTGAAGCATGAAAGAGAAAAGGCGCCCATTGGGCGCCTTTTCTTTTTGTGGACCGACTGGGCAATCAGGGATCCAGCGGCCGGTTACGGCTCCAATGAACGAGTTCCCACGCGCCGCCGGCGATCAATCCGACCAAGCCGATGAAGGCCGCCATCGCCGCCGCATCGGGCGTGCTGCCCGCGATCCGGTACACCGCCAGCGCGAGTACGACGCACACCGCAAGCGGCGCGAAGAAACGCCAGTGCTCAAGCAGACCGAGCCAACTGTCGGGGTCGAGAGGATTGAACATCGTCTTCCCCGAACGCACCATCGCTTCGTCAGTGCGCCAGCGACCGCAGCACCAGCCCCATCGCATACGCCAGCCCGGTGCCTGTTGCGTAACCCAGCGTGCCTAGAAGTGCGCCGACCGGCGCGAGGGCCGGATGGAAGGCGGAGGCGACGACCGGCGCCGACGCAGGACCGCCGATGTTGCTTTGCGAGCCGATCGCGAAATAGAAGAACGGCACCTTCAGCAGGCGCCCGACCAGCCACAGCATCAGGATGTGGAAACCGAGCCACACCAGGCCCAGTAGGTACAGCCACGGGCGGTCGAACAGCGCCAGGATGTCCATCTGCATGCCGATGGCGGCGATCAGGAAATACAGCAGCAGCGTGCCGATGTTCGACGCGCCGGCGCCTTCCAGCGTGCGCGCGCGCGTGAAGCTCAGGCCCAGGCCGACGAAGGTGGAGATCAGCACCACCCACACGAACGGCTCGTGCAGGCTCACCGAGCGCGCCCAAGAGACATTCGCGCCGAACCACGTTGAGAGCGGCGCGGCTAGAAAGTGCGCGAGGCCGACGGTGCCGAACGCGATGCCGACGATGACCATAAGGTCGGTGAGCGTCGGCACGCGGCTGTGCTCGGCCTTGAACGCGGCGAGCTTGTCCTTGAGTTCGTCAATGGCGCGCGTGTCGGCGCCGCTGCGCGCGTCGATTGCCGCCGAGCGTCCGGCGAGGAAGATCAGGATCGCCATCCACACGTACCCGACGCCGACGTCGACCACCGCGAACTGCCCGAACGTCGTCGCGTCGACCTGGAAGATTTCCTTCATCGCGAGCATGTTCGCGCCGCCGCCGGTCCAGCTGCCGGCCAGCGCCGTCATGCCGGCCCACGTGTCGCCCGCGACCGTTTCCGGATGCACCGCCTGGAACAGCAGGAACGCGAGGATGCCGCCGGCGACCACGCTGAGCGACGCGGTGACGTACATCGCCACCAGCTTCGGGCCCAACCGCATCACTGCCTTCAGGTCGATGGACAGCGTCAGCAGCACCAGCGCGGCGGGCAGCAGCACGCGGCTGGCAACGGGGTTGTAGAGCTTGCTGTGTTCGCCGTCGATGACGCCGAAGGTGTTGAACAGCCCCGGGATCAGGTAGCACAGCAGCAGCGCGGGAACGATCGAATAGAACTTGCGGAACGAGGCGAGCGACGAGGTCCAGAACACCGCGCCGAGCGTGGCGGCGATCAGCCCCAGTATCACGATGTCGTTGGTGATCAGCGCGGTACTGGGAGCTGGCGGCATGCGGACGGATCGCCTTGAGTGATGCACCGGAGGTTATCAGGCAGGGCGGTCGGCGGACAGGCATCTCGCCTTGCCGCCTTTGCCCATCGTGCCGGGCGGGCAGAGGGCATCAGAAGGGAAGTCTTGAGTACGCGAAATGCTGGCGTGGATGCAGGTAGCTCCAGGCCATCTCCCGGCGCCTGCTTATGGCTGCGACGACATCGCTGACGCTGACGTCGCCATCGTCGAAGGTGCCCGGCGCTTCGTCGCTGGCCAGCGGTACCTCCAGATACCGCTTCGTTTTCTCCGCATCGGGCGTCCGGTCGTAGATGCCCAGCTTCCTGCGCTCAAGCGGGGTCAGCGGATCGGTGGGCGGCATTCGCGGGCCGTGCTGGCTGGAGCCGCCGGGGTCCATCCATTGCGCCGGCGCCTGCGAGCGGTATTTCTCGTACTCAACCAGCGCTTGCCGGTACGCCGCGTCCCGCTCCTTCAAGCGATCGTGGATCTTTTTGTGGTCGTAGTAGCTCAACGGGTCGACGATGGTGAATCCGGCACGCGAGTCGTGCACGTAGCGGTCGAAAAAGTCCAGCACGGTCTGGCCGCCGCGCGATTGAATGCGGTCAAGCCCCTGCCAGTAGCGCCGGTAGAAGTTCAGGCCGGTGCTGTCCACGGGCTGCACGGGCATGGGGCGGTCGGTCGCCCGCAGCGCCTGATTCTGCATGTCGACGCGCTCGTCTTGCTGCAACTTCTGAATGTAGTGCCTGAACTGGTCGTTGGCCTGCACCAGGTTGATCCGGTCCTGCGCGGAGATGTGCTTCATGCAGTCCATCCGCGAAAACGCCTTCTCGTCCAGCACCGACCTCCGCCAATGCAGGTATTGATGCAGGTGGCGCTGGTACTGGCGGATGGCGGGAAGCGATTTGCCCTCCAGCGCGACGGAGCGCACGTAGTGATCGTAGTGAGCGCGCAGGTCGCTGCTTATGGCGAAGTCTTCCTCCAGACGCGCCTCGGCAAGCTTCTCACGACTGCGTAGCGCCACACCGGCCTTGAGCGCGCGCTCGTACATGTCGTTCAGGGCGATCTGCGACAGGACCTCGCCTCGTTCACGTCCGCCCTTGCCCTGATCGCCTGCGCCGTAGCCACCCCCCACGTCCGAATGCATGCCGGGGTACACCACTTCGATGCAGTTGGACGGATAGCGGCCGTCCTTGCCCAGCACCAGGTCGACTGGAAACGAATTGCGCCCTTCATGGCCCGCCACGAAGTGCACGCATTGCTCGACCTGCGGCGGAATCACCAGCAGATCCCGGTTTCCCCAGGCGAAGTGCCCGTCAAAGAATCCCGGGAACGAATCGGCTGGCCCCACCGAAGCGACGGTATCGAACAGGCCCAGAAAGCGGATTCGCAGCGGGACGCCACAGAAGGACCGGCCGTTTGGACTGAAATGCTTCAGAAGCTGGTTGAGGAACGAACGGGCCTCCGTGGCGCCGCGCGAGAAGCCAAACACGTCCAGCACGATTTCCTCGATGCGCGGCGCGTTTCGACGTTGGGCCGATTGCGCGACCAGCGAGGTGAGGCGACGGTTCCATGAGCGGTAGTTTGCTTCGTCTTTTAGGGCCTTCGGAATATCGGCATCAGCAACTATGAAGGTTTTTGTCAACGCGTAAGCCACACGATTGACGATGCTCAGCACCGCATACCGGATCCGCTCGGACCCCATGGCCCCCATCGACCCGCCGTACTCATGCGGAACTGCCTCGCCGATTTCCTTGAAGGGCGTACCCACGCCGGGAACATAGATGGCATTCAGGCCGTTGATTGGCTCCTTGAGAGCCGCCTTGTACAGCCGCGCCACATTGCTGTGCGAATACCCTCCGTCCGCGCGGTCGTCCAAATACAGGTTATTGCCCGTGCCGTCGAAGTAGATCCCGAACTTCAGGCTCAGCTTGCACTCACCGTTCCTGCAGATCAGTACACGCCCCGGCTTGGCCACCGTCGCCGGCGCCTCTTTCGGCGTGTAGGCGACATTGCTCATTGCGTTTGCTCCTTGCCCTTCGGCGGCATATGGAAGAAATCCTTGGTGGGAAGATCGGGTCCGGGATAGGCGGGATGTCCGGGGCCGACCATGCTTGGGATGATCAGTACCTCATCGTCCGAAAGTAGATGCAGCCAAGTTCCGCCAACCCTCTCGTACTTCTGGATCGGCACGACCTTCTCGGTCCAACGGCAGGCTTCTTCATCCGGGACGGGATGATTTCGATCGAACCGATCGCAACGCTCCCACCTCACCACGGCGGTCAATCCGGGACGCCAGCGATATGGCAGCGAAATACCGCCCGCCACGATGCCGCCTCCCATGCTCGCTTCACCCACCCACGTCCCATCGACGAACACATTGCGCACGAACGTGTCGCTGGGATCGTGATCCATCGCGGTGACGGAACTGCCGAACGTCGCATCGGGATCGGGCTGCTTCGGCGCGCACGCGACCAACGCCAGCGCGAATAACGCCACGCCCGCTGTTGCGAACCATCGCGAACGTCGCGCCATATCCGTGCGTGAGTAACCGTCTTCCGCTCGGTCGCCCAATTCTTGGTTGTTGCCCGTGCCGTCGAAATAGACCCCGAACTTCAGGCTCAGCTTGCACTCGCCGTTCCTGCAGATCAGCACCCGCCCCGGCTTGGCCACGGTCGCCGGCGCATCTTTCGGCGTGTAGGCGACATTGCTCATTGCGTTTGCTCCTTGCCCTTCTGCGGCATATGGAAGAAATCCTTGGTGGGATACCCGGGACCGGGGTAGGCCGGATGCCTTGGATCGAGCATCGTGGGGATGATCAGCACACGGTCTCCTTCCAAAAGATGCAGGTCTGTGTGTCCAACCTCGCCGTACTTCTGGATCGGCACGACCTTCTCGGTCCAACGGCAGGCTTCTTCATCCGGGACGGGATGATTTCGATCGAACCGGTCGCAACGCTCCCACCTCACCACGGCGGTCAACCCGGGCCGCCAGCGATAGGGCAGCGAGATACCGCCAAGCACGGTTTTGCCGCCACGCCCCCCCCTCACCCACCCACGTCCCATCGACGAACACATTGCGCACAAACGTGTCGCTGGGATCGTGGTCCATCGCGGTGACGGAACTGCCGAACGTCGCATCGGGATCGGGCTGCTTCGGCGCGCACGCGGCCAGTGACAGGACGAGCACGGCAATGCAGGCGAGCCCGGCACATCGCAATCCTTGCGCTTGTTCTCCCCATTCGTTCATCGAGAGGCATGGAAGCTCAGGCGACGCCATGCGCAGATCCCTTTCATTGTGCCAAGCGGCTGAGAAGCGCCGCGATGACCGTTCCCGTGGCCACAATGAGTGCGATCCATATCGCCTGAGCCCACGCGGGCGCGGCGAGCATCCGTGACGCAAGCGTCTTCCGTGAGGCGGATCTTTCCGCTTCGCTGCGCGGATCCGACAAACGAAGGAAGATCAATATGACGACAATCGCGATTGCTATGCCCGCAGAAATGGCGCGACCGGAGATGTAGGGGATGTCGGATGCATAGAGGAGTATTCCCGTCCATAACGGCACGATGAAGCCGAAGTACCCGCTGCCGATATTTACTGGGCTGATCAGTAGGGCGCGCACTGTTGCCTTCGCCCACCGGTGATAATTTTTCTCTGATTTCCTTGGCCATATGAAGTGAAAGAAGAGCTCGGCACCTGTGATCGGGATTAGGTAGAGCACGCAATACATTCCCAGTACGAATTCATCGCTCACTGATCATGCCTCCTGGCACGCAATCAAACTGGCGCTCCATCGGCATGGCACGCCACCGCGGCGCGCCGGCGTTGACATCAAGCTGCATGTGTAACCAACTGCGTGCCATCAAGCGTCGTCCTTGGGATGGAGGAACTCCAAGGTCGATCCGGTCGCCGCGCGCTGTCCATTAGAGTTTTTCGGAAACCTCCTCAGCGCAGTAGCAGGCATAGGAGGACGGAGCCCGCATTGCCCCCGACGAAACATGCGCGCCGCCCGCAACTCAGCCATCCGCAACGACCGATGAGATCGAACGTCACGTGGCATCGGTACCGTGAAACGCAGCCCACAAGGCCGCGCCCCTGAGCCGCTGGACGATCGCGGTGTGCACACCCAACTGGCGGCATTCCTCGGTGCCGACCTTCAATACCCACTGCAACAGGGTGAATTGATCATCGAGGTCGTCGTAGCCGATGGAGCGGGCGTACTCGACCAGCGTGTCGGCAGCCTCGTGGCGCCGCTCCCGCGACGACAGCGTGACGTGCGGCACGACCAGACCCTTGGCTTGGTGCAACAGCTGGTCGGGCACGCTGGCTTCGCACAGTTGTCCGAACTGTGCCGGGCTCAGTGCCGGATCACCCCACGCGACGGCGTCTTCGTTCTTCATCTGCGGCAAATTCAGCAGCACGGCGCGCCCGTCGCGGTCGCCGCAGCACCAGGCATGCCAAGGCTGGAAGAACGCCGTTCGCTGCTCCGCATGCCAGATCGAAACCAGCGCACGCAGCGTGCGGCCATCGGCGACGCGCACATAACCGCGCGGCGCGCCGTCCGGTAGCGGCGCGACGATCCACGGGACCAGGTGCGCATGCGCCGCCGTGAGGTCCACGCGACCGAGCAGCCAATTGACGCCGCGCGCCGCGCCGTCGATACCAACGCCGCGCGCGGTGTCCGAGCTCATCAACCACGGTCCGAGCGCCTGCGCCTCGGGCTCCAGGCCCACGAACAGCGACAGCGCGCCCGAGGCATCTTCGGCCAGTTTGCCGCCCAGTTCGTGTTGCACGGCGCCATCGATGAACACCAGTTCGTGCGCCTGCGGCGCTGCGGCGCGCAGTCGCGCCCACTCGTCGGGCAGCGGATTCACAGGGCCACCGTCGGAAGACCTGCCATCGCGGCGCGAGCTATGCACTCCAGGCAGATCGCGTCCTTCGGTACGCCCAGCATCGACAACAGGTTGCCCGTGCCCTCAGGTACGTGATTCATCGGGCCCTTGAAGTCGATCGCCAGGCCTTCGATGGTTACGCCGTCATCGTCGATCGTGATGGTCCCGCCGGGTCCGCGAAGCGTCAGCCGTTCACTTGCTTCGATGAGATACGTCTGCGTGCGCTCGTGTATGTGCTCGCCGGCCTCGATATCCATGCGGCCTTCAACGCGGTGCGAGAAATTTCCACCAGTCTCGGCGGACCGGTTAGATGCGGTCTTCTCGATGCGGACGTTGCCCACCGACTCGATCAGGTCCTTCACGATGGTGATCTGCCGTGAGCGGCCTATGTCGATGATGTGATCGCGTCCCAGCGATTCGCGGCGATCCTGACCGACGCTCAGGCTCTCGTCGTTGCCGACCGACTCCTTGCGGTCGTGGCCGACGGCGATGGTTTCGTCATTGGCCACGTCTTCGCTGCGGTCATGCCCGATCTTCGTCGTCTCGTCGTGCTCGACGATGATGTTCTGGTCCTTCTGCGCGTGGACGAAGATCTCCTCACGGCCCGCTTCGTCCTCGAACCGCAATTCGTTGTAGCCCTCGCCCTTGTGCGTCTGCGACTTGAACGTCGTGCGCGTCTTGTGACGCGGCAGTTCGTATGGCGGGCGATTTGCAGCGTGATAGGCGCGGCCGGTGACGATCGGCTGGTCCGGGTCGCCTTCGAGGAAACTGACGATCACCTCGTGCCCGATGCGCGGCAGCGCCATGAAGCCGTACATCGCGCCAGCCCAGCCCTGGCTCACGCGGATCCAGCAGGTGGCGTTTTCGCGCCGGCCTTCGCGATCCCATGGAAACCACACCTGCACGCGGCCGTGCTCGTCGCAGTGGATTTCCTCACCTTGCGGGCCGACCACATGCGCGATCTGCGGACCGTCGATGACCGGTCGCGCCGCGGGGACCGGTTTCCAGTCGTAGTGGGCGGGCACCACGACGGCTTCGTAGCGGTAGCGCGTCCCGTGTTGGGAATCGGAACCGTCGGCTTCCTGCGATACGTTCTGTTCGCCTGCGTGATGCATCGAGATCACGCGCCAATGCGTGTTGAGCGCCTCGACCGGATGGCCGGCCAGATCGAAGGCGAGCGCC
This sequence comes from Lysobacter soli, assembly GCF_003382285.1. GTDB lineage: Bacteria > Pseudomonadota > Gammaproteobacteria > Xanthomonadales > Xanthomonadaceae > Lysobacter_J > Lysobacter_J soli. The sequence goes on from NZ_QTJR01000006.1 coordinate 146,351, forward strand.
GGGTACAGGCGCGCATCGTCGCCTTCGATCAACGCATGCTCGGCAAGGTTGCGAAGGCCCGAGAGTCGGGCGCGAGTGAAAGGCTTGCCTGCGGTATCGGCCTTGTAGCGGCCGGGGTAGTCGTAGTGCTCGTAGTCGCCTACGGCCTGTTCGGCGTTCCACGATCTGGCTTCGTGCTGGAGGTCGTAACGGGGATTGTGGAAGGTCGCGTCGCGTTGGGTGATCCGCGTCGGAGCCAGTTGCCGCCGATGTGCGAAACGCCACAGATGCGGTACGGGCGCATCCCCGGCCGGGGCTGGCTGATAGAGGACGTCACCAGCCAGACGCGGCGCGGTCTCGATGCGATCGTTCAACACGAGGCGATCGGCGCCCTCTTCGGTCTGGTGCCAGTAGACGATGCCTTCCTCGGTCGCGAGCCGATGCAGGAAGCGCCGGTCGTCCTCGCGGTATTGCACGGCGTATTCGCGCGATGCGTGGTGGCTCTGGTATGTCGTTCTTGGCACCGCCAGGCGGTGCTCGTCCAACAGCGTCGCGAGGATCGACGGCACGTCGACCTGCTGGAAGATGCGGGAGTTGTGGCGCAGCGCCAGTCGCGCGAGCGGCGACTCGACCACCGCCTTGTAGCGGGTCAGGCGGAATCCGGTTTCACCCTGCTCAAAAGCCGTCACCACGCCGATCACGGTGCGCTCTGCGCTGCCGTCGCGTTCGATGGCGAACACCGCCTTGCGCTCCAGTTGCGCGCTGGCGTCGACGGCGTCGTCGGGCGCGGACAGCTCCAGCTCAAGCCTGAACGACTGCGACACGCCCTCGGTGAGATCGAAACGAACGACGTCGAATGCACGACCCGCTATATCGAGCGTGAACCCGACTTCCGCCTGATGCGCCATGGACCGATCCTTGACATGGAAAGAGTCAAGTTCGCGAGCGAGCGGGCGCCTGTCCATGAGAGGTTTTCGTCGGCGCAATCGCTGCACCGTCGGAAATAAAAAAAGGCGGAGCACCTGGCTCCGCCTTTTCCGCAACACCGGGTTGTTACTGCCCGATGTACTGCTTCAGCCACGCGTTGACCGTGTCGTGCCACTGCACGGAATTGGCCGGCTTGAGCACCCAGTGGTTCTCGTCGGGGAAATACAGGAACTGCGACGGAATCCCCTGGCGCTGCAGCGCGGTGAACACGCCGATGCCCTGCTCGACCGGGATGCGGAAGTCCTGCTGTCCGTGCACGACGAGCATCGGCACGCGCCAGTTCTTCACGTGGTTCACCGGGTTGAACTTCTCGTAGTTCGCGGCCTTGTCGATGGCGTTGCCGCCCTGCTCCCAGTCGGTGAACCACTGCTCTTCGGTCGCGAAGCCCATCATGCGCTGGTCGAACACGCCGTCGTGGCTCACCAGGCACTTCCACGGTTGGTTCCAGTTGCCTGCGATCCAGTTGACCATGAAGCCGCCGTAGCTCGCGCCCAGTGCGCAGGCCTTGTCGCCGTCGAGGAAGCCGTACTGCTTCTGCGCCGCGGCCCAACCCTTCTGCAGGTCTTCCAGCGGACGGTCGCCCCAATGCTGGCTGATCGCGTCGGTGAACGCCTGGCCGTAACCGGTCGAACCGTGGAAGTCGATCATCACCACCGCGTAGCCCTGGCCCGCGTACGTCTGCGGATTCCAGCGGTAGCTCCAGCCGTTGCCGAAGCTGCCCTGCGGACCGCCGTGGATCAGGAATGCGACCGGATACTTCTTGCCTTCGACGTAGTTCCACGGCTTGACGATATAGCCGTGCACCGTGTCGCCGTTCCAGCCCTTGAAGTCGAACTGTTCGAAATCGCCGAACGCCACGTCGGGCAGGCGCTCGCCCGTGGTCTGCGTGATAGCGCGCAGCGGCGCGGACGCATCGGCGCTGGTGGTGTACAGCACGTCGCCGGTCTTGAGCGTGTTGTGCGTCAGCGCGAGCGTCGGGCCGGCCAGATCGATCGCCGAAATGCTGCCTTCGCCGACGAGCTTCTTCGCCTCGCCCGACGCGATGTCCACCGCGAACAGCGGGTGTTCGCCCATGTCGGTGGCGGTGGTGTAGATCGTCTTGCCGTTGTTCGCCAACGTGATGCCGTCGGCGGAGCGGTCCCACTTCGGCGCGATCTCGCGCGTGCTGCCGGTCGCGATGTCCATCGCCATCAGGCCGAAGCGGTCGGCCTCGAAGCCCGGGCGCTTCATCGCGCGGTAGAACAGCGTCTTGCCGTCGCTGCTGAAGGTCGCGCCCGTGTCCCACGCGGGATTCGACGCGGTGAGGTTCTTCGCCGCGCCCATGCCGTCGGCGTTGACCTGATACAGGTCGAAGTTGGTGGACGTCGGTTCCTTCGCATCGGCGATGCGTGCGCTGAAGACCAGCGATGCACCATCCGGCGACCAGGTGTATTCGGTGGCGTCGCCGAACGGACGCGACGGCACGTCGCCGTTGACGCCGCCGCTGACGAGCGTCGCCGTCGTGGCCGCCTTGTCGCCGAGGTTGGCGACGAACAGGCGGTTCAGGCGGCCGTCGTTCCACGCATCCCAGTGGCGGATGAACATGCGGTCGAAGACGACGCCGGTGTTCTTCTGCGCGCCGCGCTCGTCGAGCTTCTTCTTCGAGCAGGCCAGGTCGCCCTTGCACTCCGGGAAGGTCTCAAGGTTGATTGCCACGCGCTTGCCATCGGGCGAGAGCTTGTAGCCGCCGACGTCGGTGGACAGATCGGTCACCTGCTTCGGCGAGCCGCCGGCGGCGGGAATCGCGTACAGCTGCATCGAGCCGCCCTTCGCGCTGAGGAAGTAGACGGTCTTGCCGTCGGGCGAGAAGCCCGGCGAATTGACGTTCCAGCCTTCCGGCGTGAGGCGCTTCGGCGGCGCGGCATCGCGCGCCATCAGGTCTTCGATGTAGAGCGCGGTCGAGGACTTGTTCGCCGCCATGTCGACCACGCGCTTGGCGAACACCACGCGGCGGCCGTCCGGCGACAGCGTCGGCGAGGACACGCGTTCGAGCGAGGCAAGGTCGCGAACGTCGAAGCCGCGCGCGGCCAATGCGTTGGTGGAACCGCAGGCCAGCAGCAGGGCGAGCGGGAGGATGGCGTGGCGTGGCGTCATGGGTTTTCTCGAATGCATGTAGAGATGGAGCGATCAGCGCGTTGCGCTTGCCTCGTCATTCCCGCGAACGCGGGAATCCAGTGCCTCGATTGCGGGCAAGTCGCTGGATCCCGCTTTCGCGGAGATGACGCGGTTCGGATCAGGGAGCCGGCTTCGCCGAGTCGACGCCGCCGCCGCGCACGCTCGTGCGGAACAGCAGCCAGGCGACGAAGGCGAGCACGGCCAGGCCGACCCACGGACCCAGGTGCGTGCCAAGCGACAGCACGTCGGCGCGGCCCGACCAGACGATCGGAATCGCGATCGCGATGCCCGTGAGCGCTTCGCCGGTGATCAGGCCCGCGGCGAACAGCGTGCCCGGACGATGCGCGCGATCGCGGTCGGCTTCGTCGCTGTCGATCGACAGGCCGTGGCGACGCTCGACGATGTACGCGAGCAGGCCGCCGAGGAAGATCGGCACCATCAGTTCCAGCGGCAGGTAGATGCCGATCGCCGCGGCCAGCACCGGCACGCGGAAGTGCGCCTTGCGCGACTTCAGCCACTCGTCCAGCGCGATGACCAGCGCGCCGATGACGGCGCCGATGCCGATCATGTCCCACGGCAGCTTGCCGCCGAACAGGCCCTTCGCGACCGATGCCATCAGCGTGGCCTGCGGTGCGGACAGCGAGTTCGGGTGTTCGGCGGTCGGCGGGCCGATGCCGTATGCCTGCGCCAGCAGGTTCAGGACCGGCGCCATGATCAGCGCGCACGAGAACGCACCGATGCCGAGCATCAGCTGCTGCTTCCACGGCGTGGCGCCGACGATGTAACCGGCCTTGAGGTCCTGCAGGTTGTCGCCGCCGACCGCCGCCGCGCAGCACACCACCGCGCCGATCATGATCGCGGCGACCGGGCCGATCGACGAATCGCGGCCGAGCAGCAGCATCAGCACGAGCGAGGCGAACAGGATCGTCGCGATCGTGATGCCGGAGACGGGATTGTTCGACGAACCGACCAGGCCGGCGAGATACGCCGACACCGACACGAACAGGAAGCCGGCGACGATCATGATGATCGTCATCGTCAGGCTCACGCCCCAGGACTGCACGATGGCGTGGTAGAGCATCCACAGCGGGATCACGAACACCGCCAGTGCGACGAGCATCCACTTCATCGGCAGGTCGCGTTCGGTTTCGGCAACGGCCAGGCCGCCGCCCTTGCGCGCCGCGGCAAGGCCGCTCTTGATGCCCGAGGCGAGCGAATTGCGCAGCGAGAACAGCGTCCAGATGCCGCCGATCAGCATCGCGCCGACGCCGAGGTAGCGGATCTTCGCCGACCAGATCGCGCCGCCCGCGTCAGCGGCGGACGCGCCGGCGATCTGCGCGGCGAGCGCGGGATCGGAGTTGAGGAAGAACGCGTGGTAGATCGGAATCGCGAACTGCCACGACAGGATCGAACCGGACACCACCACGATGCCGATGTTCAGGCCGACGATGTAGCCCACGCCCAGCAGCGCCGGCGACAGGTTCGTGCCCATGTAGCCCAGGTACTTGCCGATGAAGCCCGAGGCGACGGCGTTGTCGGGGATCAGGCGCAGGCCGCTTTCGGCAGCGAGCTTCACCAGCGCGCCCAGGCCGCCGGCGACGCCGAGGATCTTCAGGCCCGGACCGGGGTTCTCGCCGGCCTTGAGCACTTCGGCCGCGGCCTTGCCTTCGGGGAACGGCAGCGGTTCCTCGACGATCATCGAGCGGCGCAGCGGCACCGAGAACAGCACGCCGAGCAGGCCGCCAAGGCCGGCGATGCCGACGACCCACCAGTATTTGAAGTCGGGCCAGACGCCCATGATGATCAGCGCGGGGATCGTGAAGATCACGCCCGCGGCGATCGACGAGCCGGCGGAGGCGCCGGTCTGGACGATGTTGTTTTCCAGGATGCTGCCGCCGCCGAGCAGGCGCAGCACGCCCATGGAGACGACGGCCGCCGGGATGGCGGTGGCGATGGTGAGGCCCGCGAACAGGCCCAGGTAAGCATTGGCGGCGGAGAGGATCACCGCCAGCACGACGGCCAGCAGGACAGCTCGGAAGGTCAATTGCGGCGTCGCGGGCGAGGCCATCGGCAGCTCCAGGAGGACTCGGTTGGATCGAGCGGTCCCGGATCATCGCATTGGCTGCCGTGGCCTGTAAAAACTCCGCGGCAAATGGACAGGACGCGGCAATTTGCGGCGGTGCAGCGATACGTGGGGGTATCGCGAGGGAGGTCGACGGAGCCACCTTCGTCATCGCGCGGGATGACGATGCGGCGGCGAAGGCCGGCGAGCGACGTAGAAGGGTGCCAGTGCAGCCTCGCGTGGACACGTCGCGGTCCTCGAACGACTTGGGGCGACCCTCGCGCGGGTCGGCGCGAGCCTCGGATGGCCAGAGGAGCACCCTCGCACAGCTGCGGCGAAGCGTCGGAAGGCCGCACGACACCCACGTCAGGCTCGCCGGCACCTTCGCGAGGGCATCGCGTAGCGCTCGCGAGGCTGCCGCGCTGCCACGGCCTGCGAGCAAGTCGCAGCGCGCGGCTGTGTGGCTGCCCCGCGAGGGCACGGTGGTCCCCTACGCAGGCTCGCGCGCATGCGATCGAACCTGCGCCGGTCTGCGCGCGAGAAGGCGATACAGTCCGCGGGATCCTTCCCGCGGGCGTGCTCCGCAGTCGCTCCTATACTCCCGACCGACTCACCGCGGAGCCCATCGTGGCCGCCACCGACCTGCCGCACCACAACGTCGACGAGGTCGCCCGCGATCCGCGCGACGAGCTCTTCGGCCACCCCAAGGGCGTCTACGTCTGCTTCTTCACCGAGATGTGGGAGCGTTTTTCGTTCTACGGGATGAAGGCGCTGCTGCTGCTCTACCTGCTCCAGCACCATCGCTTCGGCGACGGGCCGGGACTCGACGTGCTCGGCGCCTACGGCGGTCTCGTCTACTGCCTGCCGGTCGTCGGCGGGTTGCTCGCCGATCGTTATCTCGGCATGCGCAAGGCGGTGGTATTCGGCGGACTGCTGCTCGTCGCCGGCCACCTCGGCATGGCAGTGGAAGGCCATGCCGCCACCGTCAGCGGCGCCACCGTCGTGCGCGACGAAGGCGCGTTGCGCGTGTTCTACCTTTCGCTCGCGCTGATCATCGTCGGCGTCGGCTTCCTCAAGCCGAACATCTCCACGATCGTCGGGCGCCTGTATCCGGAAAACGATCCGCGCCGCGACTCCGGCTTCTCGCTGTTCTACGCCGGCATCAACCTGGGCGCGCTGTTCTCCGCGCTGGTGTGCGGTTATCTCGGGCAGACGCTCGGCTGGAAGTGGGGCTTCGGTGCGGCGGGCATCGGCATGCTGCTCGGGCTTGCGCAGTTCCTGTGGGGACAGAAGTACCTGCACGGCCATGCCGAACCGCCGGATCCCGCGCGCCTGCGCGAACGCGCGTTCGGCCTGCCGCGCGAATGGGCGATCTACCTCGGCGCGGTGCTCGCACTGGTGCCGCTGGCGGCGCTGATGTGGGCCGTCGCCAACGGTCGCTTCGCGCTCGGCGGCGAGATCTCGCTCGCATTGATCCTGATGTTGCTGGTGATGCTCGCCGTGCTGGCGTGGTTCGCGTGGTTCCTCAAGGCGCGCTGCACGCGCGAACAGCGCCATCGCATGCTCGCGTTGATGGCGCTGATCTTCATGGCACTGGTGTATTTCACGCTGTACGAGCAGACGTACGGCTCATGGGTGACTTTCACCGATCGCCTGCTGACCAAGGATGTATTCCCGTCGCTGGTGATCCGCGAAGGCACGCCGTGGCCGTGGTCGACGATCTCGCTGGTGCTGGCGCCCTTGGCGTTCGTCGCGGCGGCCACGCTGTCGGACCGTAGGCCCGCCTCGTCGATGCCGAAGCTGCTGTTCGCCGGCGCTATCGTGCTGATGCTCGTCTTCCTGCTGCGCGACTGCGTCGTGCTGCCGCAGACGGCGGGATCGCTGACGTACCTCGGCGCATTGTTCCTGGTGTTGCTCGCGCCGGTGTTCGCGCGGCTGTGGGATGGGCTGGATCGTCGCGGACTGGACCCGTCGAAGCCGGCGAAATCCGCGCTGGGACTGTTGTTCGCCGGATTGAGTTTCGTGCCGATGGCGTGGGCCGCGCAGCACGCCGGCGAAACGGGACAGCTCGCCAGCGTGTGGTGGCTGGTACTGGCCTATCTCGTCCTGGAAATCGGCGAGATGTGCCTGGCGCCAGTCGGCCTTGCCGCGGTGACGCAACTGTCGGTGAAGAGCGTCATGAGCCTGATGATGGGTACGTGGTTCCTCGCCACGGCGTTCTCCGAAACGCTCGCGGCGCTGTTCGGCAAACTCGCCGCGATCGACGTGCCTGAAGGCGCTGCGCTGGACTTCGCCGCAGCGGGCGACAAGTACGCCAACCTGTTCTGGCTGATGACGGGAATCGGTATCGGCTGGGCGGTGCTTGCCTTCATCGCCGCGCCACTGTTGCGGCGGCTGATGCATGGCATCAAGTGATCGCAGGAATGAAAACGGCGCCCGGAGGCGCCGCTTTCATGTGTTTGACGACTACTTCGCGGCCTTCGCATCGCCTGCGCTGCCCGTCGCCGCCAGCGAACCGCCGAGGCTGCGCGAGAGGAACGCGAGCAGGCGAGTGTAGAACTCCTGCTTGTGTTCCTCGGTGTAGAAGCCGTGCGCTTCGGTGTCGTAATAGAGCGTTTCGACCGGAACGCCCGCCTTGCGCAGCGCCGATTCCATCATGTGGCTGTGCTCGATCGGCGCAACGCGATCCTTGCCGCCCGCGGCGAGGAACACAGGTACCTTGATGCGATCGGCCAGACGGTTCGGCGAGACGTCGCCGAGCTTGGCCGGATCGCCTACCCATTCGCGCAGCCAGTTGCCCGAACGGCGGCTGTCGCGGGTGTCGTCGGCGATCATCTTCGGCAGGTCGTACACGCCGACGTAGCCGGCGGCGCACTTGTAGAGGTCGGGCTCCTTCGCCACGCCCATCAGCGAGGCGTATCCACCGTAGCTCGCGCCGTACAGGCAGATGCGGCCCTTGTCGGCAACGCCTTCGGCGATGGCCCAGCGCGTGGCATCGGTGAGATCGTCCTGCATCCTTCCGCCCCACTCTTTCGCCCCGGCGCTGACGTAGGACTTGCCGTAGCCGGACGAGCCGCGATAGTTGAGCTGCAGCACCGCATAGCCAGCCGCCGAGAGCAGCTGCGCGTCCGAATCGAAGCCCCAGTAATCCTGCACGTCGATCGGGCCGCCGTGCGGCATCACCACCAGCGGAAGGTTCCTGCCGTTGCTGCCGTTGGGCGTGGTGAGGAAGCCGTGCAGCGTCATCCCGTCGCGCGCCTTGAATTCGATCGGCTTCGCGGTGGCCTGCTTTTCGGGATCGAACCACTCGCGCTTGGCGAGCACGTGCGCGGCCTTCTTCGCTTTCGTATCGCGCCTACTTCGCCGACGGCCGTGCGATCGCCACGCGCTTCATCCGCCCGGTGAAGGCATCGATGCGCTCGGCGCTCGAATGCGGATCGTCCGAGTACGGTTGCGCCGAAATCAGTGCCGAACGGCCGTCGCCGACCGGCGTCGGGATCAGGTATGCCCAGATGCGGTCGTTGCCCTTCTTCGGCTTGATCGTGGTGCCGAGCCCGCCGTCCTGCGTGCGGTACCCGACCAGCATCTCGGCCTTGCCGCCATCGGCGTTCATCGCGAACAGTTCGCCGGTAAGCTGCGGCTCGTCGAGCGAGCCGAACTTCTCGGCAGCGCTCAGCACCACGCGCTCGGGGCCCACCCATTCGAAATCGGCGATGTAATTGTCACGCGGCATCTTGAACGTGCCGGTGAGTTTGTTCGTGCCGCGTTCGATCACGGCCAGGACGCTTCGATCCTCCATCGGAATCGTCGCGGCCAGGTACTGTCCCCCTGGCGAGATCTTCAGATCGGTGAACTGGTCCCTGCGGACGTAGGCCGACACGTCGACGCCGCCCGCGACGGCATTGGACGACAGCGCCGCGAAAGCGGCGGCAAGCAGAAGCTTCTTCATTGTCCCCTTCCCTAGTGTGGGACGCCGGGCTCCCCGCCAGGCGACGACACAAGACTACCGCGCGAGGCAGACGAGCGGGTGGGACACAGAGCGTCAGGCCAGCGTTCGTGCCAGCGCGTCGCGCCAGTCCGGCAACTCCGGGGCGTACTCGTCGCGCAGACGCGTGGTATCGAGCACCGAATACGCGGGGCGGACCGCGCGGGTCGGGTAATCGGAGGTGGCGATGGGGATTACGGTCGGACGACGGGCAATCAGGCCACGCTCCGACGCTTCATCGAAGATCGCCTCGGCGAAGCCGTGCCAAGTGGTCTCGCCGCTGGCGACGAGATGGCGGATGCCAGACTCGGCAATACCCTTGCGCATCACGGCCGCCGTCACATCGGCGATGAGCCATGCAGGCGTCGGACAGCCATGCTGGTCCGCAACCACGCGCAGCTCATCGCGCTCGGCGCCGACACGCAGCATCGTGCGCAGGAAATTGTGACCGTGCAGGCCGTACACCCAGGCGGTCCGAAGGATCAGATGTCGTGCACCGCTCGCGGTGATCGCGAGTTCGCCATCGAGCTTGCTGCGCCCGTAGACGCCCAGCGGGTCGGTTGTGTCGTCGTCGCGATAGGGACGCGAACCGCGGCCGTCGAACACGTAGTCGGTCGAGTAATGAACCAGCGACGCGCCACATGCGACGGCGGCTTCCGCGAGGCGGCCCGGCGCCAGGGCGTTGATGCGGAAAGCAGCTTCGACCTCATCCTCTGCCCGATCGACCGCTGTGTAGGCCGCGGCGTTGACGATTACGTCAGGATGCACGCGCGCGACCAACGACGCGATGGCGTCCAGATCGCCGAGGTCGAGCGCTTCGCAGCTCGTCTCATCGTCGAGGCGCCCGCTTCGTGTCGTCGCGATCACCTCGCCTAGCGGAGCGAGACTGCGCCGAAGCGCATCGCCAACCTGTCCGTTCGCGCCTACCAGCAGCAGCCTCACGACGCCTGCCTCATGGGACGTACACCGGCAGGCGGTCTTCCGGGATCTCGTCCAGGAACGGCGCGCGCGCATCCTTGTCGGACAGGGCGACATCGGACATGGGCCAGTCGATGCCGAGCGTCGCGTCGTTCCAGCGAACGGCGGCATCAGCAGACGCGTCGTAGGTTTCAGTGCACAGGTACGTGAACACCGCGCGCTCGCTGAGCGTCACGAAGCCGTGCGCGAAGCCTTCTGGAATCCAGAAGTGGCGCTTGTTTTCGGCATTGAGCAGCACCGCGGTCCAGCGGCCGAACGTCGGGGATCCGCGTCGGATATCCACCGCCACATCCCAGACCTCGCCCTCGACCACCGACACATATTTGCCCTGCGGCTTGGGCCACTGGTAGTGCAGGCCACGCAACACGCCGCGACGCGACGAGGACACGTTGCCCTGCACGAACGTCGGCTTGATCCCGGCATCGCCGAGCTTGTCGAGGTTGAAGGATTCGAAGAAGAAGCCGCGGTCGTCGCCGAACACGCGCGGCTCGATCACCACGCAGCCTGGCAGATCGGTCTCGATGATCTTCACGGCACCGGCCCTCGTTCGGCCAGGCTCATCAGGTACTCGCCATAACCATTCTTCGCGAGCGGGCGCGCGAGTTCGTTGAGCTGTTCGGCCGTGATCCAGCCGTTGTTCCAGGCAATTTCCTCAGGGCAGCAGACGCGCAGCCCCTGCCGCGCCTCAATGGTCTCGATATAGTTCGACGCCTCCAGCAGCGACTGGTGCGTGCCCGTGTCCAGCCACGCGTAACCGCGGCCGAGCTGCTCGAGGTGCAGCGAGCCTTCGTCAAGGTAACGGCGGTTGAGATCGGTGATTTCGAGTTCGCCGCGCGGCGAAGGCTTCAGTTCGGCGGCGAAGTCGCTCGCACGCCCGTCGTAGAAATACAGGCCCGTGACCGCGTAGTTGGAGCGCGGCACGGACGGCTTTTCTTCCAGGCCAACGACCTTTCCGGATGCGTCGAACTCGGCGACGCCGTAACGCTCCGGATCCCGCACCCAGTAGCCAAAGACGGTCGCGCCAGACGGCCGTTCGTCGGCACGCTTGAGCATCGCCGTCAGGCCAGGACCGTGGAAGATGTTGTCGCCGAGCACCAGGCAGCTCGGCCCGCCCGCGAGGAACTCGCGGCCGATCAGGTACGCCTGTGCAAGCCCGTCCGGGCTGGGCTGCACGGCATACTCGATGCGCATGCCCCATTGCGAACCATCGCCGAGCAGCGCCTTGAACAGGGCCTGCTCGTGCGGCGTGTTGATGACCAGGACTTCCCGGATGCCGGCGAGCATGAGCACGCTCAGCGGGTAGTAGATCATCGGCTTGTCATACACCGGCAGCAGCTGTTTGCTGATGCCCTTGGTGATGGGGTAGAGGCGCGTGCCGCTACCACCCGCCAGGATGATGCCTTTACGGTCCATGTGCCTTCCTCAGCCCTGTCCGATGCGCTCGAGGCGATAGCTGCCGTCCAACACGCGCTTCACCCACGGCTGGTTCTGGAGGTACCAGTCCACGGTGAGGGCGATTCCCTGTTCGAAGGTCACCGTCGGTGCCCATCCCAGTTCGCCCTTGAGCTTGGAGGCGTCGATGGCGTAACGGCGATCGTGTCCGGGGCGATCGGCGACGAAGGTGATCAGGGACTCGCGCGCGCGGCCATCGGCAAGCGGCTGCCGCTCGTCCAGCAGGCGGCAGATCGTCTGCACGACCTCGAGGTTCTGGCGCTCGGCATCACCACCGACGTTGTAGGTCTCGCCGATGCGACCGGCTTCCAGGACGCGGCGGATCGCCGCGCAGTGATCGCCAACGTAGAGCCAGTCACGCACGTTGCGGCCATCGCCGTACACCGGCAGCGGCTCGCCGGCCAACGCGCGGGCGATGATCAGCGGAATGAGCTTTTCGGGGAACTGGTACTGCCCGTAATTGTTCGAGCAGTTCGTCGTCAGCACCGGCAAGCCATAGGTGTGGTGGAACGCGCGCACCAGATGATCCGACGCCGCCTTGGACGCCGAGTACGGCGAATTCGGTGCGTACGGTGTTTCCTCGGTGAACTTGCCGGTCTCGCCGAGCGTGCCGTAAACCTCGTCCGTCGAAACGTGCAGGAAGCGGAAGGCATCGCGGCCGGCGGCATCGAGCGATTTCCAGTAGTCGCGCGTCTTCTCCAGCAGGCTGAGCGTTCCCACGACGTTCGTCTGGACGAACGCCGCCGGACCGTCGATCGACCGGTCGACGTGGCTCTCCGCCGCGAAGTTGATCACGGCGTCGGGGCGATGCTCCTTCAGCAATCGCTCGACGAGCGCAGCATCACCGATATCGCCGTGGACGAACACATGCCGCGGATCGTTCTCCAGCGACGCAAGCGTATCGACATTGCCCGCGTACGTGAGCGCGTCGAGGTTCACGACCTTGATGTTGCGCTGGACCGCATCCAGCACGAAGTTGCCGCCGATGAAGCCGGCGCCGCCTGTCACTATCCACGTAGCCACTGAAACTCCTTTCAAATCCCAAAAGCGCAAAAAAACGAGGTGGCTCAGAACGGAATGTCGTCGTCCGCGAAGTCGTCGTTGAAGCTGCTCGACTTGGCCGGGGGCGCCTCACGACGAGGGGCTGATTCCTGGCGCGCCGGCGGACGCGACGAACGCTCGCCACCGCCACCGCCGCGGTATTCACTGCGGCTACCGCCGCCACCCTCGCCGCCCGGACGACCGCCGAGCATCTGCATCTCGTCGGCGATGATGTCGGTGGAGTAGCGCTCCACGCCGTCCTGGCCGGTGTACTTGTCGTAGCGGATCGAGCCTTCGACGTAGACCTGGCTGCCCTTGCGCAGGTATTCGCCGGCGATCTCGCCGAGCTTTCCGAAGAAGGTCACCCGGTGCCACTCGGTGCGCTCCTGGGTGTTGCCGTCGCGGTCCTTGCGCACGCTGGTCGTCGCCAGGCGGGCCTTGGTCACGGCCATGCCGCCCTGGGTGTACTTGGTTTCGGGATCGTCGCCCAGGTTGCCGACCAGGATCACCTTGTTGATGCCGCGTGCCATGGGAGTGCCTTCCCCTCTTATGTGTGCTTCGTCTGGAGGCCGGGCACGAAAGCGCGATGCGGGCGTGCCGGCAGGGGAAGCATCATAACAGCCGCCCGTCGTCCGCCACCGAGGCGAAACCGGGACGCGGCCGTGGGGAATCACATGCGCGTCAGGTCGCCGAAGCGGCAGGCGAAGGCGAGGAACATGCTGGCCCGGATGTCGGATTCCGGCTCCCCCGTGCGTAGGGCATACCGCTCGCAGGCGTGGCTGAACAGGTCGGCCAGCAAGGCGCCGAAATCCGAGGGTTCGCCCTCGATGGCCGGGCACACGCTCATCGCCAGGCTGCGGTCGACCGCCCAGAGCCGCAGCAGTTCGAACGAGGCGGGGTCGTCGTTCGCGGCCGCGGGCATCGCCAGCGCCTCCCGTGCGAGGACCTTCTCCTGGCTTTTGCGCCGGATGGGGCGGCCGGCCATCAGGCGTTCGCTCCGCCGATGGCCGAGGAGCGTGGCGGACCGAGGCGCCGCAGCACTTCGTCAAGCTCCACATCGAGCTCCTGGCACGCGGATCCGACAAGACGCGTCGTCCCGGAGAGATAACGATCCAGCGTCCGCGCCACGGCATCGAGCAGCGTTTCGCGACTCGCGCCGCTGAGGCCGCGCAGGCTGCGCTCGATCACGTCCACGTGCCGCAAACCGGGCCACTGCGGAACAGCCACCGGGGTTATCGCGTCGGCGGCGGCATTGTGTCGTGTGCTCATGGGCGGTCCAGTGGCGGTGGCGATGCGGGAATCGAAACCACAGGTTGGAACCGGCCACCGGACGGGACCATCGGAACTGTCCGAAAAATCCTCGCCGCGAATGCGCCCGTATAATCCAGGGCCCCTCACACGCGGTTCGCCCATGCCACCCAGTCCGACGACGACCCCGGCCGTCCCCGACCTGGCCACCATCCAGGACCTGGCCCGTCGGGACATGGCGGCGGTGGACGCGCTGATCCGGCGCCGGCTGGCTTCGGACGTGGTGCTGATCAACCAGGTCGCCGAGTACATCGTCGGCGCGGGGGGCAAGCGCCTGCGACCGATGCTGCTGTTGCTGGCGAACGGAGCCCTGGGCGGCAGCGGCGGGCGCGGCATCGGCGAGCACGCGCACCAGCTCGCCGCGGTGGTGGAGTTCATCCACACCGCGACGCTGCTACACGACGACGTCGTGGACGAATCCGACCTGCGCCGCGGCCGCAAGACAGCCAACGCGGTATGGGGCAACGCGGCCAGTGTGCTGGTCGGCGATTTCCTGTACTCGCGCAGCTTCCAGCTGATGGTCGAACTGGAACGCATCGCCGTCATGCAGATCCTGGCCGACACGACCAACCGCATCGCCGAAGGCGAGGTATTGCAGCTGCTGCACGTGCGCAATCCCGACACCGACGAAGCCGCCTACCTGCGCGTGATCGAACGCAAGACCGCCGTGCTCTTCGCCGCCGCCACGCGCCTGGGTGCGCTGCTGGCCGACGCGGACGAAGTCACGTGCGAGGCGTTGCACGATTACGGCATGAACCTCGGCTACGCGTTCCAGATCGCCGACGACGTGCTCGACTACGCCTCAGACGCCGCGACGCTCGGCAAGAACCTCGGCGACGACCTCGCCGAAGGCAAGGCGACGCTGCCGCTCATCCACGCGATCGCGCACAGCAACGAGGCCACGCGTGCGCGCCTGCGCCACGCGGTCGAACACGGCGACACCGGGGCGATGCCCGACGTGCTGGCGGCGATCCACGCCACTGGCGGCCTCGATTACAGCCGTCGTCGCGCGCAGGAGTACGCGCAGGCCGCCGAGCACGCGCTCGATGGCCTGGACGAGAACGACTACACGCTCGCACTGCGCGGGCTGGCGCGTTATGCGGTGAGCCGCGACCACTGACCGCGCGGGTGACGCGCGTGGCACAACACCACGCGCGAGCAGAACTCAGGCGATTCCAAGCCCCGGAATCGTACTGATCATCTCCGGATCGAAACCCGCCAGTTCGGCGAAGTGGCGCCCGCGCGCCACGTAATCGCGATAGGCGCCGAAACTCGGCGCGCCGGGCGACAGCAGCACGACGCCCTCCCCGCCCAGCGCCGCGCGCGCCTGCGCCATCGCGTCGTCCAGATCGACCGCTTCACCAAGCACGAAGCCGCCCTGCGCCGCGACCGGCTCCAGCAGCGCGTGGATGCGCGGTCCGTTCTGGCCCATCGTGACGATCGCCACCGGCGCATGGGTGCGCATCGCGTCGGCGAAGTCTTCCCACGGCAGGCCGCGATCGTGTCCGCCGACGAGGATCGCGACACGGCGCGACGCGAAGCAGTCCAGCGCCGCGAGACTCGCATGCGGCGTCGTGCTGATGGAATCGTTGACGTAGGTAATGCCATCGCGCGTGCCGATCGTCTGCAGGCGATGCGGCAGCGGTCGGAAGCTCGCCGCATGCGGCGCAAGCGGCACCGCATCCAGACCCAGCGCCTCGATCGCTGTCAGCACCGCGCACAGGTTCCCGCGATTGTGGCGACCCGGCAGTGGCAGCGCGCGCGTGTCCATGACGAACGCCTCGCCGCGATACAGATCGTCCTCGCGCAGGTGCCAGCCATCGCGATGTCCGAACCAGCGGACGTCGCTTGCGCTCAACGTCGCGCCGAGCTGCGCGAGCCGCGGGTCGTTCGCGTTGAGCACGGCGATGCGCGGCTGCGCCTGCGTGACGAGCTTCAGCTTGTCCTCGACGTAACGCTCGTGCGATCCATGCCAGTCGAGATGCTCGGGGAAAATGTTGAGGACGACCGCGATCTCCGGTCGCACGCCAGCCTGCGCGACGTCGCCCGTCTGATAGCTCGACAGCTCGATCGCCCAGAATTCCGGCGCGATGTCCGGCTCCAGGGCTTCCAGCAGCGGCAGGCCGATGTTGCCGGCGAGCGCGGTGACATGGCCGCCGGCGCGCAGCAAGTGTGCGAGCAGCGCCGTCGTCGTGCTCTTGCCCTTCGTGCCGGTGACGCAGATGGTGTCCGCGGCGACGCCGTCGGCACCGGCGTGTTCCGCAAACCACAACGCCGTACCGCCGATAAAGCGCGTGCCCTGCTCCGCCGCGGCGACGGCTTCGGGCTTGTACGGACTGATGCCCGGCGACTTCACCACGACGTCGAACGCCGACAGCCGCGCTGCGGACGCATCGGATTCGGCGACAAGGTTCGCGTCGTTCAACGCAGCCGCTTCGGCGGCTTCGGCCGTCGAGCAGAACAGCGTCAGCGGCAGCGACGGCAGCCGTGCGCGGATCGCGCGATACGCCGCGCGCCCTTCGCGCCCCCAGCCCCAGAGCGCGACCTTGCGACCGTCGAGCGAGGCGATGTCAGGCGGCGAACTGCGCACGCAGGCGTTCCCACAGCTTGGCCGGGATGCGGTGTTCGTCGTCGATCACGAGCAGTGGCTCGATGCCGAGTTCCTGCGCGTCCAGCTGCGGGCGGATCTCGTGCGCGAAGCGGTCGACCAGCGCGTCCTCGCGCCATTCCGGACGGCCGGCCAGCGCGGCCATCGCCGCACGCGATTCGCGCCCTTCGCCCACGCATTCAAATGGCTTGTGGTTCTGGTATTCCAGCAGCGCGTCGAAGCCGGGGATCTGCGCCGGATCGTCGAGCAGGTTGCGGCCAAAGATGCCCATCAGGCGCGGCTTCGGCATGAACGGCGCGAGCGCGAGGAACACGAAGTGGCACTTCGGGCACACGCCGCACCAGCGACTCGCCGGACGCTCGCCAAGAATGTGGAAGTTGCGGTTGCAGCTGCTGAAGTGCGCGTCGTAGCGGTCGGTCTTCGCGAACTGGCGCGCGACGGCGAGCTCGCTGAGCGGGCGCAGCAGCGAGTAGTAGTGCAGGTCCGCGGCGACGTGGCGCTGCACGTATTCGCCGAATGCGCGTTCGCACTCCCAACCCTTCGACCACTGGTGGTTCACTTCGCCCGTGCCTTCGATGACGCTGCCGTAGCTGGCCGAGCGTTCGTTCGAGAACACCACCTGGTCCACGCCCAGCAGCACGGCGGCGAAGACCATGATCGCGGAGTTCAGCACCGTCACCGGAATGTGGCCGTTCCACGCACCTTCGCGGTTGTAGTCGAACAGCTGCGGCGCCAGTGCGCGGCCGAGGTTGAGCGTCGGCAGGCCCGTGCGTTCGGCGCACGCGCGGATCAGCTGCGAGCCGCCGATCCACGTCACCGTCTGTTCGACGCCCAGCGTGCGCAGCGCTTCGATGCTGACCAGCGAGTCCTTGCCGCCGCCGATGGCGACGAGAGCGTGTTCGCGCAGGCCGAGTTTCGGCGACGTCGCATTGCCCTGCTCCGCGACCGGGAACTGGATCTTCCCGTGCAGGTTCAGGCCATTGCGATACGCGAACTCGCCCAGGCCGTTGACGTAGATCAGCTCCAGCAGCGCGGCGGTGTCGGCATCTATCGCGTACGAGTCGATGCGGATCTCCGACGGCACCGCGGCCTTGTAGTAGCTCACGCCGGCGATCAGGTGCAGCAGGCGCAGCGCGCGCTCCGCGGCGGCCGAACGCTCGGGATCGAGCGCGAACGGCGCACCCGGCACGGTGATCGTCTCGATCATTTCCGGGCCGTCGTCGAAGGCGTACACCAGCTGCGCGACGCCCGTGTCCGCGTCGAATCCGCAGCGCACGAAACGGAACGCGCCGATGGCGTCGCGGTTGAATTTCCACTCACTCATTCGATTGCTTCCTCGGCCGGAAGGGCCCGCAGGTTGTAGGTGTTGGCCATCGCCATGCCGTATGCGCCGGCGTCGGCGACCAGGATCACGTCGCCCTCGGCGGTATCGGCCGGCAGCGTGCGGCCGCGGCCGATCACGTCGCTGCTCTCGCAGATCGGACCGACCACGTCGAACACGGCGGTGTCGCCGTCGCGCGACAGGTTGAAGATTCCGTGGTACGCCTCGTACATCGCCGGGCGCATCAGTGCGTTCATGCCGCCGTCGCAACCGACGCGGCGCACGCCGTCCTTCTCGACGACCTGCGTCGTGGTCAGAAGCAGCGCGCCGCTTTCGGCGACGAGGTAGCGACCGGGCTCGATGACCAGGCCGTAGCGCGGATACGCGGCCTTGATCTCCTCCAGCCCCGCGCGCCACAGCGGCAGGTCGAACTGCGGCGCTTCGGGCGTGTACGGAATCGGCAAACCGCCGCCGATGTCGATGGTCTCGATCGTGCCGATGCCATCGGCCAAGCCGGCCAGGTGCGCGTAGACGCCGCGCCAGTGCTGGGGATCCTCGATGCCGCTGCCCAGGTGCGCGTGCAGGCCGCTGATGCGGATGCCGAGCTTGCGCGCCTCCTCGACGAACGCATCGAAGCGCGTCATCGGCAGGCCGAATTTCGCCGCTACGCCGCCGGTCTTGACCTTCTCGTGGTGGCCTTCGCCATGGCCGAGGTCGATGCGCAGCCAGATCGTGCGATTACGGAACACGTCCGGCCAGCGCTGCAGCGCTTCGATGTTGTCGAGTGTGACGATGATGCCGCGCTCGAACGCCGCCTCGTACTCGCGACGCGGCGCGAAGCTCGGCGTGAACAGCACACGGCTGGGCGTGATGTGCGGCAACGTTGCGAACACATGGTCGAACTCGCCCTGCGACACGCACTCCAGCCCGAAGCCCTCGCCGACCAGCGTGCGCAGGATCTCCGGATGCGGATTGGCCTTGATCGCGTAGAAGCAGCGATCCACCGCACTGGTCGCGCTGAGCGAACGCGCGCGATCGCGCACCGTCGCCAGGTCGTAGACATAACGCGGCGTGCCCTGCGCGGCGAGCGAAAGCAACTGCTCGCGACGACCGCGCCACCACGCCGGCGCACGCTGCGGCGCGCCGAACGCGATCTCGCGCCAGCTCGGGCCGAACACCGTCGCATCGCGCACGGGCATGGCGCGCGAGCGGATGAGTTCGGCGTGCAGGTGCGGCAGCAGGCCTTCAGCGTCGGCTTCGTCGATGACGAAGGTGAGGTTGAGATCGTTCGACGACTGCGAGATCAGGTGCACGTGCTGGCGGCCGAACGTCGCCCAGATGTCGGACAGGCGATGCAGCAGCGAGCGCATGCCGCGACCGACCAGCGTGATCGCCGCGCACGGCGCGATGACCTTAACGCGGCAGATCTCGGCGAGGTCCGCACTCAGCGCTTCGAGCACGTTCGTCGTGACCAGGTTCTCGCTGGGATCCAGCGACACGGTGACGTTGGTCTCCGACGAACCGATCAGGTCGATCGACAGACCGTGGCGCTTGAAGCGTTCGAACACGTCGGCGAGGAAGCCGACCTGCTGCCACATGCCGATGCTTTCCATCGACACCAGCACGATGCCGTTGCGGCGGCTGATCGCCTTCACGCCCGGCACCGTCGCGGCGGTCGCGTCGATGCGCGTGCCGGGCAGTTCGGGGCGTTCGGTGTCGAGGATCGCCATCGGCACGCCGGCGTCGCGGCAGGGTGCGATCGATCGCGGATGCAGCACCTTCGCGCCGGTCGTCGCGATCTCCTGCGCTTCGGCGTAATGCAGACGCGTGAGCAGTCGTGCTTCGGGCACGTCGCGCGGGTTGGCGCTGAACATGCCAGGGACGTCGGTCCAGATCTCGACGCGCTGCGCTTTCAGCAACGCACCGAAGTACGCGGCCGACGTATCCGAGCCACCGCGGCCGAGGATCGCGGTGCTGCCGTCGCCATGGCGCGAGATGAAGCCCTGCGTGATCAGCGCGCGCGTCGGCTGCGTGGAGAAACGCTCGCCAAAACCGTCGCCGTCGAGTCGGCAATTCACCGACAACCGCTGCGACCACGCGCTGGCGTTGGGCAGCGACACCGCATCGAGCCAGTCGCGTGCATCGCACCAGCCGAAATCCAGGCCCTGCGACCGCAGGTACGCGGCGCCAAGCGTGGACGAGAGCAGCTCGCCCTGTGCGAGCACTTCCGCCTGCCAGTCGAGCGGACGCGTCACGACGCGCGCATCGGTGCCGAGCGCCTGCAACGCGGCGAGGCGCTCGCCGAGCACGGTGTCGGCGTCCAGGTCGAGTTCGCCACAGAACGCGCGATGGCGTTCGACCAGCGCGGCGATGCGTGCGTCGACGTCGTCACCATTGGCGATCGCCTGCAGCTCGTTGGTCACGCCCGACAGCGCGGAGACCACGACCAGCACGCGGACGCCCTCATCGGCCATGCGTTTTCCGGCGAGGCGTCCGATGGTGTCCCAACGGTTCCGACGGGACACCGAGGTGCCGCCGAACTTGAGTACTACCCAGCGATTCGCTTCCGCCACTGCAACGGTTCCTTTGATGAGGTTTTGGTGTCTGGTGATGATGGGATGGAATGTGGTTGCCGCCGAAACCATGCCGGCGCGGGGCCGTCACGGAAACTAGAATGGCGCGCCGCGCCTGCATGGGCGGATGTCGCACCGTAAACTCCGCGATTCTAGTCGAATATTCCACTCGGACCCCCGCCGAATGACGCTTCGCCGCTACCTGCAACTGGATGTGTTCGCCGACCGGCCCGGTGCCGGCAATCCGCTGGCCGTCGTGCTGGACGCTGAGGGCCTGGACGACGCCCGCATGCAGGCCATCGCCCGCTGGACGCGCTTGCCCGAAACCACCTTCGTTTTCCCGCCCACGCAGCCCGGCGCGGCCTATCGCGTGCGCATGTTCAGTCCGCGGCGCGAAGTGCCGTTCGCGGGGCATCCGAGCGTGGGCACGGCGCACGTCGTGCTCGACGCGGGGCTGGCGGAACTCGTCGACGGCCAGATCGTGCAGGAAGGCGCGGCCGGAACGCTTCCGCTGTCGGTCGAAGGCAGCGGAACGACGCGCACAATCGCGGTGCGCACGCCGCGCGCGCGGGTGGTGGAGGTTGCCGAAACGGGCGATGCGCGCCTGACGGCGGCGCTGGCCGCACTGGAGCCGGGCGCGTTGCCGCCGGCGCTGATGGACGGCGGGCGCCGCTGGTGGCTCGCCGAAGTCGCCAGCGAATCGGCGCTGCGCGACGCGACGCCGGACTGGGACGCCATCGCGCACCTGGCCGAAACCACCGAAACGATGGGACTGTGCGCCTTCGCCCGCGCCGATGCAGGCCGCGATTACGACCTGGTCGTGCGTGCATTCGTCGGCGCGCCGGCTCGGTTCGAGGACGCCGCTTCGGGCGCGGCCAACGCCACGCTCGCCGCGTGGCTCAAGCACAACGACGCCCTGCCCGGCACCGGCGGTCGATACACGGTGAGCCAAGGGCGCGAAGTCGGTTTCGATGCCCGCCTGCAGTTGCGCGTGGATGCGGACGGCGAGGTGTGGTCCGGCGGACAGGTGTGCAACGTCGTGCGCGGGACGATCGACTGGGCCTGAGAAAGGCTCCCTGCAGTTTGATAGCCCGGGTTACGACTCAGGCTTTACGCGTCCTGCCCGGGTGCCCTTCGCCCACCCGGGCTACGACGAAACCCGATTACTCCGGCGTGACGTTCACCCGCACGCGGATACGGTCGCCGGGGTCGTAACTCGTGCGCGTGGTATAGGTGCGACCGGCGTACTCGTAGGTGACGTCGTAGGCGCTCGCGTTACGGCTGCCGTTGCGCGAGGAGTAGTAGCCGTCGCCTTCATACACGGGATCGCAGACCCGCACGGTGCCGACGCGTTCGCGCTGCGCCTGGTTCTGGTCGTAGATCTGCCGGCCGGCCATGCCGCCGACGACGGAGCCAATCGCCGACGTCGCATACCGCGCGCTTCCGCCACCGATCTGGCTGCCGACGGCGGCGCCGACGATGGTGCCGACGATCGTCGAGACCGTGCGTCCGGTCTGCGTTCCCGACGGATACGAGCTTCCGCCGTACGGATCGCCGCCGCTGTAATAGCCGTCGTTGCGATAGCCGTCACCGCCGACGTAGGTCGGGCGCTCGTAGCAGCGCTGCTGCGGCGCACTGGTTTCGTAACGGTCGAACACGGGATCGACGCGGACAACGCGCGCGTAGTCGCTGCTGCTGGTCGAACCGTACTGGGGATACGACTGCGGGTAGGACTGCGCGTGCACCGAACCGCTCGCGGCGGCGGCCAGCGCGAGGGAAGCGACGATCAGGCGATTCATGGGGAGGCTCCGGCGCCGGAAGGGCGTGCGCGCATCGTCCGGCCGCCGCGGGCAATGGGTGCTGAATCCACGCCTTCACATGGGCGCGGCCGCGACGGGGATTTACCGCGCCGACAGCCGCGCCGTCAGCCAGGCCGCGGCCTGTGTCGCAACCGCGGCCGCCCCGCGCCCGAGCAGCGGAGCGACATGGCCCGGCGAAGCGACGCGCAACAGGTCCGCGTCCCAGGCGCGCGCGAGTTCGGCCGTCACCTCGGGCGGGACGTCCTCGTCCTGCGACGAGGCGATGCACAGCGTCGGGCAGGCCGGCGCGTCCAGCAGCAGGCCGGCATGCGCCTGGCGGAGCACAAGGCCGGACTCGTCGCGCCACCGCCGGAAGGCGAACAGCGCGGTGGCTTCATCCGAATCGGGCAGCGCGCGGCGGGTCGAGTCGAGGCGCGCATCGCGCTGCCATGGCACCACGTCGGGCCATTCGCGTGAAGGAAGATCTTCCACCCAAGGCGCGGGTGGCAGCGGATTGACCAGCACCAGCGCGTCGGCCGCGTCGGCGCACACCATCGCGAGCAGGCCGCCGAGGCTCGCGCCGACCACCGCGCACGGACGCGGCGACGCTTCCAGCGCGGTGCTCACCTGCGCGGCGTAATCGGCGAGTCCCGTGGCCTCAAGGCCATCTTCGGCCGGCTGGAGGTCCAGCGCCTGCGCCTCGATGCCGAGCGCGGCGAACACCCGCCGCCATACGTTCCACTCCCAGCCGCCCCCGCCTGCGCCGTGCACCAGCACGGCGCGGCGGATCGCATTGGTCGCCATCAAGCCCGATCAGCCCTGCAACGAGGCCTGGAGCGTCACCGGCACCGACAGCGCGCGCGAGATGACGCAGCCGGCCTTGGCCGCTTCGGCGTACTGCTGGAAGGTCGCCTCGTCCACGCCCGGCGCCTTGCCCGTGACGACCAGGTTCACGCCCGTGACCGTCGGCCCCGGGTCCATCCCCGGCTCCATCGTCACTTCGGCGCGGGTCTGGATGGTGTCGGGTGGCGAGCCGGCCTTGGTCATCACCGCCGACAGCGCCATCGAGAAGCAGCCCGCGTGCGCGGCGGCCAGCAGCTCCTCGGGATTGGTGCCCTTCTCGTCGCCGAAGCGCGTCTTGAAGGAGTAGTTCTGGTCGGTGAACAAGCCGCTCTGGGGCGTGGAAAGTGCGCCTTTTCCGCCCTGCAGGTCGCCGCGCCACACCGCCTCGGCCGTACGCTTGAATGCCATTTCGCTACTCCTTCGTGGGGTGAAAGAGCGTGCAGCCTAGCGTGGCGGACGTTAGCCGCGCATGCGCATGCGGGCCGCTGCCCCGATGCGGCGTGAAATCCGTCGTCGTTGCCCACTTCTCCCCTCGCCGGCTTGACCACCCCTCCCCCTTGCGCGAGGCTTTCGCTCCCGGCCCCCGCCGGCACCCGCCATGACCGCCCGCCGAGCGCCCCCTTCGCGCAGGCGCAGCGCCGGACAGCCATGACGGCCTTCCCACCCTCACGGGAGAAGTCCGCTCATGTCCTACAGCACACAATCCATCCGCAACGTGGCCCTGGCAGGCCACCCCGGCGCCGGCAAAACCACGCTCTTCGAAGCCCTGCTGCAGGCCGGCGGCGCACTCCAGACGGCAGGCACGATCGAACGCGGCAGCACGGTGTCCGACTTCGATCCGATCGAGAAGCAACGCGGCCATTCCATCGACGCCAGCATCGCCAGCATCGACCACGCCGGCATGCACGTGAACCTCATCGACACTCCCGGCTACCCGGACTTCCGCGGCCCCGCGCTGTCGGCGCTGGGTGCGGTGGAAACGGTGGCGGTCGTCGTCGATGCCGCCGCCGGCGTGGAATACGGCACGCGCCGCATGATGGAGTACGCCCGCGGCCGCAACCTGTGCCGGGCGATCATCGTCAACAAGATCGACCACGAAGGCGCGTCGCTCGAAGGCGTACTGGCCGACCTGCGCGAGACCTTCGGCCCCGAATGCCTGCCGCTCAACCTGCCCGCAGATGGCGGCAGAAAAGTCGTCGACTGCCTGATCAACCCGCAGGGCGACAGCGACCTCGGGCCCGTGGCCGAATGGCATCAGAAGATCCTCGACCAGATCGTCGAGATCAACGAAACGGTGATGGAGCATTACCTGGACCTCGGCGAGGAAGGCCTGTCCGGAGACGAACTGCACGACGCGTTCGAGCAATGCCTGCGCGAAGGGCATCTGGTGCCGGTGCTGTTCTGCTCGGCCCGCACGGGCGCCGGCATCGGCGAACTGCTGGACGTCGCCGAACGCTGGTTTCCGAACCCCGCCGAAGCCAACGAGCCGCCGTACGAGAAAGGCCCGGAGCGCACGCGTATCCAGGCCGCGCCGGATCCGAAGGCGCACGTCATCGCCGACGTCTTCAAGATCGTCAACGATCCCTTCGTCGGCAAGCTCGGCGTGTTCCGCGTGCACCAAGGCACGGTGAAGAAGGACACGCAGTTGTTCGTCGACGACGGCAAGAAGCCGTTCAAGGTCGGCCATCTGTTCAAGCTGCGTGGCAAGGATCACGTCGAGATCGACCAGGCGATTCCCGGCGACATCGCCGCGGTGGCGAAGGTCGAGGAACTGCACTTCGACGCGGTGCTGCACGACAGCCACGACGAGGACCAGATCCACCTGTCGCCGCTGGATTTCCCGCGCCCGATGTTCGGCCTCGCGGTCGAAGCGGCGAGCAAGGGACAGGAGCAGAAACTGGCGACGGCACTGCACAAGCTGTCCGAGGAAGACCCGTGCTTCGTCGTCGAACACGAAGCCGAAACCAACGAGACCGTGATCCGCGGGCTCTCGGACCTGCACCTGCGCATCAACCTGGAGCGGCTGAAGGAACGCTACGGCGTGGAAGTGACTTCGCGTCCGCCGCGCATCGCCTATCGCGAAACCGTGAGCGGCAAGGCCGAAGGCCACCATCGCCACAAGAAGCAGACCGGCGGCGCGGGCCAGTTCGGCGAGGTATTCCTGCGCATCGAACCGCTGCCACGCGGCACCGGTTTCGAGTTCGTCGACGAGGTGAAGGGCGGCACGATACCCGGCCAGTTCATGCCGGCGGTGGAGAAAGGCGTGCGCCAGGTGCTGCAGAGCGGCGCGCTGGCGGGGTATCCGATCCAGGACGTGCGCGTGATCGTCTACGACGGGAAGCATCACCCGGTGGACAGCAAGGAAGTCGCGTTCGTCGCCGCGGGCAAGAAGGCGTTCCTCGATGCGATCGGCAAGGCGCGGCCGCAGGTGCTCGAACCCATCGTCGAGCTGGAGGTCAACGCGCCCGAGCAGCACATGGGCGATGTCAGCGGCGGCCTGGCGAGCAAGCGCGCGCGCATCAGCGGCACCGACAGCGTGCGCGGCAACGAGATCGTCGTGAAGGCGCAGGTTCCGCTGTCCGAGCTCGAGGGCTATGCGGCCGAACTGAAGTCCGTGACCGCGGGCCGCGGTCGGTATTCGCTGGATTTCAGCCACTACGAACCGGTGCCGTCGAACGTGCAGCAGAAGCTGGTCGAGGCCTACAAGCCCCGGCACGAAGAGGATTGACCCGCCCGCGGGGCCGGCACGCGCGCGACGCGATGCCGGCTTCACGCGCCTGTGGCCACTCTGTGCGCTCCGCTACGGATGAGCGCGCCCATGCGATCGACACGACACACGCTGCCGACCGTCCTGATGGTCGCCTTCGGCATGAGCCTGGCGATGTTCGCGAGCCTTCCGGCGTGGGCGCAGACGGCACGCAGCGCGAGCCGCGCGATCCCCGCCTTCCCACGTCCCTCCGGCTTTCCCGATCCCGCACTGCGCGTGATCTACTCGCGCGCCGACGAAGCGCCGCCGATGATGGTGCGCGTCGGCGAGAACCGCTTCGAGCCGCTGTATCGCCGCACGCCCGACGGCGGCTACGCGCCCGCGCGCGCGGCGGGGTATCGCATCGCCACCAGTTCGTGTCCGTCGATTCACGCGGCCGGCGATTACCGCGCCCGCATGATCGACCTGGCGACCGCCGAGTGGGCGTACTTCGGCATGCCCATCCTCGACATGGCGGTGGAACCGGCGGCGATCGTGCCGCGCGTGCCGCAGCCGTCGGGCGTGGTCGAGATCATCTCGCCCGATCGCAACGCCTCCATCGGCGATCGCGTGCTGCGCCAGGCGCCACGCCTGGGGCTGATGGAGGACGACGAGGCGGTGGCCGGCGCCATCGCCGGCTACTGGGCCGCGACCGGCAACGAGGAAGCGATGCGCGTGCAGAGCATCGTCAACTATGGCTGGCACGAGGCCGGCTGGGCGATGCCGTGGTCGGCGGCGTTCATTTCGTGGCTGGCGTGCGAAGCCGGCCTGTCGACCGACCAGTTCCGCCGCAGCGGCGGCCACATCGACTACGTGCGCGCCGCGGTGCGCGCGCGGGACGGGCAGGATCCGAACCATGCGTTCGTCGCCTACGACCTCACCGAGGCGACGCCGGACGCCGGCGACCTCCTGTGCACCTCGCGCGGGGACAGTTCGTTCGCGTCCATCGCCGACGTCCGCACCGGCAACAGCCCGTCGAACGCGCTGCACTGCGACCTGGTGGTGAAGACCGACGGCAAGAACAACCGGCTCTACGCCATCGGCGGGAACGTCAACCATGCGGTGACGCTGTCGGTGGTCGCCACCGACACGAAGGGGCGACCGCTCACCGACGCTGACGTCATCGGCGCGCACCGCTGGTTCGCGGTGCTCAAGCCGCGCGCGGGCGGCAAGGTCGCACACGACCTCGACGGCACGCCGACGGTGCAGATGCTCTACCGCGATTACGCGCGCTACGCGGGCGCGCGTCGCGGGCAGCCGCCAGTGCCGGTGCAGGCGCGCGGGGCGCGCGCGAAGCCTGCGGATGCGGCATCGCCCTGACGACGCAGGCGTCGCGACGATCCGTTGCGCCGCGCGCATCCCCGCCTGCGACCAGACGCGCGTACCCTGAGCGCCCCACTGACGTCCGCGCGCCGCCATGCACCTGTTCGACACGACGACCCTGCTCGCCTACCTCGCCGCGGCCCTCGTACTGGTGCTGCTGCCCGGGCCCGGCACGGCGTGGATCCTGGCGCAGAGTTTCGCGGGCGGGACGAAGCGCGGAATCCAGGCGGGTCTCGGCCTGGAGACGGCGACGCTGCTGCACGCGCTCGCCGCGGGTCTCGGTCTGTCGGCGCTGCTGGCGACGTCGGCGATGGCGTTCGAGTTCGTCAAATACCTCGGCGCGGCGTATCTGGTATGGCTCGGGATCAAGGCCTGGCGCAGCGGCGACGCCGGCACCGCACCCACCGATGCGGACGCGCCGAAGCCGCGCGCCTCCGGCCGCAGCGTCTACCTGCGCTCGGTCGTGACCGGCGTGCTCAATCCGAAGGTGGCGCTGTTTTTCCTCGCCTTCCTGCCGCAGTTCGTGCATCCCGAACGCGGCTGGGTGTGGCTGCAGTTCTTCGTCCTCGGCGCGCTGCTGGCCGTGATCGGCTTCTGCAACGACCTCTTCCTGAGCTTCGCCGCGGGCCGATTCGGCCGACGCCTCGCCGGCGGCGCCGGACGATGGACGCAGCGCGCGACCGGCACGCTCTTCATCGGCCTCGGCCTGCGCCTGGCGATGCAGCAACGCGGCTGATCGATCGCGCGACGTCCGCTCGTCGGGCCGTCACCCGGCGTGGACGGCGGGACGCTAGCATCGCCGCACGCCGCCGATCGAGTGGTGTTGTTCATGCGGCGCGGGTATCGTCCGGGCATCCCCGTGGAGCTTGAGATGGACCCGCGCCGCACTCTCCGATTTCCTCTCGCCGTCCTCTTCGCCCTCGCCGTCGCGCTGCTGTCCGCCTGCTCGACGGTCGGCGCGCTGCTCGGCGACGACGTGCGATTCACGCCGATGCAGCTGCAGCATTCGCTCGATCGCAATTTCCCGAAGCATTACGACAAGCTAGGCGGCCTGGTCTCACTCACGCTGATGAATCCGCGCCTGTCGATCCCCCAGGACGGCAACCGCCTGCGGCTGGATTTCGATGTGGGCTTGGGCGCATTGGGCAGCGACAGCAGCAAGGCGTCGGGCCGGTTCGCGCTCACCAGCGCGCTGCGTTTCGATCCGTCCACGCGCGGCCTGCACCTGCAGGAGCCGCGCATCGAGAACGTCGACGTACCGGCACTCGGAGGCGCGATGAACTCCAGCGCGCGCGCCATGCTCAATTCCTGGCTCGCCGAGTACGCACGCGAGGAGCCCGTGTATCGCCTCGACAACAGCCTGCTCGACCGCCTGGGTTCACGCCGCATCGGCACCACCGCCATCGAGAATGGCAACGTCGTCGTCCACCTGGATTGATGCAATGACGCAGTTCCGCTTCGCCTTTCTCCTCGCCTGCGCGGCCGCCCTGTCGGCGTGCGGCGGCGACAAGTCGCGCGCGCCCGGCGCGTCCGGCGACGACACCGAAGCGTTGCCCGCCCCGGCCGGCGCGCGCGGCAGCGTGACCGGCATGCCGGACGAGCCCGGCCCCGGCGTGGTCGGACCGCCCAAGCCCGAGGAGACTGTGGCGCTCGATGCCGAAGGCAATCCCGTGTTGCCGGCGGAAGACCCGCTCGCCGCGACGACGGCGCCGGTCGATCCGAACGCCCCGCCGACCGACATCGCGACCAACGAGCCCACCGTGGACGATGCCGTCGCCGTCATCCGCGACTACTACGCCGCAATCAACCGTCGCGATTTCGCGCAGGCGTATGCACTGTGGTCCGACGGTGGACGCTCGAGCAACCAGACGCCGGAGCAGTTCGCCGCCGGTTTCGCCGACACGACCGGCGTGTCGGTCGAGATCATGGCGCCGGGCCGCGTGGATGCCGCCGCGGGTTCGCGCTATGTGGAAGTACCGGTCGCGTTGACCGCGACGCACGCAGACGGTCGCCAGCAGCGCTTCGTCGGCGCGTACACGCTGCGCCGCGCCGTGGTCGATGGCGCCACCGCCGATCAGCGCGCGTGGCGCATCGGCACGGCCGACATCCGCGAAGTGGCGCCGTGACGCGCGCGGCGTGACATGAGCGGGTCATTCGACGATGCGCCGCCGCGCATCGTGCTGGACACCAATGTGTGCCTCGACCTGTTCGTCTTCCGCGACCCGGCGGTGTCCGCGTTGCGCGAGGCACTGGACTGCGGCGCCGTGATCGGTGCCACCAGCCAGGCATGCCGCAGCGAGTGGGAACGCGTGCTGGCGTATCCGGTGTTGCGCCTGGACGACGCCGCGCGTGCGAAGCATCTGGCCGCGTATGACGCCGCGATGCGCGTGTTCGACGACGACACGCATGGGTTCGCGCTGCCGCGCTGCGCGGATCCGGACGATCAGAAGTTCCTCGAACTCGCAGCCGCGTGCGGCGCGCGATGGCTGCTCAGCCGCGACGAGGCGCTGCTGAAGCTGGCGCGTCGGACGAAACGCGAGGGGTGGTTCGAGATTCTGACGGCGGTGCAGTGGGTGGCTGCGCGCGGACCATCAGCGCCCTAGATCGTCGTGGCCCTGCGTCGTCATCGCGGCGAAAGACGGGACCCAGGCGTTTTGACGGAAACCACACACTCGTCATTCCAGCGAAAGCTGGAATCCATCTGCTCTTTGCCTATGGGAGAGAACCAGGATGGATCCCAGCTTTCGCTGGGATGACGATGCTTTAGGTAACCACGCACAGCGTGAACCTCAATCAGAGCAACGGCCTCAAAGCTCGAACCGATAACTCAGCTTCACCAGCAGCTGCTCGTCGTCGCGTAGTTCCA
Organism: Lysobacter soli; assembly: GCF_003382285.1. Lineage (GTDB taxonomy): Bacteria > Pseudomonadota > Gammaproteobacteria > Xanthomonadales > Xanthomonadaceae > Lysobacter_J > Lysobacter_J soli. The sequence goes on from NZ_QTJR01000006.1 coordinate 176,376, forward strand.
GGCTGTCGCGCAGCAGGTCGCCGGGGCGCTCGGTGAACGGATCCTGCTGGTAGCCACCGCGACCGTAGACCACGTACAGGTACGACAGCGGCGCGATCTCGTAGCGATAACGCACCTGGAAGCCCAGGTTGCGCACGCTGAAATCGTTCACCACGTCGTCCGATGCGATCGACGCACCGCCCGGCTGCACGCGGTACGCCTGCTCCAGGCCCGCGTCCAGGCCGATCGCCTGCATCTTCACGCGCAGTTCCTGCTTGTTCGTGATCGTCCAGTCCAGACCGGCGTCGACCTGCAGCATGCGTTCGTTGAACTCGCCGATCAGGTTGTCTTCCTGCCACACCAGCCAGCTCGGGATGCGCTCGTAGAAGCCGCCCAGGTACACGCTGAACGCGTCGCTGATGAAGTACGTCGGCTGCACGCGCAGGTTGTAGCCGATCTTGTCGTTGCCGGCGAGGCCACCGGAGAACACTTCGGCCTCGGTATCCCACGCCCAGTCGCCCTTGCGCGGCCGTTCGTATTCGAAGTACGCGTTGAAGTTCGACGGCTTGTCGACCACGCCGTTGCCACGCGTGAGCAGGTCGTCCACGCCGGAGGTGTTGATGTTGATCTGCGCGTACTCGTAGCTGCCGTTGCGCAGGTTGCCTTCGCGGCTGATGCGCAGCTGGCGCTGCAGCCGGTCGCCGTGGTCGTTGTCGGTGCCGCTGATGCGCGCGCGCCAGTCCTTCGACGCGTAACGCGATTCCTTCGGAAGATCGGTGAAGCGGCGCATCACCTGCCAGTTGAGGTAGTTGGTGCTGTTGCGCTGCAGATAACCGAAATCGTTGATTTCCAGCTCGTTGCCGAAATGCATCGCGAGCCACTGCTGGCGCCAGCCGTGGTCCATCTCGTAGTTGACCCACATCGTCGCGCCGTTGTCGTCGGTCGTGCGTCCGTGCTCGTCGATCTGGCTGCCGATCACGCGCGTTTCCACGCTCACGCGCGCCGTCGGGCGCCAGTTGTGGTCCACGCCCATCACGGTGGCGGTGCGATCCAGGAACGGACGGTCGACGTAGGTCACCATCGCGCCGAGGTTCTGCTTGGCGAGGTCGCGCACCACGCGCACCGCGCCGAACGTGCGGCCGACCTCGTCCGCCTCGTCGGCGGCGAACACGCCGTACTTCGTCGCGCCGATGCTGCCGTTGAGCTTCACCGCCGCGGTGATGTCGCCCGCGCCGTTGCCGTCGTCGGCCGGCCCGCCCACGCGACGCGTGTACAGCAGCTGGCTGTAGTCCGACGGCGTGGTGAACTCGAAGATGCCCTGGTTCTCGGTGAAGAACGGGCGCTTGTCGCTGATGAAGGTCTCGGTGGCGTCGAAGTTGATGACGAGGTCGTCGCTTTCGACTTGGCCGAAATCCGGGTTGATCGTGCCCGACAGCTGGAACTGCCCGTTCGGCTTCCAGAAGATGTCGGCGCCGGCGTCGAAGTCGCTGTCGCCGCTGATGTTGTCGTACAGGCCCGACACGTACGGGGTGACCGCAAGCAGCGACTGGTCGTACTGCGGCATTTCCACCGGCGCGAAGTCGGACAAAAAGCGCGGCCGCGTGTAGCTCGCGCCCGGCCACGCCGAGCGCTCGCCGGTCGAGCCGATCACGCGGTCCAGGTAGATCTTCACGGTGCGCACGCCGTCCTTGCCCTCGCGCATCGGCGCGATGTACCAGGGAATCAGCATCTCGACCGACCACGACGTCTCGTCCTCGCTGACGGCATGCCGCCAGTTGCCGTCCCAGTCGTCGTTGAACTGGTTTTCGTTGGTGATCACCGCATCGGCGATGCCGTCGGTCGAGGACACCGTGAAGTTGTAGCCGGTGCGCGCGTCGCCGTCGTAATCGATCATCAGGTTGACGCGGTCGACCTGCTCCTCGAAGTCGCGCCGCACCCGCTGGCGCGTGCGCGTGTCCACCGGCTGCTGGTTGCGCATCGCGATGGCGAGGCCTTCGGGCGTCGCAAGGATCCAACCCTCGGTCGGCAGCGTCCCCGGCTCCAGCGACAACGGCTGGACCTTGCGGAAATCGGTGACGTGGCGTGCGCCCTGCCATTCGGCGGGGTCGATGCGGCCATCGATTTCCACGGCGAACACGGGCGTGGAAACGACGGCCAGGATGAGGAGCAGCGGTGCGCGCATGCGTTGGGGTCTTCGCGGTCCATGTGGCCCAGCGCGTGGTTCCGGTTGCGCGTTCGCGCATCCACCGGCGGTCCGTGCTGGAGGGGCGGCTTCGTGCCGGCTCGCGGCGTGATGCCCGGGCGAGGCGCAGACTAAGCGGCGCGGCGAACCCTACGCAGTGGCGTGAGTCATGGCAACCCTTTCGATGCGTCGCGCATCTCGGGTTGTGGAGCGCCGTCACACGACGGCGGCGTCCGCTATTGCATGTGCCAGCCGTGGCTGACCACGAAGCTCTGCCCCGTGAAGGCCGCCGTCGGGAATTCGGCGAGGAAGCGCACGGTGCGCGCGACGTCTTCCACCGTGGTGAAGATGCCGTCGACCGTGTTGCCCAGCATCACGCGGCTGACGACCTCTTCCTCGCTGATGCCCAGTTCCTTCGCCTGTTCGGGAATCTGCTTGTCCACCAGCGGCGTGCGCACGAAGCCCGGGCAGACGACATGGCTGCGAACCCCGTGCTTCGCGCCTTCCTTCGCGAGCGTGCGCGACAGGCCGAGCAGGCCGTGCTTGGCCGTCACGTAGGCGGACTTCAGCGGCGAGGCCAGGTGCGAGTGCACCGAGCCCATGTAGATGACGGTGCCGCCGCGGTGGCTGCCGTCGGTCTTCGTGCCGTACATGTGCGGCAGCACGGCCTTGGTGGTGAGGAAGGCACCGTCGAGGTGGATCGCCAGCATCTTCTTCCAGTCGGCGTAGGCGAACTGGTCGATCGGATTGACGATCTGGATGCCCGCATTCGACACGAGGATGTCCACGCCGCCGAACGCGTCATTCGCGCGCGCAACGCCGGCGTTCACGGCGGCCTCGTCGGTGACGTCCATCGCGACGCCCAGCGCCTTGCCGCCCTGCCCTTCGATCTCCGCTGCGACGGCCTGCGCGCCGGCCTCGTTCAGATCGGCGATGACCACCGCCGCGCCGGCACGGGCGAGTTCGAACGCGATTTCGCGACCGATGCCGCTGGCGGCGCCGGTGACGAGGGCGGTCTGGCCGCCGAGGGCGCGGGACTGGGACATGCGGGGCTCCTGATCGACCGGTGCGCGGGACTGCGCCAAGGGCGCGGACGCAGTGTGTCGATGCGTCGGCGGGCGCGCCATTGTTCGATGGTACGGGAGGTCGGTTCCGGGATTGCGGCGGAGCCGTTCCCGCACGCGGCCCCGGAATGCCCGGGGCGCGTGACAGCTGGATCAGGCGGCCTTGCGCACGCCCTTCTTCGCGCCGGTCTTGCTGGCGCCGGTCTTCTTCGCACCGCGCTTCGTGCCGGTGGCGGCCTTCTTCCCAGCGGTCTTCTTCGACTTCGAAGCGGCCTTCTTCGCCTTCTTCGGCGTCTTGGGCTGCAGCAGCGTGCCGGTGCAGTTGCGCGAGCCGCAGCGGCATTCCCAGATCTTCTTCAGCTCGGGCGTGTGCTTTTCCTCGAGCGTGATGCCGTAGTTGTACGACAGCTCCTGGCCCGGCTTGATGTCGCGGATCGCCTCGATGAACACGCGGTCCTTCGTGCGGTCGTCGCCGTCGGCCTCTTCCAGCACCGCCTCGCAGTTGGGCGAGCAGCTGTGGTTGATCCAGCGCGCCACGCCGCCTTCGTAGTTGGCGTCGATGACGTATTCCTCGTTCAGCGTGAAGAGGAAGGTGTGGCCCGAATCCGGGTCGCCGCTGACGTCGGCGTCGACTTCGTCATGGGTGCGGCGGCGGCCCTTGTACTCCACGATGCGTTCGCCCTTGGCGATCGGGGCGACGGCGAAAACACCGTTGCCATGGATGGCGGAACGACGGGCGACGATCTTGCGCGGCATGCGGAGGTCCGGTTGGGTGAAAGCGGCCATTCTGTACGGATCGGCGCGACATCGCCATCGCGCGCCAATCACGACGCGCCCGTCACGACGAACGCCGCGCGTCCGTCGCGAGGGACCGGACACCGCCGGAGCAGCCGCACGCACGGCAAGCCTGAATCGCCGATCCGGCACGCCCTTGGCCTCGGCCGCGGTAAAACGTACAATTCCGGTACGGATTCAACCTGCAGTCCCCCATGCTCCGCGTCACCAAGCTCACCGACTACGCCACGGTCGTCATGACCGCCCTCGCCCATGGCGACGATGCCGTGCTCAGCGCCTCCGAACTGGCCGAGCGCTCGGGCCTGGAGGCGACGACCGTCGCCAAGGTCCTGAAGCCGCTGGCCCAGGCCGGGCTGGTGGAGGGCTTCCGGGGCGCGAACGGCGGCTATCGGCTCGCCCGGCCGGCCGGCGACATCGGCCTGATCGAGATCGTGGAGGCCATGGAAGGGCCGCTGGCCATGACCGAATGCAGCGTCCACACCGGCAACTGCGGCCTGGAACAGTCCTGCGGCGTACGCGCCAACTGGCGCCGCATCAACGACGTGGTGGTGGAGGCGCTGCGCGCGGTAACGCTCGCGCAGATGCTCGCCCCGCCGCCCAACGAACCACCCCGCAGGTCCATCGACCTGCACCTGGCTTGAGAAGTAGGCAGCCCCATGGCCACCGAAATCCTGGAAAACCACCCGCTCGAGAATCGCGAGATCCATGAGCAGCTCGGCCGCAAGTACGAGGCCGGCTTCGTCACGGACATCGAATCCGACAGCCTCCCGCCCGGCCTCAACGAGGACGTGATCCGCGCGCTCTCGGCCAAGAAGAACGAGCCGGAGTGGATGACCGACTGGCGCCTGGCCGCGTACCGGCACTTCCTCACCATGCCGATGCCGCACTGGGCCAAGCTCAACATCGCGCCGATCGACCTGCAGGCGGTGAGCTACTACTCCGCGCCGAAGGCCAAGTACGCCTCGCTCGACGACGTCCCGCAGGAACTGCTCGACACCTACGAGAAACTCGGCGTGCCGCTGCACGAGCGCGCGAAGCTCGCCGGCGTCGCGGTCGATGCCGTGTTCGACTCGGTGTCCGTCGGCACCACGTTCCGCAAGGAACTGGCCGAGAAGGGCATCATCTTCTGCTCGCTGTCGGAGGCGCTGCACGACCATCCGGAGCTGGTGAAGAAGTACCTCGGCACCGTGGTCCCGACCGGCGACAACTACTTCGCCGCGCTGAACTCGGCGGTGTTCTCCGACGGCAGCTTCGTGTTCATCCCCAAGGGCGTGCGCTGCCCGATGGAACTGAGCACCTACTTCCGCATCAACGCGATGGGCACCGGCCAGTTCGAGCGCACGCTGATCATCGCCGAGGAAGGCAGCTACGTGTCCTACCTGGAAGGCTGCACCGCGCCGATGCGCGACGAGAACCAGCTGCACGCGGCGGTCGTCGAACTGGTCGCGCTGGACGATGCGGAAATCAAGTACTCCACCGTCCAGAACTGGTACCCGGGCGACGAGAACGGCGTGGGCGGCATCTACAACTTCGTGACCAAGCGCGGCGAATGCCGCGGCGCGCGCAGCAAGATCAGCTGGACGCAGGTCGAAACCGGCTCGGCGATCACGTGGAAATACCCGTCGTGCGTGCTGGTCGGCGACGACTCGGTCGGCGAGTTCTATTCGGTCGCGCTCACGCACCATCGCCAGCAGGCCGACACCGGCACCAAGATGGTCCACGTCGGCAAGCGCACCAAGAGCAAGATCGTCAGCAAGGGCATCAGCGCCGGCCGCGGCCAGAACACCTATCGCGGCCTGGTGAAGGTGCTGGGCTCCGCCGAAGGCGCGCGCAACCACACGCAGTGCGACAGCCTGCTGATCGGCAAGAAGTGCGGCGCGCACACGTTTCCTTACATCGAAGTGAAGCATCCCGGCGCGACCGTCGAGCACGAAGCGACCACCTCCAAGATCAGCGACGACCAGCTGTTCTATTGCCGCTCGCGCGGCATCTCCGAGGAAGACGCCGTGTCGATGATCGTCGACGGGTTCTGCAAGAGCGTCTTCCGCGAGCTTCCGATGGAATTCGCGGTGGAAGCCAAGAAGCTGCTGGAAGTGTCGCTGGAAGGCAGCGTCGGCTGACGCACGCTTCGAACCAAAACTCACGAATCACGAATCACGCCCCCATGCTCAAGATCGAAAACCTCCACGTCTCCGTCGCCGGCAAGGAGATCCTCAAGGGCCTCACGCTGGAACTCACGCCCGGCCAGGTGCACGCGGTGATGGGGCCCAACGGCGCCGGCAAGTCCACGCTCGGAAACGTGCTAGCCGGCCGCGAAGGCTACGAGGTCACCGCCGGCACCGTGACGTTCGAAGGCCAGGACCTGCTCGCCCTGGAGCCGGAAGAGCGCGCCGCGACCGGCGTGTTCCTCGCGTTCCAGTACCCGGTCGAGATCCCGGGCGTGAACAACACCTACTTCCTGCGCAGCGCGCTCAACGCGCAGCGCAAGGCACGTGGCGAGAGCGAACTGGATTCGATGCAGTTCCTCAAGCTCGTGCGCGAGAAGCTGGCCGTGCTGCACCTGAAGGACGAACTGCTGCATCGCGGCGTCAACGAAGGCTTCTCCGGCGGCGAGAAGAAGCGCAACGAGATCTTCCAGCTCGCGCTCCTCGAACCGAAGCTGGCGATCCTGGACGAAACCGATTCGGGCCTGGACATCGACGCGCTCAAGGCCGTCGCCGATGGCGTGAACGCGCTGCGTTCGCCGGATCGTGCTTTCCTCGTGATCACGCACTACCAGCGCCTGCTCGACTACATCAAGCCCGATGTCGTGCACGTGCTGGCCGATGGGCGCATCGTCGAGACGGGCGGTCCGGAGCTCGCGCTGGAGCTGGAACAGCACGGCTACGCGTGGGTGAAGGAACGCATCACTCCGGCGGCGAGCGCGTGACATGAGCGCCCTGCTCGATTCCTTCGCCACCGCTTTCGAATCGCTCCCATCCCGCGACGCCGCCGGGCTGGGCGAAACCCGCCGCGCCGCGCTCGATGCCGCGCTGCGCGACGGCATTCCGCACGCGCGCGTGGAAGCGTGGAAGTACACGCCGCTGCGTGCGCTGGAACGCCGCGCGTTCGCCGCGCCTTCGGTCTCGGTCGCGACGTTCGACGATGCCTTGCTGGCGGATATTCCTGCGCCGCGCATCGTTTTCGTCAACGGCCGTCTCGACGCGTCGCACAGCGACCTCTCGGGTCTGGCGTCGGGCGTGACGCTGCAACCGCTTTCGCAAGTGCTGGTCGAAGGCGAGCCGCGTGAGGCCAACTTCCTCGCGCGCCGTTTCGATCGCAGCGATGAGATCTTCGCGCGCCTCAATGCCGCCCTCGCCGACGATGGCGTCGTGCTTCGCGCAGAATCGGGCGCGCAGTCGACTCAGCCGATCCACATCGTCTTCATCGGCGCCCCCGCGCAGGCCGACCAGGCCTGGCACCTGCGCCATCTGATCGAACTTCGCGACAACGCCTCCCTGTTCGTGGTCGAACACCATCTCGCCCAGGGCGCGCACAACCATCTGGCCAATCAGCTGGCGCACGTGCACCTCGGCGCCAATGCCACGCTGCGCCACGCGCGCGTGCAGGACGAGGCGGCCGGCGCGACGCTGATGGCGCGCACCGATGCGGTGCTGGCGAAGGAGGCCGACTATCGCCGACTCGACCTCGAACTCGGCGCCGGCCTGTCGCGTCACGAACTCAACGCCGCGCTCCACGGAAACAACGCGAGCCTGCACGCGAACGGCGTGCTGCTCGCATCGGGCAAGCGTCATATCGACACGCGACTGGGCATCGATCACGTCGGCCGCGACACCGCGTGCGAACTCACGTGGCGCGGCATGGCGGCCGGCCGTTCCAAGGCCGCATTCCACGGCGGCATCCTGATCCGCGAAGGCGCCGATGGCACCAACGCACAGCTGTCGAACAAGAACCTGCTGCTGAGCGAAGGCGCCGAGATCGACACGCAGCCGGTGCTCGAAATCCACGCCGACGAAGTGCAGGCCGCGCACGGCGCGACCGTCGGCCAGCTCGACCAGACGGCGCTGTTCTACCTGCGCAGCCGCGGCCTGTCGTCCGATCAGGCGCGCGCCCTGCTCACCGCGGCGTTCTGCCGCGAAACCCTGTCGGTGTTCGAGCCCGGCGACGCGCTGCGCACGGCGCTCGAAGCCCGCCTGGACGCCGCGCTGGAACGCCTCGGCGCCGCCTGACCGGCGCGCCTGAATGGAGCACGCATGAACCTTCCCGCCACCGACTCGACGAACGCCATCGACTGGGCCCGCGTCCGCGCCGACTTCCCGCTGCTCACGCGGCAGGTGCACGGCAAACCGCTGGTCTATTTCGATTCGGCCAACACCGGGCAGAAACCCGATGCGGTGATCGATGCCGTCGACGACTTCTACCGCCGCCACAACGCCAACGTCAGCCGCGCCGTGCACGCGCTCGGCACCGAGGCGACGGAAGCGTACGAAGGCGCGCGATCGAAGCTGGCGAAGTTCCTCAACGTGCGCGGCGACGAACTGGTGCTGTGCAGCGGCACGACGTTCGCGCTCAACCTCGTCGCGTATTCGTGGGCACTGCCGCAGCTGAAGGCCGGCGACGCGATCGTGCTCACGCGCATGGAGCACCACGCCAACATCGTGCCGTGGCAGCTGGTCGCGCAGCGCACGGGCGCCGTGATCAAGGTCGCCGAGATCGACGAACGCGGCGAGCTCGACCTGGCGCAGCTGCATTCGCTGCTTACGCCCGAGGTGAAGCTGCTTTCGCTCACGCACGTGTCCAACGTGCTGGGCACCGTGAATCCGGTGCGCGAGATCTGCCGCGAAGCACGCAAGCGTGGCATCGTCACCGTCGTCGACGGCTCGCAGGCGGTGCCGCACCGCGCGGTGGACATCGCGTCCATCGGCTGCGATTTCTACGCCTTCACCGGCCACAAGATGTCGGGGCCTACCGGCACCGGCGCGCTGTGGGCGCGTCGCGAGCACCTCGCCGCGATGCCGCCGTTCATCGGCGGCGGCGAGATGATCAAGGAAGTGCGTTTCGAAGGCACCGTCTTCAACGACGCGCCGCACAAGTTCGAAGCGGGCACGCCGAACATCGCGGGCTTCGTCGGCCTCGGCGCGGCCGTCGACTATCTCTCGGGCCTGGGCATGCGCAACATCGAGGCGCGCGAGCAGGAACTGCTGGCGCACTTCAACGAAGCGCTGTCGAAGGTCGAAGGCCTGCGCATCTTCGGACAGGCGCGCGAGAAGGCCGCGGTCGTGAGCTTCCTGGTCGAAGGCGCGCACGCGCACGACCTTGCCACGCTGCTTGATCTGGAAGGCGTCGCGATCCGCTCCGGCCATCACTGCGCGCACCCGCTGATGCAGCACTTCGGCGTGCCGGCGACATGCCGCGCGTCGCTGGCGTTCTACAACACGCACGAAGAAATCGAGGCGTTCGTCGCCGCGCTGCAGAAGGTCCGCCGGCTGCTGGGGTAAACGTCGCGCATCGCGCCGGATGACACCGCCCCGATCACGCTGGAGAATGGCCGCCTGCCCCGCTCTTCACCGACCGATACCATGACCGTTCAGTCCCTGCAGTTCCGCCACGCGACCCACGCCGACATCGACGCGCTGGTCGCACTGATCGAATCGGCCTACCGCGGCGACGTCAGCAAGCAGGGCTGGACGACCGAGGCCGACATGCTCGGCGGCCGCCGCACCGGCGCGGACGACGTGCAGGCCTGTATCGACCGCCCACGCAGCGCGATCCTCATCGCCGAGCGCGAAGGCGGCGAACTGCTCGCCTGCGCGCATGTCGCCGAGGAAGACGGCGCCGGCTACTTCGGCATGTTTTCCGTGAACCCGGCCCTGCAGGGCGGCGGCATCGGCAAGCAGGTCATCGCCGAAGCCGAACGCCTCGCGCGCGAGGAATGGTCGCTGCCGTCCATGCGCATGTCGGTCATCGACATCCGCGACGAACTCATCGCCTTCTACGAACGCCGCGGCTATCGCCGCACCGGCATCAAGAAGCCGTTCCCGTACGGCGACGAGCGTTTCGGCGAGCCCAAGCGCGACGACCTGCGCTTCGAGGTGCTGGAGAAGCCGCTGTGAACGGCGCCGCCGAGCAATGGGTGTTCGTCTGCGCAACCTCGCAACTGCTGCCGGGTGAACGCACGGTGGCGTGGGATGGCGACACGGCCATCCTCGTCGTCAACTACGACGGCGATTACTACGCACTCGAAGACAAGTGCTCGCACGAGGATTTCGAGCTGTCCGCCGGCAACTTCGACGGCGACGAAGCGACGATCGAATGCGTGCTGCACGGCGCGAAGTTCGACGTGCGCGATGGTCGCCCGCTCTGCGCGCCGGCCTACGAACCGGTGCCGAAGTTCCCGGTGAAGGTCGACGACGTCGGCATCTGGACGCGCGACGATCGCGGCTGATACCGCGCGCACCAAAGCACGTTTCTTGTAGCCCGGCTAAGCCAAGCGCACCCGGGGTGAGCGCAGGTTAGCCCGGGCCCTCCGCAGACCTGCTACCGCAGCTCCGGGCGTTGGCCAGCCAGCGCTTCCCAAACCTCCGATCAGTCGATACGCCTGCCCTCGCAGGAACGCCGTCGTGCGCCCGCGCGGACGACGGCCCAGACGCCCGCGCGGCCGCCGCTCGTCCGCCCGCGTTCACTTTTCGTTGCAAATGAGAATTCATCTCATTAACATCTCACGCCGAACCGCGGCCGTGCCGCCCTGCTTTCCCCCGAGGAATCCCATGTCCAACAGGAAGTTCGTCGTCTCGCCGCTCGCCGGCGCCCTTGCGCTCGCCGTCGGGGCGCCCGCGCTGGCCGAACCCGCCGGCGAGCCCGCCAACGCGCGTGACCTGGACAAGATCGAGGTGCACGGCGAGTACGTCGAGAAGCCGTCCTCCATCAAGTACACGCAGCCGCTGCTGGACACGCCGCAAACCATCACCGTCGTCACCAAGGACGTGATGGACCAGCAGAACCTGATCGGCCTGCGCGACGTGCTGAGCACGCTGCCGGGCATCACGTTTGGTGCCGGCGAAGGCGGCGGCGGTTACGGCGACAGCATCACGCTGCGCGGCTTCAACGCCAACAGCGACATCACCACCGACGGCGTGCGCGACAGCGCGCAGTACACGCGCACCGACAACTTCAACCTGGAGTCGGTCGAACTGGTGAACGGCGCCAACTCGGTGTATTCCGGCGCGGGCTCGGTCGGCGGCAACATCAACCTGGTGAGCAAGGTCGCGCGCAGCGGCGATTCCACCGTGGTGACGGCCGGCGCCGGCACCGACAGCTTCGGCCGCATCACCCTCGACAGCAACACCGACCTGGACAACGGTTCGGCGTTCCGCATCAACGCGATGGTCCACCAGAACGACGTGCCGGGCCGCGATTACGAGAACTTCGAGCGCTGGGGCATCGCGCCGTCCGTCGCGTTCGGCCTGGACGGCGATACGCGCTTCACCGCGAGCTATTTCCACCAGAGCGACGACAACCTCCCGCAGTACGGCGTGCCGTATTTCGCCGCCTTCGGCGGTGGCTTGCCGGACGTCGATACCGAAAACTACTACGGCTACCACAACATCGACCGCCAGAAGATCGATGTCGACATGGTCACCGGCGTGTTCGAGCACGACTTCACGCCGAACACCACCCTGCGCAGCCTGGCGCGCTTCCAGCAGGTGGAGCAGCTGAGCGTCGTCGACGCGCCGCAGGGCACGTGGTGCCTGCCGGCCGGCTTCAACCCGGCGACCGGCGCACCGTGCGCGACGCCGAACACGTACCTGCCGAGCGGCCCGCGCGGCTTCAGCCGCGATACGAAGAACACGCTCGCCGTCAGCCAGACCGATGTCGTGTCGCGATTCTCGACCGGCTCGGTGAAGCACTCGCTGGTGACCGGCGTGTCGTTCTCCCGCGAGGAGTTCGACCTCGACACCGGCAACCTGTTCCGCACGCCGACCGGCGCGACGGTACCGCTGCCGCCGATGTCGGTGACCGATCCGTATTCGGTCTATACCGGCCCGATCAACTACATCCGCGGCAGCATCGCCGAAGGTTCGCTCGACAACCAGGCGATCTACGCCTTCGACACGCTCGAATTCAACGATCGCTGGATGCTGAACCTCGGTGCGCGCTACGAGCACAACGAAGGCGACACGGTCACCACGACGTTCAACACCACGGCCGGCAGCCCGCAGCTGGGCCAGCCGACGACGCGCGTGGTCGCCGAAAACTCCGACGACCTGTTCTCGTACCGCGCCGGCCTGATCTTCAAGCCGGCGGCGAACGCGAGCCTGTACCTGTCGTACTCCAACAGCAAGACGCCGTCGAAGGCCTCGGTCAACGGCTCGTGCACCGCGACCAGCACCACCGGCACGGCGAACTGCAATGTCGATCCGGAAACCGCGATCAACATCGAGGCCGGCGCGAAGTGGGACATCAACAGCCAGCTGGCGCTGACCGCGGCGGTGTTCCGCAACGAACGCGAGGAATACAAGGTCGCCGATCCGGGTAATCCGGAAAACCCGAGCGGCGAGCAGCAGCTCGACGGCACGGCGCGCGTGGACGGCATCGCGCTCGGCGCGGCGGGCCACATCACCGATGCATGGTCGATCTTCGCCAACCTCACGTGGCTGGACAGCGAAGTGATCCAGGGCGTATCGGACTACTGCAAGGCGAATCCAAGCACCGCGTGCGGCAACACGCCGGCCAATCCGGATCCGTTGGCGGGATTGCCGATCAGCGGCACGCCGGAGCGTTCGGGCAGCCTGTGGACCACGTACGATCTGAGCCAGTGGACGTTCGGCTACGGCCTGACGTACGTGGGCAACTACGACGTGTACACCGGCAACGGCGCGAACATCGCCGAGGCGAAGGGCTACACCTCGCATCGCGCGATGGTGGCCTTCGACCTCAACGAACGCCTCGCCTTCCAGCTCAACGTCAACAACCTGTTCGACAAGACGTACTACACCCGCATCCGCAACAACGGCTGGGCAACGCCGGGCGAGGCGCGGCAGGTCGTGCTGCAGGCCATCTACCGCTTCTGATCCGCGCCTCGCTATCCCGCTCCAGTGACACCCCATCCAGCCACGCGACGCCCGGTTCGCCGGGCCTGACGAAGCCGAGGATCCGACATGCTGCTCCAGGTCCCGCAAGTCCTCAGCGCCGAACAGGTCGCCCATTGCCGCGACCGCCTGCGGAATGCTGGCTGGGCCGATGGCCGCATCACCGCCGGCCACCAGTCGGCGATGACGAAGGACAACGCGCAGCTGCCGGAGAACGATCCGGTGGCGCGCGAGCTGGGCGGGCTGATCCTCGACGCGCTCGCGCGCAACACGACGTTCTTCTCGGCCGCGCTGCCGCAGCGCATCTATCCACCGCTGTTCAATCGCTACAGCGGCGGGCAGTCGTTCGGCTTCCACGTCGACAACGCGATCCGCTACGACCGCAGCCGCGGCGGCGTGGATCCGGTGCGCACCGACCTGTCGGCGACGCTGTTCCTCAGCGCGCCGGAGGAATACGACGGCGGCGAGCTGATCATCGAGGACACCTACGGCGTGCAGCGCGTGAAGCTGCAGGCGGGCGACCTGGTGCTGTATCCCGGCACGAGCCTGCACAAGGTCACGCCGGTGACGCGCGGCGAACGCGTCGCGTCTTTCTTCTGGATCCAGAGCCTGCTGCGCGAGGATGCGCAGCGCCGGTTGATGTTCGAGCTGGACGTGTCGATCCGCCACCTGACGCAGGACGTGCCGGAGCACCCCGCGCTCGTGCAGCTCACCGGCATCTATCACAACCTGCTGCGTCGCTGGGCCGAACCGTGAGCCGCGCGCCGTGAGTCCGTCATCCGCCACGCCCGACATCGCCGCGCAGCAGCAGCGCCGCGGATTCTGGCTGCGCACGCTGCATTCCTGGCACTGGATCAGCTCGGCCATCTGCCTGGTCGCGATGCTGCTGTTCTCGATCACCGGCATCACGCTGAATCACTCGGCCGCGATCGAAGCCAAACCCGAAACGCTGACGCGCAAGGTCGAAATGCCCGCTTCCGTGCTGCGTGCGCTCGGCACGCGCGAGGACGGCACCGCGCCGCTGCCCGGAACCGTCGGCGACTGGCTCAACGACGTGTTGCCCGTATCGATCGGCACGCAGCCGGCGGAGTGGTCGGCCGACGAGGTCTACCTTTCGTTGCCGCGTCCCGGCGGCGACGCGTGGTTGAGCATCGATCGCGCGAGCGGTGCGGTCGAGTACGAACGCACTACGCGCGGCGTCGTCGCCTACCTCAACGACCTGCACAAGGGCCGCAATGCCGGCGCGGCGTGGCGCTGGTTCATCGACATCTTCGCACTCGCGTGCCTGGTGTTCTGCATCACCGGTTTGTTCCTGCTGCAGATGCACGCGCGACAGCGGCGCATGACCTGGCCGTACGTCGCGCTCGGGCTCGCGCTTCCGCTGCTGATCGCCCTGCTCTTCATCCACTGACCTGACCATGAGGAAACCCATGCGCGTCCAACTGACCATCGCGCTGAGCGGACTGCTCGCACTGCCGGCGTACTCGGCGGAAATCAACGTGAACGTGCAGATCCCGCAGCTCAACGTCGCCGAATACCACCGCCCCTACGTGGCGATCTGGGTCGAAGGCGCAGACCAGAAGGCCCTGGCGAACCTCGCGGTCTGGTACCAGCAGAAGTCGACCTCCGAAGGCCACGGCACCAAGTGGCTGCCGGACCTGCGGCAGTGGTGGCGCCGCAGTGGCCGCACGCTGACGGTGCCGGTCGATGGCGTGACCGGCCCGACGCGGCCGGTCGGCACGCATGCGCTCACCTTCGGCGCGCAGCATCCCGAACTCGGCAAGCTCCCGCCCGGCGACTACACGCTGGTGGTGGAAGCCGCGCGCGAAGTTGGCGGTCGCGAACTGGTCAAGGTCCCCTTCAAGTGGGGCGGCGCGGGCAGCGGCAAGGCGCAGGGCACGAGCGAGCTTGGCCTGGTGAGCGTCACCAGCAAGCCCTGATGTCCGTCGCCACAACAGAACACATCAACGAACGCAGGAGCATGTCGTGAAGAAGACCCTCAAGTTCGCCGCGCTCGCGCTGGCCCTCGCCCTTCCCCTCGGCGCGCAGGCGCACAAGGCCTGGCTGCAGCCGTCGCAGACCGTGCTCGCCGGCAACAATCCGTGGGTGACGGTGGATGCCGCGGTGTCCAACGACCTGTTCTATTTCAACCACGTGCCGTTGAAGACCGACAACCTGACCATCACCGCGCCCGATGGGAGTACCGTCGCTGCGCAGAACACCGCCACGGGCAAGTACCGCACGGTGTTCGACGTCGAACTGAAGCAGGCCGGCACCTACCGCATCGGCGTGGTGAACAACTACGTCACCGGCAGCTGGGAAGAAGACGGCAAGCCCAAGCGCTGGCGCGGCACCGAAGCGACCTTCGCCACCGAAGTGCCGAAGAATGCGAAGAAGCTGCAGGTCGGGCAGTCGGTGAGCCGCGTGGAAACCTTCGTCACCAATGGTTCGCCGAACGAGACGGCGTTGAAGCCGAGCGGCGTCGGCCTGGAACTGGTGCCGGTGACGCATCCCAACGACCTGTTCGCGGGCGAGGAAGCGAAGTTCCGCTTCCAGATCGACGGCAAGCCGGCGGCGAACCTCGACATCGAGATCGTCCGCGGCGGCACGCGCTATCGCAATGCGCAGGACGAGCTGAAGGTGAAGACCAACGCGCAGGGCGAGTTCGCCGTGACGTGGCCGGAAGCGGGCATGTACTGGATCGAAGCCAACGCGCAGGACGACAAGACCACGGTGAAGCAGGCCAAGCAGCGCCGTCTGGGCTACGTCGCCACGCTGGAAGTGCTGCCGCAGTAATCGCGGCGCCGTCCCACCGTGAACATGCACGCGCCCGCAGCGTCCGTCACACGCGCCGTCGATGTCCTCGGCGGCTCGACGATGGGCACGACCTGGTCGGTGAAGCTCGTCTCGCCACGCAACGCCGACCTGCATGCGCTGCATTCGGGCGTCCAGTCGCGGCTGGACGACGTGGTGTCGCAGATGAGCAACTGGGAAGCGGCGTCGGACCTCAGCCGTTACAACGCGGCCGATGCCGGTTCTTGGCACGCATTGCGCGAGGAGTTTTTCGCCGTGCTCTCGTGCGCGCTCGACGTCGCCCACGCGTGCGGCGGCGCCTTCGATCCTACGGTCGGGCCGCTGGTCGACGGCTGGGGCTTCGGGCCCTCGGGCGCGACGACGGAACGCTTCTCGCCCGAGGCTGCCCGCGCGCAGGTGCAATGGCGCCGCGTGGTGCTCGATCGCAACGAACGCCGCGTGCTGCAGCCCGGCGGAACGCGGCTGGACCTGTGCGCGATAGCGAAGGGCTTCGGCGTGGACGCCGTCGCTGCGCACCTGCGTTCGTGCGGCGTCGACGCGGCGCTGGTGGAAGTGGGCGGCGAGCTGTTCGGCTTCGGACGAAAGCCCGACGGCACTCCGTGGCGCGTCATCGTGGAAGGCTGGGATGGGGATGAAGACGACGCGCGCGAACCGCACGTGCTCGCGCTCGACGGCCTTGCGGTCGCGACGTCGGGCGATCGATGGCACCGGCGCGAGCATCACGGCCGCCGCATCAGCCACACGCTCGATCCGCGCAGCGGACATCCGGTAACCAATGCGCCGGTGGCGGTGACGGTCGCCGCGGGAGATGCCATGCGCGCCGATGCCTGGGCGACTGCGCTCACGGTGCTGGGGACGCACGAGGGAATGGAAGTCGCGAAGGCGCATGGGCTGACGGCACGTTTCGTCGACGTGCGACCTTCAACGCAGGGCTTCGCGGACATCGTCGAGGAGCGGATGACGCCGGCATTCGAGGCGCTGTTGCAAGCATGAGCGCGACGCGTTCGAAAGCGGGAAGTTCGATCCGCGCGTGGCTCGGCAACGGCGTCGCGTTGGCAGCGCTGTTCGCGGCGATCGTCGCGTTCGGCTATTGGCAGACGGAATCATGGTGGGTCGCCTCGCCCCGCGCCGGCAGCTGGGTACTCGCGATGGTGGTCGCACTGGCCTTCGTCGGGTTGTGCGTGTCGACGTGGCTCGATGCGCGCGCGGATCGAGCCGCGTCTGACGTTCCCGATGCCGGTGGCGACGACGCGATGCTGCTCGCATGGGCCAGCCAGACCGGCTTCGGCCAGCAACTCGCCGAGCACACCGCGCAGGCGCTGCGCGACGCGGGAATGCCGGTGCGCGTGTTGCCACTGCATCGTGTCGATGCGGACGTGCTGCGCGCGCATCGCCGGGCGTTGTTCATCGCCAGCACCACCGGCGAAGGCGATCCGCCCGACCACGCGCTTGGCTTCACCCGTCACGTGCTCGGCCAGCCGATGACGCTCGTGGGGCTTGAGTACGCCGTGCTCGCGCTGGGCGATCGCGCCTACGACCGCTTCTGCGGCTTCGGTCGTCGCCTCGATCAATGGCTGCATCACAGCGGCGCGCAGCCGATGTTCGACCGCATCGACGTGGACGCCGGCGACGCCGGCGCGCTGCGGCATTGGCAGCATCGACTCGGTCAGCTTGCCGGTCACACCGCATTGGCCGACTGGAGCGCGCCGCGCTACCGCCCGTGGCGCTTGCAGGAACGGCGATGGCTCAATCCCGGCAGTGTCGGGGGACCGGCGTATCACGTCGCGCTGTTGCCGATGGACGCGGGCGACCTCGATTGGCAAGCCGGCGACATCGCCGAGATCGGCCCGCGACATGCTCCGCCCGAGGTGGCGTCCTGGCTGCTCACCGCAAACCAGGACGGCGACGCGACCGTCGAACACAACGGCGAAACGCTGGAATTGGCGACCCTGCTCCAGCGCTCGCGCCTTCCGGAGCCCGCAGCCATCCAAGGTCATTCCGCGCAAGCCGTGGCCAACCTGCTGGAAGCGCTGCCGCATCGCGAGTACTCCATCGCCTCCGTGCCGCAGGATGGCGCGCTGCACCTGCTCGTCCGCCAGATGCGTCATCTCGACGGGCGGCTGGGCTGCGGCAGCGGCTGGCTGACTGCGCATGCCGATGTCGGCGCGACCATCGACGTCCGCATCCGCCGCAACATCGCTTTCCATGCTCCGGAGGACGACCGGCCGATGATCCTCGTCGGCAACGGCACCGGCCTCGCTGGCTTGCGCGCGCATCTGAAGGCGCGTGCACTCGCCGGCCATCGCCGCAACTGGCTGGTTTTCGGCGAACGCCAGCGGGAACACGACTTCCACCATCGCGACGAGATCGAAGCCTGGTTCCGCCAAGGCCATCTGCAACATCTCGACCTCGCCTTCTCCCGCGACGGCGCGCAGCGCGTGTACGTGCAGGACGTGTTGCGCGAACACAGCGGACGCCTGCGCGAATGGATTGCCGACGGCGCCGCCGTTTACGTGTGCGGCAGCCTCGAAGGCATGGCGCCCGCCGTGGATGCCGTGTTGCGCGACACCGTCGGCCTCGATGCGCTGGAAGCGATGGCCGCGGACGGGCGGTACTGCCGCGACGTCTACTGACGCGTCGTCGTCAGCGCGCGCCTTCGACCGGCTCGATCCGGATCACGAGCAGTTCGCCACCGCCATCGATCATGTGGCGAAGCCGTTCGCTGCCTGCGTCGAAGAACGCCGTGTCGCCCGCCGACATCGGCGGAAGACCCGAGTCGTCCGCGAATTGCGCCTGCCCCGCGATCAGGTGCGCGACCCACGTCGTGCCCGGATCGGCGAACAGCACCATCGGTCCCACCAGTGGCCGGTGCCACAGCGCGGCACGCACCCGGTTGCGTCGCCACATCAGGTTGAAGTCGTGCGTCGGGCCATCGAGCAGTTCGCCGATCACCTTGCGTTCGCCGGCGAATCGCAGGCGATCGTGTGGCGGATGGAGTTCGTGCGACTCACCGTCGTCGAAGCGCAAACGCACGCCGTTGCCGGTGAGCAGCACGAGCTCGCGATCAATGCCGGGAAAGGCCGAGAAATCCGAATCGCGCTCGATCTCCGCGATGGAAAGCCGCCAATCCCACGGTGCGTCCGGCGCGGCATCGTCGAGACGGCCGGCGTGGATCTCGCGCGTCCAGCCCATCTGGTTGCGCCAGCGCTCGCGCCGGTATTCGTTGGCGGGCATCACCCGCGAACGGCTGTGTTGCTCGGGAACCATCCGTCACGTCCGGTAGTCGTTCGCCACAGTCTAGCGGGCGGCTTCCGTGCGGACTTCGGAACGGGTCGCAATGCTCCAGCGATCGAACCATCGGCGATCGCAGTGCCGGCCCGGCGCGACCGGCGTGCCGGATCGCGTCGATGGCGCCGGGCCGGCATGCGCCCCTCCCCTAGTGCCTGGTGGCAGCCGGCTTCGATGCGTTGGCCGCCGACGCTGCCGGTGCGGGCTTGGCTGCGGCTGCCGTAGCGGGCGCGCCGCCGCCGATCGCGATGCGGTCCTTGTTCTTCTCCACCGTCTTCAGGCCGATGCCCGGAACCTGCGCGAGCTGATCGGCGCTGCGGAACGGGCCGTTGGTCTTCCGGTAGGCGACGATCGCTTCCGCCTTGGCGGGGCCGATGTTCACCAGCACGCGATCCAGCGTGGCCGCGTCGGCGGTGTTGATGTTGACGGTCTCGGCGGCCATGGCCGTACCGGTGAGGACCAGCGACAGCAGCAGGGCCCGGACGAACATCGCGAAGGATCGGACAGCCGGGGACCTGGTTTCGAACGATTGCATGAGCATCTCCTTGGGCCCGGACGGGCCCACGACGTGGATGGTTGGATGGCCGCCGAAGCGCTGCATGGGCGGCCAACACAGTCTCCGGAGCGGGGACAGCCGGCCCTATCGGGCGATCCGCCGAAAACGGCAAGGAAACCGCCGCAACTATGCGTAGGCGCCATTTCGCTGTACGTCGGAACAATCCGCCGGCGTATCGGAAGCCTCCGGCGCTGCCTCGGGAGCCGGCCCGCCGTCACGGAGGCGTAAACTTGTCGTCCCCCGCTACGAGGCCGCATCCGCCATGGACATCAGCAAGGTCGACCGCTACGTCGGCGACAAATGGGACGACGAGATCGTTCCCCAGCTCGTCGAGTACATCAAGATTCCCAACAAGTCCCCGATGTTCGACGCCGACTGGGTCAAGCACGGCTACATGGACGATGCGGTCAAGCTGATGGAAACCTGGGCCAAGGCCCAGCCGATTCCCGGCATGAAGGTCGAGGTGGTGCGCCTGGAAGGCCGCACGCCGCTGATCTTCATCGACATCCCGGCGTCCAACGGCGGCAGCAACGACGATTGCGTGCTGCTGTACGGCCATCTGGACAAGCAGCCGGAAATGACCGGCTGGGATCCGGAATTCGGCCCGTGGAATCCGGTCATCAAGGGCGACCGCCTGTATGGCCGCGGCGGCGCCGATGACGGTTACGCGATCTTCGGCTCGCTCACCGCCGTGCTCGCGCTGCAGGAGCAGCAACTGCCGCATGCGCGCTGCGTGATCCTTATCGAAGCGTGTGAGGAGTCCGGCAGCTACGACCTGCCCGCGTACGTCGACCACCTCGCCGACCGCATCGGCAAGCCCTCGCTGGTGGTGTGCCTGGATTCGGGCTGCGGCAACTACGAGCAGCTGTGGTGCACGACCTCGCTGCGCGGCCTCGCCGGCGGCAATTTCACGGTGAAGGTGCTGGAAGAAGGCGTGCACTCGGGCGATGCGTCCGGCATCGTGCCGTCGAGCTTCCGACTGCTGCGCCAGTTGCTCTCGCGACTGGAAGACGAGAACACCGGCAAGATCCGCGTCGACGGCCTGTTCGTGGATGTTCCGGAAGAACGCCTCGCGCAGGCGCGCGAAGCGGCGAAGGTGCTCGACACGGCGATCTTCGACAAGTTCCCGTTCCTGCCCGGCATGACGCCGATGGCGTCGGATCTGGCCGAGCTCGTGCTCAACCGCACGTGGCGTCCCGCGCTGTCGGTGACCGGCGTGGACGGCATGCCGCCGCTGGCGTCGGCCGGCAACGTGCTGCGTCCGTACACCTCGGTGAAGCTGTCGCTGCGCCTGCCGCCCACGCTCGACGGCAAGAAGGCCGGCGAACTGCTGCGCGAAGTGCTGACGAAGGATCCGCCGAACGGCGCGAAGGTGACGCTGGATCTGGAGAAGTCCTCCTCCGGCTGGAACGCACCCGCGCAGTCGCCGTGGCTGACCAAAGCCATCGATTCGGCGAGCCGCGAGTTCTTCGGCAAGCCGGCGATGTACATGGGCGAAGGCGGCTCGATCCCGTTCATGGGCATGCTCGGCGAGAAGTTCCCCGGTGCGCAGTTCATGATCACCGGCGTGCTCGGCCCGCACAGCAACGCACACGGTCCGAACGAGTTCCTGCACATCCCGATGGGCAAGCGCGTGACGGCGTGCGTGTCGCGGGTGATCGCCGAACACCACCAGGCGAGCCTGCGCGGCGAGACGACCGGCGCGTCGGTCGCGCCCGACAGCGGCGATCGCCACGGCGGCCACGGCTGCTGCTGATCGCGTTATCCGGCGGCCTCAGAGAACCCTCGCTCCGGCGAGGGTTTTTTGTTTACGCGCACACCATGGCGACCGTTCGTCGGCCCGATCGCCGCCCCGTTCCGGCGCTGCTACGCTGCGCCGGCATCACCACCCAAGGAGAACGTCATGGGCAGTCTGCTCTACACGATCATCATCGGTGCGGTCATTGGTGTGCTGGCGCGGTTCTTCAAACCCGGAGCGGATCCGATGGGCTGGATCCTCACCATCCTGCTCGGCATCGTCGGCGCGTACATCGGCAGCCTGATCTACCCCGGTGGCGGCTTCATCGGCTTCGTCGTCTCGATCATCTGCGCCGTCGCGCTGTTGTTCCTTTACGAGATCGTGCGCAAGAAAACCGTGCGAACAGCCTGATACCGGTTCGTTATGCACGAAAGAAAAACCCCGGCTTTCGCCGGGGTGTTTCGTTGCGCGACCGACTATTCCTACGTCACTCCGTCAGGAAATCGATCACCCGCTGCGCGAGTCGTTCCGCATTGTCGGACACCGTGTCGAGCGACAGCTCCGCCGCTTCCGGCACTTCGTACGGCGAGTCGATGCCGGTGAAGTTTCGCAGCTGACCGGCGCGCGCCTTCGCGTAGAGGCCCTTCACGTCGCGCTTCTCGGCCACGGCGAGCGGCGTATCGATGTAGACCTCGACGAACTCGCCCGGCGCGAACAGCTCGCGCGCCATGCGGCGTTCGGCGCGGAACGGCGAGATGAAACTCACCAGCACGATCAGGCCCGCGTCGCTCATCAGCTTCGCGACTTCGGCCACGCGGCGGATGTTCTCCACGCGATCCTCGTCGGTGAAGCCAAGGTCCTTGTTGAGGCCGTGGCGCACGTTGTCGCCGTCGAGGATGAAGGTGTGGTAGCCCAATGCGTGCAGGCGCTTGTCGACGAGGTTGGCGATCGTCGACTTGCCCGAGCCCGACAGGCCCGTGAACCACAGCACGCGTGGCTTCTGCCCCTTGATGCGCGCACGCGCGGCCTTGTCGACATCCAGGTGCTGCCAGTGGATGTTGCCCGCGCGGCGCAGCGCGAACTGCAGCGTGCCGGCGGCCACCGTCGCGTTGGTCTGGCGATCGATCAGGATGAAGCCGCCGAGCGTGCGGTTGTCCGCGTAAGCCTCGAACGGCACCGGCTGGTCGAGATAGAGGTTGCAGTAGCCGACTTCGTTGAGTTCCAGGTGCTTCGCGGCCAGCGGCTCCTGCGTGTTCACGTCGGTCTTGTGCTTGATCTCCGTGACGCTGGCGCTGACGGTGCGCGTGCCGATCTTCAACCAGTACGGACGGCCCGGCAGCAGCGGCTGCTCGCCCATCCACAGCACCTGCGCGGCGAACTGGTCGGCGACCTGCGCCGGCCGATGCGCGTCGGCGATGACGTCGCCACGACTGACGTCGAGTTCGTCGCGCAGCGTCAGCGTAATCGCCTGGCCTTCGCGCGCGACAGCGAGGTCGCCATCGGCGGTGACGATGCGCGCCACGTGCGAACGACGGCCCGACGGCAATGCGACGATCTCGTCACCCGGGCGAATCTCGCCCGCCGCCACCGTACCCGCGAAGCCGCGGAAATCCTGGTTCGGCCGGTTGACCCACTGCACGGGAAGACGGAAGCCGACGTCCTGCGCCTGGCGAGACACGTCGACCGTTTCCAGGTATTCGAGCACGCTGGGGCCGCCGTACCACGCGGTGCGTTCCGAGCGCCCCATCAGGTTGTCGCCCTGCAACGCCGACAACGGAATGGCCTGCACCTGTTCGATGCCGAGCGTGGCGGCGAGCTCGCGATAACCGGCTTCGATCTCGTCGAACACCGCGCGATCGAAATCGACCAGATCCATCTTGTTTACCGCCAGCAGCACGTGGCGGATGCCCAGCAGCGACACGATGTAGCTGTGCCGGCGCGTCTGCGGCAGCAGCCCCTTGCGCGCATCGACCAGCACGACGGCGACATCGGCCGTGGACGCGCCGGTCGCCATGTTGCGCGTGTACTGCTCGTGACCCGGGCAGTCGGCGACGATGAACTTTCGCTTTTCGGTGCTGAAGAAGCGGTACGCGACATCGATGGTGATGCCCTGCTCGCGCTCGGCGGATAGTCCGTCGAGCAGCAGCGCATAGTCGATCGCCTCGCCCTGCGTGCCGTGGCGACGGCTGTCCTTCTCGAGCGCGGTCAACTGGTCGTCGAACAACGCGCGGCTTTCGTACAGCAGCCGGCCGATCAGCGTGCTCTTGCCGTCGTCGACGCTGCCGCAGGTGATGAAACGCAGTAGGCCCTTGGTTTCGTGCTGGGCGAGGTAGGCGGCGATCGTCGCGCCCGCGTCGTGTGCGCGCGTCATCAGAAATACCCTTCCTGCTTCTTCTTTTCCATCGACGCGGTCGGGTCGTGGTCGATCACGCGCCCCTGTCGTTCCGACGTCGTCGCCACCAGCATTTCGGCGATGATCTTCTCCAGCGAGTCGGCGTCGGATTCGATCGCGCCCGTCAACGGATAGCAGCCCAGTGTGCGGAAGCGCACCTGCTTGAGTTGCGGCGATTCGCCATCGCGCAGCGGCAGACGCTCGTCATCGACCATGATCAGCGCGCCGTCGCGTTCGACGACGGGGCGCTGCGCCGCGAAGTACAGCGACGGCACCGGGATCTTCTCGCGATAGATGTACAGCCAGACGTCGAGTTCGGTCCAGTTCGACAGCGGGAACACGCGCACCGATTCGCCCTTGTGGATGCGCGTGTTGTAGAGGTTCCACAACTCGGGGCGCTGGTGCTTGGGATCCCAGCGGTGCTGTTCGTTGCGGAACGAGAAGATGCGTTCCTTCGCGCGCGATTTCTCTTCGTCGCGACGCGCCCCACCAATGGCCGCGTCGTAACCGGCCGCGTCCAGCGCCTGCTTCAGCGCCTGCGTCTTCATCACGTCGGTGTGCACGGTGGCGCCATGGGTGATCGGACCGATGCCCTGCGCGATGCCTTCGGCGTTGGTGTGTACGTGCAGCTGCACGCCGGTGTCCCTGGCGCGCTGGTCCCGGAAGGCGATCATCTCGCGGAACTTCCAGCCGGTATCCACATGCAGCAGCGGAATCGGCGGGCGCGCCGGCGCGAACGCCTTCAGCAGCAGGTGCAGCAGCACCGAGCTGTCCTTGCCGATGGAATACAGCATCACCGGATGGCGGAACTCGGCCGCGACCTCGCGCAGGATGTGGATGCTTTCCGCTTCGAGGCGGTCGAGATGGCTCAGGTCCAGGGGCAACGTCATCGGATCTTGATCTTGCGAAATGGGGCGGCGGGCGCGGCGGACGCTCGCGGCAAGTTGACCACATTGTAGGAACGGCGGTGCTTCCGGCCGGAAATAAGCCACCGGCATGAGCGCATAACCCCTCATCCTTTCTGGTGGCCGCCGCCGGGACCTAGCCTGCAACGGTCCCCTTTTTCCCGTTGCCCATGTCGGCCACCCTGCCAAACGTTTCCGCCGCGCTTGCCGCCCCCCTTACCGAGGACCGGCTTGCGGCGTTGGCGCGCGTGACCGACGGACTCGACAGCAACGGCCTGTGGTGGCTTTCCGGCTACGCCGCCGGCCTCGCATCGCGCGGCACCGCCGGCGTGCAAACGGTTACAGCGCCGGTCGCCGACGCCGCGCCCGCCGGGCGGCTGACGATCGTCTACGGCAGCCAGACCGGCAACGCGAAGCGGCTGGCCGAACAGCTCGCGCGCCAGAGCGAAGCCGCCGGCCTGCCCGTTCGCCTGCTGCGTGCCGATGCTTACCCCACGCGCGAGCTCAAGGACGAACGCACGCTGTACCTGGTCATCAGCACGCAGGGCGATGGCGATCCGCCGGACGATGCCCGCGCGCTGGTCGACTTCATCGCCGGCAAGCGCGCGCCCGAACTGAAGCAGCTGCGCTACGCCGTGTTGGGCCTGGGCGATTCGAGCTACCCGCAGTTCTGCGCGATCGGCCAACGGCTGGACGCGCGGCTGGCGGAACTGGGCGCCACGCGCCTGCTGCCGCGCGCCGATGCCGACCTCGACCTGGAAACCATCGCCGAGCCGTGGGTCGCGCAGGCGCTGGCGAAGGCGAAGGAGGCGCTGAAGCCTGCTGCGCCGCTCGCGACCGTCACGCCGCTGCGTCCGTTGCAGGCAACGCCGCTGCACGGCCGCGACGCGCCCTTCGCCGCCGAACTGCTCGCGAACCAGCGCATCACCGCGCGCGGGAGCGTGAAGGACGTCCGGCACGTCGAACTGTCGCTGGAAGGCTCCGGCCTGCATTACGAGCCCGGCGACGCGCTCGGCCTGTGGCCGGTGAATCCGCCGGCGCTGGTCGAGGCGATCCTGCGCACGGGCGAACTCGACGCCGACGTCGTCGTCGAACACGGTGGCCAGCGGTTGCCGCTGCGGCAGTGGCTCGGCGAGAAGCGCGAGCTCACGAAGCTGGCGCGCCCGTTCGTCGCCAGTCACGCCGCGCAATCGCGCAGCGAGGAACTCAACGGCCTGCTCGCTCCCGACCGGCAACCCGCGCTGGCGAAGCTGCTGAACGAAGCGCAGGTGCTGGACCTGCTGCGCCGCTATCCGGCGTCGTGGAGCCCGGACGAACTCGTCGCCGCGCTGCGTCCGTTGACTCCACGCTTGTATTCCATCGCCTCCAGCCAGAAGCACGTCGGCGACGAAGTGCACCTGACCGTCGCCCACGTCGAATACGACGATGGCGACGGCCTGCGCTGGGGCGCGGCGTCGAACCATTTCGCACGCAGCGAGGAAGGCGCGCGGCTGCCGGTGTTCATCGAACACAACGAGCGTTTCCGCCTCCCGGCCGATGCGTCCCGCGACGTGATCATGATCGGCCCCGGCACCGGCGTCGCGCCGTTCCGGGCATTCGTGCAGGAACGCGCCGCCGTCGGCGCGACGGGACGCAACTGGCTGTTCTTTGGCAACCCGCATTTCCGCAGCGATTTCCTCTACCAGGTCGAATGGCAGCAGGCGCTGAAGGACGGATCGCTGCATCGCTTCGACCTGGCGTTCTCGCGCGACCAGGCGCACAAGGTCTATGTCCAGGACCGAGTGATCGAACGCGGGCGCGACCTCTTCGGCTGGCTCGAAGGCGGCGCGCACCTCTATGTCTGCGGCGACGCCACGCGCATGGCCAAGGACGTGCACGCGGCGCTGCTGTCGGTGATCGCCGAACACGGCGGCAAGTCGGCCGAAGACGCCGACGACTACCTCAACACCCTGCAGCAGCAGGGGCGCTACGCGCGGGACGTGTATTGATGAGCAGCCATTCCGTCGAGGACATCAAGCAGCAGAGCGGGCGCCTTCGCGGCACGCTGCTGGAGTCGCTCGCCAACCCGGTCACCGGTGCGCTGAACGACGACGACCAGACGCTGATCAAGTACCACGGCAGCTACCAGCAGGACGATCGCGATATCCGCGAGGAACGTCGCCTGGCCAAGCTCGAACCGGCGTACGCCTTCATGATCCGCACGCGCACGCCCGGCGGCGTAGTGACGCCGGCGCAGTGGCTCAAGCTTGACCACATCGCGACGACCTACGCCGAGCGCGGCCTGCGCATCACCACGCGGCAGGCGTTCCAGTACCACGGCGTGATCAAGACCGAGCTCAAGTCGACGATGCAGGCGATCAACGCCGCGCTGATCGACACGCTGGCGGCGTGCGGAGACGTGAACCGCAACGTAGCCGTCGCGGCGAATCCGCTGCAGTCGCAGGCGCACGCGCAGGTGTTCGCGCACGCCGCGGCGCTGTCGGAACACCTGCTGCCGAACACCCGCGCGTACTACGAAATCTGGCTCGACGAGGAGCGCGTCGCCGGCAGCGGCAGCGAGGACGAACCCGTCTACGGCCCGACCTACCTGCCGCGCAAGTTCAAGATCGGCTTCGCGGTCCCGCCATACAACGACGTGGACGTGTTCGCGCAGGATCTGGGCTTCATCGCCGTCATCGACGCGACCGGCGAACTGCTCGGCTACAACGTCAGCGTCGGCGGCGGCATGGGCGCCACGCACGGCGATCCGGAAACGTATCCGCGCCTGGGCGACGTGATCGGTTTCGTCACGCCGGAACAGCTCACGCAGGTCGCCGTCGCGGTCGTCACCGCGCAGCGCGACTTCGGCAACCGCGTGCTGCGCAAGCGTGCGCGATTGAAGTACACCATCGACGATCGCGGCCTCGACTGGTTCAAGGGCGAAGTCGAACGGCGCGCGGGTTTTGCCCTCTCCGACGCGCGACCGTTCGATTTCGTCCATAACGGCGACCGCTTCGGCTGGGTCGAAGGAGGCGACGGCCGCGCGCACCTGACGCTGCGCATCGTCGCCGGGCGCATCTGGGATCGCGACGGCCTCTCGCATCTGACCGGCCTGCGCGAGATCGCGCGCGTGCTCGATGCCGAGGCGGGCGATGCGCAGTTCCGCCTCACGCCGAACCAGAACCTCGTCATCGCCGGCATACCCGCCGCGTTGCGCGCACGCGTCGATGCGCTGGTCGCGCAATACGGCCTGGACACGCACGTCTCGGCGACGCCGCTGGTGAAGAACGCGCTGGCCTGCGTCGCACTACCGACCTGCGGCCTGGCGATGGCCGAAGCCGAGCGCTACCTTCCCGAATTCACCGACGCGGTGCAGGTCCTGCTCGACGCGCACGGCCTGCGAGAGGCACCCATCCACCTGCGCATCAGCGGCTGCCCGAACGGTTGCTCGCGTCCGTACCTGGGCGAGATCGCGCTCGTCGGCAAGGCACCTGGCCGCTACAACCTGATGCTCGGCGCCGACCACCGCGGCCAGCGCCTGAACACGATGTATCGCGAGAACGTGGCGCAGCCGCAGATCCTCGAAGCCCTCGATCCGCTCTTCGCGCGTTACGCCGGCGAGCGTCGCGACGAAGAAGGCTTCGGCGATTTCCTGGTGCGCGCCGGCATCGTCGCTCCGCCCCGATCCTCCATCGAACTCCAACTGCAGCACGCCGTCACCGAACACGCCGTCACCGAGAACGCCGCATGAGCCCGCCCGACCCCATCACCGCCGCCGAATCGCCCCGCGCACTGGCCGAACTCAATGCGTGGCTGGGCGGACTGAGCGCGTCCGAGCGCATCGCCTGGGCGCTGGAACACACCGCCGGCGAACACGCGCTGTCGTCGAGCTTCGGCGCGCAGGCGGCGGTGTCGCTGCATCTGGCGACGCAGCAGCGTGCGGACCTGCCGGTGATCCTCATCGACACGGGCTACCTGTTCCCCGAAACCTACCGCTTCATCGACCAGCTCACCGAACGCCTGCACCTCAACCTCAAGGTGTATCGCCCGCAGATCGGCATCGCGTGGATGGAAGCGCGCCTGGGCAAGCTGTGGGAGAGCGGCCTGGAAGGCATCGAACGCTACAACCGCATGCGCAAGGTCGAGCCGATGCAGCGCGCGCTCGACGACCTGGGCGTGCGCACGTGGATCGCCGGCCTTCGCCGCAGCCAGTCGCGCAGCCGCGCGGCGATCGATTTCCTGCAGTTGCGCGACGGGCGCTGGAAGCTGCACCCCATCGCCGACTGGACCGATCGCGACGTCTGGCAGTACCTGCAGCAGCACGACCTGCCCTACCACCCGCTGTGGCACCAGGGCTATGTGTCGATCGGAGACGTGCACACCACGCGCCCGCTGCAGCCCGGCATGAACGAGGAAGACACGCGCTTCTTCGGACTGAAGCGCGAGTGCGGCCTGCATTTCGACGAGCCGAACGCGGCCTGACCGGATAGCCGCCACGCGGCTTCGGGGAAGCACTCCGACCGGTTTCCGACGCGCCCGCACCCACCATCGTGTGGATGCGATACGCCGCGTTCGACTTCCTGCGCTCCGTGATCACGACCGCGCTGCTGGCGTGGTCGGTCTTCGCGATCATGCGCTGGCAGCGGCCGCTCATCGCGCGCGGCCTGGGATGGTCGTGGGTGGCGTTGGCGGGAATCCTTTCGGCCGTGCAGTGGATGGTGAATGTTGCGCTCGGCAACGCGATCTGCTGCCCGATCCTGGTCGCGCTGCTGGTGCTGATCTCGATGGTGGGGCTTGCGCCGGACGACTCGGTGCTGACGTCCGCCGCGACCGCGCAATCGCTGTGGTTCCGGCGCGCCCTCGCGTCGGCGGTGCTCGGCACGCTCGGCGGCATGGCCGTGTGGATGGCGCTGCTGTAACCGGGCGATCCACCGCACCGCGGCGGATCCGATGCGGACGCTCAGGTATGAATCAGGCGCCCGCCACCGAAGGACCAGTTCTCCCACGTGGTTTCCTTGAAGGCCACCATCACGTGTTCGGGATCGAGCCCCGCCTGCGCGAGGCGATCCATCAGTTCGGCCAGCAGCTTCTTCTTCACCTTCACGCTGCGCCCGACCGACCACAGGATCTCGATCAGCATGAAGTCGACCGTGCGTGGCGACGCGAGATCGGGATAGCTGGGATCGAAACGGAAGTCGTCGGCGTCCAGTTCGAACACGCGCTGGAACAGATCCGCCTGCGGCACGCCGCTGGAGACCAGGCTCGCGTGCACGGCATCGAGCACCTTCGTCTTGAACACGACGGGCTTGGGCTTGCGTACGGTGAGGGTGACCAGCGGCATGACGGCTCTCCCGTTTCGATGACGGTCGCGATGTTCGACGGCGTGGCCGTCAGGTGGTGATGGGCTGGCTCAGCTCGCGCCACGACGGCGCCTTCGGCCACTGCGGCTCCAGGTTGCCTTCCAGAACGCGGCGCAGGTCGCGGCGATCCAGCTGCGGCGCGATGCCGTGCAGCAGCGCGAGCGCATATTCGCGCAGCACGCGGGCACGCGGGATCACCGCCCAGGTCACGCATTCGGGCAAGGCGTCCGGTGCGGGCAAGGCCACCAGGTCTTCGTCGCGCGCGCCCACCGCCATTTCCGCCAGCACGCCGACGCCGAGGCCGGCACGCACGTAGGTCTTGATGAGGTCGGCATCGCGCGCGGTCATCGCCAGCTGTGGTTCGAGCCCGGCGTCGACGAAGGTGCGGCGCAGCGACGACTCGGCGCGCGTGGACGACTCGTAACTCACCAGCGGATGCGCGGCGAGTTCGGCCAGCGTCGGCGCGCGCTTCAGTTTGGACAGCGGATGCGTGCGCGGTACCAGCACGAGACGGCGCCAGCGATACAGCGGAACGGCGACGCCGCCCTCGGGCTCGCCGCCCGCGGTGCTGATGACCGCCAGGTCCGCTTCGCCGCGCGCGAGCAGTTCCAGCACTTCATCGCCCGCGACCGCCTGCAGGTGCATGCTCACCTGCGGGAACTCGCGCTTCACCGCGGCGATGGCCTCTGGCAGCACGAAGCGCGCCTGCGTGTGCGTCGTCGCCAGGACCAGCTGGCCGCTGTGCTGGCCGCGTTCGTTGGCGGCGTAGGCGCGGATGTTGCCGGCTTCCTCGAGGATGCGGCGCGCGTGCATCAGCACGCGTTCGCCGGCCGGCGCGACCGCTTCCAGGCTGCGGCCCTTGCGCGTGAACAACTGGAAGCCCAGCTCGTCCTCCAGCTGCTTGAGCTGCTTGGACAAACCGGGCTGCGTCGCGTGCACGCGCTCGGCGGCCAGCGTGATGTTGAGGCCGGAATCGGCGATGGCGACGAGGTAGCGGAGCTGGGTAAGGGTCATGTCGGAGCGAGTGGCGAAGGCGGCAGGTCGGGCCCGGGCGTGCGGGCGGCGGTCGGTTTCGACGTGCACCGACAACACGTGGTCCGAACGGCGGCCGCGTTCATATATCGCTCGATACGAATAAAGGGATGAACAAAAACTACCCTGCGCGGCCGGCCGTGTCCAGCGCGGGGCCGCGCTGCGCGGCCGCGCCCTCGCCGGGCCCGGCCGGGTCATTCCGAAACGGCATGACCGCAGGCGGCGGCGTCATTTCCGCACGTCGGGGTGCATGCGTAGCGTCACGGAATCCCTCCGTTTCGCTTCGATGCCATGAGCAGTCCGGTGGCCTCAGATCCGCAGGCTTCGCGCCCCCTCTTCCCCGTGTTCGCCGACCTGCATGGCCGCACCGTGCTGGTCGTTGGCGGCGGAACGGTGGCGCTGCGCAAGGCCACGGCGTTGCGCGAGGCCGGAGCGCGGGTGCGCGTGGGCGCGCCGGCACTGAACGCGGAACTGGCGGCGCTGGCCGAGCGTGGCGACATCGAACATCTGCCTGGCGAATTCGCGCCGCACTGGCTCGATGACGCGTGGCTGGCGATTGCCGCCACCGATGACGACGTCGTGAACCGCGCCGTGGCCGAGGCCGGTGAGGCGCGCCGTCTCTGGGTGAACGTGGTCGACGACGCGCAGGCGTCTACCGTGCAGATTCCGGCGCGCGTCGACCGCGGTCCGTTGCAGGTGGCGATCTCCAGCGGCGGCGCCGCGCCGATGCTCGCGCGCCACCTGCGCGAGACGCTGGAAACGCAGCTCGACGCATCGCTGGGCGAGCTGGCGAACCTGCTTGGCCGCGAACGCACGCGCATCCGCGCGCGCTTCCCGCAGCTCGGCGCACGACGCCGTTTCTTCGACCGCCTGCTGCGCGGCAAGGTGCCGGCGCTGCTGCGCAAGCGGCAGCATCTGGCCGCCGAACGCGAATTCGCGGCGCAACTGCACGCCGAAGTCCCTTCTTCGCGCGGCAGCGTCGCGCTCGTCGGCGCGGGCCCGGGCGATCCGGGCCTGCTCACGTTGCGTGCGCTGCGCGTGCTCAACGAAGCCGACGTGATCCTGCACGACCGCCTCGTCAGCGACGAGGTGATGCAACTCGTGCGACGCGACGCGCAGCGCATCGAAGTCGGCAAGCAGGCCGGCAACCACCACGCGACGCAGGCGCAGATCCACGCGCTGATGCTCGACCACGCTGGCGCCGGCAAGCGCGTCGTGCGCCTGAAGGGCGGTGATCCGTTCGTGTTCGGCCGCGGCGGCGAGGAGCTCGAAGTGCTGCGCGATGCGGGCATCGACTTCGAGGTCGTGCCCGGCATCACCGCCGCGCTCGCATGCGCCGCGTATGCCGGCGTGCCGCTCACGCATCGCGACCACGCCCAGTCGGTGCGGCTGGTCACCGCGCACTGCAAGGACTCCGACGACACGCTCGACTGGCAGGCGCTCGCGCAGGAACGCCAGACGCTCGCCGTCTACATGGGTGTCGCCGGCCTGGACCGCTTCAGCGCGCGCCTGATCGAACACGGACGTGCCGCGTCGACGCCGTTCGCCATCGTCGAGAACGGCTCGCGTGCGAACCAGCGCGTGATCGTCGGCACGCTGTCGGACCTGGCGCAGCGCGCGCGCGAACACGACGTCCAATCGCCGGCGCTGCTGATCGTGGGCGAAGTCGCCGCGCTCGCGGACACGCTGCACTGGTTCGGCGCGCCGCCGCTGCGTGGCGCGCCGGCCATCGCCGCGGCCGCCTGATTCCTGCAACACCACCCCTACATCGAAACGAGGCAACGCCATGGCCCTTTACGACAGCATCCTCGACACCATCGGCAGCACGCCCATCGTCAAGCTGCATCGCATCGCGCCGAAGCACGTGACGCTGTACGCGAAGGTCGAATCGTTCAATCCCGGCGGCTCGGTGAAGGATCGTCTCGCGCTCGCCATCGTGCTCGACGCCGAGCGCAAGGGCCTGCTCAAGCCGGGACAGACCATCGTCGAGGCGACTTCGGGCAACACCGGCATCGCGCTCGCACTCGTCGCGGCGGCGCGCGGATACCCGTTCGTCGCGGTGATGACGGAAACCTTCTCCGTTGAACGCCGCAAACTGATGCGCGCATACGGCGCGAAGGTGATCCTGACGCCCGCCGCCGAGCGCGGCACCGGCATGGTGCGCCGCGCGAAGGAACTGGCCGAGAAGCACGGCTGGTTCCTGGCGCGCCAGTTCGAGAACGAAGCCAACCCGGCCTACCACCGCAGCACGACCGGCCCGGAAATCCTGCGCGATTTCGCTGGCAAGCGGCTGGACTACTTCGTCAGCGGCTGGGGCACCGGCGGCACGATCACCGGCGCCGGCGAAG
The DNA here is from genome assembly GCF_003382285.1 of Lysobacter soli. Lineage (GTDB taxonomy): Bacteria > Pseudomonadota > Gammaproteobacteria > Xanthomonadales > Xanthomonadaceae > Lysobacter_J > Lysobacter_J soli. The sequence continues at coordinate 209,897 of NZ_QTJR01000006.1, forward strand.
TGTTGAAGCTCGCGCGTCCGGACCTGAAGGTCATCGCCAGCGAGCCCGCCGGCGCGGCGCTGCTGTCGGGCAAGGAGTGGCAACCGCACAAGATCCAGGGCTGGACGCCGGACTTCCTCCCCGCCGTGCTCAGCCGCACCGTCGCCGACGAAGTGCTGCCGGTCGATGAAGTGCTCGCGCGCGATACCGCGCGGCGCCTTGCCGCGGAGGAAGGGCTGTTCGTCGGCATCTCGGCGGGCGCGACCGTGGCCGCGGCGCTGAAGGTCGCCGAAAGCGCGCCGGAAGGCTCGGTGCTGCTGGCCGTGCTGCCCGACACCGGCGAGCGCTACCTGTCGACCTTCCTGTTCGAGGGCGTGTCCGAAGGCTCGGACGACGAGTGGCTGGAATCGCTGGAGCGCGACGCGGTCGCCGCGTGACGGCCCGCAATGCGAACGTCGCGTGAGCGCCGCGCAAGCCGGTGCCGCGCGACGCGGGCCGTGAGCGCGGTGCATTCCACCGTGCACGGCCGGCGGGCTAACCTGTGCGTGGCGGCGATTGTGGTCGCCAGCGATCCCGCACGGAGCCTGCATGACCGTCGTACCCGGTTCGAATCCGCTTCCCACGCCCGACGCCACCGAGCGTGAAAACGCGCGCCTCGCCTGGGCGCGCGCCGCCACCGACGTCCCCGACCTCGAACTGGTGCGCGCGTCCGTCGATGCGGGCCATCGCAGTTACTGGCGCGTGCAGACCTCCGGCGGCAGTCGCATCGTCATGGATTCCCCGCCGCAGCTCGAAGACGTGCGTCCGTGGCTGCGCATGCGCGCGCTCCTGGAAAGCGGCGGCGTGCGCGTGCCGCAGGTGCTGGTGGAAGACGTCGCCAACGGCTTCCTGCTGCTGGAGGACCTCGGCGGACCGACGCTCGCGCAGACCATCGACGAGAGCAACGCCGACGCGCACTTCGACGCGGCGATCGAACAACTGCTGCGCCTGCAGGCGATCCAGCCGCCGCTGGGCACGGGCGAATTCGGTGAAGCGCTACTGCAGCGCGACGCGGGCCTGTTCGAGGACTGGTTCCTGCGCCGGCACCTGGGCCTCGAACTGACCTGCGACGACCTGGACCGCCTCGAACTCGGCCAGCGCCGCCTGATGGACAACGCGCTGCATCAGACACGCGTGCTGACGCATCGGGATTTCATGCCGCGGAACCTGATGCCGGTCGAGGGCGGCCCGGCCGTGCTGGATTTCCAGGATTGCGTATGGGGTCCGGTCGCCTACGATCCGGTGAGCCTGTTCAAGGACGCGTTCCTGAGCTGGCCGCTGGAACGCGTGGACGAGTGGCTGGCGCGTTACCACGAACGTGCGGTGCGTGCGCGCATTCCCGTGCCGCCGTTGCCGGTGTTCCAGCGCGATGCCGACTGGCTCGGCGTGCAGCGGCACCTGAAGATCCTGGGCATCTTCTCGCGCCTGCATTACCGCGACGGCAAGAGCAAATATCTGCCCGACGCGCCGCGCTTCATCCGCTACCTCGACGAAGTGCTGCCGCGTTACTCCGAACTGACGCCGTTGCGCGAAGTACTGGACGTGCGCATCCGCCCGGCGATGGAACGCGTCGCCCTGCCCTCGCCGTGACCCGCCCGGAGTTCCGCTTGAAAGCGCTGATCTTCGCCGCCGGTCTCGGTGAGCGCATGCGACCGCTGACCGACCACACGCCCAAGCCGCTGCTGCGCGCCGGCGGCAAGCGGCTCATCGAATGGCATCTGGAAAAACTCGCCGCGCTCGGCATTGCCGACATCGTGATCAACACCAGCTGGCTGGCGTCGCAGTTCCCCGAGCAACTCGGCGATGGCGAACGGTGGGGCGTGTCGATCCGCTACTCGTACGAGGGCGACCGCCCGCTGGAAACCGGCGGCGGCATGCTGCATGCGCTGCCATTGATCGGCGCGGAACCGTTCGTGCTGGTCAATGGCGACGTGTGGAGCGATTACGACTTCGCGCGTCTGCCCCGCGAGCCGGCGGGCTTCGCGCACCTGGTGATGGTCGATCGTCCGGCGCAGGCGACGCAGGGCGATTTCGCGCTCGATGCCGACGGGTTCGTGCGTGCCGATGGCGAGGATCGGCTCACCTATTCCGGCATCGGCGTGTATCGCCCGCAACTGCTGGACGACTGGCGTTCGCACAGCAGCGATGCGGGCGCGGACGAAACGCCGGCACGCTTCCGCTTGGCGCCGATCCTACGCGCGCATATGGCGCAGGGCCGCATCACCGGCGAACACCATCGCGGGCGTTGGACGGACGTTGGAACGCCGGAGCGGTTGGCGGGGCTGGAGCGGGAGCTGGCAGGCGCTTAAGTCCACGCTGTCGCTTGAGGGGCGTGGGTTTTAGCCCCTCTCCCTGCGGGAGAGGGGTTGGGGTGAGGGGTAACGAAGCCTCATGGGCGAACCATCGACGCCGCACCGCGCTGCGCTGTTGCGCTGCGCGATCCACACGTCGCGAAGATCAGATAGGTTCGAGCTTTCGCTGGAATGACGAGAGGGTGCTGACGGATCGCGGGCCTGGGTCCCGGCTTTTGCCGGCATGACGGATTTGTGCCCCTACGAACCCGACTCCCCACTCCCCAGCGTCTGCCGAAGGAACGGCACCGTCACCCGCCGCTGCGCCGCGAGGGACGCGCGGTCGAGCCGGTCCAGCAGCGCAGTGAGTCCGCCCAGATCGCGGCCCACGCGTCGCAGCAGCCAGTCGAGCGCCGTGTCTTCGAGCACGAGCCCGCGGCGCTGCGCACGCTGGCGCAGCACGTCCCGGCGGCCGTCTTCGTCCAGCGGCGCGAGCGTGATGCGCGTGCACTGTCCCAGGCGCGAACGCAGGTCCGGCAGGGTCAGCCCGGTCGCGTCGGGAATGTCGCGCGCGGCATAGACCAGCGCGCGGCCCGCGGCGCGCGCGCGGTTGTGGGCGTCGAACAACGCGACTTCGTCCTCGCGATGGCCGGCGATGGCGTCGAGGCCATCGAGCGCGATCACGTCGTTGCCTTCGAGGTATTCCAGCGCGTCGCGCAGACGCCCGGCCGCCGCCGCGAGCGGCAGGAACGCGGCGCGACGACCCGCGGCGTCGGTCGCCGCGCACGTCGCCAGCAGCAGATGCGTCTTGCCGACGCCGGCGGGGCCGGCGATGTAGGTGCTGTCGCGACGCGCATCGGCGTGGCCTTCGGCGAGCGCGCGCAGTTGTTCGATCGCGCCGGCGGGCGCGTGCACGAAGGTGTCCAGTCGCTGGTCGGGCGGATAGCGCAAGGCCAGGGGCAACTGCGGAACGCTCACTGCGGGATTACTCGCTCTTCGATCACTCGGGCTTGCGGTCGACCGGCGGCGGCAGGTGCGGATCGGCGAGCGGATCGGGCACGGCGTCCTCGGGCAAGGCATGCGTGCCGACGTAGAGACGGCTGTGGCGGTAGCGCTCCTGCGCGTACCGCAGCAGCACGTTGACCACCGCCGACACCGGGAGCGCCAGCAGCATGCCGAGGAAGCCGAACAGCTGCCCGCCCGCGAGCACGGCGAAGATCACCGCCACCGGGTGCAGGCCGATGCGATCGCCGACGAGCTTGGGCGTCAGCACGTAGCTCTCGATCACCTGGCCGATGCCGAACACCACCAGCACGCCGGCGACGTGCTGCCAGTCGCCGTACTGCACGAGCGCGGCGATCACGCCGAGCAGGATGCCGCTGGCCGGGCCGAGGTACGGCACGAAGGTCAGCAGTCCGGCGATCAGGCCGATGAGGATGCCGAGGTCGAGCCCGACGGCCCACAAGCCCAGCCCGTACATCACGCCCAGCACCAGCATCACCAGGAACTGGCCGCGCAGGAAGGCGCTGAGCACCTCGCTGGATTCGTGCGCCAGGCGGCTCACGACGTCCAGGTGGTCACGCGGGATCAGCGAGGCGACGCGTTCGACCAGCAGGTCCCAGTCGCGCAGGAAGAAGAACGTGATCACCGGCAGCAGCGCGACGTTGGCGACGATGCCGATCACGGCGAAGCCCGAGCGCGAGAGATACCCCAGCACCGTCGCCGCGATGCCGCCGGCGCGGTCCCAGTTCTCGCGCACGAGCTGGCTGAGGTGGCCGAAATCCAGCCAATCGGTGAGTTCGATGCCCAGGCGCTGTTCGACCCACGGCAGCGCGGTCACCATGAACCAGTCGCGATAGTGCGGCCACGAGGCGATCAGCGTTTCGATCTGCCGTTCAAGCAAGGGAACCAGGATCAGCAGGCCCGCCAGCACGATCAGCGCCATCGCGGTGAACACCAGCGTCACCGCGACGTTGCGCGAGCGCCCGGCGCGTTCGAGCCGGTCGACCAGCGGATCGCCGAGCCACGCCAGGATCAGCGCGAACACGAACGGCGTCAGGATCGGTGCGAGCACCCAGACCAGCCAGCACACGGCCAGCGCGAGCGCCGTCCACTGCAGGCGGCGCAGGAAGCGTGCGATGTCGTCCAGGGCTTGCGATTGCATGCGGTTCCTTGTCGGTGATGACGTCAGCGCAGGCGGTAGACCGGCGGCTGGCCTTCCAGGCCTTCCATGACATCGACCACGCCGTCGCGCGCAAGCAGGCGGTTGAAGCCCGGCATGCCGCTGACGAGGTCGAGTTCGTATTCCAGGCCCTGCGGCGTCGCGCGCACCGGCGCGAGGCGACGCACGACCGAGAGCTTCTGCAGATAGCCCGCCAGGCGGATGAAATCATCGCTGCTGTCGATGCCGGTGAAGGTCACGCGGTACACGCCCGGCTCGCCGGACGGCGCGCGCTTGGCGTAACGCTTCATCAGGGCATCGGCCGCGCCGTCGGCGCCGCCGGCCATCAGCTGGCGGGCGTCGGCGCCGGTCTGCGACCAGTTCGCCAGCACCTTGCCGGCATCGACGAAGGTCCAGTCGGCCTTCCAGCCGGCGGTGGCATCGCGGTAGAGCTTGCCGATCAGCTGCATCGGCGGGCTGTAGCGCGCCGACGCGCGTGCCACGGCGGCGCTGTCGCCGCGCCAGATCGCGCCCACGGCCGCCTGTTCGGCGGCGTTGCCGGTCGGAAGGCCGAGCTTGTAGCCCCGCTCGACCGCGCGATTCAGCGCCGGCCGGGCCGCGTTCACCTGCGGCAGGCCGACCAGGCGCGGGCCGCTGCCGTCGTCGATGGCGAGCCAGAGCACCGGCTTGGGCCGCGGCTGCGGCCAGATCGCGATGCCCAGCGTGGCGGCGAGGTCGTTGACGGCCTCCTCGTCGTACTGGATCACCAGCAGGGTGTTGAAGCTCGGCGCGCCCGTCGGGCCGACGCCCTCGTCCTGGCGGTAGTCGTACTGCTTCACGTAGATCTTCGCCTGGCGCAGCTCGTTGCCGACGCCGGGCTTGGACGACACGCTGCGGTCGCCCGACAGCTTGCCCAGCACCTGCGCCAGGCCGCGTGCGAACGCGCCGTTGCGCTCGGTCTCGCCCTGCCCGTTGACCTTCACCTCGGTGGCGTAGATGCCCTCGGCGCGGGCTCGATCGCCTTCCACGCGCTGGGCCCAGGCGCCGGAACTGGCCACCATCAAGGCGGCCGCCATCATCACGAAATGGAGCTTCCGGAGGAACGTCGTGCGCGGCGTTTCCGCGCGGATTGCCCGAACCATCGCTGTACCTGGGTGCGTCATCAGCCGAAATGGTGCCGCAGGCAGGCCCGGCCCGTCCATTCAAGCTCGTCACGACTGTTAAAATCGCCGCTTCATCTCCCGCGACCGACGAGGCCGCCCGTGTCCAGTTCCCCCTCCGCCCCCACTCCGATCACCTACCGCGACGCCGGCGTCGACATCGACGCGGGCAACCAGGTGGTCGAACGCATCAAGCCGCTGGTCAAGCGCAGCTTCCGTCCGGAGGTGATGGGCGGGCTCGGCGGGTTCGGCGCGCTGTTCGACCTGTCGGGCAAGTACAAGGAGCCGGTGCTGGTCTCGGGCACCGACGGCGTGGGCACCAAGCTCAAGCTGGCGCAGCAGTTGAACCGCCACGACACCATCGGCATCGACCTGGTGGCGATGTGCGTCAACGACGTCCTCGTCCAGGGCGCCGAGCCGCTGTTCTTCCTCGATTATTTCGCGACGGGCAAGCTGGACGTGGACACCACGGTCGCCGTGGTGGGCGGCATCGCGAAGGGCTGCGAGCTCTCCGGCTGCGCGCTGATCGGCGGCGAAACCGCCGAGATGCCCGACATGTACCCCCCGGGCGAATACGACCTCGCCGGTTTCTGCGTCGCCGCGGTGGAGAAGTCCAAGCTGCTCGACGGCGCCAAGGTGCGCGAGGGCGACGTCCTGATCGGCATCGCTTCCAGCGGCCCGCATTCGAACGGCTACTCGCTGGTGCGCAGGATCTACGACCGCGCCGGCCGCCCGGCCGACCTCGACGTCGGCGGCGTCAAGCTGATCGACGCGCTGATGGCGCCGACGCAGCTGTACGTGAAGCCGGTGCTCGAACTGCTCGGCAAGCACGACCTGCACGCCATGGCGCACATCACCGGCGGCGGCCTGACCGAAAACATCATCCGCGTGATTCCGGACGGCCTCGGCCTCGACATCGAGGCGTCGGCGATCGTGCTGCCGCCGGTGTTCGAGTGGCTGCAGCGCGAAGGCGCCGTGCCGAACGAAGAGATGTGGCGCACCTTCAATTGCGGCGTCGGCTTCGTGCTGGTCGTCGCGCCGGGCGATGCCGCGGCGGTGAACGCCGACCTCGACCGCCTGGGCCTGCGTCATCGCCCGATCGGCCAGGTCGTGAAGGCCGCCGCGGGCGCGTCGCTCGAAAGCCGCGTCCACATCGGTTGAGCGCGCACTTGAGCGCGACGCCGACGCGTCCCGACCGCATCGCGGTGCTGGTGTCGGGGCGCGGCAGCAACCTGCAGGCGATCCTCGATGCGATCGACGCCGGCACGCTGCCGGCGCACATCGTGGGCGTGTTTTCCGACAAGCCATCCGCGGCGGCGCTTGAGCGCGTCGAACCTGCATTGCGCTGGAGTGCGAGCCCGAAGGATTACGCCTCGCGAGAGGCCTTCGACGCCGCGCTCGGCGATGCGATCGAGGCCACGCAGCCGGACTGGATCGTCTGCGCCGGCTACCTGCGCATCCTGTGCGATGCGTTCGTCGAACGCTTCCAGGGACGGCTGCTCAACATCCATCCGTCCCTGCTGCCGAAGTACCCCGGCCTGCGTACGCACGCGCGCGCGATCGCCGACGGCGAGGCCGAGCATGGCGCGAGCGTGCATTTCGTGATCCCCGAACTCGATGCCGGCACCGTCGTCGCGCAGGCGCGCGTGCCGGTGCGCCCCGGGGATGATGCCGATGCGCTGGCCGCGCGCGTGCTTGAAGTCGAGCACCCGCTGCTGCTCGCGGTGCTGCGGTTGGCGGTCGCGGGCCGGCTGGCTGAACGGGGAACCACCACGACCCTGGACGGTCATGCCCTGTTTACGCCGCTCCTCCTAGATTCCGCCGGTGCCCTGCGTGCCCCCGGCGCCGACGGCCCCGTCTGACGGGCCTTCCGGGGAATCGGCATGACACGGCACCTTCCCACGTATTGGCTGTCGATGAAGCACCTCTCCCGCGTCCTTACCACCGCCCCGCTGCTCTGCCTCGTGCTGGCGTCGTTTTCCGCGCCGGCGTCGGCGCTGGAGCCGTTCGTGGCGAACTACCAGATTTTCAACGAAGGCAAGCCGCTGGGCGAAGCGACCATGCAGGTCGTGCCCGATGCAAATCCCGCGCACTGGCGCATCGATCTCGACATGCGCGGCACGAAGGGCCTGATGGGCCTGGCCAACGTCAATGCGCAGCAGAGCACGGTGTTCGATGTCGTCGGCAACGACGTCTATCGGCCGCTGAGCCAGAGCACGGTGCGCAAGGCGATCTTCGTCGGCCGCAAGATGACGGGCACCTACGACTGGAATGCGCGCACCGCGCGCTGGACGGGCGATGTGAAGAAGAAGCGCCAGGTGCCGGTGCCGCTGAAGGACGGCGACATGAGCGGGCTGCTGATCAACCTCGCGATCGTCCGCGATGCGCAGCCCGGCAAGGCGCTGCAGTACCGCTTCGTCGACAACGGTCGCGCGCGCGACCACAACTTCACCGTCGCGCAGGATCTGGAACCGGTCACCGTCGACGGCATGGGATTCAACGCGATGCGCGTGAGCCGCGTTCAGGGCTCGAACAACGACGAAACGGTAGTGTGGGTCGTGGAAGGCGTCCCCACCCCCGTGCGGATCCTGCAGCGCGAAAATGGCACGGATACTTACGACCTGCGCCTGGTCGACTACAAAGGAGCTCCCTGATGGCCCCCACAAAGGCTCGCTTCACCACCCGCCTGCTGCGCCCGTTGGCTGCAGCGGCGATCCTGGCTGCGGTCAGCGCGCCGGCGCTGGCGATCCAGCCCTTCACCGCCGATTACCAGGCCAGCTACATGGGCATGCAGGGCGCCGGCAAGATGACGCTCGTCGCCGACGGCGCCAACCGCTGGAAGTACAGCCTCTCGGTGACCAGCCCGCTGGCGAACCTGCGCCAGACGACCGTCTTTGAAGATACCGGCGGCCAGTGGCGCCCGGTGTCGGGCAACGACAGCTCGCAGGTGCTCACCAAGAAGCAGAACAAGAACGCCACCTACGACTGGTCCAAGGGCGTGGCGACGTGGACGGGCGACGTGAAGCCCGAACGCGCCGGCCCGATCAAGCTGCAGGCCGGCGACATGGACGCGCTGCTGATCAACCTGGCGATCGTGCGCGACGTGCAGGCCGGCAAGACCACGCACTACCGGATGGTCGAGGACGGCCGCGTCAAGGACCTCACCTACACCGTCGCCGGCAAGGAAGCGATCACCGTCGGCGGCCAGTCGAAGCAGGCGACGAAGGTCGTCAGCAAGCAGGGCGACAAGGAAACCATCGCGTGGGTGGTCGACGGCATGCCGGTGCCGGCGCGCATCCTCCAGCGCGACAAGGGCCAGGACGCGATCGACCTGCGGGTACAGAACGTCCGCTGATCCGCGACATCACCGACAAGCAAAAGGCCCCGCATCGCGGGGCCTTTTCGTTTCAACCGACAGGCGCGCCGTTCGAAGCGCCGGGCTGCGGCTTACTTCGACGCCGGCTGCACCACCGTCTTGCAGTCGACGCGCAGCGACTGCTCGCTTCCACGGAACGCGAACGTGCGGCATTCGCGCGCGCCTTCGGTCGTCGTGGTGACGGTGACCGCGTAGAACGACTGGAGCATCTCGCGCATGGTGACGTTGCCGTCGTTGTTCCAGTCCATGTCCTTGCGTTCGATGCCGCGCGTGGCGGCCGCACCAGTGAAGTGCAGCCAGCCGACGACGATGAGCAGCGTGACGAAGAAGCCCAGCGTCGCCATGCGGCGCGCGGTAAAGGGAGCCGACTTCTTTCGCGAGAGATCGATCAGAGCCATCGTGGATCAGCCTGCGATGCGGCGGATGTTCGCGCCGAGGCCCGACAGCTTTTCCTCGATGTTTTCGTAGCCGCGATCGAGGTGGTAGATGCGGTCGATGGTGGTCGCGCCTTCGGCGACCAGGCCCGCGAGCACCAGCGACGCCGATGCGCGAAGGTCGGTCGCCATCACCGGCGCGCCGCTGAGGCGCTGCACGCCGCGCACGATCGCCGTGTGGCCTTCCACGCGGATGTCGGCACCCAGGCGCTGCAGTTCCGACACGTGCATGAAACGGTTTTCGAAGATGGTCTCGTTGATCACGCCCACGCCTTCGGCGATGCAGTTGAGCGCCATGAACTGCGCCTGCATGTCCGTCGGGAACGCCGGATGCGGCGCGGTGGTGAGGTCGACCGACTTCGGACGACGGCCGTCCATGTCGAGCGTGATGCGATCGCCATCGACGGTGATGTCGGCGCCGGCCTGCTTGAGCTTGTCGATCACCGCGTCGAGCGTGTCCGGGCGCGCGTTGCGCACGGTCACGCGGCCGCCGGTCATCGCCGCGGCGACGAGGAAGGTGCCGGTCTCGATGCGATCGGGCAATACGTGGTGGCTTCCGCCGTGCAGGCGTTCGACGCCGTGCACGACGATGCGGCCGCTGCCGGCGTGCTCGATGTTCGCGCCGAGTGCGTTGAGGCAGTCGGCCAGGTCGACGATCTCCGGCTCCATCGCGGCGTTTTCCAGCACGCTGGTGCCTTCGGCGAGCGCGGCGGCCATCAGCACGTTCTCGGTGCCGGTGACGGTGACCATGTCGAACACGAAGCGCGCGCCTTTCAGGCGACCGTCACGGCGGGCCTTGATGTAGCCGTTCTCGACGGTGATGTCGGCGCCCAGCGCCTGCAGACCCTTGATGTGCTGGTCGACGGGACGCGAACCGATCGCGCAGCCGCCGGGCAGCGAGACTTCCGCCGCGCCGTACTTGGCCAGCAGCGGACCGAGCACGAGCACCGAGGCGCGCATCGTCTTGACCAGTTCATACGGCGCGACGTGGCTGTGGACGGTGGTCGGGTCGATCACCATGCCGCGGCCGCGGCCGAGCGTCCCCTCGTCCACCGTGATGCCGGCGCCGAGTTCTCCCAGCAGCTTGGCCGTGGTCACCACGTCGTGCAGGTTCGGCACGTTGGTGATCGATACCGGGCCATCGGCGAGCAGCGTTGCGCACAGGATCGGCAGCACGGCGTTCTTCGCGCCGGAGATCTGCACATCGCCGTTGAGCGCGGCGCCGCCTTCTACAACGATCTTTTGCATGGGGACGTGGTTCGTGATTGGTGATTCGTGATGGGGTCGCGCGCTGCGTGGATTCAAGAGGGCCGACGCATCGTCGGCCACGAACCGCCGACTACGCCTGTCCTGCCTCTTCCGGCGTCAGCGTCTTGAGCGCGAGCGCGTGGATTTCGCCGCCCATGCGGTCGCCGAGCGTGGCGTACACCAGGCGATGGCGGGCCAGCGGCAGCTTGCCGCGGAAGGCTTCGGCCACGACGGTGGCTTCGAAATGCACGCCGTCGTCGCCCTGCACGTCGGCGCGCGCGCCGGGCAGGCCCTGTTCGATCAGCTGGCGGATGGTGTCGGGATTCAAGGGACGGCCTTTGGAGTCTGGGCTTCGGGGGAATGGGCGTGGAAGCGTGCGGTTTTCGCGCGTCCTGCGCGCCGCGCATGCCGGCGGTGGCCATCGGCCTGGCGCTGTCGGGGCGCCCGTGACGGGCACTTGCCGGCGCAACCGCCTAGAATGGAGGGATTAGCCTAGCGGAAAGACCCCCGGTCCGAAATGGCGCGCCCCATGGCCAGCATTCCCGTTCCCTCTCGTTCCTCGCCCCTCCACGCGTCGACCTACGCCGACGACCCGGCCACGCTCGCCGCGAGCGGACGCCGCGTCTTCGAGATCGAAGCGCAGGCGCTGGCCGAAGTCGCCGCGCGCATCGACGGCGACTTCAGCGCCGCCTGCCGCCTGATCCTCGCCTCGCAGGGGCGGGTGGTCTGCACCGGCATGGGCAAGTCGGGGCACATCGCCCGAAAGATCGCCGCGACCCTCGCGTCCACCGGCACCCCCGCGTTCTACGTGCATCCGGGCGAAGCCGGGCACGGCGATCTGGGCATGATCACCGACGTCGACGTCGTGCTGGCGCTGTCCTACTCGGGCGAAAGCGACGAAGTGCTGATGCTGCTGCCGGTGCTCAAGCGCCAGGGCAACAAGCTCATCGCGATGACGGGCCGGCCGAACTCCTCGCTCGCGCGCGAAGCCGATGTGCACCTGGACGTGAGCGTCCACGCCGAAGCGTGCCCGCTCGCGCTGGCGCCGACCTCCAGCACCACCGCTTCGCTCGCGATGGGCGATGCGCTCGCCGTCGCGCTGCTCGACGCGCGCGGTTTCACCGCCGACGATTTCGCGCGTTCGCACCCGGCCGGTTCGCTCGGGCGCCGCCTGCTGCTGCACATCGCCGACATCATGCATTCGGGCGACAGCGTTCCGCGCGTGGGCGCCGACGCCAGCGTCAGCGAAGCGCTGGTCGAGATGAGCCGCAAGCGCCTGGGCATGACCGCGGTGGTCGACGAGAACGATCGCCTGCTCGGCCTCTACACCGACGGCGACCTTCGCCGCACGCTCGACGACGATCGGCTCGACCTGCGCAACACGCGCATCGTCGAGGTCATGACGCGTTCGCCCAAGACCATCGGCAGCGACGCGATGGCCGTGGAAGCGGCGCAACTGATGGAAGCGCACAAGATCAGCGGCCTGCTGGTCGTGGACGATGAAGGACGCGTGGTCGGCGCCCTCAACATTCATGACCTGTTGCGCGCAAGGGTGGTCTAAGAACCCCATGCCCTACAGCCACCTAAACGACTACCCCGCCGACATCCGCGAACGCGCCACGCGCGTGCGGCTCGCGTGCTTCGACGTCGACGGCACGTTGACCGACGGGCGGTTGTACTTCGATGGCGAGGGCAGCGAACTGAAGGCCTTCCACGTGCACGACGGCCAGGGCCTGACGCTGCTGGGCAAGGTCGGCATCGCCGTGGCCTTCATCACCGCACGCGGCGGCCCCATCGCGAAACGCCGCGGCGCCGACCTGGGCATCGACGAGGTACACGTGGGCGTGAAGGACAAGCTGGCGTGCGTGCAGGACATCGCCGCGCGACTGGGCATCGGCATGGAACAGGTGTCCTTCATGGGCGACGACCTCGCCGACCTGCGCGTGATGCTGCAGACCGGATTCGCGGTCGCGCCGGCCGACGCGCACCGCTGGGTCGCCGAACGCGTGCACTGGCGCACGACCGCGCGCGCCGGCCATGGCGCGGTTCGCGAATTCTGCGACCTGCTGCTCGCCGCCCAGGGCCACGCCGAACGCCTGCTGGCCGACCTGTTGCGCCTGGAAGGCGTGCGCGTGGAAGGCAACGCATGAAGTGGAGCGCGATGAACTGGCGCGCGATCGGCACGCTCGCGCTGTTGTGCGGCGCCCTGCTCAGCGGCTGGATGATGTGGCAGCAACGCGACCGCGGCACCGCGACGGGCCCCGTCGGCAAACGTCCGGACTACGTGCTGCACGACTTCCAGGCCACCGTGCTCGATGAGGGCGGGCGCGAGTCCTTCACCGTCGTGGCGCCGAAGCTGGAGCGCGATCCCGACGTGCGGACGATGCAGATCGCCACGCCCGAATTCCAGATCCCGCCGCGTGAAGGCAGCCAGGCCTCGGCGTGGACGATCAACTCCCAGAGCGGCTGGGTCAGCGAGAAGGCGGACGAGGTGCGTCTGCTCGGCGGCGTGCGCGCCCAGAGCGCGAATGCTGACGGCAAGCCGATCAAGATCGTCACCGAGGAACTGAACGTCTTCCCCGATGCACGCCGCGCCACCACGGCCTCGCAGGTAACCCTCACGCAGCCCGGCCTTATACTGAACGGCCGCGGCCTGGATGCCGACCTCGATGCCAAGCGCATCACCCTCAAGAACGATGTCAAGGCCCGATATGAACGTGCTGCCCCTTAGCGCTGTGCTGCTGGCACTGGCTCTCATGCCGGCGACGGTGTTCGCGCGCACGTCCGATCGCAACAAGCCGATGGACATCGACGCCGGCAAGAGCGACTACTCGATGGACGACAGCCGTCCGACGGTGCTCAGCGGCGGCGTGATCATCACGCAGGGCACGCTGGAGATCCGCGCCGATCAGGCCGTGATCACCTCGGCCAACGGCGATCCGGTGCGTGTGGTGTTGACCGGCTCGCCGGTCACGCTCAAGCAGGAACTCGACGACGGCAAGCAGATGGACGCCGTCGCCAAGAAGGTCGATTACGACCTGAAGACCGAGATCGTCGTCTTCACCGGCAGCGTGAACATCCGCCAGCCGTCGGGCTCGATCGCCGGCGAGCGCGTGGTCTACAACATGAGGACCGGCCAGGTGCAGGGCGGCGGCCAGGGCACGAACGATCGCGTGAAGATCCGCATCATTCCGAAGAACCAGGGGGGCGGCTGATGCTGGTCGCCCAAGGCCTGCGGAAGGCCTACCGTTCGCGCGAAGTGGTGAAGGACTTCGGCCTCACGCTCGATGCCGGCGAAGTGGTCGGCCTGCTCGGCCCCAACGGCGCCGGCAAGACCACGTGCTTCTACATGATCGTCGGCCTGGTTCCCGCCGATGCCGGGCAGATCGTGCTCGACGGCAAGGACATCACCTCGGAGCCGATGTACGCGCGCGCCAAGTACGGTGTCGGCTACCTGCCGCAGGAACCGTCGGTGTTCCGAAAGCTGTCGGTGGCCGACAACATCCGCCTGGTGCTCGAGCTTCGCGAGGACCTGGACCGCAACGGACGTGACCGCGAACTCGACAGCCTGCTCGACGAACTCCAGGTCGGCCACGTCGCCGATCAGATCGGCGCGAGCCTCTCCGGCGGCGAGCGTCGTCGTGTCGAAATCGCACGCGCATTGGCTGCGCGACCGCGCCTGATGCTGCTCGACGAACCCTTCGCCGGCGTGGACCCTATTTCGGTCGGCGAGATCCAGCGGATCGTGAGCCATCTCAAGAATCGCGGAATCGGGGTCCTGATCACGGACCACAACGTCCGCGAAACCTTGGGCATTTGCGATCGTGCGTATATCCTCAACGAAGGCGGCGTTCTGGCGCAGGGTGCACCGGATGCGTTGCTTGCGAACCCCGATGTGCGTCGCGTCTACCTGGGTGAAACCTTCCGGCTGTAAGGATGTAGTCGAAGGGTGCGGTTCCACCGCACACCCATAGCCACGCGGCCGTCGGTTCCCCCTGGTCGCGTTGGCATTGGACAATGAAACCGCGTCTTCAAGCCGCACTCGGACAACAGCTGGTGATGACACCGCAGTTGCGTCAGGCAATCCGCCTGTTGCAGCTGTCTGCGGTCGAGCTCGAGGCTGAACTGGCCGCGGCAGTCGAGAGCAATCCGCTGCTCGACTGGACCGAAACGGCCATCAGCGTCACCAACGGTTCGGCCACCAACGGTGAATCCTCGGGCGAAAGCGCCACCAACGGCGCCGAACCCGAACACCTGCCGCCGGAAGCCGAATGGAACACCGACGGCGAGCCCTGGTACGAACGCGTGGGCCCGGCCGACAGCGACGACGACACGCCGATCGCCGAACAGGTCGCCGAATCGGACACGCTGCACGATCACCTGCTCTGGCAGCTGCACCTCAGCCCGCTCTCCTCGCGCGATCGATCGATCGGCGTCGCGCTGATCGAATCCATCGATGACGACGGCTACCTGCGCGAGCCACTGGACGCGATCGCCGCCTCGCTCGAGTCCTCGCTGGAATGCAGCCAGGACGAACTCACCACCGTGCTGCACCAGATCCAGCAGTTCGACCCGGTGGGCGTAGGCGCACGCACGCTGGGCGAATGCCTCCGTTTGCAGCTCGCGCAGCTGCCGCCGGAGACGCCGGGGCGCGCATTGGCCCACCAGTTGGCCAATGGCCCGCTTGAACGCCTGCCGCGCGTCGGCGTGGCGGGATTGGCGGCCGAACTCAAGCTCGATCTGGCCGAAGCGGAAACGGCCGTGCAGTTGCTGCGCTCGCTCGATCCGCGCCCCGGCGCGCAGATCGGCGCCATCGCCAGCGACACCTACGTCGCACCCGACGTCGTGATCTGGCGCCAGCACGGCCTGTGGCGCGTGGCGCTGGCCGACGGCATGCGTCCGCGGATTTCGATCCATCGCGGCTACGAGAACATGCTGCGCCACGCGAGAGGCACCGACGCCAGCTACCTGCGCGGACACCTGCAGGAAGCGCGCTGGCTGCTCAAGAGCCTGGAAGCACGCGGCGAAACGCTCATCAAGGTGGCGCGCTGCCTGATCAAGCAGCAGGCGGCGTTCCTGGAGTTCGGCGACAGCGCGCTGCGTCCGCTGACCCTGCGCGAAGTCGCGGCCGAGGTCGGCCTGCACGAATCCACCGTCTCGCGCGCGATCGCCCGCAAGTACGCGCGCACCCCGCGCGGCACGGTGCCGCTGCGCGCGTTCTTCGCATCGGGTATCGAGACCGGTACCGGTGGCGAGGCGTCGAGCACGGCGATCCAGGCGATGATCCGCCGCCTCATCGAGGCTGAAAATCCCCGCAAGCCCCTCTCCGACGCCCGCCTGGCCGAGACCCTCAAGGCCACCGGTGTCCCGGTCGCGCGCCGCACCGTCGCAAAGTACCGCGAGGCCATGAGCATCCCGTCCTCGCAGGACCGCGTAAGGATCGGTTAGGAAATCGGGATCGTTGCGTGAAAGCGGCGATCACAAAACCTTGCCGGATCAAAGCGTTCGACGCGCAAGCCCGAAACTGCGGATGGATGCCCCTTGCGCAACGCACCGGGCGTGCCATCCTGTCTTCCCGTCGCGACGTAAAGGAGGTCTTCGATGCGCATCGAAACTTACGGCCAGCAGATCGAGGTCACGCCCGCCCTGCGGGACTACGTGGAAAGCAAGCTCTCGCGACTGGAGCGCCATTGCGAACAACCCTTCGATGTCCGCACCCAGCTGAGCCTTGAGAAACCCAACCACCGCGCAAAGGCCACCGTGAATCTCGCCGGCCGCACGCTCGTGGCCGACGCGCAGGCGCTGGACATGTACGCCGCCATCGACCTGCTCACCGACAAGCTCGACCGCCTGCTTCGCGAACACCGCAGCAAGGTCGTCGACCATCATCGCGGCGAAAGCGCCGCCCGCAGCAACAGCTTCGGCTGACCGAGACCCGCCACCCCACACCATGCCGCTGCATGATCTGTTGTCACGCGCGCGTGTCGCCATCCTGGATGGCCACGCGATAGAAGCGGGCGCGTCCGAGGGCGCGCCCGCGCTTCTGCGCGTGCTCGACGCAGCGGCGTGGCTGCTGGCTGACGGCGAGGACAGCGCGCCGATCTCGCTCGCCCTGCGCGACCGCGAACGCCGCGCGAGCACGGCGATCGGCGACGGCGTGGCCGTGCCGCACGCACGCGTGGCCGACATCGACGAATGCCGTGCGGCGTTTCTGCGCGTCGAGCACCCGGTCGATTTCGAAGCGGCCGACGGCAAGCCCGTCGACCTCGTACTCGCGCTGCTCGTGCCCGAGCACGACGTCAACGCGCAACTGCAGCGCCTGGCGGAGATCGCCGAGCGCTTCGCCGATCCCGAATATCGCGCCGCGCTGCGCAAGGCCCGCGACGCAGGCCATCTACGCCAGCTGCTGGGCGGCTCGGGTCCCGATTTCCTTCCCTGCGCCGCCTGAGGGCCCGGATGAGCACCAGCATCAGCGCAGGGGAACTGTTCGAACAACAACGCGATCGTCTCGGCCTGCGCTGGCTGGCCGGGCAACGCGGCGACCGTCGCATCCTCGAAGCGGTCAACACCGTCGCGCGCCGTCCGTCGCTGGCCGGCTATCTCAATGCGATCTACCCCAACAAGGTGCAGATCCTCGGCACCGAGGAACTGGCGTGGCTGGACGCGCTCGAACCGCGCCTTCGCTGGGAGACGATCGAGAAGATCATGCAGTTCCGTCCGCTCGCGCTGGTCATCAGCAAGGACCAGGCGTGCCCGGAAGACCTGCGCATCGCGGCCGAGGAGAGCAACACGCCGCTGTGGGTCTCGCCGCGACGCGGGCATGAGCTGCTCAACCACCTGCAGTACCACCTCGCGCGCGCACTCGCGCCGCGGGTGACGTTGCACGGCGTCTTCATGGAGATCTACTCCATCGGCGTGCTGATCACCGGCGAGTCGGGATCGGGCAAGAGCGAACTCGCGCTGGAACTGGTGACGCGCGGCCACCGCCTGGTCGCCGACGATGCGCCCGAATTCACGCAGATCGCGCCCGACGTCCTCGACGGCACGTGCCCGGAAATGCTCCAGGACCTGCTCGAAGTACGCGGCCTGGGCGTGCTCAACATCCGCCAGATGTTCGGCGACACCGCGGTGAAGAACAACAAGTACCTGCGACTGATCGTGCACCTTGGCAGGCCGATGACCGAACCCAAGCCGATGGGCATGGAACGGCTCACCGGCGACAGCGGCGTGCGTCGCGTGCTCGACCTCGACGTGCCGATGATCACCCTGCCCGTCATGCCCGGCCGCAACCTCGCCGTACTGACCGAAGCAGCCACGCGCCTGCATAGCCTGCGCATGAAGGGGCTGGATCCGGCGGCGGCGTTCATCGCGCGGCACAGCAACTTCCTCGAACGCGGCGATTCCTGACCGCGCACCTTCCCTTCGCCTGCCAGCGCCATGAGCGAAACGCCCAACTCCACGCTTGTCATCGTCAGCGGCATGTCCGGTTCGGGCAAATCCGTCGCACTGCGCACGTTCGAAGACCTGGGTTATTTCTGCGTCGACAACCTGCCCGCGGACCTGCTGCCGCAATTCGTCGCCAGCGTGATGCGGGCCGACGATGGCGCGCCGGCAAAGATGGCGGTGAGCATCGACGTGCGAAACCGCCACAGCGACCTGAGCAACATTCCGGAGTGGCTGTCAGCCGTCGGCAAGCTCGGACTGGATCCGCGGCTGGTGTTCTTCGACGCGAACGAAAGTGCGCTGCTCAAGCGCTACGCCGACACGCGTCGTCGCCATCCGCTGAGCCACCTCGGGCTGTCGCTCGCCGATGCGATAGCGCTGGAGCGGCAGGTACTCAAGCCGCTCCGATCCATCGCCGACGCGGTGGTCGACACCAGCACGCTCAACGTGCACCAACTGCGCCGGCAGGTGCTCACCGAGTTCGGTATCGGCGGCGACACCGGCATGTCGCTGCTGTTCGAATCCTTCGCGTACCGTCGCGGCGTGCCGCCGGACGCGGATTTCGTCTTCGATGCGCGCGCACTTCCGAACCCGCACTGGGATCCGGTGCTGCGCCCGTTGTCCGGGCGCGATGCGGCGATCCGCGAATACCTGGAATCGCAGGCCGACGTGAACCTGTTCTTCGAGCAGATCCGCACGTTCCTCGACACGTGGCTGCCGCGCCTGCACGTGGACAGCACGCGCAGCTACGCGACGATCGCCTTCGGCTGCACCGGCGGTCGCCATCGCTCGGTGTATCTGGCCGAACGCTTCGCCGAGCACGCGCGCGAGCAGGGCTGGGACGAGGTCGCCGTGCATCATCGCGAGCTGGATTGATCGGCGCGCGATCTTCGCCGCATTCCGGTCGTCTTCACGGCGCCGCAACGAAGGCGGCCTCATCGCGGTGAATGCGTCCTGACTCGTGCCTTCGCATGAGCACGCCTCACGAAATTTTCGCATCACGCTTGCACGCGCCTTGCGGTGCCAAGGCTACGGTCGGGTTGCGCTGATCGACGGCGCTCATCCGCAGGAGAGTGCAATGCGAAAGTCCACCGTGACACGAACGGTCCTGATCGCGATGGCCGTCGCGTTCGCTTCCCCTGCCCTCGCACAGCGGACCGAACCGCCGACGCCCACGTCGCCACCGACCGGCAGTACTACCGATACGACCCCGCGCACGCTCAGCTTCTCCGACCTCGACGTCAACGCCGACGGCAAAGTGAGCAAGGACGAAGCCGCGGCCGATGCACGACTGACCAGCCATTACGCGCAGGTCGATCGCGACGGCGACGGCCAGGTGTCTGAAGCCGAATACGCAGCAGGCCACCAGCGCACCGATACCTCGACGCCGCCGTGAACCGCGCGCGTCTCGCGCAGGGCCCCAACGACAAGACCCCATCGACAAGCCGTTCCCCTGAGACCAAAGGAGCACCAACCGAATGAACACCCATCGACTCACCGGCGCCCTCGCGCTGATCCTCGTGTCCTCGACGCTGGCTTTGGCCGGTTGCCAGAAGCACGAAACTGACGTCGTCCCGCCGGCAACCGAAACGCCACCGGCCGATACCACCACCCCGCCGGCCGACACGACCACGCCGCCTGCGGACACCACCACACCGCCGACCGACAGCACGATGCCGCCGACCGATACGACGACCCCGACGGATACGACGACCCCGCCGGCCACCACCCCGCCGCCCACCGACGGCACGACGCCGCCGGCCGACCAGACCACGCCGCAGGACAGCACCACTCCGCCGCGTACGTGATCGCGCGGGACATCCCGCCCCGAACGGCCCGCACCCGCGGGCCGTTCTCGTATCCGGCGCTGCGGATTCGTGACCGTCTTCAACACGACTCCGGGGCCTTTGCGGGGCAAGCATCGCGGAAGTCGCAAGACGGCCTGTTTCCGGCTTCCGGCCCGTCACCCGGACCTGTTAAGTTGACGCCATGGCCGTCGGCATCCTCCTCATCACCCACGAAGGCATCGGCACCGCGCTGGTCGCGGTGGCGCGCCGGTTGCTGAGCCAGTTGCCGCTGCGGACCGAAGCACTCGAGGTGCCGTTCGAAGGCGACCCGGACGCCCTGCTGCCGCAGGCCAGCGCGGCACTGCGCCGCGTGGATGCAGGCGACGGCGTGCTGGTGCTGACCGATCTCTACGGCGCCACGCCCAGCAATCTCGCGGCCAAGGTCGCGCGGCTGGGTACGCCGGTGCGGCGGGTATCGGCGGTGAGTCTGCCGATGCTGCTGCGGGTGATGAACTACGCCGACCTGGGCCTGGACGAACTGCCGGCGGTCGCCGCCGCCGGCGCGCGCAACGGCGTGATCCTGGACGAAGCCTGACGCCGGTCGGGCGCGAAACAGCTGGAAGAAGCATGACTGGAGCAACACACACGCGGGACCGGCAACGGGCCCGGAGGACGCGACGATGATCGAGCACGAACTGACCGTCAGCAATCGACTCGGCCTGCATGCGCGGGCCACGGCCAAGCTCGTGCAGACGCTGTCGGGTTATCGCAGCAGCGCCACGCTCACGGCGAAGGGCCGCGAAGTGAACGCCAAGAGCATCATGGGCGTGATGCTGCTCGCCGCCGGCCAGGGCACGCAGGTGCGCCTGCGCGTGGAAGGCGACGACGAGGAGCACGCCGCGCAGGCGGTCGTGTCGTTGTTCGAACGCCGTTTCGACGAAGACAGCTGAGGCGCGGATGAGGCAGACGTTCGTCGGTCACGGGGCCTCGCGCGGAAGCGCGCTCGGCCGCGCACGCGTCCGCCTGCCGCACGTACTGGAAGTCGTCGAGGAACACATCCCCGCCAAGCGCGTGGAGGGCGAGATCGTCCGCCTGCACGCGGCCATCGCGACCGTGCGCGAAGAAATGTTCGCCCTGCGCGAACGCCTCCACGGCGCGCTCGCCCACGAAGTCGGCGAATTCCTCGACCTGCACAGCCTGCTGCTGGACGATCCCGAACTGCTGCAGGGATTGGACGAACTGATCCGCACCGGTCGCTATTCGGCCGACTACGCGCTGCGCCTGCAACGCGACCGCATCGCCTCGGTCTTCCAGACCATGGACGACGCCTATTTCCGCAGCCGCGTGGACGACATCGACCAGGTAATCGGCCGCATCCACGCCGCGCTGCACCGCCACGATGCGGGCATGCCCGGCGTCGCGGGCGAGATCCTGGTGACCGACAACGTCGCGCCGGCGGAAATCGCGCAACTGCAGGCGCAGGGGGTGATGGCGATCGTCACCACCACCGGCAGCATCCTGTCGCACAGCGCGATCCTCGCCCGCAGCCTGCACCTGCCACTGGTCGTCGGTGCCGAAGGCGCGCTGCAGCGGATCAACGACGGCGACGTGCTCGCGGTGGATGGTGCCACCGGCAACGTCATCCTCGAGCCCGACGCGAACGACCTGCGCGCGCATCGCGGCCGCGTCCGCGAGCTGGCGCGCGAACGCAAGCAATTGCATCGCCTGCGCCGCGAACCCACGCGCACGATCGACGGCGTGGACATCAAGCTCTACGCCAATGCCGAATCGCGCGACGACGTCGCCGAAGCGCATGCGCTCGGCGCGGCCGGCGTGGGCCTGTACCGCACCGAATTCCTGTTCCTGCAGCGCAACGAACTGCCGGACGAGGAAGAGCAGTTCCGCGTCTATCGCGACGTCGTGCTCGGCATGACCGGTCGCGCCGTGACGATCCGCACGCTCGACCTCGGCGCCGACAAGGCGGACCGCACCGGGCTGGCGCTTCGCGATGAACCCAATCCCGCACTCGGGCTGCGCGGCGTGCGCCTGTCGCTCGCGCGCGCGGGGCTGCTGGAAGCGCAGCTGCGCGCACTGGTACGTGCGTCCGGCTACGGTCCATTGCGGATCCTGCTGCCGATGATCTCCACGCGCGAGGAAGTGCGCCAGGTGCGCGCCACGCTCAAGCGCGTCACGCTGGAACTTCGCGAACAGGGCCACGCGATCGCCGACAACATCCCGCTCGGCGCGATGATCGAGGTGCCGGCGGCCGCGATCGCGCTGCCGGCGTTCATCGGCAGCGTGGACTTCCTGTCGATCGGCACCAACGACCTGGTGCAGTACCTGCTCGCGGCCGACCGCAACAACGAGGCGCTGACGAGCCTCTATACGCCGCTGCATCCTGCGGTGATCCGCCTGGTGCGCGACGTCATCCAGCTGGCCCGGAAGCGCGACAAGCCGGTGGCCGTGTGCGGCGAGATGGCCGGCGATTCGCACTTCGCACCGATGCTGCTGGCGCTGGGGCTGATGGAATTCAGCCTGCACCCGGCCACGCTGCTGGAACTGCGCCGCACGATCCGCCATTGCGACCTCGCGCAACTGCAGTCGCGCGCCCCTGCCCTGCTGCGCGCGCGCGACCGCGCCGGCATCGAGGAATGGATCGCGGAGAACGCGCCGGTCGTGGCGTGATGCCGCATCGGCGATGCGCGCGAAGGGGTGGGCATCCCCGGCGTTCGGGGCGATAATGTCGCGATGAACACCTGACCCTGTCGTGCCCGAGCGGCCCGACGCGACCACGCTTCTCACGAAGCCCGGGAAGCCCCGCATGGCCGAAGCCGTCCGCCACGACAAGACCGCGCGCCAACTGCGCCTGCTTTCCGATGCACTGGACAGCGGCCGCCTTGGCCCCGTGCGCCGGCTGGTCAACACGCTCTCCCCTGCCGAGATCGGCAACCTCCTCGAATCGCTCCCGCCGGGCAAGCGCACGGTGGTGTGGGGGCTGGTCGATGCGGAAGACGACGGCGAGGTGCTGGTGCACGTCGGCGACGACGTGCGCGAAGGCCTGCTGGCCGAGATGGACCCGGACGAGATCATCGCCGCGGTCGAAGACCTCGACATCGACGACCTCGCCGACCTCGTCGAGGACCTGCCCGATACCGTCATCGACGAAGTCCTCAAGTCGATGGACCGCGAGAACCGCGAGCGGCTCGAACAGGTGCTGTCGTACCCGGAGGACACCGCCGGCCGACTGATGAACCCCGACGTGGTGACGGTGCGCACCGACACCACCATCGACGTGGTGCTGCGTTACCTGCGCCTGCGCGGCGAACTGCCCGAGCACACCGACCACCTGTACGTGGTCAGCCGGCGCCACCAGTACCTGGGGCGCATCGCGCTGGCGGCGCTGCTGACGCACGAGCCCGGCACGCCGATCAACAAGCTGATCGACGACGAACAGCCGGCAATCGACGTCGAGGAATCGGCCAACGAGGTCGCGCGCAAGTTCTCCGACCACGACTGGCTAAGCGCGCCGGTGGTGGACGACAACAACATCCTGCTCGGCCGCATCACCATCGACGACGTCGTCGACATCATCCGCAACCAGGCCGAGCACCAGGCGTTGAGCGCCGCCGGCCTGGACGAGGACGAGGACCTGTTCAGCCCGGTCTGGCGCGCGATGCGTCGACGGCTGATCTGGCTCTCGATCAACCTCGCCACCGCCTTCCTCGCGGCGAGTGTCGTCGGCGAATTCGCCGACACGATCGACAAGCTGGTCGCGCTGGCCGTGCTGATGCCCATCGTCGCGGGCATGGGCGGCAACGCCGGTACGCAGGTGCTGGCGCTGATGGTGCGAGGCCTCGCGTTGGGCCAGGTCGGCGCGGCGAACGTGCGCACGCTCCTGTGGAAGGAAGCACGCGTCGCGCTGCTCAATGGCCTGGTGCTCGGCACCCTGCTGGGCCTGATCGTGCTGCTGTGGTTCCACAGCGTCGGCTTGTCGATCGTGATCGCGACCGCGCTGACGGCGAACCTGCTGTTCGCGGCGGTGGCCGGCGTGCTGGTGCCGGTGACGATCCGGCGCTTCGGTTACGACCCGGCGCTCGCGTCCGGCATCTTCCTGACGACGGTGACCGACGTCATGGGCTTTTTCACCTTCCTCGGGCTGGCGACGATCATCCTGCTGCGCTGAGGCGCCCGATGCGGCCCCGCGTCGCGATCTGCGACGCACGCCATTGCGATGCGCCGCGGCTGCGCCAATCATGCGGGCCGATGCCAGGAGTCCGTCCATGCCTTCGTTTCCGCGTTCCGCGTTTTCCCTTCTGACCCGCCTCGCCGTCGTCGCCCTGGCGCTCGCACTCGCCGCCTGCGCGACCACACCGCGCGAGGTGCCGCCGGGCCGGTTCGTCGAACGCAGCGTCGTGGTCGACGGCGGCAGCCATCGCTACCAGGTCTTCGTGCCGTCGCGACAGGCCGGCGGGAAGCATCCGGCGACCGTGCTGTTCCTGCACGGCTCCGGCGAGCGCGGCACCGACAACCAGCGCCAGGTCGACGTCGGCCTCGGCCCGTTCGTGCGCGAACACGCGAAGACGTTCCCGGCCATCGTCGTCTTCCCGCAGTCGCCGGACGGCACGTCCTGGACCGGCACGCAGGCGCGCGTCGCGCTGGCTGCGCTGGATGCCGCGATCGACGAATTCGACGGCGACGAGGACCGCATCGTGCTCACCGGCATGTCGCGCGGCGGCTACGGCGTACTGGAACTGGCGATCATGGAACCGCGCCGCTTCGCCGCGCTGGTGCCGGTCTGCGGCGGCATCACCCAGCCACCCGCGCTGAAGGAACACCTGCAGGTCGAGGGCGTGGCGCTGGCGCCCGATCCCTTCCTCGCGGCCGCACAGAAACTGCAGAAGCTGCCGGTGTGGGCCTTCCACGGCGGGAAAGACGACGTCGTGACCCCGGACCAGTCGCGCCACTTCGTCGAAGCGCTGCGCAACGTGGGCGGCAACGTGCGCTACACCGAGTTCGCCGAGCTCGGCCACAACAGCTGGGACGCCGCGTATGCCACCCCCGAACTGTGGACCTGGGCGTTCGCGCAGCAGCGTAAGGGCGGGTTGTTCTGATTACCGAGCCCCGCCCGCTCACCGTAGAGCAGTTCGATTCTGGAGCCCCTCTCCCGCCTGCGGGAGAGGGGTTGGGGTGAGGGCTGGCGTGCTGTCGCACGCACCCGCAATTCATGCGTGAACTGGAGGCCGCGGATTAGCAGCGAAGATCAACATGGATTCCAGCTTTCGCCGGAATGACCAAACAGCGATTCGCCGCTAGGCGAGTGCCCCGACGCACCCGGCCTGGCTCCCGCTTTCGCGGGGATGACGGGTGTCACCCGCGCAGCAACGCCTCCAGCACCGCCATGCGCACGGCGACGCCGTTGCTCACCTGGCGCAGGATCAGCGACTGCGGACCGTCGGCCACTTCGTCGGTGATTTCCACGCCGCGGTTGATCGGGCCCGGATGCATCACCACCGCATCGGGCGCGGCGCGCGTGAGGCGTTGCGCGGTGAGACCGAATTCGCGGTGGTAGTCGTCGAGCGAGGCGACCAGACCTTCTTCCATGCGTTCGCGTTGCAGGCGCAGCATCATCGCCGCGTCCACGCCGTCCAGTGCGGCATCGAGATCGTGCGAGACGACGCAACCGTCGAGCGTGCCATCGTTCGGCAGCAGCGATGCCGGGCCGCACACGCGGATCTCGCCGGTGCCGAGCGTGCGCAGCGCCTGCAGGTCCGAGCGCGCGACGCGCGAATGCTTCACGTCGCCGACGATCGCAACCTTCAGCTTCGAGAAGTCGTGCCCCTTTGCCTGCCGCAGCGTGAGCATGTCGAGCAGGCCCTGCGTCGGATGCGCACTGCGGCCGTCGCCGGCATTGACCAGTGCCGTGCCGAGTTCGACGTGCTGCGAGAGCGCGGCCACCGCGCCATCTTCGTGATGGCGGATGACGAAGCCGCGCACGCCCATCGCTTCGAGGTTCTTCAGGGTGTCCAGCGCGGTTTCGCCCTTGCGCGTGGACGAGGTGGACGCGTCGAAGTTCAGCACGTCCGCGCCCAGGCGCTGCGCGGCGAGCGTGAAGCTCATGCGCGTGCGCGTGGACGGTTCGAAGAACAGCGTGCACACCGCGATGCCGTCGAGCGCGCGACGGTCGTAATGGCCGTCGGCGAAGGCCTGCGCGCGCGTGAGCAGTGCATCGAGCGCGTCGAAAGGCAGGCCATCGAGCGTGAGCAGATGGCGCGGAAGGTGCGTGTTGTTCATGCGGTCGGAGGCGGCGTCGGCCGGTTCGATTTCGTGGAATCGGGAAGATCGGAAAGGTCGAGCGCGTCGTCGGGCGACGCGAGCCAGCGTTCGATGATGACCGCGGCGGCGACGGCGTCGAGCGCTTCGGCGTCGCGGCGACGCTTGCGGCCTTCGGCACGATCGGATGCGAACCGCTGCGCGGCTTCGATCGAACTCATGCGCTCGTCGACCAGCACCACCGGCAGGTTGTAGCGCTGCGCGAGCTCGCGCGCGAAGGCGTGCGCGCGCAGGCGGATCGGCTGGTCGCCGCCGTCCAGCGCCATCGGGTCGCCGACGATCAGGCCGTCGGGCCGCCATTCGCTGCGCAGCCGGTCGATCGAGGCCCAGTCCGGGCCGTGGCCGTGCACGTCGATCACGGCCAGCGCGCGTGCGCCGTGTCCGAACGCGCTGCCGACGGCGACGCCGATGCGGCGCGCGCCCACGTCGAAGCCCAGCACGGTGCCGTCGCGACGGATGCCGGGCTTGTCGGGCGAGGCCGCCATCAGGCGTGACCGGCGTAGTCGGCCAGGTGCGCGAAATCGACGCCGATGCGACCGGCGGCGGCCTGCCAGCGCGCATCCAGCGGCAGCTCGAACAGCAGCTCGGCGTCGGCCGGTGCGGTGAGCCAGTCGTTCTCGGTCAGCTCGTGTTCCAGCTGGCCCGAACCCCAGCCGGCGCAGCCCAGCGCGACGATCGCGTTCTCGGGGCCTTCGCCGCGCGCCATCGCTTCGAGGATGTCGCGCGAGGTCGTAAGGAACAGGTGTTCGGTGATCGCCATCGTCGAATCCCACTGCATGCCGCCGTCGTGCAGCACGAAGCCGCGCTCGGGATGCACCGGCCCCCCGGCGAGCACCGGCTGCGCGCGCATGGTTTCGTCGCCGCCTTCCAGGCCCATCTGGCCGAGCACTTCACCCAGCGTGTATTCGGAAGCGCGGTTCACGACGATGCCCATGGCACCGTCGGCGTCGTGCTGGCAGATCAGCGCCACGCTGCGCGCGAAGTTCGAATCGGCCAGCGCGGGCAGCGCGATCAGCAGCTGGTTGGCCAGTGGCGTGGGCGTAACGGACATGGCCGCATTCTAGCCCGCCCGGCGTGATGCGTGCCGCATCGCGGCACGGCGTACGATGGCGACTTTCCCCGTGCCCAACGCCGCCGTCATGTCTTCCGCACAGCGCCCGCTCGTCCTGGCCTGCCTGGCCGTCGTCGCCCTCGCCGCCTGCCAGCGTGCGAACCCGCCCGAAGCCGCGCCCGCGGCGTCCACGCCCGCGCAAGCGCCCGCCGCAACGTCCTACGCCGCCGCGCACGCCGGCGACTACGCCGTGGTGCCGCTGAAGGCCGATCTCTCGCGCTTCGACGAGAACACGCGCCGCATGATCGCGCTGCTGGTGGAAGCCAGCGAGGTCACCAACGACCTGTACTGGAAGCAGTCCTGGGACGGCGATCGCGCCGCGCTGCTGGCGCGCGCGCCGGATGCGGCCACGCGCGAACTGGCGGAGATCAATTTCGGCCCGTGGGATCGCCTGAACGAAGACACGCCCTTCATCGACGGCGTCGGCCCGCGACCGCCGGGCGGCCCGTTCTATCCGGCCGACATGACCAAGGCCGAGTTCGAAGCCGCGCAACTGCCGGACAAGACGTCCAACTACACCCTGCTGCGTCGCGAGAACGGCAAGCTCGTCACGGTGCCTTATCACGTGGCCTACAAGCCCGAGCTCGAGCGCATCGCGACGCTGCTGCGCGAGGCGGCGAAGCTCAGCAGCGACAAGTCGTTCGGCAATTACCTGAACATGCGCGCCGACGCGCTGCTGAGCGACGATTTCCGCCCGAGCGACATGGCGTGGATGGACATGAAGACCAATCCGGTCGACGTCGTCATCGGCCCGATCGAGACCTACGAAGACCAGCTCTTCGGCTACAAGGCCGCCTACGAAGGCCTGGTGCTGGTGAAGGACGTGGAGTGGAGCCAGAAGCTCGCGCGGTTCGCGAGTTTCCTGCCGGCGCTGCAGAAGGGCCTGCCGGTGGACGCGAAATACAAGGCGGAAATGCCCGGCTCCGACGCCGACCTCAACGCGTATCAGGTCGTCCATTACGGCGGCAATGCGAACGTCGGCGGCAAGACGATCGCGATCAATCTGCCCAACGACGAGGAAGTGCAGCTGAAGAAGGGCACGCGCCGGCTCCAGCTGGAGAACGTGATGCGCGCGAAGTTCGACGCGATCCTGGTGCCGATCGCGAACCAGCTGATCGCGAAGGACCAGCTCAAGCACGTCACGTTCGATGCGTTCTTCGAGGACGTGATGTTCCATGAAGTCGCGCATGGCCTGGGCATCAAGAAGACGCTCGACGGCAAGGGCACGGTCGACGAGGCGCTGAAGGAATATTCCTCCAGCTTCGAGGAAGGCAAGGCCGACATCCTCGGGCTGTACATGATCGACGCACTCAGCCGCCAGGGCGAACTCGACGAAAACAAGCTGATGGACGGCTACGTGACCTTCCTCGCGGGCATCCTGCGTTCGGTGCGTTTCGGCGCGAGCGACGCGCACGGCAAGGCGAACATGGTGCGCTTCAACTTCTTCGCCGAGCGCGGCGCGTTCACGCGCGACGCCGACGGGCGCTACCGCGTCGACTTCGACAAGATGCGCGAGGCGATGAACGCGCTCAGCGCGAAGCTGCTTACCGTGCAGGGCGACGGCGATTACGCCGAAGCCAAGCGGATGACCGAGACGATGGGCGTGATCAAACCCGAGCTCGCGTCGGACCTGGCGCGGCTGAAGGACGCGAAGATCCCGATCGACATCCGCTTCGAGCAGGGGCTGGAGACGCTGGGGTTGGAGGCGTTCGCGACTCCGGCGAAGTGACACGGCTCGTGCTGCATCGCAGTCTTCGCATGGCCGGATGCATGCGTGCCTCCATGCGCCATCATCACGGCGAAAGCCGCCCAAGCTGATGGGGAAAGCGTGGAACGCCCCTGGATTCCCGCCTTCGCGGGAATGACGAGCAAAGAGCAACAGCAAGAAGCAACAAGCGGCACGCGGCACGCGGCACGCGAAGCGAACGCGACGCTTCGTGACGTGACGCGACAAGCACCACGCACCGCCCAGCCTCCACACCACCAAACCAGCGAAATCCAATGTCCGGCTACTGCGACTCCGCCCCCGGCCACCCGCTCCACGGCCCTTACCACGACACCGAGTACGGATTCCCGCAGCGCGATGAAGCGGTGCTGTTCGAGCGCCTGATCCTCGAGATCAACCAGGCCGGACTGAGCTGGGAGACCATGCTGCGCAAGCGCGAGGGATTCCATCGCGCGTACAGCGGCTTCGACGTGGACAAGGTCGCCAGGTACGGCGACAAGGATCGCGAGCGCCTGTTGAATGATGCGGGCATCATCCGCAACCGCCTGAAAGTGGATGCGGCGATCCACAACGCGAAGGTGATCCGCGAGCTGCGCGCATCGCATGGCAGCTTCGCGCAATGGCTCGATGCGCACCTGCTCGACGATGCCGGCAAGCGCCGCGACAAGGCCGGCTGGATCAAGCTGTTCAAGAGGACCTTCCGCTTCACCGGCGGCGAGATCACCAACGAGTTCCTGATGAGCCTGGGCTACCTGCCCGGCGCGCACCGCGACGATTGCCCCGCGCAGAAGGAGATCCTGAAGCTCAAGCCGCCACTGGATCCCGCGTGGCGGCGCAAGCTCTGATCGTCAGGACGGCTGCCGCGCCAGCGCGGACAGCCGCATTTCCAGCAGCTCGGTGATCGCGCTCGGCTCGGCCGGTTTCACCAGGTGCAGGTCGAAGCCGGCGTCGCGACTGGCCTGCTTCGCGTCCGCACCGCCCCAGCCGGTCAGTGCGATCGCCACGAACGGCCGGCCTAACGCGTCGTCGCGCATCGCACGACAGGCCTCGAAGCCGTTGAGATCGGGCATGCCGATGTCCATCACCACCGCATCCGGGCGCCATGCCCTCGCGCGATCAACCGCCTGCTGCCCCTCGTAAGCGACGGCGACTTCGAAGCCCGACAACCGCAGCAGCAGTGCCAGGGTGTCGGCGGAGGCGCGGTTGTCGTCGACCACCAGCACGCGCCTCCATGCGTGCGCGTCCGGGCACTCGACCACCAGCGGCGCGCCTGACACATCGACCGGTTCGAACTCGAACGTTTCGGGGATTTCGTCCAGCGGCAGGCGGACCATGAATTCGCTGCCTTCGCCCAGGCCCTTGCTGCGCGCCTGGATGCGGCCGCCGTGCATCGACACGAGTTCCTTTGCGACGGCGAGCCCGAGGCCGAGACCGTTCTGCCCGCGTTCGAGCGAAGTGTCGACCTGCATGAAGCTGGCGAAGATCTGTTCGAGGTCGTCATCGGCGATGCCGATACCGTCGTCGCGCACGCACAGCACCGCTTCGTCGCCCTCGCGCGCGAGCGACACGCGGATGTGCCCGCCTTCGGGCGTGAACTTGAGCGCGTTGCTGAGCAGGTTTCCGAGCACCTGCATCACGCGCGTCGTATCGGCGCAGACCATCAGCGGCGAGGGCGTCAGGTCGATCGACAACGTGCGGTTCTCCGCTTCGTAGGTCGGCTGCATCGCCTCGGCGGCGACGCGCACCTCGTGCACGAGATCGACGCGACGACGATCCAGCTCCACCTTGCCGCGGCTGATGCGGCTGATGTCGAGCAGGTCATCCACCATGCGCACCAGATGGCGAACCTGCCGCTCCATCATGCCCAGCGTCGCGCCGGCATCCTCGCGCACGTTCCAGCGGCGAAGCAGCTCCAGCCCGGTGCGCAGGGGCGCGAGCGGATTGCGCAATTCGTGCGCGAGCGTCGCCAGGAATTCGTCCTTGCGGCGATCGGCCTGGCGCAGCGCGTCCTCCATCAGGCGTCGATCGGTGATGTCGGCGAACAGCACCGCGACCTTCGGCGCATCCGCCGGCCCGACGCGGAAGGCGTACACGTCGAAATCGCGATCCAGCGCGTCGGCGCGACGCTCGAATCGCAGCGGCTTTCCGGTGCGCGCGACTTCGCCGTAGGTATCGAACCAGGCCTGCTCGTGGTCGGACGCGCATTCGCGCATGGTGCGGCCGAGCGCATTGACCAGGCCGGTCTGCCGCTCGAAGGCCGGGTTGATCTCGACGAAGCGGTAATCCACCGCGCGCTCACCCTCGAAGATCATCTCGATCAGCGTGAAGCCCTGGTCGATGGAGTCGAACAGGTGGCGGTATTTCTCTTCCGATTGCCGCAGCAGGCGCGCGTCGTGCTTCTGCTGCGTGATGTCCTGCATCATGCCGGTGACGGTGCGCACGCGACCGTCCTCGTTGCGGCTGCCGACCACGGCGCGGTCGTGCACCCAGCGCACGCAGGCGTCGTCGAGCACGATGCGGTACTGCGCGTCGAACGCCGACGACTTGCCCAGCGCGAACGACTCGTGCAGCGCGCGCACGCGTTGCGCGTCGTCGGGATGCACGCGCTGGAACCACGCTTCGCGTCGCCGCGCCGGTTCGATCGACCACAGGCGGCGATGCGCGTCGTTGAGGTGGTGCATGCGGTCCTGCGACATGTCCACGACGTAGAACGCCGCATCGAGGTTCCGCGCGACCTGCTGGAAGCGCTTCTCGCTCTGTCGAAGCGCGGCTTCGGCACGCGCGCGTTCCACCGCGGCCCACGTGCGCTCGGCGGTTTCGCGCACGACCTCGATCTCCTCCTCGCTCCAGTCGCGGGCGCGCTCGTCGCTGACGCCGAGCACGGCGATGAAGTGCTCGTTCTTCACCAGCGGCACGTTGATCAGCGAGCGGATGCTCAGCGCGAGGTAGCGGTCGCGCTCGGCCTGCCCGATATCGGCATCGTGTTCGGCATCGGTGATGACGAGGTTTCGCGCCGCGCGCAGCAGGTCCATCTTCGACGGGCTGTAATCGTCCAGCCGATAGCGGCCGTCCAGGCTCTGCACGCCCCGGTTGAAGCTGTCGCGCACGCGGCAGTACGTGCCGTTGTGTTCGACCTCGCCGTAGTAGCCGCGGTTGACGTCCAGGTGCTCGGCCAGCATCCCCATCGCCGTGCGCATGATCGCGCCTGCATCGGCGAGCGGGCGCAGCGCGTCGCCCAGCGCGAGCAGGAAACGCTGCGTCCGCGCGTTCGCGCGCAGCACGGCCTCGGCCTGCTTGCGATCGGTGATGTCCATCGCCACGCCGTCCATGCGTGTCGGCTGCGGTGGCGCGCCTTCGAACGAGGTCTGCCCGCTGACGGCGATCCACCGCTGCGAGCCATCGGGGCGGACGATGCGGACGTCTTCCTGCAGCAGGCCCGTGCCGTCCGGGTCGAGCGCGCGATCCATGGCATCGCGAAACGTTTCGCGATCGTCGGGATGGATCGTCGAGGCCAACGCGCGCGCCAGGCTGAGGGACGAACCGGGCGGCAGGCCGAACAACGCGAGCAGGCGCGCATCCGGCACGCCGCGGTCGTCCGCCGGGTACCAGATGAAACTTCCCAGGCCCGCGGCATCCAGCGCCAGCTGGACCCGCAGGTCGTTCGTCCGTGCCGGGTCGCCTGGCCGCCCCGGGCTATGGGTGGCAGCCATCGGTCGGAATCTGTCGATCGTGCATCCACGCATCTTGTGCCATCGGCGTGAAGGGTCGCGTCAACGCACGCGGCGGCAGGTGCGCCCGCGCCGACGAAGCATTCGCGCGGCGTGACGATACCGGCTCGCAATTCCCGCGGCGTCTGCTGCGAGCGCCGTGCGCGCTCACACCGGCCTCTGCGGGCGGGTGTAACGTAGGGCACGCGAACCCCAGGGCGTACGCGATGACCACACCCTACGGGCAGCAGCTCGCCCCTTCGGCCACGCCGGCGCCTTCCGACGCCGCGCCGCTGACGGCCACCCAGCTGGCCGATACGGTGCTGCTGCACCAGATCAGCGCCGAGCTGATCAGCCAGGAAGACGGCGGCGTCATCTACCGCAAGCTGGTGGATGCGGCGATGGCGATCATGCGTTCGGATTTCGGCAGCCTGCAGGTGCTCGAAACAGGCGCGCACGGGCCGCAGCTTCGGCTGATGGTGGCGCGCGGCTTCCCGGCCGAAGCCGAGCAGTTCTGGGGCGTCGTGCGCTCCACTTCCACCTGCAGTTCAGGGTCTGCGCTGCGGCTCGGCGAGCGGTTCATGTGCAGCGACGTCACCGCGGATCCTTCCACGTCCGAAGAGGATCTCGCGATGTATCGCCGCGTCGGCCTGGTCGCCGTGCAGGCCACGCCGCTGGTCACGCGCGGCGGGCGCCTGCTCGGCATGCTGTCCACGCACTGGCGCAGCCCGTACCGGCCCACGGCGGACCAGTTCCGCCTGTTCGACATCCTCGTGCGCCAGGCCGCCGACCTGCTCGAACGCAGCCAGACCGAAGCCGAACTGCGCGAGCGCGAAGCCTGGATGACCGGGCAGAAGGAAGCGATGCAGGCCGCGATGGACGGCGAACCGCTGCCCACCTCGCTGGGCATCCTCGTGCGGACGGCGACGCACGAGCTCGACGACGGCGTGCGCGCGGCGTTCTATCTCGTCGATCCGGAGGGCAAGCGGCTCAACCACGTCGTCGGCATGGGCAACGAGTACGCGAAGGAGGTGAGCGGCTTCCTGATCGGCCCGGAATCCCTCGCCTGCGGGCTGGCGGCCTCGACGGGCACGCCGGTGCTGACCTCCGACGTGCGCGAGGAGCCGCGCTGGGAGCCGTGGCGGTGGCTGGCGGAACGCTTCGGCTATCGCGCGTGCTGGAGTTTCCCGATCCACACCGCCGCCGGCACGTTCGTCGGCACGTTCGCGCTGTACTGGCCGGTCCCGTGCGAGGCCACGCCGCGCCACATCGAGCTGGTCGGGCGTCTCACGCAGACCGCCGCGATCATCATCTCGCGCGACAGCGAAGCCACCGCGCGCCGGCGCACCGCCGCCGCGTTGCGCGAGAGCGAAGCCGCGCTGCGCGATGCCGCGCGTCGCAAGGACGAATTCCTCGCGATGCTCGCGCACGAACTGCGCAATCCGATCGCGGCGATCCGCAACGCGAGTTACCTGCTGCTGAACAGCCCCGATGCGGTTTCGACTTCACGCTGCTCGGCGCTGATCGACCGGCAGGTCACCCTGCTGACGGACCTGGTCAACGACCTGCTCGACGTCTCGCGCATCACGCGCGGGCTGATCACGCTGCGGCAGGAGCCGTGCGACCTGCAGTCGGTCGCGCACCACGCGCTGGCCAGCCTGCAGCCGATGATCGGCAGCAAGGGGCACGAACTCGAATTGGTCGCGACGGGCGAGCCGGTGCGCGTCGTCGGCGACCCGGGCCGGCTGGAACAGATCGCCCTCAACCTCATCGGCAATGCCGTCAAATACACCGATCCTGGCGGGCGCATCCGCGTGGCCGTCGGCGTGGAGGACGGCAACGCCGAACTGCGCGTGAGCGACAACGGCATCGGCATGTCGCGCGAAGTCACCGAGCGCGTGTTCGATCTTTTCGCGCAGGCCGAGCGCGGACTCGCGCGTTCGCAGGGCGGGCTGGGCGTGGGCCTCACCATCGTCAAGCAGCTGGTCGAGCTGCATGGCGGCACGGTGCGCGCGCAGAGCGACGGGCCGGGACAGGGGTCGGAATTCATCGTCCGGCTGCCGCTTCGTTCGCGCGACGCGGTCGACGACACCGCGGCGGATGAGCCTTCGCGCGCCGGTTCGCTCGTCGCGCGGCGCATCCTGGTCGTGGACGACCGCGAAGATTACGCCGACTCGCTGGCGGTGCTGCTGGAGATCCAGGGCGCGCTGGTGCGCACCGCGCGCGACGGCACCGGCGCGCTGGATCTAATCCATGCGTGGCGGCCGGAGATCGTGCTGCTCGACCTGGGCCTGCCCGACATCGACGGCTTCGAGGTTGCGCGCCGCGTGCGCCATGCGCCGGGCGGCGATGCGGTGCACCTGATCGCGATCAGCGGCTACGGCCAGCCCGACGACGTGAAGCGCGCGCTCGAGGCGGGCTTCGATCGCCACTTCATCAAGCCGGTGGAAATCGCGGAGCTGATGCAGTGGCTGCAGGCGTCCTCGCGCGTCTCCACGTAGGCGCGGCGATCCGCAACGTCTCAAGTGAAAACGAAAAGCCCCGCTTCCGCGGGGCTTCTGCGTAGCTCGAAGGACCGGGGATCAGCGGACCTGTGCCAGCTCCACGCCGTCGAGCCCGGCCGCGAGCGTCTTCGCGTCGCCGCCCTGCGCGAGCTTGATGCGCAGGCGCACTTCGTTCTGCGAGTCGGCGTAGCGCAGCGCGTCCTCGTAGGAAATCTCGCCGGCCTGGTACAGCTCGAACAGCGCCTGGTCGAAGGTCTTCATGCCCAGCTGCACGGATTCCTTCATCACTTCCTTGAGCTTGTGGATCTCGCCATCGCGGATGTAGTCCTGCACCAGCGGCGTGCCCAGCAGGATTTCCATCGCCACGCGGCGGCCCTTGCCGTCCGGCGTCGGGATCAGCTGCTGCGCGACCACGCCCTTCAGGTTCAGGGACAAGTCCATCAGCAGCTGCTGGCGGCGGTCTTCCGGGAAGAAGTTGATGATGCGGTCCATCGCCTGGTTGGCGTTGTTGGCGTGCAGCGTGCACAGCACCAGGTGGCCGGTTTCGGCGAAGGCGATGGCGTGGTCCATGCCTTCGCGCGTGCGCACCTCGCCGATCATGATCACGTCCGGCGCCTGGCGCAGCGTGTTCTTCAGCGCCGCTTCCCAGCTGTCGGTGTCGATGCCCACTTCGCGCTGCGTGATGATGCAGCCCTCGTGCTTGTGCACGAATTCGATCGGGTCCTCGATGGTGATGATGTGGCCGGTCGAGTTGAGGTTGCGGTAGCCGATCATCGCCGCGAGCGAGGTGGACTTACCCGTGCCCGTCGCGCCGACGAAGATGATGATGCCGCGCTTGGTCATCGCCAGCGTCTTGATCACCGGCGGGAGGTTCAGTTCTTCCACCGTCGGGATCTTCGTCTCGATGCGACGAAGCACCATGCCGACCTGGTTGCGCTGGTAGAAACAGCTCACGCGGAAGCGGCCGACGCCGGCGACGCCGATGGCGAAGTTGCACTCGTGCGTCTTCTCGAATTCCTCGCGCTGCTGCGGATTCATCACGTTCAGCACCATGTCGCGCGACTGCTGCGGCGTCAGGGCGTTGGGCGTGATCGGCGCGATCTTGCCGTGCACCTTCATCGACGGCGGCATGCCGGCGGTGATGAACAGGTCCGACGCCTTCTGGTGCGCCATCAGCTTCAGGAACGAGGTGAAGTCGATGGCGCCGGAGGCGTTCGTGGCGGGCGTGGTGCCGGTGGTGTTGGTGCTCATGCGTTTTTCCCCTTGGCCGCGACCGGCGATCTGGCCTGCGGGATTGGCTGGAGCGACCGCCCCTGCGTCCCGACCCGATCCCGCTCCGCGGTTTTACGAATCCCGAATCCCGATTCCCCAATCCCGGAATTACTCGAACAACCGCTTGTCCTTCGCATATTCCTTCGCCTGCGGACGCAGGATCAGGCCGCGCTTGACGAGGTCCTGCAGGTGCTGGTCGAGCGTCATCATTCCGTAGTTCTGGCCGGTCTGGATCGCCGAGTACATCTGCGCGACCTTGTCCTCGCGGATCAGGTTACGGATGGCCGGGATGCCGACCATGATTTCCCACGCCGCGGTACGACCGCCGCCGACCTTCTTCAGCAGCGACTGCGAGATCACCGCGCGCAGCGATTCGGACAGCATCGAGCGCACCATCGGCTTCTCGCCGGCGGGGAACACGTCGATGATTCGGTCCACGGTCTTGGCCGCCGACGAGGTGTGCAGCGTGCCGAACACCAGGTGGCCGGTTTCCGCGGCGGTCAGCGCCAGGCGGATGGTTTCCAGGTCGCGCAACTCGCCGACGAGGATGTAGTCGGGGTCTTCGCGCAGCGCCGAACGCAGCGCCTCGTTGAAGCCGTGCGTGTCGCGGTGCACCTCGCGCTGGTTGATCAGGCACTTCTGCGAGGTGTGCACGAATTCGATCGGATCCTCGACGGAGAGGATGTGGCCGTATTCGTTCTTGTTGATGTGGTCGATCATCGCCGCGAGCGTGGTCGACTTGCCCGAGCCGGTCGGACCGGTCACCAGGATCAGGCCCTGCGGCTGCTGGATCAGCTCGCGGAAGATCGGCGGGCAACCCAGATCGTCGAGCGTGAGCACTTCCGACGGAATCGTACGGAACACCGCGCCGGCGCCGCGGTTCTGGTTGAACGCGTTGACGCGGAAGCGCGCCAGGCCGGGAATCTCGAACGAGAAGTCGACTTCGAGGAATTCCTCGTAATCGCGGCGCTGCTTGTCCGACATGATGTCGTACACCAGCGCGTGGACCTGCTTGTGGTCCAAGGCCGGGATGTTGATGCGGCGAACGTCGCCGTCCACGCGGATCATCGGCGGCAGGCCGGCGGACAGGTGCAGGTCGGATGCTTTGTTCTTGACCGAGAACGCCAGAAGTTCGGCGATATCCATTCGTGCTCCCCTGCACAGCTGGAATGAAACGGTGGTACGGAATTTCCCCTGACGGCAGTATAGCCCTGCCCCCTTGCCCCATTTCCAGCACTTTTGTCAGGAACTGAGACGTGCGCGCGCGCGCCCTGAAGGACATTACGCTCCAGCTTCAAAACGCGGCCGCCTCCGCCGGCAGGCCAGGCCCGCGCCTGCTCGCAGTCAGCAAGACCCAGGATGCGACCGCCGTCGCGGAACTGGCCGATGCCGGCCAGCGCGCCTTCGGCGAGAACTACGTCCAGGAGGCGGCCGGCAAGGCCGCCAAACTCGCCGGCCGCGGGCTGGAATGGCACCTCATCGGTCACCTGCAGTCGAACAAGGCCCCGGTCGCCGCGGCCCTGTTCGACTGGGTCCAGACGGTCGACCGCCCCAAGCTCGTGGAGGCGCTGGCGCGCCACCGCCCCGCCGATCGCCCGCCGCTGAACGTGCTGATCCAGGTGAACATCGACGACGAGGCCAGCAAGCACGGCTGCCAGCCCGACGACGTCCCCGCCCTCGCGCGGACCATCGCCGCCGAGCCGCGACTGTGCCTGCGTGGGCTGATGGCGATCCCGACCCCGCATCCGGATCCGGAACGTCGCCGCGACGCCTTCCGCCGAACGCACGCGCTGTTCGACGCGCTGCGCGCCGGATATCCGACCGTCGACACGCTGTCGATGGGCATGAGCGACGACTACGCCATCGCGATCGCCGAAGGGGCGACGATGGTGCGCATCGGCACCGCACTGTTCGGGGCGCGGCCGCCGAAAGGCGCGTAGCACGGGCGGCGTCGGTCGCGTTGGTATCCTCCCGGCATGAACGATTCCGCTCCCCGCACCCCGACCGTCGCCTTCATCGGCGGCGGCAACATGGCCCGCAGCCTGATCGGCGGCCTCGTCGCACGCGGCCGCCCGGCGGGCGCCATCCGCGTCGCCGAGCCCGTCGCCGCCCTGCGCGATGCCCTGCAGACCGACTTCGGCGTGACCTGCGCCGAGCACGCCACGTCCGCGGCCGAGGGCGCGGACGTCTGGGTGCTCGCGGTGAAGCCGCAGGTCATGCGCGAGGTCTGCGCGGCCCTTGCTCCGCTGGCGCAGGCGCATCGCCCGGTGGTGGTGTCGATCGCCGCCGGCATCACCACCGCGCAGCTCGAGCGCTGGCTCGGCGGCGACCTCCCCATCGTGCGCGCGATGCCGAACACGCCCGCGCTGCTCGGCGCCGGCATCACCGGCCTGTTCGCCAACGCGCGCACGAACGATGCCCAACGCGCCGAGGCGGATGCGCTGCTCGATGCCGTCGGACCCACGGTCTGGATCGACGACGAAGCGACGATGGACGCGGTGACCGCCGTTTCCGGCAGCGGCCCGGCCTACGTGTTCCTGCTCGCCGAGGCGATGCAGGCCGCGGGCATCGCACAGGGCCTGCCCGCCGATGCCGCGCGGGCGCTGGTCCGGCAGACGCTGCTCGGCGCCGCGACGATGCTGGTGAAGCAGGACGAACCCGCCGACGTGCTGCGCACGCGGGTGACGTCCCCCGGCGGCACCACGCAGGCGGCGATCGAAACCTTCGAGGCGGGCGGCTTCCGCGAACTGGTCGACCGCGCCATCGCGGCGGCGACCGAACGCGGCCGCCAGCTGTCCGCCGCCAACGACTGACCGGAGCGAACCATGCACGTTCCCAGCCCGCGCCACGCCTTCGCCGCGTCCCTGCTGTCCGTCGCGCTCACTGCCTGCGGCGGAAGCGCGCCGCCTGGGCCTCCCTCGGCGCCCGCGAGCGCATCGGCGTCGCAGGAAGCGGTCAGCCGCATCGGCGATGTCACGATCCGCGCGTCCGCGATTCCCACCTCGACCTTGAGCGAACCGGTCGCGCGCCAGTACGGCATCGCGCGCAACGACGACACGGTGATGCTGCTCATCGGCGTGCG
Source organism: Lysobacter soli (assembly GCF_003382285.1). Taxonomy (GTDB): domain Bacteria; phylum Pseudomonadota; class Gammaproteobacteria; order Xanthomonadales; family Xanthomonadaceae; genus Lysobacter_J; species Lysobacter_J soli. The sequence continues at coordinate 249,547 of NZ_QTJR01000006.1, forward strand.
GCAGGGCGAAGGCGCGCAGGAAACCGCGCTTCCGGCGCGGATCGTCGCTACCGCGAGCGACCTGCGCGGCCGCAAGCACGTCATCGACATGCGCGAACTGCGCAGCGGCGATCCCGGATCGCCGCAGGCGCTGCTCGATTACGTCGGCACCGTCGAGGTATCCCCGCCGGACACGCTGCGCTTCGACGTGCAGATCGTCCGCGAGAACGGCGCGACGTCGCAGATGCAGTTCAGTCGGGATTTCTATCCGCGCTGACGAAGGTGGTTTCCTCCTGCGGGGTCAGCACGAGCGTGCCGCGCAGGATCACGCCGTCGCCGAAAGGGATCGGGGTTCCCGACTCGAACGCCTGCCGCGCCCCTTCCTCGTCCAGGAATGAGACATGCACGCCGACGGATTCTCCAACGCCGATCGTGTCGAGATCGGCGGCGATTGCGAAGCCGTACCAGACTCCGCTCTCGGCGCGGGCGGCAGGCCTTGTGGTGGCGACCGGAAGGAGACGACCGGGCCGGCCATAACTATCGATGCGTTGCAGTGAGATTACTGCGGGCCGCCAAGGCAAGCCGGACACATTCATGTCGAAGGCCGCTCCGCCCAGCGCCGGATCACCCTCGCGATCTCCGCAACGCCATCGCTCAGCGACGCCGGCCCCGGCTGAAGGATGATCGGCGACTTGATCTCGTGCAGTTCGCCGTCGCGCACCGCGGGGATCGCGTCCCAGCCCGGGCGCGCAGCTACTTTCTCGGGGCGGAACTTCTTGCCGCACCATGACCCGAGGATTATGTCCGGCGCGCGTCGCACGACCTCCGACGGATCCTCGAGGATGCGTTGCTTCGCCAGCGATTCGGCCGCGCGTTCGGGAAAGATGTCGTCGCCGCCCGCGATGCGAACCAGTTCGGCGACCCACTGGATGCCGCTGATCAGCGGCTCGTCCCATTCCTCGAAATACACCTTCGGCCGCTGCGGGAGTTTCGCGGCCTGCGCGGCGATGTCGTCCAGACCGCGCTGCAGCTCGTCGGCGTAGACATTGGCGCGATCGGCCACGCCGACAAGCGCGCCGAGTCGGCGGACGTAGTCGATGATGCCGTCCACGCTGCGATGGTTGCTGATCCACACCTCCACGCCGTGGCGGATCAGCTCGCCGGCGATCTCCGCCTGGATGTCGGAAAACCCGATCACGAAGTCCGGCCGCAGCTTCAGGATCTCGCCGATCTTCGCGCTGGTGAACGCGCTGACTTTCGGCTTTTCCTTGCGCGCGATCGCCGGGCGCACGGTGAACCCGCTGATGCCGACGATGCGATCCTGCTCGCCCAGCGCGTACAGCGTTTCGGTCGGCTCCTCGGTGAGGCAGACGATGCGGCGCGGCCCGTGCGTCATCGCGTCGCTCCCGCAAGCGCCTTGCGGAAATACACCACGCGCTCGGTTTCCTCGAAGCCATACGCGGCGTGCGCGGCGTGGCTGGCGGCGTTGTCGATCAACGCATCGGACGCGAGCTCGCGGCATCCGCGCTCGCGCGTCCACCGTTCGACCGCGTCGACCAGCGCGCGACCGACGCCGCTGCGACGTGCCGCCGGAACCACGTAAAGCCCTTCGAGGAAGCCGACCGGCGAGCTTTCCGTACCGTTGACGTAGTCGTGGCGGAGGGTCGCTTCGGCAAACCCGATCGCCTGGCCATCCGCATCGAACGCGAGCAACACGAGCTGATCGTCTTCTTCCAGCTGTGCGAGCAAGGCATCGACGGTGTCGTCGGCATCGGGCCACAGCGACAGCCGCATCGCCATCCACGACGCCAGATCCCGCGTGTCGGCGCGACGCACGCCGTGGAGGCTCATGCGCGCTGCCCTGCAGCGGCGCGCTTCAAGCCAGCCGATCTCATGGGAAGAGCATCCGGCGATGCCAGTCGCCGGCGACGTCGCGCTCGTAAGCCTGGCGCTCGTGCAGGCGGTAGTTCGCGCCGTACCAGAACTCGATCGTGTCCGGCTTCACGCGCAACCCGGTCCAGCGCGGCGGACGCGGCACGTCGCGGCCTTCGAATTCGCGTTCTGCCTGCGCGAGGCGTTCCTCGAACTGCTCGCGCGCTTCCAGCGTTTCGGATTGCTTCGACGCCCACGCGCCGAGCTGGCTTCCGCGCGGACGCGATGCGAAGTACGCGTCGGCTTCCTCGTCGCTGACGATTTCCACCGGGCCCTCGATGCGCACCTGCACGCCGTCGCGCACGCGCGGCCAGTGGAACAGCAGCGCAGCGTGCGGATTGGCCTGCAGTTCGCGGCCCTTGCGCCCGTCCAGGTGCGTGTAGAACACGAAACCGCGCGCGTCGTGCGCCTTGAGTAGCACCGTGCGCGCCGACGGTCGCGCGTCGAGGCTGGCGGTCGCGACGGTCATCGCGGTGCGGTCGGACTCGCCGGCACGTTGCGCTTCGTCGAACAGCGCATCGAACGTGGCGAGGGCTTCTTTGAGCAGGTCGGGCGTGTCCATTGCGCTATTGTGGGCCGATGCCGCCCCGTGTGCACCCCGCCGCCGGATTCGACGCTGCGCTGGTGGCGGACCTCCTCGCCGATGCGCTGGCGCCGGGCGTGAACGTGTACGGCATCTGCGGCCTGCAGGGCTCGGGCAAATCCACGCTGGCCGCGCAGCTCGCCACGATGGCGCGTTCACGCGGACTGCGCATCGCGGTGCTGTCGGTGGACGACCTGTACTTCGGGCGTGGCGAACGCCGGCGCCTGGCGCGACGCGTGCATCCGCTGCTCGCCACGCGCGGGCCGCCGGGCACGCACGATGTGACATTGGGCTGCGCCACGCTCGACGCGCTACGCGCGGGCACGCCCGTCGCACTGCCGCGCTTCGACAAGCTCGCCGACACGCGCCTGCCGCCATCGCGCTGGCGACGCGTCGAGGCGGTGGACCTGGTCCTGTTCGAAGGCTGGTTCCTGTGCACGCCGCCGCAGGACCAGGCCGCGCTGCGCGAGCCGATCAACGCCGTCGAACGCGATGAAGATGCCGACGGCACGTGGCGTCGTTACTGCAACGACGCGCTCGCACGCGACTATCCCGCGCTGTGGTCGCGCATCGACCGCCTGCTGTTCCTGCAGCCGCCGGGCTTCGAGACCGTGCCGCAGTGGCGCTGGCAGCAGGAGCAGGCGATGCAGGCGCGTCGACGGGCCGCGCATGGCATGTCCCGTGCCGACATCGACCGCTTCGTCGCGCTGTTCGAACGCGTGAGCCGGCAGGCGCTGCGCACGCTGCCCGGCATCGCCGACCGGACGCTGCGGCTCGACGCGCAGCGACGCCCGGTCGGCTGACGCAGCGCTTAGAATCCGGGGGATGAACCCCGCGTCCAACCTCGTCCTCGTCGGCCCCATGGGCGCAGGCAAAACCTGCGTCGGGCGGCGCATGGCCGAACGCTTCGGGCTGCGCCTGGTCGACGCCGACCACGAGATCGAGCGCCTTGCCGGCACGAGCATCAACACGATTTTCGAGGTCGAAGGCGAAGCCGGTTTCCGCGCGCGCGAAAGCGCCGTGCTGGCCGCGTTGCTGGCGCAGGACGGCATCGTGCTGTCCACCGGCGGCGGCGCGGTGCTCGACCCGGACAATCGCCGCCGCATGCGCGAACGCGGCTTCGTCGTGCACCTGGTGGTGAGCGTGGAGCAGCAGCTCGCGCGCCTGGCCCGCGATCGCAGCCGGCCGCTGCTGGCACGCGGCGATCGCGAGCAGGTGCTGCGCGATCTTTCGGCCCACCGCGCGCCGCTGTACGCCGAAGTGGCCGACCTCGTCTTCGATACCGACGCCCACGACAGCGCCGCCGCGGCCGAACTGCTCGCCCGCGAGCTCGATGCCCGGTGGCAGCGCGCGACCGACACGCCGGCTTCATCGTCCCCGGCGGGACAATGCGAACTTCAGGATGACGAGGCTGCGGACGGCGAATCCGCGCCGCGCCCGTCGTCCCCCACTCCGGAATTCCCATGAGCACCATGCGCACGGTCAAGGTCGATGGCGAGGCGCGCTACGACATCTGCATCGGACCGAACCTGCTCGGCGATTCGGCGCTGCTCTCGCATGCGCTGCGCGGACGCCATGCGCTGATCGTCAGCGACGGCAACGTCGCGCCGCTGTATGCCGACCGCGTCGAAGCCACGCTGCGTGCCGCGCGGCCGACGCTCTCCATCGCCTGCTTCGTGATCCCGCCGGGCGAACAGGAAAAGACGCTCGCGCGTTTCTGCGAGGCGCTCGATGCACTGGCGAAACTCTGCGCGACGCGCGACGCGACGGTGATCGCGCTCGGCGGCGGCGTGGTCGGCGACCTCGCCGGTTTCGCCGCGGCGTGCTGGATGCGCGGCATCGACGTGGTGCAACTGCCGACGACGCTGCTGGCGATGGTGGATTCCTCCGTCGGCGGCAAGACCGCGGTGGACCTGCCGGCGGGAAAGAACCTCGTCGGCGCGTTCCATCCGCCGCGCGCGGTAATCGCCGACACGACGACGCTGCGCACGCTGCCCGAACGCGAGCTGCGCGCGGGGCTGGCGGAAGTCGTGAAATACGGCGCGATCTTCGACGCCGAATTCCTGACGTGGCTGGAACATCATGCCGACGCGCTGCTGGCCGGCGACGACGCGGCGCTGTCGGAGGCCATCGCGCGTTCGTGCCAGTACAAGGCCGAAGTGGTGTCGCGCGATCCCTACGAACACGGCGAGCGCGCGTTGCTCAATTTCGGCCACACCTTCGGCCATGCGATCGAGGCCGCGCAGGGCTACGCCGGCGCCGGGAGCGCCGCGCTGAACCACGGCGAGGCGGTGGCGGTCGGCATGGTGCTGGCGGCCCGGCTGTCGGCGGCGCTCGGTCTGGCGCACGCGTCGGATACGCACCGCCTGCAGGCGCTGCTGCAGCGGCTGGGCCTGCCGACGGTGATCCCGGCCGGCCTGGAGCCCGAGGCGCTGCTCGACCGCATGCGCCTGGACAAGAAGGCCGAGGCCCATGGCCTGCGCTTCGTGCTGTGGGAACGCGCAGGGCTGGCGAAGATCGTCTCCGGCGTGCCGGACGAGCGGGTCCTGGACGTGCTGCGCGGCCGCTGACGGCCGCTCTCGTACAATCCACGCCATGCGACTGCTCCTGCAACAACGGCCCGACGGCCGCGAAGCGCCCCGCTTCGTCCAGCTTATGCTGCAGCCCGACCTGCTCGGCGGGTGGACGCTGGTGCGCGAAAGCGGCCAGATCGGCGGGCGCAGCACCCTGCGGCGCGAGCAGTTCCTCGACCAGGCCAGCGCCATGGCCGCGCTGGAATCGGCACGCGACCAGCAGCTCAAGCGCGGCTTCCAGCTGATGTTCGTGCAGGGCGCCGACGCCCCGAAATAGCCGCCCCGCCGAAACAGTCCGGTTCGTCGCGGTCCCGAGCGGGCACGGCGCGAGCCGCGATAATGGCGGCCGTTCGACCCGCCGCTCCGCCGATGCCCCGCGTCGCGCGCTCCCGAAAGCAAGGATCACCGATGACCGCCACGCCCCCGAAGAACGACCGTTTCCTGCGCGCCCTGCGGCGCGAGCCCGTCGACCGCACGCCCGTGTGGCTGATGCGCCAGGCCGGCCGCTATCTGCCGGAGTACCGCGCCACGCGCGCCGCGGCCGGCAGCTTCCTGGGCATGGCGAAGAATCCCGAGCTGGCCTGCGAGGTGACGCTGCAACCGCTGCGTCGCTTCCCGCTGGACGCGGCGATCCTGTTCTCCGACATCCTGACCGTGCCCGACGCGATGGGCCTGGGGCTGTATTTCGTCGAAGGCGAAGGTCCGAAGTTCGAGCGCCCCGTGCGCACGCACGAGGACATCGCGAAACTCGCCGTGCCCGACATGGACCGTGAGCTGCGCTACGTCACCGACGCGGTGCGCACGATCCGTCGCGAACTGGACAACGCCGTGCCGCTGATCGGTTTTTCCGGCAGCCCGTGGACGCTGGCCTGCTACATGATCGAAGGCGGCGGCAGCGAGAACTTCTCGAAGGTGAAGTCGCTCGCACTGAACGACCCGGCGGCGATGCACCGCCTGCTCGAGGTGGTGAGCGATGCCGTCATCGCGTACCTCGACGCGCAGCGCCAGGCCGGCGCGCAGGCGCTGCAGGTGTTCGATACGTGGGGCGGCGTGCTGTCGCCGTCGATGTATCGCGAGTTTTCGCTGCGCTACCTGAAGAAGATCGCGCAGGCGCTGCCGCGCGGTGAGGACAACACGCCGCTGATCCTGTTCGGCAAGGGCAACGGCGCGTATCTGGAAGAGCTGGCCGACAGCGGCGCCGAAGGCCTCGGCATCGACTGGACCGTCGGCCTGGGCGATGCCGCACGCCGAACCGGCGGCAAGGTCGCGTTGCAGGGCAATCTCGACCCGGTGACGCTGTACGCGCAGCCCGACGCGATCCGCCGCGAAGTCGGCCGCGCGCTCGACGACTACGCGCAGGGCAACGGCGGCTCGCGCGAAGGCCACGTCTTCAACCTGGGCCACGGCATGTCGCCCGACATGAGCCCGGATCACGTCGCCGCTCTGGTGGCGGCGGTGCATGAGTTGAGCGCGCGGTAAGGCGATTGCTTGCGCTGATGGCGCGTGCGTTGATCGTTTTATGCGTTGATCTTTTTGCGTTGACCGTTTTTCGCGTTGATCGTTCGAGGCGTGACGCTGCGCCGCTAGCGCCGCTTTGAGCCCCTCTCCCACCGGGAGAGGGGTTGGGGTGAGGGGCAACGAAGGTGCGGCGCTCAACAGCCAATGCACGGAAAAACTGCGCTGTTGCTTTTCAACGATCTCGCGACCATCAAAATGGATTCCAGCTTTCGCTGGAATGACGGTGCTCTAGCCCCTCTCCCACCGGGAGAGGGGTTGGGGTGAGGGGCAACGAAGGTGCGGCGCTCACTAGCCAGTGCAGGGAAAAACTGCGGTGTCGCTTTGCTGGATCTCGCCAAGATCAAGATGGATTCCAGCTTTCGCTGGAATGACGAAGTCGTGGCTCGCCCGCTGCGCAGTGCCCCAACGCTGAGGGCCTAGGTTCCGGCCTTCGCCGGGATGACGGTGTAGAAGAGGGCGTCGGGCCGTCGGCGCTGGTGTGGAAACCCTACGCCATCTCCACCCGCGGAACGCCCTGCAGCAGCGCGGCCAGCATCGCGCCGGTCACCGGCTTGCGCAGGAAGCCCTGGAAACCCGAGGCCATCGCCTGCGGTTCTGCGTCGGCGTCGGCGCGGGCGGTGATCGCCAGCAGCGGCCGGTCGAAGCCCTGCATCCGCAGGTGCGAGGCGAGCGCGAGGCCGTCCATGCCGGGCAGGTCCAGATCAAGCAGCGCCGCGTCGAAGGTCCCGGTCGCCGATTCGGCAAGCGCAGCCAACGCATGCGAGACATGCGTGACGCGGTGGCCCTGCGCGCGCAGCAGGCCGCAGATCACCTCGGCCACCGTCGGATCGTCTTCCACCAGCAGCAACGTCAGCGGGCCGCCGCGCGAGTCGAGCAGCGCCTTCGCGTCATCGTGGGTTCCGGGCACGACCGCGTGCGGCAACGGCAGCACGACGATGAAGCGCGCGCCTTCGCCGGGGGCGCTCTCCAGTTCGATGGAGCCGCCCATTTCCGCCGAGAGTTCCTGGCAGATCGCCAGGCCCAGCCCGCTGCCGCCGTAACGCGCGGCCGTGCGCGCGCCCTCGGCCTGTTCGAAGCGGCGGAACAGGCGCGCCTGTTGTTCGCGACTCAGGCCCGGGCCCGTATCGATCACCTCGAAACGCACGCCGCGGGGCGACAGCGCGCCCACGCGCAGTTCGACGCCGCCGCGCTCGGTGAACTTGATCGCGTTGGCGAGCAGGTTCAGCAGGATCTGGCACACGCGGCTCGCATCGCCTCGCATGCCGGCCGGCGCGTCGTCGTCCACGATGACGCGGAACGCCAGTCCTTTCTGCTTCGCCAACGGCGCCATCAGCGTCGTCGCCTCGTCTACGACGTCGCGAAGATCGAACGGCTCGTCGGCCAGTTCCAGGCGGCCGGATTCGATGCGCGCCAGGTCGAGCGCGTCGTTCACCAGCCGCAGCAGGTGGCGGCCGGCGCGACGGATCGACTCGACGTGGCTGCGCTGCTGCCCGTCCAGTGGCGTGTCGAGTAGCAGCTCGCTCATGCCCAGCACGCCCGTCATCGGCGTGCGCACTTCGTGGCCGAGCGTGGCGAGGAAGCGCGTCTTGGCGAGCGAGGCCTGTTCGGCGAACTCGCGTTCGCGCTCGGACAACTGCCATGCGTGGCGCCGCTTGAGGCGGCGACGGTACGCGTCGGCGCTCCACCAGCCCACCGCGACGACGATGCCGGCGAAAGCGGTCATCGCGATCCACGTCTGCCACCACGGCGGCTGCACGCTGACGGACAGCGTCTGCGGTGGCGACCAGATGTTGTCGGCCGCGCGCGCGACGATCTGCAGCGTGTAGTCGCCGGGATCGAGCTGCGAATAGACGCGTTCGCCCGTGGAATCGACGTCGACCCAGTCGGCGTCGTAACCGCGCAGGCGGAAGCGGAACGCGTGGTTGCGCGCATCGTTGAACGACAGCAGTCGCGCGACCACGCGCAGGTCGCGGTCGCCGGGCTTGAGCACGATCGGCTGCGAGGCATCCAGCGGCGTGCGCAGGTCGGCGCGGCTCACGTCGACGCTCTGCACCAGCAGGCGCGGCGGCTCCACCGAGGGATGCACGTCGGCCGGCGCGAACATCACCAGGCCATCGGGCGAACCGACCAGGATGCGGTCGCGATCGCGCGTCATCACCGGCCGGCTCGGGAATTCCTGGTTGGACAGGCCATCGCGCACGCCGTATACGCGCACGACGCGGCGCTTGGGCTCCACGCGCAGCAGCCCGCGCACCGTGGTGGCCCACACCACGCCGTCGGGATCCACCGCGAGTCCGTTGAGCGCGACCTCCGGCATGCCCGCGAGGCGATCCAGCCGTTCCACGCGCGTGAGCTTGTCGCCGTCCCAGCGATAGGCTTCCAGCACGCCCAGGCGCGCGATCCACATGCGATCGCGACCTTCCTGCGCGAAGCTGAGGATCGTGCCCGACGGCGCGCCCGGCACCGGGACGAAGCGCCGCGCGGTGTAATCCCATTGCGACAGGCCGTCCGACCACGCCAGCCACAGCGCGCCATTGGGGCCCACGCCGATCTGCTGGATCGTGCCGCCTTCCGGCGGACCGCGCAGGTCGCCGGGAACGATCGATTCGATGCGCACGCCCTCGGCCGTTCGTGCCTGAACCTCGCCGCCCTGCCCCGCGGTCCAGACCAGCCCGTCCGGCGTCTGCGCGAGATAGCTGGACCCGCTCGGGACCGGGTCTCGTTCGTCGTGCGCCGTCCAGCGGCGCGCGTGTCCCGTCCGCGGATCCAGCCGCACCAGGCCGTCGTGGTAGCTCATCCATACATATCCCGCGCGGCCTTCGAGCACGGAGTAGACGATGTAGCCCTCGCTGAAATCGCGCGCGACGTGCGTCACCGCGCCGGTGCGCGGATCGAAGCGGTCCAGCACGCCGCCGGTGCCGACCAGCCACATGCTGCCGTCGCTGCTGGGTGCGATGCCGTGGACGGCGGCGTTGCCCAGCGACGCGGGATCGTCCACCTGCCGCGAATACAGCGCGAACTGGCGCCAGTTCGCCGGCAGGTACCACAGGCCGTTGCCGGCGCTGCCGAACCACACGCCGCCTTCGCGATCTTCCAGCGACGAGGTCCACGACGGACGCACGATGCCCTGCGAGGACGCGCTGAACAACGGCACGTTCTGCAGCCGGCCGTTCTGCTCGATCCCCATGCCTTGCGGCGTGTCGAACCAGTACTGCCCGGCGCGGTCGCGCACGAGGATGTCCAGCACCGTCGCGCCTTCGCCCAATGCGCGGAAAGGCGTCGCGTCGAAGCGACCGTCGCGCCCGCGCGTGCCGACGCCGCGCGGCGTGCCGAACCACAGCGTGCCGTCGGGCTGCACGCCGATGGAATTGATCACCGGCGAGCCGAAGGTCGACGGCGGCACGCGATCGAAGTCGCGACCGTTCCAGCGCGCGGCACCATCGCGCGTGGCGATCCACAGATCGCCATCGGGCGTGGTGCGCAGCTGGCTGACTTCCAGGCTCGGCAGGCTGCGCGCGTCGTCGGGTCGGGGCACGAAACGCTGCACGCGACCGTCGGGATCCAGGCGATGCAGGCCCGCCGACGCGGTCCCGAACCAGATCGCGCCATCGGGCGTGGAGGTCACCGACCACACGTTGTCGCTGCCGATGCCGGGCGTGTTGTGCGAGTCGTAATGGCGGAACGTGCGACGGTCGGTGTCGAGCATCGCCAGGCCCGCCTGGCTGGTGCCGACCCAGATGCGGTTCCGCGCGTCGACGTGCACCGACCAGAGGTAGTTGTCGAGCAGGCCATCGCCGGCGCGCCAGATCCGGAAGGTGATGCCGTCGTAGCGCGCGAGGCCGTCGCTGGTGGCGATCCACAGGTAGCCGCTCTGGTCCTCGGCGATGCCGTTGATGCTGTTGGACGGCAGGCCGTCGGCGACCGTGAGCTGCCGCGGGCGCGGGATCGCGGGACTGGCCCACGCGACCGACCAGGCGGCATGGCACACGGCGCACAACAGCAGCGCCCACAGCAAACGGATCATCGAATTCCCCTGTCTCTACAGGTGCACGTCTTACGTGGGTCGGGCGGGATCGGCAAGGGGAATGGCCCTTTTCCGGCCGTCCCGGGCCGCCTCCGCGGCTGCAACGGTTCGTTACGCCACTCGCCCGCCCTGTTCACCCGGCTGCGCCTAGAATCCCGGCATCGTCCACGCCGGAGAGCCCGATGCCCGACCGCCCCGCTCCGGCGCGGAAGCCTCCCGCCCTCCGACCGCCGTATCGCGCCGCATGGCTCGTCCTCGCCGCGCTGTGCGTGGTGCCGGCCGCCCAGGCGTTCGAGCCCGAGACCTACGCGATCGACCCGGTCCACACGCGGGTACTGTTAGCGATCGACCACGCCGGGTTTTCGAAGGCGATGGGCACCGTTTCGGGCAGCACCGGCACGCTGGTGTTCGATCGCGACGACTGGGCCAGCGCGCGTCTGGACGTACGCGTGCCGCTGGAGCGCCTGGACCTCGGCGACGCGAAATGGAACGACGCGGTGCGCGCCACCAACCTGCTCGATACGAAGCGCCATCCCGACGCGCATTTCGTCTCGACGAAGATCGAACCGGCCGACGCCGACCATGCGAAGGTCTGCGGCGATCTAACCCTTCGCGGCGTCACGAAGCCCCTGTGCATGGATGTGACGTTCAACGCGCTCAAGCGCCATCCGCTGCCGCCGTTCCGCCGCACCGCGGGGTTTTCGGCGACCGCAACGCTCAGCCGCAGCGCGTTCGGCATGAGCGCGTGGCCCTCGGTCATCGGCGATCAGGTCGAACTTCGCATCGAGGCCGAAGCCGAACGAGCGCGCAACGGAACCGATGCGCAGCAGGCGCCGGAACCGACGGAACCCCCCTCGTCGCCGGAAACGCCCGTCGGATCGCAACCCGAAACCCCGCCCGAAACCCAACCCGAGCCCACGCCATGATGTTGAGAAATTCCGCCGACCGTTGGGGTCCCGTCAGCCAGCTGCTGCATTGGCTGATCGTGCTGCTGATCCTCGGGCTCGGCGTGGTCGGCCTGGTCATGGTCGAACTGCCGAAATCGCCGCGCTGGTTCTGGGTCTACGACCTGCACAAGTCTTTCGGCCTGACGGTGCTGGCGCTCGTGGTCGTGCGACTGCTGTGGCGCTGGTTCGCCGGCGCGCCGAAACCGGTGGCCGGCACGCCGCGCGTGCAGGAACGCGTGGCGACGATCACGCACGTGCTGTTGTACGTGCTGACCTTCGCCGTGCCGTTGTCGGGCTGGATCTACGATTCGCTGAGCGGCCTGCGTCCGCTGCGCTGGTTCGGCCAGTTCAAGGTGCCCAAGCTCGCCGATCCGAGCCAGACGCTCGCGCCGGTCATGCGCGACACGCACGAATGGCTGTTCTGGGCACTGATCGCGCTGGTCGCGGTGCACGCGGCGGCGGCGTTCTACCACCACCTGTTCCAGCACGACGACACGCTCGCGCGCATGCTGCCGCGCCGTCGTCGCGCGGCCTCCCCCGATCCGTCCCCCGTTCCGGAGATCCATTGATGTCTACCAAGCCCGTCCTGCTGGCGCCCGCCCTGCTGGCGACCGCGCTGGCCGCGTTCGCCCTTCCCGCCGTCGCCGCCGATTACGTGCAGGCCGCAGGCTCGTCGCTGACCTTCGCGAGCAAGTACGAAGGCGAAGTGTTCACCGGCAAGATCCCGGGCTTCGCGACGAAGCTGAGCTTCGATCCGGCGAAGCTGGCGACCTCCAAACTCGACGTGGCCATTCCGCTCGCCGGTGCCAGCACCGCCAACAGCGATCGCGACGACACGCTGCGCGGCGCGGATTTCTTCTCGATCGCCAAGTTCCCGCAGGCACGCTACACCGCGACGAAGTTCCGCAGCCTCGGCGGCAACCAGTACGCCGCCGACGGCACGCTGACCCTGCGCGGCGTCGCCAAGCCGGTGACGCTGACCTTCACCTGGACCCCCGGCGCGCAGCCGGTGCTGAGCGGCAAGGCCACGGTGAAGCGACTGGACTTCGGCGTCGGCGGCGGCGACTGGGCCGATACCGCGCTGATCCCGAATGAAGTCGCGGTGAGCACGAAGGTGGTATTCGCGCCGGCGAAGTAACGCGCCTGTTGCGGCATCGGGATATGAATCGGCGAAGGACGTAACTGCGCCGGTTTCCGGGTGCGCTTCGCTCGTCCGGCTACAAGAGCTGCCCTCACCCCAACCCCTCTCCCGCACGCGGGAGAGGGGCTACGCGACGTACTCGCCGTCATTCCAGCGAAAGCTGGAATCCACCTGCCGTTGCCGTTGCCGTTGCCGTTGCCGTTGCCGTTGCCGTTGCCGTTGGCGTTGGCGTTGGCGTTGGCGTTGGCGTTGCTGTTGCTGTTGCTGTTGCTGTTGCTGTTGCTGTTGCTGTTGCTGTCGAACAGCCTATTCGTCGCTAGCCCCGGAGGGCGCCGCACAGGATGTGCGGCGGTGAGCGATGAGCCATGGATGGCGAATCGCGAACGCGCCTACTCCTTCGCCGGTCGCAGGATTGATTTGGGCAAATGGAAGGCCCTTTCTTTTGGTTACTTTTCTTTGGGCAAGCAAAGAAAAGTGACCCGAGCGCCGCAGGCGATCGGAAGCATGGCTAGTGATTCTTCTTTGCTCTTCGACGCCCGGGTAAAGCGTGAAAAGTCCCTGGATTCCCGCCTACGCGGGAATGACGAGCAAGAGCAACGGCAGCGGCAGCGGCAAGATCAAGATGGATTCCAGCTTTCGCTGGAATGACGGTGGGGTGGGTCACCGACGCGAGAGTGCCCGAACGATGCGGGTCTGGATCCCGGCTTTCGCCGGGATGACGGGTAACGTGCAACGCGTCGGTTAAGCCTGATTCAAAAAAAGGCGACTACGCCCCCGCAAGAACGACTACGCGCCCGCAAGAAACCGCGACACCGCCGCAACGTCGAACGGCCAGTCCAGTTCAATCCCGCGCGTCTCGTCGCGCAGCACCGGCACGCGTACCCCGTAGCGCGACTCCAGCGCATCGTTGTCGTCGATGAACACGCTCTCGAACTCCGGCGCCCGCGCCAACGCGAGCACCTCCAGCGCCAGGTCGCACAAATGGCAATCGTCGCGCTGGAACAGCGTCAGCGGGGGTGCGACGGCGGGCACGTCCTGCATCGCAATGCGCCGGAGTATGGCGGGGCGGGCCCCGCGGGCCGCGTAGAATAGCGGGAATTCCGGCGCTGCCATCGTGCGCGTCGTGCCCTCTTCCGGAGCAGTACGTGGCCGTCAGCAGTTTCGACCTCTTCAAGATCGGCATCGGGCCGAGTTCGTCCCACACCGTCGGCCCGATGCGCGCGGCCGCGCGTTTCGTGCAGCGCTGGCTGCTTGAAGGCGGCAACGGCGAGGGCAGCGACCTCGCGCGCACCTCGCGCGTGCGCGCCGAGGTGTTCGGCTCGCTGGCCCTCACCGGTCGCGGCCACGGCACCGACAAGGCGGTGCTGATGGGACTGGAAGGCCACCTTCCCAACGAGATCGACCCGGACCTGATTCCGGCCGCGCTCGAACGCATCCGCAGCAGCAAGCGGATCCGCCTGTTCGATCGCCACGAGATCGGCTTCGACGAGAAGCACGACCTCATCATGAACAAGCGCCAGAAGCTGCCGTTCCACACCAACGGCATGCGCTTCACTGCGTTCGACGCCGAAGGCAACGTGATCGCGACGCGCGATTACTACTCCGTCGGCGGCGGCTTCGTGGTGAACCAGGACGAGGCGGCCGAAGACCGCATCGTCGCCGACACCACCGAACTGCCGCATCCGTTCCGCTCCGGCGACGAACTGCTGGCGCGCAGTCGCGACAGCGGCCTGAGCATCGCGCAACTGATGTACGCCAACGAGCAGGTGTGGCGCACGCCGGAGCAGATCGACGCGGGCCTGGACGAGATCTGGAACGCGATGCAGGCGTGCGTCGCGCGCGGCATCCGCGAGAAGGGCACGCTGCCGGGCGGACTGCACGTGTCGCGTCGCGCGCCGGCGCTGCACAACGAACTCGCTTCGCGTCCGGAAGCGGCGATGCGCGACCCGCTCACCACGCTGGACTGGGTGAACCTCTACGCGCTGGCGGTGAACGAAGAGAACGCCGCGGGCGGACGCGTCGTCACCGCACCGACCAACGGTGCGGCCGGCATCATCCCGGCGGTGCTGCATTACTACGACCGCTTCTGCCCGGGCGCGAACATCCAGGGCGTGCGCACGTTCCTGCTGACCGCTGCGGCGGTGGGCATCCTCTACAAGGAAAACGCGAGCATCTCCGGCGCCGAAGTCGGCTGCCAGGGCGAAGTCGGCGTCGCATGTTCGATGGCGGCGGCGGGTTTGACGGCGGCGATCGGCGGCACGTCCAGCCAGATCGAGAACGCCGCGGAAATCGGCATGGAACACAACCTCGGCCTGACGTGCGATCCGATCGGCGGCCTGGTGCAGATCCCGTGCATCGAGCGCAATGCCATGGGCGCGGTGAAGGCCATCAACGCCAGCCGCATGGCGATGCGCGGCGACGGCAAGCACAAGGTCTCGCTCGACAAGGTCATCAAGACCATGCGCGATACCGGCCGCGACATGCAGGACAAGTACAAGGAAACCTCGCGCGGCGGTCTCGCGGTGAACGTCATCGAGTGCTGATACGTCCTCCTTCGTGCACGCAACGGGCCGCACAAGCGGCCCGTTTGTTTTTCGGCGTCTTGATGATGGCTGCCTGAGCGCCGAGGTGCGCTTCGACCTTCCGGGTGCAAAAGCTGTCCTCACCCCAACCCCTCTCCCGCACGCGGGAGAGGGGCTACAGGCACGTCGCCCTTGTCGGCCAACCACCCCACCCCGCCCAACGAACCGCCAACTTCCGCCCTAAAGTTCCCCCGAACCCGGCCGATAGGCATTGAGACCATCGGTCTGCTTCTCTGGGGAGGGGAGCGGCATGCAGGGCAGTTACGACTTCAGGACCCTTGTCCTGTCGTTCCTCATCGCGTGGTTCGCGGCGTTCGTCGCGATCCAGCTCGCCGGGCGCGTTCGCAGCGCGACGTCGCGCCGTACGCCGCTGTGGGCGTGGGCGGGCGGCATCGCGTTCGGGCTGGGCATCTGGTCGATGCACTTCACCGGGATGATGGCCTTCCGCCTGCCCCTGCCGATGATGTTCGACATCCGCCTCACCGCACTGTCGGTGGTGCCGGCGGTGCTCGCGTCGGTCCTCGCGCTGTACGTGGCCGGCACGCGCCGGCGCAACTTCGGGCAGGTGCTGCTCGCCGCGGCGTTCATGGCGATGGGCATCTGCAGCATGCATTACATCGGCATGGCGGCGATTCCCTTCTCGCCCGCGGCGACGTATTCGACGTTCTGGGTCGTGGCCTCGGTCGTCGTGGCGTTCGCCGTGTCGCTGGTCGCGCTGCACCTGCTCACGCGGTTCTCGTGGATCGGCAACGAACCGCGCTTCGGCGTGCAGCTCGGCGCGGCCGCGCTGATGGCGCTGGGCGTATGCGGCACGCATTACACGGGCATGGCGGCGCTGCAGATCGCGCCCGACGCGATGTGCCTGCTCGCGCCCGGCGCGATACCGGGCGAACGCCTCAACCTGGTGATCGTCGGCATCGCGCTGCTGTACCTGGCGGCGATCACCATCGGCTCGCAGCGCGACCTGCACGCCAGCGAGCAGCGCTTCCGCGCGCTCGTCGACGGCGCGCCCGGCGCGATGATCATCGTCGATGCCGACGGCCGCATCTCGCTGGCCAATGTCGAAGCCGAGCGCCTGCTCGGCTATTCGCGCGGCGACCTAGTGGGATGTGCGGTCGAAGTCCTGGTTCCCGACCGTCTGCTTCCGCGCTGCCCCGCCGAACGCGCGCGTTTCCTGCAGGTGCAACGCCGCACGCACCTGGGCGCCGGCGAGCACGAGCTGCACTGCCTGCGCCGCGACGGCGTTGAAGTGCCGGTCGAACTGGGCCTGAGCCCGATCACCGTGCAGGGCCGCAACCTCGTCGTCGCGTCGATCATCGACCTCACCGAGCGCAAGCAAGCGCAGGACCGCATCGCGCACCTCGCGTACTTCGACACGCTCACCGGCCTTCCCAACCGCAGCAAGTTCGAAGTCAGGCTCGAACAGGCGCTGGCGCAGCGCGACCCCGACGGTTTCGGCCTGATCTTCGCCGACCTGGACGGCTTCAAGGAGATCAACGATTCGCTCGGGCACAGCGCGGGCGATCGCGTGCTGGCGCAGATCGCCCATCGCCTGCGCGAGGGCGTCGGCGAGCGCGGCGAGGTGTTCCGCTTCGGTGGCGACGAATTCATCATCCTGCTGCCCAGCGGTTCGCCGTCGCGCGATGCGGGCATTGCCGAGGAACTGATCCGGCGCGTCGCGGTGCCGCTGTGGATGGAAGGCGAACAGCTCGGCGTCACGTTGAGCCTGGGCAGCGTGCGCCATCCCGAACACGGCCGCGACCACGACCAGCTGCTCAAGCGCGCCGACATCGCGATGTACCAGGCCAAGGGCGCCGGCAAGAACGTGCACCTGCGTTTCCTGCCGGACATGGAAGCCTCGGTGACGCGCCGCTTCGCGATGCTCAACGAACTGCGCAACGCGCAGGAGCTCGGCCAGCTGGTGCTGCTGTACCAGCCGATCATCCAACTGCGCGACCGGCGCGTCATCGGCGCCGAGGCGCTGGTGTATTGGGATCACCCGCGGCACGGGCGCATCACGCCGTCCACGTTCATCCCGGTGGCCGAGGAACACGGTCTGATCGAGCAGCTCGGCGAATGGGTGCTGGAGGAAGCGGTGCGCCAGTCGGCCGCGTGGCGCACGCGCGGGCTGATGCCGATGCGCATGGCCGTGAACGTCTCCAGCGCGCAGTTCCGCGATGCGAACCGGCTGCGCAACGCGGTCGATCGCGTGCTGCGCCGGCACGGCTATCCGGCCGACGGACTGGAGCTGGAAATCACCGAGCGCCAGATCATGACCGACCCCGCGTCCAGCATCGCAACGATGGTCGCGCTGTCCGACCTCGGCGTCGCGATGGCGCTGGACGATTTCGGCACGGGCTATTCCAGCCTGAGCCACCTGCGCGAATTCCCGCTGCGCAAGCTCAAGATCGACCGCGCCTTCACCGACCAGATCGACCGCGATCCGGCCGGGCTGGCGATCGTGCGCGCGGTGGTCGAACTGGGGCGCAACCTCGGAATGCAGGTCGTGGCCGAAGGCGTCGAACGCGAGGCGCAGGTCGCGCCGCTGCTGGCGTCCGAATGCGCCCAGGTGCAGGGCTTCCTCTTCGGCGCGCCGATGCCGGCGTCGGAATTCGAAAGGCGTCTGCTGCGTCCGATTCCCGCCTGACAACGCGGGTCCGCGAAGATTCGTGCGGCACCGCAACATGGCGCGCGCGGGCCGGCGCCGTGTCCTGCAGGGTTTAACCAATGTCTTGCGGACTTTCATTAAGCCCGCGTGACGCGGGCACATTTTTCGTGCGATCCATCGCTACGTTCGTCGGCGCCCGACGGCGCTGCCGGCGAAATGTGGACATGATCACGGATGGACTCCGGACCCGCTGACAACGTTGTCAGCCATCGACCGGGCCAATGTCCGTGGCAAGACGCCGCCGACCTCCGGTTCCGTCCTGCGGAGGTCAGCGTGTCGGATTCGCGCCTGTACGCCTTCAACGCCGACCAGCGCCTCGCGCGGCGCCCGCGCTGGCGGGCCTCGTCCGGCGGCATTCCCGAACAGCTAAGGAGCCGGGCCCGGTCGGGTCCGGCATGTGTGGCGGTCAATCTCGTATCGGAGGGAAGCTCGTGAGAGATGCAAACAGGAGTGCCGCAAGACCGGTCGCGTTCGCGCTTTCGTCGCTGCTCGCATTGATGGGGACGATCCCCGCGGTGCAGGCGCAGACGGTGTCGTGCGCCGCGATACCCGCGTGGACCGCGTCCACCATCTACAACCCCGGCGACAAGCTGGTGTACCAGAACCGCCTGTACCAGGCGAACATCCAGATCTGGAATGCGCCACCGACGCATTGTCCAACCTGCGGCTGGTACACCGACCTCGGGGCGTGCGGCACGGGCGGGCAGAACCAGGCGCCGACCGTGACGCTCACCTCGCCCGCCAACGGCGCTACCTACAACGCCGGCAGCAGCATCGCCGTCACCGCCAATGCGAGCGACAGCGACGGCACCGTCGCAAGCGTCGAGTTCTTCCGCGGCTCGGTGTCGCTCGGCGTCGACACCAGCGCGCCGTACGCGGTGACCTGGAGCAACGCCACCGCCGGAAGCCACAGCTTCACGGCGAAGGCCACCGACAACCAGGGCGCGACGACGACCTCCAGCGCGGCGAACATCACCGTCAACGGAACGCCGCCGACCGACACCACGCCGCCGAGCGTGCCGACGGGCCTGTCGGCGACGGCGCTGTCGTCCAGCAGCATCGCGCTGAGCTGGAACGCCTCCACCGACAACGCCGGCGGCGCGGGCGTGGCCGGCTACGACGTGTATCGCGGCGGCACGCTGATCGCCTCGCCGACGACCACCAGTTACACCAACACCGGGCTGACGGCGAACACCACCTACAGCTACACCGTGCGTGCGCGCGATGCGGCCAGCCCGTCCAACGCGTCCGCGCAGAGCAGCGCGGTGAGCGCGAAGACGCTCGACGGCGGTACCGGCGGCAACAAGCGCGTGATCGGCTACTTCGCGCAGTGGGGTATCTACGCCCGCAACTACCGCGTGAAGAACATCGACACCAGCGGCTCGGCGTCGAAGATCACGCACATCAACTACGCCTTCGGCAACGTACGCAACAACCGCTGCCAGGTCGGTGTGACGATCCCGACGAACGAAAGCACGGGTGAAGGTGGCGATGCGTTCGCCGACTACACCAAGGCGTTCCAGGCCGGCGAAAGCGTGAGCGGCGCGGCAGACACGTGGGACCAGCCGTTGCGCGGCAACTGGAACCAGCTCAAGCAGCTCAAGGCGAAGTATCCGAACCTGAAGGTGCTGATTTCGCTCGGCGGCTGGACCTGGTCGCGCGGCTTCGCGAGCGCGGCGCGCCCGGAAAACCGCGTGGCGTTCGTGTCCTCGTGCATCGACGCGTACATCCGCGGCAACCTGCCCGTCACCGACGGCGCGGGCGGTGCGGGCGCGGCAGCGGGCGTGTTCGATGGCATCGACCTGGATTGGGAATACCCGTCCGCCTGCGGGCTCACCTGCGGCACGCCGGAGGAAAGCGCCAACTTCACCGCACTGCTGGCCGAGTTCCGCCGCCAGCTCAACGCGGTGCGTCCGGGCCTGCTGCTGACCATCGCCGCCGGTGCGGGCGTGGACAAGGTTCGCGTCACCGATCCGGCTGCGTACCACCAGTACCTGGATTACATCAACGTGATGACGTACGACTTCCACGGCACGTGGGATGCGCGCACGAACCATCACTCCGCGCTGTTCGATTCGCCCAACGATCCGTCGACGGGCGACCAGAAGCTCTACAACAGCAACGATGCAATGGAAGCCTTCCTCACCCGCGGCGTGCCGGCGTCGAAGCTCAACCTCGGCATCGGCTTCTACGGCCGCGGCTGGACGGGCGTGGCGAACGTCAACAACGGCCTGTACCAGAGCGGGTCGGCGGCGCCGGGTACGTACGAGGCGGGCAACGAGGACTACAAGGTCCTGAAGGATCGCCCCGGCACGATCTACACCGACGCCAACGCGCGCGCGACGTGGAAGTACGACGGCAACACGTTCTGGAGCTACGACACGCCGGCGATGGTCACCGAGAAGATGAGCTACGTGAAGGCGCAGAACCTGGGTGGCGCGTTCTTCTGGGAGTTCAGCGGCGACGACGCGGCCGGCACGCTGGTCAACACGATCAACAACGGGCTGAAGTGATGCGCTGACATCGCAGGGCCACAACCGACTCTCCAGACCCGTCAACGGGTTTTGCCCTCGGCGCCGATCTCACTGGTCGGCGCCTTTTTTATGCGGCCTGTCGTACGACAAAGTGCGCGCTCAACGCAGCGTGTCAAGCATGTAGCCCTCGCCGTGGATCGCCTCCAGCGGCAGGTGCGTGCCGCAGCCATCGGCGACCTTGCGGCGCAGGCGATAGACGAGCGAATCCAGGCGGTGCGAGTCGAAGGACGGATCGGCCAGGGCGTCGGCGAGCGCGTCGCGCGTGACCAGCCGCCCCGGCGTGAGCAGCAGGCGTTCGATCACCAGCCGTTCGGCGCGCGTGAGCGGGACCTCGCTGCCATCCGGGCATCGGAGCGACCAGCCGTCGCCGTCGAGTCGCCAGCGCGTCTGCGATTCCGCGTCGTATGAGGTCGATCGATCCATCGGACGGCCCATGGCGTGCAGTGCGTTCGATCCTAGCGAGCGCCGAAATCAGGCCGCATGGGCCAAACGTTGGTGATCCGTGTTCACCCCGCTGGCCGTGTCGAGACGGCAGGGAGCGCCTCATGGTCGTCGCACGCGCTGCGGTATGGTCGGGCATCCCCTCGAATGGAGCCTGTTCATGCGCTCGTCGCTGCTCGCCTGCGCGCTGTCGCTGGTCCTCTCGCCCGGCCTCGCGTTTGCCGCCGAGGTCCCTTCCTATGGCATGGAACTGGAAGGCTTCGACTATCCGTTCCCGGTGGAACACCACGCGTTCACCTCGCAGGGCGAGGCGCTGCGCATGGCGTATCTCGACGTGGCGCCGGCCACGCCTAACGGTCGAACAGTGGTGTTGCTGCACGGCAAGAACTTCTGCGCGGCGACATGGGAATCGGCGATCCGCGCGCTCACAGGCGCGGGCTATCGCGTCATCGCGCCAGACCAGATCGGCTTCTGCAAGTCGAGCAAGCCCGAGCATTACCAGTACAGCTTCCAGCAGCTTGCAGCGAACACGAACGCGTTGCTGGAATCGCTGGGTATCGAACGCGCCTCCATCGTCGGCCACTCGATGGGCGGCATGCTCGCCACGCGCTACGCGCTGATGTACCCACAGCGCACCGAGGCGCTGATGCTGGTCAATCCGATCGGATTGGAAGACTGGAAGGCGCTCGGCGTGCCGTGGGCGAGCGTGGACGCTAACCTCGCGGGCGAGCTGAAGACGAACTTCGATTCGATCAAGCGCTACCAGCAGCAGGTGTATTACAGCGGGCAGTGGAAGCCCGAGTACGACCGCTGGGTGTCGATGCTTGCCGGTCTGTATGCGGGCCCCGGCAAGCAGCGCGTCGCGTGGAATCAGGCGCTGACGACGGACATGGTCTTCACGCAGCCGGTCGTGCATGAGTTCCCGCAGATCCGCGAGCCGACGACGCTCTTCATCGGCCAGCGCGACCGCACCGCCATCGGCCGCGACCGCGCCTCGCCGGAGCTGCGCGAACGACTGGGCGATTACCCGGCGCTCGGCAAGCGCGCGGCAAAGACGATCCCCGGTGCGACGCTGGTGGAATTCGACGACCTCGGCCATTCGCCGCAGGTGGAAGCGCCGGTGCGTTTCGAGAAGGCGTTGCTGGAGGCGTTGGCGCGAACGCGCTGATTCGCGAATTGCTGATGGCTTGAGAGCCTGGGTCCCGGCCTTCGCCGGGATGACACGCTTAAGCCCCTCTCCCTCCGGGAGAGGGGTTGGGGTGAGGGTCGGGCCGTGCGATGTGTCTGCGCTCACGGCGCATTGCTGCTCTTCGTAAGTGACCGCAAAGCAAGAATCGGTTCCGGCTTCGGCTGGAATGCGTGGATGTGTTGAACCGTCGTTGCTGTTGCTGTTGCTGTTGCTGTTGCTGTTGCTATTGCTATTGCTATTGCTATTGCTGTCGAACAGCCTATTCGCCCCTAGCCCCGTAGGGCGCCGCACAGGATGTGCGGCGGTGAGCGCTGAGCCATGGATGGCGAATCGCGAACGCGCCCTTTCGCTTTCCGGTCGTAGGACTGATTTGGGCAAATGGAAGGCCCTTTCTTTTGGTTACTTTTCTTTGGGCAAGCAAAGAAAAGTGACCCGAGCGCCGCAGGCGATCGGAAGCTTGGCGGGTGATTCTTCTTTGCTCTTTGACGCCACAGGTAAAGCGTGGAACGTCCATGGATTCCCGCCTTCGCGGGAATGACGAGCTAGAGCTAGAGCAAGGGCAAGGGCAAGGGCAACAGCGGCAGCGGCAGTGGCAGTGGCAGTGGCAGGTACGGCGACGGCAACCGCGACGGCAACCGCAACCGCAAGATCAAAATGGATTCCAGCTTTCGCTGGAATGACGGTAAGGCGGATCACTGGCACGAGAGTGCCCGAGCGTTACGGGCCTTGGTCCCGGCCTTCGCCGGGATGACGAAATGGCGTGCGGCAAATGACGGGAACTTGGGCACCGCCACATTCAAGCGAGCGACTGCCACGCGTCTACCAGCGTCTCAGCGCACGAACCTCAACACATCGTCCAGCAGCCCCGCAGCGGTCACTTCCGCGCCTGCCCCCGGCCCTTGGATCACCAGCGGTTGCGTGGCGTAGCGATCCGACCAGATCGCCACGCGATTGTCGGTGCCGGCGCCGCCGGCGAGCGGGTGATCGGCCGGAAGCGACTCCAGCCCCACGCTTGCGCGGCCGTCCTGGAGACGCGCGATGAAGCGCAGCTTCTCGCCGCGCTTGTAGGCCGACTGGAAACGCTCGCGCAGCGGTGCGTCGAGGGCAGGCAGCGCCGCGTCGAGCGCCTCCTTCGACAGGATCGCCAGCTCCGGCGGCACCAGCGAGGCGACTTCGACGTCGCCCGCTTCAAGTTCGACGCCCGCGGTACGCGCGAGGATCAGCAGCTTGCGGCGCACGTCTTCACCCGACAGATCGTCGCGCGGATCCGGCTCGGTGTAGCCGGCGTCGCGCGCCTGCCGCACCAGCGCGGAGAACGGACGCATGCCGTCGTATTGATTGAACAACCACGCCAGCGAGCCCGAAAGCACGCCGGCAATGGCGTGGATGCGATCGCCGCCGTCCTGCAGTTCGCGCAGCGAGCGCAGCAGCGGCAGGCCTGCACCGACTGTCGCGCTGTCGCCATAGCGCGCATCGCCCGCGCGCGATGCCGCACGGATCGCGCGCCATCGCGACAGCGACGTGCCCTGCCCGATCTTGCACGCGGTCGCGACGTGGATGCCCTGCGCGAGCCAGTGCGCGTGGCGCTCGGCGACGCTCTCGCTCGCGGTCGCATCGATCACCACGCGCGGTCCCTCTCCGCGCAGCGCCGCATCGACGGCATCGAGCGAACTTCCCTGCGGCGCAAGCGCAAGGCGACGCAGCGCATCGCCCGCGACGAGGCCCGTGCGATCGCCCGCGCAGGCCCTCGAATTGGCTACATGCACCAGCGACACGCGTTCGCCCAGCGGCGAACCGCGCCACGTCGCGAGCCGGGCCAGCACCGCGCTGCCCACCGTGCCCGTGCCGAGCAGCGCCACGCGCGCCGGTGCGACCTGCGCGGCCGAAGCGCGCGCGACTTCGACCGCGGCGACGCTCATCCTTTGATGCGCTCGGCGATGGCCACCGCCTGCTCCGCACGTTCCAGCGCGGCGGCGATGTCCGCCACCAGGTCGTCGACGTGCTCGATGCCCACCGACAGGCGCAGCAAACCGTCGCCGATGCCCGCCGCTTCGCGCGCCTCGGGCGACATCGCCGCGTGCGTCATCGTCGCCGGGTGCGCAACCAGGCTTTCCACGCCGCCGAGCGATTCGGCCAACGTGAAGCACTGCAGGCCGTCGAGGAACGCGCGCACCGCGTCGACGCCGCCATCGAGTTCGACGCTGAGCATCGCGCCGAAACCTTCCTGCTGGCGCGCGGCGATCGCGTGGCCCGGATGCGATTCCAGGCCCGGGTAATGCACCACGCGCACGGCCGGGTGCGCATCGAGCAGCGACACCAGCGCCTGCGTGTTTTCCTGGTGCGCGCGCAGTCGCGCGTCCAGCGTGCGCAGGCCGCGCAGCGTGAGGAACGCATCGAACGGCGAACCCGTCAGGCCCAGCGCGTTCGCCCACCACACCAGCTGCTGGTGCGCTTCGGTTTCGCGCGCGACGACCGCGCCACCGACGACGTCGCTGTGTCCGTTGATGTACTTGGTCGTCGAATGGACGACGTAATCGGCGCCGAACGCGATCGGCTGCTGCAGCGCCGGCGACAGGAAGGTGTTGTCGACGACGGTCACCGCGTCCTTGGCCTTCGCCGCCTCGATCACGAAGCGCAGGTCGGTGATGCGCAGCAACGGGTTCGACGGCGTTTCGATCCACACCACTGTCGGATCGCTCGCCAGCGCGTCGGTCAGCGCGCGCGGATCGGTAAGGTCGGCGGTGATCAGCTCGAACGCGCCCTTTTTCGCCAGCGCATTGAACAAACGCCAGCTGCCGCCGTAGCCGTCGTGCGGCACGACGAGGCGATCGCCCGGCTTGAGCAGCGCATGCAGCAGCAGCGTGATCGCGCCCATGCCCGTGGCGGTGACCACGCCGCCGGCGCCGCCTTCGAGCTCGGCCAGCGCCTCGCCCAGCAGGTCGCGGGTCGGGTTTCCGCTGCGCGTGTAGTCGTACTGCCGCTTCTCGTTGAAGCCGGCGAAGCTGAAGTTGGACGACAGCACCAGCGGCGGCGTGACGGCGCCGAAGGCGGTGTCGCGATCGATGCCGGCGCGGACGGCGGCGGTACAGCGGTTGCGCGTGGTGCTCATGCCGCCACCTCCAGCACGTCGTCGAGGGCTTCGCAGAGCAGCTCCGCGATCGCGCGCTCCTCCTTCAGGAAGGCGTCGTGGCCATACAGCGAGCGCACCACGCGAAGGCGCGTTTCGCCGCGCAGGCGTTCGACCAGGTCGTAGGCGTCGGACACCGGCACCAGGCGGTCCTCGGCGACGGCGACGACCGTGACCGGCAGGCGGATCGCGGTCGGATCCACGTCCTGCAGGTCGATGGATTCGGACAGCCGCAGGTAGGCGGTCGGCGAGGTGCGCTGCACGTAAGCGGCGCCGCAATGATCGAGGTAGTCTTCCGCGCCCACGCGCACGCGGCCTTCGCTCACCTGCGCCGGCTCGAAGCGCGCGGCGAATTCCTCCGGCGTGCGGTAGCTCAGGATCGCCAGCTGGCGCGCCAGCGCGAGCCCATGCGTTTCGTCGCACTGCAATGCGCCGAGCGCGACGGCACGACGCTGCAGCGCGCGCCACGCGCTGGCATAGGGATGCGCGCGATGCACGCCGCTGATCGCCACGAGCTGCTCCAGGCGCGAACCGTGACGCGCCGCGAACTGCAGGCCGACCATCGCGCCGTACGAGCAGCCGACGAACGCCTGCAGGCGCGACACGTGGAGCACGTCGAGCAGCGCGGCGATGGCGTCGGCCTGGTCGGCCGGATCCAGCGGCGCATCGAGCGAACCGTCGGCGCCGATCCAGTCGAAGCCGATCAGGCAGCGTTCGCGCGGATCCAGCGCCTTGCCGGTGCCGATCTGCTGTTCCCACCAGCCGTTCTCCGGGAACGTCGCGCTGGCGGCGAGATGGCGATGCGCCGAGATGCCGCCCGCGACGAACACCGCCGGCAGCGTGCGGTCGCCGAGGATTTCGTAACGCAGCGCGATGCGGCGCGTGCCGGCGTGGCGCAGATCGAGTTCGACGGTGCATTCGCCGCGCTGCGCGTGGAGCACATGGGAGAAGACGGCGGCATGCACGACGGGATCGAAGGCGTCCGCGCGTTCGGCGGTCGCGGCATCGGAAGTGGCGGCGGAGACGGGGGCGAAGCTCATGGCGGCATCCTTGAAGACATAAGGGCCACCGAGCCTGCGAGTCGCAGTGCGCACCCACGTGGGGCGCGCATCACAACCATCTTTCGACCGGCGCCTGACGCGCCCCGTCGCAGGAGTTGGCACCTTCGCCCGCGCTTGCGCGCTGGGTTGGGTTGCCCCGGCTTCAAAGGGCCTGTCCCTCAGCCGGTCTCGATGGATGGCCGCAGTCTGCCCCCGCCTTGGGACCGTGTCAATCGCTTCATCCGCATATAGCGATTTATTATGTCCGTCACGTCCCCGGCTCCCCGCGCAAAGGCGGCCCGAATACACTTCGGCTCCATGACCTTCCGCCTTTCGGCCCCCGCCGCCATCGCGATCGCGCTGGCGGCCCTGGCCCCCGCCTGCACCACCACCCGCCCCGTCGCGCCCGCAAGCACGCCCGTGCCCGCCGCGACGCCCGAAGTCCGCACCGTGCCCGAACGCTTCGTCTCGGCCGAAAGCCCGCAGGACGAGCTGGACTCCCTCGCCACCTGGACGACCGAAGACGGGGCGACGTGGCTCATCGCCACCGCGAAGTCCACGCATCGCCTGGTCGTGTTCGATGCCGACACCGGCCGGCGCCTGCGCGATGTCGGCGGCGAAGGCAGCGAGCCGGGGCAGTTCGACCGTCCCAACGGCATCGCCGTGTACGGCGACTACGTGTTCGTCGTCGAACGCGACAACCATCGCGTGCAGGTGCTGTCGCTGCCGGACTTCGCGCCAGTCGGCACGTTCGGCACGAAGGAACTGCGCAGCCCGTACGGCATCTGGCTCACCGAGACCGAACCGGGCGAGCTTGAGATCTATGTCACCGACAGCTTCATGTACGGCAAGAAGTTCGACGAGGTACCGCCGCTGGCCGAACTCGACCAGCGCGTGCGCCGCTACCGCGTGCAGTTCGACCAGGCCGGCCGCCTGCGTGCGACGTATGCGGGTTCGTTCGGCGACACCTCGCAGGAGGCCGCGCTGCGCATGGTCGAATCCATCGCCGGCGATCCGGGCAACGACCGCCTGCTGATTGCCGACGAGGACCGTCGCCACGAATCCACGCTGCGCGAGTACAGCTTCAGCGGCAAGTACACCGGCCGCAGCCTGCCGGAGAAGAGCTTCGGCGCCGAGGCCGAAGGCGTCGCGCTATGGAGCTGCGCCGATGGCGGCGGTTACTGGATCGCCGTCGACCAGCTCGCGCCGCTGACGATCTTCCATCTGTTCGATCGCGCCACGCTCGCGCCGCGCGGCAGTTTCGAAGGCGAGACCACCGCGCATACCGACGGCGTCGCGCTGCATGCGGCGTCCACGCTCGCGTTCCCGAACGGCGCGCTGTTCGCGGTGCACGACGACAAGTCGGTATCGGCCTTCGACCTGGCGGAAGTCGCGCGCGTGCTGCAGCTCTCGCCCGGCTGCGCGCAGTAACGCGATGCCTTGCGCGCGCCGCCCTGCGGTCTGGATCCTCGGCAGCGTCGCGCTGCTGGCGGCGTTCGGCGCGGGCGCGGCGAAGGTGTATCGCTGGACCGACCGCGCCGGCATCACGCATTACGGCGACCACGTGCCGGACGTCGCGCCTTCGCAGATGAAGGATGCGCTGAAGGTGATCCCGGTCGAGGGCGAGCCCAGCGCGATTGCGCGCCTGCGCATCGAGAACGACGGCGATCGTTTCCTCGCCTTCGCCGACAACCGTTTGTCCGGCCCGGTGCAGGTGCAGCTGGATTTCAGCCGCAGCGACAACGTGATCGGCAACCCGGTGCTGCCTGCGCGCGCGACCGTGGCGCCGCAGGGCAGCGCACTGGTCGCGGTGCTCAGCTCAGCCGATCCGGATCGCGGTTTCGATTTCGAACTGCAGATGGACAGCCTGCCGGGCGATCCGTCGGCGCGCCCGCGCGATGTCGAATACCTCTTGCCGTTGCAGCAGGCGCAGTTCCGCATCGACCAGGGCTATGGCGGCCATTTCAGCCATCGCGACGAACAGAACCGGTATGCGGTGGATTTCGCCGCCGACATCGGCACGCCCGTCCTCGCCGCGCGCGATGGCGTCGTGATGCAGGTGGAATCCGACTTCGACAAGGCGGGGCTGAACCTGGAGCGTTTCGGCGGACGCGCCAACTTCGTGCGCATCCTGCACGAGGACGGCACGATGACGCTGTACGCGCACCTCAAGGCCGAAGGCGCGCTGGTGCGCGTCGGACAGCGCGTGCGCGCGGGGCAGCAGATCGGGCTGTCGGGCAACACCGGTTTCACCACCGGCCCGCACCTGCACTTCGCGGTGCAGGTCAATCGCGGGATGAAGCTGGAGTCGATCCCGTTCCGCATGACCGGCCCGCAAGGCCCCCTGCGAATTGCCGGGGGGTGAGGCAGGCCGCTTGCGCGGCACTGCCGCGCGGCCTGCCGAACGCCCGACCACGGAGGGTCGGGCCGGGCGTTCCGAAGCCGGTCGCGTGACGCCATGGATGGCAGCCGTTTGTATTTCGAACACGGTGCATGCGGCACTGCCGCGCGGCACTGCCGCATGCCCGACCACCTTGATACACCGTCATCCCGCCGAAAGCCGGGATCCAGGCCCGTAACGTTCGGGCCTTCCCTAGCGGCGAACCGCATCACCTGCGTTGTGGAGCATCGAGCAACAGCGCAGCGCTGTGCGGCA
>NZ_QTJR01000007.1 GCF_003382285.1 Lysobacter soli
GCAGCACGTTCGCCACGCCAGTCCAGCCGATGACAGGCGAGATCGGAATCGGGTAGCCCGCGGCGCGGATCGCGGCAACGCCGGGAACGTTCTGCGACGCCATCGTCACGATGAAGAGCGGCAGTGCGATGCCCACGATGGCGCCGACCGACCACGTCGGCGCAACGAACACCGGGCGCGCGAGTTCGAGCGAGAGTCCATCCATCCGCAGCAGGCCTGCGGCGGCGGCGTACGCGATGCCCACGAGCAGTGTCGCGATGACTGCATATCGCGGCGCGAACCGGCGCATCAGCAGGTACGCCACCAGCATCGCGAGCACGAGCCCCGCCTGCGAACGCAACGCCGCGAACGTCTCGAGGCCGAACCGCAGCAGCACGCCGGCGAGCATGCCGGACGCCAGCGATACCGGGATGCGGCTGATCATCCGTTCGAAGAATCCCGAAAAGCCCGCGACGGCGATCATCACCGCGCACAGCACGAACGCGCCGATCGCGTCGGACAGCGGCAGCCCCGCCACACTGCCGATCAGCATCGCGGCGCCGGGCGTGGACCACGCGGTCACCACCGGCATGCGGTAGCGCAGCGACAGGGCGATGCACGTCAGGCCCATGCCCAGGCCCAGCGCCCAGATCCACGAGCCGATCTGCGCGGGCGTCGCGCCCAGCGACTGCGCCGCCTGGAACACGATCGCCGCGGAACTGGCGAAGCCCACCAGCACCGTGACGAAGCCGGCGGCGATCGCGGAGGCAGAGAGATCGCGCAGCAGATGTCGTGACGCGCTGTCGGTCGTGGCGTTCATGCGTGCCCCCGGACGTCCATGCGAACCGCCTCGTGCAGGTCGAAGTGCCTGACGCTACAGCACGCGCGGCGCTGCGTCGCGGGTCGTCACATGACGGGTGCGAGTTCAGTCCTGCTGCGCGGAACCGGACATCGCGTCGCGCAGCCGCTGGACCTGCCGGTTGAGTTCGACCAGTTCGTCGGGCGCCATGCCCGAACGATCCGCCAGCAGTTCGGCCAGGCATCGCGTGCGCGAACGGAGGTCGCGGCCGGCCTTCGTCAGCTGCACGTGGACCTGTCGCTCGTCGCGTGCGCTGCGCTGGCGTTCCACCAGCCCGGCCTGCTCCAGCCGTTTCACCAGCGGCGTGATCGTGCTGGCCTCCAGCGCAAGCCGCGCGCCGATGCCACTTACGGTCAGGCCATCGTCTTCCCACAGCGAACTGAGGACGAGGTACTGCGGATACGTCAGGCCGAGTTCGTCCAGCAGCGGCTTGTAGGCGCGATTAATCGCGATGCTGGCCCCGTAGAGGGAAAAGCACAGCTGTTCATCCAGCGGGAAAGGCGCTTTCGCTTTGGCGGCCATCGGGTGCTCCTGAGCCCGGGGCGATTCGGGCAACATGCCGAAAGGTTACCACGATAAAGAATATCTTGACATTCAAATTTCATGGGTCTAGCCTGTTACTTATCGCGATAACAATTACCGCGATCCACCACCCGCCGGAGATGACGCCATGAACACGCTCGCCCGCTCGCTGTCCGCCGTGCTGCTCGCGCTTGCCCTCCCCGCCGCCGTCCATGCCGCCGAACCGAAGGACGCCGGCGCCGCCCCCATCCGGAACGTCGTCCTCGTGCACGGCGCCTTCGCCGACGGTTCGGGCTGGCGCGGCGTCTACGACGACCTGACCAGGCGCGGCTACCACGTGTCGATCGTGCAGAACCCGCTCACCTCGCTGGCCGACGACGTCGCCGCCACGCGACGCGTCCTTGATCGTCAGGACGGGCCCGCGATCCTCGTCGGTCATTCGTGGGGCGGCACGGTCATCACCGAGGCCGGCGTGCATCCCAACGCCGCGGGCCTGGTCTACGTTTCAGCACTGGCGCCCGATGCGGGCGAAACGACCGCCCAGCAGTACAAGGGCTTCGCGCCGACGCCCGAGTTCGTCATCGACACGGGCAAGGACGGCTTCGGCTTCATCGAGCTCGCGAAGTTCAAGGCCGGCTTCGCCCACGACGCCAGCGATGCGGACGCCGCCTTCATGCGCGACTCGCAGGTGCCCATCGCCATGTCGGTCTTCCAGACGCCGCTCACCCAGGCGGCATGGCGCACGCGCCCGAGCTGGGCGGTGATCGCGACCGAAGACAAGGCGTTCGACCAGGCGATGCTCGTGCACATGGCCAAGCGCATCGGCGCGACGATCACCTACACGCCGGCCAGCCACGCGGTTTTCATGACGAAGCCGAAGGTGGTCGCCGACGTGATCGATACCGCGGCAAAGCAGGCGCGCCCGATCGGGAACGACTGAGCGCGTCGCGCTTCACGTCGCAGGAAGTTCGCGCAACGGAAGCCCGACGGCTGTCGGGCTACCATTCGTCTCCTCGATGATTCCGGCTGCTCGCTACGGGCGGCGCGCTGCCGATCGGAAGGTGTCACGCAGTCGGCACGGTGCCGCCATCGATGGTGTATTCCGCGCCCGAGATGGACTCGGCCCGCGGGGAGACCAGGAACGCGATGAGATCGGCCACTTCATTCGGCTTGGCCGGGCGCCCCAGCGGAATCCCGCCCAATGCCTGCATGACCATCTTCCTGGCACCTTCATAGTCCGTGCCCGCGTTGGCCGCGATGCCTCCGAGGAAATCAACCGAAGCTTCCGTCTCCACCCAGCCCGGCGAGACGCGGACCACGCGTACGCCCTTGGGCGTCACTTCCTTCGACAACGCCTTGCTGTACGTCGACAACGCCGCCTTGGCCGCCGCATAGGCGATGGTGGCGTCGTGCAGCGGCAGCACGCGTTGTATCGACGTCACGTGCAGGATCACGCCCGATCCCTGCGCGATCATCGCCGGCAGCACCGCGCGATCCATGCGCACGGCCGACATGAGGTTCAAGTCGAGCGCCTTGGCCCACTCGTCGTCGTCCAGCCTGGCGAAACCGCCGGCCGGCGCAGACGATCCGCCCGCCACGTTGATCAGGATGTCGATACCGCCGAGATGGTGCGCGGCCGCGTCCACCGCCGCGCGCACGCCGTCGGGCGTCGCAAGATCGGCGGCTACGTAGTGCACATTCTCAATGGGCTGCTTCGGTTGGGACCGCGCGGTCGCCACGACGCGTGCATCGAGCCGGGACAGCAGTTCGACCACGGCCGCGCCGATACCCCGCGTGCCGCCGGTGACGACGACGCGCTTTCCCGCCAGTTGAAGATCGAAGTTCATGGCGAGATCTCCAGCGACGCGATCCTGCCGCGCTCGAGGATGAAGGCGTAACGCAGGTCCACCGGGCTGCCCGGAAAGTTGCCCGATACCCGGCTGGTGACGAGGTAACGGTGTCCTTGCGTCTGCAGCGTGTGGGGCTGCGCGGTGTAGGTATACCTGGCGGTCGCCTCGTTCTTCCAGGCCTCGATTTCGGCGGCGCCCGAATGGGTCTTGCCTTCGTCCAGCACGACGCCTTCTTTGGTGAAGCAGCGGGCGACGGCCTGGCCGTCGTGGCAGTCGGCATCGAAGTAGGCCGCGATCGGCTCGGGCAGGTCCAGGTCTTTCATTGCAGTGCTCCGTCGGTGGGGTACGGAGCCAGATTGATGCGTCGTGCCAGGTTAGAGAATCACCTATGATCCGATCAGGCTATGTAGCAAACGGTGCACAATGCGCGGGTCTGACTTCGCGGAACTCAAGGCCTTCGTGGCCGTCGTCGATCGGGCCAGCTTCGCCCGGGCCGCCGATCACCTGGGACTATCGAGATCCGCGCTCAGCCAGACCATTCGCCAGCTCGAATCCAGACTGGGTGTGCGTCTGTTGAATCGCACGACGCGCAGCGTGTCGCCGACCGAGCCCGGACGCCGCCTGCACGAGCGGATGGCGCCGCTCCTGCGCGACATGGACGACGCCGTCGCACAGGCGGTGGGCGCGAACGCGCGCGCCGCGGGCACGTTGTGGATCAACACACTGAGCATGGCGGCGAAGAAGGTGATCGCGCCGCGGCTGGGGCGTTTCGTGCACGCGCATCCCGACGTCGTTCTCGACATCGTCATCGAAGACGGCCTCAGCGATATCGCGGGCGAAGGATTCGACGCGGGCATCCGCGTGGGCGCGCGGTTGCAGAAGGACATGGTGGCGGTGCGGCTCACACCGGACTTTGAACTGCTGGCGGTGGCGTCGCCCGACTATCTCGCGAAGCACGGCGAGCCGAAGACGCCCGATGACCTGCATCGCCACGCCTGCATCAACTGGCGCTTCCCCGGCAGCGGGAAGATCGCGGGTTGGGAGTTCAAGAAGAAAGGCAAGACGGTCGAGTTCTTCGGCGAGGGCATGGTGATCGCGAACCATCAGGACATCGTCGTGCCCGCCGCGTTGCAGGGGCTGGGCGTGTTGTACGCCTACAACGATGACGAGATCGCCGAAGCGCTGCGCGACGGCCGCCTCAAGCGCGTGCTCGCCGACTGGTCGCCGACCGTGCCCGGGCTCTATCTCTATTACTCAAGCCGTCGGCACATGTTGCCCGCGCTGCGCGCGTTCATCGACTGCCTGCTTGATCGGGATATCGGGCAGGAGAGCTGACACGCTCGCACGGCACACCTCTGTCGATGTCCGCTTCGGCCTAGCCAGACATCAACATCTGCAATGGTCGATATCCGGCAGCACCCACGTCCTGTCGAACAAGGGCCTCTGCGAGCCGTAGATGCGGAAGAGCGCGGGCCCCGGCCACCCCGCGACGAGCTAAATGCCTGCTGAAAGCGCGTGCTCGTTTGGCAACCGCGACACGCAGCGCCAATCGGACGCCACACCCACGCGAGAAGCTGCTTTCGTTGCGACGAGAACGCCTTCGTGTTGCTGCGCTCTCATCCCCAACCCTCGGCGAACGCCGATCCATCCCAGGACGATTCGATGCATAGATACAACGCCGCTCGACGGCTCGCCGCATTGTGGCTGTCGCTCGCGCTCGGGAGCGCATGTCTCGCCGCCACGGCAGCGGAATCCGCGTCGCCGCCTACCGGGGACCTCGACGTGGCGATGCGCGATTGCGCCGCAGAACAGGGAGTGTCGGCACCCGAACCCGGTCAGCGTCCGGACGACAGCAAGCATCCCAATCGCGAAAGGATGGACGCGTGCCTCGCTGCAAAGGGCTTCAAGTCCACGGGGAGGGGCGGAAAACGCCCGCGGCCACCAGAGGAAGACGAACTGTGGTGACGAGTCGCGGCGCCTCGTCCTCACCGAACAAGCGCTGAGGCGTAACGGGCGTAGTGCGTTCGTCGTTCGGGCAGCTCGATGTTCCAGCGCATGGCACCGCGGTCGCAATCACAACCGCGGCGATCGTGCTGTTCCTACTTCAATGGTGGATGACCCCTCGCGCCGTGCCGGTTCGCGAACCGGACGCGGCGATGCAGGCGTTCTTCATCGTTCGCGTAGCTCCGCGCAAACCGCCGGTTCCGAGCCCGACCGTTGCCGGCGCGATACCGCAGGCGTCGCATGGCATGCCACCGATGGCGCGGGAGCACATCGCAACCAGTCGCGCGCAGTCGGCACGTCCACTGACCGAGGCGGTTTACGCGGCCGATGGTCAGCTGCGATTGCCCGCGAGCATGGCGATCGATCCACTGAAACCCGTGGGCACACCGCCGGGCCTTCGCGATGAACGCGCTGCGCAGGCAGCCAAGGCGCCGTTCGAACGCCGCAATCCCATCGAGTACCGCCCGACCCGCTTCGACAAGTACTGGGCGACCGACGGCACGCTCGGCGATGTCGCCCTCGAAAAGATCGGCAACAGCCTTCACGGGGTATCGAGCATCGGCCGGTTCGTCCTTGGCGAGGACCACCCGGCAGAGGCGAAACCGCCGCCGGACGTGCGCTTCAATCCCGCCTTGCATGAGCGGCCTTCCGATCTCGGCAGCGAAGCGACCGGCGATGCGTACAAGGCCGCGCCCATCGCGTTCGAGCATGCGCCGGGGCTGAAGGGCGAAGCGAGTCGGCGCATCCGCGCTCGCATCGACGAAGTGCGCCGACGCTTCGCGAGTTGCGATTCACGGCGAATGCAGGAGCTGCTTGCCCCGGCAGAGGCGAACATGACCGAGCTCCAACATATCGAGCGCGCGATGGCGAACGGCGTCGACCCCGTGCAGGCCGAGCACCTCATGCCGCGTAGTGCGGACCGCGCCTACGACCTGGCGCGCCGCGCCTTGTGGTATGCCGAAAGGCAACTTGCGCGCTGCGCGGCGGTGCCTGGGGGTTGAACGCCGTTGCTACCGGGTGCGGATGGCTTGCCGGTCGGCGACCGAAAGACACCACGCAGAGCCCATGACGCTATGCGCTCAGGACTCGGGCGCGTTGATCGTTGCCTCGATGCGATGACCGTCCGGATCGATGAGGAAAGCAGCGTAGTAGTGCTCGCCGTATTCGAGTCGCAGGCCCGGGGCACCGTTGTCGCGGCCACCCACCTTCAGCGCGTCGAGATGGAACGCCAGGACCGCCGTTCTTGACGGCGCCGCAAACGCCAGATGAAACCCGTCGCCGGGCGGCTGCGCATTCTTCCGCAACTTCAAACAGAGCAGGTCCTCACCATCGACGAGGCCGTAACCGATAGCGGTTTCGTCCTCGAACACGCGCCTGAATCCGAGCGCGCCCAAGGCCGCGTCGTAGAACCTTCCCGCAAGGTCGAGATCCCGGACGCCGATGGAGATGTGATGCAGCATGTTCGAAGGCTCTGAATTGAATCGGGCTCTACTCGCGGAGGCCCCATGCGCACCGTAGCACTGTCCGGTTCGCTGCGATGGCGGCGTTCGATCATGAGTCGCCATGGACGATGAGCGTGGCGCGATCGAAAGGAGTGTTCGCGATGTCAGACAGCGCCGACAACAGCCTGTTCCGATTCACGCACCTGCGCGCCGCCAAATCCCGATTCAGGCCCGACACCGGCGAGTCGCCGACAGGCGCGGCGCCCGCAAGGCGCACGCGCACGGCGCGCGAACGACCGGCCGCTGCGGGGCGCGTCGCGACCGATCCGGTGCGGGAGTCGCAGGACCTGGTGCGTGCGCAGCGCGAACTGGACAAGCTCGAACCGCTGCGCGATCTGGACCTGTCGTCGGAGCGCGGCATGTTCACGTTGAATGCGGGCGCGATCGAGCGCTTGTCGTCGCGCACGAAAGCGACATTGCAGAAGCTGGGCGTGTCCTTGACCGAGGCCAGCATCGGCCAGCTGGTGGCCTCGATCGATGTCGCCCTGTCGCCGGCGCAGCCCACCGACCAGCCCGGCGAGCCGCCGGTTCCGAGTCCGGAACCCGCACAGCTGCGCGCGGTGGGCGTCGCCGACCTGCTGGTGGTGAAGCAGCAGATCAAGCGGTACGAAGCCGGCGAGATCGCGCACATCGAGAACCTGCTGGCCGGCGAGTCGAAGGTGCGCACGCACCGGCAGCTGGCAAGGACCGAAGAGGTCATCAGCACGCTGCGGGAACGCGAACAGGAGAAGGAGAACGAACTGCAGACCACCGAGCGGTTCGAACTCAACAGCGAGACCACGCGGACGCAGCAGACCGACCACAAGGTCGGCTTCGGACTGTCGCTGTCGGGCAAGTACGGACCCACGGTGGAGTTCGAGAGCAAGCTCGACGTCAGCGACCAGACCAGTGAGGAGAACGGCCTCAAGAACTCGGTCAAGTACGCCAAGGACGTCGTGGAGCGCTCGAAGGAACGCATCGTCGAGCGGGTTCGCGAGGAGCGGCGGCTGACCGTCCTTCGTGAGACCGAAGAGGTCAACGAGCATCGCCTGACCAACGAGCGCAGCGAACATCGCGCAGGCATCTACCAGTTCGTCGACAAGGTGTACGAGTCGCAGGTATTCAACTACGGGTTGCGGCAGATGTTCGATTTCATGGTGCCCGAGCCGGCCTCGTACATGTGGCACCTGGAGCAGATGCCGCAGCCGGATCCGGAACTGCCGGTACCACCGGTGCGGCTCGAAGTCGAAGCGCCGGACGCCACCTACGTGCATGAAGGCAATTACCTGCGCCTGGGCGCCCGTTACGGAACGCGCGGCCTCAAGGCGCCGCCGCCGATCTTCCTGGTCAGGAGCGCCAGCGTCACCCAGGGCATGGGCAACGATTCGGAGGAGAACCAGCCGCGCAGTCGCAACCAGATCGAGGTTCCGATCCCGAAGGGCTATCGCCCGGTATGGGCACTGACGACCGTGGTGGGCCTGACCGACGAGGACCCGCACTTCGCCTTCAGCGTGGGCAACGAATTCGATTACTGGCGACCGGTCGCCACCGGCGAGCGCATCGACGTGCAGGAAGGCAGCCTGCGCTTCTATCGCCCCAATGCGAACCGCGTGACGGTGTTCCCGAGCGACGGCGCACTGTTCGCCGACGACGACAAGCTTTACATCCACATCTTCGCGCACGAGACGGCCAACTACAGCGTCCATTGCAAGGTCACCTTCCAGCGTCGCGAGGAGGCACTGCGCGAGTGGGCCACGACCACCTACGACGCCATCGCGGAGTCGTACTCGAACGTGCTGCTGAGGTACCAGCAGGATGTCGAAGCGCTGAAGCAGAAGAAGGATGCGCAGGCCGGCCTCGGCCTGGAATTCGGCAATCCACCGTCCATCAACGAGCGCATCATCCGGACCGAGCTGAAGAAGCACTGCCTTGCGTTCATCCGCAACGAGCACGCGGGCCTGCTGAACACCACGCACACCGCCGGCGGGTCGATCTATCCGCCGTTCTTCGACATCGCCGACGCAAAGGCCGATGGCGAATGGGTCCGCTTCTTCGAACACGCCTTCGAATGGGATCAGATCCAGTACGTGTTCTATCCGTATTTCTGGGCGCGACCGGGCGGCTGGGCCGAGCGCTTCCGCGCGCGCAACATGGATCCGGTGCTGGAGGAGTTCCTCAAGGCCGGCTACGCGCGCGTCGTGGTACCGGTCCGCGTCGGATTCGAGGCGGCCGTGTCCTACTTCATGGAGACAGGGCACGTGTGGAACGACGAAGGCGAGCCGCCGATCAACCATCCGCTGTACAAGCCCATCGTTGAGGAGATCAGGGAACGCACCGGCGGCGATCTGGGCGAAGTGCCGGTGGGCGATCCCTGGGAAACGCGGATGCCCACTGCCGCCGTCCTGGTGCGCAAGGGCGAGACGCTGCCCGAGTGGGAGCGCGTGTCGCCCCAGGAATGGAAGTGGAAGCCCAAGGCCTAGCGCCTGTGCGACGGGGCGACCATGGCACCGGGCATGCCCGCCTTCTACCGTGAAGTGGACGACGCGATCGCGCGGAATCCGCCGGACGTCGACGACCTGCTGGCGCTGCGGGCGCTCTGCATCGCGGTGGAAGCGGGCGATCGGGCCGCCACATCGGCCGGCTTGCGCGACCTGCTCGGGCGCCGCGGCGTGGAGGACCCGCTGCACGCCATCTCCAGCGAGCTGTACTGCGCGCTGCTGGCACGCATCCTCGTGCTGGGATGGTTCGACGAGTTCGACCTGCTCATCGCGTGGCCACAGACGTTGTTCGGCACGCGCGACGAACGCATCGCCCGCAACTGGGACGGCGTTGTCACCGTCCTCGTGCAGCAGCCGCAATCGGTCGGGCTCCTGACCGGTTCCGACCGCGAAGCGCAGTGGCGCAGAGCCGTCAACGCGCTGGAAGGCGCGCTTCGCCATTTCGAGACGGTGCGCCTGCCGCCGCCATCAATACTGAGCCCGCTGACGGGTGGCGGCGTGTACCACGAGCCGCCCGCCTATCGGGACGTGATGCTGTACCAGCAGCTGCTGGAAGCCGTCGAAGCGTTCTACCGCATCGTGCAGACGTTGTTCCAGCAGCTGTTCGACATCGCGCTGGCCAGGCTCGAGCAGGACCACCGTGACGCGGTCGGGATGCGGAAGTTGCAGGCGCTGCAACTCGGGCTTTGGGTGCTGTTGAGCCCGAAGGACATTCCGAAGGGAATGACGCCCGGAACCGCGCGCGACGCGCTGACCCGGCACAACGACCGTCGCACGATGATCCTCAACCGGCCGATACGTGTCGCGGAATTCCGTTACGGAAGTGGCCGGCAGCGTCATCGCTTCCTCGACGCGTTCCCCGCCTACGACGCCAGGAGCGTCGTCTTCAATTCGCTGGACCGCGACGACACGGAGCGGCCGCACGTGCGCGGCGAGAAGATCGGCAGCCTGCAGGTGTCGCGCGACCGGCAGCTGGCGTACTTCCTGTTCGCCTACGGACACCCGTGGGATGCCGCGGAGCCGCCGGCACCGGCACACCTTTTCCGCAGCGCGCTGATCGCAGGACGGTTCCGGGGCCGCCTCAGGGTGGTCGACAACGACGAAGTGGTGGATTTCCTCGTCGCCCTCTTCGACGACATGCTGCGCGATCTCGTCCGGCAGGCATCCGGCACGCCCGACATGGCGAAGCTGGGCCTCAGCGCCTGGCGCGAGACCGTGGATGCGGCAAGCGCGTACTTCGGCCAGGTGACTGCGCACTCGCGCCTCAACCTGACCGAGGACCCGCCGAACTACCTGACCCACACCTTCCCGCGCAACCTCGCCGGCCGCCTGCTCCACGATTGCGGTGTCCATGCGGTCCGGCTGGCGTACATCCTGCTGACCGTCCTCGGGCGAATCAACGCGGTGCACGACAACATCGCCGGAGCGGTGCAGGCACGCTGGGTGCGGCTGCCGCTCCACGTGGGCATGCTGATCCAGACCGAACGTTTCGGCGTGGTCGTGCAGCACAACGAATACAGCGCGGTAACCGGCAACGACGAACTGGCCACCACCCGCGCCGCATGGACCCTGGCGCGGCCAGCGCAGGAAGCCGATCCCGCCGATCCCGGCGAGGCCACGCTGAAGTTCCTGGAAGACCTCACCGCCAACGGGTTCAGCAGCGACCTGGACATGCCGATCGCATCGGCCCCCATCCTTGCACCGGGCGAGCCCGTCACGGTGGCGTCCATCTGGAACTCGTACCAGGGCAAGGTCGTCCGGTCACAACTGTTCACGCGCCTGGTCGGTGCGAGCAACGCGCCGCAGTACCAATTCGACGTGCGGTACCTGCGCCTCTCGGAGCAGGAGCGCGACTGGTACAACGAGCACGTGCTCCGCTTCTGGAACGTCGAATGCTTCGCCATCTGGCAGACGTGGTCGAGCACCCTCACCCGCGCCCGCATCAGCGACAAGGAATACGAGCAGGCCAAGCGGGCCTACGCGAAGGAACTCAACGAAGCGCTGGACCGCGTGCAGGACAGTTACGAAGCGATCATCCGCCCGAAGAAGGACGAGCTCAGTCGCGACCTGCGTGCCGACGGCAAGCTCCTCCTCAAGGGCGTGCGCATCGTGTCGGCGGTACGGCTCGAGACGGTCCTGCCTTCGGTCGAGAAGGTCGTCGACCACCTCAACGAGCTTTCCGCGCCTGGCGTGCGCCTGAAACCCGATTTCGTCCCGCCGTTCGCCAGGAAGGAGGAAGTGTTGCTGGAAGTGCCATAGGAGCTGCGACCAAGCGGCGGCCTTTCAACGAAGCGCGGCCCTCGTAAACCGGGCAGGCCGAAGGCCGCCGCCTCCCACCACCCCGGAATACTGTAGAAGGCGGATCAGGGCCCTTCGATACGAGGGGCGATTGCGCAGGCTCGCGCCACCATTCGCGGGCACAACCAAGGGGAGAGGCATGAGAAGGATGTGGATGGCGTTGGCGGTGGGCGCGTTGATCGCGGGTCCGGTGGCGGCACAGGTGCCGACCGGCAAGATGGGCCCGCTGCGTCCTGACCAGCAACGCTTCTTCGAGCTCTACAAGGAACTGGTGGAGACCGACACCTCGGTCACCACCGGCAGTTGCACGCAGGCCGCCGGGCAGATCGCCGCGCGCCTGAAGGCAGCAGGCTTTGCCGACGATCAGATCACGCTGTTCTCGGTGCCCGAGCACCCGAAGGAAGGCGGGCTGGTCGCCGTCTATCCCGGCACGTCCAGCACGCTGAAGCCGATCCTGCTGCTGGCGCACATCGACGTG
This sequence comes from Lysobacter soli, assembly GCF_003382285.1. Taxonomy (GTDB): domain Bacteria; phylum Pseudomonadota; class Gammaproteobacteria; order Xanthomonadales; family Xanthomonadaceae; genus Lysobacter_J; species Lysobacter_J soli. Next base: position 11,970 of record NZ_QTJR01000007.1, read on the forward strand.
GTGGCGGCCAAGCGGGCCGACTGGGTGCGCGACCCGTACACGCTGGTCGAGGAGAACGGCTACTACTACGCGCGCGGCATCGCCGACGACAAGATGATGGCCGCGACTTGGGCCGACACGCTGATCCGGTTCAAGCAGGCCGGCTACAAGCCCGCGCGCACGGTCAAGATCGCGCTGACCTGCGGCGAGGAGACCGACACCGCGTTCAACGGTGCGCAGTACCTGGCCAACCACAAACGCGATCTGATCGACGCGGCCTTCGCCCTCAACGAAGGCGGCGGTGGCGATACCGATGGCAAGGGGCACCTGGTCGCACAATCGATCCAGGTGGGCGAGAAGACCTATCAGGACTACAAGCTGGTCGCCACCAATCCGGGTGGACACAGCTCGCAACCCGTACGCGACAACGCGATCTACGCGATGTCCGAGGCCTTGCTGAAAGTCGGCGGGCACGAGTTCCCGACCGAGTTCAACGACACCACCCGCGCGTTCTTCGCGCGCGCCGGCGCGGCGCGCAAGGATGAGTTGGGTGCCGCGATGGCGGCGTTGGCGAAGGATCCCGGTGACGCAAGGGCGGAGGCGATCGTCAACACCGACAAGGGCTTCCACTCGATGCTGCGCACGACGTGCGTGGCGACGATGATCAACGGCGGGCACGCGGTCAATGCACTTCCGCAGCGGGTCGAAGCCAACGTCAATTGCCGCATCTTCCCCGGCCATACGCCGGCGGAGATCAAGGACGCGCTGGTCGGGGTCATCGGCAATCCCGCCATCTCGATCGACCTCGCACGCAAGGACAAGCCCCTGGCCAAATCGCCCGCGCTCGATCCGGCGATCATCGGCCCGATGGAAACGTTGAGCGCGAAGTACTTCCCGGGCGTGCCGGTGATCCCGTCGATGTCGACCGGCGCGACCGATGGACTCTACATGTCGGCCGTGGGCATCCCGACCTACGGCGTGCCCGGCATGTGGGGCGACCCGGACGGCAATGGCGCGCATGGGCTCAACGAACGCCTCGAAGTGCGCTCGGTGTATGTCGGGCGCGATTACCTGTTCGACCTGGTCAAGGCGTTGGCGCAGTAACGGAATAGCCGGTCCCCCGACGCGCAAGAACGGAGATAGAGGCCCGCCAACGGCGGGCCTTCTCTATTGCGACGACGGAAGCACTGCTCGGCGCTGTCGAAGATCCAGCGCGAGCCAACGACATCACCTTCCGCTAACACTAGCGGGAGCCTCCTATGCCGACCGCCGCCCGGGCGGTCCCTGTGTATTCCCCCGGTTTCCTCTGCTGAAGGAGAAGGTCCGTGAATACGAGACTGGCCAGGCTGGCCGCGATGTCGTTGTGCATGTCGCTGACGTTGTTGACGCTTTCATGCTCCCGCGACGGTGGGCGGCAAACCGAACAAACCGAACAAACCGAAACGGTGCAGAAGCAGGACGCGCCCGTCCAAGGCCCTGGAGCACTGAGCGACAAGGAAGTGGTCGATATCGCGACCGACGCGTACATCTACGGGTATTCGCTGATCACCACCGAAGTCACACGGGTGCAGATGTCGAATGTCGCCAAGGCCGACGCCCTGCACGCGCCGCCTAACCAGTTTGCGAATGTTCCGCGTTATCCACCCGGCGACTATCGGGGCGTATCGGCACCGAACGCGGACACGCTTTACTCGGTGGCGTGGGTCGACCTGCGCAAGGAGCCGATGGTCTTCAGTCATCCCGACATGGGCAAACGCTTCTTCCTGTTTCCGCATTACAGCCTGTGGATGCCCGTCGTCGCGTCGCCAGGCAGCCGCACGATGGGCGGCAAGGCGGCCGACATCCTGATCAGCGGGCCCGGCTGGAACGGGCAGGTTCCTTCCGGCATGGAACACGTGAAGTCGCCCACGCAACATCTGGTCATCCTCGGGCGAACCTATGCCGACGGCACCGAAGCGGACTACAAGGCCGTCAACGCGCTACAGGCGCAGTACAAGCTCGTGCCGCTATCGGCGTTCGGCAAGCCGTATACCTACACCGCACCGCCGGTTGATCCGAACCCCGGCTTTTCGATGACGGACAAGCCGCAGAAGATCATCGACGAGATGGACCTGTCCACGTACTTCGGGATGATGGCGCGTCTGATGGGCACTACCGCACCACCGGCGCCGGAGGACAACGCGATCGTTGCCCGCATGGCGAAGATCGGGCTGGAGCCCGGCAAACCGTTCGACATCGGCAAACTGTCGCCCTCTGCGCAGGCTGCGCTGAAGGACGTCACCAGGACGGCGCAGCAGAAGATCTTTGCACGGCGGGAGACGTCGGGAACCAAACAGAACGGGTGGTTCATTCCTGCAGCAGCCGGGACGTACGGAACCGATTATCTCCAGCGTGCACTGATCGCCGCGTTTGGATGGCCTGCCAATCTCCCGGAGGACGCGATCTATCCCTACGCGTTGACCGATGGCAATGGCGAAACGCTCAACGGCGCGAATTCGTACACGCTGACGTTCCCGAAAGACCAGACACCTCCGGTCAACGGCTTCTGGTCGATCACGATGTACATCGACGATGGAGGCTGGTGGTTCAATCCGAACCCGCTGGACCGGTTCACCATCAGCATGCGCAACAAGCCGAAGTTCAACGACGACGGCTCGTTGACCTTGTACTTCCAGAACAAGTCGCCGGGCAAGGACAAGGAAAACAACTGGCTGCCGGCGCCGCAGGGCAAGTTCATCCTGATGATGCGCACGTACTGGCCGAAGGACACGCCGCCGTCGATCCTGCCGCCGGGCAAGGGCACGTGGCAGCCACCGCCGGTGGTCAAGGCGGCGAATCCGACGTCGTAGGTTCCACTGCGTCGGCGTGAGGAACAACCGGACGGCCCGGACATGGGCCGTCCTGCACCACGCGGAATCGGAGCGACGTTTTGCTCCCATGTCCGCGATCGAAAACGTCGGACCATGGGTCCGCGAATGGGAAGCCCGACGATGAGCAACGATTTCCGATCGTTCGCGACTGCTGTCATGGCCCTGTGCATGATGGGCGCGCCGCTTGCGTCACACGCGGAGGAAAGCGGAGCGTGGGAGTGGACGATCGCGCCCTACCTCTGGGCGCCGAGCATCGCAACAGACCTCCGCACCGGCCAGCCACCCGCAGAAACCGATTCGGCATTCTCCGACATCATCGACAAGATCGATGGCGCGTTCCTGATGCATGCCGAGGGACGTGGCGATCACTTCGGTGCGTTCGCCGATTACATCTTCCTTGGCCTGGCGGACGATAGGCAGTTTCCGCGCATCGCTACCCGGTCCGATCTGGATTCGCAGCTGTTGGAGCTGGCCGCTTTCTGGAGTCCGGGCGAAGAGCGCTCCCATGGGCTGGATGTGTTCGGCGGTCTGCGTTACGTCGACGTGGACCTCAAGGTCAGGTTCGACCCTGTCAATCCGGTCTTCTCCCCGTCGGAGCGCAGCATCGACAAGTCCTACAGCGACTTCATGCTCGGCGCACGATACACGTGGGCCTTGTCCGATCGCTGGCAGCTCACGTTACGCGGCGACGGCTCGTTCGGCGAAACGGAAGGCACGCACAGCGCCAGCGCGGTAGTCCGATATCACGTGAAGCATGGCGCCTGGATCGTCGGCTACCGATACCTGGCGATAGAGGTCGAGACCGGCGGCAACAATACCGATATCACGTTGAGCGGTCCGCTCGCCGGGTTCGAGTTCGCTTTCTGAAACACGTGCCGCCAACGCATCACTTCGCGCAAGGGTTGATCCGGGCGCAGCGTTGTATCGCTGAACGGGGGTCCATCAACAAAATGCCGCCGAGCCCGCTTCGATGGCCCGGCTGCCCGCTATCGGCCAGGATCGGAAGCCTGCCGCGCGAGTGCAAGTCCTAGCTTCGCGGCTACGCCTTCAATGACCGCCTCGACGGTCGTGAGCACCAGTCGTTGGTTGTCGCTGTCGCTTTCCAAGACGAACGGGCAGTTTCCCGTGGTTGCTTCCAGCTGCACCTCCGAGCGGGAGGCCGGATGCGTAAAAAACCACACACCATCGTCATCGGCGCCAGGATGAACCACCTTCAGCTGGGAAACCTTAAGCGCCGGATACAACTCGACGAGCGTGCGTTCGATCTGATCGATGTCGCGCATCAGCTTTCTCCACTCGCAGGACCAATGTCCGCTATCGGCCAGAAGCGGACGTTAGCCCTCTCGACCTTGTGATGGGCCGCCGAGAGACAACGCCTCATTCAACAGTTGATAGAGCAGCAGGCAGCCTTCGCTTTCGGACAGTGCGCTTCCGATCTCGGCGAATTGACCTCGCTCCTTGTAGAGCACCTTCCAAGCCGTTCCGTCCCTTAGGAGGGAGTACGACTCGCTCTCCGATGCGGGGGCGCCAAGTGAGTAAAGCCCTGGGTGAACTCCAGCACGGTGCAATCTCGCTCTCAGCTCTTCAAGGTTCATGCGTAGAGTTTGGGACCGTAGTGTCCGCTTCGGGTCGAAAGCGGACATTAGCAGCCCGGCTGTCGGGCGTCCCAGCCGAACGTCCGCTATCGGCCAGAAGCGGTCATCGAAGGGATGTGAGCCGAAACCACTCGCTGAGTCAGGTCGCGTGCCGAACGACCTTCAGTACACGCGGCCGTTGGGCATCCATAAACATAAAACAGCGCCCGAAAAGCGCCTTGATTCCAAAGGCATCGAACTTGTTCTGCCCGAGGGGAGTCATGAGCACCTCGTGCCTGGCCAAGGCACGTTGATGCTGCGCCTCGATCTCAGTCCAGTTTGCCGCCACGACGTCGCTGAGCACCACGTTCGCCGTGATGTCGTTCTTGTACCCAATTAGGATGTTGCCATCGTCCATCGCTACCGGCCGCATATCGGGGTGCGCATGAAAGACTTCGTCGAGCGCGGCCAATGCGAAGGCTTCGGCCTGCGCTTCGCTTAAGCCCACCGGTAGCAGGACGAACGTTCCATTAGCGAACAAGGCGAAGTCCCGCTTGCCGTCTATGTAGTACCTGACACGGTCTTCGATCGACTCCAAGGGCTGCACGATCGAAGGCTGCCAGTCGGGCACCGGCGGGAACTTGGCACTCGGTTCGCTCGGTGGTTGAGCCTTCTTCCTTCGCCATCCAAACATGCGCCCCCCGTAATGTCCGCTTTGGGTCGAAAGCGGACATTAGCACTGGCGGACGCCCCGTTCCCGCTCCTTTGTCCGCTATCGGCCAGGAGCGGACAGCGCCCGCTGACGTGCTTTCACCACGCACATCCGTACACCAAGGGCAGTTCCTGCCATTGCACCCAGTGCCACCGCCAGCCAGTCGATCAGGACCATGATCAGCGGGCTCGCGACCCAGGCTGACATGAGAAGGCTGAGACCAATATCGAAGAGCGTGTACAGGCACAGCGCCGCGAAGGCCCGGCGAAAGGATTGCGTTAACTCCTCCGTAGCGACTGCGAAGAACAGGACGGCCACTGCCGAGCTGGCGGCAACGTTCCCAGCCGCCCAGGTCCGGAGTGCGACCGGCAGGTCGCCAGGTGGCGAACCGCCTTCGAAGAAGCCAATCACAAAGCCGATCACGACGATGCACGCCGCGTCTCTGACCGCACTTCTCCAGCGCACAGCGCCCTCCTCAATGTCCGCTTTGGGTCGAAAGCGGACATTAGCATCGCCGCAGCAGGGGGAAGCGGCGATCGTCCCGGCCGGGGTACCTCGCCCGCTTCCGCGCAATGCGAAATCGTCGTCGCCTCGCAGGAAAATCCTGACGCGTGTTCCCTCGGTTTACCGACAGACCGTCGCGCCTGCGTCTCCAAAGCTGGGGTGGTCCGCCACGGTGGCGGGCATCCCCCGAACTGGAGATTCCATGCAGAACCTGATTTCGATGACCCTCTCGCAGATCGAACTGCAAGAGGTCGACGCCGCACTGGAAACGCTGCGCCGCGTGTTCGCGCCGATGATCTCGCTTGAAACGCAGCAGCGGCGCGAGCTGACGAAGATGGGCGGCAAGTCCGAAGCCTTCTGCCGGCAGACGCTGACGGTACTGGCGGCCAATCCGCAGATTGTGCCGCCCAACCTCGGCCTGGCCGAAGCGCAGGCGGACCTGGCCGCACTGGACGCGCTGCGTCCGCGCCTGCTCATGCTGCAACAGCTGACCGAACGCGCCGAGGACTCGGTGCTGGCGCTGGGCAGCGACCTGATGCAGGTCGCGCTGGAGGGTTACAGCCTGCTCAAGGTGTCCGGCCGCAGCGAATCGCTGAAGGGCGCGCGGCAGGCGCTGTCGGCGCGTTTCGCCCGTGGCGGACGCGAGGCGGCACCGGCGACGGAAGCGACGGACCGCACCTGATCCTCGCGGCCTTCGCGGCCGCACGATCGCGTTGAAAACGCGGCGCGTCGGGCTTGCTGCCCGGCGCGCCTTTTTGTTTTGGCCGATGTGTGGGTGCGCTGTCCGGCGTTTCTGGGCATCTCCCTCGGCGTGCGAGGAGGTTGGGCCGGCCGTGTGGAGATATTTGCTCGGCGGCCCGAGTTCGGAGCTCGGCGTGCGGAGTTATGTGCTCGGCGTTCCGAGTTCGTAGCTCGGCGTGTGGAGTTATTTGCTCGGCGTTCCGAGCTCGGAGCTCGGCGTGTCGAGCTATTTGCTCGGCGTTCCGAGTTCGGAGCTCGGCGCGTGGAGCTATTTGCTCGACATTCCGAGCTCGGAGCTCGGCGTGCGGAGCTGTTTGCTCGGCGTTCCGAGTTCGGAGCGCGGCGTGTGGAGCTGTTTGCTCGGCGGCCCGAGCTCGGAGCTCGACAAGGTCATGCTCGGCCTTTCCGCTCTTGTAGCCCGGGTAAGCGAAGCGCACCCGGGGACGCGGTGCGCGAGACCGCTCCCCACGCGTCTTCGAAGCGTTTCAGCCCGACCACGACAAAGGCTTACACCGAAGTTTGAACTGACGCACATGCGTCGTTGAATCGCGTGTCATGCGTCGGCAGGCTGAGTGGGCACCGGCACATTCCGGTGCCGGGCTTGGCGGCCCGACTGTCGAAGCGCAAGGCGCCCATCATCCGATCCCCGGAGCTTTCGTTTTTCCGGACTGATCGCGATGATGGGCTTCGCGTATAGCGCAGGCTCGCCTATGGCGGGCGGCGCGGGGGAGCCGCAAGGCTCGCCGGGTTCGACATGCCGGTCCGCCAACCTCGCGTCGTCCGTCACCCTGTTTGGCGGCAGGGCCGACGGAATCTCCACTTAAATTGGAATTCCCACATGTCGAAGAAGAAACGCAGGCGCAGCGAGCGCACCGAAGCACGTTCCCCCGTCAGCCTCTCCATCACCGCCCTACCCTTCGTCGCCGAACGCGAACAGGGCCGCCCCAACTACTGGGCCGTCGAACCCGTCGACGAAACCCCGCGCAAACAGATCGAAGCCCAACGCGTCGGCGCTAAGTACGCCGTCCAGTACGCCCAATGGTTGAAAGCCAACCCCGACCTGGTCGGCATGGGCACCCTCGGCTGGATCGCCGCCGACATCGACTTCCAGGACCCCGACCGCACCGGCTACTGGATCGGCTTCTTTTCCTGCATCGAACGATTCCTCTTCGACGGAGTAACCGCTGAGTAGTACGGCCGCGGGCCCGCTCACCGTATTAACCCCGGGCGCTTAAAGACCTGGGGATCCGATGAATCTGGGGCCTAGAGATGGCCACCGAGAGGACAAGCTTTCGCCGGACGCGCTTCGTCGCAAGCGTCGCTCGCTTCACGTCCGTTCAAAGCACCCCACTTTTCCGCTGCCTCTCGTAAGGCCCGGTGAACGGCTACCGAGCTGGCGCCGGCGGTCGGGCTATCGTGGTCGCCGCACTGGAAGCATCTGTACTCTTTCCACAGAACTAAGGGGACGACGCATGCTTTGCAATGCTCTGGTGTGGTCATTGAATGCGGTTGCCGGGATCTCTTGGCTCGAACTCATCAAGGCAGCGGCGCCTCTGGCAACGGCCGCTATCGCGTACACGGCCCTTCAGAACTGGCGACGTCAGGATAGGGCGAAGAGAGAAGCCGAGTTTCTCGACCAACTGGTGGAGACCACGCACACGTTCGTCGACGAGATGGCAGGACCGCTTACTCACATACGACTGACCAAAGCCGGCTTCGAAGGCTACGAGCCGAGTGGCGGCGTTGAGGACATGGCCACGGCGGGCATGGTGGCCTACATCGCGAAACGTGGCGAAGAAGATTCGAAGCGGATGCTTGGTGCGCTGAACAGTATCCAGCCTACCGCCGCTCGGCTCACTGCGTTGGCGACAAAGGGGCAGGTGTTCCGCTTCGAGGGATACGAGACGTGCAAGGCAGCCGCGACGCGGCTCGCATTACGGTTCAGCCAAGTGCAATTGTTTGCTGGGATGATCGGGGCGACGACGTTGAATTGGGAAAATCCTGAGGTCAGGAACGCGTGCCGTATTCTTTTCTCCGCGGACCCAGAGGCTATTAGTGATGACCTCAAGGCGAGCCACGTGACGATCCTGGAATTTGCTACGGCTGCCTATCGCCGCCTTTACGGGTAGCCAGGCGACCCATGGGATGACCAGCTGGTGCACGTGACCCCGAACCATCCGGCCATGTTATAAAGCTCCGTCGAGAGTTCTGGGCTGCCTGCCCCTGGCGACAAGACCCCTCGGGCGCTTCTCGAAAGAGATAGCTGGACTAGGGCAGGCAGCCTCTTCGGCTAGTAGTGGTGCACCGTGCCGTGGCGCCACGTCTCGTATTCGTGGCGGACTTTATGGCTGATCAGGTCGTAGGCCCTGGCGTCATCGCGCTCCCACTTCCGCTGCATCGCCCAAGTGCAGTAGTCAACAGCCTGCAGGCACGGATCGGCCATGGCAGGACAATGATCGGTCTTCCAGTCGATGCGAATGCCATAGAACTGGCGCATCACGTCCTGAATTCCAGCTTCAAAACCTGCCCGGCCCTTCTTCGTACCGAGGCTCGCTGCGGTGACCAGCATCTCCCGCGCGTCGCCTAGGATCTTCCGGTGCGCGCCGTAAAAGTGGAAGTACCACGCGTGCTGGTAGAACCGATGTTCGGTCGGCCGGATTTGCCGCTGAGCCTTGGACTTCTCCAGGATAGTGGCTTCGATCGTGAGATCCTCATCGCGCAACAGCTCGAAAACGCGATCACGAACTGCCTGCTTGTCCTCGGTTGCGTGAAGGCAGTCGCCTACCGGTAGACCCTCCCAAACCAGCTGTTTCCGAAGTCGGAGGAGCTTGGCGCCCAGATCGCAGTTCGGCACCGTCATCGTGCACAGTATGAAATAGCGACTGGCCCGCCCGTTTCGCATGAAAGCGAAGTCGCCTGCCTCGTCAGCGAACACGTACCTTCTCATCGCTTCCGACCACTCCCGATTTCCATGGGCACACCTTAGCCGCGGATCGTGTCGGGCGTTGCAGATAAAACTGTGGATAACCCCGGCTTCGGAGGGCAGCCTAAATCAGGTGGCGTCGCGCAGCCTGAGACACCGGAATGTTTGCCCGGTCGCGTGTCCCGCCTCGGTGTAATTCCGGTGTAAGCGTGTCGGGAAAATCCGGCAAGAAACGAAAGTCAGGGAGATCGTCAGCCGGTGGAAAGAGGCGTTTATGGCGGGTTTTCGGCGGGATTTCGTAATGGGCCCACCAGGATTCGAACCTGGAACCAAGGGATTATGAGTTCGTCGCGAACTACATATCTCTTTGATTCTTTAGCAATCCTAAGGCTAATCAATGAAACACCAATCTCCCAGCGAATCATCAACTTACGCTCTTTAAGCGCACATCACGTGTCCGTTGCAATGTACCCGAGGTGTACCCAACGGCCGGGCGCTTCTGACCAACCAAACCGCCTAAGGTCCTCGCGTCGCTGATCACGGCACACACGTCCGTTATCGGCCTGGAGCTGACGCTCGCCCTCCGCAGCCTGGCCGGTCCTCACGGAGCAAGGCCGACTGTGTAGAACCTGCTTGCCGTTGGGCTAGTCGGCCATGGAGGCAAGCCCTCACAGCTGTGGGCAGCGACATCTAGCGAGCCTGCGCGCGTCGTCAGTTATCGGCGTTGCCGGGCGAAGTAATGGTAGATAGGCTGAACGAGGACGATCGCTGCCCGAACTGGCATTGAGGAAGTGATGCTCACGGCTCCTTGGCAGAAGCTATATCTTCACAAAGGCCTCGCGTGCGAGTTCCTCGGTGTCTTCTCCCGTTTCGAGTACGCCCTCAAAGCCGGCGGTTTCGCCAAGTCGAGCCCCCCCGGATATGCCGAGCCCGATTGGTTGGCCTTTGGTCGGTCTATTGCTAACCGCTTCGATCCCACTGCTACACCGGAGCTGGATGCGTCGGTTAGTTACCTGATGGCTCACCCGCCGCTACGCCAGACGTGGTCTGCAGCAGCGGGCCTATCCTGGTCCGCCATCCCGATCACAGCCAATGCTTCCCAAGCAGCGCGCCTTATTGCTTACGTCCGTTGTATCCGGAACAACTTGTTCCACGGGGGCAAGTTCTTAGCGCCCCAAGCCGGATCACCCGATCGGGATTTGCAGTTGGTCCACTGTGCCTTAGTCGTCCTCGGCGGATTCGCGACTGCTAGCGGCGCTGTCGAACAGGCTTACCACCAGTAGAGCCATTGGGCCTCGGGTCACCTGCCAGATCGTCGCTCGTCGATGCAGCGAGGGAGGTTTAGATGGTGGCGTAGACGCTTAGGTAGAAGCGGAGAGGCGAGAGGCCCCCGCCCCATGGCCGCTCGTCGGCAAAGTCTGGAAGGGGGTCTTCTCCCCGCACTCCCGCTATGGTACGTTTTTCGTACATCCATTGTGCGATTCCGGGAAGGGCGAAGAATGGGCGACAAGAAGCAGGAAATTGAGGCATCCCTGGGGCGGTTCTGGGATGAAATGGCGATTGAGCTAGGCGAGGACCCCCAAGACACAGGGGCCTTGGTCGGCGCGCCCCTGGATTCCTTGACCGCGATGGAGGCAATGCTCGAAATCGACAAGCTGCTCAATCGGAAGATTCCAGCCGATACCGTCATCCGCAAGGGCGGATACGAGTCGAAGGAGCAATTCGTCGAGCATTTGACCGCGGAGGTCCTCAAGTACGTCGCGGAGCATGCCGATGACTAGCCATGAGAAAGATGTCCAGCGGGCCGAGATGGCGGAGCGGCTGCGACAGTCCCGCGAGTATGTCGGACTGTCCCAAGAGGAAGTCGCGAGCGCCTTGGGGATATCACGACCAGCAGTGACTCACATCGAGTCAGGCAATCGCAAAGTCGAAGCAACTGAACTAAGCATCCTGGCGCGTTTGTACCGAAGAACCTTGGAGTACTTGCTGACAGGAAGAGAGCCAGCGCCGCAAGGGCCAGAACAGTTGGTTTTCCTGGCGCGGGCGATCAAGGGACTGTCAGAGCGCGATCTTGATGAAGTGGCGCGATTTGCAGAGTTCTTAAAGCAATCAAGCAAGGCAAGCCGAAAGGAGTAGGGAATGCTCCCTCACATCAGGAACGCCGTCAGCCGCGCCACCGAGATCTATCATGACTCTGGTGCCAAGGCCCGTGTGGAGCAGGATGGGTACACGCGGGTAGACCCCTTTCTGATCGCGGGAGGAGAGGGCGTTCCTGTCCTGCTTCGCCCCTTGGAAAAGCTGCTTGGTGCGTTCATCCGGGAGGATGTGTCCGGGATCCTGGTCAATTCTGAGCGATCGGCGGGCCTGATCCACCTGACGTGTGCCCACGAGCTCGGACACTACTTCATGGGCCACGACACGACTGGTGACGAGACCATGGATTTCGGTCCCAGGGCGGCGCACGTGGAGCAGGAAGCGGACTGGTTTGCGTATCACCTGCTGGCCTCCCGAGGCGTGCTCGCCAACATCATGCGACGCAAGCACTGGAGTGTTCAGTCGCTGAAGAATCCCTTTGTTCTCTACCAGCTTTCGCTGCGGCTCGGAATTAGCTATACGGCTACGGGCTGGTCACTTGTGCGTCAGAAGATCTTGAACGCCGACCAGGTTAAGGACCTGCTGAAGGTTCAGCCCATCGAGATCAAGCGCGCCCTCCTTGAAGAGCGTGAGTTCGACTCCCGTAAAGAAGTCTGGCTGCTCGACGAAAGCGACCGCGCCAGCGTCCTTGAACCGCGCGCGGATGACCAAGTCCTGGTTCGCTTGAAAAGCAACGCCTCGTCGGGCTACCTGTGGTCCTTGGACGAACTGGCGTCTGAAGGATTTGAGGTCCGTCCGGTCCCGCGCTCGCCCGAGCAGATTCCTGATCCCGAGCAGCTCGTCTTCGGTGGTGTCGCTACGGCGGAATTCCTGTTGACGCTCGACGAGGCGGCGAAATCGCGGAACGGTGATCCTTTGGTGTTGGCCATGAAAGAGCAGCGGCCGTGGCTGAAGGGCGCCGAGGCGAACGCGACTTTCGAAACGAGGACGAAATATGAGCAGATTGGGCCGGGGCTTACCCGTGCCGCGAAGCAGCAGCTGCTAAGGGAGTCGTCGCTCGCGTGATCATCAAGGAAGAGATCTCACTGCCGCAGGCGGGCAATCCGGCACGGGACCAGGGGCAGCGCCCAACCTGTATTGCGTTCGCCCTTTCTGAGCTGAACCTGCCATATGCCCCCACGATCGAAGCGCTCAGCCCCGAATACGTCTATCAAGCGGCCGCCAACCTGACGCCTAATTGGGCTCCGGGTGCCGGTGTCCGCTTGGGTGTCGCCTTGCAGGCGGCATCGTCTGGGCAACCCATCGAGGCGGACTTCCCGTATCAGGCGACCGAGCCCGCTGCGCCGGTGCCGGCTCCCCCGGCGGGGTTCAGCCTCTACGGCACGGCGCTGGGAGTGCTGCCGCGCGACCTCGAATCGATCGCGGAAGCAATCCGACGCCAACTGCCTGTTGGGCTCGCCATCAAATTGACCAAGAGCTTCTACGTCCCGAGGGACGGGGTCATCGCCTTCGAACCGGAGTCCGTTCCCAATGTTCTCCACGCGGTGACAGTCGTGGGGCTTGGCTGGAACGAGGGCACTCCCTATTTCCGCATTCGCAACAGCTGGGGCGATGGCTGGGGGATGCGAGGACAGGCTTGGCTCTCCGGTGATTACATTCGCGAGCACGCGATCTGTGCGTTTGGAGGATGACGGTGGCAAAGGTATTCAGTGCCGAACGACTTGTTCCCGCCTGGCTGGATGCGGCGCGTAGCTTGAACGCAGCTCCCGATCGAACGGATCGCAACTTCGTGCTAGAGATTTCGTCGCCCGCTCGCGTGGAAGATGATGACTTGCAGGTCATCAATGCGGTCGATGAGACGCTGCGCGCGGGGAAGAGCGGGTTCGGTGTGTTCACCGTTGCCGGAACAATCTTCCCGCAGGGGCTGTATCTCCGGTCCGGCCGACCGGACTTCTACAAGCGTTACCTCGACTCGATGAAAGCAGGGAAGAAGGAGGGCACATGGGGTACCTACGCGATGCGCATGATGGAGCGCACTCACCCAAAGTCAAGGAAGGTCATCAATCCGTTGGATACGATCGTGACCAAGCTTCAAGAGACCAAGACCGGGCGGAAGATTAAGTCAGCCTATGAGCTCGGCGTCCACGACGTAACTGACTTGCTGCATGGCGAGATCGGCTGCGAGCTTCCGATTCACGAGCCCGCGACCGACGGAGGGCGGGCGACCAACATTCCGTGCCTGAGTCACCTCAGCTTCAAGCTCGATCCAGGGAAGGGCGCCGTCGATCTCACTGCGGTGTATCGATCCCACTACTACGCACAACGCGCACTCGGCAATCTGGTCGGGTTGAGCCAGCTACTGAACTTCGTCACCAAGGAATCCGGATACGCCCCCGGCGTCTTGACCTGTGTAAGCACCCTGGCGCACCTGGACGCTGAGTCGTTTGGAGGCACAGGTGCCGCGACCGCGCTGCTGAAACGCCTGCGCGCACCCTAACGGTTAGAGCAGCGCGACTTGTTGTGCCCGGTTCAACGCATTGACTGGCAGCCGATAGAGTTGCTGCATGCCATCCCGAAACTCTCTAACGCCGCCATAGCTGGGGTGGCGAATGGTGATTACTTTGACCCCGAACCGCTGCGCATAGAACGCGGCGTCCTGACCGATCGCAACGATCTGCCGGATTCTCAGCCACGAGATGAGTGCGTTATTCAGCTCATCCACCTGGTCGAGCTCACGCGCCGTGAACCGGCGATTGGTGAAGGGGTTGCCCGGTTCGTGAGGGTGGAACGGAAAGACGTTCCACAGGAGTGGGGGCGTATCGATCGCCCGCAGCACCGCCCAGATTTCCGCTGCCGTCCGTTCCGCAACGGCGGGCCCGCGAGTGGCCTGACGAGAATGGCACCCAGGGTAGCGTCGGGCCAGTTCGGGTAGGTGATACTCGTCGGTCAACGCTAGGCCGGTCCGGCGGCCGCCTCGATAGCCGAGGTCTCGCCCCATCCAGATCGTGTCGACGCCGATCTCGGCCGCCGCCGTCAGGTAGGTGCGCAGATTCCGCCTTCGTGACTCCGCAGCGTCCGCGCGGTCGTGCACCGGGCAAACGTCCGCGTAGGGGTTGAAAACGTTGTCCAGGCTAAAGGCGGCGAGTGCTTTTACGAAGGCTGTTGGGGTCATTGCGGTACGGCTGAGTTGGCGGTGCGAAACGACAGTTCGTGACGCTCCATGTCGACCGTGACTATTCCACCACGGTGGTGTCTCAGCAGACGAAACACCTCAAATCCCTTCAAGATCGCAAGCTCCCACTGCCAGAGCTTACACCGGTCCACCTCGTAGCCCTCGACCATGCTCTGGATCTGTTTCAATACGCCGTAATCGAGCTTGCCGGCCTTCACGCCGTCATAGAGTTTAAGGCGCTTGGCGTGGTTGAAAATCCAGGTGGCAATGCCCTCCTCGATGATCATGGCGCGAGCGCCATCTTCGTTCTCATCGACCTTCTTGACGGACTTGCGCTTGCGCTTCAGCAGGCCTCTGACTACAGGAGACCACCCAAGATAGGCGATGTAGGCCAGGTGGAAGACGTCGTGGAAGCGGTAGTCGTCCGCTTCATTGCTGTTGTCGGTTAGACGATCCCCGATGAAGACGTCATTGAGAAGCTGAAAGACGTATCCATCGCGTTCGACGAACTCGATCTCGAACCGTCTTGGGAACCGCTCATGGGCGGGGTACTTACTTTCAGGATCGAAGTAGGCCGGGTAAACCTTCTCGTCGCCCGGCCAGCGACTGGAGATCTTGTCGAGGTTGTCGCGTGCGATGCTCTCGGCGCGCAGATCAAAGCAGCCGCACGTCAGTACCCACTCGGCAAACAGGGTGCCGAAGTACTCTCGCAGCGCCGGTGGGCTCATTGACTGAAACACCGCCAACGACATGTTGGCGAGAGTTCCGGCAGAGTTGGCCAAGGTGCCCAGTTGCTTAACTCGGTCCAGGTCCGAGCGCTCCTTGTGAGTATCAAGGAGTCCATCGATCTGGCGAAAATTCACGGGTTCGGACGCCGGCTGATCGTTTTCCCCAAAGCGCTTCCGCAGACGTCGGATGCAATGGTCGCCCAGTTCGTTGGGCAAAATGCCGAGAAAACCTGCCGTGCCTACCAGGTACCAAAGCGCGTCCCCAAGTTCTTCCGCGGCCTGGGCGTTCTGCGGGTCCGTCAGTTGGTCGCGTACGGACTTCTTGACCGAGGCGAGTAGTCCACCGGTTTCCCCGAAGTAGCCGAAACGCAGATTGTCGAACTCGTCAGGAGTGCTCTGGAATCGATTGGTCTCCCGAGCCTTTAGTGCGTACTCAGGCAAGGAGAGTGGCTGCGGTTGGGGCAATGCGGGCGTCATCAAGCAGTCCTTCGCTTATAGTTAGGGGCTTCAGGCGAGTGCCATCTGCGCACTTCTCCGGAGAATATCCGCTCGGACGCGTTTGCAGCAGGCAATGAGGGTCGCCCGGTCCGCCTCTACTGCACCCATGCGCAATGCCCGATCCCGAACCGCCATGGTCACGTCGTAGTGCGGGTAGCGCCCCTTGTCCTGGAACCAGCGTCGCTGCAGCCCGAGGCGGGCCGCAAACAAGTGGAGCTCCTCTATGGAGTCGGCCACAAGGTGGCACCACTCTTTACCGCGCCAGCGAATGCCTTCCGAATCTACGTAGACCGCCATAAGGGCTCGCCAAACCGCAAAAGATGTGCAAATAATTAGCACATATGGCTGAACGATTCAAGACACCTGAGGATGCCCTTCGACTGGGGGCCCGGATGCGGGCGGCGCGTTCCGAGGCGAGATTTTCGCTTACATACGTTGCAGATCAGACTGGTGTTGATCCAGGGCAGATCTCCAAAATGGAGCGAGGGCTAATGGTCACGCTGTCTCCAAATGTGCAGAAAATTTGCACATTTCTGCACGTGCCTGCTTTTCCGGGGCAGGTGCGGAAGATCGGACTTGGGACCAGGATTGATGCCTTGATTGCAGGGGCGCCAAGCAGTGAAGCGGGAATTGCTAAGCTGATAGGAGCGATCGAGGAGCTCGTTTGGAGGGGGAGTTAGCGCCAATAACCCTGTAGCCAATAGCCCGGAGATGGGGCCCCTCTGACCTGCCCTACATAGTATTGCGCTAGAGCTGATAGGTAGTCCGAGTGCGGACAGGGAATTTCCTGTCCGCCCAGATTGATGTATCCAGTCTAGTTGCCGATCTTCAAGGGCTTTGGTCTCCAGCCCTTGCGAGGATCGTGGTACTTCGTCGCTTCACGAACTGAGGCCTCTTTCGACGCATCAGCCTGCTGATGAGCCGCCATGTAGGTACCGCTGGCTTGCATTTGAGCCACCATCAGTTCCCGAAGCTGCTGGAGCTGCGTTATCTGGGCCAGGGCAATCTGGTTTCCAGCATCTACCGCGGCCTTCTGGCCGTCGGCCGTAGCAACGGCCGAACGCAGCGACGCCAAGGTCTGTTCTTCGGTAAACGCCCCGCGTGCCTGCAGGTTGGCCACGCGTAGTGCGCCCAGCACTGAATCGCGAGACGTGTCGCTCCACTCGCGGTAGTCATCGCTATAGTTCGTCGTCGCTTGATAGCCTGGGAATCGCGCCTTGAAGGCCTTTTCGTAATCGCTCGCTGTCACCGCAAGCGATCTTCCCTCCCGAATCACATGGTCGAGCCGCGTAAGCGCATCAATGGCCGTACCCAAGTCGCGTGTGTCGAGGCTCTTGGTATTGCGGAGCATGTTGTCGTACTGCTGCAGCTGCGCTTGGATCTGGCGGACCTCGTTGACGTTGCTCTGCACAGCACGAAGCTGCGTCAAATAGTTCTGCACGTAGTTGGTCGGGTCGAACACGGCCCACTGCGCCGCTGCCGGCAGGGTGTAGGTGATGCCGGTGCCGGTAATAGCAACCGCGAGGGCCAAAGCAACGCTCTTTTGAATCTTCATGGTGGTGATCCTGTTTTAGTCGTCGGTGTCAAGGCGGATGGAGACGGCACTAGCCGGCGGCGCCTCAGGCGGAAGCCGAGGCGGCGCGATTCTGCTGCCCCAATTCGGGTTATTCGGGTCGGGCTGACGAAACTCCGGGCTACCGTCGTCATTCAGTGCGGCCGACTGCTGCGCCGTTAGGGGCCTCACGGCACCGTCGGGCGCGCTCCCGATGTTGAGCGGCGCGGTTTCGCCTCCATTAGCGGTGACCGGCGCGCCTGCCTTCGTCTCGCGTACCTGTTGAGCTTGTCCCTGCAGGCTATTCGCAGCACGGGTGCCCATGCTCTCGACGTTACGGCCCCGGCTGTCAGTCGCATTGGGCGATGGCGGCGCTAGGCCAAGGCCTGCTTTCGCCGCCTGGCCGGCTTCCGATGCTGTTGCGCCAACGGCGTGGCCCAACCCCCTGACCGCAGCACCAATGCCGGACGCTCCGCTTTCCTTTGCCAGCGAGACGCCGCTCGTCGTCGCCTGGATTGCGCCCTGCGTAGCGGCAGCAATAGCCGATCCTCCGCCGGTTGCCACGGCTGCGCCCATTGCCACTGCGCCACCTGCCGCAAGGGCCGGCGCGATCGCATCGTTCGGCCCCAGCGACACCGCCCCATTGACCAGACTGCCAGCCACTTTTGGAATCGACCACGCCAACGCGGCAAAAACCGCCGAGCCGACCAACAGCTGCAACACCTGGCGCAGCACGGCATCCGGCGTGCCCTGCGTGAGCGAGGCTGGCCAGCTGGTAACGAGCTGCATGCCAAAGCCGATTACGACGTTGAGCATGAACAACTGCGTGCCCGCACCGATCATGTAGCTGAGGTAATTCTTGGGAATGTCCCGGGTGAAGGAAATTCCGCCAAAACCCAGCAGCAGCACTCCGCCGTACATGACCATGTAAAGCTCGATCACTCGGACCAGATACAGAATTCCCACGATTGCGAAGCACGCGAGGATGCCCATGCCGGCGAGAGCGAGCGGCAAGCCGAAAGCGGCTGTGTCGCCCCATCCCATTGCGCCGATCGCGTCGAAGGTTCGGAAGCACGCGTCGAACCCGAGAACGACAATGCCGGAAGCGGAGAGTTCACCTAGACCCGTGACAGCCGCGCCGCTCTGGATGAAATACCCGATGAACTGCAAAAGCAGCTGTGGACCGTGAGTGACCACCATCATGAAGAATCCGAGCTTTAGGATCTCCATCGCAAAGCGCGTTATCAGCGTGGTGATATTGCCGTCACCGTTCAGCATCTGCTTGGTGAAGAACATAATGATGCTGAGGACCGCCAACAGACCAAATAGCCTGGACGCGTACGGTTCTAGTACCGCCTGCATCGCCTTTGCCTGCTGCATATAGAACGCGGCAATGTCATCGAACATACCCATGCTCGGCGCGATCTGTTGCGCAGTTGCCGCCGCCGAAAGGAACAGGACGACTACGGCCAAACCGCCTGCGAGGATCGCCACGCGGGCACGACCTTGCACCGCCCGCGTCGGGGGCATCGGTTTAACGGGCTTCATGGGTCGCATCCTTGTCGCCTTTGGCATTCACTTCACCGCTGAGAATGTCGATTCCCTTGGGCTTCAATCCCTCGCGCGGATCGCGGTACCTCGTCGCCTCGCGAATGCTCGCCTGCGCTTCCTCGGTCGACTTGGCCTGCTGTTCGCTAGCCAGCGTGGCGCGCGGCGGTTCGTGCGTCGTTTCCTGGCTGCAACCGATCGTGGCAAGCAGTGAGGCCACCATAAGGCCCAGCGCGCCGTAACGCTGCCATTCGGTGCTGACCAAGCACCCAACGGTGACGATCACGACTGCGGCGAGGAAAGCGAAGTGGACGAAGCCCAGCAGCACTCCGCCCAGCACTGCCAGCGGCGCAATGACGCTGCAGACGAAAGCGAAGCGATCGCGCTTGTTGGGGAATTGAGCCATCCAACCCGCCCAGCGCGGGCGGCCGATGACGCGGAACTCCGCGTCGATGATGTCAATGTCGCACGGTGAAACTCGGCGCATAGCCGTAGCTCCTGAGTAGAGGGGTAGGGATAGATGCCATCGGCGCCACAAGGACGGCGATTGGGCGTTCGATAGGTGCTTCAGCTCAGACGGCATCCCCTTCCGTGGGTAGCCCCGGTCAACCCCGACTGCACCACTTCGGGCGAAGCGTCGCGAGCGTCGCTGCTCGCTGTCTTCTATTGAGATTCTTTGAGTGGCGCACTTAGGCGATAACACTCGGGTGCAGGCGAAACGGTGGAGCGCTATCGGCTAGACAGGTTCGCGCCTGCCGTCGCCTTAGGGACTCGCCCTACCTAGAGATTTTTGACTTTTCGTCAAAAAGGAAGGTGGAGTCGCGCCGATCAACTACTTGCACCAGCTCCCTCCTCTTCCGCCTCCGCCAGGTCCGACCAAAGCCCCTCCCCTCCCTGCAACTGGGCGACCACCCTCCTGGTGAACTTCCGATGGCGGTCGACGGCGGATGCAGCAGCAGGGTCACGCGCGGAATCGGGCAAAGGCGGTGTGTGCAGTAGGTATGTCTCCGCTAGGACGTTGATCATGGCCATTGCCAGGTGGAGATCGTTTCGCACCAGCCTCACGTCCTTCATCAGGCGGGTCAGCGAGCCAACGACACGCTTCTCCAACCCTGAAAGCTCGTCCATCTGCTGGTCATGCTTAATGAAGCTCTGGAGAGCCGTACGCACTGCCGCGCTTTCGAGGATGCCGCGCTCTTTCGCTACGTCCCTGACTCGGTCCCTCAAACTCGACGGAACTCGATAGGAGACTCGCTCCTTCGCCCCGCTCATTGCGTCCGCCACTTGTCGGACGACACTACTTCCGGCGTCTGACGACGTGACCTGCTTGGCAGGCGGGCTACAACGCTAAACATCAAGTACATGTCTGACACCCTTTATGTTCCACTACTTTTTGGTCTCGAGATGCTTTTTGACGATTCGTCAAAAAGGGCCCCACCCAAGTGCTCTCGACGCTCAGCAGTTTTTTTGACTTTTTCGTCAAAAACCTCGGGCGCTCAAGGCACATCACGCGAAGCGCTCATCCTTCTGTGGCAGCCGCCCTCGCCAGGCGAGCAGGCGACGCCCATGCCGATCACAGATGTCGATGAACCAATAGTCTGGGCATGCCGCCAGCAGATCGGTCACTCCGTCGATGTCCTCATCTGGGAACTGTGGATCCGCACTGATCAGCACCCGGTCATCCGCATCAAAGGGACATTGAGAAGAGCGAGAATTGGGAACTAACGCCTCCAGCGCGCCGAGCGCCTCTTCTACGCTCATCCCCTCCGCATGAGCGGCTCCAATCAAGAGCCTGGCGCTCTCGAGGCACTCAGCCGGAGAACTGAAGCAGATCACCTCGTCATGCGAGATCTGCAGCAGGAACCCGTTCGGAGACTGTGCGACGAGAATTCCCGGCTTCCCGTCGAAGGTGGCGGTGCCAAGGAGACTGCCGCCATGGCGTGTTCGGCGTGGTTTGTTCCGCTTCTTCTTAGCCACAGTCGCACCCGCAGTACAGTCGCTCATCAAGGCTCTGGTCCATCCCACACCACTGACGGAATCGATCGTGGGCATCCAACAGCCCGAGCATTAGCCCTTCGGCCAACTCATCAAGTGTCCCAGTCGCTCCATCGACGTCTCGCACGTAGCACGAATACTTCGCGATCAGGATGATCGTCTCGGGGTCTTCGATTCGGATCGTTATCACGCAGCAGCTCCGCTAAGCAGCTCGCCGATCACCCGCAAGTGGCCGCGGGCTACTTCAGGGCTACTAATCCTGATTGGAGCGCCGCGGACAGGATCGGGCGCGCGATCAGCAGAGGCCGGTGTTGCGCTGGTACGAAGTGGCGAGCCACTCGGAGGTCCAAACTTGCCCTGTCCAATTTTCTGTGCGACCCCCGCCAGATACGCGGCTGCCGTGGTCTCGATGCGACCCCGATCGATCGCTTTGCTGAGGGCGGTTTCAGCCGCTTGGCGGAAACCAGGGTCAATCGTACGAAGGATCGATTGAATCTCTGGCGACCACGTTCTGTGCCTCGGGATTGTGGGTAGTTGTTGTTCTGATATGGATGTTTCTTTTGTTCGGGCGTCCCGCTGTCGCCCTCCCCGGTGACGCTTGGACACCGCCTGAGCGCCGATACCCTGAAAGAGTAAGTGGTAGAGATTCGATGTCTGTCGCCCGGCAACGATCTGAGCACTCCGGGCCAACAGCTTCATACTTTCCAGCCATGCGATGGCCCGCTGCACGGTCCTTTCGCTCAGCCCGGTCATGTGAGCGAGCTTCGGCACACCGGGAAATGCCTTCTTTGCACCGTTCGCCCGATGCATCAAGGCTAGGTACACCGCCTTCGGGTTCGGTGGGAGGTCAAGCTCGTAGAAGGCATTTCGTTCCGCGAACAGGATCCTTGCCTTGTCACACATGACGGCTCCCTCCAACCGCTCCCGTCGGTTGGGCGCCAATCAATCGAGTGACCTGATCGGTGCGAAAGTAGACGCGGCGACCGATCGTGAACTTCGCGCCGGATAGCATCCTGGACGCCTCGCTCTCCCTTCGCGCCATCATTGCGCGTAGCCCATTGGTCGTACGGCTCAACATCTCCGCGACCTGGGGATACGTCATCAAGGGGCCATATTTCTCGAGCGCCCACTCGTGAACGGATGTAACTACCTTCGTCACTGCATGTCTCCTTGCGTTGAAGTGCATCAGGAGAATCAGTAACGCTTCGGCGCGCTGCAATAGCTGTAACGTGCTGAAAACAATAGAGTTTGATATATTTATATCAGACTTGAGCTATGCATCTTTCTGAATTGAAAGAGGGATCGGCGTCAGCGTGAAATCATGAACAATTCGTAAATTTGCGCCAGATGCGCTGTCGCCACAGAGCAATTGCTCGTCCGATTTAACCATTGTGCGCGAATCTACGTCCGTTAGCGGTGTCAGCGTGTCACCCCTCTGTCACTTACTCGAGAGCGAAGCATCCTATGAGCGGGATCAAGTTGTCGTCTGAGCAAGTGTTGGCGTATGTGGAAGCAAGCCTTCGTATAGAAGGAATGAAGCTCCCTGACGATGCGCGTGGCCTAATCGAGCGGATGCTTAGGGGCGAGATAACCTACGAAGAAGGGCGCGAAGAAATACTCGCGGCGGCACGCGCGCGACTATCGGCTCGAAACGAGCGACCGAGGCAGTAGGTGGGACGGGATCCACTGCCACGCTGTCGCGGAGCAGAATGAGTTCTGAGAGACCTCGCAAGAGGCGCTACCATCCGCCGGAAAGGGGAGCGGCTAGGGGATGGGAATGGACGGAATCGGAACGGATTCGAAGACGGCGCCGCGATCGGAGCGGGGGCCGTTAACCTACAAATGGCTCCATGAACGCGTACAGACGTATATCACCGAGAGTCATCAGCCGACCTCATCCCGGATGGAGCGCTGGTCTTTGTGGTTCGGGCTCAGCATGGCCGGCGTCGGTTTGACAGTCCCTTCGCTCATTCACTCGATTTGGCCAGCAGCGGTGCTTCCGCTGGCGCTGGTCTGTCTGGTCGCGGAGGTAACGGGCCTTGGCCTATCGGTAGGGCTCATGCTCAGGCGTGAGCTACCGCGATTCATGCGGCCCCGCGAGAACCATGCGGCGGAGATGGATGCTGATTTCGTCAAATGGCAGGCCTTGGTGGCCGAGTTACGGAGGTATACGCGCCAGGAACGCGAGTCGCGTCTAGCCTTCGTGACCGCACTGCGCCACAACATGGGCGAACGGATGGGTTTGCTGCTTGGCGGAATTCAGCGTCTCGGCGTTCTACCGCTACTAATCGCCCTCTACCTGCAGTTTCGCAATTGGGAGTGGGGCGACTGGGCCGGCGCGTTCGATGTCAATCTGCTCGCGGGACTACTCATCTGGGCGATGCTCCTTCTGTACGCGGCCGGTTGGCTGTTGGTCGGCCTTCGCACCCGACTCGATTCGTATGTAGGACTGCTCGAAACCTCCTTACGGGACTAGACCTGGAGATGGCGGGGTCTGCTTCCGACGCAGCGGACTAG
Source organism: Lysobacter soli (assembly GCF_003382285.1). Classification (GTDB taxonomy): domain Bacteria; phylum Pseudomonadota; class Gammaproteobacteria; order Xanthomonadales; family Xanthomonadaceae; genus Lysobacter_J; species Lysobacter_J soli. The sequence goes on from NZ_QTJR01000007.1 coordinate 35,377, forward strand.
AAAAGCACTTCCCGATTGTTAGCGGACTTGGACCACCTACCGGTGCAGGAGGCAGACGGATGGAAATGGCACGAGCAGCCGAGCTGCTGGGGCATCTAGCCGATGTGGTGGATCACCCACCGCACGATGATTCCGAACGCCTCCTCCTAAGCCGAACTCTCGCGATTACCTCGCTCCATTTCGCCGCCTCGGTTCGGAATCTGTGCGACGCCGAACTGCCGATAGGGGCGGCTGCAGTGCTCCGAAGTCAGTTCGAGGCTGTGCTCAGAGCCATCTGGGTCCTGTATCGGGCGAACGATGGGCAGATAGAGCGGCTTACGTCGACCCTGTCGATGGAATCCCAGCAAGCCACCAAGAACATTCCTCAAGTAGCAGAAATGTTGGAGATGCTGGAGAAGATTCCTCAACTCGCGAACCTGATAGTCGCGTTACGCGAGTTCAAGGACAGTTCTTGGATGCCGCTGAACTCGTTCGTCCATTCCGGCATCCACGCCGTGCACTGGACCCGCTTTGAACCTCCGCAGGCTTTGGTCGAGCAAATGTTCCGCAGCAGCAATGGCCTTGCGGTACTGGCGTGTCAGCATCTCGCTATCCTCACAGGACGCCTTGGCCTCCAGAACGAGGTGATTGCCGCATGTGCGGCTTACTCGAGCTGTCTGCCCCACCGCAGGTAGTCGGTGGTGTAGCCGACGACAGGCCAGTGTCCGTATTCGCGTGAAGGCACGTTGAGGGGCTCCGGCCCGTCCGTGGAACCGAACGGTCGTTCCAACCTCCACGAACGCCATGTCTTCGTGCCGGTGAGCGTGAGACCGCGCGCTAGCGATGGGCGCCGGACACTTCTGCAATGGCGGTACCGGTCTGCGCCAGGGCGCACCCCGACCCTTGCTACTCGTGAGCCATCCCTTCGCAAGGGCGCGACAACCCTGCCGTGAGTTCTCCGTCTTCACGTACCCTATTGCCATCACCTGAGGGATGACGGATGAGCAAGCTTGACGCGATGCGTACCTACCTAGCCTCTGTGGAGCAGGCCCTTAAGACGGGCCAAGCCAGCGAGCACACCCACCGCCCGGCGCTCGAAGCGCTGCTTGAGGCGCTCGGGGGGCCGGAAGTAGACGCCATCAACGAGCCGCGCCAGATCAAGTGCGGCGCGCCGGACTTCATCATCGTCCGCGGCACCGTGCCGCTGGGCCATGTCGAAGCCAAGGACGTCGGGCTGGACCTTGCCAAACTGGAGCGCGGCGAGCAGCTCACCCGCTATCGCGAATCGCTCGGCAACCTCGTCTTTACCGACTACCTTTCCTTCCGCTGGTACTTAGATGGCGAACTTCGCCTGACTGCTGATCTGCCGCGCCCCGCCGCCAATGGCCGCATCCGCTGGAATGACGACGCGGCGTCCGCCACCGTGCAGTTGCTGGACCAGTTCCTGCTTGCCGATATCCCCCTCAAGTCCACACCTCAGGACCTTGCTACCCGCATGGCGGGCCTGGCCAAGCTAATCCGCAGCCTGATCGAGCAGACCTTCAAGGCTGAGGGGGAGCAAGGCGAATTGCATGGCCAGTTGCAGGCCTTCCGACAAGTCCTAATCGAATCGCTGACCGTCGAGCAATTCGCCGACATGTACGCCCAGACCTTGTGCTACGGCCTGTTCGCGGCGCGCTGCAATGCACCGTCCAAGGGGTTCACACGTCAGATCGCGGCGAGCGCGCTGCCAAAAACCAATCCCTTCTTGCGCAAGCTGTTCAACTCCATCGCCGGCCCGGACCTGGACGAGCGCATTGCTTGGGCCGTGGATCAACTGGCGGAGCTGTTGGCACGTGCCGACATGGACGAGATCCTGTCCGACTTCGGCAAGCGCACGCGCCAGGAAGACCCCGTAGTGCACTTCTACGAGACGTTCCTCTCTGCCTACGACCCGAAGATGCGCGAGGCGCGAGGCGTGTACTACACGCCGGAGCCAGTGGTCGGCTACATCGTGCGCAGCGTGGATGCATTGCTTAAGCGCGACTTTGGAATGAAGGAAGGCTTGGCCCATGCGAAGAAGGTCAAGCTCAAGCGCCCGAAAGTACAGGGTAAGGGTGAGGAGACCTATGAAGCGCACCGTTTGCAGATCCTCGACCCAGCCACCGGTACAGGCACCTTCCTCTACGCAGTAATCGCGAGGATCCGCGAGCACTTCGATGGGAACGCGGGAGCGTGGCCGGGCTACGTGGCCGAGCACCTGCTGCCGCGCTTGTTCGGCTTCGAGTTGCTGATGGCGCCGTACGCCGTGGCGCACATGAAGCTGGGGCTAGAGTTGGAGCAATCCGGATACGACTTCTCCAGCGATCAGCGCCTGGGTGTGTTCCTCACTAATTCATTGGAAGAAGCGCACGAACTGACCGGCTTGCCGCTGTTCACTCAATGGCTGGCCGAGGAGTCGCGTGCGGCGGCGAACGTGAAGCGCGATGCGCCAGTGATGGTGGTGTTAGGCAATCCGCCGTACTCGGGACATTCGGCTAACACCGGCGACTGGATCGCCGGATTGCTCCGTGGTTACGACGCCCTGAACAAGCGCGCGACCGAGAACTATTTTGAGGTGGACGGCAAGCCCCTAGGTGAGCGCAACCCAAAGTGGCTCAATGACGATTACGTGAAGTTCATCCGTTTTGCGCAGTGGCGCATCGAACAAACCGGACACGGCATCCTCGCCTTTGTCACCAACCACGGCTACCTCGACAACCCGACCTTTCGTGGGATGCGCGAAAGCTTGATGCGCGGTTTTGACGAGATCTACTTGCTGGACCTGCACGGTAATAGCAAGAAGAAAGAAAAGACACCGGACGGTGAAAAAGACGAGAACGTCTTCGACATTCAGCAGGGCGTGGCAATTGGCATCTTCGTACGCCGAGAGGGCTCGCAGCGCAACGGCGGTCACTTAGCCCGAGTGCATCACTCCGATTTGTACGGGCTTCGCCAAGACAAGTACGCAACACTTGACGCGCTCGACCTTAGCAACACCGACTGGATTGAGCTGGCACCGGTGAGTCCGAGCTACTACTTCGTCGCCGAGGATGGCGACCTTCGTCAGGAGTATGGCCAAGGTTGGTCTATCACTTCTCTGATGCCTGTAAACGGCGTTGGCATCGTGACTGCGCGAGATGAACTAACAATCCGCGAGTCAGGCGACGAAGTATGGGACGTCATCAATGATTTTTGCTGCCTCTCTTCCGAAAGCGCTCGTGAGAAGTACGCGCTGGGTAAGGACTCACAGGACTGGAAGGTGGCCCTAGCGCAGAGTGATATTAGGGACTCAGGCCCAAGTCGGACCGCCGTTGCGCCCATTCTTTATAGGCCGTTTGATGCTCGCTATACGTACTTTACCGGCAAGCCGCGCGGATTCATTTGTCGCCCCCGTTCGGAGGTCATGAAGCACATGCTTAGGCCGAATGTTGGCATCATCACGGCGCGCAGCAACAAGTCGGGTGCGGTCGATCATTTCCTTGCTTCAGCTCTCATGACTGAGGCAAAAACCGGCGAGAGCACAACACAATCCAGCTTTTTCCCCCTTTGGCTCTATCAGGCTGACTCAGCAGATTTGTTGGAGCAGGGATCAACAGGAAAAAGCGCCAACTTGGCGCCTGATTTTCTACGGGCGTTGCACGAGGTAATTGGCTACACCCCTTCCCCCGAGAACACGCTCGCTTGGATGTACGCTGTACTCTACACCCCCTCCTACCGAAGTCGCTACATCGAGCTTCTACGCCGCGACTTCCCGCGTATTCCGCTCCCCCCAGGCCGCGATCTCTTTGACCGCTTCGTCGCCATTGGTGGCGAATTGATCGCGCTCCACACGATGGAGCAGAAACAGCCGCGTATTAGCCGCTTCGATGTCACCGGAAACAACGAGGTGGTCAAGTTACGCTGGGTTCCCGGCAACGACGGCACGGGCCGCGTCTACATTAACGAGGCACAGTACTTCGGTGGCGTGCCGCAGGGCGTGTGGGACACCCACATCGGCGGCTACCGGGTGGTCGAAAAGTGGTTGAAGAGCCGTAGAGGTCGTCAGCTAAGCTTTGAGGACGTCATGCACTACCACGAGGTTGTCGCTGCCCTTGCTCGCACGCTAGAGCTTCAGTCGGAACTTGATTCCATAGTGGACGCATACGGGGGCTGGCCACTGCGCCAGCGCACATAACCGGTCCACACGGCGGCTTAAGACGCGCCGCATGCTGTGTAGGGGGGCGATTCAGTCCGGCGGATACGAAGTTGCCTTGGCAGCGTGTAGTTAATGCCGCGCATCAAAGCGCTTGCTTTGAGCGAATAGCATCCTTGCGGTCGGACGTAGTCACTGGGAATCGAGCTTAGGCCGCCATGAGAAGTACACGATGTGTCGACTTCAAGGCGGCCCAACCCGTGCCGTAGTTCACGTCGCAGGGTTCGACGGACCACGCCTTTCGTCCAACCGATCCACGAGATCCTCGGCGCGCAAATGAGTGTATCGCTTAAGCATCTGCATCGACTTATGCCCGCTGATGGCGGAAACTTCCTGATCGCTGAAGCCAGCCTCAACGAACCGACTTACCGCTTCGTGGCGAAGGTCGTGAAAGCGGAGGTCGTCGATACCAAGCTGCCTTTTTAGCTCGGTCCAGGCCTTGTTGAAGTTGTAGGCGCGACGCCTCCCGTCACGCCCAGGTTCCCCGAAGAACACAAGATCGCATCCCTTCGGGCGCGTCGGATTCTCGACCGCGCTCCGCAGGGCCGCTACGGCAGCCTTCGACAACGGGACCGTACGAGCACCGTCGTTCTTGGTCTGCGTCAGGCGCGCGATTCGGCGCTCTAGGTCGACCTGTCGCAGCTTTAGGCCGCTGATCTCCCCGGAGCGCATCCCAGTCTCGATAGCTACGCGAAAGATCCACCCCAACATGGGATTCGAGTAGTTGGCCAGCGCCGCTGCGAGGTCCTGCTCTTCAGTCGTGGTGAGCCGCCTATCGCGCCCGGCCCCTATACGTGGCTTGCGGATGTTCGCAACAGGATTCTGGATGAGTCCAAGCTGCCACTCCTTGATGGCGATGGTGAATAGATGGCTCAACAAGGCAAGCTCAAGCCGAACAGTGTTGGGCTTGATGGTCGTCTTTGGCGCATTTCTTCTTGCGCTGTAAGCGCGCGCGGACAGCCGCTCATCTCGGTAGCGAGCGACGAGATCGGGTGTGATAGCGGCGAGGGAGTAATCCCCAAAGAACTCTCGAAGCGGCTTAGCCTTCAGGATCTCAGCCTGTTGGGTCGCCGGCTTCTTACTAGGAGTCACCTCTGCCAAGTAGCGATCGAGCGCCGAATGGAAGGTGAGGCGTTCCGACGAGCTCCGCCGAATGTAGACGCCGCGAACCATCTCGTCTTCGGTCCGGCGAGCCCAATCCTCGGCATCTCGCTTCGTGCGAAACGTCTTGGCTACGGTAGGCCACCCGTGCTTACGGATGACTGCCTTCCAGCTTCCCTTTGGGTTCTTTACGAACGTGGCCACAGTCCAGGCGCGCGAAATTGGTGTACCTAGACTGTACCCAGCATCTGGAGGGAGTTCCAGCAGATCCGCTGGAGGCCTTGCAATTACTGGTGGGCCCACCAGGATTCGAACCTGGAACCAAGGGATTATGAGTCCCCTGCTCTAACCGTTGAGCTATAGGCCCGTGGGCTGCGGAGTTTAGCAGCCGACGGGGCTGGGCCGGCGCGCGAGGGTTCGCGCGCCGGCGGGCTTTTCAGCGGCTGGACATCGAGTACGGGCGCTGCGACGGGTCGGTCGCCCAGGTCTTGTTCGGCTGCGCCTGCATGGTGAAGCGCAGTTCGCCGCCCGCCATGATCTCGTCGTGGCGAAGGAACGCGCGCTCCAGCGGCTTGCCGTTGAGCGTGGCGGTACCGATGTAGAGGTGCGCGTCGTCCAGGCCGTCCGCGATGACGGTGAAGCGCTTGCCGTTCGGCAGGTTCAGCGTGGCGCGCGGCATGAACGGACGGCCGATGACGTACTCGTTGCTGCCCGGCGCGACGGGATAGAAGCCCAGCGCGGTGAACACGTACCACGCCGACATCTGGCCGAGGTCGTCGTTGCCGGCGAGGCCGTCGGGGCGCGGCGCGTACTGCGTCTTCATGATGTTGCCCAGGCGCGCCTGCGTGCGCCACGGCTGGCCGGCGTACGCGTAGAGATACGCGACGTGGTGGCTCGGCTCGTTGCCGTGCGCGTACCAGCCGATCAGGCCGGTGATGTCTTCCATGTGTTCGAAGATCTTCGGATCGACCTTCGCGTCGAACACCGCGTCCAGGCGCGCGAGCAGCTTGTCTTCGCCACCGTGCGCGGCCGCGAGGCCGGCGACGTCCTGTGGGACGTACCACGAGTACTGCCACGCGTTGCCTTCGGTGTAGTCGGTGCCGTAGCCGCTGGCGCTGGGGTCGAAGGGTTCGCGGAAGCTGCCGTCGCGCTTGCGTGCGCGCATGAAGCCGGTGGATTCGTCGAACGCGTGCTGCCAGTTGGTGGCGCGCTTGCCGAATTGCTTGGCGACGTCGTCGCGGCCCATCTCGCCGGCCATACGCGAGATGGTCCAGTCGTCGAACGCGTATTCCAGCGTCTTCGATGCGGCTTCGCCTTCCTCGTCGATGGGCACGTAGCCCAGCTGCATGTATTGCGCGATGCCGTCGTACGGGCCGTAGCTGGCGCTGGCGACCATCGCGTCGAGCGCTTCGTTCGCGTCGTAGCCGCGAATGCCCTTCATGTACGCATCGGCGATCACCGGCACCGCGTGGTAGCCGATCATGCACCACGTCTCCAGACCGTGGAACGCCCACACCGGCAGCACGCCGTACGCGCTTGCACGGCGCGAGGCGAGCAGCGAATTGACGAAGTCGTTGGTGCGCTGCTCCGGCTGCACGATCGTCAGCAGCGGATGCAACGCGCGGTACGTGTCCCACAGCGAGAACGTGGAGTAATGGGTGAAGCCCTTCGCCTGGTGCACGGCGTTGTCGGGGCCGCGATAGCGACCGTCGACGTCCATGAACAGCGACGGCCCCATCAGCGTGTGATACAGCGCGGTGTAGACGCTGCGCCGCATCGGTTCGGGCGCATCGACATCGAGCGCAGACAACGCCTGCGTCCACTGCGCCTTCGCATCGGCACGCACTGCGTCGAAGTCGAAGCCGGGCACTTCGGCGTCGAGATTGGCGATGGCGCCTTCCTCGCTCACCGGCGAGATCGCGACCTTCACGATCATCGAATCGCCCTGCGCCGCGGCGAAATCCAGCGCGCCGACAAGCTGGCGTCCTTCGATCTGCGCACGCTGGCGCGGGTCCTTCTCGCCCGGCGGCGGGAAGCCCTTGTAGACGACGTTCTCTTCGGTGTCGTGGAACTGATGGCCGCTCACCGGCTTGGAAAAGCGCATCGCGAAGTACAGCTGGCGACCCGGCGCCCAGCCGCGCGTTTCGCGGAAGCCCGTCAGCGTGCCGTCGGGGCGCAGGCGCAGTCGCGACCACTGCACCTTGCCGGGGTAGTCGTACATGCTGGTGCGCAGGTCGACGAGCACGTGCGCGGGTTTGCCCTTCGGGAACGTGTAGCGATGCACGCCGACGCGCGGGCTCGCCGTGAGTTCGGCGCGGATGCCGTAGTCCTGCAGCGTCACGGCGTAATAGCCGGGTTCGGCGCGTTCGTCCTTGTGGTCGAAGCGCGAGGTGTAGCCGCTGCCGGGCTTGTCGACGTCGCCGCGTTCGAGCTTCACCTCGCCGGCGATCGGCATCACCAGCACGTCGCCGAGATCCGAATGTCCGGTGCCGGAGAAGTGCGTGTGCGAGAAGCCGACGATGGTGTGGTCGTCGTAGCGATAGCCCGCCGCCCAGCCGTAGCCTTCCTTGCGCGATTTGATCTGCGTGTCGGGGCTCAGCTGCACCATGCCGAAGGGGACCGTCGCGCCCGGGAAGGTGTGGCCCTCGCCGCCGGTGCCGATGAAGGGATCGACCGAGGCATAGGCCTTCGCGCCCGCGCCGCCGGGCGTGGCTGCGGCCGCAAGCCCGCTGGCGAGCGCCAGCGCGGCGCCGGCCAGACGCAGTGAATGGGAACGGGCACGACGGGACATGGGCGCTCCTGGAGTCGGAATCGGACGCGGGCGGGCCGCAAATTTGGATCGGTCTAAACGCCGGACCGTACCACGGCTGTGCGTCCGGCCTCATGCTGCAGCGCAGGATTGCGCCGGGCGGCTGCCTTCCGCAGGATGCCCGATTTAGACCGATCCAAATGCCGGAGCCTGCCCGTCCATGTCCCTCCCCGCCGCGCGCGGCCGCGTCACGCTGACCGACATCGCCGACGCCTGCGACCTGTCGCGCGCGACGGTGTCGCTGGTGCTGCGCGGCAGCCCGCTGGTGAACGCGCAGACGCGGGCGCGCGTGGAGGCCGAGCTCAAGCGGCAGGGTTACGTCTACCACCGCGGCGCGGCGAACCTTCGGCGCAAGGCGTCGAACACCGTCGCGCTGGTGATCAACGACCTCTCGAACCCGTTCTTCGCCGAGTTCGCGGCCGGCGTGGACGAAGCGCTCGGCGCCGCCGGTTACGTCACGCTGCTGGGCAGCACGGGCGAGTCGAGCGAACGCCAGCAGGCGGTGCTCACCTCGCTGCTCGAACACGACCCGGCCGGCATCATCCTCTCGCCCGCCGAAGGCAGCGATGCGGCGCGGCTGCGTCCGCTGCTCGCGTCGCGCACGCCGATGCTGGTGTTCAACCGCACGCTTGGCGACGAATGGGATTACCTCGCGCTCGACAACGCACGCGGCGCGCGCCTGGCGACGGAACACCTGCTCGCGCAGGGCCATCGCCGCATCGCGTTCTTCGGTGGACATGGCGAGTCGAGTTCGTGCTCGGAACGGCGAAAGGGATGGCATGCCGCGCTGACGGACGCGGGCATCGCGCCGGAGCCGCAGTGGATCGTCGAATGCGCGCCGACGCGACTGGAAGCCGCGCGGCAGACCGGCGCGCTGTTCGTGCGCGATCCCGCACCGACGGCGGCGGTCTGCTACAACGACGCCGTCGCGCTGGGCTTGATCGCAGGCCTTTCCACGCGCGGGCGACGTGCCGGGCATGACTTCGCGGTCACCGGCTTCGACGACATTCCCGAAGCCTCCGTAAGCGCGCCACCGCTGACGACCGTCGCGGTCGATCCGCGCGCGCGCGGCCGCCAGGCGGCTGAGTTGATCCTGCAGCGTCTGCAGAATCCGTCCACGCCCGCCATCACCACCATCGCGCCCGTGCAGTTGCATGTGCGCGCGAGCAGCCAGTCCACCTTGTCCGGAGATGCCGCATGAGCGGTCGCCCCCTGCCCCATCGCGCTGCCACAGCGGCGTTCATCCCGACGATCGCGGCGGCGACGCGCGCATGATCGCAGCCGTGCAACGCAAGGCGATCGTATGTTTCGGCGAGGCGCTGATCGACTTCCTCGCGCTTCCCGCGCTGCCGGGCAACCCGCGCCATTTCGTCGAGTACGCCGGCGGCGCGCCGGCCAACGTCAGCGCCGCGGTCGCGCGCATGGGCGGCAACGCGCGCTTCGTCGGCATGCTCGGCGTGGACATGTTCGGCGAGTTCCTGATGTCGCAGTTGCGCGCCTTCGGCGTGGATACGCGCTTCACCGCGCACACCAGCGCGGCGCGCACCGCGCTGGCGTTCGTGTCGCTGGACGAGGAAGGCGAGCGCAGCTTCAGCTTCTATCGACCGCCCGCGGCGGACCTCCTGTTCCGCGTCGAACATTTCCGCACCGAATGTTTTCTCGATGCGGCCGTGCTGCACGTGTGCTCCAACAGCCTGACCGAAGCCGACATCGCGCAGACCACCGTCGCCGGCATGCAGCTGGCGCGCGAACACGGCGCGCTGGTGAGCATGGACCTCAACCTGCGGCCCTCGTTGTGGCCGGAAGGTGTGGATCCCGCGCCGCGTTTGTGGGAAGCGCTCGCCGAAGCCGATATCGTCAAGCTGTGCCGCAGCGAGGCGGATTTCCTGATCCGCCGCGCGGGGCATCACGACGCGATGCTACAGCGCCTCTGGCAGGGGCATGCGCGACTGGTGCTGATCACCGACGGCGGAAAGCCGGTGCGCTGGTACACGCGCGCCGCGAAGGGCGAGGCACCGACGTTCCGCGTTTCCGCGGTCGATACCACCGCCGCAGGCGATGCCTTCGTCGCCAGCCTGCTGCTGCGGCTGGTGGAACTGGGGGTGGACGCGGGCAACTTCGAGGACGCGATCGCTAACGAGACGACGATCGTCGACGCATTGCGCCACGGCGCCGCCGCAGGCGCGCTGACGGCGACGAAACACGGCGCGTTCGCCGCGATGCCGACGCGCGAGGACATCGAAACCCTTTTCCGGAACGACGCATGACCACCCTGCACACGACGGCACCCGACTTCCGCAGCGACGCCTTCCTGCGCGCGCACATCGCCGACACGATGGCGTTCTACCATCCGCACGCGATCGACCCGAAAGGCGGCTTTTTCCATTACTTCCGCGACGACGGCAGCGTCTACGACGCCTCGCATCGCCACTTGGTGAGCAGCACGCGATTCGTCTTCAACTATGCGATGGCAGCGCGCGAGTTCGGCAACGCGGAGTACCTGGACACCGCGCGCCACGGCCTGCGCTACCTGCGCGACGTGCATCGCGATGCATCCACGGGCGGCTACGCGTGGACGATCCGCGACGGCGTTGCCGAAGACCGCACGAACCACTGTTACGGCGTCGCGTTCGTGTTGCTGGCGTATTCGACCGCATTGAAGGCCGGCATCGACGATGTGGTGCCGTGGATCGACGAGACCTGGCAGTTGCTGGAGTCGCGCTTCTTCGATGCGGACGCAGGGCTGTATCGCGATGAAGCCGACGCGGAGTGGAACTTCTCCGACTACCGCGGGCAGAACGCGAACATGCACATGTGCGAGGCGATGCTCGCCGCGTACGAGGCGACGAAGCAATCGCGTTTCCTCGACCGAGCATTGCTGCTCGCGGACGGCATGACGCGACGCCAGGCCGCGAAGGCCGGCGGGCTGGTCTGGGAACACTACGATCGCGACTGGAACGTCGACTGGGATTACCACCGCGACGATCCGAAGCATCTGTTCCGTCCGTGGGGCTACCAGCCGGGCCATCAGACCGAATGGGCGAAGCTGCTGGTCATCCTCGACGGCCACCTGCGCGAACGCGGCGCTCCCGCCGACGGTCTGATCGACACCGCACGGCATCTCTTCGACACCGCCGTGCAGCGCGCGTGGGATACGGAGTTCGGTGGGCTCGCGTACGGCTTCGGCCTGGCGCCGGAGTTCGCGGTGTGCGACGACGACAAGTACTTCTGGGTGCAGGCCGAGTCGCTGGCCGCGGCCGCGCGACTTGCCGACGCGACGGGCGACGTCGCCTATTGGGACTGGTACGACCGGCTGTGGGCGTACTCGTGGCAGTATTTCGTCGATCACGAGCATGGCGCGTGGTATCGCATCCTCGATCGCCGGAACCGCAAGTACAGCGACGAGAAGAGTCCCGCCGGCAAGACCGATTACCACACCATGGGCGCGTGCTACGACGTCCTGGCCGTCCTTCGTCATCGCGGAGAGAACTGATGCGCCTGCACGCTGCGTTGCTGTCCCTGCTGCTGGTTCCCACGCTCGCCATCGCCGCCGAACCCGCGACGAAAGGCGCGGAGTCGTCCGCGTCGTTCAGCGACAAGCGCGCCGCACGCAGCGCGGAGGAAGTGAAGGCGCAGTTCCTGCACGCGTGGCGCGGCTATCGCGAGTACGCGTGGGGTCACGACGGCCTCAAGCCGCTCAGCAACATGCCGCACGACTGGTACGGCGAGTCGCTGCTGATGACGCCGGTCGATGCGCTCGACACGATGATCCTGATGGGCCTGGACCGGGAGGCGGCGGAGGCGCGCGAACTGATCGCGACGAAGCTGTCGTTCGATCGCGACCTGGACGTGAAGCATTTCGAAGTGGTGATCCGGCTACTCGGCGGCCTGCTGTCGGGCTACCAGCTGACCGGCGACCAGCGCCTGCTCGCGCTTGCGAATGATCTGGGCACGCGTTTGCTGCCGGCGTTCGATTCGCCCACGGGCCTGCCGTACGTCTACGTCAACCTGCGCACCGGCAAGGCGCACGGCAACGAGAGCAATCCGGCCGAGGCCGGCACGCTGTTGCTGGAGTACGGCACGCTCAGCAAGCTCACCGGCAACCCGGTGTTTTATGAGAAGGCCAAGCGCGCGCTCGTGGAAACCTACAAGCGTCGTTCGAAGATCGGCCTGGTCGGCGAGCGTTTCGACGTCACCACGGGCGAGTGGATGAACAAGCGCAGCCACGTCGGCGCGCGCATCGACTCGTACTACGAGTACCTGTGGAAGTGCTGGACGCTGTTCGGCGATGAGGACTGCCACGCGATGTGGAAGGAGAGCATCGCCGCGGCCAACCGCTATTACCCGGAAGAAGTCGACGGCGCGCTGTGGGTGGGCCACGTCGACATGGACAGTGGTGAACGCGTGGCCAGCCGGTACGGCGCGCTCGATGCGTTCTGGCCGGGCCTGCTGGCGTTGTCGGGCGATGTCGCGCAGGCGCGCCGCCTGCAGGATTCGTCGTTCGCGATGTGGCGCAAGTGGGGCATCGAGCCGGAGGCGTACGACTATCGCAAGGGTGAAGTGACGTCGGCGGGTTATCCGCTGCGTCCGGAGATCATCGAATCGGCGTGGTACCTGCACCGCCTCACCGGCGATGCGAAGTACCGCGCGATGGGGCGCGAGATGTTCGACGACTTCGTCCGCTACACGCGCACCGATTCGGGCTTCGCGGCGCTCGACAGCGTGATCACGAAGGACAAGGACGACGACATGGAAAGCTTCGTGCTCGCCGAGACCTTCAAGTATTTCTACCTGCTGTTCGCGCCGCCCGAAACGCTGGATCCGTCGAAGGTGGTGCTGACCACCGAAGCGCATCCGCTGCGGCGGACGTGGTGAGGATCACTCGATCACGCCGGCCAGCGCGAGCCCGATGACGATCGGTACCAGCACCACCAGCACGGCGAGGCAGCACAGCAGCCCGACGCCGACGGCGCGCCAGTTCGAGTAGGTGCGATCGCTCGCCTCGTACTCCGCGATGCGATCGCCCTGGAAGCGCTTCGCGATATGCGAGGCGGCGAACAGCTGCGGGATCGTGAAGACCATCGCCGGCACGTTTTCGGGCAGGACGTACACGAGTGCGAGCACGAGCGCGCACGCGATGGCGCCGTAGGTCAGTGCCTGGCGCGCACGCGCGTGATCGCCCAGCGCGCGGTAGTTGCGCGACATCAGCCAGCCGGTCGCCAGTGGCGTGCCCATGAACGTGCCCAGCACAATGCCCGATACCCGGTACAACCGGGCGCCTGCCGCGGGCACCGCGACTGCCACCGACGCCGTGGCCGGGCTGCGGTACGGATTCGTGTCTTCCATCGGATTCCCCATGCATGACCGCCCCCCGCGGCCGGATCCGAGCTTACCGCCAGCGTCACGCTGCTGACAGCACGCTGTCAGTCTGTCCCGTTCATGCTGGGCGTCCCAATCGAAGGAACCTCGCATGGACACGAAGACCAACGACATCGCCGCAGTGGCCAACCGCCTCGTCGAACTCTGCCGCACCGGCCAGTACGACCAGGCGCAGCAGGAGCTTTACGCCGAGCATGCCGTGAGCATCGAAGGCGCCGGGCAGGACGCGGACTCGATCACGCGCGGCATGGCGGCGATCCGCGAGAAGGGCAAGCAGTGGGCCGACAACCTCGTCGAGGTGCACGGCGGCAGCGTGAGCGATCCGGTCATCGCCGATGGCTGGTTCAGCGTCGCGATGGGACTGGACGCGACCTACAAGGACATGGGCCGCGTGGCGATGAAGGAAATCGCGGTGTACCAGGTGCGCGACGGCAAGATCACGCACGAACAGTTCTTCTACAACACCGACAAGTCGTAACGCAGCGGGCCGGGCCGATCGCCCCGCGGAGGTCGCCATGAACGCGAAGTCGTCCACGCCTCCCACGAACAACGGCTGGAAGACGTGCAGCCGCGGTCACAAGTACCGCGGCGCCGGGCCCTGCCCGATCTGCTGGCCCGGTGGCGCGAAAAGGCGCGCATCCAAAACGACGAAGCCCCGCTGAGCGGGGCTTCGTGGTGACACATCAGCGGTGTTGCCGCGTCAGTCGATGTCGAGGAACGAACGCAGCTGTTCCGAACGGCTCGGGTGACGCAGCTTGCGCAGCGCCTTGGCTTCGATCTGGCGGATGCGCTCACGCGTGACGTCGAACTGCTTGCCGACTTCTTCCAGCGTGTGGTCGGTGTTCATGTCGATGCCGAAGCGCATGCGCAGCACCTTGGCTTCGCGCGGCGTGAGGCCGGCGAGGACATCGCGCACGGTCTCGGTCAGGTTGATGTTGGTGGTCGCCTCGACCGGGGACTCGATGTTCGTGTCCTCGATGAAATCGCCCAGATGGGAATCCTCGTCGTCGCCGATCGGGGTTTCCATCGAGATCGGTTCCTTGGCGATCTTCATGACCTTCCGGATCTTGTCCTCCGGCATGTCCATTTCCTTCGCCAGCTCTTCCGGAGTCGCTTCGCGGCCGTACTGCTGCAGCATCTGGCGGCTGATGCGGTTGAGCTTGTTGATCGTCTCGATCATGTGCACCGGGATACGGATGGTGCGCGCCTGGTCGGCGATCGAACGGGTGATGGCCTGGCGGATCCACCACGTGGCGTAGGTCGAGAACTTGAAGCCGCGACGGAACTCGAACTTGTCCACGGCCTTCATCAGGCCGATGTTGCCTTCCTGGATCAGGTCGAGGAACTGCAGGCCGCGGTTGGTGTACTTCTTGGCGATGGAGATCACCAGGCGCAGGTTCGCCTCGACCATCTCCTTCTTCGCCTTGCGCGCCTTCGCCTCGCCGTAGGCCATCTGGCGGGAGATGTCCTTGATGTCGGCCAGCGTCAGGTAGGAGGACTTCTCGATCTCCATCGTCGCCTGCTGCTCGGCGATGATCTGGTCCTTCACCTCGCGAAGGCCCGACGACCACTTCTGCTTGCGCTTGAGCAGCTCGTCCACCCATTCCAGGTTGGTCTGGTTGCCTTCCCAGGCGCGGATGAAGTCCTTGCGCGGCATCTTCGCCACGCGCGTGGACAGGTCGAGGATGCGGCGCTCATGATCCTTGATGCCGTTGACGACTTCGCGCAGGCCACGGACCAGCACGTCGGTCAGCGGCAGCGGCAGCTTGAAGGTCACGAAGATGGCGGCCATGTCCTCGCGCAGCTTCAGCACCGACTTGTGCGCGGCGCCGTGCTTGGCGTAGGCCTTGAGGAACTTCTGGTAGTTGTCGGCCAGCGCTTCCATGCGTGCAGCGACTTCGACCGGATCCGGGCCGCTGACCACTTCCTCGGTTTCGCCTTCCGCGACTTCTTCTTCGTCCTCGTCGGACTCGGCGTCGCTGTCGGCAGCTTCGACCACCACCGGTGCCGGCGGCTCCGGCACTTCGTCCAGGTGGTCGTTGAAGCCGACGATGATCTCGGCCAGACGCTTCTTGCCGGCCTTGTGCTGTTCGTAGTCGTCCAGGATCGAGGCGATCGTCGCCGGGAATACGCCCAGCGAGGCCTGCACCTGGCCGAGGCCTTCCTCGATGCGCTTGGCGATGGCGATTTCGCCTTCGCGGGTGAGCAGCTCGACCGTGCCCATCTCGCGCATGTACATGCGCACCGGGTCGGTCGTGCGGCCACCTTCGCCGTCCAGCGCGGTCAGCGCGGCGGCGGCTTCTTCGGCGGCGGTGTCGTCGACTTCACGGTTGCCCGTGCCGCCGTCGGCGAGCAGCAGCGTTTCGGCATCGGGGGCCACTTCGTGGACCTCGATACCCATGCCGTTGATCATGCCGATGATGTCTTCGATCTGCTCGGCGTCGACAAGGTCGTCGGGCAGGTGGTCGTTGACCTCGGCATAGGTCAGGTAGCCCTGCTCCAGGCCCTTGCTGATCAACTGCTTGATATCGGAGGAGGGGGGCTGACGTTCGTTGGCCATGTGCTGCGCCACCGCGCTAATGGGAAGGGATGGGAACGTTCCAGTATATCAGGCCGGACCGGTCGGGTTGGCCTTCAGGACCGCAGGAGGAAGGTGACCGGGCCGTCGTTGACCAGGCTGATCACCATATGGGCACCGAACCGCCCCGTTTCCACCCCCCCGGAATGTTTTTGCCTGCAGATGCCGACCAGTCGGCTGAACAACGGTTCAGCCACCTCCGGCGCCGCGGCCGTGCTGAAGCCCGGGCGCATGCCGCTGCGGGTGTCCGCGGCCAGGGTGAACTGGCTGACCAGCAGCAGGCCACCGCCGGTGTCGGCCAGGCCCAGGTTCATTCGGCCACCCTCGTCGGCGAATACACGGTATCCGAGCAGGCGGTCGGCCATCCGCGCGATCTGGGCGTCGCCGTCGCCAGGCTCGACGCCCACCAGCGCGAGCAGGCCGGGGCCGATCGCCCCCACGACTTCGTCGTCCACCCGGACGCTGGCTTCGTTCACGCGCTGGATCAGGGCGAGCATGGGGTTCCGTGGCGGGTGGATGGAGCGCCGATGCTGTGGGCCGCGGCACTGCGGGGTCAACCGGCGCCGACGATGCCCCCGTTAGACTGAATGGATGAACCGTTTCGCCGCACGCCTGCTGTACTTCGTCGCCGCCCTGATCGGCCGCCTGCCCTGGCCGGTGCTGCTCCGCATGGGCGACGCGCTGGCGGCGTGGTGGCGCTGGCGCGACGTGCGCGAAAGTCGCGTCGCGCGGATCAACCTCGAACTCGCCTACCCCGACCTGCTCCCCGCCGAGCGCGAAACGCTGCACGCGGCGATCCTGCGCACGACCGCGCGACAGGTGCTGGAAACCATCCGCCTGTGGACCCGCCCGCACGCCGAGAACCTGCGACTGCTGCGCGAGCAGCACGGCACGGCGCTGATGGACGAAGCCATCGCCTCCGGCCGGGGCGTCATCATCGCCGCGCCCCACCACGGCAACTGGGAACTGCTGAACCAGTGGCTGGCGTGGCGCACGCCGCTGGCGATCCTCTACCGCCCGCCGGAGTCGGAAGTCGTCGAACACTTCCTCAACCTCGTGCGTGCCGACCATGAGCAGCCGGACGCAGGGGAGCGCGTCACGCAGGTCCGCGCCGAAGGCCCGGCGATCCGGCAGCTGTTCAAGCGCCTCAACGATGGCGGCGTCGTCGGCATCCTGCCCGACCAGCAGCCCAAGGCCGGCGACGGCGAGTTCGCGCCGTTCTTCGGCGTGCAGGCGCTGACGATGACGCTGCTGGGGCGGCTCGCCTCGCGCACCGGTGCCACCGTGCTGTTTGCCTGGTGCGAGCGCGTGGACACGCACGCCGGCCATCCGGGCTTCGCGCTGCATATCCAGCGCGCGCCGGCAGAAGTCTCGGATCCGGATCCGAAGATCGCCGTGGCCGCCCTCAACGCCGCGGTCGAGGCGATCGCCCGTCGCGATCCCGCGCAATACCAGTGGACCTACAAACGCTATACGCTCAGGCCGCCGGGTTCGGGGGAAGAGAACCCGTACTGGAACCGCTGACGGCACGCGCCGTCGCGAACGCGCAACGGAGCGACCCGATGGCCGACCACGACGAAGCCGCCGCGGCGGCCACACCGCCCGCCGACTGGCATCCCCTGCCCGGCCGCGCGCGGCTGCCGAGCATGCTCACGCCGATGCTGCCCTTCGCCATCCCGGGGCTGGTCGCGGGCTTCGTGCTGGCGGGCGTGTTCGACCTGTGGCTCGCGCCGCCCTTGCTCGCGCTGGTCGGACTGGCCACCGGAGCGTGGATTGGCCTGAAGCACTATCGAAGCACCTTCTGGCGGCTGGACGCCGACGGCCTGGCCGTGCGTCGCGGCCGGATGTGGCAGCGCGAAACCCGCGTGCCGGCCACGCGCGTGCAGCACCTCGACATCAAGCGCGGCCCGCTCCAGCGCCAGCGCAACCTCGCGACGCTGATCGTGCACACCGCCGGCACGCGCCACAGCGCGGTCACCGTGCCCCATCTGGATGCCGGCGACGCCGAGCGCCTGCGCGACCTGCTCGCTCGTCCCATCGAAGCGAACGATGCCGATGACGACGCCTGACGCGCCGTCGCCCGGCGCCGCCCCGGACGCGACGGCCGAGCGTCGCCTGCACCCGATGTCTTGGCTGTTCGTGCTGGTGCAGCAGCTGAAGCAGTTCGTGCTGCCGCTGGTTGCGCTGCTGGTGTTCGGGCGCGGCGACCGCAATGAGCTGTGGCCGTTGATCGGCGTCGCGGTGCTGGTCGTGCTCTCGCTGTGGCAGTACTTCACCTATCGCTATGGCGTGGCCGGCGACCGGCTGGTGGTCCGCAGCGGCCTGTTCGAACGCAGCCTGCGCGTGATTCCGTTCGCGCGCATCCACAACGTCGCGCTGCAGCAGTCGGCGTTGCACCGCGTGTTCGGCGTGGCCGAAGTGCGCCTGGAATCGGCCGGCGGCAGCAAGCCCGAAGCGCAGATGCGCGTGCTCAAGCTCGAAGACGCGCTCGCGCTGGAAGCGCTGGTGCGGCACCGCGGCGCGACGGCCATGGAGAGCTCCAGCGAACCCGAATCGACCACGCTGCTCGCGCTTCCCTTCGGCGAGATCGTGCGGCTCGGGCTGGTGTCGAACCGCGGGCTGGTCGTCGTCGCGGCAGCGTTCGCCGCCATCGTGCAGATCAGCCAGCGCGCGGTGATGGACACGTTCCGCTCGGTCGGCAAGTGGCTGTTCGGCTTCGCCGGCGAGCATCACTTCGGGCTGACACAGTACGTCGTGTCCGCGCTGGCGCTGGTGCTGTTCGCCATCCTCGTACTGCGCGGGTTCTCGATCCTGCTCGCTTTGCTGCAGTACCACGGTTTCCGCCTGAGCGAGATCGGCCGTCGGCTGACCGTCGAACGCGGCCTGCTGGCGCGCTGGCGCACCAGCGCCTCGCGCCGGCGCATCCAGGCCTGGACGCTGACTGAGGGCACGCTGCATCGCCTGTTGAAGCGCCGCAGCCTCGACGTCGACACCGCCGTCGCCGAGGAACACCAGCAGCAACGTGCGTTGCGCGAACTGGCGCCGATCGCGACGCCGGCCCACTGCGACGCGCTGATCGAACACCTGCTACCGCGCGCAGGCTGGACGCAGCTGGACTGGCGCGAGTTGCCCGCGTCGAACTGGTGGCGACTGGTGTTGCCGACGATTCCGGTCGTCATTGCGATCACCATCGCCGCGAGCTGGCGCTTTGGCGCATGGGGCCTGCTGGCGCTGGCGTGGCTGCCGTCGGCGGCGTTCGCCGCGCATCGTCGCGCGCGACGCATGGCGTACGCGGCCAATGCGGAGATCGTCGCCGTGCGCGAAGGCTGGTGGACGCGCCACTGGCGCTTCGCCGAACTGGACAAGCTGCAGGCGCTGCAGCTCACGCGTTCGCCGCTGGATCGCCGCTGCGGCACCGCGACCCTGCATCTGGACACCTCGGGCGCAGGCGCGCTGTCGCCGCCGCTGCGCATGCGCTTCCTGCCGCACGAGGACGCGCTGGCGCTCTACGCATCGCTGTCGCGGACGCTCGCGCGGCGGCCTCTGCGTTGGTGATCCGGCGCGCGTATCAGCCCGGCAACAGTTCGCGCATCGCGTTCCAGGAACGCCAGAAGCGGCGCCACGGGCGCGCCTTGCGGCGGCGTTGCGGGCGTAGCGTTCCGTCGATCAGCGCCTCGACGGCGTCGAGCACGCGATCGGACGCGCGCCCATCGCGCGAGGGATGGAGCGTGTCGGCATAGGCATTCGTTGCTTCGAGACGGGCTGCGGGCGACGACAGCGCCGTGCGCAACGCCGCGTCGATGTCGTCGGCGCTCGCGACGTCATGCATGAAAGGCTGTGGTTTGCGATGACGCACGGTCACCACGGGCTTGCCGAGCAGCGCCATTTCCTCCGCGACGGACGTCGTGTCGCACACCAGCGCATCGGCGGCGTGGAGCATGTCGATCAGGTGTTCGGAATCGAGGTACACCGCGTTCGGCCCGGCCAACCGGCGGTAACGTTCGATGCGCTCCGGCGGCGACATGGGGTGCAGCGTGAGCAGCCAGTAACGATCGCCGCGCGCAACGAGGCGCTCCATGTGTTCGAAGCACTCGCCGGAGCAACTGAGCGGATCGTTGAAGGTGGACGCGAACATCGCGACCGGCCGCCCTTCTGCGGCTTCGCGCAGCGCCAGCGCCGCGCCGGACATGCCGCCGAACAGCGGGTCCAGCTTCGGCCAGCCCGTCTCCACGACGAGGAAATCGCCGTGTCCGCGCGCCTGCGTCTGCATCGGGCCGGTCGTCGCCGGGCCGTGCGTGCAGTACAGGTCGAACAAGCCCTGCACCCGATGATGACCGTGCGCCGGATCGCGCTTGTGCAGGTTCAGCCCATGGAACAGCTGGACCTGCCAACCGGGAAAGAACGGAGGAATGCGATGCACCGTCGCGAACACGGCCTGCGGCGCGAACGCCTTCAGCGTGCGGCGGCTGGTCAGGCGTGGTTCGTCCGGCGCCAGGCGCGCGGCCATCGCGTCGCTGGCGACCCACGCCACGTCATGTCCACGCGCAAGCGCCTCCCGCGCGAGCGGGCGCAGGATCGGCAGGGAGTACGGCTCGGACGCCAGCAACACTAGGCGATGCGGCATCGTTCAGCCCAGGCCCCAGTAGCCCATGCGCTGGCGGATCTGCAACGCGCGTAGTCGCGCCGCGAGGGGCTTGGCCTTCAGGCGTCCCAGCTCGCCGCCGAGCAGCGCGTCGGTCGCGGCGATCACCCGTTCGGACGAACGCCCGTCGCGATACGGATGGATCGCATCGGCATAGTCCGCCAGTGCAGCCTTGAGCGCATCGTCCGGCGCGAAGGCGCGCGCGAGCATGTCCGGCAGCCGCGCGGCGTCGTCGAAATCGAGCATGTGCGGTTTCGGCGCGCGATTGCGGAACGTCACCACGGGCTTGCGCTGCACCACGAACTCCGACACCACCGACGTCGTGTCCGCGACGAGTACGTCCGCGGCGCGCTGGGCGGTGACGAGCTGTTCGGTCTCGAAGAACGTCGCGTTGGGACCGGCCAGCGCGCGGTAGCGTTCGAACAGCTCCGGCGCGCATTTCGGATGCAGCGTGAGCAGCCAGTAGCGGTCGCCGCGCGCGACTTCCGCCGCGATGCCGTCGAAAAGGTGCGGCGCCGCGCTCAGGCGCTCGGTGAAAGTGGAGGCGAACATCACCACCGGCCGGCTGCCGGCGGGGGCGCGCATCGCGGCGGCGGCGCCCGCGTCGTCGCGGAACAGCGGGTCCAGTTTCGGCCAGCCGGTTTCGACCACGGCGAAGTGGCCGGCCTGCGCGGCCAGTTCCCGGAACGGCGCGGTCGTCGCCGGCCCCTGTGTGCAGTACAGGTCGAACAGGCCGCGCACGCGGAAGTGGCCGCGTTCGTCGGAGCGCTTTTCGACGTTGAAGCCGTGGAACAGCTGGACCTTCGCGCCGGAAACGAACGTCGGCACCCAGTTGGCCGCGCTGAACACCGCACGCGGTTTCAGCGCGACGGCTTCGCGCAACCCCACCGTGCGCACCGGCGCCGGCAACCGCGCACCACTCGCGCCGTCGACGAACCACGCGTGCACGGCATGCCCCGCCGCGTCCAGCGCCTGCGCCAGCGGTTGCAGGATCGGCAGGGCGTAGCGCTCGGTGGCGAACAGCAGGTAATCGGCCATCAGCGGTCCGGTGGTGGAAGCGAAGGCGACGCCGGGCGTCGCCAGGCGATTATCGCGTCGGCCACGCCCGGCCGGCCACCGTGACGCACGCGCGGCTGCGCGGCGAATACCGCCTGCAGGCGCATGCGGAAGGCGCGATCGTTCTCGAGGAAGCGCGCACGCGCCGCTTCGCCGAGGCGCGCGCACGCCGCCTCGTCCATCGCCAGCACCTGCATCACGGCCGCTTCCACGGCCTCGACGTCGACGTGGTGGCGGACATCCAGGCCCAGGCGCTCGCCGGGCCTGCAGGGCAACAATAGCCCGCACTCCGGCCCGACCAGCTCGTTCATCGGCGCCGCATCGGTGGTGATCACCACCGCTTCCACGCTCATGGCCTCGGCGATGTAGTGGCCGTACCCCTCCGCTTCCGAAGGACACAGGTGGAACCGGTGCGCGTTCTGCAACCGGCGCAGCTCGTCGTCGTCGAGGTGGCCGACGCGGTGGTCGACATTCGCGGCCGACACGCGCAGGCGCGCCTTGCGCGCGCACTGGACGACCGTCAGGCGCGGCCATTCCGGGTGGCGGCGCCATGCTTCCAGCACGACCTGCGTGCCCTTGGCCGAACTGCGACCGGCCAGGTGGAAGAACGCCCGCTCGCGCGGCACGGCGCGATCGAGGCGATCGGCGCTGGTGAAGCCGGTATACGTCGTGGCGCAGCCCAGGCGCTGGAAGATCTCGACTGCGTGGCGGGACTTGCACAGCACCCGGTCGAAGCGCGGCAGCAGCGCGGTCCACGACGGCCGGAACCATTCGGGATTGGGCATCAGCAGGTTGCTGCGCGCCGTCGCGAGGACAGGTTCGTAGATGCGCTCCACGGACAGCTGCGCATCCACGGGCCCCGCCAGGCGCGTGGCCAGGCAGAGGCGCCACTGCGCCAGGCGGTTTCGCAGGCGGCTGTTACCGAGCCCCACCGTCGCGACCTCGTGGCCGTGGCGCAGGACATCGCCGATCAGACGCAGGTCGCGACTCAGGCCGGCGCCGTTGTCGCGGGTGATCACGCGCAGCTTCCCCAAGCTCGCCCCCCGGCTTCATCCCCGGGTCCATTCATCGGCAGCCCGGGGTCCATCCCCGGCCCCATTCTGCGTGGAACGCGCGGCCTTGCAAGCGACCTGCGACCGTCGCGAATCGGGACCGTGAAGGCGCTCACGACTTGTGGCGAGGGGTTGCCGGCTGCACGATGACGCCCACTGGAACCCGGACCGCCGCCATCAACGCTTCGCCCGCCCCCGCAGACGCACGCCATGACGCACCGGCGCTGTCGGCCTGCATCATCGCGTTCAACGAAGCCGACCGCATCGCCGACTGCATCGCCTCGCTCGCCTTCTGCGACGAGATCGTCGTGGTGGACTCGCATTCGACCGACGCGACGGCGCAGATCGCCGCCGACCTGGGTGCGCGCGTGATCCAGCGGCCGTTCGACGGTTTCCGCAGCCAGAAGCAGTTCGCCATCGAACAGGCCGCGCATGACTGGGTGCTGTGCCTGGATGCGGACGAACGCGTCGGCGATGCGCTGCGGACGTCGATCGAGGCCGAACGTGCGCGCGGTTTCGAAGGCGCCGCTGGTTACCGCTTCGCGCGACTGAGCGAGTATTTCGGCAAGTTCCTGCGCCACGGGAACGCGTATCCGGATCGCGTGCTACGCCTGTTCGACCGCCGCCGCGGCGGCTGGCGCGGTAAGCGGGAAGTGCACGAGGCGGCGAGCGTCGACGGCGCCGTGCGCACGTTGACCGGCGACCTCATCCATTACCCGTACCGCTCGCTGCAGGCGCAGCTGCAGAAAACGCAACGTTACGCGCGCATGATGGCCGAGCACGACTTCGCGCGCGGCAAGCGCGCGACGCTAGGCAAGCTGGTGCTGTCGCCGGCGTGGCGGTTCTGGCGCGGTTACCTGTTCCGCGGCGGCTTCCTCGACGGCTGGCACGGCCTGGTCTACGCCTACGTCCGCGCGAACTACGTGCGGCAGAAAACCATCATGTTGTGGCTGTTGCAGAACGGCCGCCCGATCACCGATCCAAGCCCATGAACACTTCACAGACTCCACGCGTCAGCGTCGTCATCTCCACCTACAACTGGCCGCAGGCACTGGAACTCGCGCTGGAAGCACTGTCGCGCCAGACGATGCTGCCGCACGAGGTGATCGTCGCCGACGACGGTTCGCGCGACGACACGCGCCAGATGCTCGAACGCCTCGCGCGCGACTACCCCGTGCCGCTGCGCCACAGTTGGATCGAGGACAAGGGTTTCCGCCTCGCGCTGGCGCGCAACCGCGCGATTGCCGCGACGACGGGCGATTACGTGCTGATCCTGGACGGCGACATGCTGCCGCATCCGAAGTTCGTCGAGGACCAGGTACGCGCCGCGGAGCGCGGCAGCTTCGTGCAGGGCATGCGCGTGCTCACCGACGAAACCGGGCGCGACCGGCTGCTCTCGCGCGAAGTGCGCCAGCTGGGTTTCTTTGACCGCGGACTGACGCGACGTCGTCACACGTTGCGCATTCCCGCGCTGGCCGCGCTGTCGCTGCGGGTGACGCGCAACCAGAAGACCAGTTCGATCAAGGGCTGCAGCCAGGCGTGGTGGCGCGACGACCTGATCGCGCTGAACGGCTTCGACGAGCGTTACGAAGGCTGGGGCCGCGAGGACAAGGACCTGGCCGTGCGGGCGTTCCACCACGGCCTGATGCGTCGGATGCTGCGCTTCGGCGGGCTGGCGACGCACCTGTACCACCGCGAACGCCACGAGGACGGCGCGAGTCCCAACGATCCGCTGCTCGCCGATACGAAGGCGACGAAGCGCGTGCGCAGCCCGCTGGGGCTGGACCGGCACCTGGAGGAGTTCGCGAACCAGCCGTTGCCCGACCTGCGCGAACAGGTGCGCGCCGGCTAACGGCAGCCCGTCGCGGCGTCACCCGGCACGAGCGTCCAGCCGCGCCGGTTCGCATTGCCCAGGTGCTGCGTGCGCGACGCGTCGATGCACGGCGCGAGCGCGACGTCCTGCACGAGCAGCCAGCGCGTCGTGGGCGCTTCGCGCTGCCAGCGCAGGCCACGCTGCATCTGCTCGTCGAAATCCACCTTGAAGCCGAATTCGGCGACGCGGCGATCGGCCATCAGCAGGTTCTGCTCGCGCCATGCGACCAGGCCGAGTTCGGCGTCCGGACCGATGCGCCTTCCGACGTCGGTCATCAGGCCACGCGCGGACGAGGAATCGTTGAGCAGCGGCGCGAGCATGAGGCCGAACGCCACCCACACGCCCGACAGCATCGCGACCGTCGCCGCGAACGGACGGCGGCGGCCGGCGAACAGCAGGCAAAGCACGCCCCACACGCCCACCGCGGTGATGCACATCGCCAGCGCGGTCGATTCGGCCTCCAGGCCACGCTCCTCGACGAAGCGGCGTTCGAAGCCCGGATCGCCGAGCCACATCGCCAGTCCGCCCAGCAGCATCGCGATCGAGAACACCGCCGTGAAGCCGAACGCGGCGCGACGCACACCCACCTTGCGCATCAGTCCCGGCAGCAGCGGACCAAGCGCCAGCGCCATCATCGGCAGCGCCGGCAGGATGTACATGTCGCGTTTGCCGGACGGAATGCTGAAGAACACGATCACCAGCGCCCACCACGCCAGCGGTAGCAGGTAGCGCGGATCGCGACGGCGCAGGCGGCGACGCCACGCGGGTATCGCCCACGGCAGCGCGAGCACCGTCGGCAGCCACATCGTCGCCATCACTTCGATGAAGTACCACAGCGGCTGGCCGTGGTCCCACGACGCGCCGTAACGCTTGGCGGTCTGGCGAAGGAGGATGTCGTCGACGTACGCGCGATATTCCGGGCCGGCGTGGCCGATCGCGGCGATCAGCATCGGCACCAGCCACACGCACGCGGCGAGCACGAATGCGAGCGGACCGAGCCAGAAGCGCGCATCGCGCACGTGGACCTTCACGTTCCAGCCGCGCAATGACGCAAAACCCGCCGGCACGAGCACCAGCAGCGCGAGGATGCCCACACCCTTGCTGATCACGCCCAGCGCCGCGGCGGCCCAGCCGAGCATCCACATCGGCCAGTTCGGCCCTTGATTGCGCGCGGTCTGCAGGACGTGCCGCAGCAGGCCGTAGTTGCCCAGCGTGATCCAGAACACGACCAGGGGATCGATCTGCGCCTTCTTCGCCTGCCAGGTGAACTGCAGCGCGAACAGCAGCGCATAGCCGGCATAGAGGCCGACGCGGCGCGTCCACAGCCGCTTGCCCAGGTCGACCACGCACCACAGCGTGCCCAGCGCGGCGAGCAGCGACGGCAGCAGGAAGGCGACGCGCCAGTTGCCGAAGATCGTGTAGGCGATCGCTTGCAGCCACATGAAGACCGGCGGCTTGTCCGAATACAGCTCGTGGCCGCGATGCGGGAACAGCCAGTCGCCGCTTTCGACCATCTGCTTCGCCACGAGGGTGAAGCGCGGTTCGTCAGCCGGCCACGGATCGCGCAGTCCCAATCCGGCGCCGAGCACGAGCAGGGCGATGATCCAGAACAGCCAGGTGTCGCGGGAGCGGGGGTCGGTCAGCGGGCGCGGGGTCGGCAGCATCCGCGGATGATATCCGCCGGATGTTGTCGGAACGTCGGAGCGTTCCGACGTGCCGGGTGGCGCGCTTACGCCGGGCGCTTGCGCAGCCGCGCGTAATAGAAGCCGTCGTAGCCGAGCTCGCCCGGCAGCCGCTGACGGCCCACGCCGGCCGCTCGGCCAAAGCGGTCGTCGAGCGGTTCGGCGACCGCGTTCGGCGTGCGCGAGAGGAACGCTTCGACCTGCGCTTCGTTCTCGGCCTTGAGGATCGAGCAGGTCGCGTACAGCAGCACGCCGCCGGGTGCGACCGTGGTCCACAGCGCATCGAGCAGGCGCGCCTGCGTCGCGGTGAGCGCGTCGAGATCGGACGCACGGCGATGCTGTAGCACATCCGGCTGGCGACGCACGATGCCGGTCGCCGAACACGGCGCATCGAGCAGCACCGCATCGAACGGCACGCCGTCCCACCATGCGGCGGTTTCGGCCGCATCGACCGCGGCGAGCTGGATGCTTCCGCCAAGCTTCAACCGCGTCAGGTTTTCCTGCACGCGGACGAGCCGCTGAGCGTCGATGTCGATGGCCGACAGGCGCAACGTCGCGTCGCGTTCGAGCAGGTGCGCGGCCTTGCCACCGGGCGCGACACAGGCGTCGAGCACGCGCGCGCCGGCGCCGGGCGACAGCGCCTCGACGACCAGCTGCGCGGAGGCATCCTGCACAGACACTTCGCCGTCGCTGAAGCCCGGCAACGCGGCGACTGCAACGGGCGAATCCAGACGCAAAGCGTCGGGCGCGTTGTCGTCGGGCTGCGCGGGAATGCCGGCGTCCTGCAGGCGCTGCAGGTACGCCGCGGGCGTGCCGCGGCGGCGGTTCACGCGCAGCCACATCGGCGGCTCGGACACGCTCGCGTCGAGGATCGCGGCTTCATCCTTCGGCCAGTCGGCGGCGATGCGTTCGCGCAGCCACGCCGGCCAGTGCGCGTGCGCGTCGCCGGCCGGAATGCCTTCGCGTTGCGCGCGACGAAGCAGCGCGTTGACCAGCCCGGCCTGGTGCGTGCGGCCGATCGCACGCGCAGCATCCACCGTGGACGCGAGGGCCGCATGCGCCGGCAGTTTCAGTGGATCGAGCTGCGCGAAGCCGGCGAACAGCAACGCCTTGAGTTCGCTATCGCGATAGCCCAGCGGCTTGCTCATCCACGCCGACAGCGCCGATTCGAAACGCGCCGGCTGGCGCAGCACGGCGAAGCAGATCGCTTCCACCAGCGCGCGATCGCGCGGGTCGGGCAACGTCGGCAGCGCCTGGGCAAGTTCGGCCTTGAGCGAGCGTCCGTGATGGAGCACCGCATCGAGCACGCGCGTGGCGATCACGCGAGGCTGCACGCCGGGCGACTGCATGCGATGGGGATGCTTCATCGGTACCTCAGCGGACCAGGTCGCGACGACCGTTAAGGTAATCGGCGGCGGTGATCGCCTTGCCGCCGTCGCGCTGCAGCACGCGGATGCGCAGCACGCCGACACCGCACGCGATATCGAGCCCGTCGCGCGATGCGCGCAGCAACTTGCCCGGCGCGGCATCGTGCGCTTCGTCCAGTGCGATGGCGCCGTGCAGGCGCAGGCGTTCGCCGGCGACACTGGCTTCGGCCATCGGCCACGGATTGAACGCGCGCACCTTGTCAGCCAGCGCGCGCGCCGGCTGCGACCAGTCCAGGCGCGCGTCGTTTTTGTCGAGCTTGTGCGCGTAGGTGACGCCTTCCTCCGGCTGCGGCTGCGGCACCGGATGGATGTCCGCCCGCAGCAGTCCGAGGCCGTCGGCCAGCACCTGAGCGCCGAGTGCCGAAAGGCGGTCGTGCAGCTGTCCGCCGGTCTCGTGCTCGCTGATGTCGATCGCCTGCGAGAGCAACACCGGCCCGGTGTCCAGGCCCTTCTCCATCTGCATCAGGCAGACACCGGTACGCGTGTCGCCGGCCTCGATCGCACGCTGGATCGGCGCGGCGCCGCGCCAGCGCGGCAGCAGCGAGGCGTGCACGTTCCAGCAGCCGTAAGTCGGGATATCGAGCACCGACTGCGGCAGGATCAGGCCGTAGGCGACGACGATCATCAAGTCCGGCTGCAGCGCGCGCAGCGCTTCCTTCGACGCGGCGGACTTGAAGTTCTCCGGCTGCATCACCGGGATGCCGCGCAACAACGCCTCGCGCTTGACCGGCGACGGCGTGAGTTCGCGTCCGCGCCCGGCCGGGCGGTCGGGCTGCGTGTAGACGGCGACGACCTCGCCCTTCTGCGCGGCGGCGCGCAGGCAGGGAACGGCGAAGTCGGGGGTTCCGGCGAAGACGAGTCTCATGGGCGCGGTGCGGTGTTCCGGGAGTTATGCGAACGCTGGAAACGAAGAACGCGGGTCGCCCCGCGTTCGTGTCGTGCATGGCGCCGGCATGCCGCCGGCGCATGGCTCCGTCAGGCGGCGGCCTGGCGGCGCTGCTTGGCGAGCTTCTTGCGGACCATCTCGCGCTTGAGCGGCGAGAGGTAATCGACGAAGAGCTTTCCGGCCAGGTGATCCATCTCGTGCTGGATGCACACGGCCAGCAGGCCGTCGACGTCCAGCTCGCACTCCTTGGCGGTGCGGTCGAGGTACTTCACGGTGATGCGGTCGGCGCGGGTGACGTCGGCGAAGATGCCGGGCACCGACAGGCAGCCTTCCTGGTACACCTGCTCGCCATCGCGCGCGACGATCTCCGGATTGATGAAGACCATCGGCTGGCTCTTCTCCTCACTCACGTCGATGACCATGAAACGCTGGTGCACGTCGACCTGGCTGGCGGCCAGCCCGATGCCCGGCGCTTCGTACATCGTCTCGAACATGTCGTCGATCAGCGACTGGAACTGCGCATCGGCGATGCGCGCGGGATCGACCGGCGTCGCAACGGTACGCAGGCGCGGATCGGGGAATTCGAGGATGGGAAGCAGGGCCATGGCGTCGAAATGGGGGCGTGTGTCACAACCGCAAGAAGTACCGTGATTGTAACCCCGTTACGGGCCTCCAATGCTTGCAACCCTGCGGTTCTTCTGGGCTATAGTGCCGCGGTGCCCCGCCTTCAGGTGTGGTTTTGGGGACGCTGCCGGGGGCAGCGGGGCCGCACAGTATGTTCAGGGGCGGTAAGGGGAATTGCCAGATGGCCTTGATGCTTAAACCGTTGCGCACGGTGATGACCGCTGCGCTGCTCACGATCGCCACCTACGGCGTCGCCGCGGAACTCGCTGGCGGCCATCCGGACACCTACGTGGTGAAGAAGGGCGACACCCTCTGGGACATCGCTGGACGCTTCCTCAAGAAGCCGTGGCTGTGGCCGGAAATCTGGCAGGCGAACCCGCAGGTCAAGAACCCGCACCTCATCTTCCCGGGCGACGTCCTGTCGCTGGCATACCTGGACCGCGTCGCGGTGCAGGAAGGCCCGCGCCAGGAAGCGCCGATCAACGCCATCCCGCTGTCCGAGGTCGAATCCTTCCTCAAGGACCTGCGCGTGGTGGACGAATTCGAACACCTGCCCTACGTGGTCGGCCTTGAAGGCGATCGCCTGCGCAGCGCCGGCAACCAGCTGGTGTACGTGAAGGGCCTCGACGCCGCGCAGCCGGGCCAACGCTACATGGTCGTCCGCCCGAGCCAGCGCTTCCAGACGATGGATCCGGACCGCTGCTGCGAGCCGTCGGGCCGTCGCGCGCAGACGCTGGACTTCCGTGGCCAGCGCAACTGGGGCACCGAAAGCCTGTGGGCGTACCAGCTCCCGCCGGGCGGCGGCGAATTCCTGGGCTACGAGCTGGCCAAGGTCAGCACCGCAACCGTTACCCGCGGCATCGTCGGCGACGCCGAGGCCGCCACGCTGCTGGTGGACGACAACGGTCGCGAAGTGCGCGCCGGCGATCGCCTGATCCCGGTGGAAGCCCAGTCCTACGACCTGCAGTTCTTCCCGCACGCCCCGGCGCAGGAGCCGGCCGTCGAGAAGGCCCGCGTCATCGCGGTGACCGACATGGTCAGCAGCGGCGGCACGCGTGACGTGGTCGCCCTCTCGGTCGGCGCCGCGGACGGCGTGGACAACGGCACCGTGTTCTCGGTGTGGCGCCAGGGCAGCATCGAAGTCGACCGCGTGCGCGCAGGCATCGACCGCAGCCCCGACGCGCATACCCGCGGCGAGAAGGTGAAGATGCCCGACGAGTTCGCCAGCCACGTCATGGTCTTCCGCACGTTCGACAAGGTCAGCTACGGCCTGGTGATGGACGGCGTCGCGCCGACCCGCCTGGGCTACCGTTTGAAGCATCCGGACGCGACGAACTGACGCCACGTCGGGAAGTTTCCTGATCGAACCACGCGACGGCGCCCTAGGGCGCCGTCGTCGTTTGCGGGCGATGCTGGCGCGATGACCGCCCGATCCGAAGACGCCTCCGACGATATCGAAACCCTCGCGCTGCTGAGGCTGATCGCCGCGGGCGGCAGCAGCCCGGCGCGATGCTCGCTGATCGAGGGCTTCGGTGGCGCGGCGCAGGCCGTCGCCGCGGGGCCCGCCGGGTGGCGCGAAGCCGGGTGGTCGGACGAACAGGTCTCGGCGCTCTCCTCCGCTGTCGCGCCGCGGGAAGCGATTGCCTGGCTGCGCGGCCCGTCGCACCACCTCGTCGGCTGGCATCAGGAGGACTATCCGCCGCCACTGCGCAAGTCGCCCAACCCGCCGCTCGCGCTGTTCGTCGCGGGCGACCCCTCGCTGCTCTGGCAGCCGTCGGTCGCGGTCGTCGGCAGTCGGGGGCCCACGCCCGGCGGTCGCGACAACGCGCGCGACTTCGCCCGCGCATTCGCCGCGTCGGGTCTGGTCGTGGCAAGCGGGTTGGCCGCGGGGATCGACACGGCCGCACACCTGGCCACGCTCGACGCAGGCGGCCGCACCATCGCGGTGCTGGGGACGGGCCCCGACGTGCCCTACCCGCGCGCCAACACGGACCTCCACTCCCGCATCGCGGACCCGGCCGTGGGCGCGATCGTCAGCGAATACCTGCCCGGCACCGGGCCGGTCGCGTTCCACTTCCCCAGCCGGAACCGGATCCTCGCCGGGCTCTCCGTCGCGACGGTGGTGATCGAGGCCGCCGAGCGCTCGGGCGCCCTGATCACCGCCCGCCTCGCCTCCGAGGCCGGGCGGGAGGTGTTCGCGGTGCCGGGCTCGATCCATAACCCGCTGGCACGCGGTTGCCATCGACTCATCCGGGACGGCGCGGGGCTGGTCAGCTGCGCAGGGGACGTGATCGATGCCCTCGCGCCGCAGATCGCTGCCCTCGCCCAGGACTTGCGGCGGCAGCTCGGCGCCCCCATCCACCCCGCTCAGGCGGTCGAGCCGGACGCCCGGGGCGGTTCAGGGGTCCACGACCCCGACTACCACACCTTGTGGAACGCCCTGGGCCATGACCCAACCGCTATGGATCAACTGGTGCAGCGGACCGGATTGACGGCCGCGGCAGTGTCCTCCATGCTGCTGCTCATGGAGCTTGATGGCCGGGTTTTTTCGCAACACGGCCGGTATTTCCGCAGTCGTTGAAGGCTCCCGTTCAGGGACTCCACGCGGCCCCGCGGGCCTTCCGCAAGTTCTGCCCACCGCGCCGCGTGCGGCGCAGGCCGAGGGAAATGAAAGAGAGCATCCTGGACGTCCTGCTTTACCTGTTCGAGCACTACTTCACCGACGACGCGGATCTCGTCCGCGACCGCGATTCACTCCGCAGCGGCCCCCTCTTCGACGAACTCGGCAAAGCCGGCTTCAGCCCGGCCGAGATCAACAAGGCCTTCGAATGGCTCGACGCGCTGGCCGAGCAACGGCCCAGTGCGAGCGCCCCGCGCGCGAACGGTCCTGTCCGCGTGTTCTTCGGCCCTGAACTCGACAAGCTCGACGTCGAATGCCGGGGGTTCCTCCTCTTCCTGGAGCAGCACGGCGTGCTCGATGCCGGCCAGCGCGAGCTGGTGCTCGACCGCGCGATGGCGCTGGACCAGGACGAGATCGACCTGGACGACCTGAAGTGGGTCGTGCTGATGGTGCTGTTCAACCAGCCGGGGTCCGAAGCGGCCTACGCCTGGATGGAAACGCAGATGTTCGAGGACGAACCCGAGCCGGTGCACTGAGCATCGCCGGACGTCCGTAGCGCGCCTGGGGAGGCGCAGCCGGTCGGGCCACCATGGCCCGCCGAACAATCAGGGGATTCGCATGACGGACTGGTACTACCACCTGCCGGGTCAGGGCCGCGTGGGTCCACTGGGGGCCGACGACGTACGCGAGGCCTACCGCGAAGGCCGCGTACAGCGCGACACGCTGGCCTGGCACGTCGGGGCGCGCGACTGGCTGCCGCTCGACCGGTTTTCCGATTCCCTGAGCCTCGATGAAATCGCAATGCCTTCCCCTGCCTACGCGGCGCCCGCGGCCGTGGCAGGCGACGCCCTTGATCGCACCTCGCCCTATGCGCCGCCACGTGCGGAACTGAGCGAGGCCGGCGATTACCACGCCGCTGCCGGCGAGGTCGTCTACGCCGGTTTCTGGAAACGCCTGGCGGCGCTGATGATCGACTCGCTCGTCGTCACCCTCGCGTACTACGTACTGCTGATCGTCGCGGTCATCGCCTTCAGCATCGGCCTCTCGGATGCCCTGAGTGGCAGCCCCGGCTCGGCCGGCGCCGCCCAGCTGATCGGCGTGGTGGCCGTGTTCGCCTACCCGATCGTCAGCGCGCTTTATTACGTCAGCCTGGAGTCGTCCGCGACGCAGGCCACGCTGGGCAAGATGGCCGTCGGCATCAAGGTCACCGACGATGCCGGGCGCCGCATGAGCCGCGGGCGCGCGCTTGGCCGCTGGGCCTCGCACCTGCTGTGCTACCTCACGATGTACATCGGCTACTTCATGGCCGGGTTCACTGACCGCAAGCGCGGCCTGCACGACATGGTGGCCGGCACGCTGGTGGTCGACCGCTGGGCCTACACGGCGCATCCGGACCGCCAGCGCCGCGGGCTCGGCACCGTGGCGCTGGTCCTGCTGATCCTCGGCGGCCTGGCGGTCGTGGCGTACGCCGGGATCCTGCTCGCCGTCGCGATCCCGGCCTACCAGGAGTACGTCCGCCGGGCCGTCGGCGGAGGCTGAGCCGCACGCTGAACAGGCAGGCCGCAGCGCGGCGCCCATCCCGGCTTCACGCCGCCGCGCTTGACAGCGCCCGGCGGCGCGTGGCCTCAATAGAAAAAGAGAAGCCCCCGCACGCCCGCGCCGGATGCCGCGGGCGTAGTCTTCTCCCGCCCCCATCCGCCCCCATCCGCCCCCATCGCAGCACCGGGACAGGTCCTGCGGAGCCCCCATGGCCAAGAATCTCCTCATCGTCGAGTCGCCCGCCAAGGCCAAGACGATCAACAAATACCTCGGCAAGGACTTCACCGTCCTGGCCTCCTACGGCCACGTCCGCGACCTGGTGCCCAAGGAAGGCGCCGTCGATCCGGAGCGCGGCTTCGCCATGCGCTACGACCTGATCGACAAGAACGAGAAGCACGTGGACGCCATCGCCAAGGCCGCCAAGGGTGCCGACGCGCTCTATCTGGCGACCGACCCGGACCGTGAAGGCGAGGCGATCAGCTGGCACATCGCGGAAATCCTGAAGGAGCGCGGCTTGCTCGAAGGCAAGACGCTGCAGCGCGTCGTGTTCACCGAGATCACGCCGCGCGCGATCAAGGAAGCGATGACGCAACCGCGCGCGATCGCCTCCGACCTCGTCGATGCCCAACAGGCGCGCCGCGCGCTGGACTACCTGGTCGGCTTCAACCTGAGCCCGGTGTTGTGGCGCAAGGTGCAGCGCGGGCTGTCGGCCGGCCGCGTGCAGTCGCCGGCGCTGCGCATGATCGTCGAGCGCGAGGAGGAGATCGAAGCCTTCGTCGCGCGCGAGTACTGGACCATCGAGGCCGAGTGCGCGCATCCGACGCAGGCCTTCACCGCCAAGTTGATCAAGCTGGACGGCAAGAAGTTCGAGCAGTTCACCGTGACCGACGGCGACACCGCCGAGGACGCCCGCAAGCGCATCACGGCCGCCGCCAACGGCGCGCTGCACGTCACCGACGTCGCATCGAAAGAGCGCAAGCGCCGCCCGGCCGCGCCGTTCACCACTTCCACGCTGCAGCAGGAAGCCTCGCGCAAGCTCGGCTTCACGACGCGCAAGACCATGCAGGTCGCGCAGAAGTTGTACGAAGGCGTGGCGATCGGCGAGGAAGGCACGGTCGGCCTGATCACCTACATGCGTACCGACTCGGTGACGCTGTCGCAGGACGCCATCGGCGAGATCCGGGACGTGATCGCCCGCGACTACGGCACGCGCGCGCTGCCCGACAAGCCCAACACGTACCAGAACAAGTCGAAGAACGCGCAGGAAGCGCACGAAGCCGTGCGCCCGACCTCCGCGCTGCGCACGCCGTCGTCGGTCGCGCGCTACCTCAGCGACGACGAGCGCAAGCTTTACGAGCTGGTGTGGAAGCGCGCCGTCGCCTCGCAGATGGTGCCGGCCACGCTCAACACCGTGTCGGTCGACCTGGCCGCCGGCAGCGAGCACGCCTTCCGCGCCTCGGGTACGACGGTGGTCGATCCGGGCTTCCTCGCCGCATACGAGGAAGGCAAGGACACCAGGACCGCGGACGACGAAGACGAAGGCCGCAAGCTGCCGGCGATGAAGACCGGCGACCGCGTGCCGCTGGACCGCATCCACGCCGACCAGCACTTCACCCAGCCGCCGCCGCGCTACACCGAAGCGGCGCTGGTGAAGGCGCTTGAGGAATACGGCATCGGCCGTCCGTCCACCTACGCCTCGATCATCCAGACGCTGCTGTTCCGCAAGTACGTCGAGATGGAAGGCCGCAGCTTCCGTCCGTCCGACGTGGGCCGCGCGGTGTCGAAGTTCCTGTCCTCGCATTTCACGCGCTACGTCGACTACGACTTCACCGCCAAGCTCGAGGACGAACTCGATGCGGTGTCGCGCGGCGAGGAGGAATGGGTCCCGCTGATGGAGAAGTTCTGGGGCCCGTTCAAGGAACTGGTCGAGGACAAGACCGAATCGGTCGACCGTTCCGAGGCCACCGGCGCGCGCGAACTGGGCACCGATCCCAAGAGCGGCAAGCCGGTGAGCGTGCGCCTGGGCCGCTTCGGGCCGTACGCGCAGATCGGCGACAAGGACACCGACGAGAAGCTCGAATTCGCGTCGCTGCGTCCGGGCCAGTCGATGCACACCATCACGCTGGAAGACGCGCTGGAGCTGTTCAAGCTGCCGCGCAAGCTCGGCGAGAACGCGGGCCACGAAGTCAGCGTCGGCATCGGCCGCTTCGGTCCGTTCGCCAAGCGCGGCACGACGTACGCGTCGCTGACCAAGGAAGACGATCCGTACACGATCGACCTGGCGCGCGCGGTGTTCCTGATCGAGCAGAAGGAAGAGATCGCGCGCAACCGCATCATCCGCCAGTGGGATGGCAGCGACGTGCAGGTGCTCAACGGCCGCTTCGGGCCGTACATCAGCGACGGCAAGCTCAACGGCAAGATTCCGAAGGATCGCGAGCCGGCCTCGCTCTCGCTGGAGGAAACCACGCAGTTCCTCGCCGACACAGGCAAGCCGGTTCGTCGCGGCTTCGGCAAGAAGGCCGCCAAGAAGGAACCGGCGGTGAAGGTGAAGAAGGAAGCCGCCGCGAAGAAGGCGCCTGCCGCCAAGAAGGCGCCGGCGAAGAAGGCTGCGGCCAAGAAGACCCCCAAGAAGGCTGCGAAGAAGACCACCGCCGCCAAGAAGACCGCTGCGAAAACGGCCGCCAAGAAGGTCGTGAAGAAGGCGAAGGCGTAAACGCCTTCATCTTCTCTGGCTGACCCCCTCTGACGTCATCCCGGCGAAAGCCGGGATCCAGGCTGGCAGCGTCGGTGGGGCCGAGGCTGTCCCTGGCGTGTATCGACGCACGCGTTATCCTCGCGCCATGTCCACGCCGCTGACCTTCAAGGACGCCGCCGCCGCGCTACGCCGGGGCGGCGTCGTCGCGTATCCCACCGAAGCCGTCTGGGGGCTGGGCTGCGACCCGTTCGACGAAGCGGCGGTGACGCGGCTGCTCGCCATCAAGCAGCGGCCGGTCGACAAGGGCGTCATCCTCATCGCCAGCGCGCGTTCGCAGTTCGACGGGCTGCTCGACTGGGACGCCCTCACCGCGCCGCAGCGCGAAACGGTGCTCGCCAGCTGGCCGGGCCCGAACACCTGGATCGTCCCCACGCTGCCGCGCGTGCCGCGCTGGATCACCGGCTCACACGACGGCGTCGCCGTGCGCGTGAGCGCGCATCCGGACGTGATCGCGCTCTGCGAGGCGTTCGGCGGGCCGCTGGTGTCGACGAGCGCGAACCTGGCCGGCGAGCCGCCGGCGTTCACGCGCGAGGCGCTGGATCCACGCGTGCTCGCGCTGCTGGACGGTGTCACGACCGGCGAAACAGGCGGCCTCGCCTCGCCGACCGCCATCCGCGACGCCCGCACCGGCGCGCAGATCCGCGCCTGAACACACGGCAGCGCTGGACCCGCCGCCGCCGCGCATCGCGCTTCCTTCGTCACCCCGGCCGACGCAAGATGCGCCCATGCGCCCGGCTCTCCGCATCGTGACCCTGTCCTTCCCGCTGCTGCTCGCGACGGTGGCTGCGTCCGCGGCGGAGATCACGATCTACCGCTGCACCGATGCGAACGGGCAGCTCGCGTTGCGCGACACGCCGTGCAAAAAGGGCGAGACGCAGCAGACCAAGGAAATGCAGCGCCCGAAGGACGCGCCGCCCGCCGTGCGCCGCGCCGCTTCCGCACCGAAGGCGACGCCGGCCGCGGCGGAGCCCGCGACACGCTATCTCGTCAGCGCGCCCGCGCGGCCGATGTACGAATGCGTCACGCCCGACGGCAACCGCTATCTGAGCGACACCAGCGCCGGCAATCCGCGCTGGGTGCCGCTGTGGACGCTGGGCTATCCCGGCTATGCGGGCCTGCTGCCGCCGCGCCGCGAGTTCTATCCGGGCAGCGTGCAGGCCAACGTGCAGGGCCAGTTCAACGGTGGCGACGGCCGCTATTCGGTGAGCATCGGCGATCGCCCGCCGCCGCGTCCGCCGCACGACGTGCCGCCGCCGGGGTACGCGGTCGATTCCTACGGCGCCGGCACCTGGGTGTACGACGAATGCCACGCGCTGCCGCAGGAAGAAGTCTGCGCGCGCCTTCGCGACGAACGCTGGGAACTCGGCCGTCGCTACAACAGCGCGCTGCAGAGCGAACGCGGCGACATCGATCGCCGGCAGCGCGGCATCGATGCGCGCCTGGCCAGCGACTGCGGGGGCGGTTGATGCGGCGACTGCACATCGGCACGCTCGCGTTGTCGTTCGTCCTGGCGATGCCCGCCGCGCATGCGCAACTCGTCATCTATCGCTGCACGGATGCGTCTGGCGCCGTCACGCTGCAGAACGGCACGCCCTGCCCCAAAGGCAGCAAGCAGCAGAAGAAAGTAATGGAGGCGCCGGCGCCCGCTGCGGCGCCCGCGCCGGTCGCGCCGCCCGCGGTTTCGCCGCCACCGCAACCCGCGCCCGTCGTCGCGCCCGCGCCCGCACCCACGCCACCGCCGCAAGCCGTCGCCACGCCGAAGCAACCGCCGCCGGCGCTGTTCGAATGCCGTACCTGGGACAACACGCGTTACTTCGGCGAGAACCCGCAACCGCCACCGCGCTGCGCGCCGATGCAGGTGACCGGGCTCGACGGTTCCAATGCGATGGCCGGCGGCGCCGCATGCCAGATGATGGACGACCAGTGCCAGCCCGTCGCCGAGACCGCGCTGTGCGACGCGTGGAGGCAGCGCGTGCGCGAGCTCGATGCGCGCGCGACGTTCGGCGGCGGCGACGCCGTCCCCCCGGAAGAAGCCGAACGCATCCGGCGCGTCCTTGCCGACAGCACCTGCACGCCCTGACGGCGTCGTGACGCCGCAGCGCTGGCCGCCGGCGCGCCCCGCACGCGTTTGAACTCAGGGCGAAGCGGCGGCCCCGCCGCACGACCGGACGGCCGTCCCGAGGCCGCCACGAGCGCAAGGGAAGACTCTTGGAGATGGACTTGTCCGCAGTGCGCCCCGCGCTCGGCTGGTGGACGGTGTCGGCCCTGATCGTGGCCGCGCTGCTGCTTGCCGCGCTCGCACTGTTCGTCCTGCGAGAACGCATTCCCGCGCACTGGCAGCAGCCGGTGCGTGCGCTCGTCTTCGGCGTGAAGATCGACGACGACATCCGCATCGCGATGCCCGACGGCACGCACCTGGCCGGCACGCTGTATCGCCCGCGCAACGTCGACGGCCCGCTGCCCACGGTCTACGTCCGCCTCCCCTACGACCGCCGCCGTTACGGCGAGGCCATCGGCGAAGGCCTGTTCTTCGCGCGCAACGGGTACGCCGTGTTGTTGCAGGACGTACGCGGCAAGTTCGAATCCGAAGGCGACGACTTCCTGCCATGGCGGCACGCCACCGGCGACGGCGTCGCCACGCTCGACTGGATCGTCCGCCAGCCGTGGTCGAACGGGAAGGTCGGCACGATCGGCTGCTCGGCGCTGGGCGAACTGCAATACGCGCTCGCGCGAGCGAACCATCCCGCGCATGCGGCGATGATCCCGATTGCCGCCGGCGGCGCGGCCGGCGACGTGGACGGCCAAGCCGGCTACTTCGGCGCGTTCGAAGGCGGCGTCTTCCAGCTGGCGGGTGCGGCGGGCTGGTTCGCCAAGCACGGGATGAAGGCCGACCACCGCCCGTGGCCGAACGACCTCGACATGGCATCGGCGCTGCCGACACTGCCGGCGATCGACGTCGTCAAGCGCGTGCGGCCCGGGGCGAACGGCTTCCAGGACTTCCTGCAGACGCCGCTCGGCGACGCACGCTGGCGCGCGCTGGACTACGTGTTCTCCGACGACCGCCCGACCACGCCGGCATTGGTGGTCGATACCTGGGGCGATCCCAGCCTGGCCGGCACGCTCGCGCTGACCGAATCCGTGCGCCGGCATTCGCCCGACGCGGCGCGCGCGCAGCACGTGCTGATTGCGCCGGGAAACCATTGCGAACAGGAACTCGTCGTCGGCATGGGAAAGTTCGGCGAACTGCCGGTGCGCAACGCGGCGCAGCCGTATCGCGACTACTACCTCGCATGGTTCGACCACTGGCTGCGCGGGCGCGGCGACGGCCTCAAGGCGCTGCCGCCGTATCGCTATTTCGTGCTCAACGAACAGCGCTGGCTGGACGCGACGCAATGGCCGCCGGCCGAAGCGCGGCCGCAGTCGTGGTACCTGTCGAGCAACGGCCACGCGAACAGTCGCGACGGCGACGGCGTGCTCGCGCTGGAAGCCGCGCGCGAGATCCGCTCCGACGACTTCATCCACGATCCGACGGATCCGGTTCCCTCGCGCGGCGGCCCGCTGTGCTGCACGGGCGATCCGAACCAGCGCGCCGGCCCGGTCGACCAGCGCGACGTCGAGACGCGCAAGGACGTGCTCGTCTACACCTCCGCGCCGCTGCAGCAGCCGCTGCGCATCGTCGGCAAGCTCAGCGCGCAGCTGGTGGTGTCGTCGACCGCGCCCGATACCGACTTCGTCGCGCGCCTGGTGCACGTGTGGCCCGACGGCCGCGCGACGAACATCCAGGAAGGCGCGTTGCGCGCACGCTACCGCGACGGCGTCGAACGCCCGAGCCTGATGACGCCGGGCCAGCGTTACGTGCTGGACGTGCCGATGCGGTCGATCGCCTACCTCGTTCCCCGCGGCCATCGCATCCGGCTGGACATCAGCAGCTCCAGCTTCCCGCGACTGGAGCGCAATCTCGGCACGGGCGGTCGCAACTACGACGAAAGCGTCCCGTCGAAAGCGCTGAACCGCGTCTTCCACGGCGGCGATGCGGTGAGCTTCGTCGAGATCCCCGTGCTCGACCTTCCGGTGCCGGACGAGAGGACGTTCCCGGGGCCGCGCTAGACGCCGAACGGATACGTCTCCGGCACCTGCGTGTCGTCGCGTTCCGGCGCGGCGATCGCATGCACCGCCTGCGTCTTGTCGAACCAGACGTAACCGTCGTACTGCCGCGCGAGCGATGCGCGCGCGTAATGGCTTTGCAGCTCGGTGTCGGGGCGGTAGATCACGCCGATGAAGCGCTGCAGGCGCGGTTCGGACAACGCGTGTCGCAGCGCCTCGCCATGGCCTTCGCGGAGGTCTAGGAGGAAGCGTTCGATGCCGCTGTCGTGGCACAGCCGCTCCACGCTGCCAGCGCGCGACGGACGTACGTCCATCACTTCCATCTCTTCGCCCCAGTCGTGCGCGGCGGCGACGGTGCCGGCGTGCGTGCCGAAGCCGATCAGCGCCGCTTCGCCTGAATGCCGCTGGCGAACGAGCTGGCCGATGTTGTGCTCGCCGCGCGACTGGCCCATGTCGGTGTGGCGCGCGTCGCCGATGTGCGAGTTGTGCGCCCACACCACCGCGCGCGAACGTGGGCCGTGCGCGCGCAGCAGCAGGTCGAGCGTGTCCGCCATGTGCTCGTCGCGCAGGTTCCAGCTTTCCGCGCCGCCGTAGTACATCACGCGGTAGTAGCGTTCGGCCGAGGCGACCAGGCGCGCGTTCTGCGCGGCGTCGAGATGGTCCGGCTCGAGTTCGTCGATATCGCCCAGTCGTTCGTCGAGCAGGTCGCGACACTGCCGCACCACCGCTTCCTCGCACATCGCGTGCCCCGCGCGCAGCGCGGCGCGACCGTAGACTTCCGGCGAACTCTGCCAGGGCGTCAGGCAACCGTAACGTTCGCGCGCGACGGCGGCTGCGTCCGGATCGGTGCGATCGAGGTAGTCGAGCACCGCCTCGATCGATGCATCGAGGCTGTAGATGTCGAGGCCGTAGAAGCCCACCTGCTCGGTGTATTCGCGTCCCTGGTTGTAGCGGCGCATCCAGCCGGCGAGCGCGGCGACTTCACGGTTGCGCCACATCCACGTCGGAAAGCGCGCGAACACCGCGCCGTGCGGCCGCGGCGGCAGGTGCCGCACGTGGCGATTCACGACCGATGCGTCGGGCCAGTCGGCTTCCACCGCGACCAGCGTGAAGCCATGCCGCTCGACCAGCCGCTGCGTGATCGCGGCCCGTGCGGCGTAGAACTCCGATGTGCCATGGCTGCATTCGCCCAGCAGCACGACGCGCGCGTCGGCGAAACGTTCGAACGCGTCGGCGAAGGCTTCCTCGTCGATAGCGGGCAGCGGGATGGCGTGTTCGGCCACGAGCGATGCGGCATCGTCCGCGCGCGCTGGGGTTGCGCGACGGCTCGCCGCGCGGCGGCCATCCTCGGCCCAGCCCTGCTCGCCGACCAGCGGAACGAACATCACCGCGCCGAGGTCTTCGCGTTCGAAGGTGTCCTGGCCGGTACGGACGACCTTCGTCAGCTCCTGCACGTCGCCGTCGTCGCCGACGGGAATGACGAGTCGCCCGCCGATGGCGAGCTGCGCCTGCAACGCCTGCGGCGGCGCGGGTGCGCCCGCGGCGACGACGATGGCGTCGAATGGCGCGGCGTCGGGCCAGCCGCGACTGCCGTCGCCGGTGTGGACGTCGATGTTGTCGTAGCCCAGCTGCGCGAATCGCGCACGCGCTTCGTCGGCGAGCGAGGCATGGCGTTCGATGGTGTGCACCTCGCGCGCGAGGCGCGACATCACGGCCGCGGCATACCCCGATCCGGTGCCGACTTCGAGCACGCGATCGCCGGGTTCGATGTGCGCGGCTTCCAGCATCAGCGCGACGATGTACGGCTGCGAGATCGTCTGGCCCTCGCCGATGGGCAGCGCGCTGTCCTCGTAGGCGAACTCCTCCATGCCGGCCTCGACGAAGCGTTCGCGCGGCACCTCCGCCATCGCGGCGAGCACGCGTGCATCGCGCAATCCACGCGCTGCCAGGTGGCTGCGCACCATGCGCATGCGCGCGGCATCGAATGCGGCCATCTCGTCCTGTCGCGTGTGGGCTGCCCCATTGATGCCCACGCGCATGTTATGCGCCGGTCACGCGCGCGGCGCGAACCCTTCACCTGTTCGTTCCGTCGCACGCGGTAGGCTACACGTGCCTGGAAAGGAGGTCCCACGAACGAAAGTTCATGATCCTCGACAGGCAACCGACAAGCGTTCCGCTTGTCACGACCGCCAGGCGATTCAGCACCGCCTGGCGGTTTTTTTATGCGTGTGTTTTCGGCAGACGCGATGTCGCGCGCATTCAGAAGCCGTAGCGCAGGAAGCCGCCGTCCACGGCGATGCATTCGCCGGTGATGTAGCCCGCGGCCGGCAGGCACAGGAACGCGATCGCCGCAGCGACTTCCTCCGGTTCGCCGATGCGCCCGAGCGGCGTGCGCAGCAGGACCTCGTCCAGGTAATCCGGATCGGCGAGCTTGTCCGACGTGCGGCGCGTGCGGATGTACCACGGCGCCACCGCGTTCACGCGCACGCCGTCTTCGGCCCATTCGACGGCGAGGTTGCGCGTCATCTGGTGCATCGCCGCCTTGCTCATGCCGTACGGCGCGCCGGTTCGCACGTGCGTGGTGCCCGACACGCTGCCGACGTTCACGATGCTCGACGACGCATGCCTGGTCAGCAGCGGATGCGCGTAACGCGACAGTTCGAACGCGGAGAACACGTTCACTTCGAACACCTGCCGCCACTCGTCCTCTGTGTAGTCGGTGGCGGCCTTGGTGAGGTTGCCGCCGGCGTTGTTCACCAGGATGTGCAGGCCTTCGCCGAAATCCTCGACCCAGTCGAGCAGTTCGCGGCGCTGCTCGTCGTCGGCGACGTCGGCGACGAAGGCCTGCACGTCGCGTTCGGGGAAATCTTCCATGAGCTCGGCGCGCACCGCGTCGAGCCCGGCGACATCGCGCGCGGCGAGCAGGACGTC
This sequence comes from Lysobacter soli, assembly GCF_003382285.1. Taxonomy (GTDB): domain Bacteria; phylum Pseudomonadota; class Gammaproteobacteria; order Xanthomonadales; family Xanthomonadaceae; genus Lysobacter_J; species Lysobacter_J soli. The sequence continues at coordinate 78,627 of NZ_QTJR01000007.1, forward strand.
GGCGCCGAAACCCAGCAGCTCGCGTGCGACCGCGCGGCCGATGCCGGCGCTGCCGCCGGTGACCAGGGCCAGCTGGCCGTCGAGGCGCCAACGCTTGGGATCCATCGCCGTCTCCGTGATTGTGGGCACATGCCGGTCGCTTGCCGCGCGCGGCGGCCGGCGTAGCATAGCCCGCAGACCCGGCCACGAGGATGCGCGGATGTTGCGGAAGCTGCTGTTGGCAATGACGGTGATGGCGTTGTTCGCGGGTTGCTCCAAACCGCAGCCGCCGGAGAAGGAACGCCCGGTGGAACCGCAGGCGACGCAGTTGCGCGACGCGATCAAGGCACCGATCGACAAGGCAAAGGACGTCGAGAAGCAGGTGCAGGACGCCGCCGAGGCGCAACGCGCTGCGATCGACGCGCAGGAGCAGGCCGCGGGCGGTTGATCGTCATCTACCACGTGGAAACAAAAAGGCCCGCCATCGGCGGGCCTTTTCGTTCACTGCGTCTCTGCGCGAGGTTCGCGGATCAGAACCCGCAGAAGCAGTACGCCAGCGCCTTCACCGGCACGCCACGCGTGGGCGTGATCGAGCTTTCGAGGAAGCGCAGGTCCTTCGCCGTCTGCGGCGAGGCCTTGGCGATCAGGCTGCGCGCCAGATCCGAATCGCGCATCAGCGCACCGCCGGCGCGGCTGGCGATGAAGCCGGTGAAGAAACGCTCGAACGGCGTCGCCGCCTTCTCGATGTAACGCACCTGGTAGTCGCCCTGCTGGCCCAGCTCGGCGCGCTTGGCCGCGAACTCGATCGCCTGGTGCACGCCGCCGAGTTCGTCGACGAGGCCGCGCTCCTTCGCCTGCGCGCCGGTCCACACGCGGCCGCGTGCGATGGCGTCGACCTGCTCGACCGGCTTCTTGCGCGCCGTGGCGACGCGGCCGGTGAAATCGCGGTAGCCCTTCTCGATCACCGACTGGATCACCTGCCCGACTTCGGGCTGCAGCGGTCGCGTGATGTCGAACGCGCCGGCGAACCGCGTCGTGCCCACGCCGTCGCTGCGCACGCCGATCTTCTCCAGCGCGCGCGGGATCGTCGGGATCAGACCGAAGATGCCGATGGAGCCGGTGATCGTCGAAGCGTCGGCGTAGATGCGGTCGGCGTCCATCGAGATCCAGTAACCGCCCGATGCGGCGAGGTCGCCCATCGACACGGCGACCGGCTTGCCGGCCTTCTTCAGGCCGACGATTTCGCGGCGGATCTGCTCGGAGGCGAACACTTCGCCGCCCGGTGAATCCACGCGCAGCACGACCGCCTTGACGTTGTCGTCGTCGCGCGCTTCGCGCAGCAGCTCGGCGGTGGACACGCCGCCGACGGTGCCCGGCGGCTGCTCGCCGCCACGGATCTCGCCTTCGGCCACGACCACGGCGACCTGCGGGCGTGGATCGACCGCGCTCAGACCGCTGTCGATCTGCGTGAGGTACTCGTCGAACGACGCCTGGCGATAGCCGCCCGGCGCGTCGTCGTCGGCGACGCCGCGCTGCCGCAGCAGGTCGTCGACTTCCTCGTGCGTCTTCAGGCCGTCCACCAGCTTCGTTGCGACGGCGAACTTCGCCAGGTCGCCGTTGGCGGCCTCGATGCCTTCAGGCATCTGGTCGATCTGCTGCGACAGCTTCGCCGCGTCGAGCTTGCGCGCCTTCGCCACGTCGGCGAGGTAGCGCTGCCACACGTCGTTCATCCAGTACAGGTCGGCTTCCTTCGCCTCCGGCGAAGCCGCATCGAGCACGTAGGGCTCCGCCGCAGACTTGTACTCGCCGACCTTGAACAGGTGCACGTCGACGCCGAGCTTGTCCTGCAGGCCTTCGCGGTAATACGTGCGATAGCGGCCGAGGCCTTCCAGCAGCATCCCGCCCATCGGATCGAGATAGACCTCGCTCGCCTGCGAGGCGAGCAGGTATTGCTTCTGGTCCATCATTTCGGAGAACGCGACGACCTGCTTGCCGCTGGCTTTCACGCGCGCGATCGCGCCGGCGGTCTCGCGCAGCGACGCCATGCCGGCGGCCTGCAGCTTGTCGAGGTTGAGCACCACGCGTTCGACGCGCTTGTCCTTGGCGGCGGCATCCAGCGCGCGCACCAGGTCGCGCAGCTGCACTTCGCCGCCCTTCTCGCCCAGGGCGCGTTCCAGCGCGCGGGTCAGAGGATCGCTGCTGAACTGCTCGACCAGGTTGCCTTCGGGCGCGATCACCAGCGTCGTGCGATCCAGCAGCGGCTTGTTGCGGGGGCCGGCCATGAGGATGGCGAGGAACACGAACAGCAGCAGCAGGAACAGCAGGTTGAGGATCAGACGGCGGGTGAAGTTCATCGCATCCCACACGCCCACGAAGAAGCGGGCGATGGGGCCGCGACGCGGCATGTCGTTCATACGTTCTCCTGGATCACGCGGCCAGCCTAAACGCGGGCGGGCGTGGAATCACCCGCCATTCGTAACACGGACCGTATGGCGGGTTCGTGATCCGCGGGACCGGACAGGGCGGCTCGCGACCTACGGTCCCCGCATCATCAGGCGGTCCGGATGGCTCGACCGGACGAACCGCACGCACAGCAGCACCGAGGCGAAGGTCAGGCCGGCGATCAGGCCGATCCACATCCCGCGCGGGCCCCAGCCCAGGCCCAGTCCGAGCCCGGCGCCCAGCGGCATGCCGATGCCCCAGTAGGCGACGGCCGCCAGCAGCATCGGCACGCGCGTGTCCTTCAGCCCGCGCAGCGCGCCGGCGGAGAGCACCTGCACGCCGTCGGGGAACTGGAACGCCGCGGCGTACAGCAGCAACGAGGCCGCCAGCGTCGCGACCGCCGCATCGCGCGTGTAGAAGCCGACCAGCAGGTCGTTGCAGGTCAGCAGCACGATGCCGGAGAACAGCTGCGTACCGATCACGATCGCGTAGCCGGCCTTTGCCGCGCGGCGCACGCCGTGGAAGTCCGCGCGACCCAGCGCATGCCCGACGCGCACGGTCGTCGCCTCGGCCAGGCCCATCGGCACCATGAAGCACAGCGCCGAGAGGTTGATGGCGATCTGGTGCGCCGCCGCCGGCACCTGGCCCAGGCGACCCATCAGCAGCGCGGTGGCGATGAACAGCCCGCCTTCCATCAGCACCGTCACCCCGATCGGCAGGCCGGTCGCGAGCAGCCCGCGGATCGTAGGCCAGTGCGGCGCGTCGAAGCGCTCGAACAGCTTCAGGTCGGCAAAGCGACGCGACCGCTTGAGCACGATGAAGAAGCCGATCGCCTGCGCCCACAGCATGATCGCCGACGCGATGCCGAGCCCGCCGGCACCCATTTCCGGGAAGCCGAACTTGCCGAACGTCAGCGTGTAACCGATGGGCAGCAGGATCAGCAGACCGCCCGCGCTCAGCACCAGCGTCGGCAGGGTCCAGTGCAGTCCCTCGCTGAGGTAGCGCATGCAGAAGAACAGCGTCAGCGCGATCACGCCCCACCGGATGCCGTGCAGGAAATCGGTCGCGCCCGGGATGATCTCCGGCGCGATGCCCATCGGCCCGAGTGCGTGCGGGATCAGCGTGAGGAAGGCGAACAGCACCAGCCCGAGGCCCAGCGCGAGCCACAACGCCTGGCGGAACAGGCCGCCGATGTCCTCACGGCGACCGGCACCATCCAGCTGCGACACCGACGGCGGCACCGACAGCAGCGTGCCGATCGGCACCATCATCGGCAGCCACCACAGCGCGGTGCCGATGGTGACCGAGGCGAGCGTCGTCGTGCCGTGGTGCCCGGCGAGCACGTTGTCGACGAAGCCGATCAGGCCCGTGGACACATGCCCGCCCACCAGCGGCGCGGCGAGGATGGCGGTGGTGCGGATTTCGCCGGACAGGCCGTTGCGGCCGGGCGAGACGGAGGAAAGGGACATCGTGGAAACCAGACGTACGACTGCGGCCGCGCGACCGCATCCAATGTCGGGCGCTGGCGCCGGGTCGCGGCGGCCCGTTATCTTAACCCCTTGAAATGAACCGACTGTCGTCGTGCGCCGGGGAGAGCGTTGACACATGAGTTCCAGCACCGGCCACGCGTCGCACGACGTCCATCCGACTCATTGCGAGAACTGCGGCGCCGCGCTGCAGGGGCACTACTGCCACGACTGCGGCCAGTCGGTGGTGAACCCGATCCGCCACGCCGCGCACGCGATGGAGGAAGTGTTCGAGGCGTTCTGGCACCTGGACGGCCGCATCTTCCGCACGTTGCGCGACCTCGTCTCGCCGGGCCGCGTGGCCATCAACTACCTCTCCGGCCAGCGCGCTAAGTACGTCGCGCCGCTGCGCCTGTTCGTGGTGCTGAGCGTGCTGACCTTCTTCGTCGCGCAGCTGGTGATCCACGTCGAATCGCAGGACACGACGGTCGAACTGCTCGACGAGGGCGTGGGCAATCCCGGCCGCACGCAGAACGTCAATCGCGAGAACAAGCGCTTCGCAACGGCAACGACGATCGAACAGGTCGAACGCATCCGCGCCACGCAACTGGCCGAGCTCGCCGAAGGTCGCGATGCGGTGTCCACGATGCTGCCGCACGTGCGCAAGCCGTTCGAGGTCGCGATGGTCGACGTCAACACGGCCGCCGACAAGCGCATCCAGCAACTGGTGAAGACGCAGGACCTCACTGCCAACGAGGTCGAGAAGGAAAAGGCCGCGGCGCGGAAGGAAATCGAGGCCGAGCGCAGCGAGACGAAGTCGACGCCCGAGATGGACAAGGCGAAGACGCTGGCAGAGGTCGAAACGCTTCGCGACGAGCAGGTGCGCAAGCAGCAGGCGGAACTCGCGGCGCTGAAGCCGACGCAGACGGCCGAGCGCCGCCGCTTGCAGGTCGAGATCCGCGAAACCAACGAAGCGGCCGGCTGCCGCGCCGCGCAGCTGCAGATCGCCGCCGCGCGCGGCAGCGAAGGCATGCGCACGCGAAAGGCCGCCGCCGAGGCGCGCATCTACGGCGAAACCAATTGCGATGGGCGCCTGACGCTGTTCGGCAGCGACGAACCGTGGGATGAGGAACTCAACCCGCTGGTGGTCTCGTGGGTGCCGGACTTCGTCAACAAGTGGATCAACCGGCAGATCGCGCACGGCAAGGACAACGTCGCGCGGCTGCAGCACGATCCCGGCCTGTTCGTGAAGGCGATGCTCGGCGCGGTGCCGTCGGCGCTGTTCCTGCTGGTGCCGGTGTTCGCGCTGCTGCTCAAGCTGGCGTACGTCGGATCGAAGCGGCTGTACCTGGAGCACCTGGTCGTCGCGCTCTACAGCCACGCCTACTTGTGCCTGGCGATCCTGACGTTCTTCCTGCTGATGGCGCTGGACAACGCGATCACGCCGAAGTGGGCCGGTTTCGGCTGGATCACCGGCACGCTGGAATTCCTGATCTGGATGTGGATGCCGATCTACCTGTGGATCATGCAGAAGCGCGTGTACGGCAACGGCTGGCTGCTGACGTCGCTGCGCTACTTCGTGATCGGCAATCTCTACTTCGTGCTGCTCGGCTTCGCGGTGGTGTTCATCACGATCGCGAGCATCGTGCGGATGTGACGCAGTCAGCCGCTCGCCCACTGGGAGAGGGGTTGGGGTGACGGGTAACGAAGGGAAGGCGACGAACGGCCCGGCAGTGATGGAGAGGCGTCGACCCTGCCCTTTAGCGGCGCCCTTTAGCGGCTTAGTGCTGCAGCCGCCGCCACAACCAGTCGCCGCGCTCCTGCGCGCTGACCGACACCAGTTCGCGGCGCAGCGCCGCACGCGCATCCGGCGGCGTGCGCTGCGCGAGCACGCCCAGGTCGCGCCGCTGCTGCGGCGTCATCGAACGCAGCGTGCGCAGCATCGCGGCGTGTTCGGCTTCGGGGACCTGCGCCAGCAACGGCTGGAGGATCGCGTAGTCGGCACCGAGCGTCGGGCCGAGCAGCCAGCCGCGACGTTCGCTGCGATCCATCGCGTTGAACTGCGCGCGCCATGCGCCTTGCAGGTCCGGCGGCATCGACGCGTACTGCACGGCGGCCGACTGCGCCAGCGCGCGTTCGCCCGGCGACAGCGCCTGCCAGGCGAGCCAGCGCTCGCGGCGTTCGTCGCGTTCGGCGCGCGGCAGGGCATCCCACTGCGCGGCGCGCTCGCGGAACAGCTTCTGCTCCGCGGGCGACCACGCGTCCCAGCGCTGCGCGTTGGCCCGCAGCGTCGCCTGCGTGGCGGGCGGCAGGCGTTCGAGCAGGTCCGCCAGTTCCGGCGACGTCGAGCCCGCGACGGCGGCGATCATCGCCAGCGACAGGAGCATCCAGCGCGAGCGGCTCGCGTTACGGCGCATCTTCGGTCTCCGCCTGCGTTTCGGCTGCGATGCCGTGCGCCACCGGCGACGGCGCGACGTCCTCCTGCACCGGGATATCCGGCGGCGGAGTCGGCGCGGTCACGCCGGCGGCCTGCTGCGCGGCCAGCCAGCTGTTGAATTCCATGTCCTGCGCCGCGGCCTCGCCGTGGGGGTCGGCCAGCAGCGCGAAGTCGCGGTGCGTGACCATCGCGGCCTCGTCGCCGTAGGTCGAGGCGGGCGAATCGGCCTCGGGCAGCGGTTCGACGTCGACCCGGCGATTGCTTCCAACGCCATCGACGTTCCCGCGCCCGAAGGGGAGGAAGGTCGCGGCCATCGCGAGCACGCACAGCGCGAGCAGGCCCCACAGCAGCGGCATCAGCCAGCGCGGGCGCGCCGTCGTGCCGGAGGCGACTTCGGCAGACGCGGCGGCCCCGTCGCCGCGCAGCACGGCCTCGCGGGCCGAGCTCAGGCGGACGAGGCGGTCGGGCGGCAGGGTCTTGATGCGGCGGTGGATCTGCTCGCGCAGCTGCTGCCAGGCGAGCGGGTCGGCGCGACCGTCGGCATGGTGCGGGAGTGCCCGCTGCAGGGCGAGCCGGTAACCGGTCAGGCTGACGCCAAGCACGCCCGCCGCATCCTCCTCGGACAGGCCGGCGGCGACCCGCAGCAGCAAGGCCGCGCGAGGCCCACTGCCGAGCTCGCCAAGGCGATCGGTGGCCTCGATCGGAACCGCCACCGCGGTGCGCTGCCCGAGGCGCGGCTGTGCGAGCAGGAGCGCCCAGAAGCGCCTCGGCCAGTCGGCCATCGGCAGGCTCCCGGCCTCGGGACGGAACTGGCGCATCGCCTCGGTCAGGGCGGCGTCGCCGGCGGCGGCATCACCCGCCTGGAGTTCGGCCAGGACCGCCCCGCGGCGTTCGACACCGCGCAGGAAGGCGGACAGCGCGGGGGGCCCGGAAGGGCGTGAAGAAGCGGTCGGAACGCTCATCGGAACTGCATCACCATGCGCCGCATGATAGCGAGGCAGATCCGTGAAAAAGCCCTTGACAACGCTGAGTCACGTGCTCCGCCAAGCGGGACGCGGCCTGCACCGGAAAACCGGTTGTGCACAGCAGTAACGCCGCCGTCATGCAGGGCTTCCTGAACGCGCCCTTCAGCCGGGTGACAACTGTGTTTCACGCACAAGTGCATGATCTGAAAGGGAATATAGGCTTTGGCACTTTTTTCACCAACCTAGCTGGGAGGCCTTATTTCCTGCGATGGGACCCTGCTCGCAACACGCCATGCACAGATTTATCCACAGCTCGTGTGGATAAGGACGTTTTCCCAATGCGGCCGGGCACTTGCGTGATTTTTGTCACAGATGGGGCAGCAATGCGCGGCAAGCTCATCGGCCGCTTTCGTGCCACCGGACGCCCGGTAGACTTCGCCGATGCCCGACGCCTTTCCGACCCCGCCCGCCGTCTGGCGGGTGGCCCTCCCCTTGCCGCTGCCGCGCCTGTTCGACTACCGGCCGCCGGTCGGCGAGGCGGTCGAGACGGGCGACGTTGGCCTGCGGGTGCGGGTGCCGTTCGGCAGCCGTGAACTCATCGGGATCGTCGTCGAAACCAGGCCCGCCGACCCCGACGCGCCCGAAGCGAAACCCGCCCTCGCCCGCCTCGACCTTGAGCCCGTCTTGGAAGGCGAACTGCTCGAATCCCTCCACTGGCTCGCCCGCTACACCCACGCGCCGCTCGGCGAGGTGCTGGCGACGGCGCTGCCGGCCTCGCTGCGCCGTGGCGAGCCGCTGCCGGATACCCACGCCTGGGCCTGGCGGCTGACCGAAGCCGGGCAGACCGGTCGCGAACGCCTGCGCGCCGGCAAGCCGCGTAGGCTGGCGGACCTGCTCCACGCGGGCCCACTGGACGAAGACCGCCTGGACCTCGAGCTCGATGACTGGCGCGCCGGCGCCCGGGCGCTGGCCAAGCGCGAGCTGGCCGAACGCGTCGCCATCCCCGCCGTCGCCCACGCCATCGACCCGCGCCCCGGGCCGGCGCTCCACGCCGAACAGCAGGCCGCCGTCGACGCGATCCTCGCCGCCCGCGACGGCTTCGCCGCGCTGCTGGTCGACGGCGTCACCGGCAGCGGCAAGACCGAGGTCTACCTGCACGCCATCGCCGACTGCCTCGCGCGCGGCAGGCAGGCGCTGGTGCTGGTGCCGGAGATCGGCCTGACGCCGCAGACGCTGGCGCGCTTCCGGGCGCGCCTGGGCGTGCCGGTCCACGCGCTGCATTCGGGGCTCAGCGACGGCGAGCGCGCCCGCACCTGGACGGCCTTCGCGCGCGGCGAGGCGCGCGTCGTCGTCGGCACACGATCGGCCGTGTTCCTGCCGCTGCCCGAGGCCGGGCTCATCGTGATCGACGAGGAACACGACGGCAGCTTCAAGCAGCTCGATGGCATCCGCTACCACGCGCGCGACTTCGCGCTGGTGCGCGGCAAGGCGCTCGGCGTGCCCGTGCTGCTGGGCAGCGCGACCCCCTCGCTCGAATCGCTGCGCAACGCGCAGGCAGGACGCTACGAACACCTGCGCCTGCAGCAGCGCGCGGGCAACGCGCAGCCGCCGTCGGTGCGCGTGTGCGACGTGCGCAAGCGGCCGCTCGAGGCCGGATTGTCGCCGGAGATGCTCGACACCATCGGCCACGCGCTCGACGCGGGCGGCCAGGTGCTGGTCTTCAAGAATAGGCGTGGCTACGCGCCGGTGCTGCTGTGCCACGACTGCGGCTGGAGCGCGCAATGCCAGCGCTGCGACGCCCCGATGACCGTGCATGCCGGCGGCCGTCGCCTGCAATGCCATCACTGCGGCGCGCGACGCCCCGCGCCGAATGCCTGCCCCGACTGCGGCGGCCTCGCGCTGCAACCGCAGGGCGCCGGCACCGAACGCATCGAGGAAGTGCTCGCCGCGCGCTTTCCTGACGTGCCAGTGATGCGCATCGACCGCGGCACGACGCAGCGGCGCGATGCGCTGGAGCACGCGCTGGCGAAGTTCGGCACGCAGCGCGGCATCCTGGTCGGCACGCAGATGCTGGCGAAGGGGCACGATCTTCCGAACCTGACGCTGGTGGCCGTGGTTGGCGTCGACGAAGGCCTGTTTTCGGCCGATTTCCGCGCGCCGGAGAAGCTTGCGCAGTTGCTGATCCAGGTCGCCGGCCGCGCCGGACGCGCGCAGCGCAAGGGCGAAGTGCTGCTGCAGACGCACCATCCGGGTCATCCGCTGCTGGCGACGCTGCTTGCCGGCGGCTACCACGCCTTTGCCGAAGCGGAACTCGAACAGCGCGAAATCGCGGGCTTCCCGCCGTTCGCGCACATGGCGATGTTCCGCGCCGAAGCGCAGCACGTAGATGCCTGCGACGCCTTCCTGCGCATGGCACGCGATGCGCTGCGCGACGTGCACGCGCCGCTCGACCTGCACGGCCCACTGCCGGCGCCGATGCCGCGCCGCGCCGGCTACCAGCGCATGCAGCTGCTGCTGTCCGCCGCCGATCGCCGAAGCCTGCACGCGGCGCTCGACGCCGCGCTGCCGGCCATCCATGCGTCCGCCGAGGCGCGCAAGGTGCGCTGGTCGCTGGATGTGGATCCGGTGGATCTGTACTGATTCAACGCGCCGACGGCGACCGCCACACCCACGCCGCGAACACGTACAACGCCAGCGCGATCACCAGCGTCGCGCGCAGGCCGACCTCGATCGCCAACAGCAGCGCGAGGATCGCTGCCACCACCGACGCGCAACCGTTGAGTCCCCACGCCCACGGCACGAATGCCGGCGCGCTGCGCGACAGGCGCGCGAGGCCGAGCGGAAACGGCATGCCCATTGCGAATGCCAGTGGCGCGATACCGATGAATCCGACGAACGCGCGCCACGCCAGCGGCCACGATGCGGTCATCGCATGCGCTCCCACCAGCACGACGAATTGCCACGCGAGGCCGAGCACGATCGCGCGGACGGCCCATGCGATGCGCCTGTCGAGCGCGGCATCGTCCACGTTTGACGCCGATACCCACCGCTGGGCGTGCAGACTTCCCAGCCCTGCGCACAGCAGCATCGCCGCGAGCCCCACGTTCGCCGCGATCCACGGATGCCCCAGCAGCAGCGTCAGGCGTGACAGCATCGCGATCTCGATCAGCAGGAACGCCAGTCCGAGCGAGACGAAGTACGCGCCAATGCGAAGACTGGAGTGCGATGAACCGCGATCTCCGCGCCCGAGCGCGCGCAACGGCAGCAGCACGAGCACAAGCGCGAGGACGACGGCCTGCACCAGCGTCGCCACGAGCACGAGATAACCCGAATCCAGCAGCACGGCGCCGCCCTGCGCGCGCAGCCGCCACAGTTCGGGCAGGCTGCGCCAGCGGAAGAAGTGCCCGAAATACGGGCGGTCGTCGCTCACCGGCTCGATGTCGAACTGGTAAGCCCGAACGTATTCCCGCGACTGCGGCGACAGCAGCGCCTGCACGCCGTCGTACACCGTCGGCGGATCGAGTTGATGGAAGCGCTCATGCGTGCCGGCACGCGCACCCGGCGCATGCACGACATCGAAGCCGCGGCGCTCGGCGAAGCGCGTCAACGCGGCCACGGCGTGCGCATCGAACGCGGAACGCGCGAACAGCCAGGTGCTCGCGTCCCAGTTGCGGATCGCCGCGACGTTGCGCGCCGGATCGCGCACGCCTTCGGCGCGCAACGCCTCCACCGCCGTCGCGAAGAGTTTCAGTTCATCGCGCGGCGGCTGCTTGCTCCACTGCGTCACCACGAGCATGCCGCGCGGCGAGAGCGTACGCAGGTAGTCGCGCAAGGCTTCGACCGTTACCGCGTACTGCTCGCTCGCCGACTGCACGCCCGCGCCGCCACTGGCGAAGGACTCGCCGCCGGCGAGCACGATCAGGTCGTACCGGTCGGCCGTCGCGCGTACGAATGCGCGGGGATCGGCGATGAAACTGTTCACGCGTCGATCGTCGAGCAGGTGGCCCGAGTACGCGCCGAAATCGTCTCGCGCCCATCGCGCGCGCAGCGCGGACTGTTCGACCGCATCGACGCGCCGTGCGCCCAGCGTGAGCGCCTGCAGCACGTCCAGCCCGCCGCCCGTGCCGAGCACCAGCACGCGATCGGGCAGTCGCAGGCGATATGGAAGCGCCGAGGTCATGTCGTCGAGCCATTGCCAGTTCGCGTGGCCGTCGTCGCGCACGATGGGCGACATCGCGTCACCGTCGGTGTAGATGGCCAGCTGCTGCGGCAGCTCATCCGTGTGCGACAGGCTCAAGCCCGGTGCGAATCGCAGCGGAACGCGCGCGCTTTCGACCAGCGTGAAACTTCCGTACGGATCGGCGCCATGCGCGATCACGCGCGCGCCCGGGAGCAGCAACGTCTTGCTCAAGCCCTTGAACTCGTTCGCACGCGGTGCGAATACCTGCGTTGGCCAGAGCATCGCCAGTGCGATGGCGACGATGATGCACGCGACGCGGTATGGCGCGCGACGCGTTACCAGCCAAGCGGCGATCGGCCCGCATATCGCTGCGAGCAGGAGGCCGCGATGCACGGGTAACGCACTCGCAGCCAAGGCGGCAAGTGCGCCCATCGCCGCGCCGATCAGGTCCGCGCCATACAACGCGGGAATGCGCGCGCCGTGCCGCGCGAACGCTAGGCCGAAGCACGCCGCCGCGAAGAAGAACGGGATCGACAACGTGAGATACAGCAGCGCGAGCCACAGGACCTGGCGCGGATTCCACACCAGCTCCAGCCCGTTGAACGGAATGTCGCGCGCGATCAGGAGCGTCGCGGCGGCACTGATCGCGAACAGCAGCGCGCACGTCGCGAAGGCAGCATCGAAATCGCGTGCGAGGCGCGCCTGTCGTTCGCCGCGCACCCACAGGCTGAGCCACGTGCCACTCGCGCCGTGGCCCAGCAACGCGAGGCTGATGATCATCACCGCGAAGGGATGCCAGTGCGCGATGGCCAGCCACCGCATCAGCAGCAACTGCCACGCGAGCGCGGCGGCGGAGACGAGCGCGATCGCGACCGGCAGCGCGACAGCGTGCATCGCGCTCGATGTTTCGCGCGCCGATGGCGCGTGTTCGACCGCGTCCGGGTCGGCCACGCTCACGGCCCACCCGTCAGCGGCACGAACCGGACCGGCAACACCTGGCGCGTACGCACGCGGCCATCGGCGTCCTTGTCCACCAGCAGCAGCGTCTGCGTGAAGAAGCTGCTGCCGACGGGAATCACCATGCGCCCGCCCGGCATCAGCTGCGCCACCAGCGGCGGCGGGATCGACGATGCCGCCGCGGTGACGACGATCGCATCGAACGGCGCGTGCTCCTTCCAGCCGTAGTAACCGTCGCCAATCCGCGCCTGCACGTTGGAATAGCGACGAAGGCGCAGCGCCGCCTGTTTCGCGAGCGGTTCGACGATCTCGATCGTGTAGACCTTCGCCTGCGCCTCGGCGAGCACCGCGGCCTGGTAGCCCGAGCCGGTGCCTATTTCGAGGATTTTCTGCCCCGCACGCGGCGCCGCCAGCGTCGTCATCAGCGCGACGATGTACGGCTGCGAGATCGTCTGGCCATGGCCGATGCCGAGCGGCCGGTTCTCGTAGGCGTTGCCGCGCTCGGAGGCGGGCACGTACTCGTGGCGCGGCACGCGCGCGAGGATCGACAACACGGCGGGGTCGAGTTGCCTCGAGGTTCCGGCGTCGTCGCGCGACTGCGCGCGCAACTCGGCGACCAGTGCGGCGCGCGGTGTCGCGTAAACGTCGCCGCGTGGCTGAGTCTGTCGCGCAGCGACCACGAGCGGCAGGGTGAGCCCGGGCGACAGGACGATCGCCTCCACGATCGCGCGACGATGCATGAAGCCTGCACGGGCGTCGGCGCCGGACATGCCGGCGAGTGTAGGAGAGCCGGCGTTACGGCGCGGGCAACGGAACGGCTAGCCGGCGGCCTTTTTCGCCGCCTTCTTCGCCGCTTTCTTGGTACCGGACCTGGGCGGGTTGCGGACCCAGATGTTCAGGTTCTCGCGGCGGCTCTCGAACAGGCCGATGGCCTCGACCAGGTCGCTGAGTTTCCCGTAGCCGTAGTTGCGCGGATCGAACGAGGCCTGGTTGCCGATCTGGCTGCCCACCGTGCTCAGGCGCGCCCAGCCGTCCTCGTCGCTGGCCGCTTCCACCGCGCTGCGCAGCATCTGCAGCAGGCGCGTGTCGTTGCGGAGCTCCTGCGACGTCTTCGGCCGGGTCGCCGCGGCGCTGTCGGGCAGCGCCTCGCCACCGAGCGCTTCCAGGTAGGTGAACTTCGAGCACGCGTTGCGGAAGGCCTCGGGCGTCTTCTTCTCGCCGAAGCCGTAGACCTTCATGCCGTCGGTCAGCAGGCGCATCACCAGCGGCGTGAAGTCGGCATCGCTGGAGACGATGGCGAAGCCGTCCAGGTTGCGCGCATACAGCAGGTCCATCGCGTCGATGACCATCGCCATGTCGGACGCGTTCTTGCCGGTGCTGTAGGCGAACTGCTGCATGGGCCGGATCGCGTACTCGTGCAGCGTCGCTTCCCAGCCTTTCAGGTGCGGGCTCTTCCAGTTGCCGTAGGCGCGCCGGACGTTGGCGATGCCGTGTCGGGCGACCTCGGCCAGGATGACGTCGATCTTCGCGGCGGGCGCGTTGTCGGCGTCGATGAGCAGGGCAATGCGGCGCTCGGGTTCGGACATGGCGGCTCCGGAAGCGGCTCTCGGCAGGTTCGCCGAGCCTAGCGCAGGCGGCCCGCGCGGGCATGACGACCGCTAGGGGCGCCGACGTGCGAGCCCCGGTTAGCGCTACCCCGTACACGCCCGATCCTCCACAATGGGGCGGCATTCACGACGAAACCGACGAACCCCACATGACCAGCCAGCTCGAACAACTCCGCGCCTATTCGGCGGTCGTCGCCGACACGGGCGACATCGACGCCATCGCACGTTTCCACCCGCTCGACGCCACGACCAATCCGTCGCTGCTGCTCAAGGCCGCCTCGCTGCCGCGCTACGCGCCGCTGATCGATTCGGCGATCTCGCAGGCCCGCGGCACCGACCTCACCGCGCGCGTCGCCGACGCCGCCGACCTGCTCGCCGTCACGGTGGGCGTGGAAATCCTCAAGCTCATCCCGGGCCGCGTCTCCACCGAAGTGGACGCGCGCCACAGCTTCGACACGCAGGCCACGCTCGCACAGGCGCGCAAGCTGGTCGCGCTGTACGAACAGGTCGGCATCGGTCGCGAGCGGCTGCTGATCAAGATCGCCTCGACGTGGGAAGGCATCCGCGCCGCCGAGCAGCTCGAGCGCGAGGGCGTCAATTGCAACCTCACCCTGCTGTTCTCCTTCGCCCAGGCCGTGGCGTGCGCGGAAGCGGGTGTGTTCCTGATCTCGCCGTTCGTGGGCCGCATCCTCGACTGGCACCTGGCCAACGGCGCCGAGAAGCCGGCGACGCCGCAGGACGACCCGGGCGTGCAGTCGGTCACGCGCATCTGGCACCACTACAAGCGTCACGGCTTCAATACCGTCGTGATGGGCGCGAGCTTCCGTAACACCGGACAGGTGCTGGCGCTGGCCGGTTGCGACCGCCTGACGATCTCGCCGGACCTGCTGCAGGCGCTGGCCGAAGGCACCGGCGATGTGCCGCGTGCGCTGGTCGACACCGGCGAACGCGCGCCGGCTCCGGCCCGCATGGACGAGCCCGTCTTCCGCTGGGAGCACAACGAGGACGCGATGGCGACCGACAAGCTCGCCGACGGCATCCGCAAGTTCGCCGCCGACCAGCGCAAGCTGGAGGCGATGCTGGCGGCGCGACTGGGGTAAGCAGGTCCGCCTGCGGCCTGCGTTGCAACGAAGCCCGGCATTGGCCGGGCTTCTTGTTTTTGCGGACGCGTCAACGCGCGATTCCACCGCTTCGGGCAGACTATGCGCATGGATGCCACCGCCCCGATGACACCCACCCAGCGCCTGCGCAGCATCTTCAGCGGTTCGGTCGGCAACCTGGTCGAGTGGTACGACTGGTACGCCTACTCCGCCTTCGCGATCTATTTCGCGCCGCACTTCTTCCCCAAGGGCGACACCACGGCGCAGCTGCTCGACACCGCGGCCGTGTTCGCGGTGGGCTTCCTGATGCGCCCGGTCGGCGGTTGGCTCATGGGCCTGTACGCCGATCGCCATGGCCGCAAGGCCGCATTGATGCTGTCCGTGCTGCTGATGTGCGCCGGATCGCTGCTGATCGCGGTGGCGCCCGGCTACGAGCGCATCGGCATCGCGGCGCCGGCGCTGCTGGTGTTCGCGCGATTGCTGCAAGGCTTGAGTGTCGGCGGGGAATACGGCACGTCGGCGACGTACCTGAGCGAGATGGCGCAATCGAAGCATCGCGGCTTCTGGTCGAGCTTCCAGTACGTGACGCTCGTGATGGGCCAGCTGCTCGCGCTCGCGCTGCTGGTCCTGTTGCAGCGCGCGTTGCTCACCGAAGAACAGCTGCACGACTGGGGCTGGCGCATTCCGTTCGTCGTCGGCGCACTGTGCGCGGTGACGGCGCTGTGGCTGCGGCGCGGCATGCAGGAAACCGAATCCTTCGCGGTCGCCCGCACACGCGACACGAAGCAGCGTGGGAGCCTGCGCGTGCTGATGCAGCATCCGCGCGAAGTGCTCACGGTGATCGGCCTGACCATGGGCGGCACGCTGTCGTTCTACACGTTCACGACGTACCCGCAGAAATTCCTGGTGAACACCGGCGGTTTCAGCAAGGCCGACGCGACGCTCATATCCGCAGTGTCGCTGTTCGTGTTCATGCTGCTGCAGCCGATCGTGGGCGCGCTGTCCGACCGCACCGGACGCCGGCCGATCCTGATCGCCTTCGGCGTGCTCGGCACGCTGTTCACCTACACCATCCTGAGCGGCATCGCCGCGTCGCGCACGGTGATGGATGCGTTCGTCTGGGTGATGTCGGGCCTGTTGATTGTCAGCGGCTACACCTCGATCAATGCGGTGGTGAAGGCCGAACTCTTCCCCGCGCACATCCGCGCGCTCGGCGTCGGGCTGCCGTACGCGCTGACCGTGTCGGTATTCGGGGGCACGGCCGAGTACATCGCGCTGTGGTTCAAGCAGATCGGCCACGAATCGTGGTTCTACGTCTACGTGACCGCGTGCGTCGCGGTCTCGCTGGGCGTGTATGCGCTGATGCGCGATACGAAGCTGCATTCGCGCATCGATCGCGACCACGACATTCCCAACGCCGGAGAACACGCATGACCTCGCCCGATCCGCGCCCGCACGTGATCATCGTCGGCGGCGGATTTGGCGGCCTGTGGGCAACGCGCGCGCTCGCCGGCAGCAACGTGCGCATCACGCTGATCGATCGCCGCAACCACCACCTCTTCCAGCCGTTGCTGTACCAGGTCGCGACCGCGGGTTTGTCGTCGCCCGACATCGCCGCGCCGCTGCGCCACATCCTGCGCAACCAGCGCAATGTCGAAGTGCGGCTGGGCGAAGTGGTCGGCATCGACACGCATGCGCGCACGGTGTCGTTGGCCGATGGCGACGCGATGTCGTACGACTATCTGTTGCTCGCGAGCGGCGCGACGCATGCGTACTTCGGCCACGACGAATGGAGCGCCGACGCACCCGGGCTGAAGACGCTGGACGATGCGCTCGCGATCCGTCGCCGCCTGCTGCTCGCGTTCGAACGCGCCGAAGCCTGCGACGATCCCGCCGAACGCGATGCATGGCTGAACTTCGCCGTCGTCGGCGGCGGTCCGACCGGCGTCGAACTTGCCGGCACACTCGCCGAGATCGCGCGCCACACGCTCACGCGCGAGTTCCGCAACATCGATCCGTCGCACGCACGCGTGCGCTTGATCGAGGCCGGGCCGCGCGTGCTGGCGTCGTTCCCCGAATCGCTGTCGGAGAAGGCGCGCCGGCAGTTGCAGAAACTCGGCGTCGAGGTCGTCACCGGCACGCCCGTCAACGCCATCGACGCGAACGGCTACACGCTAGGCGACACCTTCGTGCCATCGCGCACGGTGCTATGGGCAGCGGGTGTCGCCGCGTCGCCGCTGGGCGCGCTGCTGGGCGTGCCGCGCGATCGCGCCGGGCGTGTACCGGTCGAAGCCGACCTGAGCGTGCCCGGGCACCCGGAAATATTCGTCGCCGGCGACCTCGCCAGCGTGCAGCAGGACGGCAAGCCCGTGCCCGGCGTCGCGCCGGCGGCGAAGCAGATGGGCGCGCACGTGGCGGCGGCGATCAAGGCGCGGCTTGCCGGCAAGCCGACGCCCACGTTCCGCTATCGCGACTTCGGCAACCTCGCGACGATCGGCCGCATGGCGGCCGTCGTCGACCTGCACGGCTTCAAGATCTCGGGTCTGCTCGCGTGGTGGTTCTGGCTCGCCGCGCACGTGTTCTTCCTGATCGGCTTCCGCAACCGCCTGATCGTGCTGCTCAACTGGGCATGGTCGTACTGGAGCTACCAGCGCCACGCGCGGATCATCCTGGGTCGCGATTCACCGCGCGGAGCGGTCAGCCCGCGCGAGTGATGCGGCACGCGTAGCAGCCGTAGCGCGCGAAGTGCACGTGCAGCGTGTCGACGTCGGGCCGCGCGAGGAACTTCGCCACGAGCGTCTCGATCTCCTTGCCTTCGACCACGTCGGCGATGCGCATCAGGCCGTCTCCGTACGCACGGACCGACAGCAGGCGGCGACGCAGCTGGTCCGGCACTTCGCCGACGTCGAAGACCGCGTCGGTGGCGGCTTCGCGTACGAAGATCGGACCTGATGCGCGATAGGGCGTCGCCACCGCGTGGTGTTCGTACGGCAGCAGGAGCAGGCGCTCGCCGGGCTCGGCATCGCGCAGGCTCACGCGACACGGGAACGAATGCGCTTCGTCGGCGACGACGGAACGGATGTCGCGCGTTGCGAGCGCATCGTCGGACAACGCGAACAAGGGCTGGAACTGCGCGGCTGGCAGCGCGTGGATGCGGAACATGGCAGGGCTCCCGGTGGATGCGGCCATGTTCGGCGCGTCGCGCGCGGCTCGATATCCGATCCTTGTGGCGAGCGGCGCTTGTCGGCGCGGAAAAGAAAACGGCCCGGTTTCCCGGGCCGTTTCGATGCATCGTGTCGCTGGAGGCTTACGCCGCGAACAGCGCGCGCATCTTCTTCAGCGCGTTGGCTTCGATCTGGCGGATGCGCTCGGCGCTCACGCCGTATTCGTCGGCCAGTTCCTGCAGCGTGATCTTGCTTTCCGAATCCAGCCAGCGGCGCTTGACGATGTCGCGCGAACGCTGGTCCAGGCCCGACAGGCCTTCGCGCAGCAGGGCGAGGTGGTTGTCTTCCTCGTCCTCGCGCTCGTAGGTCTGCGACGGATCCTCGGCGTCGGTACGCAGGTACGCGACCGGAGACGGCGGAGCGTTGTCGTCGTCATCGTCCGGCGCATCGAAGCCGATGTCGCGGCCCGACAGGCGCGATTCCATCTCCAGCACTTCGCGCTCGGACACGTTGAGGTCCTGGGCGACGGCGCGGACTTCCTCGGCATTCATCCAGCCCAGGCGGGTCTTGGACTTACGCAGGTTGAAGAACAGCTTGCGCTGCGCCTTGGTCGTGGCGACCTTCACGATGCGCCAGTTCTTCAGGATGAACTCGTGCATCTCGGCACGGATCCAGTGCACGGCGAAGGACACCAGGCGCACGCCCTGGTCGGGGTCGAAGCGCTTGACCGCCTTCATCAGGCCGATGTTGCCTTCCTGGATGAGGTCGCCGAGCTGCAGGCCGTAGCCGTTGTAGCCACGCGCGACGTGCACCACGAAGCGCAGGTGCGAATGCACCAGCTCGCGGGCGGCATCGAGGTCCTCGCCGTCGCGGAATCGACGCGCCAGCGCCTGCTCGTCTTCCGCGGTGAGCACCGGGATGCGGTGCACGGCGTTGACGTAGGCGTCCAGCGAACCGAGCGCACTCGGCACCGGAAGGTTGTTGGAGACCAGCGGGAGGGTGAGCGTGTTCTGGGTCATGGGGGTCATCTTAGCAGTCGAAATAGGGCTCTGCTAAAGGTCGAAAGGGCCTCAGTGTTTCATGGGTGGGACAAACCCCGGACGGGCTCAATCGTCGAGCGCGCGCCATGCAAGGCTTGCAAATCAATCACTTGGTGCGTGAGCGGAGTGTCTGGATTGCATGACCGGAACGTTCCCGCGCACCGGTTCATAGACCCGAACGAGCCTCGGAAGTTCATTGGGCCGAAATCGTTTTCCGCAAGACCGATGAGGCCGCCCAGCCGGCGTTCAGGGGGCCAGGCCGGCCCGCCCGGGCAGGGACCAGTCGATGGGCGTCTTGCCGTGGCGGACGAGGTACTCGTTGGCGGCCGAGAAATGGCCGGAGCCGATGAAGCCCCGGTAGGCCGACAGGGGCGAGGGGTGCGGCGCCTTCAGCACCCTGTGCCGGCGCGGGTCGATGACCTTGCCCTTGGCCTGCGCGTAGCTGCCCCAGAGCATGAAGACCAGGCCGTCGCGCTCGCGGTTGAGCACGTCGACTACGTGGTCGGTGAAGCCTTCCCAGCCCTTGCCCTGATGCGCGCCGGCGCGGCCCTCCTCGACGGTCAGCACGGCGTTGAGCATCAGCACGCCCTGCCGCGCCCAAGGCAACAGGCAGCCGTGGTCCGGGCGGGCGACACCGAGGTCGCGCTCGATTTCCTTGAAGATGTTGTCCAGCGACGGCGGCACGGGTACGCCCGGCTGCACCGAGAAGCACAGCCCGTGGGCCTGCCCGGCCCCGTGGTACGGGTCCTGGCCGAGGATCACCACCTTCACCTCGTCGAACGGCGTGGCGTCGAAGGCGGCGAAGATGTTCGGCCCCGGCGGGAAGATCCGCGCGCCGGCGGCCTTGCGGTCGCGCAGGAAGCCCGACAGCTGCTGCATGTCCGGACGTTGCAGGTAATCGCCGACTTTCGCCTTCCATGACGGGTCCAGCCGGATGCGATCGCCGCTTTCCGCCGCGTCGTTCATGCGTCCAGCGTCGTCGGCTCGGGCAGCCGCGCCAGCCGTAGCTGGAACAGCGTCTTGGTGACCAGCAGGCGCTCTTCGATCGGCTTGAGCACCAGGTCGTTGGCGCCGGCGCGGATCAGCGCGCTCTGGTTGTCGGCATTGCCGTCGCCGGTCATCACCAGCACGGGCAGGCGGCGCTTGCCGTAGCCGAAGTCTTCGCGCAGCCGGGCGAGCAGGTCGTTGCCGCTCAGCGCGCCCTTGAGGTACACGTCGGTCAGCACGAGATCGCAACCGACATCGTCCTGCCCACGGCGCGCTTCAAGGAATTCCAGCGCCTCTTCCACGCCGACGAAGTGCAGCACCGTCAGGCCATGGCGTTCAAGCATGCGCTTGGTCGCCAGCGCGACGACCTTGCTGTCTTCGACGTAGAGCACACGGGCGCCCGGGATCGGCTGCGGCTGCACGTAGCCTCGGATGAACGCCGCCAGCGCCGTGTGGCCCAGCGCCTTGTCGAAGTAGTCGGTGACGTCTTCGGTGAAACGGCGCGATTCCAGGTGCGACTGCGCGTCGCCGGAGACGACGATGATCGGCACGTACGCCTGCCCCGCCGATTCGCGCACGGCGCGCGCCAGCGCGATGCCGTCGCCGTCGGGCAGCACGAGCGACGTGGTGACCAGGTCGACCGCGCCACTGGCGAGCGCGGCTCGCGCTTCGGCGATACCGGCGCAGGGCACGACGACGGCGTCGCTCAGCTCGCGCGTCAGCACGTCGCCGATGAGCTTGCGCACCAGCTTGGAGCCGTCGACCACCATGATCCGGGGCGCGGCGTTGGCGAGATGGCGAAGGTCCTGGCTCATGTCGTCGGGCGCGTCTGGCGCAGGTAGTGGCCGGCGACGAGGCCGGCGCCGATCCAGCCGAGCACGCCCGAGCCGATCACGATAGCCGCGGCGTCGAGCAGGTCGAAGCCGTGCAGCGCGAACTGGCTTCCATAGCTCTGCGCGAGCGCCGCGAGCGGTTCGCGCAGCGCGCGGTCGGCGGCGGTCAGCAGGCCGAGCGCGATCAGGCCTGCGGCCAGTCCGTAGCTCAGGCCCAAATAGAGGAACGGGCGGCGGATGAAGCCGTCGGTGGCGCCGAGCTGCTGCAGCACCGCGATTTCATCGCGACGCGACTGGATGTCGAGCCGGACGGTATTGCCGACCACGAGCAGCGCGCCCACACCGAGCAGCGCCGCCAGCACCCACGCCAGCCGGACGCCGAAGCGCAGCCACTGGTCCAGGCGCTGGCGCCATGCGGCGTCGTGCTGCACGACATCGACGTCCGGCAACGTGCGCAGCGATTCGGCGAGCATCGTTTCGTCGCCCTTCGGCGTCACGACCAGCACGCTCGGCAGCGGATTGCCGTCCACCGCGCTGATCGCTTCGCCCAGGCCGCTGCTGCGGCGCAGTTCTTCCATGCCCTGTTCGGGCGTGCGCAGGTCGAGCGTGGCGATGTCGCCGCGGCCGCGGAGTTGCTCGGCGAGCGCGCGGGCGCGATCGACCGTCACCTGCGGCTTGAGGAACAGGCTGATCTGTCGCGACTGCTCCACCGTTCCGGTGAATCGTTCGACGTTGCCGAGCGCGGCCCACAGCCCGAGCGGGAGCGTGATCGCGACCGCCATCACGCCGATGGTCAGCGCGGTCGCCCACGGCTTGCGCAGCATGCGGCCGACGCTGGCGACGAGGCTGTAGACGTGGTGGTCGAACCATGTGCCAAGACGCGAGTTCGGACGCGCCGGGCGGGTCGAGGCGTTGGCGGTCGGCGCGCTCACTGGGCGAGGTCCTGTGGCGAGATGTCGTCGACCAGGCGCCCCTGATTGAGCACCAGCACGCGCTTCTTCATGCGCTTGACCAGCGCGAGGTCGTGGCTGGCGACGAGCACGCTGGTGCCGAGTTCCGGCAGCGATTCGAACAGCGCCATGATCTCGGCCGACAACGTGGGGTCGAGGTTGCCGGTGGGTTCGTCGGCGACCAGCAGGCGAGGCTCGCCGACGATCGCACGGGCGATGCCGACGCGCTGCTGTTCACCGGCCGACAGCTGCGACGGCAGTGCGTTGGCGCGGGCGCCGAGGGAGACCTTGTCGAGCACCGCGCGCACGCGCTTGCCGATGTCGGCGCGACGCATGCCGCGCAGGATCAGCGGCAACGCGACGTTGTCGGCAACGCTGCGGTCGCCGAGCAGGCGGTGGTCCTGGAACACCACGCCGACCTCGCGCCGATGCAGCGCAATGCGGCGGCCACGTACCTTCAGCAGGTTGCGGTCGCCGAAGACAACGGCGCCGCGGCTGGGGCGTTCGGAAAGATGGATCAGCTTGAGCAGCGTGCTCTTGCCCGCGCCCGAATGCCCGGTGACGAACAGCATTTCGCCCTGCGCGACGTCGAAGCTCACTTCGCTCAACGCGTCGTGGCCGCCGTCGTACCGCTTGCTGACGTTGTCGAAGCGCAGGACGCTCATCGCTCACCGTGTACCCACTCGTGCCGCCCAGTATCGGCGGCACGGGCGGCGCTGGCTAGGGCGAAATCCGCGGCAGGCGCGCAAACCGCGACGCGGTTCGCGAGGCTGGCGCCGGATGCGTGCGGCGCCAGCGCGGAACTCAGTGCTGGCTGCGCGGCGAACGCGAGATCAGCGACTTCAGGCCGCGGCCGATGCGATGGAGCAGGCCGAGCTTGTCGCCGTCCTTCGCAGCGGCCTTGGCGGCCTTCTGCGCGTGGACCTGGGTCGGCGCCTTCGGTGCGGCCTGTGCGGGCGCGGCGCCCTGCGTGGCGGCTTCGGCACCCTCGATGCGGCGACCACCACGACGGCGACGGCGCTTGCGCGGCGCGCGTTCGGCATCGCCGGTCGGCGGCGTCGCGGCCTCTACGGCCTGGTGCGCCTGCGCGGCGGCATCGACCACCGGCTGCGGGCGCGGCTTGCGCTCGCCGCGCGGCGCGCCGTCGCGGCTTTCCGCACGGCCACCTTCACGACGACCGCCTTCACGACGGCCCTCGCTGCGACCGCCGCCCGGCTTGCCGCCACGGTTGCGGCCACCGCCACGACGCTCTTCGTCGGCCGCACGCTGTTCGCGCGCTTCCTTGAAGATCGAACCGATGCTTTCGTTCTCGCCCTCGCCTTCAGCGCCTTCCGGCACTTCGCGCGGCGGGCGCGGAATCGCGACCAGCAGGTCGGCCTCGACCGCCGCCACAGGCAGCTTCTGCTCGATGTAGGCCTCGATGTCCGGCAGCGACATCGCATAGCGCTCGCAGGCGAAGCTGATCGCGTCGCCTTCCGCGCCCAGGCGCGCCGTGCGGCCGATGCGGTGGACGTAGTCTTCCGCGTCGAACGGCAGGTCGTAGTTGTAGACGTGCGAGACGCCGTCGATGTGCAGGCCGCGCGCGGCCACGTCGGTGGCGACGAGGATTTCCAGCTGGCCCTTCTGGAAGCGGTTGAGCAGCGTCTCGCGCTTCTTCTGCGGCACGTCGCCGGACAGCACGCCGACGCGGTAACCGCCCTTTTCCAGCGCACGCGCGACGCGTTCGACGAACGCCTTGGTGTTGACGAACACCATCGTCCGCGCGCCCTCGCTGCGCGAGAGCAGGCCGAGCAGCAGCGGGATCTTCTCGTCGTCGGCCGGGAAGAACACCTTCTGGCGCACGCGCGCCGCGGTGACGGTCTCGGCCTCGACGACGAGCTTCTCCGGCTCGTTCATGTGCTCGTACGCGAGCTCCAGCACGCGATGGCTAAGCGTCGCGCTGAACAGCAGCGTCTGGCGCTCGGTGCGGATCGGCATGCGGCGCAGCAGGAAGCGGATGTCCTTGATGAAGCCCAGGTCGAACATGCGGTCGGCTTCGTCGAGCACGCAGATCTCGCAGGCGTGCAGCGACACGACCTTGTGCTGCTTGACGTAGTCGATCAGGCGGCCGGGCGTGGCGATGATGATGTCGGCGCCCTTCTGCAGCAGCTCGCGCTGCTTGTCGTAGTCGACGCCGCCGTAGACCAGGGCGAACTTCAGGCCGAGGTCGGAACCGAACTTCACCGCGTCCTTGTGGATCTGGATGGCGAGTTCGCGCGTCGGCGCCAGGATCAGCGCGCGCGGGTCTTCGGGCTTGCGCTCGGCCAGCGCCGGACGCGTCAGCAGGCGGTTCATCACCGCGACCAGGAAGGCCAGCGTCTTGCCCGTGCCGGTCTGCGCCTGGCCGGCGACATCGCGGCCCTGCAGCGCGATGGGAAGCGTCAGCGCCTGGATCGGCGTGCAGCGGGTGAAGCCGGCGGCTTCGAGCCCGGCCAGCAGGCTCGGATGCAGGTCGAAAGAAGAAAAGGAAACGTCGGTTAGAGGCTTGTCGCTCATCAGATTCGAAGTCCGCGCGCGCCGTGCAGTTGCAGCATGCAATGTTGCGTTGGCGCGCTTGCGTGGGTGGCGTC
Source organism: Lysobacter soli (assembly GCF_003382285.1). GTDB lineage: Bacteria > Pseudomonadota > Gammaproteobacteria > Xanthomonadales > Xanthomonadaceae > Lysobacter_J > Lysobacter_J soli. The sequence goes on from NZ_QTJR01000007.1 coordinate 103,343, forward strand.
CGCATCGCAGACTGCCGGGGCCGGGCCCGCTCGGGCGCCGGCTCGGAAAGGGGTCGGGAACCGGCCGATCGGACCGCTGGTCCGGGCTTGAAGTCCCCGCGAAACGCCCCAGTTTACCGTAACGACCGATCCGGCACGCCCGCGGGCCCCGCCGGGTCGTTCACCCGTCCGTGGGACGGCCCTCCGGGGGTCGTCCGCCATGCCCCATCCGCAGGAGAGTCCCGTGAGCGAGAAAATTTTGCACGTTGGCGATGCCGACTTCGACGCCGCCGTGCTGCAGTCGTCCGAACCGGTGCTGGTCGATTTCTGGGCCGAATGGTGCGGTCCCTGCAAGATGATCGCCCCCGCGCTGGACGAACTGGCCGCCGCGTACGACGGCAAGGTCAAGATCGCCAAGGTCAACGTGGACCACAACCGCGCCACGGCGATGAAGTACCACGTGCGCTCGATCCCGATGCTGCTGCTGTTCAAGAACGGCCAGGTCCAGGCGACCCAGATCGGCGCCGTCGGCAAGGCCCAGCTGAGCCAGATGATCGACAAGGCGATCTGACGCCTGTCGCATCGCCCTCTCCCGCCCGGGAGGGGGTTCGCGGGACGCTTCCATTCCCGCCCGTCCTGCCCCAAAGGCCTGTCGCCGCACGGTTTCCCGCCGGCCCCGGCCATCTGAACCAGCCCTGTCCCGGCGCTTGCCGCCGCGCGATGGCAGTGCTAGTTTCATTCCACCCGGCGTTGCTGACCTTCCGCGACCTCACCATCCGGACCCGTCTGCCGCCGCACCCCACTTTCGAAACCATCGTCCCTGACGTTCCGCTCGCCCTCTGCGAGCGCTCGCCGCTTAGCGAGGATTCCCTGCTTGTCCGATAACACCCCTGACGCCGGCGAAGTCGCCGAGAAGCGCGTGCGCAAGGCACGCGTGAGCAAGGCCGCCGACAACGCGCCGGCCGCCGACTCCGCACCGGCTCCCACCCAGGCACCCGCGCCGCGCGCCGAAGCGCCGGCCCCGGCCGCCGAAGCGCCTGCCTCCTCCTCTTCCGAACCGCGCGCCGAAGGCGCCGCCGCCCAGGGCGGCGAAGGCGGCCAGCACCGCGAGGGCCGCGACGACAACCGTGGCGGCAACAACCGTCGCGATCGTTTCCGCAACCGCCGCGAGCGCCAGCGCGAGCGCTACCGCGACCAGAACGGCGGCATGCAGGACGACGGCGGCAACGGCGAGAACTTCGTTCCCCGTCCGCACCCGCAGGTTCCGGAAGGCTTCCCGCAGTACTCGCTGGGCGACCTCAAGCGCATGCCCACGCCGAAGCTGCTGGACGTGGCCGACCAGCTGCAGATCCAGGAAGGCGTCGCCCGCGCCCGCAAGCAGGACGTCATCTTCGCCGTCCTGAAGGTGCTGACCCGCCATGGCGAAGGCGTCGCCGCCGACGGCGTGCTGGAAATCCTCCCCGACGGCTTCGGCTTCCTGCGCGCCGCCGAGGCCAGCTACCTGGCCGGCCCGGACGACGTGTACATCTCGCCCAGCCAGATCCGCCGCTTCAACCTGCGCACCGGCGACCACCTGTCCGGCCGCATCCGCTGGCCGAAGGACGGCGAACGCTACTTCGCGCTGGCCGTGGTCGACACGATCAACGGCGAGCCGCTGGAAGCGTCGAAGAACAAGGTCCTGTTCGAGAACCTGACCCCGCTGTTCCCGCGCAAGCGCTTCCGCCTGGAACGCGGCGACGGTTCGACCGAAGACATCACCGGCCGCATCCTCGACCTCATGGCGCCGCAGGGCAAAGGCCAGCGCGCGCTGATCGTTTCGCCGCCCAAGGCGGGCAAGACGATGATGATGCAGCAGGTGGCCACGGCCATCACCAGCAATCATCCGGACGTCCACCTGATCGTGCTGCTCGTCGATGAGCGCCCGGAAGAAGTGACCGAAATGCAGCGCACCGTGCGCGGCGAAGTGGTCTCCTCGACCTTCGATGAACCCGCCGGCCGCCACGTGCAGGTCGCCGAAATGGTGATCGAGCGCGCCAAGCGCCTGGTCGAGCACAAGAAGGACGTCGTGATCCTGCTCGACTCCATCACCCGTCTGGCGCGCGCGTACAACAACGTCGTGCCGTCCTCGGGCAAGGTGCTCACCGGCGGTGTCGACGCGAACGCGCTGCATCGTCCGAAGCGTTTCTTCGGCGCCGCGCGTAACGTGGAGGAAGGCGGTTCGCTGACCATCATCGCCACCGCGCTGATCGACACCGGCAGCAAGATGGACGAGGTGATCTACGAAGAGTTCAAGGGCACCGGCAACTCCGAAGTGCACCTGGACCGCCGCATCGCCGAGAAGCGCGTCTATCCGGCCATCAACATCAACCGCTCCGGCACGCGTCGCGAAGACCTGCTGATCGAGCCGGAACTGCTGCAGAAGATCTGGATCCTGCGCAAGCTGCTGCACGGCATGGACGAGATCGGTGCGATGGAGTTCCTGCTGGACAAGATGAAGACGACCAAGTCGAACGACGAGTTCTTCAGCTCGATGAAGCGCTGAGGCCCACGGGCCAAGGCTTTCGGGCCCTCCGCCGCATCGCGAGGGCCCGGACCATCGAAGGGGTCAGACCGGAGTTTGACCCCCAGGTTTGACCACCAAGCAGCCAAAAGCCCCCTAACCGTGACGGTGGGGCAAATGAGCAAGACCCAGTACCTCCAGCGCCTGGGGCAATCTTGGTATCTGCGGGTGAAGGTCCCCCGAGCGCTGCAAGGGCGCGTCGGGAACACCCATATACGACGCGCGCTGGGCACCCGAGACCTGGATGAGGCCGTGCGCCGGAAGTGGAGCGCGCTGGCACAGGTTCGCGCATACCTTGAAGGGCTATCGGCGGTTGCTACCGCTCTTCCAATCTCGCCAACTCCCAGCGCGATTGCAATTAATTGCAATCCAATCCCCTCGCTCGATTTGCAATTAATTGCAAACGCCGATGCTCGCCCGGCTGCCTGCTTGGACTCTCTACTAGAGCAGTGGTTGGACAGCACAGCCTGCCTGAAGACGACCCACTTCCAGCGACAGCAAGCGTATCGAGAGCTGCGCGCGTTCTTAGGCGGTGACCGCCAACCCCAAGTCGTCACCGAGGCCCTGGCAGCTGAATACGTGGATGAGCGGCTGAAGCAGTCCCCCGATAGCCCGAGCACGCGACGGCGTAAGTTGAGCGCGCTGGGCGCGTTCTGGGGGTGGATGGCCTCCCGGCGCTTCGTCGCCAAAGGTGTGAACCCATGGAAGGGCTTCCGGCTCAGCACCAGGGATGAGCGCATGGGAGGTAAGAAGCGCCCCTACGCCATGGCGGAGTTGGTCCGCCTGTTCTCCGGCGCTCCGACCTACCCTGCCCTGCGCGAGGTCATGGCACTCGGCCTGTACACCGGCGCTCGCATTGATGAGCTCTGCTCCCTAACCCAAGGTGACATCCGCTGGGATCGGAACGCCGCCTTCGTGCGCATCGCGAAGAGCAAGACGTATGCAGGTGCGCGCACCCTGGCCGTCCTTCATCCCATACCCGTCGCGGTCTTGCGTGCACGGTGGCGCAAGAGCATCGCAGCGACCTCCCCACTCTTTCCCGAACTCAAGGGTGGTGGCTACCCCAGGCAGAATCGCTTTGCGGGGGCACTGGGGGGGCTAATGACCGGGCGCGGCGACAGCCTGTGCGCATGGGGCGGCTGGGATGCGCGTGCAATTGATTGCAAATCCGACAGAACCCGACGAAAGCCGACACAGGCTGGCGGGAGCCAGCGGAACTATCCCCGTCCCGGAGTCACGGAAGAGAGGGTTGACCGGAGGAGGACGAGAGCAGATTCTTGACCCCCAACCTTGACCCCCATGTGGGGCAAGGAATTTGGAAACCCTTCAAAAACAAGGGCTTTTTGCTGCACGGCATGGACGAGATCGGTGCGATGGAGTTCCTGCTGGACAAGATGAAGACGACCAAGTCGAACGATGAGTTCTTCAGCTCGATGAAGCGCTGATCGCAATCGCAGGTCGCATCAACGGAACGCCCCGCATTGCGGGGCGTTTTTGTTTTGCGCGTCCTGTGCGCGAATCATCCGTCGATGTTCGTCAGCAGGCGCGGGCCATCGGGTTGATCGCGATAGACGCCGTCCGACGCGAACGCGTCCGGCGACTGCAGGCTCGCATCCCAGTTGCGCCACGGCACGCCCTGCCGCGGACCGGGCACGTACGCGTTCCATTTGCCTGCCGCCTCCAGCCGCGTATCCGGCGCGATGAAATCCACCGGAACCCTAAGCGACATGAAAGGCGCATCGGCATCCTCGCCCTCCGTGGGGAAGACGAATTTCCACTTCCGCGCCGTCTTGATGGCGCTGCTGGCCAGCCACTCGCGGTAGGTCGCCATCTCGCGCTCGTTTCCAAGGATGCGCAGGTTTACCTGCTCGGCGACCACGTCTTCGACCGCGCCGTTCCGGCCGACCCGGAGCACGAGGTACACCGTACCGCCCACGCCCTTGTAGACGGCCTCCGACGGGTATTTGGGCGGTTGCAGCTTGCCGCGCGCGAAGGATCCCTCGCCCTTCTTGCCGTAGAAGGTCACGCCCGAAATTCGAAGCTGGTAATTCTCGCCCTCCTGCTGGGCCACCAGCCGCATCTGCATCGGCGAACGCACGGGCACGGCCTTGCCATCGATCACGACCGGTTCGAAACGCCATCCACGGATGCGTCTATCCACGACCTCGAGCACAGCCTTGGGCAATGCTTCCGTCTGATTGAACGTGTACGTCGAGACGACGCCATCGGCGTCGATGTCCAGCGAGCCGGTCAACAGCATCGTGGCCTCGACCTGCTTGCGCACTTCGGCCCGACTGTCGGCTGCATTCGCGACCCCATGGCCGGCGGACAACGCCAGCGCCATTGCCACGATCCATCCATGCCTGCCCATTTCCATCCCCTTCCCTGGCGCCCCCTTGGCGCTGATGGGGCAAGCCTAGCGCACTCCCGGGTGTGACCGGATATGGCAGCTCCTCCGGCGGCGCACGTGGCACCTCGCGCCCCTCGCGGCACCGTTCCGACCGATCGACAGCGACGCGCGTGGGCACCGATCGCATCGCTGTGTCGCCCGCGCGGCACCGATGAGGCCACGGATCGGCGTGCATAATCCGGGAAACGGAGGCGTTTCATGCACGGCGGCGGTCTCGAACTCGCACTGGTCTTCCTGCTGGCCGCGGTGATCGCGGTGCCGGTGTTCCGTCGTTTCGGCCTGGGCGCCGTGCTGGGCTATCTCGCCGCGGGCGTGACGCTCGGGCCGTACGGCCTTCGTTTCGTCGCCAATGCCGAGCCGGTGCTGACCGCGGCGGAAATCGGCGTGGTGATGCTGCTGTTCGTGATCGGGCTGGAACTGTCGCCGGCGCGCCTGCGCGTCATGCGCAAGCCGATCTTCGGCGCGGGCGGCGCGCAGGTCGCGTTGAGCGCGCTCGCCATCGGCGCCGCGGCGATGATCGCCGGCGCGTCGTGGCAGGCGGCCTTGGTGATCGGCATGGGCCTGGCGTTCTCGTCCACGGCCATCGGCCTGCAGCTGCTGTCCGAACGCAAGGCGATGACGACCGACCACGGTCGCCTCGGCTTCGCGATCCTGCTGTTCCAGGATCTCGCGGCGATCCCGCTGCTGGCGGCGATTCCGCTGCTCGGCCGCGCCGGCGCCGCGGACAACCTCGGCTGGGACGAGGTCGCCAAGGCGCTCGGCGCGATCGCCGTGGTGGTGATCGGCGGCCGCTTCGCGCTGCGTCAGGTGTTCCGCGTCATCGCGCGCGTGCAGATGCCTGAAGTCTTCACCGGCGCGGCGCTGCTGGTGGTGCTCGGCACCGCGTGGATCATGCAGGGCGCCGGGCTGTCGGCGGGCCTGGGCGCGTTCCTCGCGGGCGTGCTGCTGGCCGATTCGGAATTCCGCCACGAACTCGAAGCGCAGATCGATCCGTTCAAGGGATTGCTGCTCGGCCTGTTCTTCATGGCCGTGGGCATGAGCATCGACCTGGACCGCGTGCTGTCCGAACCGGTGCTCATCACCGGGCTCGCCATCGCGCTGCTGATGGTGAAGTTCTCGATCCTGTACTTCGTCGGCCGAATACCCGGCGGGCTGGACACGCGCGAATCGCTGCGGCTGGGCGCGGTGCTCGCGCTCGGCGGCGAGTTCGCGTTCGTGATCTTCAACGAAGCGGTGAAATCCGGCCTGATCGACGATCCCACGCGCGACCGGCTCGTCGCCGCGGTCGGCATCTCGATGGCGCTCACGCCGTTGCTGGTGATCGCCATCGCGCGCCTGCTGTCGGCGACGCCGCGGAAACAGGAACGCGCGTTCGACACGATTCCCAACGACCAGCCGGAAGTGCTGATCGCCGGCTTCGGCCGCTTCGGCCAGATCGTCGCCCGACTGCTGCTGGCGCAGCACACGCGCTTCATCGCGATCGAGCACAGCGCCGACCAGGTCGATTTCGTGCGCCGCTTCGGCAATCCCGTGTACTACGGCGATCCGGCGAAGCCCGAGCTTCTGCGCTCCTGCGGCGCGGACCAGGTGAAGGTGTTCGTCGTCGCCATCGATGGCGTGGAGGAAAGCCTGCGCACGGTGGAAACGATGCGGCGGATGTACCCCGATGCGACGATCTTCGCCCGCGCACGCGACCGTCGCCACGCGTGGGAGCTGATGGACCTGGGCGCGCGCGCGATCCGCGAGACGTTCTACAGCAGCCTGAAGATGGGCGAGAAGGTGCTGGTAGAGCTGGGCATCGCCGAGGACGTCGCGCGCAGCCATGCCGAGCAGTTCCGCGACCACGACTTGCGCTTGCTGCATGCGCAGTCGCTGATCCGCGACGACGAAGACGCGCTGCTGCAATCCACGCAGGATGCGCGCCGCGAGCTGGAAGAACTGTTCAACGCCGACAGCGGCACCGGCGTGCTCAACGAGATTGCCGACGCCACGCGCAAGGACATGGCGTCGGTGGATGAGGAGGAGTGAGGGGGGCTCGCGCCTTATGTCGCCGGCGTTCCGTATCGTCGGTCGCCTCGAACTCCCGTCGTCCCGGCGAAAGCCGGGACCCAGGCCATCACGCGGTCCGGCTCGCCTCGGGCTCTGAACGCAGGCATCGCGCGCGCCACCGCGATCGCACGCCCCGACCCTCACCCCAACCCCTCTCCCGGAGGGAGAGGGGCTCAAACGCTCGTCATCCAGCGAAAGCTGGAATCCAGTCTGATTTCGGGCTCAGCGCGCTTCAGCGCGATCGCACGCCCCGACCCTCACCCCAACCCCTCTCCCGTCGGGAGAGGGGCTCGATACCTGGTGTGAAGCCACAATCGAACGAATCAACGCGGCTCGCGCAGGAACCTCGCCATCGACAGGTTCTGCCCCGGCGTCGCCGGTGCGAATTCCGCCGCGATGTCGATGAAGCCGCGCATCACCGCGATCTCGCGCGGCGTGCGGTTGAGGGCGTCACGCAGGTCCGGGTCGGCGCCGGCGCGCAGCAGGAACTGCACCACGCGTGGCAGGCCATGCAGCGCCGCCAGATGCAGCGGGCCGAAGCCGCGCGGGTCCTTGGCGTCGAGCGAGGCGTCGTGATCGATCAGCAATTGCAGCCCGGCGACCAGCACATCCTCGTCGGCATCGCTGCCCGGTTCGGCGCGCGCGCCCAGCAACAGCAGCAGCGGCGTGGCGCCGGCGGCCAGCTGGTCGGCATCGACGCCGGCCAGCAGCAGCGTGTCGAACAACGCGACCAGGCGCGAACGCTCGCGCGCGTTGAAGCCGTACATCGCCGCGCAATGCAGCGCCTGGCGACCCTGCGCATCGCAGGCCTGCACGTCGGCGCCCGCGGCGAGCAGCCGCGCGGCCAGGTCGGTCAGGCCCAGCGCGCAGGCGACCATCAGCACGGTGAGATCGCCCGGCAGGCGCTGCTCGAGCGGCGCGCCCGCGGCGAGCAGGCGGTCGACGATGTCGGCGTGGCGCATGCTCACCGCCGCCGACAGCGGCGTCGCGCCCGAGTTCGCGGTGCGCTCCGGATCCGCGCCGCGCGCGAGCAGCAGGTCGACGACGGCGCGATGTCCACCGCCGGCCGCACGCAGCAGCGCGGTGCAGCCCTGCGCGTCGGTGGCGTCCACGGGCAGGCCGAGGTCGAGCAGGCGACGCACCGCGTCCGCATCGCCGACGATCGCCGCCGCGGGAATGTCCTGCGCCTGCAGCGGACGACGCGGCAGCGGCCAGCCGCGCCAGTCTAGCCAGTCGGCGAGGTCGCGTCGGCCGGACGACAGCGCGACGCCGAGCGGCGTCTGGCCGTCGGCGGCGAGCAGGTCCGGCGCCGCGCCGTGCGCGACCAGCCGCTTCAGCATGCCGTCGCGTCCGAGCGCGGCGGCGAGGTGCAGCGCGCTCATGCCATGGCTGTCGCGGGCGTTGAGGTCGACGCCGATCGCGAGCAGGCGATCGAGCAGGCGCGCCCAGCCGAGGCGGACGGCGAGTGCGAGCGGCGGATCGCCCGCGGGCGAACGCGCGAACGGATCGGCGCCGCGTTCCAGCAGTTCGAGCGCGAGGGCTTCCAGCGATGCGGAATCGCCCGCACTGCCCTGCGCCGAGGCGAGGAAGCGCGCCAGACCGCCGGCACCGGCCGGGGACACCGCGCGTTCCAGCAGTGCGCGCAATGACGTTTCCGCTTCCGGCATGCGCGAGAGCATCGCGTGCACCGGCGTGTCGCCCTGCTGCGGATCGCGCACTTCCGGATCCGCGCCCTGCGCGAGCAGCCAGCGCACGCGCTCCGCCGAGCCGATCGCATCTTCGTCGTGCAGCAGCGCGCCACGTTCCTTCGCGCTGAGCAGTTGCGCGAGACCGCCGAGTTCGTCCGCACGACCATCGCGCAGGCCATCGCGCAGTAGCACGGTCGGGGCGCGATCGGGCAGCGGCGCGTCGTCGTCGGCGTCCTCGCTGAGCGCGGCCGGCAGCGGGTACGCGCGATCGAGCGCAGCGACCAGCGACCAGCGCCCGGCTTCGGCGGCGCGGTCGATCGCGCGCTTGCCGTCGGCGTCGCGGTGTTCGGCATCGCTGCCCAGGTCGAGGAGCTTCTGCACCAGCGTCGGCGACGGCGAATCGGCCATGCACGCCAGGATCAGCGCGGTGCGGCCGCGCGCGTCGGCGCTGGTGGCGGCATCGGCGCCGCCCCGCGGCAGGTGCTGCAGCAGCTTGTCGAGCAGCGATTCGCGCGAGGCGCGCGCGGCTTCGAGGAACGGGGTGCGGCCGTCGTGGTCGCGGATCGACGGATCGGCGTGCGCGGCGAGCAGCGTCGCGGCGATGTCCACGTGCCCGGCGAACGCGGCCTCATGCAGCGCAGTGCGGCCGCGGCGATCGCGCGCGTCCACCTTCGCCTTGTGCTTGAGCAGCAGCGCGACGCCGGCCGCGTCGTCCTCTTCGCCACCGGCGGCGGCGAGCAGCGCCGGCTGGCCGTCGACGGGCTCCGGACGCGCGCCGCGCTCCAGCAGGAATTTCGCCAGGCGCCAGTTGCCGACCGCGCAGGCCATGCCGAGCGGGGAGACGCCGTCGCGGTTGAGCGGATCCAGTTCGGCGGCCGCATCGCGCAGCAGCGCGGCGACGCCCGGATCGGAACTGCGCGCGGCGTGATGCAGCGGCGTGTTGCCTTCGTTGTCGGTCAGGCGCGGGTCGGCGCCGTTGGCCAGCAGCGTCATCACCGCGTCGGGGCGCCCGTGCCAGCTGTCGCGCGTGGCGGCCAGCAGCGGCGTCATGCCGGCGTGACTCGCGTTGAGATCGGCGCCGTTGGCGATCAGCGCGCGCAGCAGGCGCAGGTCAGGCAACACCGCGGCGAGCACGGCGAGGCTGCGCTGGTCGCGATCGTCGGCCGGCGGCGGCGCGGTGACGTCGGCGCCCAGCTCGATCAACTCCAGCGCGCGCTCCACGCGGCCGGCGCGCGCGGCGGCGTACAGCAGCGGCGCGAGCGGTTCGCCCTCGGTCAGTGCGACGGGTTCGTCGAGTTCGACCTCGTCCTCGTCGGCATCGAACGCGAAGCCCGGCAGCGGGTCGGCCGGTTCGATCTGCTGGAGCAGCGCATGCAGCGCGGGAGCGCCGAGCGCCAGCAGCGCCGCAAGCGTCCAGCGGACGCCACCGCCGAGCAGCTGCGGCCAGGCCAGGGCGACGACGATCACCGCCATCGCCAGCACGATCGCCGCGACGCCGAGTCCGCGCCAGGCGCCCAGTTCGAGTTCGCCCAGCGCGTGCCAGTGCTCGCGAATCGGACCGCCGTCGCGCTCCAGGCCGAGCCACAGCGGCCACACGCGCCACAGGCCGAGCAGCGCGAGGCCGACGACGGCGCTCACGCCGAGCGCGGCGCCCAGCGAGCCGCTGGAAAGCAGCGAGGACAGCGGCCACGCCAGCAACGCGGCGAGCACGGCGACGGCGCCGCCCCAGACCAGCGCGAGCGCGATGCCGTCGCGGATGGCCTCGCGGCGCGCGGGCAGGCCGCCATCGCGCCAGGCGCGTACGGCGAGTGCGTTCAACGGCTGCGCGAGGACGCCCGCGATCGCGGCAACGAGGCCGCCGACGCCCGCAATCAGGCCCAGCAGGACACCACCGGCCAGCACGCCGCCGATGCGCAGCGGCATCGACGCGGTGCGGGCGGCCCGGACGGGAGGCGTGGACTCAGGCATCGGTGCCCCAGTCCTCCAGCATCGGGTCTTCGACCTTCGGCGGGAATTGCAGGTGGAAACCGCGCAGCGCGAGGTTCTCGCGCACGACGGCGGCGTCCTCGCGGGCCAGCTTGCGTTCGGGGGTCAGTGCGACTTCCAGCACGAAATGCAGCGTGCCCAGCTGCGTGCGCAGCGGTTCGGGCAGGCGCGCGAAGTCGTCGCGCTGCGCGAGGTAAACGTAGGTGTCGGGCTTGCGGAGGCTCTTGTAGACGTAGGCTTGCATCGGTTCCGGCGGCAGGCGCGCGCGGGGGACGGCGCGGCGAGATTTTCGCCACAGCATAACGTCGCAAAGCGTGGATTCGGGATTCCTGGTTCCGGTTTTATAAAGCGCGCGTGTGAAGGCGGCAGAACCCTCGCGTGCCCGGACCGCACGCGCCGGGAGGCTTGATCCGCCCTACGAGGCGCACGCCCCGCGCTTCGCGATCGACGCTCCGGGCTGGAGCCCGACGGCCCGAGCTTTGAGCTCGGCGTCCCGAGCTTTGAGCTCGACGCTCCGGGCTTTGAGCTCGGCGTCCCGAGCTTTGAGCTCGACGCTCCGAGGTTGGAGCTCAGCGTCCCGGGCTTCGAGCTCCGCATCCCGAGCTTGGAACTCGGCATTCCGGGCTTTGAGCTCGACGCTCCGAGCTTTGAGCTCCGCGTCCCGAGCTTCGAACTCGACGTTCCGGGCTTTGAGCTCGACCCTCCGAGCTCCAATCTCGACGCTCCGAGCTTTGAGCCCGACGTTTCGGACTCAGAGCTCGGCGTGCCGAGCTTCAAGTCCCGGGCGCCGGGCCCCGAATCCCAATTCAGTGATACCCCGCGTCCGCCGCGACCTTCCCCTTGAACACGCTGTAGGACCAGTACGTGTAGCCCAGGATCGCGGGCAGCAGCACGATCAGGCCCACCAGCACGAAGCCCTGCGACGACGGCGGCGAGGCGGCGTCCCAGATCGTCAGGCCGGGCGGCACGATGTTCGGCCAGATGCCGAGCACCAGCCCGGCGAAGCCCAGCGCGAAGAAGCACAGCGTCAGCACGAACGGCTTCGCATCGCGCCCGCGGCGCATCGCCGCGCGCCACAGCGCGAAGGCGTTGGCCAGCGCCAGCAGCGGCACCGGCGCCAGCCACCAGAAATTCCCGTCCTCGAACCAGCGCGCCATCACCCGCGAGTCCAGGAACGGCAGCCACGCGCTCACCAGCCCCATGAACGCGACGACCACCAGCACCAGTGGTCGCGTCAGGCCGCGTGCGATGTCCTGCATGCGGCCTTCGGTTTTCAGGATCAGCCACGTCGATCCCAACAGCGCGTAGCCGAACAGCACCGCGATGCCGGTCAGCATCGAGAACGGGCTGAACCAGCCGAACGCGCCGGCCATGTACTTGCCGTCCTGCAGCGGCATGCCTTCCACCAGCGCGCCGAGGATCACGCCCTGCGCGAACGCGCACACCATCGAACCCAGCGAGAACGCGAGCCCCCACGCGAACTTCGCGCGATTGGCCTTGAAGCGGAATTCGAACGCGACGCCACGGAACACCAGCGCGATGAGCATCAGCAGCACCGGCAAATAGAGCGCCGACAGCACCACGGCGTACGCCTTCGGGAACGCCGCGAGCAGGCCCGCGCCGCCGAGCACCAGCCAGGTTTCGTTGCCGTCCCAGATGGGCGCGGCGGTGTTCATCATGTGATCGAGCTGCGCTTCGGTTTCGGCGAACGGCGCGAGGATGCCGAGCCCCAGCACGAAACCGTCGAGCACGACGTACATCAGCACGCCGAAGCCGATCACGCCGAACCAGATCACGGGCAGCACGGTGGCCATGTCCATCACACGCCCTCCTCGAGATCCTCGCCTGCGGCGGACAGCGGACGCGCCGGCGTCTTGTCGCCGCCGCGCGTGTGCTGCGGCGGTTCGTGCGGTAGCGGTCCCTTCTTCACCAGGCGCGTGAGGTACCACATGCCCGAGCCGAACACGATCGAGTACACGACCATGTAGACGATCAGCGACGTCAGCACGGCCGCCGCCGCGAGCGTCGGGCTCACCGCGTCCGCCGTGCGCAGCAGGCCGTAGATCACGTACGGCTGGCGGCCGATCTCGGTGACGTACCAGCCGGCGAGCATGCAGACGAAGCCCGCGAGCGTCAGCAGGCGCCAGCCGCGCAGCGCCAGGCGCGATTCGTACAGGCGTCCGCGCCAGAACTGGTAGAGCGAATACAGCGTGAGGATCAGCATCAGCGTGCCGAGCCCGACCATGACGCGGAACGCATAGAACACCGGTTTCACCGGCGGACGCTCGCTGGCCGGCACGGATTTCAGCGGCGGGATCTCGCCGTTCCACGAATGCGTGAGGATGATGCTGCCCGCGCGCGGAATGGCGAACTCGAAATCGTTGCGTTCGGCGCGTTCGTTCGGCACCGCGAACACCACGAACGGCATCCCTTCGCCCTCGGGCTCGCTTTCCCAGTGGCCTTCGAGCGCGGCGACCTTCGTCGGCTGGTGTTCGAGCGCGTTCAGGCCGTGCAGGTCGCCGACGATCACCTGCGCCGGCACCGTGATCGCCGCGAACAACACGGCGGCCTTGAGCATCCGCTTGCCGGCATCGACATGCACGCCGCGCAGCAGGTACGACGCACCGACGCCGCCGATGACGAAGCACGTCGTGATGAACGCGGCGAGCACCATGTGCGCCAGCCGCACCGGGAACGACGGGTTGAAGATGATCGCGAACCAGTCGTCCGGGTGGAACACGCCGTCGACGATGCTGTAGCCCTGCGGCGTCTGCATCCAGCTATTGGCCGAGATGATCCAGAACGTGGAAATCAGCGTGCCCAGCGCGACCATCGAGGTGCTGAGGAAGTGCAGCTTCTCGCTCACGCGACCCCAGCCGAACAGCATCACGCCGAGGAACGTCGCTTCCAGGAAGAACGCCGTGAGCACTTCGTAGCTCAGCAGCGGCCCGAGGATGTTGCCTGCCTGTTCGCTCAGCGTCGCCCAGTTCGTGCCGAACTGGAAACTCATGACGATGCCCGACACCACGCCCATGCCGAAGGACACGGCGAAGATCTTGATCCAGAAGAAATACAGATCGCGCCAGAGCGTGTCGCGCGTGCGCAGCCAGCGCCATTCGACGAAGGCCAGCCAGCTCGCGAGGCCGATGGTGAAGGCCGGGAACAGGATGTGGAACGAAATGACGAATCCGAACTGGATGCGCGACAGCAGCAGCGGGTCCACGGCTCAGCTCCTCGGGTGGGGCCGGGCACGAAGTGTGTGCCGCCTCGCGCAGGCTGTCTTCGGCCAAATCGTCCCACCCATGACGCATGACCCGATCCGGCGAAGCGGCGGGCTGCTAGGCTGCGGGGGTTTTGTCCAACCGTGCCGGTACGACCTCATGCCATCGCGTCCCATCCGCCTTACTTCCCTTGCGCGCCTGACTTCCCTTGCCGCCGTCCTTTCGACCGGCGCCTTCCTGGCGAGCGCGGCCTGCGCGCAGACGCCGGTCACCTTGACCGAGGCCATGGCCGATCCCGACTGGATCGGTCCGCCGGTCGAACAGGCCTGGTGGGCCTGGGACGGCCAACGTGTTCAGTACCAACTCAAGCGTGAAGGGGCTGCGATCCGCGACACGTACCAGCAAGCCATTGCAGGCGGCAACGGCGCCGTGCTCGACGGTGCCGCGCGCGCCGACCTCGACGCGCCGCGCGCCGTGTACGACGCATCGCGCCAGCGCATGGCGTTCGTCCGCAACGGCGATGTCTTCGTGCGCGACCTGCGCACCGGCGCGCTGACGCAGGTCACGCGCACCAATGCCGATGAAGCCACGCCGCAGTGGAGCAGCGACGGCAACCTCGTCTTCCGCCAGGCCAACGACTGGTACCAGTGGCGCGCCGGTCGCGGCGTGAGCCAGGCCGCGGTGGTGAAGGCCGAAAAGGATCCCGCCGCGCCGCCGAAGGCCGACGATCTCCGCGAACGCCAGCTGGCGATGATCGCCACGCTGAAGAAGGACAAGGAACTGCGCGACGGCGCGCGCGACCAGAACGAAGCCTGGCGTCGCGCCGATCCCACGCGCGCACCCGCGCCGACGTACCTGGGCACCGACGTCGTCGTCGCCGACAGCGCGCTGTCGCCGGATGGCCGATGGCTGCTCGTCGTCACCACCGCCAAGGGAGCCGACGAGGGCCAGGCCGGCAAGATGCCGAAGTACGTGACCGAATCGGGTTACGAGGAATTCGAGGACGCGCGCACGCGCGTGGGCCGCAACGATCCGCTGCCGCATCGCCTGTGGCTGGTGGACGTCAATGCATCGAAGGCGACCGAACTGAAGTTCGATTCGCTGCCGGGCATCAAGGACGATCCGCTCGCCGCGATGCGCAAGGCCGCCAAGCAGGATCCGCTGAAGGGCGATCGTCCGGTCCGCATCGAGAGCGACGGCGATGGTTCGGGCCCTGCGATCCACTGGAGCGACGACTCGCGCAATGTCGCGATGCTCGTGCGCGCGGTCGACAACAAGGATCGCTGGATCGTGTCGCTCTCGCCCGCGAGCGGCGACGCGGCGAACACCAAGCTTGTCACGCGCGACCGCCTCACCGACAAGGCGTGGATCAACTGGGGCTTCAACGATTTCGGCTGGACCGGCGACGGCGCGCTGTGGTTCCTGTCCGAACGCAGCGGCTATTCGCACCTGTACGTGAACGACGGCGGCAAGTCGCGCCAGCTCACCAGCGGCAAGTGGGAGGTCTCGGCGCCGACGCTCTCGGCCGATGGCGCATCGTTCTTCTTCACCTGCAACCGCAAGTGGCCGGGCGATTACGAAGTCTGCGCCGTGCCGGTCGCCGGTGGCGACGTGCGCGAAGTGACCTCGCTCGACGGCGTCGAAGACTTCGCGCTTTCGCCGGACGGCAGCAAGGTGCTCGTGCGCCATTCGTCGAGCTACATGCCGCCGCAGCTGTCCGTGGTGAATGCCGCCGGCGGCAACGCGACGCAGCTGACCGACACGCGCAAGCCTGAATTCAAGGGCCGCCAGTGGATCCAGCCCGAGTACGTGCAGGTGCCGAGCAAGCATGGCGCGGGCGTGGTGTGGGGCAAGTTCTACGGTCCGAAGAACTACGAGCCGGGCCGCAAGTATCCGGTCGTGATGTTCGTGCATGGTGCCGGTTACCTGCAGAACGTGTCGGAGCGATATCCGAACTACTTCCGCGAGCAGATGTTCCACAACCTGCTCGTGCAGCAGGGTTACGTCGTGCTCGACCTGGATTACCGCGCATCCGAAGGCTACGGCCGCGACTGGCGCACGGCGATCTATCGCCAGATGGGCCATCCGGAACTGGAGGATTACCTGGACGGCCTGGACTGGCTGGTCGCCAACAAGCAGGGCGACAAGGACCGCGCCGGCATCTACGGCGGTTCGTACGGCGGCTTCATGACGTTCATGGCGCTGTTCCGCTCGCCGGGCACGTTCAAGGCCGGCGCGGCGCTGCGCCCGGTGGCCGACTGGTCGCAGTACAACCACGAATACACCAGCAACATCCTCAACACACCGGAACTCGATCCGGAGGCCTACCAGGTCTCCTCGCCGATCAACTTCGCCGACAAGCTGCAGGACAACCTGCTGATCGCCCACGGCATGATCGACGACAACGTGTTCTTCAAGGATTCGGTGATGCTGAGCCAGCGCCTGATCGAACTGCGCAAGGACAAGTGGGAAATCGCGCCGTACCCGCTGGAGCGCCACAGCTTCACGCGTTCGGACAGCTGGTACGACGAGTACCGCCGCATCTACGAGCTGTTCGAGCGGACGTTGAAGTAAGCGGCAGGGATGTCTCTAGCCCCTCTCCCGCCTGCGGGAGAGGGGTTGGGGTGAGGGCAAGCGAAGCGACAACACCGCCCTGCCCTCATCCGCCCTCCGGGCACCTTCTCCCGCAAGCGGGAGAAGGGATGACCGGCATGGAAGGATGGATGCCCGCTTTCGCGGGAATGACAGCAAGCAACCGGCAGACATCACCGGAATCCCGCCCGCATCACCGCGTCGCCGCAGCCTCCACCGCCGGCATCTTCGCCTCGCTCCAGCTCGAATCCGGATCGAAGCCCTTCATCGCCTTCGCGATCGCTTCGCCGCCCGGCCCGAGATCCTTCTCGAACACCTGTCCGTCCGGGCCGATCATGAAGCTCATCACGCCGGTATCGCCGTATTTCGCCGGCCATGCGACGAGCGCGAAGCCGCGCGTCATGCGTCCGTCGACGAGGTAGTTGCGCGCGCCGCCCGGCGCCGAGGCGCCCTGCGAGGTCAGGATGCGATAGCGGTAGCCGAGGTAATCGCCCTTCGGCAGGTCGTCGCCGAAGAGCGGGCCGAGCGGGCTCACGTCCGCGCTGCCGTCTTCGGGCCAGTAGAGCCCGTCGTGCTTTCCGTCGCTGCTGAGGATGTGCTGCGCGTATTCGAGCACCCCGTCGCCATCGTGGTCGTTCTCGGCGTAATCCAGCTGCGCGTCGCGGTAGGCCTGCACCGCCTGCAGCACGGCAAGCTCATTGCGACCGATGCGTCGCACGCGCATCTCCTCGCCGCCGGCCTTCGGATCGAAGCGCCAGCCGCTCTTGTCCTGTTTCAGCGGAATGGGCAGGGTCCAGCCACCGTCGCCCACGGCCAGCTTCGCCGTCGCGCCCTCGGCGAGGATGCGATGCGACTGCTTCCACATCGCGAGGAACGCGTCGACGTCCTCGCGATCGATGCCTTCCATCGGGATGTAGTCGCGCCACTGCGCACCGAGCACCTTCTGCAACGCGGCCTGGTCGTGTTTCTCGACCGCAGCGACGAACGCGTCGGCTGCGGCGTCCGCCGTGGGATAGGCGCTCTGCGCGAAGGCCGGCGAAACGCACAGCGCGACCAGCAAGGCCAGCAGCAAGGGGTTTGCAAGTTTCATCGAAGGACTCCTCCTCGAACCTGCGCGATCAACCGCGACGACGCGCGCCACCGCCGCCGTGCGACGGGCGCGACTGCCGCTGCACCTGGTGCCCGCCCGAGCGCTGCGATTGCGGCCGCTGCTGCATCTGCCGGCTCTGCTGCCCGCGTTCGAGCTGCTGGCGCGATTGCTGCGGGTGCCGCGCGCCCTCGAATGCGTTGTTGCGCGAGACCTCGTGCGTCTGCCGCTGCTGCGCGTGGTCCTGCAGGCGCGGCTGGTTCGCCTGCGAGCGTTGCATGTGCTGCGCCTGCGCACCGCGCGCCTCGTTGCGGGCATGGTCGCGCTGCTGGGCGTTGGCGTGCGTGGTGCGCGGGCCGGCATCGCGATGCGTGCCTGCCTGCGCGCGATCGCCGCGCTGCTGCGCGACCTCGCGCGCATGGTCGCGTGACACGTCGCGTTGCGATGCGTCGCGTGTGCGGGCCTGCGCGGTCTCGCGGGCGCGTTCGCGCGACGGATCGCGCTGCACACCGGCGCCGCCCTGCCCGGGACGCGAATCGAGCCCGCCGGGTCGATTCTGGATATCGCGTCCTGCTTCGCGCGCGCGCTCCTGCGCCTGGCGGTTGCTGGCCGCGGGTGCTTCGAAGCCGCGACGTTCCATCTCCTGCCGCGCGCGATCGCGATTGGCCTGGTGCGCCGCGTCGTTGCCGCGGAACTGCTGGCGCTGGTCGGCGCCGGGCAGTCGCTGCTGGCCGAACTGTTCGCGGCTGCGCGCATCGCGATACGGCACGTCGCCGCGGAAATTCGCGTCGTGCCGCCACGTGCTGCGGCTCGCGTCGATCTGCCGGTTGACGTTGATGTTGTTGTAGCGGTTCACGTCGATGTCGACGTCGCCGCCGTGCCAGTCCCAGTCGCCCCACAGCGCATCGGCGACGGCGACGCCGGTGCCGAACGCGAGGCCGGCCGCGAGCACGCTGCCCGGATACCACGCCGGCGCCGGCGGGTAGTACGCGGGCGGATACGACGGATACGGCCACGACCCGTACACGGTGGTCGGGTTGTAGCTGGGCACGTAGACGACTTCGGGATTGGCCGGCTCGATCTGGATGATCTGCGTCGGCGGGGGCGGAGGTGGCGCCTGGCCTTCGACCACGACCGGCGCCGGTGCGGATGGTGCCGCCACGACCGTGACCTTCTGCTGTTCCGAACTCTGCAGATTGCCGGCGGCCTGCGCGGCGCGACGCAGCCGCTGCACGGCGTCCATCACGTCGCCCGGCTGCGCGAGGAACGCATCGCCCAGACGCTGCACCCAGCCCGGATCCTGCGAAAGCGTCGACATCACAGGCGGGAAGGCGACCAGCGACTGCACGCTCGGATCCCACGGCTGGTCCGCGACCAGCTTCACCGCGGCATCGCCCTTCGCGTCGGGATGCGCCTTCGACCACGCGACGGCGTCGGCGACGTTGCCGGGATACGTCGCCGCCATCAGCACCTGCGTCAGCAGCGAATCGGGATACAGCGCGATCGGCGCGACCATCTGGTCGAGCTCTTCCTGCGCGAACACACGCTGCGCCGGCGCTGCGGTCATCGCGGCCGGTGTCGTGGCGGCGGGCGCGGGAGCGGCGGGTGCCGGCGCAGTGGTGGCCGCGGGCGCGGCCTCGCGCTTGCACGAGGTCGCCGACAGCGCGGCGACGAGAACGGCGGACAGCACACACGGGCGGAGCATGCGCATCACACACCTCCCACACCTGAAGAGCGTCGATGGCCCCGGCGCAACGCCGGTCCTTCGACGGCCCCCTGAACGGGCGGCGGCTATCATGCGCGCCTGCCCCGCTATGTCCCTGTGAACATGAGCTCGCCTGCCCCGGCCTTCGACGACGTCCGCGCCTACCTCACCGACCTGCAGGACCGCATCTGCGCCGCGATCGAGCACGCAGACGGCGGCGCGCGCTTCCGCGAGGACGTGTGGCAGCGCCCGGAAGGCGGCGGGGGCCGCACGCGCATCCTTCGCGACGGCGCGGTGTTCGAACAGGCGGGCATCGGCTTTTCCGACGTCTCCGGCACGAAGCTGCCGCCCTCGGCCACCGCCGCGCGGCCGGAACTGGCCGGCGCGTCGTGGCGCGCGGTTGGTGTCTCGCTCGTGTTCCATCCACGCAATCCGCACCTACCGACCACGCACGCGAACGTGCGCCATTTCCGCGCCGTGCGGGACGGCGAGACGGTGGCGTGGTGGTTCGGTGGCGGCTTCGATCTCACGCCGTTCTATCCCGTGGACGAGGACGTGCTGCACTGGCACCACACCGCGCGCGAACTGTGCGAACCCTTCGGCGGCCAGGCGCGCTACGAGAAGCACAAGCACTGGTGCGACGAGTATTTCTTCCTGAAGCACCGCAACGAAACGCGCGGCGTCGGCGGCCTGTTCTTCGACGACCTGCATGAGGATGCCCATGCCGACTTCGCCTACCTGCGCGCCGTGGGCGACGGTTTCCTCGATGCGTACCTGCCCATCGTCGAGCGCCGCAAGGACACGCCGCACGGCGAACGCGAGCGCCAGTTCCAGCTGTATCGCCGTGGCCGCTACGTCGAGTTCAACCTGGTCTTCGATCGCGGCACGCTGTTCGGCCTGCAATCGGGCGGACGCACCGAATCGATCCTCATGAGCCTGCCGCCGCTGGTGCGATGGGAATACGGTTTCGAGCCCGAAGACGGCAGCCCCGAGGCGCGCCTGGCCGATTACCTGCGCCCGCGCGACTGGCTCGCCGAGCTGGGCTGATCGCGCAGGTCAGACGTCCTCGTCGCCATTGCCCGGGGGCTCGCGCAACAGGATGGTGATGCGACCGTCGGTTTCCAGCAGCGCGAGGTGGATGCGGTCCACGTCGTTGCAGCCGGCCTCGCGCATGGCCTTGGAAAAGTCGTAGCGGCTGACCAGCTCGCGACGCAGCACGTCGCGATAGACGTTCCCGTTGTGCGCGAGCACGACCGGCACCCCTTCGAGCAGGCGCTCCATCTTGCGGCTGCGAGAAGTGAGCAGGCCCACCGACCAGTTCAGCACGATGAGCGTGGCCGCGAGCAGCAGCCCGCCCGTCATCGAGGTGTCCTTGCCGAGCAGCGCGTTCTGCACCGCATTGCCGAGCAGCACGATCAGCAGCATGTCGAACGCGGTGAACTGCCCCATCGTCCGCTTGCCCGAGATCCGGATCATCCCCAGCAGCACGACGTACACCGCCACCGCGCGCAGGATGAACTCCCACCACGGCATCGACATCTCGAACATGGCCGCCTCCGCTTCCGCGATGCGGGAACGCTAGCGGTAATTCGAGGGGAGGAAAACTCGCGCCGCCACGTCGGGCGAGCGGATGGCGTGACGGCCTGGGTCCCGGCTTTCGCCGGGATGACGGAAGTGAATGGCTGACGGCCACTGCGTCCTGACCGGAGCGGGGAGCTCCCCTTAGTAAGGGGAGCGCGGCGGCAGCCGCAGGGGATTGGAAGGCGCGAGCGTGGGGCCCGAGTTTTCGCGCAGCGAAAATTTGGGTTTTATTTTCCGCGGCGCGGAAAATAAAAAGCCCCGCAGGCAGGGGGGGCCGGCGGGGCTGGGGAGCGGGACCTGGGGAGGGGCCTTCGCTCCGGGATCACTCCAGGGGAGGGAGAGATCGGCGACAGGCGTTGCACCTGTCGCGACCTATATGACCATTCCGTACATGGATGGTTCGTGAAGATCCGGGTTAACAATTCGTTGGATTCAGGAGGCATTCACCGAATTGGAAACGTTTTTCCCCGCGTTCCGCGCGAAATCCGCCTCCCGGCGGTCGTGGCACGAAAACTGCCGGATCCGGCTTCCGACGAACGGTCAGTGGGCCTCGTCCCAGTTCGCGCCGATACCGCTGTCGACCAGCAGCGGAACCCGCAATCCGGCCACCCGGGACATGCGGTCGCGCGCCTCGTTCACCAGGGTGTCGACGAAACCGGTCTCGACCTCGAACACCAGTTCGTCGTGCACCTGCAGCACCATCAGCGCGCGGTCGCGGTGATCGGCCAGCCAGCCATCGATGGAGATCATCGCCAGCTTGATGATATCCGCGGCGGTGCCCTGCATCGGCGCGTTGATCGCCGCTCGCTCCGCGCCCGCGCGCAGGCCCTGGTTCCGCGCGTGGATGTTGTCCAGGTACAGGCGGCGGCCGAATACGGTTTCCACGTACCCCTGCTCGCGCGCCTGCTGGCGCGTGCGCTCCATGAAATCGCGCACGCCCGGATACCGGCTGAAATACAGCGCGATGTAATCCTGCGCCTCGCCGCGCGAGATGTTCAGCTGCCGCGCCAGGCCGAAGGCGCCCATGCCGTACATCAGGCCGAAGTTGATGGCCTTCGCGGCGCGGCGCTCGTTGTTGCTGACCTCGTCGAACGGCTTGCCGAAGACTTCGGCCGCCGTCGCGCGGTGGATGTCGGCGCCGGATTCGAACGCACGCAGCAGGCTCGGATCCTCCGACAGGTGCGCCATGATCCGCAGCTCGATCTGCGAGTAGTCGCACGCGACGATGCAGCGCCCTTCCGGCGCGACGAACGCCTGCCGGATGCGGCGGCCGTCGTCGGTGCGGATCGGGATGTTCTGCAGGTTCGGATCGCTCGACGCGAGCCGTCCCGTCGCCGCGCCGGCCTGGTGGTAGCTGGTGTGCACGCGGCCGGTGTCGCGGTTCACCATCTCCGGCAACTTGTCGGTGTACGTGCTCCGCAGCTTCGACAAGCCGCGGTATTCCAGGATCACCCGCGGCAATTCGTGCTGGTCGGCGATCGCTTCCAGCGCTTCCTCATTTGTCGACGGCGCACCGGACGGCGTCTTCACCAGCGCCGGCAGTTTCAGTTCGTCGAACAGCAATTGCCCGAGCTGCTTGGGCGAATCCAGGTTGAAGGTGCGACCAGCCAGCTCCGTCGCCTTCTGCTGCGCGGCGAGCATGCGCTTGCCGAGGTCGGCCGATTGCCGGCGCAGTTCGTCGGCATCGACCATCACGCCGTTGGCTTCGACGCGTTCGAGCACCTGCACCAGCGGCATTTCGATCTCGTGGTACACGTGCGCCAGGCCCGGCACCGCTTCGACCTTCGGCGAAAGCACGCGATGCAGGCGCAGCGTGACGTCGGCGTCCTCGGCGGCGTAACGCATCGCGTCCTCGATGGACACCTGCGAGAACGGAATCGACTTCGCGCCCTTTCCGGCGACGTCCTCGTAGCGCACCGTGTCGTAGCCGAGATAGCGCTTGGCCAGCGAATCCATGTCGTGGCGCGTCGCCGTCGCGTTGTAGACGAAGCTCTGCAGCATCGTGTCGTCGGCGTAATTGCGAACTTCGATGCCGTTTCGACGCAGCACGTGCAGGTCGTACTTGCCGTGCTGGCCCATCTTCTTGCGCGTGGGATCCTCGAACAGCGTGCGCAGCGCCGCCAGCGCCTCGGTGCGGTCGAGCTGCTTCGGCGCCCCCGGATAATCGTGGCCGAGCGGCAGGTATGCGCCGCGGCCCGGTTCCGCCGCCAGACTCAGGCCGATGAGGTTGGCCTGCATCGGATCGAGCGAGTCGGTTTCGGTGTCGAACGCGAACTCCTCCGAATCGCGCAGTCGCGTAAGCAGGTCGTCGAACTGCTCCGGCGTCAGGATCGCTTCGTAATCGCCCTTCGCCGACAGCGACGGATCGACCGCTTCCGCCGGCGCGCCGGAACGCGCGTGGCCGGCGGCCGTGTTGCGAAGGCCCGTCGGGCTGTTCGCGTGATCCTCGACCACCGCGCCCGGGCCTTCGAGCTCGCGCAGCGCCTGCTTGAAGCCGTAGCGCGCGTACAGTTCGCGCAATTTATCGACATGGCGATCGCGAAGAGCGAGATCAGTCGGGCCGCGATCGAGATCGACGTCGGTGCGGATCGTCGTCAACATGCGGTTGAGCGGCAGGCGCGGCAGCGCGGCGCGGAGGTTCTCGCCGATCTTGCCCTTGATCGACTCCGCATGCGCGATGACGTTGTCGAGCGTGCCGTATTCGCCGAGCCATTTCGCCGCGGTCTTCGGACCGCACTTCTCGACGCCGGGGATGTTGTCGACGCTGTCGCCCATGAGCGCGAGCAGGTCGATGATCTGGTCCGGCCGCACGCCGAACTTGTCGATCACGCCGGCTTCCGAATCGAGCCGGCTGCCGCTCATCGTGTTGACCAGCGCGATGCCGGGACGCACGAGTTGCGCGAAGTCCTTGTCGCTGGTGGAAATGGTGACGTCGATGCCCTGCTCGGCCGCGCGCACGGCAAGCGTGCCGATGACGTCGTCGGCTTCGACGCCTTCGATGCGCAGGATCGTCATGCCGAGCGCGTTGACGATGTCGCACATCGGCTGCACCTGCGCGCGCAGTTCGTCGGGCATCGCGGCGCGGTTGGCCTTGTACTCGGGGTACAGGTCGTCGCGGAAGGTCTTGCCCGGCGCGTCGACGACGAAGGCCACGTACGCGGGTTGCTCCTTCAGCGTCGCGCGCAGCATGTTGACCACGCCGAACAAGGCGCCGGTGGGTTCGCCGGCGTCGTTGGTGAGCGGCGGGAGCGCGTGGAAGGCGCGATAGAGATAGCTGGAGCCGTCGATGAGGACGAGGCGGGGCGTGTCGGTCATGGCCGGAATTCTACGCTGCACGGCTCTGGCGACCGTGCAGGCCGGCCCATCACCCCTCGCAGCGGCCCCGGCGCGTATCCTTGCGGGCATCGCCATCCGCATCCCGCCGACCGGCAAGGAGTCCGCCATGCGCCACGCTCTGCTCGCCCTGCTGCTCCCGTTGACCCTGATCGGCTGCGCGACGATGGGCAACGACGATCCGACGGTCGGGCTCCAGGATCCCGAAGTGCGCTCGCGCACCGTCAGCGGCGGCGACACCATCGACGAGTACTACGTCGCCGGCCAGCTGCGCGTGGTGCGCATCACGCCCGCGCGTGGTCCGGTGTACTACCTCGTCGACAACAACGCCGACGGCATCCTCGACAGCAGCAAGGGCGAAGGTCCGATCTCGCCGGTGCAGTACAAGTTGCTGAGCTGGTAATCCGCGCCGCAAAGCCGCCGCACGATCCGGATATCGGGCGTGCGGCGCGCCGTACAGACTCCATCGCGTGACGTCCCACGGGAGAACGCGATGACGCTCCAGACACTTTCCTTCGACATCGAACGCGACCCGCGCTGGCTCGCGCTGTGCGCACGCGATCGCGCCGCCGATGGGCGCTTCATCTACTCGGTGAAAACCACCGGCGTGTACTGCCGGCCCTCGTGCGCCGCGCGCCGGCCGCTGCCGCGCAACGTGGACTTCCACGCAACGCCGGACGACGCCGAACGCGCCGGTTTCCGCGCATGCCGGCGTTGCCATCCGCGCCGCGATAACGTGCGCCAGACCATCCGCTTCGCCATCGGCGACAGCTCGCTCGGGCTTGTGCTGGTCGCGCAGGGCGATGCGGGACTGCGGGCGGTGCTGTTCGGCGATGACGCCGACGTCCTGGTGCGCGATCTGCAATCGCGGCTGCCCGGCGCCGCGCTCGCGGTGGACACGGGGGGCGTGCAAGCGGTGCTGGAAGCGGTCGTCGACTGCATCGAGGCGCCACACCTCGGGTTCGGCGTACCCGTCGACCTGCAGGGCACGCCGTTCCAGGTGAAGGTCTGGCAGGCGCTGCGCCGCATTCCGGAGGGCTCGACCGTGAGCTACGGCGAACTGGCGCGGCGCCTCGGGATGCCGGATTCGGCGCGGGCCGTCGCGGCCGCATGCGCGGCGAACCCGCTGGCCGTGGTCGTGCCGTGCCATCGCGTGGTGGCAGCCGACGGCGGCCTCTCCGGCTACCGCTGGGGCGTCGCACGCAAGCGGGCGCTGCTGCAGCGCGAGGCGCACGCATGAGCGCCGCCGTCGCCCTGCGCCGCGACGCGAAGGCGCTCGCCCAGCGCATCGCGTGGCAGGACTGGGAACGCGTCGCCGCGGCGCTCGACGCCTGCGGCCACGCGATCCTGCCGGGCCTGCTCGACCAAACCGAATGCCGCGCGATCGCCGCGCTCTACGACCGGCCGGACGGATTCCGCAGCCGTGTCGTGATGGCGCGCCACGGCTTCGGCAGCGGCGAGTACCGCTACTTCGCCTATCCGTTGCCCGAGACCGTCGCGATGCTGCGCACGGCGGTGTATCCCCACCTGTCGCCGGTGGCGAACCGCTGGAACGCGGCGATGGGGATCGACGTGCGCTATCCCGAGGCTCACGTCGATTTCCTGCAACGCTGCCATGACGCCGGACAGGTGCGGCCGACGCCGCTGCTGTTGCGCTACGACGCCGGCGACTACAACTGCCTGCATCAGGATCTCTACGGCGAACACGTCTTCCCGCTTCAGATGGCGGTGCTGTTGTCGGAGCCGGATGACGACTTCGAGGGCGGCGAGTTCGTGCTCACCGAGCAGCGACCGCGCATGCAGTCGCGCGCCGATGTGGTGCCGCTGCGACGTGGCGATGCGGTCGTGTTCGCCGTGCATCACCGGCCCGTGAAAGGAACGCGCGGCACGTACCGCGTGAACCTCCGGCACGGCGTCAGTCGCGTGCGTTCAGGTCGACGTCACACTTTGGGCATCGTGTTTCACGACGCGCTGTAAGCCTGCGCCATAGTCTGCGCGTCGATCGATGTCCGCGGGCTCAAGTTTCCTCGCGCGACGCCGTTAACGGGTCGCCGCACCGTCTGTATGCGGCGCAACGGAGGAAACACCGGAGTGTCCGGGAAAGAACGACGCACGCCCAAGCCGACGCCCGACGCCGCCGCGCTGCGCGCCGGCCTCACGCCCGAGCAGACGCGCACGCTGGAACAGCTGGAGCATTTCCAGTGGACGCTGGAGTTCGTCCGCCGACCGCTCTTCCAGGACCCGATGCCGGTGCTGTTCGACCGCGACCGCAAGCGCTGCGTGGCGCTGCTGCCCGATGGCTCGCTCGACGAGACGGTGAAGTTGAGGAAGTGAGGCGGGCGCGCGCCCGTTCTACCAGCTTTCTTTCCGCTGTCATCCCGGCGAAAGCCGGGACCCAGGCTGGAAGCTCATCCGCAGGCCCCACATCGCACATCTGACGCGCTATCAGCCTGGGTCCCGGCTTTCGCCGGGATGACGGCTTAATGAGGGGCTATCTCGACGAACTGCGACGCGCGAACCGCTGCACGTCCTCAGATCTTATTCCTCACGCCGGCTGCAGATTCGCATACGCCAGCACCAGCCACTTGCTGCCGGCATCGTCGAAGTTCACCTGCACGCGCGCGTGCGCGCCGCTGCCTTCGTAATCGGTCACGGTTCCCATGCCGAACGAGGGATGCTTCACCTGCGAGCCCAAGCGCACCGCCGGCTGCTCCAGCGGCGCGTGGCCGCGACTGGCGCCCAGCACGCCGCGTTGCACGCCGCCGCTGTACGGGCGCGAGACCTGCACCTTCGGGCGCACTTCGTTGAGCAGCGGTGCCGGGATCTCGCGCAGGAAACGCGACGGCACGCCGTACATGTCGGCGCCGTGGATGCGGCGCGATTCGGCGTAGCTGAGCACGAGTTTCTGCCGCGCGCGCGTGATGCCGACGTACGCGAGGCGCCGCTCCTCTTCGAGGCGACCGGACTCTTCCGTGGAGCGGCCGCTCGGGAACACGCCCTCTTCCATGCCGGCCAGGAACACCAGCGGGAATTCCAGCCCCTTCGCGCTGTGCAGCGTCATCAGCTGCACGCCTTCCTCGCCGGCCTGGGCCTGGCCTTCGCCGGCTTCCAGCGCGGCGTAGCTGAGGAAGGCCACCAGTTCCGGCATCGCCGCCGCGTCCTCGTCGTCGGTGCGCGTGAAGCGCGAGGCTACCGACACCAGTTCGTCCAGGTTGTCCACGCGCGAATCCAGCTGGCCACGCGATTCGTTGAAGTAATGCTCGCGAAGACCCGAGCGGATCAACACGTGGTCGATCTTCTCCGGCAGCGTCATCGACGCCAGTTCGTTGTCGAGGTCGTCGATCATCGCGAGGAAGCCCGCGACCGCATTGCGCGCGCGAGCCGCCAGGCCGTTCTCGCCGACGATCCGACGCGACGCCTCCCACAGCGAAACGCCATCGGCCCGCGCGCGGCGTCGCACTTCGTCCAGCGTGCGCTCGCCGATGCCACGCGTCGGCGTGTTCACGGCGCGCTCGAACGCCGCGTCGTCCAGGCGCGAGGCAATCAGGCGCAGGTAGGCCAGCGTGTCCTTGATTTCGGCGCGCTCGAAGAAGCGCAAGCCGCCGTAGACACGGTACGGCACCTGTTCGGACAGCAGCGATTCTTCGAACGCGCGCGACTGCGCGTTGCTGCGGTAGAGGATGGCGACCTCGCCGTAGCTGCCGCCGTCGCGCACCCACTGGCGCAGGCGTTCGACGACGAAGCGCGCCTCGTCCATCTCGTTGTACGCGGCGTACAGGTCGATCGGCTCGCCCGTGCCGCTGTCAGTCCAGAGGTTCTTGCCCAGGCGATCCGGGTTGTGCGCGATGACCGCGTTCGCCGCTTCCAGGATGTTCGCGCTGGAGCGGTAGTTCTGCTCCAGGCGGATCGTGTGCGTGCCGGAAAAATCCTTCAGGAACCGCTGCATGTTCTCGACCTT
This sequence comes from Lysobacter soli, assembly GCF_003382285.1. Taxonomy (GTDB): domain Bacteria; phylum Pseudomonadota; class Gammaproteobacteria; order Xanthomonadales; family Xanthomonadaceae; genus Lysobacter_J; species Lysobacter_J soli. Next base: position 131,492 of record NZ_QTJR01000007.1, read on the forward strand.
CGCGCCGCGCCAGCCGTAGATCGACTGGTCGTCGTCGCCGACGACGAACACGTGCCCGGTGTCGCCCGCGAGCACGCGCACGAAGGCGTACTGGATCGCGTTGGTGTCCTGGAACTCGTCGACGAGGATCTCGCGGAAGCGATGCCGGTAATGCGCCAGCAGCGCCGGGTTGTCGCGCAGCAGCTCGTGCGCGCGCAGCAGCAGTTCGGCGAAATCGACCAGGCCCGCGCGTTCGCAGCGCTCCTGGTAGGCCTCGTAGCATTTGTGCATGACGTCGGCCCACGGATCGCCGGACGTCGGTTGCAGGTTGTGCGGGCGGCGGCCTTCGTCCTTCTGCGCGTTGATCCACCACACGATCTGCCGCGGCGGGAAGCGCGTTTCATCGAATTCCAGCGCCTGCACGACGCGCTTGACCAGGCGCAGCTGGTCGTCCGAATCGAGCACCTGGAAGCCTTCGGGCAATTTCGCTTCCTGCCAGTGCAGGCGCAGCAGGCGATGCGCGAGTCCGTGGAAGGTGCCGATCCACATGCCGCGCGCGCCGTGGCGCAGCTGGCCGTCGACGCGGTGGCGCATCTCGCCGGCGGCCTTGTTGGTGAAGGTCACCGCGAGGATGCCGTGGGTCGGCACGCCGTGGACTTCGTTCATCCAGGCGATGCGGTGAGTGAGCACGCGGGTCTTGCCGGAACCGGCGCCGGCGAGGACGAGGTAATGACCGGGCGGGGCGCTGACGGCCTCGCGCTGCGCTGGATTCAGCGCGTCGAGCAGGTGGGAGACATCCATGCGGGTATTGTAGCGGCGGCGGTCTCATCGCCCGCGTCGCGGGCCATCGCGGAGGGAGCTGAATGCGTCCGACGTCGAAAACGCTGCGGATCGCGGCCGGGCTGATCTTCGCCACCGCCTCGGCCGGCAGCGCCGCGCAGGCGGCTTCCGATGCCGCCCGCGACGCCGAACGCACCCTGCGTGCCGGCGACAGCGCGCTGCAGGTCAGCGTCATCGGCGTGGACGACGCACGCCGCCGCGCGCAGTTGCAGGACTGGCTGGCCGAAGTCGCGCAGGCGCAGCTGACCGCGTTCGGGCGCTATCCGCTCCACAGCGCGCGCGTGCGCATCGAGCAGGTCGCGCGCGAAGCCGCCCGCGACGACGAAAGCCCGGTGCCGTGGGGCCAGACGCTGCGGCGCGGCGATACGGCGGTGCTGCTGTTCGTGCGCGACGACGCGACGCCGGCGGAACTTCGTGCCGACTGGACGGCGATCCACGAGCTCTCGCACCTGTTCCATCCGTACATGGGGCGCGACGGCCGCTGGCTGTCGGAAGGACTCGCGAGCTACTACCAGAACGTGCTGCGCGCCCGCGCCGGGCTGCTCACGCCGGAGCGCGCGTGGGAGTTGCTCGACGCCGGCTTCGGTCGCGGCCGCCGCGAATCCAGCGGTGCGCCGCTGGTCGAACTCAGCCGCACGCACGAAGGCACGATGCGCGTGTACTGGGCTGGCGCGGCGTTCTGGCTGCAGGCCGACGTCGCGCTGCGACGCGACCACGCAACCAGCCTGGATGCCGTCCTGTCGAAATACTCGGACTGCTGCCTCAGCGGCACCGGCGAGACGGCGCCTGCGAAGTTCATCGCCGAACTCGACCGGCTCTCCGGCACGAAGGTGTTCTCGTCGAACTACGCGCGACTGGTCCAGTCGCGCGCCTTTCCCCCGCTGGATGCGGTGTATCGCGAGCTTGGCATCATGCGGCGCGGCGATGCGCTGGCGTTCGATGAAGGTGCGGAGAGCGCCGCATTGCGCCGCTCGATCATGCGCGGCGCAGCGGAACCCGCGCCCGCGCGTTAGTGCGCGTGCGCGTCCTTGTGAGCCGCGTTCGACGCGGCGGACATCAGACGGTCGGTGTAGGCGATGCCGATGGCCGAGAGGATGAACACGCAGTGGATGATCGTCTGCCACATGACGCCGTCGGACGTCATCTGCGTGCATTGCGTGCTGGTGATCGCCAGCTGTGCCTTCATCTCCGCCAACTGTTCAGCGGTACAGAACGGCAGCCCCTTGAGCGCGCCGGCGGCGATGAACGTCTTGAGCAGGTGGATCGACGAGATGCCGATGATCGCCATCGCCAGCTTCACCTTCAGCACGCTCGCGTTGACGTGGCTCAGCCATTCCGGCTGGTCCGGATGGCCCTGCAGGTTCAGGCGCGACACGAAGGTCTCGTAGCCACCGACGATCACCATCACCAGCAGGTTGGAGATCATCACCACGTCGATCAGGCCGAGCACGATCAGCATGATTTCCTGCTCGCCCAGGGAAGGCGCGCGGTGGATCAGGTGCCACAGCTCCTTGCCGAACAGGAATACGTACACGCCCTGAGCGACGATCAGCCCCAGGTACAGCGGCAGCTGCAACCAACGCGAGGAGAAGATCAGGGCGGGAAGCGGGTTCATCGGGGCGGGACGCGGATCGGACATGCGGCGGCGCTCGGTTCGGGATCGGGGGGCCGGCTAGGGTACCGGCCGGCCATGACAGCCGCCAATGCGCGTCTGAAGGACGTTGGAATTCAGCATTGCGTCCGGCCGGACCGGGCACACCGCCCCTGCCCTTACACTGGACGGCCCCCAGCCCGCCGGAGTTCCGCCCCCATGATCGACCTGCATTACTGGCCCACCCCCAACGGCCACAAGATCACGATCTTCCTCGAGGAAGCCGGGCTGGACTACACGATCCACCCCGTCGACATCGGCGCCGGCGACCAGTTCAAGGCGGAGTTCCTCAAGATCTCCCCGAACAACAAGATGCCGGCCATCGTCGATCGCGATCCCGGCGACGAGGGCATGCACATCAGCGTGTTCGAGTCCGGCGCGATCCTCGCCTACCTCGCCAACAAGACCGGCCGTTTCGTCCCGCAGGACCTGCGCGGGCGCACGCTGGTGAGCCAGTGGCTGCACTGGCAGATCGGCGGCCTGGGCCCGATGACCGGCCAGTACGGCCACTTCCACGTCTATGCGCCGGAAGACATCGCCTACGCGAAGGACCGCTACAAGCGCGAAGTGCTGCGGCTGCTGGGCGTGCTCGACCGCCAGCTGGAAGGCCGCGAGTTCATCGCCGGCGACTACTCCATCGCCGACATGGCCGCGCACCCGTGGATCAATCCCTACACGAAGGCGCCGCTGGACCTGACCGAATTCGCCAACGTCCGCCGATGGCATGAAGCCGTCGCCCAGCGCCCCGCCGTGCAGCGCGCCTACGCGCTGGCCGAGCGCTACGGAGCCAAGCGCGAGATGACGCCGGAAATGCACAAGATCCTCTTCGGAACGCCCGCCAACTCCAACGCATGAAGAACCTCAACGTCCGCGGCCTCGCCGCCTGCCTGCTCGCCATGACCGTCGCCCTTCCCACCCTCGCCGCTCCCGCCCAGACCGCGTCCGCGCCAATCAAGCTCACGCTCGAAGCGCTGGCCGGCGACGCCCCGCTGTCGGGCCCCAGCCTGATGAAGGCGAAGGTCTCGCCGGACGGCAAGCGCGTGACGTTCCTGCGCGGCAAGGACAGCAACAAGAACCGGCTGGACCTGTGGGCGTACGACATCGCCAGCGGGCAGACGGCGAAGCTGGTGGACGCCGACGACATCCTGCCGGGCGACGAAGTGCTCAGCGACGAGGAGAAGGCGCGCCGCGAGCGCCAGCGCATCGCCGCGCTCAGCGGCATCGTCGATTACCAGTGGGCGCCGGACGGCCGCTCGCTGCTGTTCCCGCTCGGCGGCGAGCTGTACCTGTACGACCTGGCGAAGACCGGCAAGTCGGCCGTGCGCAAGCTCACCAATGGCGAAGGTTTCGCCACCGATCCGAAGCTGTCGCCCCGCGGCGGCTTCGTCAGCTTCGTGCGCAACCGCAACCTGTGGGTCATCGACCTTGCGAGCGGCAAGTCGATCCAGCTCACGCGCGATGGCAGCGACGTCATCGGCAACGGCGTGGCGGAATTCGTCGCCGACGAGGAAATGAACCGCCACACCGGCTACTGGTGGGCGCCGGACGACTCGGCCATCGCCTTCGCGCGCATCGACGAAACGCCGGTGCCGGTGCAGAAGCGCTACGAGGTGTATCCGGATCGCACCGAGGTGGTCGAACAGCGTTATCCCGCCGCAGGCGATCGCAACGTGCTGGTGAAACTCGGCGTGATCGCGCCGAAAGCCGGTGCCGCGCCGAAGTGGGTGGACCTTGGCAAGGAACAGGACATCTACCTCGCGCGCGTCGATTGGCGCGATCCGCAGCGCCTGACGTTCCAGCGCCAGTCGCGCGACCAGCATCGGCTTGAACTGATCGAGGCCGATCTCGCCAGTGGCGGCCAGCGCGTGCTGCAGACCGAGACGAGCAAGACCTGGGTTCCGCTGCACGACGACCTGCGTTTCCTCAAGGACGGCCGCATCCTCTGGAACAGCGAGCGCAGCGGTTTCGAACATCTGTACGTATTGAGCGAAGACGGCTCGAAGGCGACCGCGCTGACCTCCGGCGACTGGCCGGTGGATGGCGTGCTCGCGGTCGATGAAGCCGCCGGCTTCGTCTACTTCGCCGCCGGCAAGGATTCGCCGATGGACGCACAGGTGTACCGCGTGCCGCTCGCGGGCGGCGCGATCGAGCGCCTGTCCAGGACCGACGGCACGCACGCGGCCAGCTTCGCCGCCAATGCGAGCGTGTACGTCGACAACTGGTCGAACCCGACCACGCCGCCGCAGCTGGAGCTGTTCCGCAACGACGGTACGCGCATCGCCGCGCTGCTGAAGAACGACCTCGCCGATCCGCAGCATCCGTACGCGAAGTACGCCGGCGCGCATCGTCCGATCGAGTTCGGCACGCTCAAGGCCGCCGATGGCACGACGCCGCTGCAGTACAGCCTCATCAAGCCCGCCGGCTTCGACGCGAACAAGCGCTATCCCGTCGTGGTGATGGTGTACGGGGGTCCGGCGTCGCAGACGGTCAAGCGCGCGTGGGCGCCGGACTTCAACCAGTACCTCGCGCAGCACGGCTATGTGGTGTTCTCGCTCGACAACCGAGGCACCCCGCGTCGCGGCGCGGCCTTCGGCGGCGCGCTGTACGGGAAGCAGGGCACGGTGGAAGTGGCCGACCAGCTGAAGGGCGTGGAGTGGTTGAAGTCGCAGCCGTGGATCGACGGCTCGCGCATCGGCGTGTACGGCTGGTCCAACGGCGGCTACATGACGCTGATGCTGCTTGCGAAGGCATCAAACCAGTACGCCTGCGGCGCGGCGGGCGCGCCGGTCACCGACTGGGCGCTGTACGACACGCATTACACCGAGCGCTACATGGGCCTGCCGAAGGCCAACGTCGCCGGCTACCAGGAAGCGCGCGTGCTGGAGCACATCGACGGCCTGACGTCGAAGCTGCTGCTGATCCACGGCATGGCCGACGACAACGTGCTGTTCACCAACTCCACCGCGCTGATGAGCGCGTTGCAGAAGCGCGGCCTGCCGTTCGAGCTGATGACCTACCCCGGCGCGAAGCACGGCCTGAAGGGCGCGGACAACCTGCACCGCCTGAAGCTGACGGAGAACTTCTTCGACCGTTGCCTCAAGCCGTAAGCGCGGCTGGTCGCAGGAACGAGAGAGCCCGGCATTCGCCGGGCTTTTTTTTAACCGCGGCTCGCGTCGACCGGGAAGACCGGGAGCGGTCCAGAGCAACCATCATCCCGGCGACTGCGGGACGACCGTCCGTTGATTCCTGCCCCGCACGGCGCGCAGTGACCTTCGGGGCATGGTGCCCGGACGCCGCAGCCGCCATGCTCGCCGTCGGACCCCTTCCTGCCGATGCCATGACCAAGCCGCTGACCCTCGCGATTGCCCTGTCCCTCACCCTCGCCACCGGCGCGCCGATGCTCGCGCAGGCGGCGCAGCCTGCCGCGAAGTCGACGGCCGCCAAGCCCGCTGCGAAGCCCACGCCGGCATGGGTCGCTACCAGCAACGAGTACGCCAACATCCTGCTCAAGGCGCAGGCCGAGTTCGCGCCGGAGGGCATGTCGTTCTTCGGCGTGCCGGGTTACGACGATCGCGTTGCCGACCTCAAGCCGCAGAATCCCGAGCGCTTCCGTGCCGCGACTGCCAAGGCGCGCGACGAACTGAAAGCCAAGCTCGCCGTCGAACGCGATCCGAACGTGCGCCAGGATCTGGAAATCATGATCCGCGCGGCCGACGAGAACATCGCCACCAGCGAACTCACCCAGCGCCTGACGCTGCCGTGGAGCGACGTGCCGCAGACGGTGTTCAGCGGCCTGCAGGGCCTGCTGTCCGACCAGACGCCGCCCGAGCGCCGCGCCAAGGCGCTCGACCGCCTGAAGAACTACGTCGGGATGGGCACCGAGAAGACGCCGATCACCGAGCTGGCGAAGGCGCGTTACACCGAAGCCGCGGCGAATGCGCAGCTCGTGCATCCGACGAAGCTCGAGGTCGAGCAGGCGCTGGGCAATGTCGACACCTACGTCGACGGCATCCGCAAGCTGTTCGCCAAGTACAAGATCGAAGGGGCCGAGCCCGCGCTCGCCGCGATGGAGACGCAGCTGAAGGATTACGGCACGTGGGCACGCGCCAACGTGCTGCCGACTGCACGCACCGACACGAAGCTGCCGCCGGAGCTGTACGCCAACAGCCTCAAGCAGTACGGCATCGACATCGACCCGCAGCTGCTGGTCCGCCGCGCGCAGGTGGAGTTCATGGAAACGCGAGCGGCGATGCAGCAGCTCGCGCCGCTGGTGGCGAAGGCGAACAACCTCACCGTCGCCGATCCGCACGATTACGTCGCCGTCATCAATGCGCTGAAGAAGCGCAACATGCCCAACGACCAGCTCGAGGCGCGCTATCGCACGGTGATCGACCAGATCGATCCGATCATCCGCTCCGAGCGCATCGTCGACGTGCCGAACCGTCCGATGGTGATGCGCCTGGGCAGCGAAGCCGAATCGGCCGCGCAGCCCGCGCCGCATTTCCTGCCGGCGCCGCTGATCGGCAACACGGGGCAGCAGGGCCAGTTCGTGCTGCCGGTGTCGGTGCCGACCGCCGAGGGCAAGGCGCTGGAATACGACGACTTCAACTTCGATGCGGTGCGTTGGACGCTGTCGGCGCATGAAGGCCGTCCGGGCCACGAGCTGCAGTTCACCGCGATGGTCGAGCGCGGCATCTCGCTGGCGCGCACGATGTTCGCGTTCAACTCGGTCAACGTGGAAGGCTGGGCGCTGTACGCCGAAGCCGAGATGGTGCCGTACGAGCCGCTGGACGGTCAGCTGATCGCGCTGCAGTTCCGCCTCATGCGCGCCGCGCGCGCGATGCTCGATCCGATGCTGAACCTGGGGCTGATCGACCGCGAGGCGGCCGGCCGCATCCTGCGCGAGAAGGTCGGGCTGTCGGAGGCGATGACGAAGCAGGAGCTGGACCGCTACACCTTCAACGCCCCGGGCCAGGCGGGCAGCTACTTCTACGGCTACACCCGCATCCTCGAACTGCGCATGGAGACCGAGATCGCGCTGGGCGACAAGTTCGATCGCCTCGCGTTCAACAACTTCCTCCTCGACCAGGGCCTGCTCCCGCCGGACCTGCTGGCCAAGGCCGTGCGCGAGCAGTTCATTCCGGCGCAGTTGAAAAAGTAAGCGCGGAAACGCGGCCGCGGCGGCCGCTTAAGCCCCTCTCCCACCGGGAGAGGGGTTGGGGTGAGGGTCGGGGCGTGCGATGCAGTCATGCTCTCTCACCCTCACTCGCTCGCACTGACCGCACGTCGAAATGGATTCCAGCTTTCGCCGGCGTGACGCGGATCTGGTGAAGTCCCTCGGCAGTGCCCAGGCGCTACGGGCCTGGGTCCCGGCTTTCGCCGGGATGACGGTGTTTGATCTGATTTCCGCGCCTTGTGAGCGTGAGGCGCCAGACGCCGAGGCGTGCTGGTCGGCAGCCGCCCGCTTCACCCAATTCCGACACCCCCTCCACGCCCCGTGAATTCCCGCGGCACCGGCGGCCCGTGCAGGAGGCACCGACACAGCGCTCGCTATACTTCCGCGAACGTTGTCCGGGAATGTTTCGTGCCGTCCACGCTTCCGCCGTCCACTGCCCGCCGCATGGCGCCCCTTGCGATCCGCGCCTGCACCGCCACCAGTGCCGTCGGCCGCGGACGGGATGCGTTGGCGAAGGCGTTGGCCGAAGGCCGCACCGGGCTGCGCCGGAACGATTTCGGCGACGACGCACGTCTGGACTGCTGGATCGGCCGCGTCGATGGGCTCGAAACCGTCGAGCTTCCCGCATCGCTCCAGCCCTGGGATTCGCGCAACAACCGCCTGGCCTGGCTGGCGCTGGCGCAGGACGGCCTGCGCGCGGCGATCGACGACGCCGTCGCGCGCCATGGCGCCGAGCGCGTCGCGGTGATCGTCGGCACCTCGACCTCCAGCATCGGCAGCACCGAAGCGGCCTACACCGCGCTGGAAGACGGCGAGTTCGCCGAGCGGTTCGCCCGACCGCACGTGCACACGCCGCATTCGCTCGGCGAGTTCGTGCAGCAGGCGACCGGCCTTCGCGGCCCATGCATCACGGTGGCGACCGCGTGCTCGTCGAGCGCGAAGGTGTTCGCGCAGGCCGCGCGCATGATCGACGCCGGCCTCGTCGACGCCGCGCTCGTCGGCGGCGTGGATACGCTCTGCGGCAGCGTGCTGTTCGGTTTCAATTCGCTGCAGCTGGTATCGAGCGAACCCTGTCGTCCGTTCGATGCGACGCGCAATGGTCTGTCGCTCGGCGAAGCCGGCGGTTTCGCGCTGCTCGAACGCGCCAACGACGGCGACACCGGCCTGCAGTTGCGCGGCTACGGCGAATCCAGCGACGCGCACCACATGTCCTCGCCGCATCCGGAAGGCCTCGGCGCGCGGCTGGCGATGCGCGATGCGCTCGCACGCGCCGGCATCGACGCGGCCGAGGTCGGTTACCTCAACCTGCACGGCACCGCCACGCCGGCCAACGATTCCATCGAAGCCGCGGCCGTGGCGTCGCTCTTTCCCGATGCGCTGCATGCCAGTTCGACCAAGGGCTGGACCGGCCATACGCTCGGCGCGGCCGGCATCGTCGAATCGACGATCGCCCTGATCGCGCTGGAACGCGGCGAACTGCCCGGCACGCTGAACAGCGACACGCCAGACACCGCCTGCGGCCCGCAGATCCGCTTCGCGCCGCAGCGCGCCGACATCCGTTACTCGATGAACAACTCCTTCGGTTTCGGCGGCAACAACTGCTCGCTGGTGTTCGGTCGCGCATGAGCCGTCTGGAAGCGAAGGTCGAAGGCATCGGTTTCTGGACGCGGGGCTTGCCCTCGTGGCCGGCGGCGCGCGAGTTCGCATCCAGCGGCGCGCAACCCGCCGATGCGCCGGCGCGACCGTCGCCGCAGTTGCTGCCGGCGAACGAACGCCGCCGCGCGCCGGAGACCGTCGCCATCGCGCTGGAAGTCGCGATGGCCGCATGCGAAGCCGCGTCGCGCGATCCCGCGTCGCTGCCGTCGGTGTTCGCATCGACGCATGGCGAGCTGGCGATCACCGACTACATGTGCACGACGCTCGCGGCCGATCCGCGCGCGTTGTCGCCCACGCGTTTCCACAATTCCGTGCACAACGCCGCCGCCGGCTACTGGACCATCGGCACCGGCGCGATGCAGCCGGCCAACGCGATCAGCGCGTACACGGCGAGCTTCGCGCAAGGCCTGATCGAGGCGCTCACGCAGCTGCACGACGACGCCGACGCGGTGCTGCTGGTCGCCTACGACGGCCAGTCCGCCGGGCCTCTGGCGAAGATGGCGCCGAGCGAAGGCCTGCTCGGCGGCGCGCTGGTGCTGTCGCGCGACGGTGCCGGCCCGCGCCTTTCGGCACGCCTGGTGCCGGTTTCGACCCGCGAGCCGGCCAGCGGCCCGCTCGCGCGCTTCGCGTCGGCCAATGCGATGGCGCCGATGCTCCCGTTGTTCGACGTGCTCGCGCATGGCGCCGGCACGGCGGTGCTGCCCGCCAGCGCCGCGCACGACCTGTTGGTGGAGGTGAACCCATGATCCATCCGTACCTGAGCCGCGACGACGTCATCGTCGTGATCCCCGCCCTGAACGAAGCGCTGCGCATCCGCGACGTCGTCGAGGGCGCGCTGGCCGAATGCCCGCGCGTGCTGGTGATCGACGACGGGTCCGACGACGGCACCGCCGACCGCATCGCCGACTTGCCGGTCACCGTGATCCGGCACGCGCAGCGCATGGGCAAGGGCGCGAGCCTGCGCGATGGTTTCGCGCACGCGCTGCGCATGGGCGCCCGCGCCATCGTCAGCATGGACGGCGACGGACAGCATCTTCCCAGCGACATCCCGCGCCTGCTCGCGGCGGCGAACCGACATCCGGGCCACATCGTGATCGGCGCGCGCCTGCGTCGCCGCTCGCAGCAACCGGTCTATCGACGCCTCGCCAACGAGTTCGCCGACTGGGGCATCGCGTGGGGCACGGGCTACCAGATCGCCGACACGCAGAGCGGGCAACGCCTGTATCCGGCTGCGGTCGCCGCGCTGACCGACGTGCCCGGCGAGGATTTCGTGTTCGAGGCGCAGATCCTGATTTCCGCCGCGCAGCAGCTGGGCACGCGCTGCGTCTCGGTGCCGATCGAATCGCGTTACAAGTGCGTGCACAGCGACGAGCAGTTCCGCCCGAGCCATTTCAAACCGCTGCGCGATTTCTCGCGCATCACCTCGCACGTGGTGCTGGGTGTGCTGCGGAAGGGTGGCATTCCCGAGATGTACCGCCGGATCCAGGCGAATCCGGCGTTGATCGACGATCCATCGGGCGAGTTCGCGCCGCCGCCAATGGGCGTGGTGCAGACGCGGTCGTCGTAGGAGTCGTCGTTACTGGTTTTGTGCCGTCATTCCCGCGAAGGCGGGAATCCATCGATCCGGCGCGTCAATCTGCGGACGACGTGTTGGCTCGGACGGATGGATCCCCGCCTTCGCGGGGATGACACCAATAGATCACTTCACCGGCTGCGCCGGCGGCACCGTGGCAGGCGTCTGGGGGGCGGTCGCCGGCGGCGGGTTGGCGACGTAGATCGCCACGGCCTGCGCGAACTTCTTGGTCGGCGAGATGTTCACGCCGATGCCGCCGCCGCTGAAACTGCCGCCGTGGTAGCCGCTGGAGCTGCCGCCGCCCACGCCGAGGCCGACGCTGCTGCCGCCGCCGGTGTCCTGCGTGCCCATGAACAGCACGCCGTTGGCGCCGAGTTTCGCGGCCTCGGTGCGCAGCTTGGCGATCACGTCGTTCAGCTTGTTCTGCTCGCCGTAGGTGAAGCTGCCGCTGGCCGTCTCCAGGCGGGCGATTTCCTCGAATCCGCCTGGCGGCGGCGTGTAGTAGACGCGGACCTGCGCCGGATCGATCGGCGTGCGCGGCGTGCCGGTCACCAGTTGCGAAGTGGACGAACAACCGGCCAGCGCGGCCAGTGCGAGTGCTGCGAGCGTCGTGGCGATGCGGCGCATGGCGGCGTCTCCGTGTTGGGTTGCGGCGATCCTACGACAGTGGCGGTCGCGCCGAAGCGAACAAAGTCGCCGTCCGTTCAGGTCATCCCGCCGTCGACGCCGATGACCTGCCCGTTGATGTAGCCGGCGGCGTCCGAGCACAGGAATCCGATCAGCGCCGCGACCTCGTCGGGCCGCCCGGCCCGGCCGGCGGGAACCAGCTGCTTGATGGCCTCGGCCGGGAATGCGGCGTCGGCCATGCGGCCCTCGACCACGCCCGGCGCCACCACGTTGCAGGTGATGCCGCGGCTGCCCATCTCGCGCGCGAGCGACTTGGTCGCGCCGTGCAGCGCCGCCTTGGCCGCGGCGTAATTCGCCTGCCCGCGATTGCCCAGCACCGCCGCCACCGACGACACGCTGACCACGCGGCCCCAGCGCGTCCGCGCCATCGGCAGCAGCAGCGGCTGCGTGACGTGGAAGAAACCGTGAAGGGAGACGTCGATGACGCGCTTCCACTTCGCCTCGCTCATGCCGGCCATCGGGCCGTCGTCGTGCACGCCGGCGTTGTTGACGACCACCTGGATCGGGCCGGCTTCGAGCAAGGTCGCGATCGCCGCCTGCGTGGCCTCGGCGTCGGCTACGTCGAACGCGACCGCTTGCCCCGATCCGCCAGCCGCCCCGATCGCGTCGACCACGGCCTGCGCGCGCTCGACATTGCGGTTGGCGTGCACGATCACCTCGCAGCCGTCGGCCGCCAGGCGTTGGCAGATCGCGCCGCCGATGTCGCCGCTGCCGCCGGTGACGAGGGCGCGACACGGACCGGTGTGCTTGCGTGCGCTCATGCGGCGTCTCCCGGAAGCGAATGCAGGATGGCGGCGCGCCCGCTCGCGAGCGTCGCGCGGTCGTGCGTGATGACGAAACGGTACTGGCTGCCGGACGCGTCGGCCATCAGGCATTGCGCGTGTACTTCCAGCGCGCCGGGCAGGTCGTCGATGCGTGCGACGTTCAGCGTGACATCGCGCAGCGCGACCAGCATGCCGGGCCTGACGCCCTCGCCTGCCGCGCGCGCCAGCAACCCACCGTGGACGGCCATCGCCTGCGCGCCATATTCGCCCAGGTGCACGCCGTGGAGCCGGTCGCGATGACGCAACGGATGCGCGGCATCGCGATGATTGAACGCGCGCAGCCGGATCGACTGCGCGTCGAACTCGACGACTTCGTCCCACAGGCACATCGCGCCGCCATGCGGCACGAGCGTGAGGATCTCGTCGCGCGCGATCATGCCGACGCTCATGCGATCTCCTTCACCGGCTCGCGAACGATCAGCAGCGCCAGCACGAAGTTGAACGCGACGCCGAGCGCGACCGTGCCGCCGATCGCCCGCAGCACCGGGATGCTCGACGTCGCCAGCAGCGCGAACACCAGCAGCGTCGTGAGGCTGCACACGATCACCGCGTGCAGCGTGCGCAACTGTTCGGCGCGATCGTCGCCGGCGTGGTCGAAGAACAGCGCGTAATCGAGTCCGAGCCCCGCGGCGAGGATCAACGACACCAGGTGGAACAGGTTCAGTTCGACACCGAAACCGCGCAGCACCGCGAGGATCAGCAGCGTCGTCAGCGCCATCGGCGCGAGCACCCGCAGCACGCGGCGCGGCGAGCGCAGCGCGAACCACACCGCCGCGGCGAGCAGCACGGTCGCAAGCGCAAGCGCCCACAGCACGCGTTCGCGGTACTGCGCGACCAGCGACTCCGACGCCTGCTTCAGGTCGAGCAGCTGTGCGCCGTGCGCCTGCGCGACACGCGCCACCGCAGCGGGATCGCGCAGGTTCGACAGTGCGACGAGCGCGGTCGCGTGGCCTTCGCGCTGCAGCAGCAGGCCTTCGGTGCTGGCGGCGAGCGGCGTTCCGGCGAGGTCCGCCGTCGTCAGCGGGCTCGCTTCGCGCGCCGCGGCGACATCGCGCACGAAGTCGTCGAAGGCGTCGTCGTTGAACGCGCCGCCGCTCATCGCATCGTGCAATGCAGCGCGAAGTTCGACATCGCCCGGCAGCTTCGCCTGGCGCGCGTGCTGCGTCGCCGCGCTCGGCAGATAGCGCGCGGCGAGATCGAAACCGCCGACGACGCCCTGCGCGCGCAGGCCTTCCAGTGCGGCGATCATGCGTTCGGAAGACTGCAACGCATGTTCGGCATCGCGCGCTTCCAGCGCGATCACGTAGCGCACGTCGGGCGCGCCCAGTTCGCCGCGCAGCCGTGCGTCCTGCGCGAGCGCGGCCGGCGGCACGGGCGTCAGGCGCGCGAGGTCGTTCTGCCAGAACGTGCCGGGCGCGAAGGCGACGACGGCGGCGGCGATCGCGGCGACGATGCATGCGGCCGTCGCGTTCATGCGCGGCCAGCGCGCCAGCGCGTTCCAGCACCGCGCCAGCCAGCGCGAATCGGCGGCGTCGCGCGGGGAGGGATCGATCAGCGCCGGCAGCAGGAAACGCGTCACGAGCGCGGCAGTCGCAAGCGCCACGACGGTGAAGACCGCGAGCTGTTGCAGGCCATCGACGCCGGAAACGAGGAACGTCGCATACGCGATGCACGTCGAGGCGACGCCGGTGCCGAGCGTCGGCCACAGCGCGCGCGCACTCGCCCACGGCGACACGCCAGCACGCTGGTGGCTGAAAAGATGGATCGGATAGTCCTGCACCACGCCAATGAGCGTGAAGCCGAACGCGACCGTGATGCCATGCACGCCGTCGAAGGCGAGCGCCACCGCGCCAAGGCCCGCCAGTCCCGCGCTCGCCAGCGGCAGGCCGCCGAGCAGCGGCGCCTTCCAGCTGCGATAGGCCACCCACAGCAGCAGCACGAACACGAGCGAGTCGATGGTGCCGATCAGGCTCGCCTCGCGCGCCGTGCGACCGCCGATCTCGACCGAGAACGCCCCCGGACCGGTCAGCGTCAGCTTCGTCTTCGTGTTCGCGCTGACAGCATCGAACGCGGCGTGGATCGCATCGACCGCAGCCTGCTGGCCTTCGGGATCGAAACCGGCCGCGTGCGTTTCGATCGCGAGCAGCGCTTCGCGACCGGCGCGGTCGAACCACACGCCATGCAGGCGCTGCGGCGCGTTCGCCGGTTGCCAGGCCTGCGCGAGCTTGAGCGTTTCCAGCGTTGGATCGGATGGCAGCAGAGGTTCGAGCATCGCCGCGGCGGGCGAGCCCAAGTCCTGCACGCGCGCGTCGAGTTCGCGGCGCAGGAAGGCGGCATCGAAACGCTGCGTGTCGAGCGTCGGAGACAGCAGATAGCGGTACGGGCGCAGGCGTGGCGGAATCGCGTCGAGGCCGAGGTCGGCACCGTTGGCGACGAGCTTGAACGGCACGTCCACGCCGACGCGCGCGGCGAGCAGCCGCTCGCGCAGGGCCTGCGACTGCGCGGCAAGCGTTTCCTGCGCCTCGCCCGACAACGAAAGCAGCAGCAGCCGCGAACCCGGGCCTTCGCCGAGTTCGTCGATCAGCAGCTTCTGTGCCGGCGTCTGCGGCGCCGGCATGAACTTGCGCAGATCGCCGCTGAGCTGCACGCGCGGCGCGACGAAGAGCGCCAGCAACGCGAGCAGCGCCAGCCACAGCAGCGCGAGCGCGAGCCGCCGCGTGGCGCTCATCGGGCGTTCGCCCGCCGCGTCGTGGCTCATCGTGCTGGCGCGCCTTCGCACAGCGCGACCAGCGCCGCGGCATCGGTGGCCTTCGCCGCCTCCTGCGCGGCACCGGCGAGCAGCGTGCGCTGCGTGTCGCCGTTGCCGGCCGCGCGCGTCTGGATGCAGCGCAGCTCCGAGCCGCGACCGTTCAGCACGATGGCCTGCACTTTCGACGCGAGCGCCGCGTCTTTTGGCGTCATCGTCAACGTCCAGCGCTGGCGCGTGCCGTCGGCCTGCAGGCGATAGTGGGCTTCGATGGCGGCGTGATCGCCACCGAGCAGCGCGCCGAAGCTGTTCTGCAGGCCGGCGAGCTCGGGCACGCGCGACAGCGAGAATCTGCGCGGCGACTGGCCGGCGCGCTCGATGGTGGCTTCACCGGCGCGCAGCGTCGTGGTTTCGGCGTAGGGCGAACGCACTTCGCGCACGAGCGTGTCGGCATCGGGACGGCGGTATTCGCCGGTGAGCCGCAGCGGCGCCTTGAGCAATTTCGAGCCGCGCACTTCGACGAAGGGCGTCCGCGCCGGCGCGGGACGCGCGATCTTCGCCAGGATCCAGTCCGCCTCGACCGGCGACTCAGCCGGCGCGGCGAAGGTCGCCGCGCTGGCGAGCGTCAGCAGCAGCGCCGGCGCCAGTCGCCTCGCCCAGGTGCTTGAGGGAGGTGTCGTCCGCTGCATCGTCGCCCTGCCAGAAATCGTAGAAGTTGAACCAGTTGTAGGGTGCGCGGCGCACGTGGTGCTGCAGCCGCGCGGAATAGTCGCGAACCAGCGCGGCGATGCGTTCGCTGCGCTGGCGACGCGGGATGTCCAGGCCGTCGCTGAATTCCTCGAACACCAGCTCATAGCGGTTGCCGCCGCGATACAGGCCGAAGGCCAGCATGACCGGCACCTTCAGCGTCGCCGCGAGCGACCACGGGCCGGAGGGCAATGCCGCGTCGCGCCCGAGGAACGGCACGCGCACGGCGGCATCGCCGGCCTCGGCGCGATCGACCAGCAGCGCGACCAGCTCACCGCGCGCGAGCGCTTCCTGGATCGCCAGCACGATCGACACGCCGTCCTGCCCCGCGTCGATGACGTCGCGCGCGAGCTGCGGATTGAGGGCGTCGAGCAGGCGCGTGATCGCCTGGTTGTGCGCGATGTCGAGCACGATGCGCACGCGCAGCGCCGGGCGCGTGAGCGACAGCACGCGCAGCGCGTCGAAACTGCCGTGGTGCGAACCGAAGATGAGCACGCCTTCGCCGCGATCCACGCGCGCGGCCAGCGCGGGCAGCCCGACGGTGGCGATGTCGAATCGCGACAGTTGCCCGCTGAGCAGGAAGACGCGGTCGAGGATGGTCGCGGCGAACGTGTGGATGTGGCGCGCGACGTCCCACAGCGTGGGCGTGCGATCGAGCACGCGCGACAGGTAGGCGCGCGAGGCGCGACGCTCCGGGCCGCGCACGATCAGGAAGTACAGCGTGATCGGATACAGGCACGCGCGACCCACGGCGCGCCCGCCGTAACGCGCGATGCTGCGGATGATCCACAGCGCGACATAGCCGCCGCCTTCGGGGCGCTGCTTCCAGTGCGCGTTCATGGCGTGGCCTGGATCGCGCCGCTATGAATCGCGCCGCCATGAATCTCGCCGCTGGCGATCAGCGTCGCCTCGCGCAGCACGCGGAAGCGCCAGCGCGGCGCGGCGCCGTCTAGTTCAATCCGCGCCAACTCGATGCACGCGCGTTCGCCGGGAAGCAGCGGTTGCAGGAACTTCACCTGCGGCAGGCGCAATGCGGGCAGCGGCCCGTGCGCGGCCTCGATCGCCTCCACCACGCGCTCCAGCACGACCACGCCGGGCACCAGCGGCCGGCCGGGAAAGTGCCCGGGCAGGCTCGGATGGTCGGTGCGGATCGTGAAGTCCATGCGTGGCGGCGGCTGCGCGAAGGTGCGCTCAGGATACCGGGCTAGTCGAACAAGCCGCGCCAGAACCGCGGGCCCAGCGCCGCCATCTGCCGCAGG
Organism: Lysobacter soli; assembly: GCF_003382285.1. Taxonomy (GTDB): domain Bacteria; phylum Pseudomonadota; class Gammaproteobacteria; order Xanthomonadales; family Xanthomonadaceae; genus Lysobacter_J; species Lysobacter_J soli. The sequence continues at coordinate 148,630 of NZ_QTJR01000007.1, forward strand.
AAATCGAAGAAATGCCGGTACGGGCGGTGCGGGAACAGCCAGCGCCGCAGCATGTATTCGCCCACGAAGAAGCCGCCGACGATGCCGTAATTGAGCAGGTTGGCGAACAGCGACCACGCTTCCTGCCCGATCGTCACCGGCGAGGCGACGCCCAGCCGCGCCAGCACGCCGTCGGGCACGGCGATCAGCGCCAGCACGCCGTTGGCGACCGCCAGTGCGGCCATCACGTAGGCCCACGCGGCGGTCAGCTTTCGCGAATAACGATACAGTGGCGCCGGCAGCGTGGCCGGCTCGCAGCCTTCCATCGCAGCCACGATGCGGGTGATCAGCGGCTCGCGTGGCGGCCGCAGGCTGCGCCAGAACATCCACGCGACGAAGCCGACGAACAGCATCGGTGGCGCCAGCAGCAGCATCTGCGGGTACGGGGTCTGCGCCAGCCAGGCCAGCGCGGCGCCGGACACGACCAGCACGCCCCACGCCCAGCCCTGCCCCTGCATCAGCGGCGCGACCAAGCACAGCGCGACCAGGTCGGCCATCGCGATCGCCGCCGGCACGCCGCCGCCGTCGTGCGTGGCCCAGTGCGCCAGCAGCGGGTAGGCGACGGCCAGCGCGATGGCGGGAATCGCGCGAACGATGGCCGTTGCCATGCCCGTGCGCGCCCAGGCGGCGCTCACGCCGCGCGGCGCTGTTCGATGTGCGCGGCGAGCGCGCGCAGCGAGGCGAAGATGCGGCGGTTCTCGTCGCTGTCCGAACGCAGCTGAAAGCCATATTTGCCGGAAATCGCCAGCGCCAGTTCCAGCGCGTCGATCGAATCCAGCCCCAGGCCTTCGCCGAACAGCGGGCTTTCCGGGTCGATGTCGCCCGGGGCGACGTCCTCGAGGTTCAGGCTTTCGACCAGCAGCTCCGCCAGTTCGCGTTCGACGGGACTTTGTTCAGACATCGGGATTTCCAGCACAAGGCGTATCGAGGGACGCCACGATCCGGCATCGGCGCGCCCGGTGCAACCGGTGGCCCGGCGCCGGGGCGGCCGGGCGGCGCCGGCCCCGGAAGGCCGCCTCGCGCACCGGGCGCACGCGGGCCTTCCCTTATGATGGGCGCATGACCGATACCGTCGCCGAATCCGGCCGCGCGAGCGCCTCGCCGGCCGAGCTGAACACGCCCACTGACCACCCTGCAGTCCTCCAGCCCGACGTGCTGGTGATCGGCGGCGGCCCCGCCGGTACCACCGCCGCGACGATGCTGGCCCGCAAGGGCTGGAAGGTCCTGCTGCTGGAGAAGGACGCGCACCCGCGCTTCCACATCGGCGAATCGCTGCTGCCGATGAACCTGCCGATCCTCGAACGCCTCGGCGTCCTGGACCAGGTGAAGGCCATCGGCACCTTCAAGCCGGGCGCGGAGTTCCCGATCGTCAACGATGACGGCACGCCGATGGCGCCGGACAACGAAGGCGCCGACCAGTACAACACCTTCCGCTTCGAGCGCGCGCTCAATCCGGCGTTCGGTTACGCCTACCAGGTAAAGCGCGAGGAGTTCGACCAGCTGCTGTTCCGCAACGCGCAGGCGAACGGCGTGGACGCGCGCGAACGCCACAAGGTCGAACGCGTGGAGTTCGGCAGCGACGGGCGTCCGTCGATCGTCCGCGCACGCGATGCGCAGGGCAATGCGTTCACGGTGCAGGCGCGCTACATCGTCGATGCGAGCGGTCGCGACACGGTGTTCGGCAACCAGCTCAAGCTGAAGAAGAAGAACCCGCTGCACCAGTCGGCGGCGATCTTCAGCCATTTCACCGGCGTGGAACGCCGCGCCGGCGAGGACGCCGGCAACATCACCGTGCAGCGTTTCGCGCACGGCTGGATGTGGCTGATCCCGCTGCGCGAAGGCGTGATGAGCGTGGGCGCGGTGTGTTTCCCCGAATACCTCAAGCAGCGCCGCGGCGAAAACGAAGCGTTCCTGATGAAGACGCTGGAGTCCGAGCCGCAGGTGAAAAAGCGCATGGCCAATGCGCAGCGCGTCGCGCCGGTCCACGTCACCGGCAACTACTCCTACACCTGCGAGCGCATGCACGGGCCAGGCTGGGTGATGGTCGGCGACGCCTACGCGTTCGTCGATCCGGTGTTCTCCTCGGGCGTCTACCTGGGCATGAACAGCGCCGAGCAGGCCGCGCAGGTCGTCGACGGCACGCTGCGCGACCCGTCGCGCGAAGCCGCCCTGCAACGCGAGATGGACACGCGCCTCAAGCGCGGCCTGAAGCATTTCCAGTGGTTCATCTACCGCTTCACCACGCCGGTGATGCGCCACCTGTTCAACCATCCACGCAACGTGTGGCAGGTGGAACAGGCGGTGATCTCGATGCTCGCCGGCGACGTGTTCGACAACCCGGAAGTGCTCAAGCGCCTGCGCCTGTTCCGTTTCATCTACAACGTGACGGCGATCCGCATGGCGCCGCTTGCGCTGCGCGGCTGGCTGAAGCGGCGCCGGCAGGTCGGCGTGGACGTTGGCCTGCAGGGCGCGGCCGACACGCTGCAGCCGGGTCCGGAGCGCGCGCAGTGAGCGCGGTGCATCCGATGCCCTTCCATGAGCCGCGCTGGTCGGTGGAATACGTGCACGACACGCCGGAGTCCGTGCTCGCGCAATCCGACGTGCTCGCCGTCATCGCGTTCGGCGCGAAGGCCCCGCACGTCGACGATCCGCGCTACCTGCGCGTGGCGCTGGAACCGCACGGCGATACGCCGCTGGAAGTCTGGCGCGCCGGCGGCGCCGTGCAGTGCGGGCGCGATGGCGACGTGGCTTGGGCCGACGATGGCGCGCTGCTGTTCGGCGCGATCGAACTGGACGAAGGCGAGGCCGATCCGACGGGCCGCGTGAGCGACATCGAGGCCACGGCCGATCGCCTGTACCGCCGGCTGATGGAATTCGTGCAGCAGCGCGGCACGCCGCACCTGCTGCGCGTGTGGAATTACCTAGACGGCATCACCGTCGGCGAAGGCGACATGGAGCGCTACCGGCAGTTCTGCGTCGGCCGCGCGCGCGGGCTGGGCGAAGTCGATCCGCACACGCTGCCGGCAGCCACCGCGATCGGCCAGGTGAATCCGGACGGCGCGCCGCGTCGCCTGCAGGTGTACTGGCTCGCCTCGCGCGTGCCGGGCACGCCGCTGGAGAATCCGCGCCAGATCAGCGCCTATCGCTACCCGCGCCAGTACGGCCCGCAGCCGCCGAGCTTCGCGCGCGCGATGCTGCCGCCAGCCGGCAGCGCGATGCCGCTGATGCTGTCGGGCACGGCGGCCATCGTCGGCCACGAATCGCAGCACGCCGATTCGGTCGCGACGCAGCTGGACGAAACACTCGCGAATTTCGACAGCCTCATCGCCGCCGCGCGCGCGCAGTGGCCGTCGCTGCCGACACGCTTCGGCGCGTACTCACCGTTGAAGGTGTACGTGCGCGATCGCGACGAACTCGACGTGGTGGCGCGCGCGCTCGAAACGCGCCTCCCGCCAGAGGTGCCGCGCGTGGTGCTGCATGCGGCGGTATGCCGTCGCGAGTTGCGCGTGGAGATTGATGGGGTGCACGGGTAGTTCGTGATTCGTGATTCGGGATTCGTGATTCGTGATTCGTGATTCGGGATTCGTGATTCGTGATTCGTGATTCGGGATTCGGGATTCGGGATTCGGGATTCGGGATTCGCAGCAGCTTTTCCGAAGCCGTCATCCCGGCGAAAGCCGGGATCCAGGCCCGTCACGTTCGGGCACTCCCACCATGGCGAACCACCTCATCGTCATTCCAGCGAAAGCTGGAATCCATTTTTGTTTTCGAAGCCGACGTTCGCGCTGGATCGAAGCAACAGCGCAGCGCTGTAACGCAGCGGTCAGTCATCACATCCGCTTCGTTACCCCTCACCCCAACCCCTCTCCCGCAGGAGAGGGGCTAAAAGCTGTCACTCCAGCGAGCGCTCGAATTCATTTGATTTTCGAAGCTTGCGTTCGCGCTGGTTCGAAGCAACAGCGCAGCGCTGTAGCGCAACGGCCAGTCACCGCACCCGCTTCGTTGCCCCTCACCCCAACCCCTCTCCCTCAGGAGAGGGGCTGAAAGCCGTCCCTCCAGCGAACGCTGGAATCCATTTTGATTTTCGAAGCCTGCGTTGCGCTGGATCGAAGCAACTGCGCAGCGCTGTAACGCAACCGTCGGTCACCGCACCCGCTCCGTTGCCCCTCACCCCAACCCCTCTCCCGTCGGGAGAGGGACTGAAAGCCGTCATCCCTCACCCCACTTTGGCTCTAGCTTGGCGCTTCCGCTCCATGCGCCCGGTATTTCACGAGCGAAAACAGCCGCTTCGTCGGATGACGCTGTTCCCGGGCCGCCGCACACCCTAAGCTCCATCTCGCTCGCGCCAGGTGCGCGCCGTCAACCGAAGGAGTCGTCGCAATGGGTCTGATCAGCCTGCTCTGGGGCATCGTCGCCATGGTCTGGATGGTCATCGCGCTGATTCCGCTGCTGGGATGGGGCAACTGGCTGCTCATCCCGTTCGCCGCGGTGGGCGCAATCATCGCCGCCATCGGCATCGCCTTCACCAGTCCGGGCAATCGCGGTCGCGCGAAGACGGGACTGGTGCTCAACGGCATCGTGATCGTCGTCGGCATCGTCCGCCTCGGCATCGGCGGCGGCATCATCTGACGCTCCACGCGCGCGTTCGAACGACGCGCGCGTGATGATCTTCTTCACATGCGCGATCCGTACGCGCACGCATGCATGGCCGCATTTTCCCGCTGAATACGTAGGCCGCGCGATGTTGCGGCGCAAGCTTGTCGCGTGCGTGGAAGCAGGCGCATAGTCGGCCTGGGCTGAAGGGGGAAGCCCACACCCAATCCCCACTGTCGATTCTTCGCGATGGCCATCGCGAGGGCGGAATCGACCGGGGGCATATCACCTTCAGATCGGGACGTGACCCATGAAAAGGATCGGATCCGCGCTTTGGTTGTCAGGTGTAGCGCTTGGGCTGTGCTTCAGTGTCCAGGCCGCTGAATCCCAGTCCACGCAACATGTAATGGTCGCCGGCGTGAAGGTCGGCATCGACGCGGAAACCGGGCGTCTGCGTCCGCTCACCGCCGGCGAGAGCGCGCAGCTCGACCAGGCGCTCACGCAAGGCCAGCAGGCGAAGGTCGCTCCGGCGATGGCGAAGACGTTCGCCGCGCCGCGCGATGCCGCCGCCGCGCGCGCCACCGCGCGCAAGTCCGCCCACGGCGGAGTGTCGGTGAAGGTGCCCGAATCGATGATGAGTTCCGTCGTCGCGCATCGCGATGCATCGGGCCAGCTCGTCGTCGAACACACCGATCCGTCCGAGTCGACCGAAGCCCACAGCGAGGAGCTGCTGAAATGAGAAAGCACCTTCTCGCCTGCGCGCTCGCCCTCGGCAGCGCATTCGCCTTCAACGCGTCCGCCGCGCAACTCGTGCTGCTCAACGGCGACGCCGGCACCGGCCTCGGACTGGACGATCCCACCGCCGCCGCGCCCGTCGGCCTCAATCCCGGCACGACGGTCGGCCAGCAGCGCCAGATCGTCTACCGCTTCGCGATGGACCTGTGGGGCGCGGTGCTCAAGAGCGACGTGCCGATCAAGGTCGGCGCCTCGTTCCAGCGACTGAACTGCACCGCCACCGGCGCGACGCTCGGTTCGGCCGGCGCGAACTGGATCGATCGCGATTTCCCGAACGCGCCGCGTCCGGGCATCTGGTACCACTCCGCGCTCGCCGATTCGCTCGCCGGCGTCGACCTGGATCCGATTCCCGAAGACCCGGCCGACATCGTGTCGCGCTTCAACGGCGATCTCGGCAAGCCCGACTGCCTCGCCGGCACGACGTGGTACTACGGCCTGGACGGCAAGACGCCCGCCGGCTCGATCAACTTCCTCAACGTGGTGATGCACGAGATCGGCCACGGCCTGGGCTTCCAGGGTTTCCTGGACAAGTTCACCGGCCAGTTCGGCGATTTCGACGGCACCGGTCCGCGGTCGGATGCGTACACGCAGAACGCGTACGACAACGTGCTGAACATCGGCTTCAACGATCCGGCCAGCACGGCGGCGCAGCGCGCCGAAGTGATGAAGACCTCCGGTCGCCTGGTGTGGTCCGGCCAGCGCGTGAAGAACGAAGCGGCGCTGGTGCTCGACAACCGCCAGTACTTCACCGTGACGGCGCCGGCGGGCATCGCCGGTCGTTACCTGTACGGCACGGCGAGCTTCGGCCCGGTCGCGTCGCCGGCGAACTTCACCGGGCAGGTCGTGCTCGGCGTGGATGAAGCCAACGCCGCGGGCCCGACCACGGGCGATGCGTGCACGCCGCTGACCAACGCCGCGGCGGTGGCCGGCAAGATCGTGCTGGTCGATCGCGGCACCTGCGGTTTCGTGGTGAAGGCCGCGAACGTGCAGGCCGCCGGCGGCATCGGCATGGTCGTGGCCGACAACGTCGCGGGCAGCCCGCCGCCGGATCTGGGCGGTTCGGATCCGAACATCACGATTCCGGCGATCCGCATCACGCTGGCCGATGGCAACACGTTCAAGGCGAACTTGCCGGTGAACGTGACCTTCCAGGTCGATCCGGTGCTGCTGCAGGGCGCCGACGACACCGGCCGCGTGAGGCTGTACGCACCGTCCGTCGTCGCGGCGGGTTCGACGTTCTCGCACTACGACACCGCGCTGTCGCCGAACGCGCTGATGGAGCCGTTCGACACGCCGACGGTGCAGGCGCAGTACAACGTCGACCTCTCGCCGGCGCTGTATCGCGACATGGGCTGGAAGGTGAACACGGGCGATGCGCGCATCGGCAAGTGCAACACCACCGTCGACGTGCTCGAGCCGGGTGGTTTCATCGTCGGCGCGAACGTGCAGGCCTGGAACAACCTGTGCAAGACGTCCGCGAAGAACCCGGGCAAGTACGTGCAGTGCATGGTCGATCTGCAGCAGCGCCTGCGCAACGCGCACCTGATCCATCCGCTGCAGGGTGCGGCGATCCTGGTGTGCACGGCGACGAACCTGCGTCCGTAACGGTCGCGTCCGCCGTGTGGTTCGAAACCGGCGCCTTCGGGCGCCGGTTTCTTTTTGCATTGGCCCCTCCAGTCGGTAGAAGCAACAGACGCGCACGCACGGCCGTCCATGGCGACCCGCTGTCGGCTACGGACGGCCTGCCCGACCATCCATGGTCGGGCGTTCCTCGGGGCCACGCGGCAGTGCCGCGCAAGCGGCCCGTCTCACCCCGCTTCACGCGCCTTTAGCGCCTGCTCCCCGCTCATACCGCTTCGGCATGACCGCATGACGCACCCGCCTTTGTGCGGCGCGGGATGGCCGGCGACAGTCGCGCCGTGTCGCCGGATAACCTTCGGAGGCCCACCCTCCCCTTCACGGAAACCCGCCATGCCCAGCTATCGAACGCGAAGATCGTCCGTCCCCGCGCTTGCCGGCAGCGCGCTGGCGTGTGCCCTGCTCGCATCGCCCGTCCATGCGCAGTCCAAGGCGCCGCTCACCGTCGAGGAACTCGCGCGACGCCTGCAGGCGATCGAGCAGCGTCTGGGCACGGCGCCCGCCGCGGGCGAAACCGTCGACGCCAACGGCCTGGCCGATCTCGACCAGCGTCTGCGCGTGATCGAACGCAAGCTGGACCTCCAGGCCGAGGAAGCCGAGGCGCGCGTCGCGAGCACGCCGGTCGTGAGCCTGAGCGCGAGCAAGGGCCTGTCGATCAAGTCGCCGCCGCCGGGCGACGTCGAACTGAAGTTCCGCGGCCTCGCGCAGGCCGACGGTCGCTTCTACATCGACGACAACGCCATCCCGCAGAACGACACCTTCCTGTGGCGCCGCGCGCAGCTCACGCTGGAAGGCAGCTGGGGCCCGCTGCTGGCGTTCCGCATCACGCCGGAACTGGCCGGCGACAGCGTCACGCTGCTCGATGCATGGGCCGACCTGCGCTTCAGTCCCGCGGCGACGCTGCGCATCGGCAAGACGAAGGCGCCCGTCGGGCTCGAACGCCTGCAGGCCAGCAACGCGACCGAAGCGATCGAGCTCGGTTTCCCGAGCGAACTCGCGCCGGGCCGCGACATCGGCGTGCAACTGCAGGGCGAAGTCGCGAAGAGCACCGTCAACTACGTCGTCGGCGTGTACAACGGCACGGTCGATGGCCGCGACGCGACCACGACCAACCCCGACAACAATTTCGAAGTGGCCGCGCGCGTGTTCGTCGAACCGTGGAAGAACGACGCCAGCGCGCTGTCGGGCCTGGGCTTCGGCATCGCCGGCAGCCAGGGCGACAAGGAAGGCACCGGCAACAACTTCCTGCCGCGCTATCGCACGCCCGGACAGGTGCAGTTCTTCAACTATCGCAGTGCGGTGATCGCCGACGGCGATCAGACGCGCTGGTCGCCGCAGGCGTACTACTACCGCAACGCGTTCGGCCTGCTCGGCGAATACATCAGTTCCGAACAGGAAGTGCGGCTGCCCACCACGGGCGCGAACGCGAAGATCGAGAACACCGCGTGGCAGCTGCTCGCCGGCTACGTGCTCACCGGCGAGGACGCGGGATATCGCGGCGTCGCGCGGCCTAACCATCCCTTTACGGTCGGCGGTGCAGGCTGGGGCGCATGGGAACTGGTGGCGAGGTACGGTGAGCTGGAGATCGACGAGGACGCCTTCCCCGTGTTCGCCGATCCCAATGCCGTGGCGCAGCGCGCGAAGAGCTGGGCGCTGGGCGTGAACTGGTATCTCACCGGCAACTTCAAGCTCGTCGCCAACTACACGCAGACCGATTTCGACGGCGGTGCCGCCGCAGGCGCCGATCGCGAGGACGAGAAGGCGTTCTTCACCCGCGCGCAGTTCTCGTTCTGACCCTACCGCCCTTCAGGAACCCCACTCATGAAAACCCTGATCCGCAATGCGGCGCTCGGTCTGGCCATGGTGCTCGCCACGGGCCTGGCGCACGCGAAGGACGTGCAGCTGCTCAACGTGTCGTACGACCCGACGCGCGAGTTCTACGCCGAGGTCAACCAGAAATTCGCCGCGCAATGGAAACAGCAGACCGGCGAGACGCTCAACATCCGCGCCTCGCACGGCGGCTCCGGCAAGCAGGCGCGCGCGGTGATCGACGGCCTGGAAGCCGATGTGGTGACCCTCGCACTCGCCGCGGACATCGATGCCATCGCCACCAACGGCAAGCTGCTGCCGGCGAACTGGCAGACGCGCCTGCCGCACAACAGCGCGCCGTACACCTCGACGATCGTGTTCCTCGTTCGCAAGGGGAATCCCAAGCAGATCCGCGACTGGGCCGACCTGGTGAAGCCGGGCGTCGGCGTGATCACGCCGAACCCGAAGACCTCCGGCGGTGCGCGCTGGAACTACCTCGCCGCGTGGGCGTGGGCATCGCAGGAATACCGCGACGGCGACAAGGTCGTCGATTACCTCACGCGCCTGTTCAAGAACGTGCCGGTGCTCGACACCGGCGCGCGCGGCGCGACGACGACATTCGTCGAGCGCGGCATCGGCGACGTGCTGCTCGCGTGGGAGAACGAGGCGTTGCTGACGCTCAGCGATGCAGACACGCGCGACAAGTTCGAGATCGTCGTGCCGAGCCTGAGCATCAAGGCCGAGCCGCCGGTGGCGTGGGTCGACAAGAACGTCGACCGCCATGGCACGCGCAAGGTCGCCGAGGCATACCTGCGCTACCTCTACACCCCCGAAGGCCAGCGCCTGGCAGCCAAGCACGGCTATCGCCCGGCCGAGCCCGACAAGGTGCCGGCGGCGGAATTGTCGCGCTTTCCGAACGTGAAGCAGGTGACGATCGACAGCGCGTTCGGCGGCTGGAAGAAGGCGCAGGCGGAGCATTTCGCCGACGGCGGGTTCTTCGACAAGATCTATCGGCCGCGGTGATGCGAACGCGCGCGGGTTGGCATGGGCCGCCCGCGCGCCTCACGTTCCCGCGTTCCCGCCGTCATCCGCGCTTTCCTGCCGTCATCCCCGCTTTCCCGCCGTCATCCCCGCGAAGGCGGGGATCCATCTGTCCGAACTGGCACGTCATTCGGGAGTGGTGATGCATCGGACGCATGGATATTCGGCTTCGCCGAAGTAGAGCGAGCCCGCCTTCGCGGGAATGACGGCAAAAGAGCAAACGCAAAGCAGGCAATACCTCCTAAACGATCATGTCCACCCTCGCCCTTCCCGCCCTGATCACCCGCCGCGGCCGACGACCGCTGCCGGGCTTCGGCCTGAGCCTCGGCCTCGGCCTGGCGTGGCTGAGCGTGGTGGTGCTGCTGCCGCTCGCGGCGCTCGCGCTCCGTGCGGCGGGACTGGGCGCGGAAGGCTGGCTGCGCGCGATCCAGGATCCACGCGTGCAGGCGTCGCTGAAGCTGAGTTTCACCGCATCGTTCGTCGCGGCATTGATCGCCTCGGTCGCCGGCGCACTGGTCGCGTGGGTCGTCGTGCGCTACCGCTTTCCGGGCCGGCGCCTGCTCGACGCGCTGGTCGACCTGCCGTTCGCGTTGCCCACGGCCGTCGCCGGCATCGCGCTCACGGCGATCTACTCGGCCAATGGCTGGGTCGGCCGCTACACCGAGCCGCTCGGCATCAAGATCGCCTACACGCCCATCGGCATCACCATCGCGCTGATCTTCATCGGCCTGCCCTTCGCCGTGCGCACGGTGCAGCCGGTGCTGGAAGTGCTGGGCCGCGAGCAGGAAGAAGCCGCCGCTTCGCTGGGCGCGTCGCGCCTGACCACCTTGCGCCGCGTCGTGTTGCCGGAACTGTTGCCCGCGCTGCTGACGGGCTTCTCGCTCGCGTTCGCGCGTGCGCTGGGCGAGTACGGCTCGGTGATCTTCATCGCCGGCAACCTGCCGTACAAGACCGAGATCGCACCGCTGCTCATCACGATCCGCCTGGAGGAATACGACTACGGCGGCGCCGTCGCGATCGCCGCGTTGCTGCTGGCCGCCTCCTTCGTGTGCCTGCTGGCGATCAACGCGATCCCGCTGCTGTTCGCGCACGAGCGCAAGGGAGCCGGGCGCGATGTCTGATGTCCGTCACCGCGACGACCTGCAGGAACCGGCGTGGCTGCGCGTTGCGCTGATCGCGCTCGCGGTGCTGGTCATGCTGTCGCTGGTCGTGCTGCCGCTGCTGATGGTGCTCGGCGCGGCGTTCGCGAAGGGCTTCGGCACCTGGCTGGAGTCGCTCACGCAACCCGACGCGGTATCCGCGTTGAAGCTCACGCTGTTCACGGTGGCGATCGTGCTGCCGGTCAACGCGATCTTCGGCACGTTCATGGCCTGGGCGCTGACGCGTTTCGAGTTCCGCGGCAAGCAGCTGCTGCTGTCGCTGATCGACCTTCCCTTCGCCGTCTCGCCCGTGGTCGCCGGCCTGTGCCTGGTGCTGCTGTTCGGCTCGCACGGCTGGTTCGCGGAATTGCTGCGCGAGCACGACATCAAGATCCTGTTCGCGCGGCCGGGCATCGTGCTGGCGACGTTGTTCATCACCTTCCCGTTCGTCGTGCGCGAACTGATTCCGCTGATGCAGCAGCAGGGCGCCGACGAGGAACTCGCGGCGCGTTCGCTCGGCGCCAGCGGCTGGACGATGTTCCGTCGCGTGACGCTGCCCAACATCAAATGGGGCCTGCTGTACGGCGTGCTGTTGTGCTCGGCGCGGGCGATGGGCGAGTTCGGCGCGGTGTCGGTGGTGTCCGGCCACATCCGCGGGCTCACCAACACGCTGCCGCTGCACATCGAAATCCTCTACAACGAGTTCGACAGCACCGGCGCCTTCGCGGCCGCCTCGCTGCTGGCCGGCCTCGCCCTGATCACCCTGATCCTGAAGTTCTGGCTGGAGTCCCGCCATGGCGACGCCCTTGCGAAATCCCATCGTCGACACTGAGTCGGCCGAATTCGTCGGCTCGCGCAGCGCAGCGCCCGCCCGGCCCGTGACGGCCGCGCATTCGACCGCGCCGGCCGGACCTGTCACGCTCGGCGCCGGCACTCCCGCACCTCGGCCATCCCGGAGCGGCATGGACCTGCACCTGCGCCAGCTCAGCAAGCGCTACACCGGCGTGGCCGCGCTCGACGGCGTGGACCTGCACGTCGAAGCGGGCGAACTGGTGGCGCTGCTCGGGCCATCGGGTTCGGGCAAGACCACGCTGCTGCGCGTGATCGCCGGCCTGCTGCATCCCGATGCCGGCCAGGTGCTGTTCGGGCGCGACGACGCCACGCGCCTGAGCCTGCGCGAACGCAACGTCGGTTTCGTCTTCCAGCACTACGCGCTGTTCAAGCACATGACCGTGGCCGAGAACATCGCCTTCGGCCTGCGCAGCCGTCCGCGCAGCCGGCGCCCGGACAAGGCGACGATCAAGCGCCGCGTCGAGGAACTGCTCGGCCTGATCCAGCTGCCGGGCTTCGGCGATCGTTATCCCGAACAGCTTTCCGGCGGACAGAAGCAGCGCGTCGCGCTCGCACGTGCGCTGGCGATCGATCCGACGGTGCTGCTGCTCGACGAGCCGTTCGGCGCGCTCGACGCGAAGGTGCGCGTCGAATTGCGCCGCTGGTTGCGACAGCTGCACGAACGCACGGGCCAGACGACGCTGTTCGTCACGCACGACCAGGAAGAAGCGCTGGAACTGGCCGATCGCATCGTCGTGCTGCGCGAAGGCCGCATCGAGCAGGTCGGCACGCCGGACGAGATCTACAGCGATCCGGCATCGGCCTACGTGTTCGATTTCATCGGCCGCGCGAACGTGCTGGAAGGCGAAGTACGCGGCGGCCGTTTCCATCTGCCCGGCCACGCGCGCACGTTCAGCGCTGACGGCGTGCCCGAAGGCGCGGCGCGGCTGTACGCGCGTGCGCACGACGTCGCGCCCGGCGAGGGCGACGAGGGCATCGCCGCGCGCGTGGTCGCCGCGCACCGGCTCGCCGACCGCATCACGCTGGAACTGCACGTCGAAGGCCAGGCGCGTCCGGTCGAACTGGATTTCGCCGCGACACCGGGCCTCACCACGCCCGCACCGGGCAGCGAGCTCAGGCTGGTGCCTTTGCGGTATCGGGTGTATTCGAGCGCGGGCTGACGCTCCCCGGACACATCGTCCCAGGCGGAAAGGCAAGCCCTGCCGCGGCGTACAATGTCGCGCCATGAGCACCTATCCCCATGCACGTCCGCGGCGGATGCGCCGCGATGAGTTCTCGCGCCGCCTGATGCGCGAGTCGGTCCTCACCACCAACGACCTGATCTACCCGGTCTTCGTGCACGAGCGCGACGGCCGCGATCCGGTCGCCTCGATGCCCGGCGTCGAGCGCCTGTCGATCGACGAACTGCTGCGCGTCGCGGACACCTGCAGCGAGCTGCGCATTCCGGCGATCACGCTGTTCGGCGTGCCCGACATCGAACGCAAGACGCACGACGGCGCGATCGCCTGGTCCGAGGACGGCATCGTGCAGCGCGCGGTGCGTGCGCTAAAGGAACGGTTCCCGCAACTGGGCGTGATCACCGACGTCGCGCTCGATCCGTACACCACGCACGGGCAGGACGGGCTGATCGACGAGAGCGGCTACATCCTCAACGACGTCACCGTCGAGGCGCTGGTGCGCCAGTCCATCTCGCACGCGCAGGCCGGCGCCGACGTCGTCGCGCCCAGCGACATGATGGACGGCCGCATCGCCGCGATCCGCGGCGCGCTCGAAGATGCGGGGCTGGTCAACACGCGCATCCTCGCCTACAGCGCGAAGTACGCCAGCGCCTACTACGGCCCGTTCCGCGCAGCGGTGGGTTCGGCCGCGGCGCTGGGCAAGGGCAACAAGTACACCTACCAGATGGACCCGGCCAATTCGGACGAAGCGCTGCACGAAGTGGCGCTCGACCTGGAAGAAGGCGCCGACATGGTGATGGTGAAGCCGGGCATGCCGTACCTGGACATCGTTCGCCGCGTGAAGGACGAGTTCCGCGTGCCGACGTACGTGTACCAGGTGAGCGGCGAGTACGCGATGCTGAAGGCCGCCGCGCAGAACGGCTGGCTCGACGAGCGCGCCACCGCGATGGAGGCGTTGCTCGCGTTCAAGCGCGCCGGCGCCGACGGCGTGCTGACGTACTACGCGCTCGATGCGGCGCGCTGGCTGCGCGAAGACTGAGCATGGGCGACGCCCCGACGACCGCGACGCTGCGCCGCGCCCGCATCGGCGATGCCGCCGAACTGGCGCGCCTGTCGGCGCAACTGGGCTATCCGCAGGCGACGGATGCATTCGAACGCCGCCTGCGTCGGTTGCTGATTTCAGCCGATCATCCCGTGATCGTCGCAACGGACGACGACACAATGTTGCTCGGCTTCATCGCGATCGAACACCGGCTGATGCTGGAAACGGGCGATCGCGTCGAGATCGTCGGCCTCGTCGTCGACGATGCGGCCAGGCGTCGCGGGATCGGCCAGCAGCTGGTGGATGCCGCGCTCGACTGGGCGCGCGACATCGGCGTCGCCGAAGTGATCGTGCGTTCGAACATCGCGCGCGACGAGTCGCATCCGTTCTACGAACGCGCGGGATTCGAGCGCATCAAGACGCAGCACGTGTATCGCAGGCGCGTGGACCGCTGAGAAACGCAACGCACTTCCTTCCATCCAGACGGGAGACGCATGGAACGCAACCGGATCGCCATCGTCACCGGCGGCAGCCGCGGCATCGGCGCGGCGACGGCCAAACTCGCCGCGCAGGCGGGCTATCGCGTGTGCATCGCGTATCGCCATCGCCAGAAGGAGGCCGATGACGTCGTGTCCGCCATCGAACGCGACGGCGGCGAGGCGATGGCGGTCGGCGCCGATGTCGGTCGCGAGGCCGACGTGATGCGGTTGTTCGACGCGGTGGATCGCCGCTTCGGCGAAGTCACGGCGCTGGTGAACAACGCGGGCATCCTCGAACGCCAGATGCGCGTCGAGGAGATGGACGCCGAGCGCCTCACGCGCGTGTTCAACGCGAACGTGGTCGGCAGTTTCCTCTGCGCGCGCGAAGCCGTGCGTCGCATGTCCACACGGCATGGCGGCCACGGCGGCGCGATCGTCAACGTGTCCTCGGTCGCTGCGCGGCTGGGTTCGCCGAACGAGTACATCGACTACGCGGCGTCGAAGGCGGCCATCGACACGCTCACCGTCGGCCTGGCGAAGGAAGTTGCCGCCGAAGGCATCCGCGTGAACTGCGTGCGCCCGGGCTCGATCTACACCGAGATCCACGCCAGCGGCGGCGAGCCCGGACGCGTGGATCGCGTGAAGTCCCGCATCCCGATGCAGCGCGGCGGCGAAGCCGACGAGATCGCGCGGGCGATCGTGTGGCTGCTGTCGGACGAGGCGTCGTACATGACGGGCAGCCTGGTGGATGTGGCGGGCGGGTTGTAGGGCTGCGTTGCCCTCACCCCAACCCCTCTCCCGCAGGCGGGAGAGGGGCCAAATCCAGCGGCTTTACTTCGAAGTAAGGTCATCCCGGCGAAGTACGGTCATCCCGGCGAAGTGCCGTCATCCCGGCGAAAGCCGGGACCCAGGCTGACAGCGCCCGGGCACGCCGTGCCTGGTGAACAACCTCACCGTCATTCCAGCGAAAGCTGGAATCCATTTTGATCGTCGCGATCGCGCCTCGGAGCAACATCGCAGCGCTGTTCGGTTGCTGCGGTTCAGCGCTGTCCCTTCGTTGCCCCTCACCCCAACCCCTCTCCCGGTGGGAGAGGGGCTTTGTCCCGTGGTTTGACTTCAAATTACCGTCATCCCGGCGAAAGCCGGGACCCAGGCTGACAGCGCTCGGGCACGCCGTGACCGGTGAACAACCTCACCGTCATTCCAGCGAAAGCTGGAATCCATTTTGCTTTCGCGGTGATGGTGGGCAACCTTGGAAGCAGACACCGCGAGTTCGCGCCTTGACGCTCTACCGGCCCTCACCCCAACCCCTCTCCCCGGGGGAGAGGGGCTCAAAGCTCACAGCACGCACCCGTCCTTCCCCGCCACCGCCGGCGCCTTCATCCGGTAGATGTCCAGCTTCCCCGCGCGCGGTGACTTCGCCGCGCCGCTGACGAGCAGTTCGCCCGGCTTGTTCCAGTCGATCGTCGGGCCAAGCGTGGTCGCGTCGTCGGTGTTGAACGACAGCGCCAGCGGCCCCGCGTCGTCGTAGCGCGCGCCATCGCAATGCGCGACGAACAATCGCACCGGCTTGCTCGCCGGATCCTGCGAACGCGCGTACACCAGCGTGCGGCCGTCGCCGAGCCACGCGGCATCGAATTCGTCCGCCTTCGTGTTGATGCCGGGCGCCGGTTTCGGCTCGACGAACGCCGTGCCATCCCAGCGCGCGACGAACAGGTCGTGCCGACCCGCGCCGCCATGACCGTCGCTGGCGAACAGCAGGTGCCTGCCGTCGCGGCTCGGCGTGGGCGCCCATTCGTCGCCGCGCGTGTTGACGCCGCGGCCAAGGTTCTCGGCCTTGCCGATGCGGCCGTCGGGCTTCACCGCGGCGCGGTACAGGTCGTCGCCGCCGATGCCACCGGGCCGGTTGGAGAAGAAGTACAACCAGCGACCGTCGGCGCTGAACAGCGGATCGAAATCGTTGGCGGACGAATTCACGTCGAGCGGGCGCGCGTCCTGCCAGCGGCCGTCCTTCAGGCGCGCCTGCCACAGGTCCCAGCCGCCGGCGCCGCCTTCACGATCGGTGCTGCCCCAGACGATATGCTGGCCATCCGGGCTGACGCTGCCGCGGATTTCGCTGGCCTTGGTCGACACCACGCCCATGCCTTCGATTCCGAATTCGGAAAGGAAGGCCGACGCCGGGCCGGACAACGCAACGCCGCCCACGATGAGCGCCGCCACTACACTGCCCACGCGGTACCTGCCGAACGAGGCCGGGCTGCGTCGCATCGTGCGTCTCCTTGGTGTGTGAACTCCAGTCTATGCGAGGGTCCCCCGTGTCCGACTTCGCCTCCGTCGCAAATCCCGCCCTGGTCAAGCGTTTCGCGGTGATCGGCCATCCGGTCGCGCACTCGCTGTCGCCGCGCATCCACGCCGCGTTCGGCCGCCAGCTCGGGATCGCGCTGGACTACGCCGCGATGGACGCGCCGCCGGAGCTGTTCGACGCGATCGTCGCGGAGTTCGCGGCCGAAGGCGGCCTCGGCGCCAACGTCACGCTGCCGCACAAGAACCGCGCGGTCAGCGTGTGCACCACGCTGAGCGAGCGCGCGCGCCGCGCCGGCGCGGTGAACACGCTGGTGCGCACCGCCACCGGCTGGGAAGGCGACAACACCGACGGTGTCGGCCTGGTGCGCGACCTCACCGAACGCCAGGGCCTGGACCTGCGCTCGCGCCGCACGCTGCTGATCGGCGCCGGCGGTGCCGCGCGCGGCGTCGCCCCGGCGCTGCTGGACGCGGGCATCGGCGATCTCTACATCGTCAACCGCACGCCCGAGCGCGCCGACGCATTGGCCGATGCGCTCGCGATGCCCGGCCGCGTGCATCCGCGCTACCTGCGCGACATCGACACGCTGGGCACGTTCGACCTGATCGTGAACGCCACCTCCGCCGCGCGCGCCGACGGCCTGCCGTCGCTGCCGATGGCGCTGGCGAATCCGCGCACCGCCGCGGTGGACCTGAGCTACGGCGAAGTGGCGATCCCGTTCCTCGCCTGGGCGCGCGCCGCCGGCGTGCACGACGGCATCGACGGGCTGGGCATGCTGGTGGAACAGGCGGCGGAAAGCTTCCTGCGCTGGCACGGCGTGCGCCCGGAAACCGACGAGGTGTACGAAACGCTGCGCGAACATCGCGCGGAGCTGGTCACCGCGGACTGACCTACAACGCCCACACCGCGCCGATCGCCGCGATAGACGCCAGTTGCGTGGCGACCACCATCACGACGGGCCGCGACCTGAACACGGCAGCCGCTACGCTGCCGGCGAGCAGCGACGTGACAGCCGCAACCAGTGCAATCGCCAGCAGGACGTCCGAGCTGATCTCCGAGTCCATCTGAAGCGCCAAGGCATAGCCTGCGACGACAACGAAGGACGACGTCCAGGCGATCGCGAGCCGCTTCCCGTACGCGACAAGGCTGCTCACAGATGCCGCCGGTCGGACTGCCGGCGTCTTGTACGGATCGCTCATCCCGATCGGCCTTTGCAAGAGTCTCTATGGTGCGACTGGAAACGTGCCGCGTCGTGATCGACCTGCTACAACAACCCGTCCCGCTTCACCGCCAGATACCGCTCCACCAGCGACGCCGCGAGCTGGTCGCACGCCACGTCTAGCACCATCACCCCATGATTCCGCAGCGCTTCGTGCGCCGCGTTGCGCTGGTCGAGGTACTGCGCCGTCGCGCCCGCGCGGATCGCGCCCGGCAGGTCGTTCACCGGTTCGGAGAGTGCCGCGTCGAGCGACCCTTCGCGCAGGCTCGCCACGCAGACGAGGTGGCGCTTGCGCAGCATCGTGATCGCGGCGAGCAGGTCGTCCATGTCCTCGTCGCGAAGATTCGTCACCAGCATCACCAATGAACGCCGGCGCTGGCGCACCGACAGGTCCGTCGCCGCGGCGAGGAAGTCCGTCGCCACTGGCTGCGGCTGCAGCGCGTACGTCGCACGCAGCAGTTCGTCGATCGCGCCGACGCCGCGTCGCGGCGGCACCCACGCGTTCGCGCCGCCGCTGGCGAGCAGGCCGACCGCATCGCCCTGCCGCAACGCGAGATACGCCACCACCAGCGCCGCATCGAGCACGTGGTCGAAATGCGCCAGTTCGCCGTCGCGCGCGAGCAGGCGGCGGCCGGTGTCGAGCAGCAGCACCAGCTGCTGGTTCTTCTCGTCCTGGTATTCGCGCGAGATCAGGCGGCGCGCACGCGCGGTGGCCTTCCAGTCGATCTGGCGCAGGCTGTCGCCGATGCGGTATTCGCGCATCTGGTGGAAGTCGGTGCCTTCGCCGCGACGACGACGCAGGTGCGCGCCAACAAGGCGCGACGCCTGGTCGGCGCTGAACATCGCGAACTTCGCCAGCGGCGCGAAGTTCGGGAACACGCGCACGTCCTGCGCACCGCCCGCCACGCGCGACTGCCACCACAACCGCAGCGGCGAATGCAGGCGCAGCTGCACGCCGTCGAAGCGGAAATCGCCGCGCGCCTTCGCGCGCAGCTGGTAGTCGACCGATGCGGTCTCCCCGCGCTTCAGGCGCAGGCGTCGCGGCAATCCCTGCATCGACCAGCCGCCCGGATGCAGATCGAACACGTCGAGCGTCTGCCCACGCTGGGGCGTCTCCAGCGACAGCGTCACGGGTCGTTCGATGCCGATGGGCCACGTGTCGGCCAGGCGACGTTCCACCTGCGGCGTCGGCGCACGCCACAGCAGCGCGAAGTCGAGCAGCAGCAGCGCCGCGAACGCGAGGCCCGCGACCTGCCACTGGGTGGTGGTGGCAAACCCGAACGCCACCGCGATGCCCAGCAACGACCACAGCACCAGCAGCGCCAGCACGAAGGGCGCAGGTCGCGGGAAGGCGCGCGGGGTGGCGACGGCGTTCATCGGGATTACTTCCGCGGCGCCTCGACCTTGGCGAGCAGCGCGTGCAGCACGTCGTCGGGCGACTGGCCTTCGATCTGCAGCTCCGGCGCCAGCGCGATGCGGTGGCGCAGTGCGGGCTTGGCGATTTCGCGGACGTCGTCGGGCGTGACGAAATCGCGGCCCGACAGCACCGCCTGCGCGCGCGCCGCACGCACCAGCGCGAGGCTGCCGCGCGGGCCCGCGCCGAGCGAGATGCCGGCCCAGTCGCGCGTCGCGGCGACGATGCGCACCGCGTAGTCGATCACCGCATCGTCCACGGCGACCAGCGCGGTGCCGGCCTGCATCGCGACGATCTCCTGCGGGCCGATCACGCGCGCGACCTGCGACAGGTCGAAGTCCGACGCCGCGCGGCCCTGGCTCACCGCGGCGACCATGCGCTTCTCGTCGGCACGCGTGGGATAGCCGATCAGCACCTTCAGCAGGAAGCGATCCAGCTGCGCTTCGGGCAGCGGGTACGTGCCTTCCTGCTCGACCGGGTTCTGCGTGGCGAGCGTGAGGAACGGCGGCGTCAGCTGGAAGCTGTGGCCTTCGATGGTGACCTGCAGCTCCTGCATCGCTTCCAGCAGCGCCGACTGCGTCTTCGCCGGCGCGCGGTTGATTTCGTCGGCCAGCAGCAGATTGGTGAACACCGGGCCCCGACGGATGTTGAACGTCTCGGTCTTCGGGTTCCACACGGCGTGGCCACTGATGTCGCTGGGCATCAGGTCCGGCGTGAACTGCACGCGCGCGAAGCTGCAATCGATCGCCCGCGACAGCGCGCGCACCAGCAGCGTCTTGCCCAGGCCCGGCACGCCCTCGATCAGCACGTGGCCGCCGGCGAGCAGCGCGATAAGGATCTGGTCGAGCACCGCTTCCTGCCCGATGAAGGCCTTGCCGACTTCCTCGCGCACCGCGGCGGCGCGTGCGGCCAGGGCTTCGCCGGTGATCGGAACGAGGGGAGCGGGAGCGGCGTCGGCGTTCATGGCGTGGTCTCTGTTTCGATTCGGTCAAAGGGAATTGCGCATGCGCATGAGCAGCGCGATGCGGCTGCGGAACGCGGCGTGGTCGCGCGCGATCGGCGTTGAAAGAGCATCGCGGACGTCGTTCTGCGACAGGCCGAAACGCTCGGCGAGCATCGAGGCCTGCGCATCGCCGTCGAGCGCGGCGGCTTGCGGATCGCGTCGACGCAGCCGCGCAAGGAAGGCCTTGCGCGCGGCTTCGTGCAGCAGGTGCGCGTAGCCGTAGCGGTAGACGTGCTCGCCGCTGGCGGTAACGTGCTCCAGCAGCGAGCGCCGCTCCACCGCCGGCGAGGCCAGCAGCGGCCCGAAGCGCTGCGAACGCCGCCACAGCCACGCCATCAGCGCCAGCAGCAGCGGCAGCCACACGCGCCAGTGTTCGCGCACCAGCGTCATCCAGAACGACGGCATCTGCGCTTCGTAGATGAGGTGCACCGTGCCGGCGCGATAGTTCGGATCGAGCAGCTGCCGCGTCAGCGCGATATGCGGCCCGTCCTTCAGCGAATCGTTGTCGAGGAAATCGAAATCCGACAGCACGTCGACGTGCCCGCGCCCGTGCGGGATGCGCGCGAAGACGTAGCCGATCTCCGGCTCGCCCCAGTGCAGCGATGCGGTGGATTCGAGGTTGTCCACGTCCAGGCGCCGGCCGCGGCAGAACTCGACGTGCGGGTCTTCGCCGGCGACGTCGAGCCCGGCGCAGAGCCGGTCCGAACGCGGATGCACGCCGAACGCGCTCATCACCGGCAGCGGCAGCTCGACGTCCAGCGGCCCCGGCGGCGGCGTGCGCAGCAGCAGGTGGCCGCCGCGTTCGACCCAGTCCAGCAGCGCGGCTTCTTCCTTGTCGGAGATCGTGCGCGGGTCGTTGTAGAGCAGCACCGTGTCGCGCGGGCCAAGCGCGATGCTGTCCAGTTGCAGTCGTGGACGCGCCTGCGCCTTCACGCCATCGCCGATCAGCGCGAGCTTGAGCACGTACAGCGGATTGCGACGCGCCTCGCCGGTGCGCGGCAGATCGACCCACTCCTCGGCGCGCACGAAGTTGTGCTGCCACCACGCATAGCCGCCGGCCAGCGCACCGGCGACGGCGAGCACGAGCAGCGCGATGAAGCCGTGCCGGCGCGTGAACGTCATGCGGGCACGCTCGATTCATTCCGCGCGGACGGCGACCAGCCGAAGCGCGACGCCAGATCGTCCAGCAGCAATTCGAAGTCGCCACCGGCCGGAAAGCTGTGCGCGTACGCCGCGTACTGCCAGGTGCGCACGGCGCGCGCGAAGGCGTCGCGATCCTCGCCGCGTGGCAGCTTGCGCGAGGCACGCAACACTTCGGCCTCGGTCGCGCCCGGCACGAGCACCGCCTGCGTGCGCGCGACCATCGTCTCGACGCTGGCGCGATAGAGCATCGCGAGCGCCTCGCGCTCCCGGCCTTCGCGCCAGAGCCGGCGGATCGCACTGGGGATGTCTTCGGGCAACGGCGGTGGCGGTTCGTCGGCGCGGTCGCGGCGGATTTCATCCTCCTCGCGACCGGCGCGCGCAAGCCCGCCGCGGAACCACGCCAGCCACTTCGGCGCGGTGATGGCGAGCACCACCAGCAGCGCGGCGAACACGATCCACAGGCCGAACTCGCCGATGGTCGCGATCGTTTCGCCGAGCCAGCCCAGTGGCGGCGGATCGACCTTCTTCGGCTCGGGCTTCTTCGCGTCGCGCTTCTTCCAGGTGACGACCTTGCGCTTGGGCGAGACGGTCGGATCCTCATACGCCTTGCCCACCGCGCGACGCAGGCCGCCGTCGCCCGCGAGCGGACGACCGGCACCCGAGCCGCGCGCTGCGCCGCCGGCGCCTTCACCACCGGGCGTCACCACCGTCGGCGGCGGCGCGGGCTGCGGGGTCATCTGCGCGTTCACGCCGTCGCGCAGGCCGCTTTCGTCTGCCACGCGACCGAACACCTGTTCCAGCGTGACGCGCGGAGCTTCGTCTTCGTCCTGCTCGGCGTCCTCCGTTTGATCGGCGACGCTTTCGGTGTCCTGCGAGTCGTCCGCGTCCTGCGCACGCACCGTACCCGGCGCGAATGCGATGCCCAGTGCGCACAGGAGCAGCAGCGGCGTCGCGCCGCGCAGCAGGCGATCGCGCAGGCGGCGGAACGCGAGTTCGATGTCCCACGCCTCCACTTCGGTACGACGGTTGAGGTACAGGCCGAAGCCCGCACCGACGTAGAACGGTTCGATCAGGCCCGAGGCGATCCATGCGAGGGCATTCGACAGCAGGCTGAGCCAGGCCGGCGCTTCCTTCAGCGTCGCCCACGCGCGTTCGAACACTTCCCGCAGGTATTCGTCCGGCACGAACACGATCGCCATCGACGCCAGGCCCAGGTGCACGGCCAGTTCGAAATGCAGGCACACCGTGGTGACCAGCACGCCGACGCCGTGCACCGGCGCACCGAGCGCGCGACGGCGTTCACGCGCATCGCTGCCGCGCGCGCCTTCGAGGAAGTCGACGGGAAGATTCAACGAACGCAACGGGCTCAACCGGCGCCAGAGCAGATAGCCCGGCAGCCACGACAGCCCCCAGTTCCGCTGCGCCGCGATCGTCTGCCGTGTCGTCGGCACGTCGCCGAACACCGCGCGCGAGAGCACGAACAGCGGGATGCGGTCGAACACCGGCTTGAGCCACCACATCAGCAGGCCCGCGAGCCACAGCGCGTCGATCGTCCACGCCAGCGCATTGAACAGCACGAACACGGGCAACGTGAGTAGCAGCCACGGTTTCCAGATCGCACCCGCATGGCGACGCACGAGCGCGGTGCCGAGCTCGACCGCTTCCCACGCCGTGCGCGGACGCAGTGCGACGGTGAGCGATTCGATCTTCATGGCGCCGCGTCCTCCGGCGGCAGGTTGCGTCCGCCGAGCAGCAGCCACGCCGCCGTCAGCGTCCACAGCACGGCGCCGACGGTGTACTTGATCCACGCCGGCATCCACGCGATCGACGACCAGAACGCCTCGACGAACGCGGCGAAAACCAGCATCGCCAGCACGCCGACGCACAGCAGCGCGCCGCGACGACCGCCTTCCACCAGCGCATCGGCGCGACGCCGCTGGCCGGGCGCGATCAACGACAGGCCCAGACGCAGGCCGGCGCCGCCGGCGATGACTATCGCGGTCAGTTCCGGCGCCGAATGCGCGGCCACGAAGCGCCAGAACGGATCGCCATGCCCCACCGCCTGCAGATGGCCCGCGACGCCGCCGATCATCACGCCGTTGACGATCAGCACGACGATCGAACCGATGCCGGCGATCAGTCCACTGGCGAAGGTGCGAAAGCCGATGCTGACGTTGTTCCACACGTAGTGGCCGAACATCGCGACGTCGGTGCCGCTGTCGCGGCCGAGTTTTCGCGCGGGATCGGCGGGGTCGTACATGCGTTCGAACTGCATCAGCTGCGCGGGATCGAACAACGACGACGACAGTTCCGGCTGCCACTGGATCGCGGCGAAGATCACCACCAGCGGGATCCAGAACAGCGCGAAGGACGCGAGCATGCAGCCGCGCTCGGCGCGCACCAGGCGCGGGAAGCCGGCGATCAGGAACTGCGCCGCGCGCCGCCAGTGCGGCACCGGCGTGCGGTACAGCAGGCCGTGGCCGCGATGCATCAGCGCCTGCAGGCGATCGGTCACCACCGGGCTGTAGCCGCGGCGGCGCGCCAGCGCGAGCTGCTGGCACAGCCGGCGATAGCGCGAGGGCATGTCGGCATCGGACAGCCCTTGCCAGTTGCGACGTTCCGCGCGGGCCTTGCGCGCGCTTTCGCCACGCGCGTCGAGCCAGTGCTCGAACGCGATCCATTCGGGCTGGTGGCGCTGGACGAAGTGTTCCTGCTTCATGCGTCAGCGCCGCCCCAGCAGCCAGTTCGCCATGCGGTACAGGCGCGTCACCGCGGCCGTGCCGCGTGCGCCGGTCAGCGGTTCGGCGAGGTCGGCGAGTTCGGCCTGGCGCGCTTCGCTCAGACGCGGGGCGCGCTCGGCGAAGGCGACCAGCGCGACCTGTTCGTACGGACGCAACGCGATCGACGGCGCCAGCGCGGTGTCGACGGCGGCCGGTTGCGGATCGCGCGGGCGGGCGTCGTGCACGACCAGCGTGCCGGCGACCATGTCGCCCAGTCGCCGGCCCCAGGGATCGACCAGGCTCGACACCAAGCCGGCCGCGTAGGCCAGCGGCAGCATGTCGACCACGCGCAACAGGTTGCGGGTGAACGCCGCGAGCCAGCCGACCGGCGCGCCGTTGGCGGCGATCACGCGCAGGCCCATCGAGCGCTTGCCCGGCGTGCGCCCGTTCCACATCGCCTCGAAGACGATCGGGTAGAACCAGTACACCAGGAACATCGCCACGGCATAGAAGCCCGCGCCACCGCGGCCGAAGGCGCCGAGGAACGTCCCCATCGCCATCATCACGCCGGCGCGCACCAGGAAGTCGATCAGCCATGCCAGCGCGCGCGGCACGGGGCCGGCGGCGGGCAGGTGGAGGGCCACGCCCTCCGGCGTCACGACTTCCCGGTACGTGTCGAGCATCAGGCGTTCACGACGATCGTGTCGGCGAAGTAGTCGTGCAGGCAGCGGCGCTCCTCGCCGAAGATCCACAGGATGTTCGCGAGGGAGAAGATCGCGCCGAGGAACGGAATCGCGCCCACCACCGCCGGCGCGATCATGCGCAGGCCGAGGATGCGGCCGAAGCCGATGCGCTCGCCGTTGCTGCGCACGATGCGGATGCCCTGCCAGCGCTTGCCGATGGTCTGGCCGTGGCGGGCCAGCATCACCAGCTGAACCACGACCAGCGCGATCAGGCCGATGACGCCGATGGCGATCAGCACGATGCCGGCCATGCGGTTGCCGTCCGGCGCGGACGCCATCGCGGCGCCGAAGGCGAGCGGAAGCCACAGCGGGACGCCGATGAAGCCGTCGGCCAGTGCCGCGAGCAGGCGCGTGGTGCGTTCGGCCTTGCGGGCGGGGTTGTCGACGGTGGTCTCGACGAGGGTTGCGCTCGGTGCGGCGTACGGATTGTTGCTGACTTCGCTCACGTTCGGCTCCATTACCTTCGGTTGCGGCACGCCCGGGCTCCGGGCGCGCCAGAGGCGTGCTTCAACGGGATGCTGCTTCGGATGATCCGCATTCGGCCGGCGCGTCCGGAAGACGCTCCGCGCGCCGGCGCACGCCGCGGTCAGGCGTTGACGACCATCGTGTCGCAGAACAGGTCGTGCAGGCAGCGGCGTTCCTCGCCGAAGATCCACAGCGGATTGGCGAGCGAGAACGCCCACCCCACGTACGGGATCGCGCCGACCAGTCCGGGCACGAAGTAGCGCAGCACGAGCATGCGGCGCAGGCTCGCGCGGCTGCCGTCGGTGCGCACGATGCGCATGCCCATCACGCGCTTGCCGATGCTCTGGCCGTCGCGATGCATCAGCACGCACCAGTAGACGAACAGCGCGATGATGCACACCAGCGAGAACAGGATCAGCGAACCGCCGAGCGCGCCGATGCCGCGTTCGGGCTTGAACCGCAGCGCACCGATCACCGCCGGCAACATCGCGGCAAAGTAGATGCCGCAGTCGATCAGATAGGCCAGCAGGCGGCGGCCACGATCGGCCGGCTCCAGGCCGTCGTCGTGATCCACGGGTGCGGCGACGACCTGCGCGGCGGGCGCCGCGTAGGGATTGCGATACTCGAAACCTTCCATGTGATCCCCATTGCGTTCGCGACGCCATCCCGGGCGTCGGTTGATGCGGTGGCCGCGGCCCCCTGCCGCGTCCTGCCGCCCGCTACCCGGTCGTGCCGAGGTAGCGGTCCTTCAATCGTACATAGTGCGCGGCGCTGTAGTGCAACTGTTCGATCTCGCGGTCGTCGAGCCGGCGGACCAGCCGCGCCGGATTGCCCAGCCACAGCTCGCCCTCGCCGACCTGCTTGCCCGGCGCGACCACCGCCCCGGCGCCGACGAAGCCGTGCCGGTGCACGCGCGCGCCGTCGAGGATGCGCGCGCCCATGCCGATCAGGCAGAAATCGTCGAGCGTGCAGGCATGCAGGATCACGCCGTGGCCGATGGTGACGTCGTTGCCGACGGTCGTCGGCACGCCGCCCGGACGCGTGTACGGCCCCTCGTGCGTGACGTGGACGATGGTCCCGTCCTGCACGTTCGTACGCGCGCCGATGTGGATCGAATTGACGTCGCCGCGGATCACGCAGCCCGGCCAGACGGACACGTCGTCGCCCAGCGTGACATCGCCGATGATCGTGGCGGCCGGATCGACGTAGACGCGTTCGCCTAGGGCGGGAAAGGTGTCGAGGTAAGGACGCAGGCTCATCCGCCGAGTCTAGCGCGCGCGGCGCCCGCTGCCCCATTCAGTCGGCCGCGTCGCCCCCCGGCGCGCGCCGCTTTCGCCCCTCCGGACCGCCACGGACGCGGACTACACTCGACCGCATGGACATCACCGCCGATACGCCGCTGAACGAACTGGCCGCCACCCGCGAGCGCCTGCGCGCCGCGTGGCAGGCGCGCAAGCCCGACTACACGCAGCGGCGCGCCGACCTCGTGCGGCTGCGCGGCGTGTTCCGTTCGCGCATCGATTCGATGGACGCGGCGATCCGCGCCGACTTCGGCCATCGCAGCCAGCACGAGAACCTGCTGTCGGAAGCGATGATCGTGCTGGCCGAACTCGACCACGCGCTCAAGCACCTGCGCCGCTGGATGAAGCCGCGCCGCGCGGCGGTGGGCTGGCGCTTCTGGCCGGCGAGCGCGCGCATCGTGCCCGAACCGGTCGGCGTGGTCGGCATCCTGTCGCCGTGGAATTACCCGGTGAACCTCGCGCTGGTGCCGCTGGTGTCGGCGGTCGCCGCGGGCAACCACGTCTACCTCAAGCCGTCCGAACACACGCCGCGCACGAGCCAGTGGCTGCGCGAGCTGCTGTCGGAGGTGTTCCCGGCCGACCGCGTCGCCGTCGCGCTGGGCGGGCCGGAGCTGGGCGCGGCCTTCGCCGCGCTGCCGTTCGACCACCTGCTGTTCACCGGTTCGACCGCCGTCGGCCGCAAGGTGATGGCCGCGGCCGCGCCGAACCTCACGCCGGTCACGCTCGAACTGGGCGGCAAGGCGCCGGCGGTGGTGTGCGCGGATTTCGACCTGCGCAAGGCCGCCGCGCGCATCGCCACCGGCAAATGGTTCAACGCCGGGCAGACCTGCATCGGCGTGGATTACGTGCTGGTCGACGAAGCCCGCGGTGGCGCGTTCGTCGAGGCGATCCGCGACGAATTGCTCGCGCGTTATCCCGGCTTCGATACCACCACCGACTACACCCGCATCATCAACGATGCGCAGTACGCGCGCCTTCGCGGCTATGTCGACGACGCGCGTGCGCGCGGCACGATCGTTGTCGAACCATTGACCGACACGCTCGATGCGGCGGCGCGCGAGCGTCTCCAGCGCGAACGCCTCTTTCCGCCCACGCTGCTGGCCGAACCGCCGCTCGACAGCGAGGTGATGCGCAACGAGATCTTCGGGCCGATTCTTCCGGTCCTGACGTATCGCACGCTCGATGATGCGATCGAACGCATCCGCTCGATGGATCGCCCGCTCGCGCTGTATCCCTTCAGCAACGATGCGCGCAGCATCGACAGGATCGTGTCGGGCACGCTGGCCGGCGGCGTCACCGTGAACGACACGCTGCTGCATTTCGGCGCGCACGACCTGCCGTTCGGCGGCATCGGCCCCAGCGGCATCGGCGCGATCCACGGCCGCACCGGCTTCGACACCTTCAGCAAGCTGCTGCCGGTGTTCCGCCAGCGCAGCTTCGCCGGCAGCGACCTGCTCAAGCCGCCCTATCGCGGCTTCGTCGATCGCATGGTGCGCATGCTGTCGAAGTGACGCGTCAGCACGAAGCGAACGCGCGCAGCACCTGCACGGTGCGCGCGACGGCTTCGTCGTCGACATCCAGGTGCGTGACCATGCGGATCGACGGCGTATAGCCGATCGACATGCGGATGCGCGCGTCGTCGAGCGTGCGGCGCAGCGCGTCCAGGCGCTCCACCGGCACGTCGATGAACACCATGTTGGTGTGCTGCGCGACGACCTTCACGTCGTCCAGTCCCTGCAATCCGTCGGCCAGACGCGTGGCGCGCGCGTGGTCGTCGGCGAGCCTCGCGACGTGATGGTCCAGCGCGAACGACGCCGCGGCCGCGAGCATGCCGGCCTGTCGCATGCCGCCGCCGACGACCTTGCGCCAGCGCTTCGCGGTTTCGATCAGCTCGCGCGTGCCGAGCAGCACCGAGCCGACCGGCGCGCCGAGCCCTTTCGACAGGCACACCGACACGCTGTCGAAATTCTTCGTCACCTCTCGCGGGGCAACGCCCAGGGCGACGATCGCGTTGAACATGCGCGCGCCGTCCAGGTGCAGCGCGAGGCCGCGGCGGTCGCACAGCGCGCGCGCATCGGCGAGGTACTGCAGCGGCAGGACGCGGCCGTGCCAGGTGTTTTCCAGGCACAGCAGGCGCGTGCGCGCGAAGTGCGGATCGACCGGCTTGATCGCGCGTTCCACCGCATCCAGCGGAAGCGTGCCGTCGGGCGCATGCACGATCGGCTGCGGCTGGATCGAGCCGAGCACCGCCGCGCCGCCACCTTCGTACTTGTAGGTGTGCGCGTCCATGCCGACGATGTACTCGTCGCCGCGTGCGCAATGCGCCATCAGGCCGATCAGGTTCGACTGCGTGCCGCTGGGCACGAACAGGCCCGCCTCGAAGCCGAGTTCATCGGCCAGCCGCGCCTGCAGCGCGTTGACGGACGGGTCCTCGCCGTAGACGTCATCGCCGACGGGCGCGCGCATCATCGCCTCGCGCATGGCATCGGTGGGCTGGGTGACGGTGTCGCTGCGAAGGTCGATCCACTGCATGGCGGCGGCTTGCTGGGAATGAACGCCGAGTATGCCGCGCGGCGCCGGCGTCCGGCATTGCGCAAGCGGTGCGGTCGCGGCCTGCGGAGGGCGCATCGGCTCGCTACACTGCGCCCCATGAAAATCGCCAGCTGGAACGTCAACTCGCTCAACGTGCGCCTGCCGCACCTGGAACAGTGGCTCGCCACGTCCTCGCCGGACATCGTCGCGCTGCAGGAAACCAAGCTGGAGGACGAGAAGTTCCCCGACGATCCGTTGATCGCGATGGGCTATCGCAGCGTGTTCGCCGGGCAGAAGACCTACAACGGCGTGGCCGTGCTCTCGCGCGAGCGCGCCACCGACGTGCAGATCGGCGTGCCGGGCTTCGAGGACGAGCAGAAGCGCGTGCTCGCCGCGACCGTCGGCGACCTGCGCATCGTCAACCTGTACGTGGTGAACGGGCAGTCGGTCGGCAGCGACAAGTACGCCTACAAACTGCGCTGGCTGGATGCCGTGCACGACTGGCTCGCGCAGGAGCTGGTGACGCATCCGCGCATGATCGTGCTGGGCGACTTCAACATCGCGCCGGACGACCGCGACGTGCACGACCCGGTCGTGTGGAACGACGGGCACATCCTCACTTCGCGCGCCGAACGCGATGCGCTGCAGCGGCTGTACTCGCTGGGCCTGCACGATGCGTATCGCGCGCTCAATCCCGAGGAATCGCAGTTCAGCTGGTGGGATTACCGCCAAGGCGGCTTCCGCCGGAACCTCGGCCTGCGCATCGACCTCACGCTGGTGTCGGAAGCCCTGCGCCCGCACACGGCGGCGTCGGGCATCGATCGCGAACCGCGCACGTGGGATCGACCGAGCGACCATGCGCCGGCGTGGGTGGAGTTGAAGTAGGGTTTATCCGTTGCAAGGCCTCGTCGTCGCCGTCATCCCGGCGAAGGCCGGGACCCAGGCCTCAACGGACGATCGAAGCGACGCCTTTGCGTTCGGCGAGTCCCAGGACGCCACGAGGTTGGGCCAACTCCGGCTACGGATGACGTGGCAGCCTGGTTCCCGGCTTTCGCCGGGATGACGTTGGCCTGGTGCTCCGGCGTACTGCCGGTTGCATCAACCCGTCGCCACACCCTCATGCCCGTGCAGCAGCGCCTCCAGCGCATGCCGCGGCAGCTTGCCCGTCTCGTTGCGCGGGAGCGTATCGACGCGGCGCAGCGGACGCGGAAGGAAGACCGGATCGAGCTGCTGGCGCAACGCATGCAGGATGTCGTGCTCGTCCACCGTAGGCGCGACCACCAGCGCGGCGATGCGGCGCACGCCGATGGCGTCTTCGGCATCGAGCTGGAACATCACGCCATCCTCCACGCCCGGCACCGCGAGCAGCTTGCGCGTGAGATCGCCCAGCGAGGCGCGCTTGCCGGCGATGTCGAGCAAATCAGCGTTGCGGCCGCGCAGCTCGAAGCGGCCGTCGGCATGCACTTCCATCAGGTCCGCCAGCACGATGGGTTCGGCCAGGTGCGGCGCGTGCACGGCGGTGCCGTCGGGCTGCGGCGCCAGGCGAACGCCGGGCAGCGGCGTCCACGCGTCGTCGCGCGCGGTGCGGCGGCGTGCGAAGACGCAGGTTTCGGTCGAACCGAACACCTCGCGCACTTCGCAACCGAAGCGCGCTTCGGCCTGCGCGGCGAGCTCCGGCGGCATCGGCGCGGTCGCCGAGACGATGCCGGCCAGCGGCGGCAGCGAAAGCCCGGACGCCACCAGCGCACGCAGGTGCACCGGCGTGGTGACCAGCAGCGGCGGCGTGGGCGAATCGTGCAGCGCACGCGCGACGTCGGCCGGGAACAGCGGCCGCGCCGCGTGCACCGCCACCGGCCCGAGCAGCGGCATCAGCACCGACATCTCCATGCCGTACATGTGCTGCGGCGGCACGGTTGCGATGACGTGCGTCAGGTCGTCGCGAAGCAGGCCGTCGAGCGCGGCGAGGTTCTGCGCGGTGCTCGTGCGGAAGCTGGTCCACGTCTTGCCGTAGGCGCGCGGCTGGCCGGTGCTGCCGGAGGTGAAGCCGATGGCGACGCGCGCGTTCGCATCGACGATGAGTTCATCGCCTTCGAGTTCGTCCAGGCGGTCCGGGATGCGCATGCAATGCGGCGGCGCCGGGGCGAGGTCGATGTCGGTCAGGCAGTAGCCGTCCGGATGCTGCGCGAGCACCTGCTCGACCACGCCCGGCGCGCGCGAGGGCGGCATCAGCGTGGTCTGCCCTCGCGCCGCGGCGGCGCAGAAGGCGACGAGGTAGCGGTAGCGGTCCTCGCACAGGTTGAGCGCGAAGCGTGCGGCCGGCAGCGCGGCCGCCAATGCCCGCACGTGGCGGGCGAAGGTCGCACGGTCGATCGCATGCCCGCCTTCGTCGAAGGCGATGGCGAGCGCGCCGGTGCCGTGGATGAGCGGCACGGGCGAGGTCGGAACGGGACTGGGTACTTCGACGACCGCGGACATGGATGGCACGTGATTCCTGCGGCGAACGCCGCTTCCCCTGCCCGTACTTTACGCTGGCGGCCGTCGTCGATCCCAATCGTGGCTCATGTCCCTGTCCGCTGCCCCAACCGCCGAGCCGGTCCCGCGCTGGAGCTGGCAGCCGCATGCGCCCCGGCAACCCGCCGAGCCGCTGGCGCGCCGGTGGCTGGCCGCGGAGCTTGGAACCGGGGTAGACGCCCTGCCGCTCTCCCGCGATTCGCGCGGCCGACCCCGCCTCGAAGGCGCCTTCGCCGACTGGGATTGCAACTGGAGCCACAGCGGCGACGGTTTGCTGGTGGCACTGGGCCGCGACGTGCGCATCGGCATCGACCTGGAGCGCGTGCGCCCGCGCGGCCGGGCCCTCGACCTCGCCCGGCGCTTCTTTACCGCGCCCGAGCTGGCGTGGCTGCACGCCGCCCCGTCGGCGGCGGTGCGCGACCACGGTTTCCTGCGCCTTTGGTGCGCGAAAGAAGCGGTGCTGAAGGCCCACGGCCATGGCATTTCGTTCGGCCTGCACCGGCTGCGCTTCGCCGACAGCCCCGACGGCCTGCGCCTGGTCGAATGCGACGCGGAACTCGGCCACGCCGGCGACTGGTCGCTGATGGAGCTGCGGCCCGCGCCGGAGTATCTGGGCGCGCTCGCGTGGCGTTCGACCTGACCGCGCCTCCGGAATCGGGCACCCACATCGGCGATACTGCGCGCCGCATGAACACCCCCGCCCCCTTCGACGCCGCGCTTCGCCGCACGCTGGACGATGGCCTGGTCGCGCTGCACCTGGACCCGGCCGCCGTCTCCGCGCCGCTGCTGGACTACCTCGCCCTGCTGGTGCGGTGGAACAAGACCTACAACCTCACCGCCGTGCGCGACCCGCACGAGATGGTGGTCAAGCACCTGCTCGATTCGCTGGCGATGCACCCCTACGTGGACGACCTCGCCGCGCGCGGCGGTTCGCTCGCCGACCTGGGCACGGGCCCGGGGCTGCCGGGCATTCCGCTGTCGATCGTCAAGCCGGGCCTGAAGGTCACGCTGGTGGAAAGCAACGGCAAGAAGGCGCGCTTCATGCGCGAGGCGATCCGCCAGCTCGGTCTCCGGGATGCCCGCGTCGCCGAGTCGCGCATCGAGGCGGTCGACGAGCCGGGCGCGTACGACGCCATCACCGCGCGCGCGCTCGCGACGCTGCCGCTGATCCTCGAACTGGGCGGCCACCTGCTCAAGCCCGACGGCCGCCTGCTGGCGATGAAGGGCGTGCACCCGGCCGACGAGATCGCCGCGCTGCCGGCCGGCTGGACGGTGGAGGCGTCGCATCCGATGCGCGTCCCCGGCCTGGACGCCGAGCGCCACATGGTGGTGATCGCCCGCCAGTGAGGCGGTGTCGTTCGCCCAAGCCGTGACGCCGCGCGCAACTGCGTAAACGGGGTGGAACCGCCCGTCCGCGCAAAACCGGCGCAAGTGCTTGATCCGGCGCAGCCGCCGCCGGACGGTCCGTGCCGATGGCCCATACAGCTATCGGCGACGGGGCACGCGTCTTCCCATCCGGGCATAATCCCCGGTCCGGCCCCACGCCGGCCCTACTTCCGCGCTTCCATCACTAAACCCAAGACCAGGACGAGCCGCATGGCCCGCATCATCGCCGTCGCCAACCAGAAAGGCGGAGTCGGCAAGACCACCACCGCCGTCAACCTGGCCGCCGCGCTCGCGCGGACGCCCAAGCGCGTGCTGCTGGTCGACCTGGACCCGCAGGGCAACGCGACGATGGGCAGCGGCCTGGACAAGCGCGAGATCGACACCACGATCTGCGACGTCCTGCTGGGCGAGGCCGACGTCGCCTCGATCGTCAAGCGCACCGCCGAAGACTTCGACCTGCTGCCGGCGAACATCGAGCTGACCGCGGCCGAGATCACCCTGATGGGCGAATCCGACCGCGAGCAGCGCCTGAAGCGCGCGCTGGCGCCGCTGCGCGAGAACTACGACTTCATCCTGATCGACTGCCCGCCGGCGCTGTCGCTGCTCACGCTCAACGCGCTGACGGCGGCCGACTCCATCGTCGTGCCGATGCAGTGCGAGTACTACGCGCTGGAAGGCATCAGCGCGCTGATCGACACCATCGAGGCGCTCAAGGCCAACCTCAATCCGAAGCTGGAAGTCGAGGGCGTGCTGCGCACCATGTTCGACGTGCGCAACAACCTCGCCAACGCGGTGTCGGCCGAACTGATCAACCATTTCGGCGACCGCGTGTTCCGCACGATCGTGCCGCGCAACGTGCGCCTGGCCGAGGCACCCAGCCATGGCCAGAGCATCGTCGGCTACGACCGCGCCAGCCGCGGCGGCATCGCCTACATGGGGCTGGCGGGCGAAGTGCTGCGCCGCCAGCGCGAGCGCGACCAGGCCCGTGCCCGTGCTCCGCAACCGAAGGAGACCACGGCATGACAGTAGCCAAGAAGCGCGGCCTGGGCCGCGGCCTCGAAGCCCTGCTGGGACCCAAGGCGGCCGCCGAGGCGCCAGTCCTGGAGGCCGTCGAAGGCGACGTGCTGCGGCACCTTCCGGTCGACGCCCTGACGCCCGGCAAGTACCAGCCGCGCAAGCACTGGGACCAGGAAAAGCTCGAGGAACTGGCCGAGTCGATCAAGGCGCAGGGCGTGATCCAGCCCATCGTCGTGCGCGACCTGGGCGGCAAGCGTTACGAGATCATCGCCGGCGAACGCCGCTGGCGCGCCTCGCAGCTCGCGGGGCTGGACCAGATCCCGGTCGTCATCCGCGAAGTCGACGACCGCACGGTCGTGGCGATGGCGCTGATCGAGAACATCCAGCGCGAAGACCTCAATCCGCTGGAAGAAGCCAACGCGCTGCAGCGGCTCATCGACGAATTCGACCTCACCCACGCGCAGGCCGCCGAGGCCGTCGGCCGTTCGCGCGCCGCCGTGTCGAACCTGCTGCGCCTGCTGGAACTGCCGCCGGAAATCCGCGTGCTGCTGGAAACGCACGCGCTGGAAATGGGCCATGCCCGCGCACTGCTCGCACTGACGCCGCAGGCGGCGATCGCGCTGGCGCGCCAGGCCGCCGAACACGGCTGGTCGGTGCGCGAGGTCGAACACCGCGTGCAGCAACTCGCCGCCGGCCAGATCCCGACCAGCGGCAGCGCGAAGCCGAAGGCCGCCAAGGCCAAGCCGCAGGCCGACATCGTGGCGCTGGAGCGCGAGCTGTCCGAGTCGCTCAACACCAAGGTCAACGTGCTGCACGGCCGCGGCGGCAAGGGTCGCCTGGTGATCCACTACACCGACCTCGATTCGCTCGACGGCGTGCTGGAAAAGCTGCGCGGTTCCGTCACCGAGTAACCACCGGAGCGGCCGGCATGAACCCGTACCGCTACCGCGTCGCCCTTCGCGCGATCCATCCGCGCGACGACCTGCGGCCGCTGTTCGACCAGCTTGGCCTCTCGCCGGAACGCACGTGGCGCGCCGGCGAACGGCGGACCTCGCCGGCGGGCATCCCGCTGGACGGCGTGTATCGCGAAAGCTACGCCTACACGAATCTGACACATGGATCGCGAAACTGGTCAGATGAGGATCTGCAGGACTACCTCCGCGGCATCCAGCAGCGACTGGCGATGCACCGCGACACGCTGCACACGTTCTACATCCGCGGCGGACGCTGCGGCCTGTCGATCGGCCTGAGCGGCGAGAGCGGATTCGGATTCGAACTGGATCCCTCGCTCGGCGCCGGACTCGCGGACCTCAAACTGACACTGGGCTTCGACTTCCACGCCGAACCCGACTGATCTCCCACTGCAACGCGAGTTCCGATGGCTGACACCTCCCCCGGCACCATCCTCGTCACTGGCGCAGCCGGCTTCATCGGCGCCTACACCTGCCGCGCGCTCAAGGCCCGCGGCGCCCGCGTCGTCGGGCTGGACAACTTCAACGATTACTACGATCCGCAACTCAAGCGCGACCGCATCGCCGCGCTGTGCCCGGACACGGACATCCGCGCGCTCGACCTGACCGACCGCGATGGCCTCGCCGCGTTGTTCGACGAGGTCGCGCCGACGCACGTGATCCATCTCGCCGCGCAGGCCGGCGTGCGCTATTCGCTGACCAATCCGCACGCGTACGTCGACAGCAACCTCGTGGGCTTCGTGAACATCCTCGAGCTGTGCCGCCATCGCGGCGTGCAGCACCTGGCTTACGCGAGTTCGTCGTCGGTGTACGGCGATTCGGCGACGCCGCCGTTCTCCGAAGACCAGCGCATCGACCAGCCGCGCTCGCTCTACGCCGCGACCAAGGCCGCCAACGAGCTGATGGCGCACACCTACGCGCACCTCTACGGCCTGCGTTCGACGGGCCTGCGCTTCTTCACCGTGTACGGCCCGTGGGGCCGCCCGGACATGGCGCCGCTGCTGTTCTCGCGCGCGGTGCTCGCCGGCCGGCCGATCGACGTGTTCAACCACGGGAAGATGCGCCGCGACTTCACCTTCGTCGACGACATCGTCGCCGGCGTGCTCGGTGCGCTGGAAAACCCGCCGGAAGATGAGGTGCCGCACCGCGTCTTCAACCTCGGCAACCACACGCCGGTGGAACTCGAGCGCTTCATCGCGGTCATCGAACAGGCCGCCGGACAGCCGGCCCAGAAGGTCTACAAACCGATGCAACCCGGCGACATGATCGAAACCATGGCCGACACGCAGCGCGCGCACGATGCGTTCGGCTTCGAACCGGCGACGTCGATCGAGACCGGTCTGCCCCAGGTCGTGGCGTGGTGCCGCGACTACTTCGGCGAGAACGCCTGACGCCATGAGCACGTCCCCGCACCTTTCGGTCGTCGTACCGGTGTTCAACGAGCGCGACAACGTCGCGCCGCTGGTGCACGAGATCACCGCCGCGCTGCGAGGCCGCGAACCGCGCGACGGCGGCGATTTCGAGATCGTCTACGTCGACGACAACTCGCGCGACGACACGCTTGCCGTGCTGCAGGCGCTGAAGGCGGAGGTGCCGGAACTGCGCGTGGTACATCACGTCATCCAGAGCGGCCAGAGCACCGCGATCCGCAACGGCGTGAAGGCCGCGCGCGGCGAATGGATCGCCACGCTCGACGGCGACGGCCAGAACGATCCGGCCGACATCCCGAAGCTGATCGCCATGCGCGGCAGCTCGCCGGGCGACGTGAAGATGTTCGCCGGCTGGCGCGTGAACCGGCAGGACAGCGGCTCCAAGCGCTGGGCGTCGAAGTGGGCCAACGCGATCCGCGCGCGCATGCTGCGCGACGACACGCCCGACACCGGTTGCGGCATCAAGCTGTTCGAGCGCGCGGCGTTCCTCGAACTGCCGCACTTCAACCACATGCACCGTTACCTGCCCGCGCTGATGCAGCGCGCGGGCTACCGCACGGTGAGCGTGCCGGTGAACCACCGCGCGCGTTCGACCGGCGTGTCCAAGTACAACAACCTCAACCGCGCACTGGTGGGCATCGCCGACCTGCGCGGCGTCGCGTGGCTGATCCGCCGCGGCAAGGTCACGCGCACCGAAGAACTGTAGAGCGGGGTTTCCATGGAATACGACTTCATGAACGCCCCCATCGCGTGGCTCGAATGGACCGGGCTGCACATGTCGCCGTGGAAGATCATCGGCCTGACCGGCGCGCTGATGTTCGGCGGCCGCTGGCTGGTGCAGTTCGTGGCCTCGCGCAAGCACGGCAAGCCGGTGATCCCGCGGTTGTTCTGGTACATGAGCCTCGTCGGCAGCGCGATGACGCTGGCGTACTTCGTGTTCTCGCAGAAGCAGGACTCCGTCGGCGTGATCCAGAACCTGTTCCCGGCCTTTACCGCCGCGTACAGCCTGTACCTGGACATCAAGCACCGCGGCTGGAAACGGGACCGGGCGACGCACTGATTCTTCGGGATTCGGGAAAGCAGCCGGCGAAGGCCGGGATCCAGGTTCGTAGCGCACGGCACTCCAACGCCGCCAGGCCACCTCACCTCCCGACCGTTGACGCTCACCCCAACCCCTCTCCCGGCGGGAGAGGAGCCAAGGCACCGCGACCCGCGTCACGCCCCGCCCGCAAACCGCCAGAATCCATGCCCTTGGGCCCACGCGCGAGGCCTCGCCGGGATGCGATGATCGGCCGGTTTTGATCGCACCGGGGATCCCGTGAAACGACTGCTCCTGACCGCCGCGCTGTCGGCCCATCTCGCCCTCGTCTCGTCCGCCGCTTTCGCCGGCCCGGTCGACGACCGCTTCCAGGCCATCTACGCGAAGGAATGGCAGTGGCGGCAGGCGGAGACCGGAAGCGCCGACGAGGACAACGACGGCTCCAGCGACCGCCACACCCTTCCCTCCGTCGACGCCGCCAGCCAGAAGGCGCGGCTGAAGGTGTGGGACGACGTACTGAAGCAGCTCGGCGCGATCGACGTCGCCCAGCTCGACGCGCAGAACCAGGTGAACTACGCCGTGTACCGCGCCCAGGTGGAGAACCTCGCCGCCGAGGTGCGCCTGCGTTCGTACGAGATGCCGTTCAACTCCGACTCTTCTTTCTGGTCGAACCTCGGCTTCATGACGCGTCGTCCGATGCGCACCGTCGCCGATTACGAGGCCTACATCGGTCGCCTGCGCGACGTGCCGCGCTACTTCGACCAGAACATCGTCAACATGCGGGCCGGCCTTGCGCGCGGCTTCAGCGTGCCGCGCGCCGTGCTCGATGGCCGCGACGTCTCCATCGCCTCCGTCGCCGAGGTGAAGGATCCGACGCAGTCGAATTTCTACGAGCCCTTCAAGAAGATGCCGGCGGGCATCTCCCCCGCCGAGCAGGCACGCCTGCGCGACGCGGGTGCGGCCGCCATTCGCGAGCAGGTCGTTCCCGCCTACGCGAAGCTGCTCACGTTCTTCCGCAACGACTACGTGCCGCACGCGCGCAAGACGCTGGGCGCCGAGCAGATGCCGGACGGCAAGGCGTTCTACCGCCAGCAGATCCGCGAATACACCACGCTGGACCTTGGTCCGGAGGAAATCCACCAGATCGGCCTGAAGGAAGTCGCGCGCATCCAGGCCGAGATGGACGCGATCATCCAGCAGGTCGGCTTCAAGGGCAGCTTCGCCGACTTCCTGAAGTTCCTTCGCACTGACAAGCAGTTCTACGCGAACACGCCGCAGGAGCTGCTCGATCGCGCCGCGTGGATCTCCAAGCGCGTGGACGGCGAGATCGGCAAGTTCATCGGCACGCTGCCGCGCGGGCGCTTCACCATCGTGCCGGTGCCGCCGGACATCGCGCCGTTCTGGACCAGCGGTCGCGGCGGTGCGGGCACGTACTGGGTCAACACCTACGACCTGCCTTCGCGCCCGCTCTACAACCTGCCCGCGCTGACGCTGCACGAGTCCGCGCCGGGCCATGCGTTGCAGGGTTCGCTCGCGAAGGAACAGGGCGAGCTGCCGGCGTTCCGCCGCGAGACCTACATCTCGGCCTATGGCGAAGGCTGGGGCCTGTACAGCGAGAAGCTCGGCGTCGAGATGGGCATCTACCAGACGCCGTACGAGGATTTCGGGCGCCTGACCTACGAGATGTGGCGCGCCTGCCGCCTCGTCATCGACACCGGCGTGCACCACAAGGGCTGGACCCGCGACCAGGCCATCGCCTACCTGCGCGACCGCACCGCACTGAGCGAGCATGAAGTGACGACCGAAGTCGACCGCTACATCTCCTGGCCGGCGCAGGCACTGAGCTACAAGCTGGGCGAGATCACCATCGTCCGCCTGCGCGAGGAGGCCGAAAAGGCGCTGGGCCCGAAGTTCGACGTAAAGGCGTTCCACGACGCGCTGCTGAGCGAAGGTTCGGTGCCGCTGCCGGTGCTGGAGCAGCAGGTGCGGGCATTCATTGCGAAGTCGGCGACCGTCCAGCCCGATGCCGGCACGTCAACCGGTGCCACGGGCCTGCGTTGACGCGGGACGGGTCACCTACGACAGTGGCCGTCATCAAGGAGGGATCCATGCGTATCGCAACTGCCACGATGTTCGCCTTCACCCTGCTCGCCGCCTCGAGCGCGCAGGCCGCCGAATCGTATGCCTTCGGGAACCGGGTGCTGACGGTCGGCGACACCGCCGGCAAGCTGGTCGAGCTGGCCGGCTCTCCGGTCCACAAGGAGCCGGTGGAGAACAAGTTCGGCGCCCACGAGGCGGAGCGCTGGGAGTTCCGCCGGGACGACAAGACGCTGCTGGTGACGATCCGGGACGGCAAGGTTTACCAGATCGACGAGGTCTACTGAGGCCCCGGAGAGCCCAAGGTCGGCCCTTCCCGGCCTGGTCCCGCTGTGGATAAGTGCTTGCCCGGGACGCCGATCCCCGGCATAATGCGCGGCTCGCTGCGTCCGGTCTGTCCATCAGGACTCGACCGGGCGGGGTCCGGAAGCACGATTCCGTCCCGCCGCCGGCAGCCAGGATTTCACTACCCGTATCGTGCACCGCCTCCGGATGTCCGGGCGCGGAGGGGCCGCCGCCGCCCTGGCCAAGGGCGACACCCCAATACCTTTCGAGGTGCGTATGGCCCGTATCTGCCAAGTAACCGGCAAGCGAACGACGACCGGCAACAACGTCTCGCATGCAATGAACAAGACCCGTCGCCGCTTCCTTCCCAACCTTCACGAGCGCCGCTTCTGGGTGGCTTCGGAGAACCGTTGGATCAAGCTGCGTGTTTCCAGTGCCGCCCTGCGCACCATCGACAAGAACGGCATCGATGCCGTCCTCGCCGACCTGCGCGCCCGCGGCGAGAAGATCTGAGGAGAACTGACCCATGGCTTCCAAGCGCGACAAGATCCGCCTGATCTCCTCGGCCGGCACCGGCCACTTCTACACCACCGACAAGAACAAGAAGAACACGCCGAACAAGATGGAGGTCAAGAAGTACGACCCCGTCGTTCGCAAGCACGTGATCTACAAGGAAGGCAAGATCAAGTGACGTGACGGCCCGATCGCGCTGCGCGCGATCGGCTTTGCCGGAACGTCATCCCCGCGAAAGCGGGGATCCAGCGCCTTCCGCTTGTTCGAAGCAACAAACAGAAACCCCGCCGAAAGGCGGGTTTTTTGTTTGCCTGCTTCTATACCAGGCGAGTGGCAAGCGCTACGGTCGCTTGCGCGCGGCTCGGCAACCCTCGGAACAGCATCAAAAAACTACGGCCCCTTTCGGGGCCGTAGTTGCAACGCGCAATCGGACTCAGAAACTCTGCTGGTACTTCAGGTACCAGAAGCGCCCGATGTCGAAACCACCGTTGTACACGAAGCTGCTGTCCGGCTTGCTGTACATGATCGGGCCTTCATGGTCGAACACGTTGTTCGCGCCGACGGCCACCGTGGCATTCCACGGCATGCGATAGGCCACCTGCATGTCGTGGAAGGTGTTCGATCCGACGTTGCGTACTTCCAGCGCGCGCGTGTACGGCGAGACGAAATCCGGCTCGTCGCAGGACTCGTCATAGGCGCAGGCCTCCTTCACGCCGGAGTAGTAGCGCATGTTCCAGTTCGCACTCCAATCGCCGTACGTCCATGCCAGGCCGAGATTCGACCGCAGACGGAAGTTCGCACCGTCGTCGTCGGCCCAGCCATTGAGCTGTTCGACCGGGGTCACCGCCTCGTTGTCGCGCTTGTACTCGAGGTAGTCGACGTACGTCGATTTCCAGTCGATCTTGAACTGACCGAACGAAGTTTCCGGCAGGCGATAGCTGACGGCGAAGTCGTAACCCGCCGTTTCCTGATAACCACCATTGATCAGCGTGCGCGTCGCATCGATGACTTGGTAGCGCTTCAGGACGTTCTTGCTCGTGCCGCCCGCGCGTTCGAATCGATCACAGGATGCGTCGATACCCAGCACGTAGCACTGGTTGAGGATCGAGGTGACGGTTTCAGCAGCGATGACATCGTCGATGCGGATCTTCCACCAGTCCAGGCTCATGTTCAGCCCTTCGACGAAGCTGGGGCTCCACACCACGCCGAACGTGTAGCTCTGGGACGTTTCAGGCATGAGGTTCGGATTGGAGCCGGACAGATACGTGTAGTTCGTCTGGGTACCCGGGCCCGTCGCCGGAACGCCGCCGGATGCTTCCTGGCGGAACGTCGACGGGATGCCATCGGCGGCGCAGCGCGCAGCCACGTCCGCGTTCGACTTCGCCGAACCGAAGCTGCTGTCGCACGGATCGGTCAGGTTGTCGAACGTGTCGGACGTGCCGCCGTACAGATCCGACACGGTCGGTGCGCGGAAGCCGGTCGCGTAGGTGCCACGGACCAGCAGGTCGTCGGTGGGCTTCCACTTCAGGCCGAACTTGCCGTTTACCGTGTCGCCGAAGGTGCTGTAGTCCGAATACCGACCCGCGACGTCGAACGTCAGCTCCTTCGCACCCGGAAGATCGGACAGCACCGGCACCAGGAACTCGAGGTAGACCTCATCCAGCGAGTACGAGCCGCTCGTGGACGCGCCGGCCAGATCGGTAGTCAGGCCCGACTGATCCATCGCATCCGGTGAGTAGAGTGCGCGTTCGCGACGATGCTCGAAACCGGTCGCCAGGCTCAGGTCGCCGGCCGGCAGCGTTGCAAGCACGCCCGACAGGTTCGCCGAGTACACCGTGGTGTCCGTATCCGACGTGCCATGGCTGGTCGGGAACAGGTAGTCGCGCAACGCGGCGTCCGAGCTGAGCGAACCGGGCGCGCTCATGCCGTAGGCGGCGAGCGGATTCCACGGGATGCAGCCATCGATGACCGCGCCCGGGGTGCCGCAATGGACCACGCCATCGGAACCGAGGAACGACGGGCCCACGGCATCGGCGACGCGAGGAAGGAACAGGTTGCCCGTGCCCGTCTTCACGCCCTTGTTCTGGTTATAGAGATAGCCGACGTCCCAGTCCCACGGCTTGTCCGCGATGTCGAAGGAGCCTTCGAATCCGCCTGTGAACCGGAAGGTAGTGAGCTCCGAAAGCGTCTGGCGCGGCACTTCCCACGTGCGACGCAGGAAGTCAGCCTCCTCGCCGATCGGGTTGAAGTAGCTGTCCGCCGCGAGGGGCGTGCCGTACGCCGCGGACTGGAACGGGTAGCCTGCGATCTGTTGCAGCGTCTCGCGATGCGTATAGAGCGCATCGGCCTTGAAGTGCACCGAGTCGGTCAGGTCGAAGCGGCCATTCGCGAACAGCGATGTGCGCTCCAGGCCCGTCTGGACGAACATCTGCTGGTTCGTGTTGGCGTAGTCGTTGAGCGGATCGGTGACGTGGAAGTCCGCGAAGTTCCTCGGATCGCCATCCGGGTTCACCGTCCAGCTGACGGCATCGCCGTCGATCAGCCGACCCTTCTGCGTCGTCGCGCTCCAGCCGTTGGCGCGGTATCGCCCCTGGTAGACGTCCGGCACCGGGTGGCTCGGGCCCATCCCGGATGCACTGAACGCCCGGTCCTTGGCCAACACCGGCTCTTCCTTGCTGTATTCGACGCCCAGCGCCACCGCGCTGCGATCGCCTGCACTGCCGAGCAGGAAGTTGTAGACCTGCTTGGTGCCATCGCCCTGGCCGTACTGACCCAGGTACGCGCTCGCCTCCGCGCCCTCGAAGTTCTTGCGGGTGATGATGTTGATCACGCCCGCGATCGCATCGGAACCGTAGATGGCCGATGCGCCGTCGGTCAGCACTTCGACGCGCTCGACGATCGAGGTCGGGATCGAGGCCAGGTCGGAGTAGCCGCCCGACGTGATGCCCATCCGCTTGCCGTCGATGAGCACCAGCGTGCGCTCCGGCCCAAGGTTGCGCAGATCCACGTACTGGCCGCCGGTTTCCTCACCCGACGACAGCGCGTCGGCGCGGCTGATCGCAGGAGAGCCGGCAGCGCTGATGTTCTGGACGATATCGGCGACGCTCGTGAAACCCTGGCGCTGGATATCCGCGCGGGACAGGCTGATCACAGGCTGCTGCGTTTCGATGTCGGAACTGCGGATACGCGAGCCCGTCACCTCGATCTTGTCCAGCGTGGTCGCGTCCTTGCCGGAATCCTGCGCGAAGGCGAATGCCGGCGCGAGCGCAACGGCGATGCCCGCCGGCAGCAGGCCGACGCGCACGGCCGTGCGCATGTTGCGATGCTTCATTTCTCTCTCCAGATATCTGTTATGAGCGCGTTAAGAGCGCTGCAAAACCTTATGGCCCGGGTGCGCCGAGCCTGTTTCCCGGTCGATGCGGAGAGATTCGCGGCCTGCGGCAATGTGGTTTGCGCGAGTGGGAGCGCACATTTGCGCGCTTTGTCCTTCATCGCGCGGCGCACCGCTTCGGTAGTCGGACGCGGTCATGCCGAAATGCGCGCGGAAGCTTCGTGCGAAGCTGCAGTTGTTGTCGAAACCGCTCGCGATGGCGACCTCGCCAATGGTCATCGGCGTCGTCGAGAGCAGGTTCGCGGCGTGTTTCAACCGGAGGTTTGCGCACGCGGCCTGCGGGCTTTCGCCATAGAGGCGGTGGAACACCTTCGAGAAGTACCACATCGAGAACTGCGTGCGATCGGCGAGTTCGGCGATGCGGATGATCCGATCGCAATTGCCCTCCATGAACAGCCGTGCGCGCTGCATGCGTTCGAATACCTGCCGCTTGCGCGCGAGCGATGCCCCGGGGCACAGCGGGATGCGGCTGCGGTCATCGGCCTGCATGTCTTCCAGCTTCAGCAGCAGCGAACGCACGCGTGCCTGCTGGCCCGTGCCGCCGCCGACGCCATCGTGCTGGCGCGCGATGCGATACCAC
Organism: Lysobacter soli; assembly: GCF_003382285.1. Taxonomy (GTDB): domain Bacteria; phylum Pseudomonadota; class Gammaproteobacteria; order Xanthomonadales; family Xanthomonadaceae; genus Lysobacter_J; species Lysobacter_J soli. Next base: position 193,297 of record NZ_QTJR01000007.1, read on the forward strand.
TGCCGTGCGATGTCGCGAGCCTTGTCCGGTGCGATCCGGCCCAGGCCGACGTGCAGGTCGAAGGTGCCGAAGCGCGTCATGGCCTTCAGCGCTTCGTCGGAAATCCCCATGCCGATGCAGAGGCCCTGCGCATCGGCCTGCACCAGCGGCGCGGAATCGCGGGCGAAGGCGATCCAGTCGCCGGCGCGGAGGTAGAACCGCCCCTCCTTGGCCTCGATCCATGCGCCGCCGCGCATCTGGATCCAGATGGAAAGCTCCTGCCCGTGGAATTCCACGCTGCCCAGCCGGGAAGCACCGATGCAACGTGCCCACTGTCCTTGCGCCGACCCGATGCGCAATAGTTGCCCCCGGTCGGCCCACTTTGCCTTATCCATGATTGTTCATTCCAATGTCTGGTGAAGGCAGGCTATGAGGACGGTCGCGTGCGCCTCTATAGGATTGATTCGCCGTTGACTGTTCGTGCCGGAGGTTGCTCCGGCACGTGTCGGGATCCGCAAGGAGCGTTTCGATGAATGCCGAAACCCATCTTGGCTACCTGCTGTTCCTGTTCGACTGGCTGATACGCCTAGCGGCGCTGGCGTGGATCCCGGTGCGTTGTCCCCCTGCGGCCGCGCGCAGCTGGTTGCTGCTGGTCGGGTTCGTCCCCTTGTTCGGCTTGCCGCTGTATCTGCTGCTCGGGCACCCGTGGCTCGCGAAGCAGCGCCGGCAGCGGCAGGCACTGGCGTCGCAGCTCATTCGCGATCGCCAGGCGAACCTCGCGATGCTGCGCTGGACGCCGACCGCGCACGGCATGTCCGCCGACATCACGCGGCTGGCCGAGCGGCTGGGCGATTTCATGCCGGTGCACGGCAACGCAGTCGAACTGCTGGACGATTACGACCGCTCCATCGCCGCGCTTGTTTCGGACATCGACAACGCGCGTGAGGAAGTGCACCTGCTGTATTACCTGATGTTCGACGACGCGGTCGGTCGCACCATCTTCGATGCGCTGCAACGTGCGAGCGCGCGTGGCGTGCGATGCCGGCTCCTGCTCGACGCCGTCGGCGCGAAGCCCGGATTGCGTGCATTCGCCAAACCACTCCGCGACGCCGGCGTGGAAGTGCACGCGATGCTCGCCGGCGGTTTGAAGTGGCGCAGCCTCTCGCGCATGGACCTTCGCAACCACCGCAAGCTCGCGCTGATCGACCGGCGCATCGGCTACGTCGGTTCGCAGAATCTCGCCGATGCCGCGTTCGTTCCGGGCTATCCCAATCGCGAGCTCGTCGCGCGCGTGCGCGGCCCAGTGGTGAGGCAGATCGCCGCGCTGTTCGCCAGCGACTGGCTCATCGAGACGGGCGAGCGACTGGTCATCGGCGAGTTCCCGACGAACGCCGAAGGCAGCACGCCCGCGCAGATGCTGCCCAGCGGGCCGGCGTATCCGTTCGAGAACGCGCGCAACCTCGTCGTCGCGCTGGTGCAGCGGGCGCGGCGTCGCGTGGTGCTGGTCACGCCGTACTTCGTTCCCGACGACATGACACTCGGCGCGCTGCGCGTGGCCGCGCTGTCGGGCGTCGACGTGCAGCTGGTGCTGTCGATGAGCAACAACCAGCGGCTCACGCGCTGGGCGCAGCGGTCCTATTACGACGAGCTGCTGAAGGCCGGCGTTCGCATCGCGCTGTACCGGCCGCACTTCCTGCACGCCAAGCACCTGAGCGTGGACGACGAGGTCGCGCTGATCGGCTCGATCAATCTCGACATCCGCTCCTTCGCGCTCAACGCCGAAGCCGGGCTGGTGTGTTTCGATCCCGCCGTGGTGGCGCGGCTGCACGAGGTCGAGTCCGATTACCTTCGCGATTCACAGCAGCTTGAACTGCACCAATGGCGCCGCCGGCCGCGCTGGCACCGGAGCGTGGAAGGCATGGCGCGGCTGGCCGATTCGCTGATGTAGCCCGCGCGTTCAGCCGGTCGCACCGGGGGACCGGCCGAGCCACGCGGCCGGTCGCGAATTACACTCGGCCCATGTTCCAAGGGCGAGGCGTCACGTGATCCCAGGCTGGATCCTCCTGCTGGTGTCGGCGGCCTACGTCGGCGTGCTGTTCGCAGTGGCCTATTTCGGCGACCAGCGCGAAACCACGCCCCGCGCGCGCTGGCTGCGCCCGGCGGTGTATTCGCTGGCGCTGGCCGTGTACTGCTCGTCGTGGACGTTCTACGGCGCGGTCGGCACGGCGGCGCGTACGGGACTGGGCTTCCTGCCGATCTACCTCGGCCCGCTGCTGATGCTCGTCTTCGGTTGGCGCATCCTCGAACGCCTGGTGCTGATTTCCGGCGAGCACCGCATCGTCTCCATCGCCGACTTCCTCTCCTCGCGCTACGGCCGCGCACCGGGCCTGGCGGCGCTGGTGGCGGCGGTCGCGCTGACCGCGGCCGTCCCGTACGTCGCACTGCAGTTCAAGGCGGTGGCGATGAGCGTGGAGGTGTTGGCCGACGTGCGCGGCGATGCGGGAATGCTGTCGGACCCGGCGTTCTACGTGGCGATGATGCTGGCGGCGTTCGCGATCCTGTTCGGCACGCGCCAGATCGACGCCACCGAACACCATCGCGGCATGGTGCTCGCCATCGCGCTTGAATCGCTGGTGAAGCTGCTCGCATTCGTCGCGATCGGCCTGTTTGCGCTCGCGCACCTGCCCGGCACCGGCAACCTGGTCGAACGCATGGTGCAGGCGGCGCCGGTGGTCACCGCGCAGGGGGTGCCGACGGGCTTCGTCGCGCAGACGCTGCTGGCGTTCACGGCGATCGTCTGCCTGCCTCGTCAATTCCACGTCGCCGTCGTCGAATGCCAGGACCCAGCCGACCTGCGATCGGCACGCTGGTTCTTCGGCGGGTATCTCGTGCTGATTTCGCTGCTCGTGGTGCCGATCACGCTCGCGGGGCAGTCGCTGCTCGCCGGCACCGGCGCGTCGCCGGACACCTACGTGCTCGCGCTGCCGCTCGCGTTGCAGCACGAAACGCTCGCGCTGATCGTGTACATCGGCGGGTTCTCCGCCGCGACGGGCATGGTGATCGTCGCCAGCGTCGCGTTGTCGACCATGGTCAGCAACGACCTCATCATGCCGCTGCTGCTGCGCAGCGGCGCGCTGCACGAAAGCCAGGGCATCGACAAGCAGGTGCTGTGGGTGCGCCGCATCACCATCTTCGTGCTGGCGATGATGGCCTACGGCTACCACCGCGGGTCGGCGTACTACGGCGCCGGCGAGGACACGCTCGCGCAGCATGGCCTGCTCGCGTTCGCGGCGGTCGCGCAGTTCGCGCCGGCGTTGATCGGCGGCCTGTACTGGCGTGGCGCGAGCCGCGCCGGCGCGTTCGCGGGGCTGTTCGCCGGCACCGTGCTGTGGCTCTACACCTTGCTGCTGCCGGCGCTCGCGCGCGGCGGGTGGCTTGCGACCGGGTGGATCGAGCGCGGGCCGCTCGGAGTGGACTGGTTGCGACCGGAACAGCTGTTCGGCCTGCACGGCTGGGACCCGCTCACGCACGGCACCTTCTGGGCGCTGCTGTTCAACGTCGGCGTGTTCCTGTTCGTCTCGGTGCGGCAGCGGCCGCGTTTGCAGGAACAACTGCTCGCCGCGCCGTTCCTCGATCCCTACGTGCAGCGTCCGGCGCTCGGTCCCGGCGGCTGGGCCGGCAGCGTGCGCGGCGGCGAACTGCTGGCGCTGGCCGAACGCATCGTCGGCGAACGCCATGCCCGTCGCGCCTTCGAGGAATACGCACAGCAGCAGGGCCGTACGTGGCAGCCCGAGCAGCCTGCCGACCGCGCACTCGCGCAGTTCACCGAACGCCTGCTCGCCTCGGCGATCGGCGCGGCATCGGCGCGCCTCACGCTCACCACCGCGCTGCGCGGCTCGGGCATGGAACTGGGCGAAGTGGTGGCGCTGCTCGACGAGGCGAACCAGGAGCTGCGCTTCAACCGCCAGATCCTCTCCACCACGCTGGAGAACATCAGCCAGGGCGTCAGCGTCGTCGATGCGGAGATGCGCCTGGTCGCGTGGAACCGCCGCTACCAGGAGCTGTTCGAATACCCCGACGGCATGCTCTACGTCGGCCGCCCGGTAAGCGATCTGATCCGCTGGAACGCCGAGCGCGGTGAGATGGGTTCCGGCCCGCTGAGCGAGGCGGAGGTCGAGGAGCAGGTGAGCCGACGCCTTGCGCATCTTCGCGCGGGCGCGCCGCACGTGTTCGAACGCGTGCGCGCGAACGGACAGGTGATCGAAATGCGCGGCCGGCCGCTGCCGGGCGGCTACGTCACCACGTACTCCGACGTGACCGACTACAAGCGCGCCGAACAGGGCCTGCGCGAAGTCAACGAAACGCTGGAGCAGCGCGTCGAACTGCGCACGCGAGAAGCCGAGGCCGCGCAGCAGTCGAAGACGCGCTTCCTCGCGGCGATCAGCCACGACGTGCTGCAACCGCTCAATGCCGCGCGCCTGTTCGCGAGTGCGTTGCGCGAAACCAGCGACACGACCGAGCAGGCGCGCCTGGCCGAACGCGTCGACGCCTCGCTTCGCGCCGCCGAAGACCTGCTCGACGGACTGCTCGACATCTCGCGCCTGGACGCCGGCGCGCTGCGCATCGCGATCACCGATTTCGACGTCAACGAACTGCTGCGCGAACTCGTCGCGCAGTACGCGCCGGTCGCCGCGGCGCGCGGACTGCAGCTGCGCGTGCGCGCGCCCGACACGCCGCGTCCGGTGCGCAGCGACCGCCGCCTGCTGCGTCGCGCGTTGCAGAACTTCCTCGCGAACGCGCTTCGCTATACGCGCGAAGGCGGCGTGCTGATCGCGGCGCGCGTGCGCGACGGCGCGGTCGAACTGCAGGTGTGGGACACCGGGCCCGGCATTTCGAAACACCACCTCGAGCAGATCTTCGACGAGTTCCGCCGCTTCGATACGTCCGCGAGCGCGGGCGAACGTGGCCTCGGCCTCGGCCTGTCGATCTGCCAGCGCATCGCGCGCACGCTGGAACATCCGCTACGCGTGCGTTCGCGCGTCAACGTCGGCAGCGTGTTCTCGATCACCGTCCCCTTCGGACGCGCGATGTACGCCGCGCCGTTGCCGGCGCCGCACCTGATGATGGGCGGCGATTCGCTCGCCGGCCTGCGCGTGCTGTGCGTGGACAACGATCGCGAGATCCTGGACGGCATGCGCAGCCTGCTGCAGCGCTGGGGCGTGGTGCCGCTCACCGCGGCCAATGCCGATGAAGCACTCGCGCTGCTGGATGAAATGCCCGACGTCGCGCTGGTCGACTACCACCTGCACGATCGCCTCGACGGTCTCGGCGTGATCGACGAGTTGCGTGCGCACTACGCGCGTCCATTGCCGGCCGCCCTGTTGACCGGCGACGGCAGCGACGCGCTGAAGCTGGCCGCGCGCGAACACGATTGCCGCGTGCTCACCAAACCGGTGAAGCCGGCCTCGCTGCGTGCGTTCCTCGCGGCGCAGCGGCAGGCCGCGCACGCGTGAACGTCAGGGCGCAGGCGCTGCGGCGCTGACGCGCCACACGGTGTTGCCGACGTCGTCGGCGACCAGCAACGCGCCATCGCGCGCGATGGTGACGCCGACAGGTCGGCCGCGTGCATTGCGGTCGGCGTCGAGGAAGCCGCCGAGCACGTCCACCATCGAACCCGTCGGACGGCCGCCACGGAACGGCACGAACACGACCTTGTAGCCCGACAGCGGCTCGCGGTTCCACGAACCGTGCAGGCCGACGAACGCGCCGTCGGCGTAACCGTCGCCGAGCTTCTGCCCGGTCGCGAACGTCAGCCCGAGCGGCGCGACGTGCGAACCCAGCGCGAAATCCGGCACGCGCGTGGTGGCGACGAGCTCGGGCTTCTGCGGCTTCACGCGCGTGTCGACGTGCTGTCCCCAGTAGCTGTACGGCCAGCCGTAGAACGCGCCGGCGTCCACGCGAGTGAGGTAGTCCGGCACCAGGTCGTTGCCGAGTTCGTCGCGCTCGTTGACGACCGCCCACAGCGAACCGCTGCCCGGTTCCCACGCGATGCCGACGGGGTTGCGCAATCCGCTCGCGAACACGCGTTGCGCGCCGGTCGCCGGATCGATCTCGAGGATGTTGGCGCGATTGACCTCGGCCTCCATGCCGTTGTCGGCGATGTTGCTGTTGGAGCCCACGCCTACGAACAGGCGCTTCCCGTCGGGGGATGCGACCAGGCTCTTCGTCCAGTGATGGTTGAGCTGGTCGCCCGCGCCGGGGAGATCGACGACTTTCTGCGGTGCCGCGCCCGCCTTCAGCTCGCCGGCGACGTAGGGGAATTTCACGATCGAATCGGCGTTCGCGACGAACAGCGTGTCGCCGACCAGCACCATGCCGAAGGGCGAGGTGAGGTTCTGCGCGAACACGCTGCGCACTTCGGCGACGCCATCGCCGTCGGCATCGCGCAGCAGCGTGATGCGGTTGGCGCTGGGCACGCCGGAGCCGGCCTTCTTCATCACCGCGCCCATGATCTTGCCCTTGATGCCCTTGATGCCGCGCTTGCCCGGCGGCGCGTTGCTCTCGGCGACGAGCACGTCGCCGTTGGGCAGCACGTACAGCCAGCGCGGATGATCCAGGCCAGTAGCGAATGCCTTCACCGCGAGCCCGGCGGCCGGCGTGGGCGTATCGACGCCGTTCCAGCCGACGGCAGGTGCAATCTTCAGGACGGGAATGGCGGACGTCTCGGGCGGCACGATCTCGGGCTTCGCGCCGGTGTCCTGTCCCTCGCGCAGTTTCGCCTGGCCGCCGCAGGCGCACAGCGCGACGGCGACTGCGATGACGATCGATCTGGACGCGACATTCACAAGGCCGGCTCCGCTGCGGTATGCAGGCAGCAGTACGCCGGGCGGCGTGGAACAGGCGTGATCGGTGAACCCACCGTTCAGTCCGGTGCGTTCGACGGTCCGTCTGCGGCCGTCAGTCGGCCTCTTCGGGCGGCGGCACGATCGCGCCGGGATCCAGCGCGAGGCGCCCGGCGATGAGCACCGCCTGCGTGCGGTTGCTCGCGCCGAGCTTGCGCAGGATTGCGGTGACGTGCGCCTTCACCGTCGCTTCCGACACGCCGAGTTCGTAGCCGATCTGCTTGTTGAGCAGTCCGGCGCCGAGCATCTGCAACACGCGGAACTGCTGCGGCGTGAGATCGCGCAGGCGTTGCGCGGCATCGTGTTCATCGGCGTGCGCGGCCGGTGCGGACAACGCACTCGAAGGCGCCCAGCGATCACCATCGAGCACGCGCGTGATCGCTTCGCCCAGCGTCGCGGCGTCGGCGGATTTGGGAATGAAGCCGACCGCGCCGTGATCGAGCGCGCGCCGCATCACCGTGGGTTCCTCGCGCGCGGAGACGACGACGATGGGCAGCTGCGGATGCAACGCGCGCAGGTGCACCAGCGCGCTGAAGCCTTGCGCGCCCGGCATGTTGAGGTCGAGCAGCAGCAGGTCGGCGTCGGGCTCGGCTTCCACGAGCGTGTACAGCGCCTCGACGCTGTCGGCCTCGCGCAGCTGCGCGTCCGGCAGCACGCGCGCGACCGCGCCACGCAGGGCTTCGCGGAAGAGCGGGTGGTCGTCGGCGATGAGGAGCGTGGGCATGGGAACTCTGCCTTGCCTTTTGCTCCTCCCCCTGCCTGCAGGGGGAGGTTGGGAGGGGGTTGGCGGCGCGCAAGCGCCGGTAATGCGTTAGTAGCGTGGCGTTGTGGCGCTGTGGACTTCACCCTCCCCAACCCTCCCCTGCGGGAGCAGGGGAGGGAGTGATGCGTCACGGCACGCGCCGCTCGCGCACGAGCGACTCGACCACCGCCGGATCCGCGAGCGTGCTCGTGTCGCCGAGCTGGTCCGGCGCGTTCTCGGCGATCTTGCGCAGGATGCGGCGCATGATCTTGCCCGAACGCGTCTTCGGCAGGCCCGGCGCCCATTGCAGGTGGTCGGGCGTCGCGATCGGCCCGATCTCCTTGCGAACGTGCGCGACGAGTTCCTTGTGCAACTCGTCGGTAGGCGCCTCGCCGGCAATCAGGGTCACGTAGGCATAGATGCCCTGCCCCTTGATGTCGTGCGGGAAGCCGACGACCGCGGCCTCGGCGACCTTCGGATGCGAGACCAGCGCGCTTTCGACTTCCGCCGTGCCGATGCGATGGCCGGAGACGTTGATGACGTCGTCCACGCGGCCGGTGATCCAGTAATAGCCGTCGGCGTCGCGGCGGCAGCCGTCGCCGGTGAAGTACGTGCCCGGATACGTCCGGAAGTACGTGTCGATGAAACGCGCGTGGTCGCCGTACACCGTGCGCATCTGGCCGGGCCAGGAATCGAGCAGCACCAGGTTGCCTTCAGCCTCGCCTTCGAGCCGGCCGCCGTTCGCATCGACCAGCGCCGGCTGGATGCCGAAGAACGGCTTGGTCGCCGACCCGGGCTTGAGGTCGATCGCGCCGGCCAGCGGCGTGATGAGGATGCCGCCTGTTTCGGTCTGCCACCACGTGTCGACGATGGGCGAACGCGAATCGCCGACGACCTCGTAGTACCAGCGCCACGCCTCTGGATTGATCGGTTCGCCGACCGTACCCAGCAATCGCAGCGACGCACGCGAGGTCTTCTTCACCGGTTCGTCGCCATCGCGCATCAACGCGCGGATCGCGGTCGGCGCGGTGTAGAACAGCGTGACCTGGTGCTTGTCGATCACTTCCCAGAAGCGCGACACGGTCGGGTAGTTCGGCACGCCTTCGAACACCAGCGCGGTCGCGCCGTTGGCGAGCGGGCCGTAGACGATGTAGCTGTGCCCGGTGACCCAGCCGACGTCGGCGGTGCACCAGTAGACGTCGTCCTCGCGCAGGTCGAACACGACTTCGTGCGTGTAGCTCGCGTAGACGAGGTAACCGCCGGTCGTGTGCAGCACGCCCTTCGGTTTGCCGGTCGAACCGGAGGTGTAGAGGATGAAGAGCGGATCCTCCGCGTTCATGCGCTCGGGCGCGCATTGCGTCGGCTGTTCGTCGACGACGGCGTCGTACCAGCGGTCGCGCGGCATCTGCATGTCGACCGCCGAACCGGTGTGGCGCACGACGAGCACGGTCTCGACGGTGTTGGTGCCGCCGAGCTTCAGCGCGGCATCGACGTTCGCCTTCAGCGGCACCTTCTTGCCGCCGCGCAGGCCTTCGTCGGCGGTGATGATGAGCTTGCTCTGGCAGTCGGCCACGCGATCGGCGATGGACTGCGGCGCGAAGCCGCCGAAGACCACCGAATGGATCGCGCCAACGCGCGCGCAGGCAAGCATCGCGACCACGGCTTCCGGGATCATCGGCAGGTAGATCGTGACGCGATCGCCCTTGCGCACGCCGAGCGAACGCAGCGCGTTGGCGAGCTTGCACACGCGCGCATGCAGTTCGCGATAGGTGATGCGTTCGGCCGGCTGCGACGGATCGTCGTGCTCGAAGATCAGCGCGGTCTTGTCGCCGCGCTCGTCCAGGTGGCGGTCGAGGCAGTTCACGCTCGCGTTGAGCTCGCCGTCCTCGTACCAGTGGATGCGGAAATCGGCGAGGTCGTAGCTGACGTCCTTGATCTTCGTCGGCTTGGTGAACCAGTCGAGCCGGTCGGCGACCTTGCCCCAGAAACCCGCCGGATCGTTCACCGATTCGGCGTACTGGCGCTCGTAGTCCTCGCGCGTCACGCGCGCGTTCGCGGCGAAGTCCGGATCGATCGGATAGACGGCGGCGGGGTGGTTCATGGCGGGCTCCGGAACGGCTTGGCGGAAGGCGTTCGACCGTCGAGGACGGCCGGAACCGCCAGTGTGCCGCATTAGCTGTCGGGCCTCATCCGAGCCGGTTTAGACGATGGTCGTAGTCGCGTCCGCTTACGACCAATGGGGAATGGTTGTGCAGCGCGATGGCGCCGCAGGCTCGGGAAATGTCGGGCATCCGGTCCGGCGTTTTCCGTGGGAGGGAATCATGTCCGCAAGCATTGCCTCGACGTCGAAGGCCGCGACCGTGCGTCGCCGCCCGCTCGCCGCCGCATTGCTCATCGCGCTCGCGCTGCCGGGGGTAGCCTTCGCGCAGACCGCGAAGGAGAAGGAGCTGGAAGCGCGCGTCGCCCAGCTCGAAGCGATGGTCCAGCAATTGGTGGCTCAACAGCAGCAGCAACAGACCCAGATCAGCGAAGTGAAGACGGCCCAGGCCACGGCGCCTGCCGCGCCCGCTGCGGCCGCGGCGCCCGCCACGGCCACTGCCGGCGCGCCGAAGGTCTCGCCGATCCAGGGCACGACGATCACGCCGACCGCCAATCCGAACTCGAAGTTCTACTACGGTGGCTTCATCAAGCTCGATGCGTCGGTCACTTCGACCAACGACGGCGACATTCCCGACGGCACCGTCGGCCGCCTGTTCTACGTACCCAAGGCGATCCCGGTCGGCCAGGGCCATCTTCGCGAAGGCGGCACCGACACCGACATGGGCGCCAACTTCTCGCGCTTCTGGTTCGGCGTGGACAGCGATACCGACAACGGCGACAAGCTGAAGGCCTACCTGGAGTTCGACCTGTTCGGCGGCGGCAGCACGGCCTTCACCGGCAACGAGATCGCCACCAACACCTACGCGCTCACGCTGCGACAGGCGTACGTGCAGTGGAACAACTGGCTGGCCGGCCAGGCCTGGACGAACTTCCAGGACACCGCGGCGCTGCCGGACACGGTCGACTTCCTCGGCCCGACCGAAGGCACGGTGTTCGTGCGCCAGGCGCAGTTGCGCTACACCAACGGCCCGTGGTCGTTCTCGATGGAGAACCCGGAAACCGTCTACACGCCGTTCAACGGCAACATGGCGCAGATCGCCGGCGACGACGGCCCGATGCCCGACCTCACCGCGCGCTACACGATGAAGGGCGACTGGGGCCACTTCGGCATCGCCGGCCTGGTGCGCCAGCTGAAGTACCAGACCGCGGGCGTCGCGGCGACGCCGACCGCGCCGGCGCGTCCGGCGGTGGAAGACGACACCACCGGTTACGGCATCAGCGTGTCGGGCAAGTTCAACCTCGGCAAGAACGACGACATCCGCTACATGGTCACCGGCGGCAGCGGCATCGGCCGCTACATCGGCCTGGCGTTGAACAACGACGCCGTGCTCGATTCGACGGGCGACCTGGACAACATCGACGTCATCGCCGGCTTCGTCGGCTGGCGCCACGTGTTCAGTCCGAAGCTGCGCACGAACCTGTTCTACTCGCGCGCCGACTACGACCAGAACACGGACTTCACCGGGCTTGGCATCACCAAGGGCGCGCAGTCGGCGCACTTGAACCTGATCTACACGCCGCTTCCGAAGCTCGACCTCGGCGCGGAACTGATATGGGGCCAGCGTGAACTCGAAAACGGCGACCGCGGCGAGCTCAACCGCCTGCAGACGCATGTGAAGTACAACTTCTAAGGGGCCAGATCGTGTCCACCATCACCGCAAATACGAAAGAGGGCACCCTCAGCCAGGGGCACAAGAAGGTCATCTTCGCCTCCAGCCTGGGCACCGTGTTCGAGTGGTACGACTTCTATCTGTACGGATCGCTGGCGGCGATCATCGCCAAGCAGTTCTTCAGCGGATTGAACGAAACCAGCGCCTTCATCTTCGCGCTGCTCGCGTTCGCCGCCGGCTTCGCGGTGCGTCCGTTCGGCGCGATCGTGTTCGGGCGCCTCGGCGACATGATCGGCCGCAAGTACACGTTCCTGGTCACCATCGTGATCATGGGCCTGTCGACGTTCCTGGTCGGCATCCTGCCCAACTACGCGTCGATCGGCTTCGCCGCACCGGCGATCCTGATCATCCTGCGATTGCTGCAGGGCCTGGCGCTGGGTGGTGAGTACGGCGGCGCGGCGACGTACGTGGCCGAACATGCACCGCACGGAAAGCGCGGTCTGTACACCAGCTTCATCCAGACCACCGCGACGATCGGCCTGTTCCTGTCGCTGCTGGTGATCCTGGGCGTGCGCACGTACCTGGGCACCGAAGCGTTCGAGGCGTGGGGCTGGCGCATTCCGTTCCTGCTGTCGATCGTGCTGCTCGGCGTGTCGGTGTGGATCCGCATGCAGCTCAACGAGTCGCCGCTGTTCCAGCAGATGAAGGCCGAGGGCAAGCAGTCCAAGGCGCCGATCACCGAAAGCTTCTTCACGAAGAACGGCAAGATCGTGCTGCTCGCGCTGCTGGGCGCCACCGCCGGCCAGGCCGTCGTCTGGTATGCGGGCCAGTTCTACGCGATGTACTTCCTGACGCAATCGCTGAAGGTCGATGCGACGACGACCTGGCTGCTCATCGCCGCGGCACTGGCGATCGGCACGCCGTTCTTTATCGTGTTCGGCTGGCTCAGCGACAGGATCGGCCGCAAGAAGATCATCATGGCCGGCTGCCTCATCGCGGCGCTCACCTACTTCCCGCTGTTCAAGGCGCTCACGCACTACGCCAACCCGGCCATCACCGAAGCCAGCGCCAACGCGCCGGCCGTTGTGCACGCCGATCCGCGCACGTGTTCGTTCCAGTTCGACCCGGTGGGCAAGAAGGTCTTCACCAACTCGTGCGACATCGCCACCGCCGCGCTGGCCAAGGCGGGCATTCCGTACACGATCCAGGCGGCGCCCGCGGGCAGCCTGGCGCGCGTGACGGTGGGCGACGTCGAAGTGCAGAGCTTCGAAGGCGCGGGGCTGTCGAAGGACGACAGCAAGGCCAAGGGCGAGGCATTCACGGGTGAGTTGAAGAAGGCGCTGACGGCTGGCGGCTATCCCGAGAAGGCCGACCCGGAGCGCATCAACAAGCCGATGGTGCTGTTGATCCTGGTGATCCTGGTGCTCTACGTGACGATGGTCTACGGCCCGATCGCCGCATGGCTGGTCGAGCTGTTCCCCACGCGCATCCGCTACACCTCGATGTCGCTGCCGTACCACATCGGCAACGGCTGGTTCGGCGGCTTCCTGCCGACGATCGCCTTCGCGCTGGTTGCGGCCACGGGCAACATGTACTACGGCCTGTGGTATCCGATCATCATCGCGCTGATGACCTTCGTGATCGGCTCGCTGTTCCTGCGCGAGACGAAGGACGTGGACATCACGCAGTACGACTGATGCAGGTGTGATCTGGTGATGCGACAACGCCGGCCTTGTGCCGGCGTTGTTGTTTTTGGTGATTGCAGCTTGATTATGCTTCGCTTGTTGCTGTCATTCCCGCGAAGGCGGGAATCCATCTTGCAGAAGCATCAACTTCCGGAAGGCGTGATACATCGGACAGTTGGATTCCCGCGTTCGCGGGAATGACAGCAGGAACAACGCGCTGCACTCGCTGAGCACCGCACGCGTCACTCGCCAACCAGTTCCCGCCGCCGCTTCCCGCTCAACGAACCCAGCGCGCGCTCGTACGACCACGTCACCAGTTCACGCAGGTAATCCTCCGGCATGCGGCGTACGTCGACGACCGTCACCCAGTACCAGCGGCCCATCCAGCGCGCTGGCTTGATGCCGGGCTGGTCGGTGAGTTCGACGAAGCGTTCGGGCGTGACCCGGATACTGAAACGCCAGCGCTCCGGCTCGCTCGTCTTGAAGTACGCGAAGGTCTTTCCGCCGACCGAATAGACGAGGATGTTCGACGGTTCGCCATGCAGCACTTCCTTCGCCGCGGGGAAGGAAGCGCAGTAGCGTTTGAGGCGCGCGGTATCCATCCGCGCATTGTCGCGCGTGCTGCTGACAGCGCGTTGTCAGCAGAGCACGCACTCACGAAAAAACCCCGCCGGAGCGGGGTTCTTCACATTCACCGCGATTGCGCGAACGCGCCGGGCGATCAAGCCACCTTCACGATGCGCAACGGGTTGCTCCATTCCTTCAGCAGCTCCGCCTCGCGCTCCTTGGCCTTGTGCAGGTGCGCTTCCTTGACGTGGCCGTAGCCGCGGATGTGCTCCGGAATGCTCGCGATTTCCGCCGCGAGGTCCACGTTCGAACGAGCCAGCTTGCCGAGCAGGCCTTCCACCGTGCGGAAGTAGTCCTCGATCAGCTGGCGCTCCATCCTGCGCTCCTCGGTCTTGCCGAAGATGTCGAACGCACCGCCGCGCAGGAAGCGCAGCTTCGCGAGCCACTTGAACGCGGTGAACACCCACGGGCCGAATTCCTGCTTGATCAGGCGGCCCTGCGCGTCCTTCTTCGCCAGCAGCGGCGGAGCAAGATGGAACTTCAGCTTGTAGTCGCCATCGAACTGCTGCTCCAGGCGGCGCTGGAATTCGCCGCTGGTGTACAGGCGCGCGACTTCGTACTCGTCCTTGTAGGCCATCAGCTTGAACGCATAACGCGCGACGGCTTCGGTCAGGTCGGTCGTGCCAGCGACGTTGCGCTCGGCGGCGTGCACTCGCGCGACGAGGTCGTTGTAGCGCTTGGCGTAGGCCGCGTCCTGGTAGTCGGTGAGGAACTTCACGCGACGCTCGACGATTTCGTCCAGCGAACGCGACAGGCGCTCGTCGTCCAGCGGCATGAAGGCCACGTTGTCGCCGCCATGGGCCGGCACGTGGCGCAGTTCGTCCTCGCGACGCGTCGTGCGCGGTGCCGAGGTGGCGCCCCACTCGTTGCCTTCCCACGCACCCGGCGACAGCATCGGCAGCGCGCCCGGCGTCGCTTCGGCGAGCGTCGGCGCGTTGCGGATCAGGCCCGCCGCTTCCATCACGGCGTTCGGATCGATCACCGCCAGGCGGCCCCACGCAAACGCGGTCTTGTTCATCTCGATGGCCGCGCCATTGAGCTCGATGGCGCGCATCAGCGACTCCATCGACAGCGGCACCAGGCCGTGCTGCCACGCGTAGCCGAGGATGAAGAGGTTCGTCGCGATCGCGTCGCCCATCAGCGCGGTGGCGAGCTGCGTCGCATCGACGACATGCGGATCGTGGCCGCCGAGCGCGACCTTCACCGCCGAGATGATGTCGGCCGCCGGGAACTGCATGTCCGGACGCGTGGTGAACGTGCCGGGCATCGCTTCGTAGCTGTTCAGCACGACGTTCGAGCGGCCCGCGCGCACCTTCGACAGCGCCCAGTAATCGTTGACGACCACCATGTCGCAGCCGAGCACGAGGTCGGCTTCGCCCGCGGCGATGCGCACGGCGTGGATGTCGTCCGGCGTGCGAGCGATGCGGATGTGCGTGGTCACCGCGCCGCCCTTCTGCGCCAGGCCCGTCTGGTCGAGTACCGTCGCGCCCTTGCCTTCCAGGTGGCCGGCCATGCCGAGCAGCGCGCCGATCGTCACCACGCCTGTGCCGCCGACGCCGGTGATGAGGATGTTCCAGGGCTGCGAGAGGTCGCTGGCGATCTTCGGCATCGGAAGATCGGCGAGGCGATCCTTCGCGGATGAGCCCTTCTTCTTGCGCAGGCCGCCGCCTTCCACCGTCACGAAGCTCGGGCAGAAGCCGTTGACGCAGCTGTAGTCCTTGTTGCAGTTGCTCTGGTCGATCTCGCGCTTGCGGCCGAACTCGGTTTCCTTCGGCAGCACCGAGACGCAGAACGACTTCTTGCCGCAGTCGCCGCAGCCTTCGCACACGAGCGAATTGACCATCACGCGCTTCTGCGGATCGACCATCTTGCCGCGCTTGCGGCGACGACGCTTCTCGGTCGCGCAGGTCTGGTCGTAGATGAGGACCGAGGTGCCCTTCGTCTCGCGCAGGCGCTTCTGGATGGCATCGAGTTCCTTGCGGTCATGGAATTCCATGTCGCCGGGGAAGATCTCGCGCTTGCTCCACTTCGCGATGTCGTCGGACACCAGGATGATCGTCTGCACGCCTTCGCTGCGCACCTGGTGCGCGATCTGCGGCACCGACAGCGTGCCGTCGACGGGCTGGCCGCCGGTCATCGCGACGGCGTCGTTGTAGAGGATCTTGTAGGTGATGTTCACGCCGGTGGCGACCGACTGGCGGATCGCCAGCGAACCGGAGTGGAAGTACGTGCCGTCGCCCAGGTTCTGGAACACGTGCGGCGTATCGGTGAACGGCGCCTGCCCCGACCACGTCACGCCTTCGCCGCCCATGTGCGTGAAGGTGTCGGTGCTGCGGTCCATCCACGTGACCATGTAGTGGCAGCCGATGCCGCCCAGCGCGCGCGAACCTTCCGGCACGACGGTCGAGGTGTTGTGCGGGCAGCCCGAGCAGTAGTGCGGCACGCGCGGGAACACGGCGCGCGGCAGGGCGAGTTCGGATTCCTTCTCGGCCATCCACGCCATGACGTTGCGGATGTGCTCGGAATCGTGGAAGCGCTGGATGCGGCGGCCGATGACGCCGGCGATGGTGGCCGGCGTGAGTTCGCCGGTCGAGGGCAGGATCCATTCGCCGTTCTCGTCGTACTTGCCGACGATGGAGGGGCGCTGGCCGCTCCAGTTGTACATGTACTCCTTCATCTGGCGCTCAATGAAGGCGCGCTTTTCCTCGACGACGACGATGTCCTCCAGGCCCTGCGCGAAACGCGTGATGCCCACCGGCTCCAGCGGCCAGGTCATGCCGACCTTGTAGACACGGATGCCGAGGTCGGCGCAGGCCTGCTCGTCCAGGCCGAGGTATTCCAGCGCCTGCAGCACGTCGAGGTAGGACTTGCCGGTGGTCACGATGCCCAGTCGCGCACGCGGCGAATCGATCACGACGCGATCGATGCCGTTGGCGCGCGCGAACGCCTGCGCGGCCTTCACCGCGTACTTGTGCAGGCGCATTTCCTGGTTCATCGGCGGGTCGGGCCAGCGGATGTTGAGCCCGCCTTCCGGCATCTCGAAGTCTTCCGGCAGCACGATGCGCGTGGCCATCGGATCGACGTCGACGGAGGCCGACGATTCCACCGTTTCGGCGATCGTCTTGAAGCCCACCCAGCGGCCCGTGTAACGCGACATCGCCCAGCCGACCAGGCCCATGTCGAGGATGTCCTGCACGCCGGCCGGGTTGAGGATCGGCATCATCGCGCTGACGAATTCGTCTTCCGAGCCGTGCGGCAGCGTCGAGGAACGGCAGGCATGGTCGTCGGCCGCGAGCGCGAGCACGCCGCCGTACTGCGAGGTGCCGGCGGCATTGGCGTGCTTGAACACGTCGCCGGTGCGATCCACGCCCGGGCCCTTGCCGTACCACATGCCGTACACGCCCTGCACTTTCGCGCCGGGGAACAGGTTGGTCTGCTGCGTGCCCCAGACCATCGTCGCGCCGAGGTCCTCGTTGAGGCCCGGAGTGAACTTCACGCCCGCGTTCTCGAGGAACTTGCGCGCGCGCCACAGCTCCAGGTCGAAACCGCCCAGCGGCGAGCCGCGATAGCCGGAGATGAAACCACCGGTGTTGAGGCCCGCGGCTTCGTCGCGCAGGCGCTGCATCAGCGGCAGGCGCACCAGCGCCTGCACGCCGGACAGGTAGATGCGGCCCTTCTCGCGGCTGTACTTGTGCTCCAGCGAGTAGTCGGTGTCGAGCACCGAGTTGGTGAGCGCGGTGTTCGCCGAGGACGGCGAGCTGAGTTCGGCGGTGCTGGTCATGCGTGGCTCCGGCGCGATGGGGGTCGCGGGGGTGGCTGCGGACGCCCGGCATCACGCCTCACGGCACGTGGCCGCGAGGTCGGAATCCCGAGCAAAGACTCGGAATTGTAGCAGTTGGGCACGCTTCGACCGCCCGGCGGGTGCCGGGAAGGGTCCGGAGGTGACGCGGGGCGCCCCGTTCAGGCTTACGCCGCTTCCGCTTTCGCCTATTCCCCGGAGATCCAGGTGCCCTGCACGTCCAGGGCGTCGTCCAGCATGACGAGGTCGGCGCGATAACCCGGGGCGATGCGCCCGAGCTCGCCGCCCAGGCCGATGAACTGCGCCGGGTACTGCGAGGCCATGCGGCAGGCTTCGTCGAGCGGCAGGCCGAGGCGCTGCACGGTGTTCCGCACGGCCGAGGCCATGTCGAGCGCCGAACCCGCCAGCGTGCCGTCGGCCGTGGTGCATTGCCCGTCGCGGCAGATCATCTCCACGCCGTAGAGCGAGAACGCCTCACGCTCTCCGCCGACCGGCGGCATGGCGTCGGTGACCAGCATCATCTTCCCGCGTGGGCGTGCGTTGATCGCCACGCGCAGCGATGCGTCGTGCACGTGGTAGCCGTCGACGATGAGTCCGCACCACGCGTCGGGATTCTCCAGCGCCGCGCCGACCGCGCCGGGCTCGCGCGAATTCATCGGCGTCATCGCGTTGAACAGGTGCGTGATGCCGGTGATGCCGTTGGCGAAGCCGTCGCGCAGTTGTTCGTACGTCGCGGCGGTATGACCGGCGGCGATGATGACGCCGCGTTCGGCCAGCGCGCGCAACGTGGCTGCTTCGAAACGCTCCGGCGCGAGCGTCACGAGCGTCACGCCGTCCTTGCCCAGCGAGGCGACGAGGTCGAGCTCGGCCGCGTCGGGCGTGTGGAACTTCGACGGATCGTGCACGCCCTTGCGCGCGGCGTTGAGGTACGGACCTTCCAGATGCACGCCGAGCACGCCCGGCACGCGCTGCGCGATCGCCTCGCGCGTGGCGTCGATCGCGCGACGCATCACGTCGACGTCGTCGCTGATCAGCGTCGGCAGCATGCCGGTCGTGCCGTACTTGCGATGCGCGGCGGCGATGCGGCGCAGGCCATCGGCCGTGGGCTCGTCGTTGAACAGCACGTCGCCGCCACCGTTCACCTGCGTGTCGATGAAACCGGGCACGAGATAACGTCCGGCGAGGTCGACCACCTGCGCGCCCTTCGGCGGCTCGCCCGGCACGACGGCGACGATGTGGCCGTCCTCGACGAGCACGCTGACGTTCGTCTCGAACCCGTTGTCGGTGAGGATGCGGCCGTTGGTGAAGGCGATGGTGGTCATGGTGATCGTCAAACCGTCTCGGTGACCTTGTTCAGATGCGGTGGCACGTCCGGGTTGTGGCCGCGCGCGACGGCCAGCGCGTTCACCGCCTTGTAGAAACACTGCACGGTGAGCAACGGCGTGCACGCCGGATGCGGCGAGGCCGGCATCGGCAGCACGTCCGGACCCTGCGCGCCGGGCAGCGCGATCCACACTGGCGCGCCGCGCTGGCGGAATTCCTCGGCGACCGACATCGTGCTGCTGCACGTGTCGTCGTCCTGCGCGAAGGCGAGTACCGGGAAGCCCGGCCCCACGATCGCCATCGGCCCGTGCTTCACCTCGGCCGAGGAAAACGCCTCGGCGTGCAGGCCGCAGGTTTCCTTGAACTTCAGCGCCGCTTCCTGCGCCGCGCCGAGGCCGAGGCCGCGACCGACGACGAAGAGGTTGCGTGCGTCCTTCAAACCATCGACGACCGGCGACCAGTCCATCTTCCACGCCTCGCGCAGCGCGGCGGGCAGCGCGTCGACGGCGGCGAGCAGCTTCGCGTCGCCGCTCCAGCGCGCGGCCAGCTGCAACAGCGCGGCCAGCGAGCACAGGTAGCTCTTCGTCGCCGCGACGCTCTTTTCCGGGCCGGCGCGCAGCGGGATCACGGTGTCGGCGATCTGCGCCAGCGGCGAATCCTCGACGTTCACCAGCGCGACGACCAGCGCACCGGCGGCACGCGCGATTTCCGCGTTGCGCACCAGATCCGGGCTCTTGCCCGACTGCGAGATCGCCACGAACAGCGCGCCCTTCAGGTGCGGACGCACCGCGTACACCGAGCCGACCGATGGCGACGCGGACGCGGTCACCAGGCCGAGCGTGGTTTCGAACAGATACTTGCCGTAAGTGGCGGCGTGATCGGAACTGCCGCGCGCGCAGGTGACGATGAACGCGGGTGGCTGCGCCTTCAGGCGCTGCACCAGCGCGTCGATGATCGGCGCGTTGGCTTCGAACTGCCGCGCGACGGCGTCGGCGGTTTCGGCCGCTTCGGCGTGCATCCGCGTGTCGGTGGCTACGAGTGCGCTCTGGTTCGGATCGCTCAAGGGATTACTCGCTCTGGAGTTCGGCGACGAAGTCGTACGCATCGCCGCGGTAGAAGGATCGGGTGTATTCGACGACGCGGCCGTCGTCGAGGAAGGTGCGGCGTTCGATGAACAGGCCGGGGCTGCCTTCGGGCAGGTTCATCAGCCGTGCCTGTTCGGCGTCGAATGCGATCGCGCGCAATCGCTGCAGCGCGCGCGTCGGGCGCAGGCCCATTTTCTGGAAGGTTTCGTACAGCGAATTCTCGACCAGCGACGGATCGGCCAGCACGGTCTGCGGCACCACGGTGCGCTCCAGCGCGAGCGCCATGTCGTCGGCGATGCGCAGGCGGTAATAGCGCACGACCTGCGCGCCCGGCGACAGGTTCAACGCCATCGCCTCGTCCGGCGTGACCTCGCCGACGCCGCGCTCGATGAAGCGCGATTTCGGATCCAGCCCGCGCGCGCGCAGGTCGTCGGTGAAGCTGGTGAGCTTCGAAAACGACTTGACGATGCGTTCGGAGACGAACGTGCCCGAGCCCTGGCGCTGCATCAGCAGGCCGTCGGCGACGAGGCCGGAAATGGCCTTGCGGACCGTCACGCGCGACAGGTCCAGCAGCTTGGTCAGCTCGCGCTCGCTGGGCAGCGCCTGGCCCGGCGTGAGTTCGCCGTTCTCGATGGCGTGCTGGAGCGTCCGGCGCAGGTGCTGATAGGCCGGGGCGCGTCGCGCGTCGGCCTGGCGGCGGAACTCGTTGACCAGATAGTCCTGCATCGGGGGGAGAATACCAGTCAGATACCAGTTCGGGCAAACCGGGACGGGTGGCGATGGCCCGGTATGGCCGCCCCCTCTACGACGAAAGTCGCATCACCCGTCCGAATCCGGGGTCAAGCGCGGGATTTCGCGCTCGCATAACCCCAAGTCGCTGAAATTGTTGGACAGGAGCGGGAAAACGGCGCCCGCCCGGGCCTGCGTCCGGCCTTGTCGGGCGGGTTTGCACCAGTGGTATCTGACTGGTATCTTCACTGGTATGCCTGTGGTCTTCAAAACCTCATTCCGCTGGAGCGCTCCGTGACCGCCCCCATCGCGCCGATGGCGCCTTTCGACCTGATCATCTTCGGCGGCACGGGCGACCTGGCCCTGCGCAAACTGCTGCCGGCCCTGTTCCATCGCTACGTCGACGGCCAGATCGTCGCCGGCACGCGCATCTTCGGCCTGGCGCGCGACAGCCAGACCGACGAGGCCTATCGCGAGCGCGTCCGCGAGGCGCTGCAGAAGCATCTCGCCTTCGACATGCGCGCGCCGTCGATGCTGGAGCCTTTCCTCCAGTTGCTGTCGTACCGCCGCATCGACCTGCAGGCGGAAGACGGCTGGGGCGAACTCGCCGCCGAGCTGGCCGATGAATCTCGCGTCCGCGTGTTCTACCTCGCCGTCGGCCCCGACCTCTTCGGCAGCGTCGGCGCGAAGCTGCAGGCGCACGGGCTGACCGGCGCCAACACGCGCGTCGTCGTCGAAAAGCCCATCGGCCACGATCGCGCCAGCGCCGCGGCAATCAACGACGCGCTCGGCCAAGTGTTCGCCGAATCGCAGATCTATCGAATCGACCATTACCTGGGCAAGGAAACGGTCCAGAACCTCACGGCGCTGCGCTTCGGCAACGCGCTGTTCGAGCCGCTGTGGCGCGCCGAGCACATCGACCACGTGCAGATCACCGTGGCCGAGACCGTCGGACTGGAACGCCGCGCGAGCTACTACGACAAGTCCGGCGCGCTGCGCGACATGGTGCAGAACCACATGTTGCAGCTGCTGTGCCTGGTTGCGATGGAACCGCCGTCCTCGCTCGCCGCCGACGCGATCCGCGACGAGAAGCTCAAGGTGCTGCATTCGCTCAAGCCCATCGCCGACGGCGCGACTTCGCACCTCACGGTGCGCGGCCAGTACCGCGCCGGTGCGGTCGAAGGCCGCCCGGTGCCGGGTTATCTCGAAGAGCTCGGCACGAACACCTCGCGCACCGAAACCTTCGTCGCGCTGAAGGCCGAAGTCAGCAACTGGCGCTGGGCCGGCGTGCCGTTCTACCTGCGCACGGGCAAGCGGCTGGCCGATCGCATGTCGGAGATCGTGCTGACGTTCCGCAAGGTGCCGCATTCGATCTTCGGCGATGAGCCGGTCGCGCAGAACCAGCTGGTGATCCGCCTGCAGCCCGACGAGGGCGTGAAGCTGTGGATCGTCAACAAGATCCCCGGCCCCGGCGGGCTGCGCTTGCGCCGCGTGCCGATGGACCTGAGCTTCGCCGAGACCTTCGGCGGGCGTCAGCCCGAAGCGTACGAGCGCCTGCTGATGGACGTCGTGCGCGGCAATCCGATGCTGTTCATGCGTCGCGACGAAGTGGAAGCCGCGTGGTCGTGGATCGATCCGATCCTGGCGGCGTGGCAGTCGAGCAACGAATCACCCAAGGCATACACCGCGGGCAGCTGGGGTCCCAGCGCGGCCGTGGCCCTGATCGAACGCGACGGAAGGACGTGGCATGAGGATGCGGTCTAACACCATGCCCTTCAAATCCGCACTTACGGAGCGATTGACCGTGCTGACACCCGATCCGTTGCCCGTGCGCGAGCATCTGTTCGACGACAAGGCGCAGCTCGCCACCGCGCTCGCGAAGGCCGTCGCCGCCGATCTGCGCGGCGCGATCGCGCGCCGTGGCGCGGCGCGACTGGCCGTGTCCGGCGGCACCACGCCGCGCGCGTTCCTGACCGAACTGTCGAAGCAGACGCTCGACTGGGCACACGTGACGGTGGTGCCGGTGGACGATCGCTGGGTGGCGCCGGACCATCCGCGCTCGAACGAGCGGCTGCTGCGCGAAACGCTCTTCCAGGGCGCTGCGGCGCAGGCAACGCTGCTGCCGCTGCGTCGTCCTACCGCGACGCCGGAAGCCGCGCTGCTGCCGGTGCTGACGCAGGTGGCGAACGAAGCGCTGCCGCTCGACGTCGTCGTGCTCGGCATGGGCGACGACGGCCACGTCGCGTCGCTGTTCCCCGACCTGGTGCGTCGCGACATCGGCCTGCAACCCCGCGGTCGCGCGCCGGTGCTCGCCATCCGCACGGCGTCGCAACCCGAGCCGCGCATGACGCTCACGCTCAGCGCCATCTTCACCGCGCCGTCGCTGTACCTGCATATCGAAGGCGCGAAGAAGCGCGAAGTCCTCGACAACGCCGCGCGCGATCCGCGTTCGACGTTGCCGATCCGTTCGGTGCTGTCCGGCGCGCCGGCCGCACCGATGCTGTACTGGAGTCCGTAGACACGATCATGTCGAACCTGCATCCCGTCCTCGCCGAGGTCACGCAGCGCATCCGCTCGCGCAGCGCCGACCGACGCGCCGCGTACCTGGCGCGCATCGACGCCGCCTGCGGTCGCGGCCCGCACCGCGCGACGCTGTCGTGCGGCAACCTCGCCCACGGTTTCGCCGCGTGCGGTACCGACAAGGCCGCGCTGCGCGGCGGCGTGTCGCCGAACATCGCGATCGTCAACGCGTACAACGACATGCTGTCCGCGCACCAGCCGCTGGAGCGCTTTCCGTTCCTGATCAAGAACGCCGCGCGCAACGTCGGCGCGACCGCGCAGGTCGCCGGCGGCGTGCCGGCGATGTGCGACGGCGTGACGCAGGGCCGCGCGGGCATGGAGCTGTCGCTGTTCTCGCGCGAGGTGATCGCGCTGTCCACCGCCGTTTCGCTGTCGCACGACATGTTCGACGCCGCGCTCTACCTGGGCGTGTGCGACAAGATCGTGCCGGGCCTGCTCATCGGCGCACTGAGCTTCGGGCATCTGCCGGCGATCTTCGTGCCGGCCGGGCCGATGACGTCGGGGCTGCCGAACGACGAGAAGTCGCGCGTCCGCCAGCGCTATGCCGTCGGAGAAGCCACGCGCGAGGAACTGCTGGAAGCCGAGGCGCAGAGCTACCACGGCCCGGGCACGTGCACGTTCTACGGCACGGCCAATTCCAACCAGATGCTAATGGAGCTGATGGGCCTGCACCTGCCGGGTTCGAGCTTCGTCAATCCCGACAACCCGCTGCGCGATGCGCTCACCGCCGAGGCCGCGCGACGCGCCGCGGAGATCACCGCACTGGGCGACGATTACCGCCCCGTCGGCCGCATCATCGACGAGCGCGCGATCGTCAACGGCGTCGTCGGGCTGCATGCGACCGGCGGTTCGACGAATCACCTGCTGCACCTCATCGCGATCGCCGCAGCCGCGGGCATCGAACTGCGGCTTGAGGACTTCGACGCGCTGTCGTCGATCGTCCCGCTGCTGGCGCGCGTGTATCCGAACGGCAGCGCCGACGTGAACCATTTCCACGCGGCCGGCGGCCTGGGTTTCATGATCGGCGAACTGCTCGATGCGGGCCTGCTGCATGGCGACGTCGAAACCATCGCCGGCCCGGGCCTTGCGCGTTATCGCGTCGAAGCGCGCCTGGCGCCGGAACAGCGCATCGAATACGTGCCGGCTACCGGACGCAGTGGCGATCCCACGGTCCTGCGTCCGGTGGCCGAGCCGTTCCGCCCCGACGGCGGCCTGCGCGTGCTGCATGGCCCGCTCGGCACGGCGGCGATCAAGGTCTCCGCGGTGCCGGAAGATCGCTGGGTCATCGAAGCGCCGGCGCGCGTGTTCTCCGACCAGACGCAGGTGAAGGGCGCGTTCGATCGCGGCGAACTCGATCGCGACGTCGTCGTGGTGGTGCGCTTCCAGGGCCCGCACGCGAACGGCATGCCCGAACTGCACCAGCTCACGCCGACGCTCACCGTGCTGCAGAAGCGCGGCCACCGCGTCGCGCTGGTGACCGACGGTCGCATGTCCGGCGCATCGGGCCAGGTGCCGGCTGCGATCCACGTCAGTCCGGAAGCGGCGGTGGGCGGCCCGCTGGCGAAGGTGCGCGATGGCGACATCGTGCGCGTGGATGCCGTGGCGGGAACGCTGCAGGTGCACGTGCCGGCGGAGGAATGGAATACGCGCGAGAACGCGACGACGGACCTCACGCCCAGCCACTTCGGCATGGGGCGCGAGCTGTTCGCGGTGTTCCGCAACGCGGCGGCGCCGGCGCACATGGGCGGCGGGATCTTCAACCCGGTCGCCTGACGCCCTGGCTACAGAAACAGTTTCATTCGGAGAACAAGATGGGCCTGCTCGAATCCGTACTGCACGTTGCGCCGGTGATGCCGGTGGTGGTGATCGAAGATGCCAAGCACGCGGTGTCGCTTGCGCGCGCACTCGTGGCCGGCGGCATTCCCGCCATCGAGATCACGCTGCGCACCCGCGCCGCACTCGACGCGGTGCGCGCGATCGCCAATGAAGTCGACGGCGCGATCGTCGGCGTCGGTACCGTGCGCAAGCCGCAGGACCTGAAGGACGCCGAGGCGGCCGGCGCACGCTTCGCGGTCTCGCCCGGCTCGACGCCGGACCTGATCGCCGCCGCGAAGGATTCCGCGCTGCCGTGGCTGCCCGGCGCCGGCACGGCGAGCGAGGCGATGACGCTGTCCGAGCACGGTTTCATCTTCCAGAAATTCTTCCCGGCCGAAGCCGCCGGCGGCGCGCCCGCGCTGCGCTCGCTGCACGGCCCGCTGCCGGAAATCCGCTTCTGCGCGACCGGCGGTATCGGCGCGCACAACGCGCGCGATTACCTGGCCACCCCGAACGTCGCCTGCGTCGGCGGCTCGTGGCTGACGCCGTCGCGCCTGGTCGCGGCAGGGGAATGGGGCGCGATCGAAGCGCTGGCGCGCGCGGCGACGCTGCTTCGGGCGTAAGTGCTCTGCTGCGCTTCCTTCTCCCTTCGGGAGAAGGTGCCCGAAGGGCGGATGAGGGGCAACGGAGCGGCAAGGCAGAACCGTAGTGCGGTACTGCACTGCGGGTTTTCCACTATCGCTCCGTCACCCCTCACCCCAACCCCTCTCCCGTCGGGAGAGGGGCTTTTCATGCTTCACGCACAACATCGTCCCTACTTCTTCTTCAACTCGATCACGAGCGTCCGCACCGGCGTCTTGCTCTCGTTCGTCGTGTCGTGTTTCACCGGCGCGCTCCAGGCGACGTCGCCCGCCTTGCGCGTGAGTTCCTTCGTCGCGCCGTCGGCACCCACCTGCTTGGCGGTACCGCCAGTGAGGAAGACGACCAGCTGATCGGTGGTGTGCTCATGCATGCCGGTGCTCGCACCCGGCGGCATGTTCAACTCGATGACGCGGACGTCGGCGTTGTCCAGCACGACCTTGGCGTGCTTGCCGGCGGACTGCACCAGGTCCTGCGCGGGGGCGAAAGCCGGCAACAGCAGCGCGCACAGCGCGATGCACGGCGGGGTAAGGCGTTTCATGTTGGAACCTCCCTGCTCGTGGCGAGCGGGGGCGTCCGGCTTCAGGGCATGTCGCGGGGCATGTCGGGGAGCATGGGTCGCAAGCTCGGCCGTCGGGCGCTCGCCAGAAGGCCCGACGAAAGGATCCCCGCGCGGGTCGGGTGGCCGCACGGGCCTCGATGCAAACGCGCGTGGCCTGCGTAACCGGCCACGTCGATCATTCGATTCCGGATTCCTCGATCAGCTCGTCCTCGAACGCCACGAACCGCTGCAGGTCCAGCCGGTCCAGGCGCAGGCGCTGCGTCGCGGTGGAGAACGCCATCGTCGCCAGCACGCGCTGCGGGTCGCGCGCCCAGGCCGGCACGTACAGCGGTGGCGCGATCAGGCCGTTCTCGCGGTACGGCGCCAGTTCGATCACGTCCGCCGTCGTGAGCCGGCCGGCAAACAGCATCGGCAGCAGTTCGCCGCGACCTTCCTGCAACGCTTTGCGCACGAACACGTGCACCAGCATCACGCCTTCCAGGTACGCGCCGTCCTTCGTGAACGCCACGCGCCCGCGCACGTCGCCGCCGCGGAACACGCGTGCCGCACTGCAGAAGCTCTCCTTCTCGCTCTGCCCGGCGTCGAGGAACCCCTTGAACACCTCGATGAAATCCGCGCCGTCCAGCGCCTGCTTCACCATCACCACGCGCAGCGCGATGCGGCGCAGGCGCGCGATGTCGAGCGCGCCGGTGATGATCTCGGAGAACGTCGCCAGGCCTTCCTGCACGCGCGTGGTGCGCGGCGCGCCGATGCCGAGCGAATGCACGTACGGCTGGTGGATGCCGTTGAGCAGTGTCGCGGTGTGGATGAAGGCTTCGTGCTCGACCAGCTGGTGCAGGTCGCGTTCGGAGAACATCGCGCTCGAGCGCAGCTTGATGCGGCGGCTACCGGCGGTCGCCTTCGA
Source organism: Lysobacter soli (assembly GCF_003382285.1). Lineage (GTDB taxonomy): Bacteria > Pseudomonadota > Gammaproteobacteria > Xanthomonadales > Xanthomonadaceae > Lysobacter_J > Lysobacter_J soli. The sequence goes on from NZ_QTJR01000007.1 coordinate 220,438, forward strand.
CGGCAGTTCCGGATCGAGCACCACCTCGACCTTGTCGTGGTGGAAGAACGGATCGATGTGCCCGCGCAGCAGGCGCGCGAAGTCCTCGGCCGGGATGTCGGCCGGTACGTCAGGCAGCAGGCGGTCGGCGATGAGTTCGTCGGTGATCGCCAGCACCTCGCGTGCGCTGTCGACGTTGGTGATGTCCTGGCTGCGATAGCGGAAATCCGGCCGCCCGTAGAGCAGCGCCGAGCAGCGCGTGAATTCCGGCGAGCCGATCGCGCCGAGCATCTGCGCGGCGACGTTGTAGCTCCAGGCGGTCTTGTAGAGCCAGCGGCCGACGGGATGGCGGCGGTCGATCTCGCGCATCAGCGCACGCAGGCCCTCGATCGTGGAGGACAGGTCGACGGGCACCGTCGGCGGCTGCGGCAGTTCGGGCTGGCCGCGGCGCCATTGTTCGAGGAACTTCGTCTCCAGCGAGGCCGGCCAGCCGATCGCCTTGAGCACGCAGACCTGGCGCCCCAGCGCGACCAGCGCACGGTCCTGTTCCAGCAACCGGGCAATCCCCGGCTCGTCCAGCACGGAAGGCTTCAGACTCGCATTCATGGTCGACCCCGATCGATGCGCCCAGCTGCGTAGCAGAGCACCGGGATCGTTTCGCGGCCGTGAGATTCGGGCATCTTTCGGCTAGGGCTTTGGGGCACCCCAACCCCCCTCCCGATGGGAGAGGGGCTCAAGCATTGCGGGGACGTTTTACGCCTTCGGCCGCGGCGGCGCCGTCGAACCGCGCACGACCAGCTCCGGGCTGAAGCCTTCGTTCGGCGACGCCTTGGGCGCGTGTTCGCGGATTTCCTGCAGCAGCCGGTGCGCGGCATGGCGCGCGATGTCCTGCGTCGCCTGCTTCGCCGTCGTCAGCGCCGGCCAGCTCTGCTTGGAGAACGGGCTGTCCTCGAAGCCGGCGATGGACAGGTCGTACGGTACGTTCATGCCGCTGGACTTGGCGGCCGCCAGCACGCCGGCGGCGATTTCGTCGTTGCTGCCGAAGATCGCGGTCGGGCGGTCGGGCAGCGCGAGCAGGCGGCGCGCGCCACGGAAGCCGTCGTCGAAGGAGTAATCGCCTTCGACCACCAGTTCCGCATCGAGTGGAATGCCGTACTCGCGCAGCGCGTCCTCGTAGCCCTTGTAGCGCTCCCACGACGAACCGTGCGACTTGCCGCCCCACAGGAAGCCGATGCGGCTGTGGCCCAGCTGGATCAGGTGTTCGGTGATGTCGTACGCCGCGTCACGGTCGTCGACGTAGACGCACGCGCTGCCGTCCTGCGGGTCGGCGGCGGCCGACACGATGCGCACCAGGTTCACGCCGTGCGCGATCAGTTCGGTCACCAGCTCGTTGCGCTCGGACATCGGCGGCGCGAGCACAAGGCCAGCCAAGCGCGAATGCTGCACCAGTTCAATGAGTTCGTTCGCCAGGTTCGGCGACGACGAGTCGCAGGGATGGATCTGCAAGCCGTAGCCGGTTTCGCGGCACACCGACAGCACGCCGTTCTGCACGGCGATGACGTAATAGGGATTGGGGTTGTCGTACACCAGGCCCAGCGCGTACGGCTGTGCGCTGCGCAGGCTGCGCGCCGACGGATCGGGCTGGTAGCCGAGTTCGGCGATGGCCTGCCGCACGCGTTCGCGCGTGCGCGCCTGCACGCTGGGTTCGTCGTTGATGACGCGAGAGACCGTCTTGAGCGACACCTCGGCGCGCTCTGCAACGTCTTTGATCGTGGGTCTGCGCACCGTAGCCTCGCGTGGTCCCGTCTTCATGGCGGTCCAATGAGAACGACTAGCCTAACCAGCGCGACCGGTGATGTGAATCACGTGCGGTGGCGTCTGGTACGCGGCGTCGTTCGTTGATCGAACGATCAGCCGTGCTGCGAGGCCGTCGCGCCGTTCACCACGTCGTGCCGCTGGCCGGCTTTGTGGCCGCGCAGTGCGAAGTACAGGATGTACAGGTAGCACGGCACCATCAGGACGACGAACACCAGCTGGAAGTCGTAGGCCTGCTTGAGGTGCACGAACAGCTGCGGGATCACCGCGCCGCCGGCGATGCCCATGATCAGCAGCGCCGAACCGTATTCGGTGAAGCGGCCCAGGCCCTGGATCGCCAGAGGGAAGATCGCCGGCCACATCATCGCGTGCGCGAAACCGAGCGCGGCGACGAAGCCGACCGACACGTAGCCCTTCGTCAGGAACGCGCCGATCGCCAGCAGCGCGCCGAGCACCGCCGAGAAGGTGAGATACCGTTCCTGCGAGACGAAGCGCGGGATCGCGATCAAACCCACCACGTAGCCCAGCAACATGCCGAACAGGGTGAAGGAGGTGAAGAACTTGGTCGCGTCCACCGGCAGGCCGAACCCCTGGCCGTAGGTGCCGATGGCATCGCCCGCCATCACTTCCACGCCCACGTACACGAAGATGCACAGCGCGCCCAGCCACACGTGCGGGAACTGGAACAGGCTCGTCTTGCGCGTGGCGCCGGTGTCGCCGTCGGCGTTGACGTCCTCGGCCCTGATCTCCGGCAGCGGCGAAAACACGATGCCCACGGCCAGCAGCGCGAGCAGGCCCGCCATCACCATGTACGGATCGTGGATGCGCGCGGCGAACTCGTTGAGCAGCTGCTCCTTCGTCGCGGCATCGGCATTGGCCACCTGCGCGGACAGGTCGCCCATGCCGTGCATCACCAGCGTGCCGATCACCAGCGGCGCGAGGATGCCGGCCACCTTGTTGCAGATGCCCATCACGGCGATGCGCTGCGCCGCGCCTTCGATCGGCCCGAGGATGCTGATGTACGGGTTCGACGCCGTCTGCAGGATCGCCAGGCCCGCGCCGATCACGAAGATGCCGGTGATCGCGCCGCCGTAGACGCGCTCCGTCGTGTACTGGCCGAACACCGCCGCGCCGATCGCCATCAGGAACAGGCCGAGCGCCATGCCCTTCTTCATGCCGGTGAATTTCAGGATCACCGACGAGGGCAACGCGAGCACGAAGTACGAGATGTAGAACGCGAACGGAATCAGGAACGCCGCCGACTCGCTCACGTTGAACGCGAGCTTGGCGAAGGTGATCAGCGGGCCGTTGAGCCAGGTGACGAAGCCGAAGATGAAGAACAGCGCGCCGATGATCGCGATGGACCCGTAGTGGCTGCGCGACGCGGTGGGCGTGGACGTGGACATGCGGATTCCCCTCCCAAGGAATGCGTTCGAGGACGGCGCCGGTTGACCTGGACGACATCCGGTGGCGCAACGTTGTCACAAGTTTTGTCCGCAAGCCAGAGAACCCCTACAAAGTCCTGCTGGTGCGGTGCGCAAGGCGTTTTGACCTGCTGCGGCGCAGCAAAAATGGCCGTTCGTCGGATCTGACACCGGTGTTTCTGACAATTTCGTAACTTCCGGTTGACAACGTTGTCAGGGCCGCGCCAATCTCGGCCGCGCCGGCTGGGAGCCGGTGCGAGCGGAGGAACCATGCGGTGGGATACGAAGGAAGCACGAGCCCGGTCATGCCACGCGAACGCGCAGCGCCTGCGCGTCGTTCGCGGATGAGCGCCGTGCCGCCGCTGACGCAGGTCGAACCCCGCTTCCTCGCCGCCGATGTCGGCGGCACGCACACCCGCGTCGGCCTGGTCCGTCCAGGCGGAGCGGACGAGTCCGACGTCGTCGTCCTGGCACACCACAAGTACGTGTGCGCCGATTACCCGAGCCTGGGCGCGATCCTCGCCGAGTTCATTTCCAGCCACAGCGCGTGCGCCGGCATCGACCGCGTCACGATCGCTTCCGCCGGCGTCGTGCTGGACGACGTGGTCATCAACGCCAACCTGCCCTGGCGCATTTCGCTCTCGGAGCTGCGCAGCCAGCTGCGCCTGAGCGAGTTGCACTACATCAACGATTTCCAGGCCGCCGCGCATGCCGCGCAGTGCATGGACCCGGCCGATTCGCTGCTGCTTACGCCCGGCGTGAGCGCGGCGGCGATGGGTCCCGTGCTGGTCGTGGGCCCCGGCACCGGCCTGGGCGCGGCGGTGCGCATCCCGCATCGCGGCGGCACCGTCGTGCTGCCGACCGAAGCCGGCCACATCGCCTTCGCGCCGGGCAACGCGCGCGAGACGGCGATCCTCGAATGGACGCGCCAGCGCGGCTTCTCGCACGTGCCGACCGAGCGCTTCGTCTCGGGTCCGGGCCTTGTGAACCTGTACGAGGCGATCTGCGCGATCGACGGCATCGAGCCGGAGCTGCGCGCACCCGCCGCCATCACCGAGGCCGCCCGCCGCCTGGACGCACCCGCGCGCGAAGCGGTGCTGACCTTCTGCGCACTGCTGGGCAGCACGATCGGCGACCTCATCACCGTCAGCAGCGCCAAGTCGGTGTTCATCGCCGGCGGCATCCTGCCGCAGCTGAAGGATTTCCTGCCGCACAGCCAGTTCCATGCGCGCTTGCTGGACAAGGGCGTGATGCACGCCGCGCTGGAACGCGTGCCGGTGCGATTGATCGAGAACGACCGGCTGGGCGTCATCGGCGCCGCCAGCTGGTACCTGGAACATCTGTCTCAAAGCAGCCAGTCGTAACGCGATTCGTCCATGTGCGGCGGCGCGCGAGCGCCACCGCGAAGCACGCAGGAATACGGCCACGCGTCCGTGCGCGTCGGTCAGGAAACGGGCTCCGCAGACGTCGGCAAGCAAGAACCGGCACTGCGGGGTCGTACATCAACCCGTGGGAGGGAGAGCAATGAAGCTTCGCAAAACAGCACTATCGGCCAGCATCGTCTTCGCGCTGAGCATCGGCGGCAACGTGGCCGCGCAGACCGCGCCGGCTTCCAGCCAGGAAGCGACCGACCTGGACACGGTGATCGTCACCGGCATCCGCGGCGCCCAGGAAAAGTCGCTGGACACCAAGCGCGACGCGCAGTCGCACATCGAAGTGGTCACGGCCGAAGACGTCGGCAAGCTGCCGGCGCACAACGTCGCCGACACCCTGCAGCGCCTGCCGGGCGTGAGCATCAGCTCCTCCAGCGCGAACGAAGGCGGCTTCGACGAGAACGACCGCGTCAGCCTGCGCGGCACCAGCCCGAGCCTGACCCAGACGCTGGTCAACGGCCACACCATCGGCAGCGCCGACTGGTTCATCCTCAGCCAGACCGAAACCGTGGGCCGCAGCGTCAGCTATTCGCTGCTGCCGTCGGAAATCGTCAGCCAGGCGGTGGTGAACAAGACCTCGCAGGCCAAGTTCGTCGAAGGCGGCGCCGCCGGCTCGGTGAACGTGATCACCCGCAAGCCGCTGGACTTCGCGAACCAGATCTCGGCCGAAGGCTCGATCGGCGCCGTCTACTCCGACCTGCCGAGCAGCACCAAGCCGCAGGTCAGCGGCCTGTTCAACTACAAGAACGACGCCAACACCTTCGGCTTCATGGCGCAGGCGTTCTACCAGGAACGCGAGCTGCGTCGCGACGGCCAGGAAATCGTCGGCGGCTTCTCGACGATCGCGCCGGACGCGCCGGTCGTGGCGACCAACCCGGACCTCGCCGGCGTGATGTACCCGAACCTCCCGGGTTCGGCCTACTTCACCCAGACGCGCGAGCGCATGGGCGGCCTGATCGAACTGCAGGCCAAGCCGAGCGACGATCTGACGCTGGGCCTGAGCGCGTTCTACTCCGACATGGACGCGAAGAACTACAACCGCAACTACATGCTGTGGACCGGCAACTTCGTGCCGAACCAGGCACCGCTGCCGGGCTATGTCATCGAGAACGGCACGCTGGTGAAGGCCGATTACGCCGCCGATCCGTCGGCGCCGGGCTACGGCATCTACGACATGATCTCGCGTCCGGAATCGGCCGCTAAGACCGGCTACACCACCTTCGACGCCGCGTGGGACATCAACGAGTCGTTTTCGCTGAAGACCCAGATCGGCTACACGAAGGGCCAGGGCGAGACGCCGACGCAGAACATCGCCGAGGTCGTCACCGGCCGCAGCGGCGGCGGCTGGCAGGTTCGCGGCACCGACAACACCGTCAACTGGTACCTCAACAATCCGTCCGGCCCGACCACCGACGGCTTCGGCACGTGGGGCATCCAGTACTACGACGTGATCGACAAGGAAACCTGGATCACCTCCGACGCGACCTGGTTCAGCAACAACGGCGTGCTGTCGTCGGTGGACTTCGGCGTGCGCTACGCCGACCACACCCGCGAAGTGAACAGCCCGTACGGTTCCGATCCGGGCGACATCGCCGGCGCGCTGGAGGGCACCTCGCCGGGGTTCTATCCGGGCGACTTCGGCAGCGGCCTCGGCGGCTCGTTCCCGGGCCCGGGCGTGTGGTACTTCACGCAGAGCGCGCTCGAGCAGGCGGTCAAGAACAACTCCACCGTCCGCAAGGACGGCGCCCGCCACAACTACGGCAGCGAGTTCAACATCAACGAGGAGAACACCGCGCTCTACGTGCAGGCGAACTTCTCGGGCGACAAGTGGAGCGGCAACGCGGGCCTGCGTTACGTCGACATCCAGCAGGACATCCAGTTCTGGCGCGGACTGGGCAGCGACGCGACGATCACGCCGGACGTGTCGAGCCTGTTCGGCAACTTCGTCAACGTACGCCAGAACAACAAGCACGACCGCGTCCTGCCGAGCGTCAACTTCCGCTACAACTTCGCCGACGACCTGATCCTGCGCCTGGCCGCGTCGCAGACGATGACGCTGCCGGATTACTCGGCGCTGGCCGGCGCCGTGTCGCTGTCGAACCTGACGCACACCGGTACGGCGGGCAACCCGGACCTCGAGCCGATCATCTCGACCAACTTCGACGCGTCGCTGGAGTGGTACTTCACCGAACGTGGCCTGCTGGCCGCGAGCCTGTTCTCGATGGACCTGGACAACTACGTCCGCTACGCCACCGAGACCCGCAACTACGTGAACGACCAGAACGGCCAGGTCGAACCGTACGAGGTCACGCTGCCGATCAACAGTGACGGCAAGGTGCGCGGCATCGAGCTGACGTACGAGCAGCCGATCGGCGACTACTTCGGCATCTCGGCGAATTACACCTACGCCGATGGCGAGGCCGACGTCCCGGCGGGCAACGATGCCACCGACGCACTGGTGGGCACGTCGAAGGACACCTGGAACCTGTCGGCGTTCTTCGAGAACGACCGCTTCAACGCGCGCGTGGCCTACACGTACCGCTCCTCGTTCTACCACGGCATGCTGCGTGCGAACGAGTACTTCCAGGACGACTTCGGCACGCTGTCGGCGTCGTTCGGCTGGAAGGCGACGGACTGGATGTCGATCACGCTCGACGCGCTCAACCTCAACGACCCGACGCTCAGCTACTACGTGGCCGACGGCCACCCGCAGGCGTTCTACAACAACGGTCGCCAGTACTATCTGAACTTCCGCTTCAAGTACTGATACGCCGCTGGTCCAGGGTGTAAGCAAGACAGCGGGCCCGGTCATGCCGGGCCCGCTTGTTTCCGGCGCCCGGGTGGCGCACGCGACAGGAGAGTGAGGGAACGATGAAACGGCATTTCGTAACGAGCATCGCCGCCGTGGCGCTGGCGATGGGATTGTCGGCCTGCCAGCGCGAGGACGCGCCCAAGGCGGACGCAGCAGGCGCCACCGCCGCAAAGCCGGCGGAAAAGACAAACGCGACCACGCTCATTTCCGCCAGCGCCGCCGCGACGCCGGTGATTCCGCGCCCGGCGAAGGTGGAGTTGCGCGATGGCCGCTTCGCCTTCGGCCCGCAGTCGCGCGTTGCCGTGATCGGCATCGACGCCGAAGCCACGCGGATCGCGCAGGATTTCGCCTCGCGCGTGCAGAAGGCGCGCGGTTTCGCGCCTGAGGTCGGCGGCGCTGCCGACGGTGCAGCGGTCGTGTTCGCGATCGACGCGAACATCGCGCCCGCCGGCGACGAGGCCTACGTCGTCGACATCACGCCGCAGGGCGCGAAGATCAGCGCGCGCAAGCCGGCCGGCCTGTTCTACGGCGCGGTGACGCTGTGGCAATTGCTGGCCGACGGCGCGCAGGGCGAGGCGTCGATCGCGAACCAGCGCATCGAGGACGCGCCGCGTTTCGGCTGGCGCGGGTTGATGCTCGACGTCGCGCGCCACTTCCGCACGCCCGACGAAGTGAAGGCGCTGCTGGACCAGATGGCGCTGCACAAGCTCAACACCTTCCACTGGCATCTCACCGACGACCAGGGTTGGCGCGTGGAGATCAAGCAGTACCCGAGGCTGACCGAGGTGGGCGGCTGCCGCATTCCCGCCGGCGCGGCCGGTCGCGATGCGAAGGGCAAGCCGAAGCCGTATTGCGGCTTCTACACGCAGGACGAAATCCGCGACATCGTGAAGTACGCCGCAGAGCGTTACATCACGGTCGTGCCCGAGTTCGATCTGCCCGGCCATGCGCAGGCGGCGATCGCCTCCTATCCCGAATTCGGCGTGCCCGGCACCAAGCCGCCCGTGTCGCCCGACTGGGGCGTCAACACATGGCTGTTCAACGTGGACGACAAGACGTTCACGTTCCTGGAAAACGTGCTCGACGAAATGATGCCGCTCTTCCCCGGACAGTACTTCCACCTGGGCGGCGACGAGGCCGCGAAGGACCAGTGGGAGCAGTCGGCGGCGGTGCAGGCGAAGAAGAAGGAACTCGGCCTCAAGGACGAGATGCAGTTGCAAAGCTGGTTCATGGGCCGGCTGGGCAAGTACATCGAGGCGCACGGCAAGCGGCTGATCGGCTGGGACGAGATCCTCGAAGGCGGCCCGCCGGCCGACGCGACGGTGATGTCGTGGCGTGGCACGGACGGCGCGATCGAGGCCGCGCGTGCCGGACACGACGTCGTGATGGCGCCCTCGCCCGACCTCTACCTCGACCACGTGCAGAGCGACGGCCCGGATGAAACGCCGGGGCGGTTGAAGGTGATCTCGCTCAAGGACGTGTACGACTTCAAGGCCGTACCGGTGCAGTTGAATGCCGATCAGGCAAAGCATGTGCTCGGCGTGCAGGCCAACCTGTGGACCGAACACCAGCGCACCTTCGAGCGCATGCAGCGTTCGCTGTTCCCGCGCGGCGCGGCGCTGGCCGAAGTCACCTGGTCGCCGGAATCGAGCCTGGACTGGAACGATTTCCTGCAGCGCATGGCGTTCCAGATGGAACGCTACCGCCTGACCGGCTTCGACGCCGCCGACAGCGCGTTTGCCGTGCGCTTCACACCGCAGGCGCTGGAAGGCGGCAAGACGTCGTTCGCGCTGAACAACCAGAGCGGCTTCGGCACGATCCGCTACACGCTCGACGGCACGGAACCGACGGCAACGTCGCAGGCGTACGTGCATCCGCTCGAACTGCCGCTGCCGACGACGGTGAAGGCCAACGCGTTCGCCGATGATCGCGCGCTCGCCGCGACGCGCGCGTTCGAATTGAACCTGCACAGCCTGCGTGCGCGCAGCAGCAATGCGCTGCGTTCGTGCAAGACCGACCTGATGCTGCGCATGGAGGACGACGCACCGTCCGACGGCAAGGACGGCGATCGCCGGCTGCTGCTCGCCGACGTGTTCGATCCGTGCTGGATCTACGACGCCGCGCAGCTGGACGGTATCGCCACGGTGGAGGTCCGCGTCGGCCAGCTGCCGCACAACTACGCCCTGTGGAAGGACGCCAGCAAGGTCGTGACGCGCCCGGCGACGATCCCCGGCGGCGCGCTCGAAGTCCGGCTCGGCAGCTGCGAAGGCGAGCCCATCGCGGTGCTGCCGCTGGCACCGGCACGCAGGTCCGACGGCCTGACCACGTTGTCGGCGCCGCTGCCGACGCAGGCCGGTCGTCACGACCTCTGCTTCACCTTCGCCTCGGGCGAGTACAACCCGATGTGGGTCGTGGACGAGGTCGCGCTGCTGCCCGCGGCGCACTGAGCGGTGCCGTGAAGCCCCTCTCCCGCCGACGGGAGAGGGGTGGACCGGGGCGACGGCCGTCCCATCTTGCCGAAATGGCGCTCCGGCTTGCCCTCGCCCTGCCGATAACCCGGTCTGGGACGCCAGAACGCCGCGATCCCGGCCCAGTACGGGTTAGGATTGCTGCGTTGCACAGGGGGATTCACACATGCTTGGTCGCACTCTTTTCGCGACGGCCCTTCTGGCCGTCTCCAGCGCCGTGTCGGCGCAAAGCCTGCCGCGTCCGGCGGAGTTCTACTTCGACGCCGACGCCAACACCGTCCGACCGGTTGTCGCCGTGCGCGAAACCGGGGACGCCGCCACCGAGAAACTGGTCAAGGCCATCGAGCGCAATCCGCGCGCGAAGGGCGAAGTCGCCCAGCTCGCGCACCTCGCGATGGCCGCCGGCCGCACGGACCTCGGCAAGCAGCTCTATGCGCGCGCGCTCGGTGCAATTGATCGCAGCGACGCATTGTGGCGCTCGGTCGTATGGAACTACGGCTGGGACCTGTATCGCACCGGCGATTTCGACGGCGCATTCGCGCAGTGGCGCTCGCTGGTCGAAGCGCGTTCGGTGACTGCCTCGTGGATGCCGCCGACCCTGGCGCTGTCGCTGTGGTCGCTGGGTCGCAAGGAAGAGGCGGTGGTGTGGTACTCGGCCGCCGTGCGTACCGAACCGCAGCAGTGGAACTCCGCATCGAAGTTCGCCAGCCTGCTGCCCGACTGGACCGACGCCGAGCGCTCGGCGCTGGCCGAAGTGCAGGCCGCCTGGGCGGCGAACCCGCCCGCCTGGCCGTAAGCGACCGGCCCCTCCCGAACGGGAGGGGTGACGCGCTGCTGCACGACCACGCATCCGCGCGTACGCGCGCGGGTGCCGTGACGATCCGGATCCCGGCCTCCAGCGACACTGGGGGCGAACAGGCACGAGCGCATCGGCCACGGTGCCCGCAGGCTCCAACCGGCAAATCCCGCACGGGCCGTCGCGATACGATGCGACTTCGTCCCGGGGATGTCCGTACCTCATGCGCCTGCTGTTCGCCTCCGTCCTGCTGAGCCTGCCTCTCACCGCCATGTGCGCCGACCGCATCACCGGCCTGCCCTTCGCCACCCGCAGCGAGGTCTACGCCCCGCATGCGATCGCCGCCACCTCGCATCCGCTGACCACGCAGATCGCGCTGGACGTGATGAAACAGGGCGGCAGCGCGGTGGACGCGGCCATTGCCGCCAACGCGGCGCTGGGCTTGATGGAGCCGACGGGCAACGGCATCGGCGGCGACCTGTTCGCCATCGTCTGGGATCCGAAGACGAAGAAGCTCTACGGCTACAACGGCTCGGGCCGTTCGCCGAAGTCGCTGACGCTGTCCGAATTCCAGCGCCGCGGCCTGAAGGACGTTCCCTCGCACGGCCCGCTGCCGGTGACGGTGCCGGGCACGGTCGATGCGTGGTTCGCGCTGCACGAGCGTTTCGGCCGCAAGCCGATGAAGGACGATCTGGCGCCCGCCATCCGCTACGCGCGCGAAGGCCATCCGGTGCATGAGGTGATCGCGTACTACTGGGGCCGCAGCGTGCCGACGCTGTCGAAGTGGCCGGGCTTCGCCGAGCAGTTCACCGTCGAGGGCGACGCGCCTGGGCAAAGGCGCGGTCCGCGCACCGGCGAGATGTGGAAGAACCCCAACCTCGCCAACACGCTTTCGATGATCGCCAACGGCGGCCGCGACGCGTTCTACAAGGGCGACATCGCACGCACGATCGACGCGTACTTCAAGGCGAACGGCGGCTTCCTGAGCTACGACGACCTCGCCTCGCACCACGGCGACTGGGTCGAGCCGGTCAGTACCAACTATCGCGGCGTCGACGTATGGGAACTGCCGCCCAACGGCCAGGGCATCGCCGCGCTGCAGATCCTCAACCTGCTCGAACCCTACGACCTGAAGTCCTACGGCTTCGGCAGCCCCGAACACGTGCACCTGTTCACCGAGGCCAAGAAGCTCGCCTTCGCCGACCGCGCCGCGTCGTATGCCGATCCGGACTTCCATAGGACGCCGACGGCCAAGCTCATCTCCAAGCCCTACGCGCGCGAGCGCGGCAAGCTGATCTCGATGGACAAGGCCGCCAAGGCCGTCGAGCCGGGCGTGATCCCGCAGCTCAACCAAGGCGACACGATCTACATGACCGTCGCCGACGCGGACGGGATGATGGTTTCGCTGATCCAATCGAACTACCGCGGCATGGGCAGCGGCATGGCGCCTCCGGGCCTGGGCTTCATCTTCCAGGACCGCGGCGAGCAGTTCGTGCTGAAGGAAGGCCACCCGAACTCGTTCGCGCCGGGCAAGCGTCCGTTCCACACCATCATTCCGGCCTTCGCGACGAAGGACGGCAAGCCGTGGCTGAGCTTCGGCGTGATGGGCGGCGCGATGCAGCCGCAGGGCCACGCGCAGATCATCATGAACCTGGTCGATTTCGGCATGAACCTGCAGGAAGCCGGCGACGCGCCGCGCATCCAGCACGACGGCAGCACCGAGCCGACCGGTCAGGTCACCGCCATGAACGACGGCGGCGAGCTCGACCTGGAATCGGGCTTCCCGTACGAAACCGTGCGTGCACTGATGCGCAAGGGCCACAGCGTGCGTTTCGCCGACGGCCCGTACGGCGGCTACCAGGCGATCATGGTCAATCCGAACGGCGGCTATGTGGGCGCCAGCGAGTCGCGCAAGGACGGCCAGGCCGCAGGTTACTGAGATGAGCAGCGCCGACGTCGTCCCCTTGCTGCGCCGCGCATGGGCGGCGTTGCAGCAGGGACAACCGGCGCCCGCGAAGGCCGATTGCGAAGCGGCGCTGCAACAGGCACCGCAATCGTTCGACGCGTGGCGCCTGTACGCGATGACGCTGCAGGCGCTGGGTGATGCGGCGGCATCGCGCCGCGCCTTGCAGCGAGCGCTGGCGCTGCGTCCGGACGACGGCGCGACCGCGCTGGACCTCGGCACCATGCAGTTGAACGCGGGAGAATTCGACGCCGCGCTCGCGTCGCTGGCGCTCGCGATGCAGCGCCTGCCGCACGAACCTCGCGCCGCGTTTCGCTACGGCACCGCTGCCTTCAACGCAGGCGACTATGTGCAGGCGGCGTCCGGTTTCGAAACCGCCGCGCGCCTGAAGCCGGACTGGGCAGAGGCCTGGAACAACCTCGCCGCTGCGCACGGCAAGCAACAGGATTACGTCGCGGCGATCTCGGCCGCACGCAACGCGTTGCAGCTCAATCCCGATGCGGGCGCGCACCAGGCGCTTGCTGCGCTGCTGTCCAACCTGTTCGATCGCACCTCGCTGCAGGAAGGCCTGCAGCACGCGTTGCGCGCGTTGCAGCTGGATCCGTCGCTCGCCCAGGCGCATCGCGATGCGGCGATCCTGTATCGCAAACTCGACGACCCCACCGGCGCCGAAGCGCATGCGCGGCGTGCGCTGGAACTCGCGCCGCGCGACATCGACATCATCGATACGCTCGGCGAGCAATTGCAGCTCAATCGAAAGCCACACGAAGCCGTGGACGTTTACGCGCGAGCGCTGCACGCCGGCGTGGACTCGCCGACGCTGCATCGCCAGCACGGCATCGCGCTGCTGCACGACGGCCGGCTCGACGCCGCACGCGACGAGCTGCGCGATGCATTGCGACGCGCGCCGGACGACCAGCGCACCATCGCGCATCTCGGCGTCGCGGTCGCGCAACATGATGCCGACCGCGCGACGCAGTGGCTTGGCCTGCATCGGCATGTGCATGCAATCGAACTGCCGACGCCGGACGGCTTCGCCGATGCGCATGCGTTCAATGCCGCACTCGCCGACGACATCCGTCGTCACAGCCAGCAACGCTGGGAACCGGCCGGGCTGGCGGCGCGTAATGCGTACCTCAGCGGCGACCTGCTGATGGATCGCACGCCGGCCATCGTCGGCTTCGAGCAGCGTTTGCGCGAGGCGATCGACGCCTTCATCGCACAGGCGCGCGATGCGCATGTTGCCGAGGCGCCGCTCGACGACGACGCGCTGTCGGCCGATGTCTTCCTCCGCAACGTGCCCGAGCGCTATCGCGTGCACGTGTGGGCAACGCAGGCCGCCGAGCGCGGTTTCATCGACACGCACATCCACGAGGATTCGTGGTTGTCCGGCGCGTATTACGTCGAACTTCCGCCGGCGATCCGCGACGACGACAACACGCATGCCGGCTGGATCGAATTCGGACGTCCCTTCGCGAGCCTGCCGCAGCCACCGGACGCCGCATTGCGTCGCGTGTGCCCGAAGGTCGGCACCCTGTTGCTGTTCCCGTCGTACCTGTTCCATCGCACGCTGCCGTACGCGGGCGCGGGCGAGCGCATCAGCATTTCCTTCGACCTCGCGGCGATCTGATCAACCTTCACCCTGCTCGATCGGTTCGCCCGTCGCTTCGCGCCAGGCGGCATCGGTGAAAGGCTGGGTCCAGTAGCGATCGAACCAGCGCACCAGCCACGGATCGTCGCCGACGAAGCGCGCTCGATCGGTGGACAGGTCGACGCGTTTCTTCGCTTCGTCCAGCGTGACGCCCTGCTTCACCAGCGGCGCGACCGCCCCGCGCGTGTGGCCGATGAGGTCGATCACGCGCGACACGTAGGCGTCGCCCCGCATCGCCGCGCCGTGACCGGGAAGCCACACAGCCGGACGCAGCGCCTGCATCGCGCGCAACGTGCGTTGCCAGTCCGCCGGATACGCATTGAAGCCGAACGGGATCGGCGCGACGAGCAGGTCGCCCGTCGCCATCACGCGCTGGCGCGGCAGCCACGCGACGAGGTCGCCATCGGTGTTGCCGCGACCGAAGTGGCGAAGTTCGACCGGACGCGTCGCATCGTCGAGCTTCAACGTATCGACGAACGTGCGCGTGGGCAGCGCGAGCACGACGTCGCGCGTGTCCTTGCGGTACTGCGCGAACAGCCGCTGCGCCGCCTCGAAGCCTTCGCGTTCGCGCGCGGAGAGATCGCTCTTTGCGAGCGAATCGCGCACGAATCCATCCGCACCATCGAGGCGCTGGTCGAATGCGGCCTGCAGCGTCGCGTCCGGCGCGCCTTTCGGATACGCCTTCATCGAACGCCCGCGCAGATGCGCGTCGGTGATGTCGGTCGCGATGATCTCCGCCGCCGGCCACGCCTGCACGATCGCCGACAGACCGAGCACGTGGTCGCCGTGCCAGTGCGTGATCGCGACGGCCTTCACCGGCTTGCCGCTGACCGAACGCACGAGTTCGACGATGCGACGTCCCGCGCCGGGCGAACCGCCGCCGTCGATGAGGACGAGGCCGTCGGACTGCTCGATCACGACCACGTTGCCGATGGGTTGCACCTGGAACGGCTGCGGCTGCGCGATCAGCCATACGCCGTCGACGACGCGCGTGATGGTCTGGAAGTAGCCGTCCTGCGGCGTCGGCAGCGGCGCGGGTTCGCTGCCTCGCGCGACAGCGGACAGGCCGATGCAGACCGCCAGCACGGCGACGAGGACACGATGGACGACGCGCGCCATGGCGAAGCTCCGCGGGAGTTCGCCGCATGTTCCTGCCAGTGCGTGCCGCGCGCGTGGCCCGGAGGTCACGCTTGCGGCGATCGCGTCAGTCCGCCGGGACCGTGCGCCCCTGCGCCCATTCGCGCAGGCCCTGCACGCGTTCGGCCATCAGCACCGAGAGCGGGCGCGTCTGCTTCAGCTCGGCGCGCAGCATGAAATCGTTGAGCGGCGCCTTTGCTGCATGCGCGGCGTACAGCGCGGCGACGATGGCCTGCTCGATTTCGGCGCCGGAGAAGCCGTCGCTCGCGGCTGAAAGACCGGCGAGGTCGAACGTCGCCGGATCGAGCTGGCGACGACGCAGGTGCAACGCGAACAGCGCTTCGCGCGTGGCAGCACCGGGCAGGTCGACGAAGAAGATCTCGTCGAACCGGCCCTTGCGCAGCAGCTCCGGCGGCAGCGCGTCGATCTGGTTCGCGGTGGCGACCAGGAACACGCGCGACTTGCGTTCGGCCATCCACGTCAGCAGGTAGCCGAGCACGCGACGCGACACGCCGCCATCACTGTCGCCGCCATCGCTCGCCAGGCCCTTCTCGATCTCGTCGATCCACAGCACGCACGGTTCAAGCTGTTCTGCCGACGAAAGCGCGTCACGCAGGTTCTTCTCGGTCTCGCCATGGAACTTGTCGTACAGCGTGCCGAAATCCAGCCGCACCAGCGGCACGCCGAAGCCGGCGGCGACCGCCTTGGCGAGCATGGACTTGCCGCAACCCTGCACGCCCAGCAACAACACGCCCTTCGGTGGGTCGAGGCCCACCGGCGCCTCGCCACTGACGAACACGTCGCGCCGCTGCTGCACCCAGCGCTTGAAGCGCGACGCGCCGGCGACGTCGTCCATGCGCGCGGTGTCGTACTCGTAATGAAGATGCCCACTGCGGTTGAGCAGTTCGAACTTGAGCTTGGCCAGCTCCGGCAGGTCGCCCGGGCCGAGCGCACCGTCGTTGAAGATCAGCTGGCGGGCGATGCGACGCGCGTCGATCGGATCGAGCCCTCGCAGGTTGCGCACGATCTGCTGCACCGCCTCGCTGTCGGCTTCGACGCGACGACCGCCGTGCTCCTTCGCGTAGTTCTCCGCTTCCTCGCGTACCAGCTTGAGCAGCGCATTCGCGTCCGGCAGGCGCGGCGTGTAACGCACGGCGAGCGATTCGAGTTCGGCCGGCAATTCGACCTTGTGGCCGACCAGCACCAGCACGTGCGGTTCGCAGTCGCGGCGCTGCAGGATCTCGCGCAGCTGCCGCTGCGTGCCGGCGTAGCCGAGGTAGGGATGGAAATCGAGCAGCAGGTAGATGCCGCGCTGTTCGGCGTTGCGGATCGCCTGCAGCGTGTTGGACGCATCGGGTGCGATTTCCGCCGGATCCTCGCGGTCCAGGTCGATGCGGCGCAGGCCTTCGGTGATCGACCACCGATGCAGCGCGCGCCACACGTGCATCAGCGCCTGGCGGAAGAGTTCGACGACGCGGCCTTCGTCGCGCGTTTCGATGACGATGAGCGGGGTGTTGGCGCGGATGAGCGCGGTGAGGTCCTGCAGGTCGGTCATCGTGCTCGGCGGCGTCCGTGTCGGAGCGGCGATCATACCCAATGGTCGAGCTTGAGCCGGCGCCGTGCAGTGGCCACCATGGCGGTTCGAACACGGGATCACGCATGGCCTTCGACGCCTTCGCCCTCGTGCTGGCGATGCTGGCGCTGGGCTATCTCTTCCAGCGACTGCGCGTGCTGCCCGGTGACGCGGCACGCACGTTGAACCTGGTCGTACTGTACGTCTGCCTGCCGGCGGCGGTGCTGCGTTACGTGCCGCGACTGCATCTTGAAGCCGCACTGCTGGGCGTGATCGCCGTGCCGTGGCTGCTGCTCGGCGCGACGGTCGTGCTGGTCGGCGCGCTGTCGCGCTGGCTGAAGTTCCGGCGCGACGAAACCGCCGTGCTGCTGCTGACCGTCGCGCTCGGCAACACCAGCTTCCTTGGTTATCCGCTGACGCGCGCGCTCGTCGGCGATGACGCGCTGCCGTACGCGGTGGTCTACGACCAGTTCGGTACGTTCCTGATCCTGTCGACGTTCGGCCTGTGGGCGCTGGCGCGCTACGGTGGCGAACACGCGCCTTCCGCGCGCGAGATGGCGCTGCGCGTGGCGAAGTTCCCGCCGCTGTGGGCGCTGCTGGCCGGTTTCACGGTGATGCCGGCCGATCCGCCGGCGTGGATCGACGGCGGACTGCAGCGACTGTCCGACGCCCTGCTGCCGCTGGCGATGCTGACCATCGGCCTGTCGGTGCGTTTCGCCCTGCCGCGCGACGAACTCAAGCCGCTGGCCGCCGGGCTGGTGCTGAAGCTCGCGGTGATGCCCGCGCTCGCGTTGCTGCTGGTGCCCGTGCTGAACCTGCACGGATCGATGGCCCGCGTCACCGTGCTCGAAGCCGCGATGCCCTCGATGGTCACGGCCGGCGCGCTCGCCATCGCCCACGGGCTGGCGCCGCGGCTGGCGGCGGCCATGGTGGGGTACGGCTTGCTTCTTTCGTTGCTGACATTGCCGCTGTGGGCGAACGGGGGGTTCTGATGCGTGCCGGCTTCCTTTGGATCCTGATCGTTTGTGCGACGACGGCGTGCGACCACCCGGGCGCCTCGTCTGCATCTGCCGGCGCGCCCACGCGGGAAACCGCTGCGCCTGTGTCCACCGTCGCAGCGGTCTCTGGACGATCGCGACCTCCCGGCCCGGGAGGCGCATCGGACGCGACCCTGGTTTCTTCCAAGGAAGGACAACGCTGGGAGGCCGCACTTCGCGCCGCGATGGCGGAATGGCTCGCTTCGCCTTCGATGCAGTCAACGGCCCACGGCGTGCTGACCACGGCCCTGTTCGCACCGGCGCTGGGCAACGGGAACACCGACGCCGTGCAGCGGCAGGTCGACGCGGCACTCGCGCTGGCCGCGGAGATGGCACCGGACGACGTCGAGATCGCATGGCTGGAGGCCACGCGATGCCCGGCCGAGGCGACCGCCTGCGACGCAGGTGGCGCGATCGAAAGGTTGCAGCGGCTGGAACCGGACAATGCCGCCGTCTGGCTGCTCGCGGGCGACCGGACCGGGCGTGGCGACGAAGCGGCGTTCGACAGATACCTGCGTCGCGCCGCGCAGGCCTCCACTTATGACACGCACTTCGGTGTAGCCGAACGCATGCTCGAGGCGCAGATGGCGACGTTGCCGCTTCCGGCCCGATCCCGTGAAGTGGACGCGTACCTTCGCGCCCGCGCCGGATTCGGACCGGGCCCGCGCCTGGACGACCGCGAAGTGCGCCTGATGCTGGCCGCCGGGCAATCGTGGATCGACATGCCGCCTTTTGCCCGGCTGCACGATGCCTGCCGGATGCCGCAGCCGCCCGGGCGCATTGCCACCTGCCGCAGCGTCCTCACGCGCATGGCCGACGGCAACAGCGCATTCCCGCGAATGATCGCGACGGGGTTGATGACTGAACTTGCCGACGGTACGGCGCGGCCGGCATGGGCAGAGCGGTACCGCGTCACGCTGTGGACGGTGATGGGGTCGCCGCCGACGCCGGGACCAGAACTCCAGCGCGCCCTGTTCGAACGCGGGGATTACCTCGCGGTGGAGGAATGGTTGCGGGCAAATGGCCGACGGATGCCGCCGGACTGGTTGCCCAAGGATCCGCAGCAACGTGACCGCATTCTCGGACAGCCGGTCAGGCCACCCGGCTGATCGCCGTCCGGCGCATGGTTCCGTCGCGCCGCCCCGTGTACGCTGCGGCTTCCATCCAGAGGGAGTCCGCATGAAGACCGTGCTGGTGGCCAGTTCCAAGGGCGGCGTGGGGAAGACCACGATTGCCACGCACCTCGCCGCACAGTCGGCGCTCGACGGCCTGCGCACCGCGCTGGTCGATGCCGATCCGCAGGAATCCTCCACCCGCTGGGCGCAGCGCCGGGCCGGGCTGGAGAGCGCCGTGCTCCCGCTCGACGGCACCCGCCGGAAGGCATGGCGCAAGCAATTGCCCGACGACACGCAGCGGCTGGTGATCGACGCCGCCGCCGGCGCGATGGCCGACGACCTCGACGCCTTCCTCGAGGAAGCCGACGCCGTCGTCGTGCCGGTCCAGCCCTCGGCGCTGGACATCGAGGCGACGGTGCCGTTCCTCGATTCGCTCGCCAGGCACCCGCGCGTGCGCAAGGGCCAGCTGCGCGTCGGGCTGGTCGGCAACAAGCTCAAGCCGTGGACGAACGCGTCCCAGCAGGCGCTGGAGCTGCTCGCCGCCTGGCCGTATCCCGTGGTGGCGCAACTGCGCGACAGCCAGGCCTACGTGGTGCTGACCGGGCTGGGGAAGAGCCTGTTCGACTACCACTCCGCCCAGGTGCGCGACCACCAGGACGATTGGCAGCCTTTGCTCAAATGGCTGAGGAAAGCCTGAGCCATCACGTCGTTACGTGATAATGGCGCCCATGATCCTGCCCGCCCTCGCCAAACCGGAGTCGCCCGCGCATGCGTGAACTGATCCTGCTACGCCACGCCCACGCGGAGCCCGCCGCCACCGGACAGGCCGACCTGGACCGCCCGCTTTCGGCCGAAGGCCTCGCCGAGGCCGAAGCCGCGGGTCGCTGGCTGGCAGAAAACAAGCTGGTCCCCGACTGCATCCTCTGCTCGCCCTCGCGCCGCACGCGCGAAACGCTGGAAGCGGTGCTCGCCGCCATCGGCTACGTCGACCAGCGCATCGAGCCGTCGATCTACGAAGCCACGCCCGGCACGCTGATCTCGCTGGCCGACACCCACCGCGAAGCCGAACGGCTGATGCTGGTCGGCCACAACCCGGGGCTGGAGCGCCTGGCGGCGCTGCTGCACAGCGGGCAGTCGGGCGATTACCGCGGGATGCCGCCGGGCGGCATCGCGGTGCTGTCGGTGCCCGCCGACGCCGGGCTGGAGCCCGGCGTGGCGCAGCTCAGCGCCTTCTGGTGGCCGTGAGGGAACGCCGACCGCGCCTCGCCCGCTTCCTGCTGCCGTGCCTGCTGGCCATCTGGCCGGCATGGGCGCAGGAAACGGTCGCGCTTCCCGAGCCCGTCCCCACCACGTCTTCCCGCACCTTCGATCCGCACCACACCCGCTTCGGCTTCGAGCTGCGCACCCGCTGGGGCCAACGCGTGTCGGGGCAGTTCCCGCAGTACGAAGGTGAAGTCTCCACCCTGGCCGACGGCCGCCATCGCGTGCGCATCGTGTTGCGCACCGGCGGCGTGGTCGTCTCCGGCTCCGATCGCTACACCGCGCTCGCGCGCGGGCCGAATTTCTTCGATGCACAGCACTATCCCTACATCGAGTTCGTTTCCGAGCCGCATCCGGACACGCTCGTCCGCACCGGCGGGCGCATGCGCGGCCGCTTGTCGATGCACGGCGTGACGCGCATGGAAACCTTCATGCTTTCCCAGGCCGACTGCGAGCGGCCCGGCCGCGATTGCGACGTGCTCGCCACCGGCAGCATCAGCCGCGAGGACTACGGCCTGGACGGCTGGCAGTTCGCGCTGGCCGACCGCGTGCGCTTCATGCTGCGCGTCCGCCTGGTCGAGACCGCACAGTGAAGCCGGTCGTGCGACTTTGCGTGGTCGTGCTGTCGCTCGCGCTCGGCGCGTGCGCATCGCTGTCCAACGCCCAGCGCGACGCGGCCACCGAACGCGTGGTGCAGGCACGTTCGACGCAGGTCGACTGCACGCAGCCGGACGCCTGTGCCCAGCGGTCGCCGCTGCGTGCGCTCGCCGGACGCGCGTTCGCGCAGTCCACGCCCGACGCCCCGGCGCATTACGCGTTGATCCTCGACCGCGGCCCCGACGCATTGCTCGCGCGGGTGAACCTGATCCGCAGCGCGACCACCGCCATCGACCTGCAGACCTACATCTTCGACGAGGATGACGCCGGCCGGCTGGTGCTCGACGAACTGCTCGCCGCTGCGCGTCGCGGCGTGCGCGTGCGCGTGCTGATCGATCAGCTGTCCGCGCTCAAGCATGTGGACACGCTCGCCGCGCTGGCCGGCGCGCACGTCAATTTCGAGCTGAAGCTGTACAGCCCCGTGCTCGGTCGCGCGCAGATCACCTATCCGCAATACGCGCTCGCCGCCGCGTGCTGCTGGCGCACGCTCAATCAGCGCATGCACACCAAGCTGCTGCTGGTGGACGGCGCGGTCGGCATCACCGGCGGGCGCAATTACCAGGACGACTATTACGACTGGGACGACGAGTACAACTTCCGTGACCGCGACCTG
Organism: Lysobacter soli; assembly: GCF_003382285.1. Taxonomy (GTDB): domain Bacteria; phylum Pseudomonadota; class Gammaproteobacteria; order Xanthomonadales; family Xanthomonadaceae; genus Lysobacter_J; species Lysobacter_J soli. Next base: position 242,171 of record NZ_QTJR01000007.1, read on the forward strand.
CTCGTCGCAGGGCCCGTCGCGCACGTGATGCGCGATGACTTCGCGCTGTTCTGGAACGATCGCCGCAGCGTGCCGGTGGAACGGCTGAACGATGTCGGCGGCCGCCTGCTCGCAGATGGCGTGCCCGCGCTGCCCCCGTCGCATTTCGAGCGTCCCGAGCGTGCGGAGGCCATGCGACGCGACGCCGCCGACAGTGCACTGATCGAAGAGCGCCTCGTCTCGCGCGCGATGCGCGTCGGCGAAGTGCGCTACATCTCCGACACGCCGGAAAAGCACCGCGCCATCAACGCCGAACAACAGGCCGTGGCGTCCGGTTCGCTGCGCGGGCTGATCGAATCGGCGCAGCAGGAAGTGGTGCTGCAGACGCCGTACCTCGTGCTGTCCGACGCCGCGCAGGACATGTTCCGCCAGTTGCACGCGCGCCCGTACGACGAGCGTCCGAAGATCGTCATCTCCACCAACAGCCTGGCCGCGACCGACGCGTTCATCGCCTACGCGCTCTCGTACAAGTACAAGCGCCGCTACCTGCGCGAGCTGGGCTTCAACATCTTCGAGTACAAGCCCTTCCCGCTGGACGCACCGATCGACATCGCCACGACCGGCGCGACGCTGCCCGACCTGCTGCCCGACGAGGCGAACACCGATGCCGATGCCGGCGACGACGCCGACGCAGGCACCGGCTCGATCTCGCCCAGCCGCGCGCTCACCGGCGAGAGCGGCGGCAATGCGGCATCCACGGAGCGCGACGATGCGCAGGCCGCGCCGGTCGATCTGGGCCAGGCGCACCGCGAACTGCGCGATCGCTACGACCGGCGCAGCACCGTCGAGCGCGCGCAGTACCAGCGCGCGCTGTCGCGCGAATACAGCGCACTGCGCTACAGCACCCGCCGCGCCAACCAGCCCGTGCCGCTCAAGCGCGCCGGCGTACGCATCGGACTGCATGCGAAGTCGATGGTGATCGACGGGCGCATCGGCGTGGTCGGAACGCACAACTTCGATCCGCGCGGCGATCACTACAACACCGAAAGCGCGGTGGTGATCGAGGATCGCGATTTCGCCCAGGCGCTGCGCGCCAGCATCTGGCGCGACATCGCGCCGGCCAACTCGTGGGTGATCGCGCGACGCGACAAGCCGCCGGTGTTTTCGGGACTCAACTACTCCATCGGCAAGATGTTCGAGGCGATGCCGATCCTGGACCTGTGGCCGATGCGCTATGCGACCAGCTACGAGTTCGTCGCCAGCGAGCAGTGCCCGCAGCCGCTGCTGCCGAGCGATCCGGATTTCCGCGCCTGCTATCAGCCAGTGGGTGATTTCCCGGAAGTGGCGGCGGGCATGAAGTCGATCACCACGCGGATCTTCACCGCATTCGGGGCGGGGCTCGCGCCGATTCTCTGAGGCGGTCTGGCCGCCTCACCCCGCAAGAGCGCGTGACCGCACCGGATCAGGTCGGTTTTCGCGCAGTGGCCGCCTCGACCCCCATCCGGCGGCCTCCAGACAGCTTCCTGAATGTGACGGTCCTCACCCTCCCTCTCGTCCCGGTTCGAGAGCCGGAGGCGCATTCGCGCGTGCCGCCATGCCACCCCTGCCATCAGTCATGGCAACGGAAGCGCCGAAATGTCCATCTATATCAGCGAGTTCCCGCTACGGCGGTGCCCCAGCCAGGTAGGTCTTCGGTGGGGTGACTTCTGGCCCATGGCGGAATGGATATGGTGTTGTACTTTACCAACACACCGACGCACTAACCCACCCCCACGAAGGATCCCGCCATGAACGCCCTCAACACTTTCGCCCCGTCCGCCAAGTCCGCTCCGGTCTCCCCGCTGGCCCTGATGAACGCCCCGTCGCGCAACCACCGCGAACGCGATTTCGGCGTCGGCTACGGCTCCAGCAGTGGCTACGCCAGCAACCGCCGCTACACGACCGAGTGGGCGCCGCCGCGCTTCCGCTTTGCCTGATCCAGGCACCCCGCAGCACCACGCAGTACCGAACGCCAGGACACCGCCATGAACGCCTTCTTTGCCATCCCGACCCGCCCCAACGCCCCGAGCGCGAATGTCGTCCCGCTGCCGGTGCGCCACATCCATCGCGAACGCGACTTCGGTGTGGGCTACGGCAACAGCAGCGGCTACGCCACCACCCGCCGCTACGCCCAGGACTGGATGCAGCCGCGCTTCCGCTGCGCATGAGCGATCGCGGTGTCCCAAAGCTCCACCCCTGAGCCGCCCCGCTCCCCCCGTGACCGTACCCATGCAGGACCCGCCCAGCGCGCAGACCAGACCTACATCCTCGTTCCCCCTGGCCCGCAGCCGGTGCGTCGGACTCTCTCCGTGACGACGCACTGACTCCGGGCCCCTTTTTGTCTGGACTTCCCCGGCAGCCGTTTTGCCCGCCGCTCGGCTAAGGTGTCGCGATGGACACGCAACGCTCCCCCTTCCGCACCCCGCCCGACCTGGCCACCCTAAACGCGCTCTCGCGCAACACCGCGATGGAGCCGCTGGGCATCGTGTTCACCGAGGTCGGACACGATTTCATCCGCGCCACCATGCCTGTCGACGAACGCACCCGGCAGCCGTACGGCCTGCTGCACGGCGGTGCGTCGGTGCTGCTGGCCGAAACGCTTGGCAGCAGCGCCGGCATGCTCTGCGTCGGCGAGGACGAAGCCTGCGTCGGCATCGAGATCAACGCCAATCACCTGCGCGGCGTGCGCGAGGGCACCGTCACCGGCACCGCGCGTCCGCTGCACGTGGGTGGCCGCACGCAGGTGTGGGAGATCCGCATCGAGGACGAACGCCATCGCCTGGTGTGCGTCTCGCGCATCACGCTCGCGGTGATCGCGCGCCCCTGAGTCCGCGCGCGCAGTCGCGCGTGCCGGCGGGCCCGGCGCCCGCGCATTGCGGAACCTGTCTGGAACCAACGCCGCATCCCGCCCATGACGCTGGTGGCGACACCGCGGCTTCGGTATCGTGCGTTCAATGAATGCGCCGTCCCCCCACGCCGGCGCGACGGCGCCGACCACGGCGCCCGCCGCGCGCGCGCTCCGTTATCTCGTCCGCGTGCCGCTGCTGCTGTGGCACGTGTTCGTCGACCTGCCGCTGACGCTGCTCACCGCCGTGCCGTTCCTGGAGAACGTGCGCATCGGCGACGAGTCGCTGGAACATCGGGCCATCCGCGCATGGTCCGCGGGGCTGATGTGGATCTTCGGCTTCCGCCTGCGCCGCATCGGCCAGCCGCTGCCGGGCGCGGCGATGTTCGTCGCCAACCATGTGAGCTGGATCGACATCGAGACGCTGCACAGCCAGCGCATGATGGGCTTCGTCGCCAAGCGCGAGATCGCCAGCTGGCCGGTCGTCGGCTGGCTCGCCTCACGCGGCGAAACCATCTTCCACGCCCGCGGCAGCACCGAATCGCTCGGCGGCGTGCTGCACGAAATGCTCGGTCGCCTGCGCGAGGGCCGCTCGATCGGCGTGTTCCCCGAAGGCGGCACGCGCGGCGGTCGCGAGATCGGCCCGTTCCACGCCCGCATCTTCCTAGCGGCTGTGGAAGCCGGCGTGCCGGTGCAGCCGGTCGCGCTGCGCTACGGCGAACACGGCGACGCGCAGCACGTGGTGGCGTTCCAGCCCGGCGAGAGTTTCCTGGCGAATTTCCTGCGCCTGCTGGGCGAGCCGCCGCGGCTGGCGGAAGTGCATTTCCTCGAACCGATCCTGCCCGCGCAGACCGAAGGCCGTCGCCGCATCGCCGAAACCGCGCGCACGCGGATCATCGAGGCCATGAAGAGCTGAACTTCACGTTTGCAGGAGTAAGGCTTCCGTGCGAGCAACCGAAAACCGCGCCATGGTCCCCGGCATGCTGAATGCGTCCGACTACCGCCCGCCTCGCTGGCTGCGCAATGCGCACGTGCAATCGGTGCTCGGCTCCAGTCCGCTGCGTCGCCGCCATGGCGAACGCAGCCTCGCGCAGCTGAATGCGGTCAGCACGGTCCACACCATCGAGGCAGGCGAGGACGCGCGCCTGCAGGGCGTGCACACCGCGCTGCCCGGCACGCCCTCGCGCGGGCTGGTGATGCTGCTGCACGGCTGGGAAGGCAGCGTCGATTCCAGCTACATGCGCCTGACCGCGGCCGAACTGCTGCGCGAAGGCTTCGAGGTGTTCCGCCTCAACTTCCGCGACCACGGCAACACGCACCACCTCAACGAAGGCCTGTTCCACTCCAACCGCATCGACGAGGTCGTGCGCGCGGCGGCGGAAGTCGCGCGGCTGTATCCCGATCGCCCGCTCGCCGTCGCCGGTTATTCGCTCGGCGGCAACTTCGCGCTGCGCCTGGCGTTGCGAGCGCCCACCGCGGGCGTGCCGCTGGTGCACGTCGCGGCGGTGTGCCCGGTGCTCGACCCGGCGCGCACGATGGATTCGATGGAACAGGGCCTGCCGGTGTACCTGTGGTATTTCGAGCGCAAGTGGCGCGGCTCGCTCGCGCGCAAGCGCGCGCTGTTCCCGCAGACGCACGCGTTCGACGACCAGGTGCTGGGCCTTCGCATGCGCCCGCTCACGCAGTGGATGGTCGAACGCCACACCGAATTCGGCACGCTCGAGCGCTATTTCGACGGGTACTCCATCGCCGGCGATCGCCTGGCCGGGCTGCAGGTGCCGGCGAGCATCCTGATGGCCGCCGACGACCCGGTGATTCCCGTCGACGGCTTCCACAAGCTGCAGCTGCCGCCCGACACGGAGCTGGAAATCTCGCCGTGGGGCGGCCATTGCGGCTTCCTGCAGAGCGCGAAGCTGGACGGCTTCGCCGAGCGCTGGATCGCCGGGCGCATCAGCGAGCGGCTGCCGCGCCCGCAGTGAGGGGCGCGATTTGTCGCATGCGTCACCGCGTGTCGTTCGTGACAAGAAAATGCCCGGTCGCCGACAGCCCGCGTTCAAGCCGGCGTTGCTAGCGTCGCGCTGTCGGCCGACGATCGTTTGCCGCTTCCACAGGGGTTGTGACATGAAACGCGATGCCTTCCGCGCCGCCGTCGTCCTCTTCGCGATGTTCGCCAGCGCCTCCGCGATGGCGCAGGACGAAGCCGAGTCGCCCGCGCTCGACCTGAGCGTGCCGGCCGAACGCATCCATTTCGCCAGCACCGATCCCGACGTGAACTACGGCAACGATCCGCCGGGTGCGTGGCGGCCGATCACGCCGGCCGAGGCGGAAGCGTCCACGAAGAACGACTGGCAGGTGCATGGCGCGGTCGAGGCGGGCATCGGTTATTCGAAGAACACCGGCACCAGCAACTGGCAGGCGGTGAACCTCAACCTCGACAAGACCTACACCACCGACGACGGCGACACGAACCACGTCAACATCGACATCAACGTCGGCCGCAGCGATGGCCCGGTGTTCGGCCCCGGCGCCGTCTATGGCCCCGGTTACTACGGTCCGTCGCCGATGCCCGCGCCGATGCGCGCGCGGGGTCCGTTCGTCCGCTGAGGCGGCAGTCCGGCGGGGTTTTGCCGGAAATCCCGAGCGCCCGGAAGGGCCGGGGCATGCGGCTACAATCGACGCTTTCGCCCGAGCGTCCGAGTAGTCATGCACGAACCCATCATCGATGCCCTGCGCCGCGGCGCCGCCCCCGAAGCGCTGGCCGCCGCGCGCGAGGCCGTCGCCGCGCAGCCGCAGGACGCCACCTCGCACCGGCTGCTCGCCGCCGCGCTGCGCCTGGGCGGCGACCGCGAGGCCGCCCTCTCCGCGATCGACCAGGCCATCGCGCTGGCGCCGGAAGATTCCGATCTGCACCTCGAGCGCGCCGGCCTGCTGCTTCACGAGCGCCAGCTGGACGAGGCCCAGGCCGCGCTGGCGCGCGCGACCGGACTGGATCCGAACCAGTTTCCCGCCTACATCATCCAGGGCCACCTCGCGCTGTCGCGCGGCGACCTGGATGAGGCTGCCCGCCTGTCGCGCACCGCATCGCGCATCGCACCCGACCACCCGCACGTGGCCGCGCTGGAAGGCGGCGTCGCCATGCGCCGCGGCGACGTCGACCGCGCCTTGTCGCTGATCAGCGCCGCCGCCGAACGCGCGCCGAACGATCCGCAGCTGCGTCACGCGCTGGGCTTCGCCTACCTCGCCAAGGGCCATTTCGCCTTCGCCGAACAGGCCTTCCGCACCCAGCTGGAGCAGGATCCGTCCTCGCGTCCGCTGCGCCTGCTGGTCGCCGACCTGCTGCGCCGCCAGGGTCGTCCGGGCGAGGCGGCCGACGAACTGGCGCCGCTGCTGGACGGTGACAACGCGACCGCGCCGATGCATCGCCTGGTCGGCGAGCTGGAGCTGGAAGCCGGCCGCAACGAGCGCGCCCTGCCCCGGCTGCGCCAGGCCTTCGCCGCGCAGCCGCTGGATCGCCGCAACCTGTTGCCGCTGCTGGAAGCCTGGCGTCGCCAGGGCCTGCTCGACGAAGCCCGCACGACGCTCGACGCCACGCTGGAAGACCACGTCGAGAACGCGGACCTGTGGCGCGCACGCCTGCTGTTTGAGGAATTCGCCAGCGACGGCGCGCGTGCCGTGGTCGAACGCTGGCGCACGGCGATGCCGGATTTCGTTCCCGCACTGGAAGCGCAGGGCACGCTGCACGACCAGGCCGGCGAAACCGACGCGGCGATGGATGTCGCCCGCCGCATCACCGAACTGCAGCCCGGCCACACCCAGGCAGAACTGCGCCTGATCGACGGCCTGCTCACGCGCGACCCCGACGCCGCCGTCGATCGCGTGGCGAACCTGATCGCGCAGGCGCCGGACCCGAACGTGAAGCGCACGCTGCGCCAGCTGCTCGGCCGCTGCCTCGACGTGGCCGGCCAGCCCGACGCGGCCGCCGCGACCTGGGCCGAACTGCACGCCGAAGTCAGCGAACAGCGCCTGCCGCTGCCAGAGATCAGCAAGGCCACGCCGCGTCTTCCGGACCTGGCGCCGCTGCCCGATCCGGCGGCCGCGGTGCTGCTGCTGTGGGGCGCGCCCGGTTCGCTCGTGGAGAGGCTGGCCATTACGTTCGAGCAGGCCGGTGCGCCGCTGCGCGCCGACCGCTTCGGTGGGCAACCGCCGAACGACCCGTTGCAGCGCTACACGACGGTGCAGAGCCTGCTCGATGGCTCGCTCGACCCGGCCTACATGGTCGAACTCTGGCGCGCGGCGCTCCCCTCGCGCGGCATCCGCGACGGCAACGTCTTCGACTGGCTGCTGTGGTGGGACAACGCGCTGCTGCTCGGCCTGCGCCCGCACCTGCCGGAGGCGGTGGCGATGATCGCCCTGCGCGATCCGCGCGACATGCTCCTGGACTGGCTGGCCTTCGGATCGCCCGTGCCGTTCGCGTTGACCTCGCCCGAGGCCGGCGCGCGCTGGCTGGCACAAACGCTCTCTCAGGTCGCCGAGCTGCACGAGCAGGACCTGTTCCCGCACCGCCTGATCAAGCTCGACGACATCGCCGACGACGCCACGGGCCTGGCACAGGCGATCGCCGACGCGCTGCAGATCCGCGTCGCGGTGGCGCCGCCGGAATCGCTGGGCCCTGCGCGTTTCAAGTCGGGACACTGGCGCCAGTTCCGCGACGCGCTGGGCGAGGAATTCGACCTGCTCACGCCGATCGCGCAGCGCCTGGGTTATCCAGCCGAGTAACGCAGAGGAACGCCCATGCAGATCCGCAGCAACAGCTTCCAGCATCGCGAGCGCCTCCCGGCCGAGTTCGCCGCCGGGCAGGCCACCGCCGACGGCTTCGGCTTCGCGCCGAACCGCAATCCGCACCTGGCGTGGGACGACGTGCCCGCCGGCACGAAGTCGTTCGCACTGCTGTGCATCGATCCGGACGTACCGACGGTCGCCGAGATGGTCGGCAAGGAAGGCGTGCAGATTCCCGCCGATCAGCCGCGCGCTGACTTCACGCATTGGGTCGTCGTCGACATCCCCGCCAGCGTGCGCGAAATCGCGGCCGGGAGCTGCAGCGACGGTGTCGTCGCCCACGGCAAGCAGGACCCCGCCGGCCCGCCCGGCGCACGCCAGGGCCTGAACGACTACACCGGCTGGTTCGCGGGCGATCCGTCGCTCTCCGGGGACTGGCACGGCTATGACGGCCCGTTCCCGCCGCCGAACGACCTGCGCCTGCACCGTTATTTCTTCCGCCTCTACGCACTCGGCGTCGAACGCCTGCAATTGCCCGAGCGCTTCACCGCGAAGGACGTGCAGCGCGCGATGCACGGGCACGTGCTCGATGAGGTCGCGATCTACGGGACGTATTCGCTCAACCCGTCGGTCAAGGGCTGAACGCCGGAGACGATGCTGTTGCAGCCCGGGTGAGCTGGGCGCACCCGGGCTGAGCGCCCGGCCTCAGGGCCTCGTGTCGCTCTCGACCACCATGTCCAGCACGTACGCCGTCGATGGCGCATCGGCCGGCGGATTCTGGATCGCATAGCGCTTCACGCGCACGACGTTGCGCGTGCCGGCGACATGCTCGAAACCTTCGATGTCCTGGTACAGCGGCTGCCACTCGCCCGGCGTGCCGGTGCGCAGGCCCTTTTCGTCGAAGTGCACTTCGCGCACCTGCAAACACTGCTTGTCGGGAATGAGCGGGTGATTGCACGGCTTGGGCTGCGCGGCGACTTCCAGGAACACCGTCTCGCCCGGCCCGCCGAAACGCGTCTGCGCCGTCGGCTCGCCGCGGAAGGTGAGCACCTCGCCGCCCGCGCCGGTGAGCGTCAGCATCGGCGTTGCGCCGCTCTGGATCGACGCCGTCTGCGCGCCGCGCAGGCGCTCGCCGACCGCGCGATCCAGCGCCATCAGCTTGTCGTCGACGCAGGCCATCATCGTGGACGCCATGTCGCCGATGGTGAGCTTCGCGCCATCGAGCGTGTAGCTGCCCATCATGCGGTTGCAGGTGTTCGATACGGCGATGCGGCCGTCGGCGAAATCCACCGTCACCGGTTTGTCGGCGCGCACGAAGAGCGCATCGATGCGCTTGCCTTTCGCATCGACCGCGTTGTCGAGCCGCCAGTGATGGCCGCCGAGGACGGCGGTGTCGATCGCCGCGGCCGGTGCCGCAGGCGCGGCGGGCGTGGAGGCCGTGGGCGTGGCGGCGGGCGAGGCCGGCGGTTCCTGCGGCGCGCGCGCGCAGGCCGCCAGCGCGACGGTCAGGGTCAACAGGGTGAGTCGTTTCATGGGGCCGCTCCTGAAAAGGCGACCCATGGAAACGGACCGGCGCTTACAACGGGGTGAAATCGTCTCGCGCCGAAAACATGCCCCGTTCAGGGAAAACCGTCAGCTGCCCGTCGGCACGAGGAACAGCAGCGCCGCGCCGAGGATGAAGCGATAGATCGCGAACGCGGTGAAACGATGGCTCTGGATGTAGCGCAGCAGCCACTTGACCGAGATGAAGGCGGTGATCGCCGACGCCACGAACGCCACGGCCAGCGCCGCCCAGTCCTCGTTCGCCGCCTCGCCGCTGTGGATCACGTCGATCAGTTCGTAGCCGGTGGCGGCGAACATCGTCGGGATGCCGACCAGGAACGCGAATTCCGTCGCCGCCGCACGCGAGGTGGTGCCGGCCAGCAGCGCCACGAAGATCGTCGCACCCGAACGCGACGTGCCCGGGAACACGCCCGCCACCACCTGCGCGATGCCGACCAGGATCGCCACCGTCCAGGTGATCTTCGCGCGCTCGCCTAGGACCGCCGCACGCTTGGCTGCGAAATGCTCCGCCGCGATCATCCAAACGCCGCCGATCACCAGCGCCCACGCGATCGGCGTGACTTCATCCGGCAGTTCGAAGCCGAGCTTCTTCACGATCACGCCCAGCACCGCCGTGATGCCGAAGGCCGCGGCGAGCTTGAAGGCGTAATCGCGCGCTTCGGCCGCATCCATCGGCATGCCGGCCGGGCTGTGCTCGGCCATCGCGCGCTTGCCCAGGAAGCCCATCGCCAGGTCCCACAGGCGCTGGCGGTAGATCAGCACCACCGCGAGGATCGCGCCGGCCTGGATGGAGATGTTGAACAGATCGCTGCGGTGGCCGAGCCAGCGTTCGGCGATGAGCAGGTGGCCGGTGCTGGAGATCGGGAGGAACTCGGTGATGCCTTCGATGATGCCGAGGAGCAGGGCGGCGAGCAGTTCGGTCATGTCTTGGAAAGCCGGATTCGTGAGTCGGGATTCGTGATGCGCAACCGCCACGGGCGTCATGGCATGTCGGCTCGAAGCGGGGCAGCATACCGGACGGGGGTGGACGCACCACGTTGACGCAATCGTCACGCGGACCGCACCGTTCTGGTGCAATTCACGAGCTGCCCTGCCGCCAGATTCAATCCAATCAAAGCGTTACGCGTGTGAAAAAGTTGGCACGGCCTGTGCTTTGAGTATCCCGTCACCGCCCTGCGGCCGGCTTTTTCCAATCCCGAATCCTGAATCACGAATCCCGGAGCACCACCCATGTCGATCGACCACATCGAAAAGCTCATCAAGGACCACAAGGTCGAGTTCATCGACCTGCGCTTCGTCGACATGCGCGGCGTGCAGCACCACGTGACCTTCCCCAAGTCGATCATCGAGCCGAGCCTGTTCGAGGACGGCAAGATGTTCGACGGCTCGTCGATCTCCGGCTGGAAGGGCATCAACGAGTCCGACATGGTGCTGCTGCCCGACGCGAGCACGGCGTTCCTGGACCCGTTCACCGCCGACCCGACCCTGGTGCTGACCTGCGACATCCTCGACCCGGCGACCATGCAGGCCTACACGCGCGACCCGCGCGGCGTGGCCAAGCGCGCCGAAGCCTTCCTCAAGGCCAGCGGCATCGCCGACCAGGCCTTCTTCGGTCCGGAGCCGGAATTCTTCATCTTCGACTCGGTCCGCTTCGCCAACGACATGGGCCACACCTTCTTCCACGTGGATTCGGAAGAAGCCCACTGGAACTCGGGCCGTGAATACGACGGCGGCAACACCGGCTACCGTCCGATGGTGAAGGGCGGCTACTTCCCCGTCGCGCCGCTGGATTCGCTGCACGACCTGCGCGCCGAGATGTGCAAGACGCTGGAACTGGTCGGCCAGGAAGTGGAAGTGCACCACCACGAAGTCGCCAACGCCGGCCAGTGTGAGATCGGCACCAAGTTCAACTCGCTGGTGAAGAAGGCCGACGAACTGATGACGATGAAGTACGTCATCAAGAACGTCGCGCACCGCAACGGCAAGACCGTCACCTTCATGCCCAAGCCGATCGTTGGCGACAACGGCAGCGGCATGCACGTGCACCAGTCGCTGGCCAAGGGCGGCGTGAATCTGTTCTCCGGCGACGGCTACGGCGGCCTGTCTCAGACCGCGCTGTGGTACATCGGCGGCATCTTCAAGCACGCCCGCGCGATCAACGCGTTCGCCAACTCGACCACCAACAGCTACAAGCGCCTGGTGCCGGGCTTCGAAGCCCCGGTGATGCTCGCCTACTCGGCGCGCAACCGTTCGGCCTCGTGCCGCATTCCGTACGTCGCCAACCCGAAGGCGCGCCGCATCGAGATCCGCTTCCCGGATCCGATGAACTCCGGCTACCTGACCTTCGCCGCGCTGATGATGGCCGGCCTCGACGGCATCAAGAACCAGATCGATCCGGGTGCACCGAGCGACAAGGACCTGTACGACCTGCCGCCGGAAGAAGAGAAGAACATCCCGACCGTCTGCCACAGCCTTGATCAGGCGCTGGAAGCGCTCGACAAGGATCGCGACTTCCTCAAGGCCGGTGGCGTGTTCACCGACGACTTCATCGACAGCTACATCGCGCTGAAGATGCAGGAAGTCACGCGCTTCCGCGCGGCGACGCATCCGCTCGAATACCAGATGTACTACACGATCTGACGCAGCAAACGGCCCGGGGCGAACGCTCCGGGCCGCGTTCGTTCCGCAGTACGCAGCACGCAGTTCGAAGTCCCTCTCCCACGGAGGTTCGCGATGGAGATCCGCACCGGCGGTCTCGACCATCCCGCTGTCGCCTCGCTGCTGCAGGAACACCTGCAGTCGATGGCGCAGCTGTCTCCGCCGGAAAGCATCCACGCGCTCGACCTCGATGCGCTGCGCAAGCCGCAGATCACGTTCTGGTCGGCGTGGCAGGACGATGAACTGATGGGCTGCGGCGCGCTGAAACAGCTCGATGCCGCGCATGGCGAGATCAAGTCGATGCGCACCGCATCGCGGCACCGCCGCAAGGGGGTCGCGGCCGCGATGCTGGAGCACATCCTCGACGAAGCGCAGCGTCGCGCGTACACGCAGCTGAGCCTGGAAACAGGCTCGATGCAGGGTTTCGAACCGGCGCGCGCGCTGTATGCGCGCTACGGATTCGAATCCTGCGGTCCGTTCGCGGACTACACGGATGATCCGAACAGCGTCTTCATGACGCGGGCCGTTCAACGGCCGTAACTCCGCTCCACCACGCACCACAACCGACGAGGTGAAAAAACGACGGGCACGTGCCCGCCGCAAGGCGAGTGCGTTCCAACGACAACCCGGGCACCGACGAATCGCCCGAGGTTGCAGAGCACGAATCGCAATGACCGGGGAGGGGCCACCGCTTATGAGGAGCCTGCGTCATGTCGTCTCGCATCCATGCAAGCAAGAACGCTTCAACGTTCGCCACCGTCGTGCTGGCCGGCGCGCTTTCGCTCGCCCTGCCCGCTGACGCGATCGCCGGCGTGTCCGGTTCGGTCGCGCTGACCAGCGACTACATTTTCCGCGGCATCTCGCAGAACAACCAGGAACCCGCATTGCAGGCCGGCGTCGAATACGCCGACGACAGCGGCTTCTATGTCGGCAGCTGGGGCAGCAACGTCAGCTGGCTGTCGGACACGCCCGTGCCCGACAACGACATCTCCAACAGCGTCGAACTCGACTTCTACGGCGGCTATCGCGGCAAGTTCAACGACACCGTCGGTTTCGACGTCGGCGCGCTGTACTACTGGTATCCCGGCGACTATCCCTCCGGCTTCAACAGCCCGGACACGGCCGAACTCTATTTCGGCATCAGCGCCGGCATGTTCGCGGCCAAATACTCCTACGCCCTCACCGATCTGTTCGGCTATGCCGATTCGGATGGTTCCGGCTATCTCGATGCCGCGGTGAACTGGGAATTCGTGCCGACGTGGACGCTCAACGCGCACGCCGGCAAGCAGTGGATCGAGAACAACGAGGACTTCGAGTACGTCGACTGGAAGCTCGGCGTCACCAAGTCCTTCGATGGCGGCTTCGCCATCGCGCTCGCCTACACCGACACCGACGCGGAAGAAGCGCTCTACACCAACGTCCACGGCAACTTCCTGGGCGAGGACACGGTGGTGCTCACGCTGACCAAGACGTTCTGATTCGACGCAACTGAAGCCTATCCACCACGGAGCTGCGAGATGAAACTGATCACCGCGATCATCCGGCCGTTCAAGCTCGACGAGGTGCGCGAAGCGCTCACCGAAGTCGGCGTGTCCGGCATCACCGTCACCGAAGTCAAAGGCTTCGGGCGGCAGAAGGGCCACACCGAGCTGTACCGCGGCGCCGAATACGTCGTCGATTTCCTGCCCAAGCTCAAGGTGGAATGCGCCGTCGCGGAAAGCTCGCTGGAGGCCGCGCTGGAAGCGCTCGCCAACGCCGCGCGAACCGGCAAGGTCGGCGACGGAAAGATCTTCGTGCAATCGCTCGAGCGCACGGTGCGCATCCGCACCGGCGAGCTCGACGACGATGCGTTGTGAGGTGACGCCATGACGACCGCCCTCGATCTCGCCACGCGAACCGCATCCGCTTCGCAGCCGTCGTTCCCGCGAAGGCGGGACTCCAGCGACCCGATCGCCGCAACCTCGACGAAAGAAGGAAACCCGACCGTGATGCATTCACAGATGGATCCCCGCCTTCGCGGGGATGGCGGCATGGGCGCATTCGGCGATGCCGAACGCGAACGCGCTGTCACGATGTTCCGCAAGACCTCACTCGCAATCACCGCACTGCTCGCACTCGCCACGCCCGCCCTCGCCTTCGCACAGGACGCTGCCGCTGCGGCCGCGCCCGTCGCGAACAAGGGCGACATCGCGTGGCTGCTGGTCTGCGCCGCGCTGGTGATTTTCATGACGCTGCCCGGCCTCGCGCTGTTCTACGGCGGCCTGGTGCGAAGCAAGAACGTGCTGTCGGTGTTGATCCAGACGCTGATCGTGTTCTCGCTCGTCGCTATCCTGTGGGCGCTGTACGGGTACTCGCTCGCCTTCACGCCAGGCAATGCCTTCATCGGCGGATTCGATCGCGTGTTCGCGAAGGGGCTCGACGCCACCGCGATGGGCGCGACGTTCACCAAGGGCGTCTACATTCCCGAACTGGTGTTCTTCGTGTTCCAGGGCGCGTTCGCATGCATCACCTGCGCGCTGATCATCGGTGCGTTCGCCGAACGCGTGAAGTTCGCCGGCGTGCTGGTGTTCACCGTGCTGTGGTTCACCTTCGCCTACACGCCGATGGCGCACATGGTGTGGTTCTTCCCCGGCCCGGATGCGTTCACCAGCAACGATGCGGTGCCGGGCGTGCTCGCGCAGTCGGGCTTTCTGTTCGCGCGCGGCGCGCTGGATTTCGCCGGCGGCACGGTGGTGCACATCAACGCGGCGATCGCGGGCCTGGTCGGCTCGTACGTGATCGGCAAGCGCGTGGGCTACGGCCGTGAAGCGATCAAGCCGCACAACCTGACGCAGACGATGGTCGGCGCGTCGATCCTGTGGGTCGGCTGGTTCGGCTTCAACGCCGGCTCCGCGCTGGAAGCCAATGCCGTGGCCGCGCAGGCCTTCGTCAACACCTTCCTCGCCACGGCGGCGGCGGTGCTGGGATGGACGGCGGTGGAATGGCTCAGCAAGGGCAAGCCGTCGATGCTCGGTGCGGCCTCGGGCGCGGTCGCGGGACTGGTGGCGATCACGCCGGCGGCCGGCTTCGTGGGCCTGTGCGGCGCAATCATCATCGGCGCGCTCGCCGGCGCGGTCTGCCTGTGGGGCGTCAACGGCCTCAAGCGCCTGCTCGGCGCGGACGACGCGCTCGACGTGTTCGGCGTGCACGGCGTCGGCGGCATCCTCGGCGCGCTGCTTACCGGCGTGTTCGCCTCGCCGTCGCTCGGCGGCGCGGGCATCTGGGATTACGTCACCGAGACTGCGCTACCGGAATACAGCATCGCCTCTCAGGTGTGGATCCAGCTGCAGGGCGTGCTGGTGACGGTGGTGGTATCGGGCGTGGTCGCGCTGATCTCCTTCCTCATCGTGAAGTACACGGTGGGCCTGCGCGTGAGCGAGGAGTCCGAACGCGAGGGCCTGGACATCACCTCGCACGGCGAATCGGCGTACGAGAACTGACGGAGTAGTCGGGCAAAGGCGTGTACAACCCCTCCCGTGCACGCCGCGGCAGCGCGCGACGGTTCACCCCGTCGCGCGCTTTTTTATTGCGCCCGCTTGCTGTTGCGATAGCGGCGCGCTAGTTCGCTCGCCAGCGCAATGCCGGCGGTGAGCGCGGCCATCGACAGGAACTGACCGCGCGTTTCGGCTGACGACACCAGCAGCGCGAAGATCAACGCGAGGATGGCCAACGCCGACACCGTCAGCCACGGGAAGCCGCGCATGCGGAACGGCAGCGGCGTCCCCGCGCGATCGGCGCGCCGGCGCAGGATCAGCTGCGACACCAGCGAGATCGTCCACACCAGCAGGCAGGTGGAGCCGACGATGTTGAGCAGCACCGGCAGCACGCGGTTCGGGTACCACAGCTCGAACACCGTCGCGACGAAACCGAACACCACGCACGACAGCACCGCGATCACCGGCACCTGGCGACGGTTGACGCGCGCGAGCCAGCGCGGCGCCTCCTCGCGCTGCGCGAGCGAGAAGATCATGCGCGAGGCGCCGTAGAGGTTCGCGTTGAGCGCCGAGAGCAGCGCGATCACGGCGATGAGCGTGATCGTCGTGGATGCGTACGGAATGCGCGCGACCTCCAGCACCGCCGCGAACGGCGAGCGGAGCGATTCGCTGGTCCACGGCACGACGGCGATGATCACGCTGATCGAACCGATGTAGAACACGAGGATGCGCCAGGCGACGGTGCGGATCGCACGCGCGAGGCTGCGCGACGGGTCCGAGGTTTCCGCCGCCGCGACGGCGACGATCTCCGTGCCGCCGAACGCGAACACCACCACCAGCAACGCCGCGCCGATGCCCGCCCAGCCCTTCGGCGCGAAGCCGCCGTGGCCGGTGACGTTCGACAAGCCGGGCGAGGCCACGCCCGGCAGCAGGCCGAGCAGCAGTGCCGCGCCGATGACGATGAAGAGCAGGATCGCGACGACCTTCAGGATGGCGAACCAGAACTCGAACTCGCCGAAGTTGCGCACGCCCATCAGGTTGATGGCGGTGAACACGAGCATGAAGGTCAGCGACGACAGCGGCACCGGGATCTGCGGCCAGACGGTCGCGAGCAGCCCGGCGGCGCCGACGGATTCGGCGGCGATGACGATCACCAGCTGCGCCCACCACAACCAGCCGACGGTGGCGCCGGCGGTCGCGCCCATCGCGTCGGCGGCGTACACCGAGAACGCGCCGCTCGCGGGTTTCGCGGCGGCCATTTCACCGAGCGCGTTCATCACGATGATCACCAGCGCGCCGGCGACCAGGTACGAGATCAGCACCGCCGGTCCCGCCGCCTGCACGCCGACACCCGAACCGAGGAACAGGCCGGCGCCGATCGCGCTGCCCAGGCCCATCATGATCAGCTGGCGCGGCTTGAGGGCATGGCCCAGTTGCGGCGCGGCGGCCGGGGAAACGTCGGTGGTGGACATCGGGGCGTGGGCAGCTTCGAGGGCCGCCACCATACCGCGTCGCGTCGCCGCCTCCCCGTGCCGGAGCGGTCCTGTATGCCGCGCCGGCCCGCCTCACGCGCGCCTATCGTCCGGAGCGGTAGCGTCCGCCGCATGGATACCCGAACCCAGACCCTGCCGCCGGGCTGGCGGATCGAAGCCACCGGTCCATTCCCGGGAAGCCGCGCCTGCGTGCTGCGCCTGACCCACGTCGACGGGCTCGAAGCGCTGTGGCAGGTCGAGGACGGCGCGGCGCAATGCGAGGCGGTGAAACAGCTGGCCGCGGCGATGGCGCTGACCGGCGAGAGCTACCGCGAACAGGACGAGGACCCGCCCCCGCTGCTGTCGACATGACCGCCGTGGAGCGGTTTGACCCCGGCGCCGGTTTGGGCAGCCGACCGAAAAGTTCGGAGGGGAAGATCCGAGGGGAAGAGGATCGGCCTCGGCGCCGGGGCCTGTTCAGTTTGCCGCGACCCGCCCTGAGCCGCAGTCAGGGAAACCGGAAGCGCAAGTCGGAGGAAACCCGACATGGGCGGCGGGCGGAGCCCACTCGTCGCCAGCGGCCGATATCGCCAGCCACGGCTCCCTTCTAGAGTGATGCCATGACCTCGATCACCGACCTGTTCGGCCTTTCCCTCCCCGTCGTGCAGGCGCCGATGGCCGGCGTGCAGGGCGCATCGCTCGCGCTGGCGGTGGCGCAGGCCGGAGGACTCGGCTCGCTGCCGGCCGCCACGCTTACGCCCGAGGCCTTGCGGCGCGACCTCGCGGCGATCCGCGAACGCAGCGCCGGCCCGATCAACGTCAACTTCTTCTGCCACGCGCCGCCCGAACCCGACGCCGAACGCGAAGCCGCATGGCGCGCGTTGCTCGCGCCGTACTACGCGGATTTCGGCCTCGATCCGGCCGCGGTGGTCGCCGGCCCGGCGCGGACGCCGTTCAACCACGAACTCGCCGACGTGCTCGCCGAACTGCCGCCGGCGATCGTCAGCTTCCACTTCGGCCTGCCGGCGCCGGACCTGCTCGAACGTGTGCGCGCGACCGGCGCGAAGGTGCTGTCGTCGGCGACGACAGTGGACGAAGCGCGCTGGCTCGATGCGCAGGGCGTGGACGCGATCGTCGCGCAGGGCCTGGAAGCGGGCGGACATCGCGGGCATTTCCTGTCCGACGACCTCGACGCGCAGGCGGGCACGTTCGCGTTGCTGCCGCAGATCGTGCGCGCGGTGCGCGTGCCGGTCATCGCCGCGGGCGGCATCGCGGACGCGGCCGGCGTCGCGGCGGCACGCGCGCTCGGCGCGGCGGGCGTGCAGGTCGGCACGGCGTACCTGCTGTGCCCGGAGGCGACCACCAGCGCGGTGCACCGCCAGGCACTCACCGCTGACGCGGGCGGCGACACGGCACTGACCAACCTCTTCACCGGTCGCCCCGCGCGCGGCATCCACAACCGGTTGATGCGCGAGCTGGGCGCGATGCGCGATGACGTCCCCGCCTTCCCGCTTGCGGCCGGCGCGCTGGCCCCGTTGCGCGGCAAGGCCGAGGCGATGGGACGCGGCGACTTCTCGCCCTTGTGGGCCGGACAGAACACCACCGGCTGCCGTGCGGTGCCGGCGGCGGAGATCACGCGCGATCTCGCACGCGGCTGGTGACGCGCGATGTTCGCGACGGTGCACGCACACATTCCGTCCACACCCGCCACGCGCCACCCTCACGCCCCATCGCACGAGCCGTCGGCAGAATGCAGGCCACTCCGACGACACGTCGCTGCATGACCTCGATCAACGTCCTGACCGTCAACATGCACATGGGCTTCAGCCTGCTCAATCGCAGGTTCGTGCTGCCCGAATTGCGCGAAGCGATCCGCGGCGTGTCGGCCGACATGGTGTTCCTGCAGGAAGTGCTCGGCGAACACGCGCAGCACGCGCGGCGCCACGCGGACTGGCCGGCCGGTCCGCAGTACGAGTTCCTCGCCGATTCGCTCTGGACCCAGTTCGCCTACGGCCGCAACGCCGTGTATCCGCATGGCCATCACGGCAATGCCCTGCTGTCGAAGTTTCCGATCGCCTCGCACGAAAACCGCGATGTGTCGGTACGCGGCCACGAGCAACGCGGCCTGCTGCACGCCATCGTGCGCGTGCCGGACACGCGCGGCGACGGGCACGAGGTCGACGTGCACACGATCTGCGTGCACCTCGGGCTGCGCGAATCGCACCGCCAGAAACAGATCGGACTGCTGTGCGAGGTGATTTCCACGCAGATCCCGCACGAGGCGCCGCTCATCGTCGCCGGCGATTTCAACGACTGGCGCGCGCGCGGCCATCGCCTGCTGCGTCGTTGCGGGCTGGTCGAAGCCTTCGAGCACGCGCACGGCCGCGTCGCGCGCACGTTCCCGTCGCGCTGGCCGACGCTGCCGGTGGACCGCATCTACCTGCGGCATGCACGCGTGGCCGAAGCACGCGTGCTGTCCTCGCGGCCGTGGTCGCACCTGTCCGACCACGTCCCGCTGCTGGCGAGGATCGCGCTGTGAGGCTCACGCGCGCCATCGACACCTGCTGGCGGCACGGCCACCGCGTACGGCTGCTGGAGAACGGCGAGGATTACTTCGCGCGCGTGTTCGAGGCCATCGACGCCGCGCAGCGCGAGGTGCTGCTGGAAACCTTCATCTGGTTCGAGGACAAGGTCGGCCTCGCGCTGAAGGAGCGCCTGGTCGCGGCCGCGCAGCGCGGCGTGCGCGTGCATTTCCTCGTGGACGCCTTTGGATCGCCCGACCTGTCCGACGACTTCCTCCAGGAACTGACCACCGCCGGCGTGCAGCTGCGCATGTACGACCGCCAGCCGACGCTGATGGGCATCCGCCTGAACGTGTTCCGCCGCATGCACCGCAAGCTGGTGGCGATCGACGAGACGCTCGCCTTCGTCGGCGGCATCAACTATTCGGCCGATCATCTCGCCGACTTCGGCCCGACCGCGAAGCAGGACTACGCGGTGGAAGTGCAAGGGCCGGTGGTGGCCGACATCGTGTCGTTCCTGCGCCGGGCGATGGTGACGCGCGGCACCGGCGAGCGCTGGGAGCCGGGCAACGAAGCGGCCTCGCGCAAGGCCGAAGGCCCGGCCGACGTGTGCTTCCTGCCGCGCGACAACGGCCGGCGTTCGCGCGCCATCGAACATGCGTACCGACAGGCGTTCCGCGACGCTAAGCGCGAGATCGTGATCGCCAACGCGTACTTCTTCCCCGGCTACGGTTTCCTGCGCGACCTGCGTGCGGCGGCGCGGCGCGGGGTGAAGGTGCAGCTGATCTTCCAGGGCGAGCCGGACACGCCGATGGCGCTCATCGCCGCCCGCTGGCTGTACCGGTACCTGGTCGATGCCGGCGTGCACATCTTCGAGTACTGCGAGCGGCCCTTCCACGGCAAGGTCGCGGTGATCGACGAGGAATGGAGCACCGTGGGTTCGAGCAACCTCGACCCGCTGAGCCTGTCGCTCAACCTCGAAGCCAACGTCTTCATCCGCGACGCGGACTTCGCACGCGATTTGCGCGGCCGGCTGGGGAAGCTCATCGACGACCACTGCAAGGCGATCGAACCCGACAGCGTGCCGCGCGGACGCTTCTGGCAACCGCTGACGCGGCCGGTGCTGTTCCACGTGCTGCGCAACTTCCCGCAATGGGCCGGCTGGCTGCCCGCGCACAAGCCGGCCACCACGCTGGTGCGGCCGCCGGACGACGCGGACGCCCCGTCGTGACCGTTTCGCGCCAGCGCTGGCGGAAGATCCGGCGCGTCGCCTTCTACGTCTTCCTCGCACTGGTCGCGGTGCTGCTGGTGCGGTACGCGCGGTCGGTCGACTGGGCGCAGGTCGGGGCCACGCTCGCCGGCTACGGGCCGGGCACGCTGGCGATCGCGATCGGCCTGACCGTCGCCAGCTACCTGCTCTATTCGGCGTACGACCTCGCCGGGCGCCGCTACGCGCGGCACGACCTGCCGACGCCGAAGGTGATGGGCATCGCGATGCTCGCGTACGCGTTCAGCCTGAACGTCGGCGCGCTGTTCGGCGGCGCCGGGTTCCGCTACCGCATCTATTCGCAGGCCGGACTCGGCCTCGGGACGATCAGCCGCGTCGTCGCCTTCGCCATCGGCACGAACTGGATGGGCTACCTGCTGCTGGCCGGCGCGCTGTTCGCCTCCGGCCGCGTGCGCCCGCCGCCGGGCTGGCCGGTCACCGGCGACCGCCTGCCGTGGCTGGGCGCGGCGATGCTGGTCGCGGTGGTCGTGTATCTGGTGGCCTCGCACGTCACGCATGGGCGCGTCTATCACGTGCGCGGCCACCACTTCCGCCTGCCGTCGCTGCCGCTGGCGCTGCTGCAGCTCGCGCTGGCTGCGACCAACTGGGCGCTGATGGCCGCGCTGGTGTTCGTGCTGATGCCGGACGGCGTCGCGTATGCCGACGTGCTCGGGGCGTTGCTCGTGGCGGCGGTCGCGTCGGCCATCGCGCATATCCCGGCCGGCATCGGCGTCCAGGAAGCCGTGTTCATCGCGCTGCTCGGCCATCAGGTTCCGCAACCGCAGATGCTCGCGGCGCTGCTCGCGTATCGCGCCTGCTATTACCTGGGACCGCTGATGGTCGCCGTCGCCGGCTACGGGCTGTTCGAAACCCGGCGTCGCAAACGCCCGCACCCCACGGTCGAGTCCGGTTCGCCCTGACTGAACGCGCCAAGCGGCGTGAACATTCCGTCATCGCCGCTGGGATAAGCTCGCCTGATTTTCCGTAAGCCGCAGTGCATGGGGGATGTAGGGTGACCACGGAAACCAAGACGCGCCGGTCGAACGCGGCGCGCAAGGCGACGCCATCGCCAGCGAAAGCCGTCGCGACGGCGCCGAAGAAACGCGCGCAGGCCGAGCCGGTGCGCCAGGCGCCGCGCGACCCGATGGAAGTGATCATCGAAGCGATGGACGCCGTGCGCGGCGGCGATTTCTCCGTGCGCCTGCCGCTGAACTGGCACGGCCAGGAAGGCCAGCTCGCGCAGATCCTCAACGAGATCGTCAGCCATAACCGCCGCCTCGCCGCCGAACTGTCGCGCGTGGGCGAAGCCGTCGGCCGCGAAGGCCAGACCCGCCAGCGCGTGGTGCCCGCCAACCGCGAAGGCCAGTGGCTGGGCATGGAGGATTCGGTCAACGCACTGATCGACGACCTCGTGCGTCCCGTCGAGGCGATGGGCGAGGCGATGGCCGGCGTGGCGAAGGGCGACCTGACCCGCACGGTGCCGCTGGAAGCCGATGGCCGCCCGCTCAAGGGCGAGTTCCTGCGTTCGGCGAACATCGTCAACCGCATGATCGAGCAGATGGGCGAGTTCAGCTCGGAAGTGACGCGCGTGGCGCTGGAGGTCGGCACCGCCGGCCGCCTGGGCGGCCAGGCGAAGGTCAAGGGCGTCTCGGGCGTGTGGAAGGACCTGACCGACTCGGTCAACCAGATGGCGTCCAACCTCACCGCGCAGGTGCGAAACATCGCCGACGTGACCATCGCCGTGGCCAACGGTGACCTGTCGCGAAAGATCACCGTGGACGTGCGCGGCGAGATCCTCCAGCTGAAGGAAGCCATCAACACGATGGTGGACCAGCTGCGCGGTTTCGCCTCGGAAGTGACGCGCGTGGCGCGCGAGGTCGGTACCGAAGGGCGCCTGGGCGGCCAGGCGGTCGTGCCCGGCGTTGCCGGCACGTGGAAGGACCTGACCGACTCGGTCAACGCGATGGCGTCGAACCTGACGTCGCAGGTGCGAAACATCGCCGAAGTGACCACGGCGGTGGCGAAGGGCGACCTCTCGCGCAAGATCACCGTGGACGTGCGCGGCGAGATCCTCGAACTGAAGAACACCATCAACACGATGGTGGACCAGCTCAACGGCTTCTCCTCCGAAGTGACGCGCGTGGCGCGCGAAGTGGGTACCGAAGGACGCCTGGGCGGCCAGGCCGTCGTGCCGGGCGTCGCCGGCACGTGGAAGGACCTGACCGACTCGGTCAACGCGATGGCGTCGAACCTGACGTCGCAGGTGCGAAACATCGCCGAAGTGACCACGGCGGTGGCGAAGGGCGACCTCTCGCGCAAGATCACCGTGGACGTGCGCGGCGAAATCCTCGAGCTGAAGGACACCATCAACACGATGGTGGACCAGCTCAACGGCTTCTCGTCCGAAGTGACGCGCGTGGCGCGCGAAGTGGGTACC
>NZ_QTJR01000008.1 GCF_003382285.1 Lysobacter soli
CATTCGCCCCAGTAGCTGCCGGGGATCGCCTCGCCATCCGCGATGCGATGCAGCGCGAGGCCGTAGCGCGCGAGCAGCGCGGCGGTGGCGTCGAAGGAGATGTCGGCGAGGGTGAGCATTGCGGGTTTCGTCCCCTCTCCCGCTTGCGGGAGAGGGCAGGGTGAGGGCGAACGGAGCGGCAGCTCTGGGCTGCCCTCATCCGGCCTTCGGCCACCTTCTCCCGCGGGCGGGAGAAGGGATCAGGCGATCACGCCTGCGCCGGGTTTTCCGGCAGCGCGACGGAAATGTCCAATACCTTGCTGTCGCCTTCGCCGATCAGGTCCACCTTCACCGATTCGGCGTCGACGTTGATGTACTTGCGGATCACCTCCAGCAACTCGCGTTGCAGCATCGGCAGGTAATCCGGGCTGTTGCTGCCGCGGCCGGCGCGTTCGTGCGCGACGATGATGCGCAGGCGATCCTTGGCGATCGTGGCGGTCTGCTTCTTGGCGAGCAGGAAATCGAACAAGCCCATCCTCAACCTCCGAAGATCTTGCTGAAGAAACCCTTCTTCTCTGCAGTGATGAAGCGCATCGGCCGGGTGTCGCCCAGCAGGCGCGCGACGGCGTCGTCATAGGCCTGGGCCGCGTTGGACTCGGTTTCCAGGATGACCGGCTCGCCCTTGTTGGACGCGTTGAGCACGTCCGGCGATTCGGGGATCACGCCGATCGTCTTGAGGCCGAGGATTTCCTCGACGTCGCCGACCGACAGCATCTCGCCCGTTTCCACGCGGTTGGGGCTGTAGCGGGTGAGCAGCAGGTGTTCCTTGATGCGCTCGCCGTTCTCGGCGCGGCGCGTCTTCGACGCCAGCAGGCCGAGGATGCGGTCGGAGTCGCGAACGGACGAGACTTCCGGGTTCACGACCACCAGCGCCTGGTCGGCGAAGTACATCGCCAGGTACGCGCCCTTCTCGATGCCGGCGGGCGAGTCGCACACGATGTAGTCGAAGCCGTCGGCGGCCAGGTCGTCGAGCACCTTCTGCACGCCTTCCTTCGTCAGCGCGTCCTTGTCGCGCGTCTGCGACGCGGCGAGCACGTACAGGTTCTCGAAACGCTTGTCCTTGATCAGCGCCTGCTTCAGGTTCGCCTCGCCATTGACGACGTTGACGAAGTCGTACACGACGCGACGCTCGCAGCCCATGATCAGGTCGAGGTTGCGCAGGCCGACGTCGAAGTCGATGACGGCGACCTTGTGGCCACGGCGGGCGAGACCGCACGCGAGGCTGGCGCTGGTGGTGGTCTTGCCCACGCCGCCCTTGCCCGAGGTGACTACGATGATTTCGGCCACTAAACAATCCTCCGGTAGTGCGGTCTCAATCCTGAGCCGCGATCTTTAGTTGTTGGTCTTCGAGCCAGATCTGCACGGCCTTGCCGCGCAGTTCCTTCGGAATTTCTTCCATCACTTTGTAGTGGCCCGCGATCGCGACGAGTTCGGCATGGAACTCGCGGCAGAAGATGCGGGCCTGTTCGTTGCCTTTCGCGCCAGCGAGGGCGCGACCGCGCAACGGTCCGTAAATATGCACCGAGCCGTCGGAGATCACCTCCGCACCGGCGCCCACCGTTGTCAGTACGGTCAGGTCGCGGTTTTCGGCGTAGATCTGCTGGCCCGAACGCACCGGTGCCGACTGGATCATGCCCGGGGCGACGTTCGCGACGGCCGGCGCCGCGGCGGCGGGCGCGCTTTTCGCGACCTTCGGCGGCGGCGGGGGCTCGGGCTCGCGAAGGGTCGGCGCGGGCGACGGCGCCTGCTCGTCGCGCTCGTAGGAGGCGCGGAACTTCGCCAGCAGCGGCAGGCCGAGCGCTTCGGACAGCCGCTCGATTTCGGTCGTGCCGTAGGCCAGCGCCACCGGCAGCACGCCGGCGTCGCGCAGGCCTTCGATCAGGGCGCGTGCGGTGGCTTCGTCCGGCGTGCGCGTGAGGCCGCCGAAGTCGATCACCACCGCCGCACGCGCGAACAGCTTCGGCGCGCGCTGCACGCGGCCGCGCATTTCCTCGGTGAGCCTGGCGACGTCGAGGGTGCGGATACGCAGGTTCGCGATGCCGACCTGGCCGATCTTCAGTTCGCCGGCCAGTTCGAAGTCCATGGCGGCGCTCACAGGGCGGTACCGGTCAGGCGTTGCGCGGCGACGGCGTTGCGCGGGCGGGTGATCCACGGCGCCTGCGGCAGCGCGTCGCCGTAGGTCTCGCGGACCCAGGCGTAGCTGCACAGCGGCTTCATGAGCATCGCCGCACGCACGTCGGCCTCTTCCATCACGTGCTGCCCGACCTCGTGGAAGCCGAAGCTGCCATGGAAGAGCAGGGCGGGGTCGTTGGTGCCTTCCAGGAACACCTCGCAGGCCATCTGCGGATAGCGCAGCTCGGCGTAGCTCTGGGCGTCGGCATAGAACGCACGGCCGACGCCGCCGCCGCGACGGCGGCTGGCAACCACGATGCGGTCGATGTAGAAGAAATTCGGGTAACGCTCGCAGAACCAGCGGAAGTTGCTGCTGTCGTGGTTCGTGTGGCTGCCCACGCCGATCAGGAAGCCGGCGATGGCCCCGTCGCGCTCGGCGACGCGGAAGTATTCGGCGGTATCGAAGAAGTGACGCAGTCTCGCCGCATCCAGCGGCAGGATCGCAGGGCCGGCGGCGTTGTTGAGGGCAAGGACGGAATCCAGCTCGTGCTCACGCACGTCGCGGACGACGATCGACATTCCAGGCTCCAGCTGTGCTTCGGACCGGGCGCAAAGCGCGGCCGGCGTCGCGATTATCGCATGGCCGACTCCCCCGGGCGACCCGTCACGGCGCGGCCGACGACACCATGGGAAGATGCGGGCGACCGCTGAGACATGACTTTCGGACGGCTCCCCAGACCCTTGATGCGTTTAGCATGCCGGCATGCTGGCCCGCCTCAACCACACCCGATTGCTGCGCTACGCGGGCCTGTTCACCTGGGGCGCCGTGGGCCTCTGGCTGCTCAGCGTCTGGTTCGATCCGACCATCCTCAGTCCCGACACCGAAGGCCCGCCGGCGCTGCAGATCCTGCGCTGGCTCGTGGTTTACCTCGCGTTCGGGCTGATCTACTGGTGGATCAGCCGCCAGCTCGGACGGCCGAGCGGGGCGCTCGACAAGGTCCTGCTGCTGGTCCTCACCGGGTGCGCGATCGGCGTCGGCTACTTCTCGCGCACGGGCCTGGGCTCGATCCTGCTGATGGTCGTGGCCGGCCTGCTGCCGTGGCTGATGCCGGTGCGCTGGGGCCTGGCGCTGCTGGTCGGCGGCAACGTCGCGATCATCCCGCTGTTCGTCGAGGCGCTGGATTTCCCGCCGATGGTCGCCGTGCTCCAGTCGGTGACCTACATGGGCTTCTCCAGCCTGGTCTTCGTCACCGCGCTGGTCGCGCGCCAGCAGGCCGAAGCCCGCGAGGAGCAGCGCCGCCTCAACGCCGAACTGCGCGCCACGCGCGCGCTGCTGGGCGAGAGCGTGCGCGTGAACGAACGCACGCGCATTTCGCGCGAACTGCACGATCTGCTGGGCCATCACCTCACGGCGCTGAGCCTCAACCTGGAAGTCGCCGGGCATCTGTCCGAAGGCCGGGTGAAGGAGCACGTCCAGCAGGCGCACACGCTCGCGCGCCTGCTGCTGACCGACGTGCGCGAAGCGGTGAGCCAGCTGCGCGAGGGCGGGGCGATCGACCTGTCGGCCGCGCTGCTGCCGCTGGCCGAGAACGTGCCGGCGCTGGACATCCACATGGACATCCAGGCGCCGCTGACGCTGGACGATCCCGAGCGTGCGCACGTGCTGCTGCGCTGCACGCAGGAAATCATCACCAACGCCGTGCGCCACGCCGGCGCGCGCAACCTGTGGATCAACGCCGGGCGGCGTTCGGACTGCATCGTCATGAGCGCGCGCGACGACGGCAACGGAAGCGACAACCTCGTCGCCGGCAACGGCCTGCGCGGCATGCGCGAGCGCCTGCAGGCGCACGGCGGGGACCTCAAGATCGAAACCCGGCTGGGTGCGGGCTTCTGCCTGCACCTGACGTTGCCGGCCTCGGCGGCTGCGGCCGCTGCCTGCGAAGGAGCCATCGCATGATCCGTGTGTTGATAGTCGACGACCAGACGCTGGTCCGGCAGGGCGTCCGCTCCCTGCTGGCGCTGGCCGAAGGCATCGAGGTAATTGGCGAAGCCGGCGACGGCCGCCAGGCGGTGGACCTGATTCCGCAGCTCAAGCCCGACGTGGTGCTGATGGACATGCGCATGCCGGTGATGTCGGGCCTGGAGGCGCTGCAGCACATGGCGCGCAACAACACGCTGCCGCCGACGATCATCCTGACCACCTTCGACGACGACCAGCTGGTGCTGGCTGGCCTCAAGGCGGGCGCGAAGGGCTACCTGCTCAAGGACGTCTCGCTCGAACAACTGGTGAGCGCGATACAGGCCGTCGCCGACGGCGGTTCGCTCGTGCAGCCGGCGGTGACGCAGCGCCTGCTGTCCGGCCTGGAACACATGCGCAACGACTTCGTCAGCCTCGATCGTCCCGATCCGCTGACCGAACGCGAAACCGAGATTCTGCGCCTGATGGCCGGCGGCTTTTCCAACAAGGAAATCGCCAACTCCCTCGGCGTCGCCGAAGGCACGATCAAGAACCACGTCTCGAACATCCTGTCCAAGCTCGGCGTGCGCGATCGCACGCGCGCGGTGCTCAAGGCCTTCGAGTTGCAGCTGGTCTGAGCGCGGCCGGTACCGGGCCCTTTCCGCACGCGGAACGGGCCCGAAGTGGCAAGGCCGTCGACTGCGCCCCGGCATTCTCGGGCCGCACCTTGCCGACCCTGTCGGGTCGCCCGGCTCGGGACTGGCCGGCCCACGCAATGGCTCCGGGCGCCGCGCCAGGCGGCCTTTCCCCACCTTACTTTTCTTGCCCGGACAGCTGCCCCGCCCGCGGCTTCCTTGATACGATTGCGGGTCTGTGTCCCGGTCAACCGGGTACCGGCGCCCTCGGAGAAACCTGAATGACCCGTCTGATCGAGATTTTGATTTCCCTGGCCATCGTGGCCGCGCTGTTCCTCATCGTAGGCATCGCGCTGCCGTCGAGCCGTCACCTGGAGCATTCGGTTGAGACCAACCGCAAGCTCACCATCGTGTACGACAGCCTCAATAGCCTGAAGCGCTTCAAGGACTGGAATCCGCTCGTCCTGCGCGACCCGAAGATCGAGCTGAAGCTCTCCGGCCCGGAATCGGGCGTGGGTGCGCGCCTTGACTACAACTCCAAGGAAAAGGGCCTGCGCCAGGGCAGCTGGGAGATCACCGCCAGCGATCCGGGCAAGCGCGTCGCCTATGCGCTGACCGACATCGAGCCGGGTCGCAACAAGCGCACCGAGTTCACCCTGCGTCCGACCGGTCGCGGTGGCCGCAACGTGCAGATCACGCAGACCTATGACGTCGACTACGGCTGGAACCTGATCGGCCGCTACGCCGGCCTGTACGTCAGCAGCAACGTCGGCGAAGACATGAAGATGGGCCTGACCCGCCTGACCAACATGCTCGCCGCCGTGCCGAACTACGACTACGCCGAGCTGAGCAAGGCCGACCCGTCGAAGGCGCCGAAGATCGTCGATCGCCCGGCCGAGAACCTGCTGGTCGTCACTGCCGCGGTCGAGCGCACCAACGACAAGGTCATGGGCCAGATCAACTCCAACATGGAGTGGATCAAGAAGGTCATGGCCGCCAACGGCCTGGAGCCGGCCGGCCCGGTCCGCATCGTGACCAACGAGTTCGGTTCGGAGATGTACTCCTTCGACGTCGCCCAGCCGGTCAAGAAGATCGGTGCCGCCGACGGCAGCGAGAAGCTGGACGTCAAGCTCGAAGGTCCGGTGACCTTCGCGTTCAACGAGCCGGCGCGCGTCGCCGTCGTCCCGGGCTTCAAGGGCCACATGGCCAACCTGCCGAAGGTCCGCGACGCGCTGCGTGGCTGGGCGCTGACGCACGGTTACGAGACGGTCGACCGTCCGTACGAAGCGTGGACCGGCGGTGTGCCGGCTGCGTTCACCGAAGAAGGCACCTTCGACGTGTTCTGGGCCGTCAAGTAAGACGCCCGGCTCGCGCCGACGCTTCATCAGAACGCGCCGCGGATTCCGCGGCGCGTTTTTTTGTGCCCGCCTTTCGCACTGCGAATGGGCCATGCACGGCCGCACGGTTTTGGAGTCTCGCGCGAACAGGCGCTATCGTGCCGACTTCGCGCAAGGGACGACCTGCATGAGCCTCTACCCGAGCACGCACCATTTGCCGCTGCCGGCGCGTCTGCTCGCCGCCGCGGGCGCACTGCTGGCGGCCGCGGCGGTCGCGCTGTCGGCCTATGCCGCCCATGCCGCGCAGGGCGAGGACGTGCAGCGCCTGCACAGCGCCGCATTGTTCGCCTTCGGGCATGGCATCGCACTGGCGGCGCTCGTGCCGCGGCGGCCGCGCATGTTCCGCACGCTGGCGCTGGTGTTGCTGCTGCTGGGCACGCTGGTGTTTTCCGGCAGCCTCGCCGGTGCGGTGCTGTCCGGTATGACCACGCGGTTCGCACCCATCGGCGGCAGCATGATGATCCTGGCGTGGGTGCTCTACGCCGTCGACGCGCTGAGGCGCTGACGTGCCCCGTTTCTCGCGAGGATTCGACACCGACGCGGCGCATGCGCACCTGGTCAGGCGCGACCGGAAGCTCGCGCGCTGGATGAAGAAGATCGGCCCCATCGAACCGGATCCGCGCTGGCGCAAACCTTTCGATCCGGTCGACGCGCTTGCGCGGGCGATCCTCTACCAGCAGCTCAGCGGCAAGGCCGCGGCGACGATCGTGGGTCGCGTGGAAACGGCGATCGGCGCCACGCGCTTCCACGCCGACACGCTGGCGCGCATCGACGACGCGGGCCTTCGCGCGTGCGGGGTGTCGGGCAACAAGACGCTGGCGCTTCGCGATCTCGCGGCGCGCGAAGCACGGGGCGAGATCCCCGACCTTCGCCGGATGAGCGTCATGGACAACGACGCCATCGTGCAGGCGCTGGTCCCGGTGCGCGGCATCGGCCGGTGGACGGTCGAGATGATGCTGATGTTCCGCCTGGGCCGTCCCGACGTGCTGCCTACCGATGACCTCGGCATCCGCAAGGGCGCCCAGCGCGTCGACGCGCTGAAGGAGATGCCCGTGCCCAGGGCATTGGCCGAGATCGGCGAGCGCTGGGGTCCGTACCGCACCTACGCCAGCCTCTACCTGTGGCGGATCGCGGACTTCGCCGCGGCCGCGAAAGTGCCCACGAAGCGTTCGCAGGACTGAGCACCCCGACGGCTGCCAAGCGCGCGGCGCGACCGCGACGCCGGCATGACGGGGCGCGTGTCTAGATTCGAAGCGCCGACGGCCGGCTCGCGCCGTCCGTCCCTGCGGTCCACAGAAGGAGGTTCGTCATGCGATCGCTCCAACGCTCCGGCTTCATCCGCGCCATGTCTCTCGTCGTCCTGCTTTGCGCATGTGCGCTCGCGCAGGCGGCTCCGTCGAACAAGTGGCGCATCCAGGTCAGCAGCGATGCCGACAGCGACGGCGTCGTTGCCTTCCGCATCGCCCCGACGGACGCCGCGCCTGTCGACGTCACCGTGCAGGTGCCGAAGGACGCCGGCGAGAACCACATCGCGCGCCTGATCCGCGACACGCTGCGCGCCAAGCTCGGCGACCGCTACAAGATCGAGGTCGACGACGGCGAGGACGTGCTGGTGAAAAAGCGCACCGGCGGCTCGAACTTCGACCTGACCATCACCCAGAAGACGGTCGCCGGCGTGCGCATCACGCTGGATCGCGAATAGCGACCGGCATCGGCTCGGGCACGACGTCCGGCGCGACAGGCGCCGGCGTCCGCCTGCGCTTGAACCGCAACGCCGGCCGCTCGACGAAACGCCACGACAGCGCGGCGAGCGTGCCGGCGAGCAGCGTCGCCCAGAACGTGTTGAACAGCGGGCCGCTTCCCGGCGCGACATGCAGCACCAGCTGCTGCGACGGCCAGCCGTACAGGTAAAGGCCGTAGGAGATGTCGTGGTGCCGGAGCCGCGGCAGCTTCGGCACGCAGGCGACGAAGAACGTCGTGTACGACAGTGCGATGAAATAGGCGATATAGAAATACGCCGTGCCGCGCATTACCGCCGCCGCGCCGAGCGCAACCACCAGCAGCGGCCAGGCCAGCGGAATGCGCGCGCGGTTTACCCAGGCGAACACACCCATCGCGAAGAACGCCTGGCACCAGAGGTTCGAGACCTTCCACGGCGCCAGGACAGCGACGTCGATGAACGTGAAACCGGCCACCAGACCGACCACGGCCAGCGTGTTGTAGCGCCAGCCACGCAGTAGTCGCGCCATGCCCAGCGCGGCCAGCAGCAGGTACAGGCGGAATTCTACCGGGAGCGACCAGATCGACCCGTTGATCGCCTTGCTGGGCAGGTCCTCGAACACGCCCGGCAGGAAGTACTGCGCCTTGTCGAGCGTGATGTTGCGCACCAGGTACTTCCACGTCTGCGGCGACTGCCAGTAGTCCGGCGAGGTCGTCAGCAGCGCGCCCAGCACGAACACGCTCAGCGACACGCAGACGATCAGCGCCGGGAAGATGCGCAACGCGCGCGCGGCGAGGTAGTCGCGCAGGCGGTTGCGTTCGAAACTCGCGGCGATGAGGAAGCCGCTGATCAGGAAGAACATGTCCACCGCGACCGCGCCCGCGAAGCGGATCTGCACCACCTGCTGGATCAGGTCCGGCCCCGGCGATGCCGTCACCGCGTACGAATGGCCGTAGATCACCAGCCAGGCGGCGAACAGGCGCATCAGGTTGAAGTTGTTGTCGCGCTGCGAGGCGCCGTCGGCGAGCGAACGGAAGGACGTGGGCATCGAAGAAAGAAGAAAGAGTGTGTTGTTCGGCGGCGCCGCGCGTCACGCGGGTCGGAAAGCCCAGTGCCACGGTTCGTAGACGATGCCGTGCGGGTTGTCGCGCGGGTAGGTCATGGCGAAGCCGTAACCGCCGGCGTTGTCGCGCAGCCAGGCGAAGGCGCGCGTGTGTTCGAAGGATTCCTCGGCGGGCGGCTCGTCCGGCGCGCCGATGTCCAGCGCGAGGCCGGAATGGTGTTCGCTGTAACCCGGCGCCGCATTGACGGTGAGGATGTCCTCGACACTTAGTCCGCGCGCGAGCTTGCGTTCGAAAATGCCCAGCTGGTAGTCGTGACTGCGGTAACCGGAGATCGCTTCCAGCACCACGTCGTCGTGCAACGCCGCCTCGCGCATGTGCGTCCAGGCGCGCGCGGCTTCGACGTGCAGCCACAGCGGACGGCGATAGCGATCGAACCCGGCGAAGGCGAGCCAGTCGGGTTCGGCGACCAGTTCCAGCCCGGTGCGCTCGGCGTAGGCGTGGTCCAGGCCAAGCTGTTCGAGTCGTTCTTCCAGCCGGTCGAGCGGCAGGTCGCGCACGTGCTCCAGCCCCACGCGACGATGCGCCGGCGCGGCATCGAGCAGGTCCAATGCTTCGTCCAGACCGGGCTCGGCGCGCAGGCGCGGCACCAGCGCTAGCAGGCCTTCGGGAAGGTCGGCGGCGAGGTACTGGCCGTCGCGCTTGCGACGCAGCACGTGGCGCGCGCGAGAGAGGGCACGTGCATCGAAGTTGCTGCGCGCGCGCAGCAGCCCGGCCGGCCAGATCTCGATCCGGGGCGTGTTGACCAGGGCGGTCTTCAGGGGGACGGGCGCGCGCATCGGGACAGGGTAGCGGGGCGGGTGCGAAGGTGCACCCGGCAGCGGTCAGGCCGGACGCTTCAGCACCGCGCGCAGGTGGTCGAACGGAGTCACCGGCATCACGCTGACCAGCTCCCAGCCGTCCTCGCCCAGGCGGTTCAGTTCTTCCTGCAGCCGCTCGCTCACGGCCGGGCCAAGCATGCGCGGCACGATTTCCAACACGTGGTACGTCCACTGGTTCACGTCGATTCCTCGTCGGATGCGGGGTCGGATTCCTGTGCGGAAGTATGCCCCGGCAGCCGCCCCGCCTTGCGCAGCGCGTCGCGCAGCACGTATTCGATCTGCGCGTTCACGCTGCGCAGTTCGTCGTCCGCCCAGCGCTGCGCGGCGGCGAGCACCTCGGCGCTGATGCGCAGCGGGAAGGCTTTCTTCTCGCTCACCGGGCCTCCGTCAGCGCGGCCCGGAACGGCCGCAGCCGAGCTTGAACAGCAGCACCAGCCCGAGCCCGTTCACCGCCACGACCATCGCGACGATCACCGCCAGCCGGCGCGTGCCGTCCTCGCCGGCCCAAAGCAGGCCGAGGGCGCCGGCGACGATCGCCATGCCGACCAGCCGCATGACCACCGCCAGCGGCGGCCGCGGCGCGCCCGGCGGGCGGCCGCGCGACATAAGCGACGCCGCGATGAACGCCGGAAGGCTGCTGACCGCCAGGAGAGCGGGAATCACGTAATCGATCATCGCCATCAGTACAGCGTGCCCGTGTTGACGATCGGCTGCGTGCCGCGCTCGCCGCACAGCACGACCAGCAGGTTGCTGACCATGTGCGCCTTGCGTTCCTCGTCCAGTTCGACGACGCCGTTCTTCTGCAGTTCGGCCAGCGCCATTTCGACCATGCCGACCGCGCCGGCGACGATCCGCGTGCGCGCGGCGATGATCGCGTTGGCCTGCTGGCGCTGGAGCATCGCCTGGGCGATTTCCGGTGCGTAGGCGAGGTGGCTGATGCGCGCGTCGACCACGCGCACGCCAGCGTCGGCCAGGCGCTCGGCCAGTTCGTCCTGCAGGTGCTGGCTGATCTCCGCCGCGTGGCTGCGCAGCGCGAGCTGGCCTTCCTCGTGCTGGTCGTACGGATAGCTGGTCGCCATCGCGCGCAGCGCCGATTCGGACTGGATGTGCACGAAGCTCTCGTAGTCGTCGACGTTGTAGACGGCTTCGGCGCTGTCGATGACCTGCCAGACGATGACGGCGGCGATCTCGATCGGGCTGCCGTCCAGTTCGTTGACCTTGAGCTTGCCGCTCTCGAAGTTGCGCACGCGCTGGCTGACCTTCTTCTTCGCGTAGAAGGGGTTGTTCCAGCGCAGGCCGTTTTCCTTGACGGTGCCGATGTACTTGCCGAACAGGCTCAGCACTGCGGCCTTGTTGGGTTCGACCATATACAGGCCGAACAGGCAGACGAAGCTCGCCAGGCCCAGAAGCAGGCCCCAGGCGACGCGCGTGCCCGAGGGGTCGTCGCCGGCGACGCCCACGCCGGTCAGCAGCATCCAGCCGGCCGTGGCCAGGAGGATGAGCAGGATCAGCAGGACCGGGATCCCGGGCAGGGAGCGGATCGGGTTCTCTTTCATCTGGGCGATCTCCATTCGTCGATGGAGGATGTGATATCAAAAAGATATCAGGTTGCGCAATCGCGCCGGCGCGCCCGTCCGACGAGCGGCATCAGGGGACGATCCGGTAGAGCGGGGCGGGGATGAACTCGCCGGTGGCGTAGAGCGCACTGCCATCGGCGCTCCAGCCCAGTGCTTCGGCCTGCGGCAGCCACGGCAGCGGCTGGAAGCGCGGCGCGCGCGAGACCGCCTCGCCCCAGCCTTCGTCGCCCAGGCGCGGGTAGAGCAGCAGCCAGCGGTAGGTCATCACCGCCATCGTGCGGTGGTCGGGCGAGATGTCGGCGGCGGTGACCTGGCTGTCCAGGCGCGCGCGCTGCGGGCTGCGGGTCAGCGCTTCGGCGGACGGCTGCGGCACGCCGGCGAGCGGCCCGAGTTTCTGCGCCGTCTGCAACGCCGTGCCGGTCGTGGGCCGCAGCGGCAGCGAGAACAACTCCGGCGGCTGGCGCTTTTTCGAGATCAGCAGCACCTGCTCGCGTTCGGCATCGACGGCGACGGCCTCGCAGTCGCGTGGACCGTCGGGCCAGCGGAAGGCGATCGACCACGCCGGACGCAGGCGCGCGTTCTCCAGCTTCGCCGGCTCCTCGATCACGTGCAGCTGCAGGCTGCGCCGAAGCCCGCCGTTGTCGCCGGTGTCGGCGATCAGCAGGTACGCCTTGCCGTCGAGTTCGAACGAGGCGATGTCTTCCCAGTCGGTCTTGGTCACGCCTTCCACGCGCAACGTCGCCAGGCGCGTGCCGTTCGTGCTCACGGCGAACAGGCGTTCGGGATTGCCGCCGTCGTCGTGCATCCACAGCACGTCGCGATGGCGACGCGAGGCCGCCAGTCCGCTGATCTCGTCCATCTGCGGGTCGATCAGCACGCCGGCCAGGCGCGTGCCGTGCTCGACCGGGCGCGGCGCCTCGGCTTCGCGCGAGCACGCCGAAAGCGTCATCGCGAGCGCGACGACCATCCATCGAACCAGGTTGCGCGGGTGGGGGCCGGGCATCGCGGTCAAGGATCGCATGCCAACGCTGCGCGCCGACAGCCCGAAGCGGCTCGTTCGCGCCGCCGCGGGCGCCGGCCGGCGGATCGTCGCCACGATGCGCCCGGTACACTGGCCGTCTTCCCCAGCCCCACGGATTGCGCATGGTCACCATCGGCACGCCCTTGTCCCCGCACGGTTTCCGCGTGCTCCTGCTCGGCTCGGGCGAGCTGGGCAAGGAAGTGGCGATCGAACTGCAGCGCTTCGGTGTCGAAGTGATCGCCGCCGACCGCTACGCGGATGCACCGGCGATGCAGGTCGCCCATCGCAGCCACGTGCTGGACATGCTCGACGGTGCCGCCGTGCGCGCGCTGGTCGCGCTGGAGCGTCCGCACCTGATCGTCCCGGAGATCGAGGCGATCCACACGCAGACGCTCGTCGAGCTGGAACGCGAGTTCGAAGCACGCGGCAGCGACGTGCGCGTGATCCCGACCGCCCGCGCCGCGCGCCTGACGATGGATCGCGAAGGCATCCGCCGTCTCGCAGCGGAAACGCTCGGCCTGCCGACTTCGCCCTACCGTTTCGTCGACACGCTGGAGGATTACCGCGCCGCGGTGGCCGAGATCGGCGTGCCCTGCGTGGTGAAGCCGGTGATGTCGTCCTCCGGCAAGGGCCAGAGCCTGGTGCGCTCGCAGGCCGACATCGAACAGGCGTGGGAATACGCCCAGACCGGCGGTCGCGCAGGCGCGGGCCGCGTGATCGTCGAAGGCTTCATCGATTTCGAGTACGAGATCACCCTGCTGACCGTGCGCCACGCCGGCGGCACCACGTTCTGCGCGCCGATCGGCCACCTGCAGCGCGATGGCGACTACCGCGAAAGCTGGCAGCCGCAGGCGATGTCGCCGCGCGCGCTGGAGCGTTCGCAGGAGATCGCGCGTGCGATCACCGACGACCTCGGCGGCTGGGGCGTGTTCGGCGTCGAACTGTTCGTGAAGGGCGATGAGGTGTGGTTCAGCGAAGTGTCGCCGCGCCCGCACGACACGGGCCTGGTCACGCTGATCTCGCAGGACCTGAGCGAATTCGCGCTGCATGCGCGCGCGATCCTCGGCCTGCCGATCCCGTCGATCCGCCAGTACGGTGCCGCGGCGTCCTGCGCGGTGCTCGCGCACGGGCACGGCGTGCCGGTGTTTTCCGATGTGGACAAGGCACTCGAACAGGCCGACACGCAGCTTCGCCTGTTCGGCAAACCGCGCGTGGAAGGCCATCGCCGTGTCGCCGTCACGCTGGCGCTGGGCGGGGACATCGAGAACGCCCGCCAGCGCGCCCGCGATGCGGCAGCCGCGCTCACCTTCGAACTGCGCTGAGGGCTGGCCATGGCCGAAGACAGCAAGCGCGACCGCTTCCAGGGCTATGCGGTGTTCCTGTATCCGCAGGCGCTGGAGATCCTGGGCGAAGCGATCCGCCCGTACCTGCACGACGGCCCGCATGGCCCGCACGTGCTGTGCAGCGCGATCGACACCGGCGGCGCGCTGATCGACATGACGCTGCACGGTCGCGGTGACGACGGGCATGACGTCGAGATCGAACTGATGATCCCCACCGGCATGGTGCGCATGATCGTGTCGGCGCGCAGCGATGCGGCGTTCGGCTTCGGCCCGCGCGTGTACGCGCCGGAGCCGGGTGCGTCGACGGTCCTGCCGCCTGCTCCGCTTGCGTCCGGCGCGCCGCCGCTTCCGGCGGGTTTCGTGGAGCCGAAGGTCGATGTAGCGCCGCCGACGCTCGGGACGTTGCGGACGCCGGACACGAAGCTGCCGCCCGAGGGGTAAGGCTGCGCGCTTGCGAGCCGATGGCTGCGCTCGAGCGAACGTCGGCTAGATGACGGCGCGTGACGATGGGCGCTTTAGCCCCTCTCCCACCGGGAGAGGGGTTGGGGTGAGGGGTAACGAAGCCGCGTCGGTGAACGGGCCGTGCCGTACAGCGCTGCGGTGTTGCTCTGCGTGAATGAAGAAGCAGAATAGATTCCAGCTTCCGCTGGATGACGACGTCAGGGCCCCGGCGATGGAGTGCCCAAGCGCTTCGGGCCTGGATCCCGGCTTTCGCCGGGATGACGAACCGTCAACGCACGGCGAAAACGAAACAGCCGCAGCGTCAAAGAACCAGCGTCAACGAAGCAGCATCGAACGAAGCAGCATCACCGTTACTTCGAAACCGCCGCGTCCAGATCCACCCACACCAGATGATGGTCGCTGCCATCGGCGATCGCGGCGTCGGGCGAAGTAGACGACGGCCAGAACACGCCGCTGTCCTTCAGCGCGAAACCCACCGACGGCAGCACGTAGTCCAGCCGCATCGTGCCGGCCTTCGGGCCGAAGTCGCCCGTCGCGTGTTCGGGCGCGCCGCGATGGACGATGCCCGCCGCCGCGTATTGCGCGGTCTTTTCCGCCGCGCCGGCACTGCGCGGCGTGGCGTAGCGCAGCACGCGCGGATGTTCGAGCAGTTCGACGATCGCGTCGTGGCGGCCATCGCCATCCACAGGATCGTTGTTGAGATCGCCCGCGATCACGAAGCGCGCATTGGACGCCAGACCGCCGCAACGGCCGCGATCGTCGCAAAGCCACGGCTTCGAGTCGCCGGACAGATATTCCGACCACAACCGGATCTCGTCCGCGTTGCGCGCGCCGTTGCGGTCCTCCGGGCCATCGAACACCGGCGGGGTGGGATGCGACACGAGGAAATGCACCACGCCCGACGGCGTGCGCACCGGCACGTCCCAATGCGATTTGGACGACAGCCGTAGCTGCGACCAGATGTCCGCGGGATACCACGGCGCATTCGTCTTCGGATCGACCGGCATGCGCGCGCCGGGCATCGCGCTCCACTTCAGCTTCTGGAACGTGCGCACCTGTCCGGCGTCGATCGGATACTTCGACAGCACGAGCATCCCGTATTGCCCCGGATGCAGGCCGTAGCCCCACGCGTCGTTGCCGCGATTGCGTCGGCTTGCCTCGCTTTCGCCGGCCAAGGCCGTCGAGGCGCCCGCCGTGCCGTTGCGATCCAGGTCCAGCCCGCTGGGCACGCCGGTGTTCACCGGTGCGAGGTAGCGGTATGGATAGCGCAGCGGATCGCCGCCGCCGGGTTGCGCGATTTCCAGGTAGTGCTGCTGGAACAGATCAGCCGCGCGACCCTGCTCGTAGAAGTCGAATTCGTTGAGCAGCACCAGATCCGGGCGCACGCGCTGCAGCACGGCGGCGATCTTGCGCGCGCCGCCATCGCCGGATTCGAGCCGTCGAACGAGCCCGCCGGTCTCGTCGTCATAGAGCGACGTGTTGTACGTCGCCACGCGTAGCGTCGTGTCCGCGCTCATCGCGCGCGCCCACGCTTCGGGATCGCCCTTGACGTTGACCTGCGTGCAGGCTGAAAGCAGCAGCGCCAGCGGCGCGGCAAGGAGGAGAGGGAGTCTGGACATCGCGCGATTCTGTCATGCGTCCGCGCACGCCGGATGACAGCGCGTGGCGGTTGTGCGGGCGGATGCGCGGAGCCGGCGTTCAGGGCAGGTCGTGCCACTGCCGGCCATCGAAGGCTTCCAGCGGACGGAAACGCCGCTTGTAGTCCATCTTCGGATGGCCTTCGATCCAGTAGCCGAGGTACACGTGGCGACGGCGCTCGCGCCGGGCCCACTCGATCTGCCGCAGGATCGCCAGCGTGCCCAGTCCGCGGTCGGCCTGGTCGGGCTCGTAGAAGGTGTAGACGGCCGACAGCGAGACGTCCGTGCAATCGGTGACGGCCACGGCGAGCAGGCGTCCCGGACCCTGCCGCGAGGGTTCGCGCAGTTCCAGGAAACGGCCTTCGCTCCAACTGCCGATCAGGAACTGGTCGAACTCCGACGCGCCGTGTCCGTCCATCCCTCCGCCGGCGTGGCGCGAGGCGAGGTAGCGACGGTACAGCGCGAGCTGTTCGGCCGTGCGATGCGCCGGCAGCACGCGCATTTCGACATTGGCATTTCGCGTGAGGCAGCGGCGCTGGCTGCGGTCGGGCACGAAGCGGTCGACGGGAATGCGCACGGCCACGCAGGCGCGACAGCCGGCGCAATGCGGGCGATAGACGATGTCGCCGGAGCGGCGGAAACCCCAGCTCAGCGCATGCGGATACCAGTGGCGCAGGCGAGGATCGCGCGGGTCGAGCACCAGGTCGCGCGCAGCCCGCTCCGGCCAGTAGCCGCATGCGTGTTCGCCCGTGTGGAACAGGCGCAGGTCGTCGCTGTCCTGCGGTTCGGTGCCCATGCACGCAGCATAGCGCCGCCGCACGTGAGGACAACGCTGTCGTGCGACTGAACGCGGCAGGCGGCACGTCAACCTGCAGTCGCGGCGCGCGTTGACCTGACATCGGCCCCATCCGGTGCCGCCCCCAGGAGCTTTGCCATGACCCGCACGACCCTGTCCGTCCTGCTCGCCACCGCCGTCGCCGCGACC
Source organism: Lysobacter soli (assembly GCF_003382285.1). Classification (GTDB taxonomy): domain Bacteria; phylum Pseudomonadota; class Gammaproteobacteria; order Xanthomonadales; family Xanthomonadaceae; genus Lysobacter_J; species Lysobacter_J soli. Next base: position 16,828 of record NZ_QTJR01000008.1, read on the forward strand.
GTCGCAGGCGCCGCCATCGCCGCGCCGCAGTCGGGCGCCACGCGTAAGATCGACCTCAACAACGACGGCGTCATCGATCGCACCGAAGCCGCCGCCCATCCGCGCCTGGCCGCCTCGTTCGACCAGCTCGACAAGAACCGCGACGGCAAGCTCGACGCGTCCGAACGCCCGCACCACCGCAAGGGCGGCCACGGCCGCCACGGCGGCGGCATGGATCGCATCGTGAAGGCCGATGCCGACGGCGACGGCCGCATCAGCCGTACCGAAGCCGGCTCGCTGCGCTTCATCGGCGAGAAGTTCGCCGAGATCGACAGCAACCGCGACGGTTACATCGTCCGCAGCGAACTCACCCGCTACCACGAACGCATGCGTCCGCAGCACGAAGCCGAACGCGCCAAGCGCGCCGAGGAACGCTTCGCCGCCGCCGATCTCAACAAGGACGGCAAGCTGAGCCGCGTGGAAGTCAGCGAGAAGATGCCGCGCCTGGAGAAGTCGTTCGCCTTCATGGACGAAGACCGCGACGGCTTCCTGACGCGTGCGGACCTGGCGCCGCCGAAGCGTTGATCTGATCGGTAGTTGATGTGTGTTCCAGCCCCTCTCCCGCTCGCGGGAGAGGGGACGTTGCGATCACATCGCCACGTGCTTCAACGTCCGGCCCACCTGCCAGCCGCTTTCGGTCTGCTTCACTTCCAGCGTCTTGTACGAACCCGACAGCCGGTGGTGGTAGGCCGTGATTTCCAACGTGCCCGTCACGTTGCCGTCGTCGTCGCGCGCGGTCGGACGGAAGGCGTGCACGTCGACGATCACCGCCGGCTTGCCCGTGCCGCGCTGGCTGCTGCCGACGTCGTCGTTCGCGTTGCGGATGCACTGCGATGCCGGCACCACGTCGCGACGTCGCGGCTGCAGCACGAGCGGCTGCATCGCCTGCACCAGTTCCGGCGACGCATCGGCGCCGTCGATCGACAGGCACACCACGTCGATGCGCGTCTTCGGCAATTCCTGCGTGAACACCGCCGCCGCCAGCGGCTGCGGAATCTGCGCGGTCGTGCCGTCGAGCGGATGCGTCTTCAGCGCTTCGCCCGCGATGTCGAGCTTCACCGCGTGGCGGATCGCCAGCGCGCCGACGATCACGATGCCGGCGATCAGCACCAGCTTGAAACGCAACGCGCGCGACTGCGACTTCGCCTGAGCCGGCGTCGGGTCGGAGTTGAGGCGGAAACTCGGGCCGGCGAAGCTTTCGCGCGTGGATTCCAGCAGGCCGGCTTCACGCAGGATCTGGCGCGCCTTCACCGTATCGTCCGAACGCACGACCCACACCGCGGGCTTCGGTCCGCCCGCGTCGCTTTCGCTGTAACTGAAGGTGCCGCGGCGTCCGCCCTTGTACGAGCGCCCGTTGGTGATGCGCACCTCGATGTCCGCATCGCGCAGCATCTGCGCGACGGTCTCGACGTTTTCCAGGCGCTGGCTGCTGAAGACCTGCCTCATGTCAGTCCTTCGCCGGTACGTGCGAGGCCGCGGCGGCGTCCTTCACCACGCGAATGAGGCCTTCCTGCGCGGTGCTCGCGACCAGGTGGCCGGCGCGATCGAAGATTTGCCCGCGCGCGAGGCCGCGGCTGCTCTGCACGGTGGGGCTGTCCATCGAATACAGCAGCCATTCGTCCGCGCGGAAAGGACGGTGGAACCACAGCGCGTGGTCGAGCGAGGCCATCTGCACGTTCGGCTGGTAGTAGCTCACGCCGTGCGGGAACGTCGCCGTGCCGAGCAGGTGGAAATCGGACGCGTAGGCGAGCAGGGCACGATGCAGTTCCGGCGCGTCGCCGACACGCTCGGTCAGGCGGAACCAGAACTGCTGGTACGGCGGGCGCTTGGGCGGATTGAGTTCGTCGCGCGGGTACACGTGGCGCAGTTCGAACGGTCCCTTTCGCGACAGCCAGCGCTGCACCTTGGTCGGCAGCGTCGCCATCACATGTTCTGGAAGGGCCGGCGCCGGGTCGATGTCCTCGGGCTTGGGGACTTCGGGCATCGACAGCTGGTGCTCGGCGGCGTCCTCGGTCTGCTGGAACGAGGCGGCCATGAAGAAGATCACTTCGCCGTGCTGGATCGCGGTGACGCGGCGCACGGAGAAGCTGCCGCCGTCGCGGGTGCGGTCGATCTGGTAGACGATCGGCGCGGCGATGTCGCCGGCGCGCAGGAAGTAGGCATGCAGCGAATGCGCGCCGCGCGGCGCCTGCATCGTCGCCTGTGCCGCCGACAGCGCCTGCCCGAGTACCTGCCCGCCGAACACGTACTTGGTGCCGATGTCGCGACTTTGCCCGCGGAAGAGGTTGTCCTCCAGCCGCTCCAGCGAGAGCAGTTCGACCAGTTCGTGAACGACTTGCTCGTTGGCGGGCGAGGTCATGCGCAGGCTTTGTCGGGGGCGGGACGAAAGTATAACCGCGCGTGTCGGAAGGCCTTTCCGGGGTTGGCGCAAGCTGCGTGAATCGTTCCGGCTGCGAGGTTTCAGCCCCTCTCCCCGCGGGAGAGGGGTTGGGGTGAGGGGCAACGAAGCCGTACCGGCGAACGAACCTTGCCGCACAGCGCTGCTGGTTCGAGTCTCGAACGCAGAAGTGAAAAGGTATTCCAGCTTTCGCTCGGCGCTTTGAACCCCTCTCCCCACGGGAGAGGGGTTGGGGTGAGGGGCAACGAAGCCGTCCCGGTGAACGAACCTTGCCGTGCAGCACTGCTGTTCGAGTCTTGAGCGCAGAAGCAGAATGGATTCCAGCGTTCGCTGAAATGACGGCGCTTTGAGCCCCTCTCCCCACGGGAGAGGGGTTGGGGTGAGGGGCAACGAAGCCGTACCGGTGAACGAACCTTGCCGTACAGCACTGCTGTTTCGAGTGTTGCGCGCAGAAGCAGATGGATTTCAGCTTTCGCTGGAATGACGACCAGGTGGTTTTGCCAACCCGGGAGTGCCCACGCGCCCGGGCCTGGGTCCCGGCTTTCGCCGAGATGACGATCCGATCAGGACGACGGCGAACTGGAGCCCCTAAGGCACCCGCACCAACCCCACCGCCGCCATCACCCGATCCCACGGAAACAGCGGCCCCGGGTCGCGCTTGCGGCGCACCAGCACATCGGGATCGTCCGTCGCGCGCACCTGCGTGGTGTCCAGGTCCTCGTGGCCGGCGATCGTCCGCAGCGACGGCAACTCGACTTCCAGCCAGCGCAGCAGCGCGATCAGCGCGTCGATCTGCGCCGGTGTGTACGCCTCGTCCATCGCCTGGTGCGATGCCGCCAGCCAGTCGGGATAACGCCCGCGGTTCACCAGTTCGATGCCCACCGCGCGCGTGTTGTGGCCGCGCACGTGGTGGGCGATGCGGTCGAGCGCGACGTACTGGTGCACGCTGCCGTCGCGGTCGATGTAGAAGTGGCCGCTGTTGCCGGTGAGCGAGGTCTCGTACAGCACTTCCTCGCCGAAACGCCGCGCCATCGCCAGGTCCGGCAGCTCGGTGCAGTGGATGACGACCAGATCGATCGCGTCGAGCGCCCGCGCGTCCAGCCGCTCCTGGTAGGGCAGCGGATCGAAGGCGATGGGCGGGGCCGGAGGGGCGGTCGACATGGGGCCGGATGCTACCATTCGCCTCCCGCGCGCCAGGCGCGGCGCCGCTCCAGCCGCCCCTCGCTCCAGTCGACCCAAGCCGCGCCCGTCGCGGTCCGACCCCCGGACGGAACCGCCCATGAAACTCCCGCCGCCCGACTCCGAGCTGGGCAAGCTGATGGCCACGCTGCCGCAAACCGGCGCGGTGGACTGGATCGGCCTGCGTCCGAAGCGCGACGTCGCCATGAACGAAGTCGTTGAAGTCGTCGCCGAAACCGGCGCCGGGCTTGTCGGGGACCGCTACAGCGGCGGCAGCGGCAAGCGCGGCATCACGCTCATCCAGGCCGAACACCTGCCGGTGATCGCCACGCTGTCGGGCCATGCATCGGTCGAACCGGCGACGCTGCGACGCAACCTCGTCGTCTCGGGGATCCCGCTCATCGCGCTGAAGGGGCGGCGTTTCCGCGTGGGCGAGGTCGTGCTGGAAGGCACCGATTCCTGCGATCCATGCTCGCGCATGGAAGCCGCGCTTGGCCCCGGCGGTTACAACGCGATGCGCGGCCATGGCGGCCTGTGCGCACGCATCCTGCAAGGCGGCACCATCCGCCGCGGCGACGCCGTCGTCGCCCTCGACATCACAGACTCCATCGCATGAGCACTCGCGGACACTGCATCCTTTCCCACGGTTTCGAGAGCGGCCCCGACGCCACCAAGGTGACGGCGCTCGCGCTGGCGGCCGAGCGCCTGGGCTGGACGCACGAACGCCCCGACTACACCGATCTGGACGCGAAGCGCGAAGTGAGCGAAGTCGGCGACGTGTATGCACGCGTCGATCGCCTGCTCGGCCTCGCGCAGGCCGCCGCGTCGCGTGGTCCGGTGGTGCTCGCCGGGTCGAGCCTGGGCGCTTACATCTCCGGCCTGGTGTCGCTGAAGGTGGACACGTTCGGCCTGTTCCTGATGGCGCCGCCGGTCAGCATGGGCAAGGCGCCGCGCCTGACCGCCGCGAACGTGCCGACCTCGATCATCCACGGCTGGAACGATGAACTCATCGCGCCGGCCGAAGTCGTCGCCTGGGCTTACGCGCGCAGTGCGCGGCTGCTGCTGGTGGACGACAGCCACCGTCTTTCCAACCACGTCGAAGCGAGCGCGGACGCGTTCGCCTCGCTGCTCGCATCGCTCTGAGATTACGTACATGAAGTTCTTCGCCAGCTGCGGCAAAGGCCTGGAATACCTGCTCGCCGACGAGCTGGCCGCACTGGGCTGCACGCGCGCCACCGCGGCCATCGCCGGCGTCAACGCCGAAGGCACGCTCGCCGACGCGCAGCGCGCCGTGCTGTGGTCGCGCCTGGCCAGCCGCGTGCTGTGGCCGATCGACGAGTTCGACTGCCCCGACGAACACGCGCTCTATGCGGGCGTCGCGGCGATCGACTGGTCGAAGCATCTCGAGCCGCACCACACCGTCGCCGTCGATGCGCACGTGTCCGGCGAAGCCATCACGCACGCGCGCTACGCCGCGCAGCGCGTGAAGGACGGCATCGTCGACGTCATGCGCGCGAAGACCGGCACGCGGCCCGACGTCGATGTCGAATCGCCCGACCTGCGCGTGAACCTCGTGCTGCGCAAGGGGCGCGCGATCGTGTCCATCGACCTGTCCGGCGGCCCGATGCACCGCCGCGGCTGGCGCACGAAGCAGGGCGAAGCGCCGCTCAAGGAAAACCTCGCCGCCGCCGTGCTGATGCGCGGGCAGTGGACGAAGGTGTATGCCGAAGGCGGCTCGCTGCTGGATCCGATGTGCGGCAGCGGCACCCTGCTGATCGAAGGCGCGCTGATGGCCGCGGACGTCGCGCCGGGATTGCAGCGTCACGGGAACGAAACGCCCACGCGCTGGCGCGGTTTCGACGTCGCGGCGTGGAGCGCGCTGCTCGACGACGCGCGCAAGCGCGAGGCGACCGGCATGAACGCGCTGCGCCCGGCTTTCTTCGGCCGCGACACCGACCCGCACGCGATCCGCGCCGCACAGGACAACGCGGTGCTGGCGGGCCTGGCCGGCCTGATCGATTTCCACGTCGGCGACATCCGTTCGCTCGACCATGCGCCGAGCGCCGCGAACGAGGAAGCTCTGAACGGCCTGGTCGTCTGCAACCCGCCCTACGACGCCCGACTGCACGCCGATCCCGCGCTGTACCGAGCGCTCGGCGACGCGCTCAAGCGCGCCGTGCCGCAGTGGCGCGCGAGCCTGCTGTGCGGCGATGCGGAACTCGCCTTCGCCACCGGCCTGCGCGCGCAGAAGAAGTACCAGGTGTTCAACGGCGCGATCGAATGCACGCTGATCGTGTGCGATCCCATCGCGCCGGTGCAGCGTCGTCGTACCGACGACACCGGCGCGGAAGTGGCGCCGATGCTGTCGGAAGGCGCGCAGATGGTCGCCAACCGCCTGCGCAAGAACCTGCACAAGCTCAAGCGCTGGCGCGAGCGCGAAGGCGTCACGTGCTATCGCGCCTACGACGCGGATATCCCGGAGTACGCCGCGGCGATCGACGTCTACACCACGCACGAGCAGAACCCGCGCACGTTCCTGCACGTGCAGGAATACGCCGCGCCGCAGGAAATTCCCGAGAACATCCAGCGCCGCCGCCTCAACGAGCTGCTGGCCGCCGCGCGCGACGTATTCAACGTGCCGCGCGACAACGTGGCGCTGAAGACGCGTGCACGCGGCAAGGGCGGCAGCAAGTACGGTGCGATGGATTCGCGCGGCGAGTTCGTCACCGTGCGCGAGGGTGACGTGCTGCTGCGCGTGAACCTGTTCGATTACCTCGACACCGGCCTGTTCCTCGACCATCGCCCGATGCGCCTGCGCATCGCGGAGGAAGCGCACGACACGCGTTTCCTCAACTTGTTCGGTTACACGGGCGCGGCGACGGTGCACGCGGCCGTCGGTGGCGCGCGCCTCACCACGACGGTGGACCTGTCGGCGACGTACCTGGAGTGGTGCGCCGACAACCTGCGCGAGAACGACATCGGCGGCACGCGCCATCGCCTCGTGCAGGCCGACGCGCTGACGTGGCTGGAAGCGGACACGCACCAGTACGACCTGATCTTCTGCGACCCGCCGACGTTCTCCAACTCCAAGCGCGCGCAGGACTTCGACGTGCAGGCGCAGCACGTGCGCCTGCTGCGCGCGGCGGTCGCGCGCCTGGCCGACGACGGCGTGCTGTATTTCTCGAACAACTTCCGCCGCTTCCGCCTGGACGAGGCGAGCGTTGCGGAATTTGCGAAGGTCGAGGACATCAGCGCCCGCACGATCCCGCCGGACTTCGAGCGCGACGCGCGCATCCATCGCTGCTGGCGCATCACGCGCAGGTAGGCGCGGCGACGAAGCGCTCGCGTCGGCCAGCGTCCTTCATCGGCATTGAACGGGCGCAGGCGTAAAGCTCAGCCCGCTCGAACGTCAGGCGCGCGATCGCGTGGTGATGCGCGCGCGGGACTTCGGCGACGCCGCCATCCGTCGGCGCCGATTGCCTCGGGAGCGCGCCATGATCCGCCTTCGAACCGCATCGCCGCGTCCACTGCGACCGGCCGTGAAGTGCCTCGTCCTGCTCGCGGTCTGCATCGGCGCCTGGCTTCCGGATCGCGCGCGGGCACAGGAAGCGTGTAGCGGTCCCACCGGACAGACGGTCATCGCCGTCGGCACCGGCGCGTTCGTCTGCGGCACCGGCGCGACGGCAGGCGCGGACAACGCGGTGGCGCTCGGCACGCAGGCGCAGGCGCTGGCAACGCTCTCGCTGGCCGCCGGTTTCAACACCATCGCCAATGCGACCGGCGCGAGCGCGCTCGGCCTGAACACGCTTGCGAGCGGCGCCAGTTCGGTGGCGGTCGGGCACGTGGCCATCGCCAACGGCGACGACAGCGTGGCGATGGGGCATGACGCACTCGCCGTGGCGAACGAAGGCATTGCGATCGGCCTTCGTTCGCGCGCGGCCATCAACGCCTTCGCCGGCGTCGCGATCGGACGCGATGCGTTGTCGGAACAGGAATCGGCCATCGCGCTGGGCACCACGGCGCAGGCACTGGGCGTCGGAAGCCTAGCGCTGGGCGCGAGCACGCACGTGTCGCAGGACGGGTCGGTCGCGATCGGGCTGGCCTCGATGACCAGCGTCGGCGCGCAGAGCGGCTACGCCGCGTTCGGCCTCGCCGCACCGCAGACGTCCATCGGCGAAGTCTCCATCGGCAATCCGTCGGGTAGCCGCAAGCTGACCCACGTCGCCGCCGGCAGCGAGGACACCGACGCGGTGAACGTCGCGCAACTTCGCGCGGTGCAGGTGTCCGCGGGCGACGCATTGTTGTGGGATGCAGGCGCGGGTGCGTTCAGCGCGAACCACCTGGGGGCGGGACCGAACCGCATCGTCAACCTCGGCGACGGTCTCGTCGCCGCGGGCAGCACCGAGGCGATCAACGGCGGGCAGCTGTACGGCGGGCTGTCGAGCGTGAGCAGTGCGCTGGTGGGCGACAGCTCGCTGGTCAATGGCAGCGTGCTGCAGGCGCCGCAGTTCGTGCTGGGCGGGAACGTGTTCAACGACGTCGCGTCGGCGTTGCAGTTCCTCGACACGCAGGGCGGCGGAGGCGGCGGGAGCGATGCGCGCTTCACCGCGCAGGACGCCACGCCGGCGAGCGCGACCGGCAGCAACTCGGTCGCCGCGGGCAGCAACGCACAGGCGAACGCGAACAACAGCGTGGCGCTTGGCGCCAATTCGGTGGCCGATCGCGCGAACACCGTGTCGGTCGGTGCGGCGGGCGCGGAGCGGCAGGTGGCGAACGTCGCCGATGGTTCATCCGGCACCGACGCGGTGAACGTGCGGCAGATGCAGGCGCAGTCGGTGACGACGCTGAACCAGGCCAACGCCTACACCGACCAGCGCGTCAGCGAAATCGTGGCGGTGCCGATGCAGGCGATCGAAGACCTGCGCGGGCAGGTCGAGGACGAATTCCGCCAGACGGACCGTCGCATCAACCGGCACGGCGCGATGAACGCCGCGATGATCCACATGGCGTCCAGCGCGGCGAACATCCAGACGACGAACCGCGTGTCCGTGGGCGCCGGTTATTCGGAAGGGCAGGAAGCGCTCGCGGTCGGCTACCAGCGCCAGCTGAAGCCGAACGTGTCCTTCTCGCTGGGCGCGGCGTTCAGCGGAAGCGAGCAGTCGGCGGGCGCGGGCATCGGCATCGGGTGGTGACGGGCGCGCAGGCGAGTTCTCTCTCCCTCCCCTGCCCGCAGGGGAGGGTTGGGGAGGGGTGCGAAGCTGCGAAGCAGCGAGCCCGGCGCGTCGAGCAGAAAGCCTCGCGTTCCGAGCTCCGAGCCCGGCGCGTCGAGCAAAAAGCTCCGCGTGCCGAGCTCCGAACCTGGCGTGTCGAGCAAAAAGCCTCGCGCGCCGAGCTCCGAACCCGGCGCGTCGAGCAGAAAGCCTCGCGTTCCGAGCTCCGAACCTGGCGCGTCGAGCAAAAAGCCTCGCGCTCCGAGCTCCGAGCTCGGCGCGTCGAGCAAAAAGCCTCGCGTCCCGAGCTCCAAGCTCGGCGCGTCGAGCAAAACGCTCCACGTTCCCGAGCTCCAGTCTCGGCGGGCCGGGCAGAAGGCTCCGGAACATGGACCGTTCCACCCACGGCACTGGCCGCGAGGCGGCCGTGGCACGACATTGTCGGAAGCGACATTGGAGATTCCCCATGAACAGCACCGACTTCGCCCACATCGGCCGCACCCTGCGCGGCATGCCCGCCTCCGATGGCGCCGGCGTGCGCCTGACGCGCGTGATCGGCACGCCGCAGCTGGAGATGCTCGATCCCTTCCTGATGCTGGACGAGTTCGGCACCGACCAGCCCGAGGATTACCTCGCCGGCTTCCCGGAGCATCCGCATCGCGGCTTCGAGACCGTCACGTACATGCTCGACGGCCGCATGCGCCACAAGGACAACCACGGCAACGAAGGCGTGCTCGTCCCCGGCAGCGTGCAGTGGATGACCGCCGGCCGTGGCCTGGTGCATTCGGAAATGCCCGAGCAGCAGGAGGGCCGCATGCGCGGTTTCCAGCTGTGGGTGAACCTGCCCGCGGCGGAGAAGATGAGCCAGCCGCAGTACCAGGAATTCGCGCCCGACCGCATCCCGCAGTTGCAGCCCGCTGACGGCGTGCGCGTGAAGGTGATCGCCGGACGCGTCGGCGACGTGGCCGGGCCCATCCGCCAGCCGGCGACCGATCCGGTGTACCTGGACATCGAACTCGCGCCGAACACGACCTGGGACTACGACCTGCCCGAAGGCCACAACGCCTTCGCGTATGCGTTCGAAGGCGGCGGTGCCATCGGCGAAGGCGCGCAATCGCGCGCGATCGCTTCGCAGGAAATCGCGGTGCTCGTCGGCGGCCGCACCGTGCGCCTGACGGCGGGCGAGGGCGGGCTTCGCGTGATCCTCGTCGCGGGCCGGCCGCTGCGCGAACCTGTCGCGCGTTACGGCCCGTTCGTGATGAACACGAAGGAGCAGATCATGCAGGCCTTCGTCGATTTCCAGGAGGGACGCTTCTGATGGCCGTTCGCGAACACCGTTACCGCATCACCGTCGAACACCTCGCCACCCCGCGCGAGGACCAGCCGCTGCGCGGCACGCTGAGCTTCGAGGATGGCAACCACGACGACCTGTTCCGAATCGTCGAACTGCAACGCGCCAGCGGCCGCTTCGGCAACGATGACGAAGCGGCGGCGTTCGCCATCGGCCTGAAATTGCTGAGCGAAGCGGTGCTGCGCAATCGCGACGATCCGCTGCTGCAGCAGCTGAAGGCGCCGATCGGCGATTTCATCAAGCAGTTGAAGGCGCAAGGCGCCGCGCGTTCGAATCCCGACGCGTGAGTCGCGATATCGGCGCACAAAAAAGGCCACGCTCGCGCGTGGCCTTTTCGTTTCGACGAGGGCGCGTGCGATCAGCGCTGCGTGCCGGTGACGTCCGGGCCGTACTGGCCGAGCCAGCGGTAGATCACGCCGCCGAGCAGGCCGCCTGCGATCGGCGCGACCCAGAACAGCCACAGCTGCGACATCGCGACAGGACCTGCGAACAGCGCCACGCCCGTCGAGCGCGCCGGGTTCACCGAGGTATTGGTCACCGGGATGCTGATCAGGTGGATCAGCGTGAGCGCCAAGCCGATCGCGATCGGCGCGAAGCCCACCGGCGCGCGCACGTGCGTGGCGCCGAGGATCACCACCAGGAACATCGCGGTCATCACGATTTCCGTCAGGAACGCCGCGTTGATGCTGTAGCCGCCCGGCGAATGCGAACCGTAGCCGTTGCTGGCGAAGGCGCCGGCCGCGTTCGGATCGATCGCGAAGCCCGGCGTGCCGCGGGCGATGTGGAACAGGATGAAGCCGGCGAAGATGCCGCCCAGCACCTGGGCGATGATGTAGGGCACCAGTTCGCGCGCCGGGAAGCGGCCGCCGGCCCACAGGCCGAAACTCACCGCCGGATTGAAATGACCACCGGAAATGTGGCCCAGCGCATACGCGCCGGTGAGCACCGTGAGGCCGAACGCCAGCGAGACGCCGAGCAGGCCGATGCCGAGGGGATTGCCGTCACCGCCGAAATTGGCTGCCAGTACCGCACTGCCGCAGCCACCAAGGACCAACCAGAACGTGCCGATGAATTCGGCCGCAAGCTTCCTGATCATGTTGCACTTCTCCTGCCCAGGGATTGAGGGAAACCGTGCTGCGCTGCGTTTTCGCAGGCAAAACGGGCTCGGATCTTAGGAGCGGCAGGAGCGACGGTAACTGCGAAAGAAGCTGATTGCACGCGCAAGCCGATTGACGGCGCTCCGCCCGGCATCGCGGGCGGATGAGCCGTCCGGCTCGCCCGGAGACGTCAGTTGCTGGTCAGGCGCGTGGCGGGAAAGCGCATCGACTGCGCCTGGTTCAAGGTCGGGGCCAGGTCCGGCACCGATGCCTGCAACCAGATGTGCGCGACGCGACCGTCGGGCAGCTGCACGAGCGTCTCGCGGACCTGCATGTCCGGCTTGGTCGCCAGTTCGCCCTTGTACCAGTACACGCTCTGCCCATCGATCACCGCTTCTTCGGCGCGGTTGCCGCGCTTGGGCTCGAAGTTCGCCTTGCGCGAGATGTACAGGCCGAACGCTTCGGAGCCGTCCGCACGCAACGCGCGGCAGAAGTCCGAACCGCCAGTGGCCTTGTATTCCCACGTCAGCCCCGAATTCGCCGGAAGCTGCGGGCAGCTGACTCCATTCTGCGATTCCTGCGCGTATGCACCGCCGAAGCTACCGGCGAGCACGAGCAGGGCCGACATACGCCATGCCGTCGTCTTCACGACAAACCCCCTGTTGATCGTTACACCCCATGCAACGAAACAGCCCGTGGCGGACTGCTGTGTGACCGCCGAAACGTGACGGATCGGCCGGTCTGGATCGAACATAGTCCAGAAAACGGCACTTGACAAATAACCAGACTTAATAGGCGGATGCTCGGGCTTATGAGTCGCCCGAGGCCCCGTTTCCGGGGCCGGAACGGCCGGAAACGGCCGATTTCACGGGCTTCCGGGCGGTCCAGGTGGTTTCCCGCGAAACCATTTGCGCGGCCGAAGGCCCCGGACGATCAGGCCCAGGCTTCCACCGCCGGCAGCGGTGTCTCCTGTGCGGCATCCATATCCGCGGCGGTCAGTTCCGACAAATGCAGCAGCAGTTCGGCCAGCGTCGCCACGTCGCGATCGTTATGCGCGAGCACGCGCCGCAGGTTGAGCGCCGAGCCGCCACGCAGGTACGACAGCCATGCGGCGGGCGCTTCGGAGCCGGGCAGATCGTCCTCGCGGACGACGTTCAACGCGCGACGTTCGATCGTCGCGAGCCGGCAGTTTTCCCAGCGGCCGCGATAGCGGCGCCGCGTCGGATACAGCAGGTCGACATGCGACAGCTCGGCCAGTGGCGTGCCCATGCGGTTCAGCCGGAAACGCGTGGCGAGCAGCGGCGCGTCGTAGCACTTGCCGTTGTAGCTGACCAGCGTCGTGTCCGGACGCAGCCACTGCCGGAAGACGTCGAGCATCGCTGCTTCGCCGGACATCGCCGTGATCAGCAGCTGCCGCACGCGCAGCGCGCCCTCGAACCAGTCGGCGGCGCCGATCATGAAGGCGCGCGTGCCGCTGCCGCCGGCCAGGCCCGTGGTTTCGGTGTCGAAGAACATCAGGTTCTGTGCATCGAGCGCATCACGCCGATCGAACCGTCCGTCTATCCACGTCTGCGGCGGCGCGAACGGCAGTCGCGCTTCGACCAGACGCAGGCCCGGTGCGATCTCCACGCCCGGTACGTGGCGGTCGTTCGATGCGATGCGCGCCACCGGTTCCGGCGCGCGACGTCGCAGATGGCGGCGCAGGTCGTCGATGCTCGGCGTTCGCGCCGGCTCGACCTGCTTCGTGGGAGCCGCTGCGCCCGCCTGCCGCTTGAGTTGTTGAAGACGCGCGAGGGTCAGACTCATGCCGGTGCCAGCGCCTTCAGCACGCGCAGCGCGAGCGCGCGCGGCGCGATGCTCGCGTCTTCGTCCATCGCGAGCACCGGCCCCACGCACGCCGGGCAACCGGCCTTGCAGTCGCAACGTTCGACCAGTTCGACCGCGCGCTGCACGAGTTCGCGCTGGCGAAAATGCAGCGGTTCGCTCAGGCCCACGCCGCCGGGGTAGTTGTCGTAGAGGTACACGGTGGGCACGAAACGCTCGCCGTCTTCCAGCGTGGCCGCATCGTCGCCCGCCCCGCGCAGCTGCCCACGGCCGCGCCCGTCGGCGCTGGCGAACCACGCGCCGTTGCCGTCGCCGACGGCCTTCTGCAGATCGACGCCTTCGGCCATCACCGCGAGCTTGGCGACGACATGCAGCGCATATCCGGCGCCGAGGAAACCGTCGAGCGCTTCCTGCCTCGATGCGAATTCCGACTCCAGCACGGCCGGCGGAAGCTGCCACCACACGCTCGTCGTATGCAGCTCCTGGTCGGGCAGCGTGACCGGGCCGTAGCCGATGTTCTCGTGCGTGTAGTAGCGGATCTTCTTGTAGCCGGCGACGCGCCGCACCACGTGCACCTCGCCGTGGTGGCAGGTGCCGCGACCGGCGGGCGAACCGTCGAAACGTTCGAGCACCTTCAGCTTGGTGTAGTCGATCGCGTCGGTGTAGTAGTCCACGTGCGTGCGCGTGACGAACGCCTTGCGGCCGTCCCAGTCGAGCTTTTCGACCTGGTAGGGCGTGGCCTGCACCATGTAGATCGCGCCTTCGTACAGCGTGAGCGGCGCGGAGGAGAAATCGACTTCGGCGATGATCGTCTGCCGGCCTTCGGTGCGATCGACCACGACGAAATTGCCGTCGGCGACCGAACGCAGGCTCACCGCGTTGGCGGGGTAGCTGTCGGCGATCCACTCCCAGCGATCGTTCTCGTTGTGGACCACGCCATCTTCGGAAAGCAGTTGCAAATACACCTGCGGATCGACCGGTCCGAACAGCTCGCGCGCCTGGAACGGCAGCTCGAACGCCGCGCAGCGGATGTGGTCCAGCAGGATCACCGGCTGGTCGGCGTGGATGCGCGCGTGTTCGGGCGAGGCACTGGCGAAGAACTCCGGATGCCGGATGACGTACTGGTCCAGCGGATCGGAACTGGCGACCAGCACGCCGACCGACGCCTGCTTTCGCCGGCCCGCGCGGCCGAAGCGCTGCCACGTCGCGGCGATCGATCCGGGATAGCCGTTGAGCACCACTGCATCGAGCGCGCCGATGTCCACGCCCAGCTCCAGCGCGGAAGTCGAGACGATGCCGTCGATGGTGCCGGCGCGCATGGCGCGTTCGGTCTCGCGGCGTTCGGTCGGCAGATAGCCGCCGCGGTAGCTGCGGATGCGCGCGGGCTTGCGCGGATCGTTGTCGAAGACGTCCTTGAGGTACTTGGTCAGCACTTCCACCATCAATCGCGACTGCGCGAACACAAGCGTCTTCAACCCGGCCTTGATGGTCAGGCGCGCGATGAGGTTGCTCTGCGACCGCGCAGAGGCGCGCAGGCCGAGGTCGGGATTGACCACCGGCGGGTTCCACAGCAGCACATGCTTGTCGCCGCTGGGCGCGCCGGATTCGGTGACGGCGGTGACGTCGCGCTCGGTCAGCGCTTCGGCGTGCGCCTTCGGATTGCCGATCGTCGCCGAGCACAGGATGAACTGCGGCTTCGAACCATAGAACGCGCAGATGCGCTGCAGGCGGCGGATCACGTTCGCCACGTGCGAACCGAACACGCCGCGGTAGCTGTGTACTTCATCGATCACCACATAGCGCAGGTTCTCGAAGAACTGCGCCCATTTGGTGTGGTGCGGCAGGATGCCCTGGTGGAGCATGTCCGGATTGCTCACCACGATGTCGCCGTGCAGGCGGATCGCCTGCCGCGCATCGCCCGGCGTGTCGCCGTCGAAGGTGAAGGTGCGCACGCCGAGATTGCCGGCGGCGTTGAGTTCGAGCAGTTCGGCGACCTGGTCCTGCGCGAGGGCTTTGGTCGGGAACAGGAACAACGCCTTCGAACGCTGCGTCGATGCGGCGGCCAGCACGGGCAGCAGGTAGCACAGGCTCTTGCCCGACGCGGTGGCGGTGGCGATCACCACGTCCTCGCCGCGCCGCACCGCGTGCCACGCCTCGGCCTGGTGCGAATAGAGGCGGTCGATCCCGCGCGCGCCCAGCGCCTGCACCACGCCGGCGGGAACGTCGTCCGGCATAGGCACGCTCCGCTCGGGCCGGCCGGGCACCGTGTGCACGCCGGTAATGCGCGAGAGGTACTTGTTCTCCAGCCGCTGCGCGAGCGCGCGCCCGTCGGCGGCGGGCCGCGGTCGTGCGACCTCGGGAAAGACGGAGAGGTCGGACGGACTGCGCGCCGGCTGGCTCATGCGGATTCGATTCGCGGAAGGGCAGGGCGTTGTAGGGCGCGCGGGTCTCAGGGAGTGAGACTGCGTGATTCGGTGTTGGAGTTCGCGCGTGCGCATCCGAAGCCGTCATCCCTGCGAAGGCCGGGACCCAGGCCCGCAACGTTCGGGCATTGCGGCACCGGAAAACCTGCCGCGCTAAGCTCTCGCGCGTCCCGGCGTGGTCGCCGGTCCTTCCACCCTCGGAGCACCCCCATGACCCGCACGTCCCTTTCCCTCACGGTTTCCCTGCTACTCGCCGGCGCGATGCTCGGCGGCTGCGCGAAGCCCGCATCCGAAGAGCAGGCCGCCGCGCCGGCGACTCCGGCCGCAACGCCGGCTGCGCCGGCGCCTGCACCCGCGCCGCAGGAAAGCGCCGACATCTTCCGCTTCAAGGTCGGGGCGCTCGATGCGGTCGCGCTGCTCGACGGCACCATCGACACGCCCAACGACGGCAAGACCTTCGGCGTCGGCCAGAAGACCGAGGACGTTGCCGCGCTGCTCACCGCAAACGGCCAGCCGACCGACGTGCTGCACCTGAGCATCCAGCCGCTGCTGGTGCGCGACGGCGACCGCACGCTGCTGTTCGACACCGGCGCCGGCGACGTGAGCTGGGCGAAGGCCGGCAAGCTGCAGGCGTCGCTGAAGGCGGCGGGCGTCGAGCCGGCGCAGGTCACGGACATCTTCATCTCGCACGGCCATCCCGACCACGTCGGCGGCCTGCTGGCGAAGGACGGCACGCTCGCGTTCCCCAACGCCGCCGTGCACCTGTCGGCGCCGGAGTGGGCGGCGATCCAGAAGAACCCCGACGCGGCCAAGCTCGTCGCGGCGATCGGCCCGAAGGTCGCGACCTTCGAACCCGGCGCGACCGTGCTGCCGGGCGTCACCGCCGTCGCGCTGCCGGGCCACACTCCGGGCCACAGCGCGTACGAGATCGCGTCGGGCGGGGAGCGCCTGCTCTACATCGGCGACGCCGCGCATCACTCCATCGTGTCGGTGCAGCGCCCGGACTGGACCATCGGCTACGACACCGACGCGCCGACCGCCCAGGCCGCACGCCGCGCGCTGCTCAAGCGCGCCGCCGACGGCAACCTGCGCGTGTACGCGGTGCACTTCCCGTTCCCGGGCCTCGGCCACGTGAAGGCGCAGGGCGATGCGTACGTGTGGGTGCCGGAGGGGTGAGTCGCTGCTTTAACCCTCAGCTTCAGCTCGAAAGCGCAAAGCGGAATGGATTCCAGCTTTCGCTGGAGTGACGAAGGTGCAAGCCCCTCTCCCATCGGCGACCGAAGGGAGTGCAGGGCTGAGAGGGGTTGGGGTGAGGGGCAACGGAGTGGTCGCGGTGACCGATGAGTGCCGCACAGTGCTGCGCTCTTGCTTCGCTCGTCGAAACGCGAAGCCCAAATGGATTCCAGCTTCGCTGGAATGACGAGATTGGAAGCCCCTCTCCCAACGGGAGAGGGGTTGGGGTGAGGGGCAACGGAGTGGTTGCGGTGACCGACGAGTGCCGCACAGTGCTGCGTGGTTGCTTCGCTCGTCGAAATTGCGAAGCCCAAAAATGGATTCCAGCGTTCGCTGGAATGACGGTGAGGTTGGTCGGCGGCGTCGGAGTTGCCCAGGTGCTACGAGCCTGGTTCCCGGCTTTCGCCGGGATGACGATGCTCAGGGGCGCGCGCCCGGATCTGGCGTCCGCCCCGGCCATCGCCAGATCCCCCGCCGCGCCGTTCCATGATTCCCCAGCTGATACACGCCCACCGCCACCGGCGCGAACGCGAACGCCGTGAAAGGCGCCACTTCCAGCTCCCGCAGGAACGCCGCACGCGCATGGCCGAGCGTCAGGTGTGGCGCGTAGTTCGCACCGCTGTGGTCCGGGACGAAGCGCTCGACATAGCGGAGCGTCGAGTCGCGGATCGGTGAACCATCGTCGTTTCGTACGAACGCCTCCGCCGTCCCGCCCGCGATGGCCAGCGCCTGAGCCGTGGCGAGGCAATCGTCGGCCAGCGCCTGCAACGCCGGTGACGGGGCGATGCGCCACGACGCGCTGCCCGTGTCGCCATCGACGCGCACCTGCACGCCGGTGACGTCCAGCGACAGCGCGAGCGGGTTCTGCGTTTCGGCGACGCTCGCAATCCCCGCCAGCAGCGCATCCAGATCGTGTTCGTAGACGTAACGCTGCACCAGCGTGACGTGCGGAAGGTGCGTGGCGTCGAATGCGAAACCGGCCGGATGATCCGCGCGCAACGCCGCGTTGAGTTCGCGTGCGCGGGCCTGCGTGACGGGGTCGGGTTCGAGCAGGACGTCGATGGCGATGGGGTGGCTCATCGGGGCGCTCCCGGAGGGAAGGTGCGGCCTGCGTCTCAAGAATGAACAGGCCCGGCCGATAGAATGCCCGACAAACCGCGATGCGATGCGGCCTGCGGGCCGGAGCGCGCCGCCTTCATCCACGGCATGGAAGCCACACGCGCGACGAAACCGCGCCGGACGACGCGATTCCATGACCGCAACCCGCCGCCGACTCTCGCCGCTGCGCGTGTTCCTCGCCGCCACGGTGATCCTGATGGCGCTTGGCCTGTACGTGGTCGCCAACGCGATCCAGTTCGCGTCCGACTATCGCTCGGTCACGCACACCTACACCGTGCTCCAGCACCTGGACCGGATCGAGTCGCTCAAGCACCAGGCCGTGGCCGAATCGCGCGGCTACCTGCTCGCCGGGCGTGCCGAGAACCGCGACAGCTTCTGGCGCATCGGCGGCGCATTGCAGCGCGAGGCGGACCTGCTCGCCGAACAGGTCAGCGACAACCCCGAGCAGCTCGGACGCGCACTGGAGCTGCGGCGTTCCCTCGACGCGCGCCTGCGCCTGAGCGAACAGGCGATGCAGTCCTGGCGTCGCGGCGTCGACGCGCCGGTCGATGCGCCGCTGCTGGCAGCGATCCGCAACGGCGATCGCGACATCGCCACCCGGCTCGACAAGCTGCGGGCCGCCGAGAATGCACTGCTGTCCACGCGATCCAGGCGCGCGGAGCGCTCGGCCTGGCTGACGCTGCTGGCCGCGGGCATCGGCATTCCGCTGAGCCTGCTGCTGATCGGCCATGCGCAGCGGCTGCTCGCGCGCGAGAACCGCGTGCGTCAGCAGGCCGAGGCCGCGGCGTCGGAATCCAACGCCGAACTCAACGCGACCGTGCAGCAACTCGCGCGGCTGTCCGACAGCATGGCCGCGCTGAGCCAGTATTCGGGGATGTTGCAAGGGGCGTCTGACGCGCAGGAACTCTACGAAATCACCGCCTCGACGTTCCGCCAGCTGCTGCCGGGAATGGGCGGCCTGCTGTACGTCATCCGTGCTTCGCGCGACCACGCCGAACTCGTCGCGCAATGGGGCAGCCCGGTGGCGCCGAACGATCCGGCGCCGGCGCTGCAGGCATGCTGGTCGGTGCGCAAGCACGCGCCGTTCGCGATGGAAGACCTGCGCCACGGCCTGCGGTGCTCGCACATCGGCCGGCCGCATGGCGCCGAAGACGTGCACGGCCTCTGCGTGCCGCTGAGCGCGCATGGCGAAGTGGTGGGCTGGCTGTCGCTGCAGGGCGAGGGCGCTCGCGGCCGCATTCCCGACGAATCGCTGGCGATCCGCCTGTGCGAGCAGCTGTCGCTCGCGCTCGCCAACGTGCGCCTGCGCGAAAGCCTGCGCCACCAGGCGGTACGCGATCCGCTCACCGGACTGTTCAATCGTCGTTACCTGGAGGAATCGCTGGCGCGCGAGATCGCCCGCTGCCAACGACGCGAACAGCCGCTCGCGGTGCTGATGCTCGACATCGACCACTTCAAGGCCTTCAACGACCGCCACGGTCACGCAATGGGCGACGCGGCGCTGTCGGCCTTCGCGCGCATGCTGAAGACGCGCTGCCGTCCGGAAGACATCGCCTGCCGCTACGGCGGCGAGGAATTCACGCTGATCCTGCCGGAAAGCGACTTGGCGACCGCGCTCGAACGCGCCGAGGACATCCGCGCCGGCGCGGCCATGCTGCGCATCGGCGAATCCGACGGCGCGATGCTGCGCATCACGGTGTCGATCGGCGTCGCGTTGATGCCGGAACACGGCGATGTCGGCCTGGAACTCATGCGCGCGGGCGATCGCGCGCTGTATCGCGCCAAGCACGAGGGACGCGATCGCGTGGCGGTAGCGGCGGGACGCGTGGTCGAAGGGGCTGCGGTGCTGGAGCTGGATCGAATGGTGTGATGCGGGGCTTCATGACGCATTCGTCGTGATGCGTCGTGTGCGTTGCGTGGTGACGCGTTGATTACCATCGCCTTGTATTCAGCTGTCTCTGGTCTATTCACCGTCATCCCGGCGAAAGCCGGGACCCAGGCTCGCAGATTTCGGGCACTCCCATAGCGGTCAACGACCTCACCGTCATTCCAGCGAACGCTGGAATCCATTCTGTTTGAGTGGTTGGCAGCTGTCGGAAGCAACTGCGCAGCGCTGCACCGGAATCGCAGTTCGCCGGTGGTGCTTCGTTACCCCTCACCCCAACCCCTCTCCCGGTGGGAGAGGGGCTTCCAAGGCGTCATCCCGGCGAAAACCGGGATCCATGCCCGTAGGCTGCGGGCACTCCATGGTCGTCAACAAAGTCACCGTCATCCAGCGACAGCTGGAATTCATCTGCTTGCGTGTTTCGCAGCCATCGGAAGCAACCGCGCAGCGCTGTTCCGCAATCGCAATTCGCCCGTGACACTTCGTTACCCCTCACCCCAACCCCTCTCCCGATGGGAGAGGGGCTTTACACCATCATTCCAGCGAATGCTGGATCCATTCTGCTTTACGCACTTACGGAGAACTCTTCGCCGATCGCATTTCCTTGTCGTGTCCGGCCTTCATCTCGGCTGCGGTCAGGTTGCCGTCGCCGTTGGTGTCCATCTTCGTGAACATCTGCGCCGAGCCGGCGTCGTGTTCGGCGGCCGAAATCGCACCGTCACCGTCGGTGTCGAGCTTCTTGATCTTGTCGGCCGACGACATCTTCATCTTGTCGCCACTTTTCCCGCCCATCTTCGCGGCGTGATGGGCGTCCATCTCGGCGGCGGTGACCTTGCCGTCGCTGTTGGCGTCCATCTGCGTGAACATCGTCTTCGCGCCTGCGGCGTGCTCGGCGGAGCTGACCATGCCGTCGCCGTCGGTGTCCATCAGCTTGGCCTTGTCGTCGCCGGCCATCACCGCGGCGGGTGCGAGCAGCAGTACGCCCAGCCACAGGCCCATGCGCATGTCGGATCGAGTACCTGTTTTCATCGTGCCCTCCCAGGCGAGTTCGTCAGGTACGCGGCAGGGTGCGCGCGCATTCGTTCGACACGCGTCAAATCGGCGCGAAAATCCGCTGCCAGCGTTGGGCTAGGTGAATGCGGGCGGTGCCCGGTTTACGCCACGCAACTCTTTACCGCGTCCGGAAAACCGTGCGCTTGGCGCCGGACACATCGGCGGCGGAATGCGGCCGGCGTCGGGCCGTCCCGGTGGCACGGCTCTTGCGGTCTTCCTTCCATGGAGGCCGCCCCCGGGCACCTTGTCGCGGCGACGCAGTTCCTGCGTCTCCGGCCCGCCGGCGCGGCCTCCTTCTTCCACCTTTCGTGATCGGCGCCGCATCCGGGCGGCGCCACGCTGCCGGCAGGACGGGCACACTGCGCCTCTGGCACTGTGCCTCCATCCCGATCACGAGGTTGTCGAACGATGCGCCGAACCCTGGTAACCGCCGTCGCGCTGGCCCTTGCCGGCCTCAGCGCCGTTTCGACGGCGGCCCCCGCCGCTCCCGCCGCTCCGACCAGCCGCCCCGTCACGACGACGCAGCTGCCGCGCAACGTAGTGCCAACGCATTACGACGTGGCGATCACGCCCGACATCGCGAAGCTGACCCTCGCGGGCAAGGCGACGATCACGCTGCAGGTGCTCGAGCCCACGCCGAGCATCACGCTGAACGCGCTCGACATGGCCTTCGCTTCGGCCACGCTGACGCCGGCGAAGGGCAAGGCGCTCACGCCGAAGATCGCCGTCGACAACGAGGCGCAGACAGCGACCTTCACCTTCGACAAGCCGCTCGCGCCGGGCCAGTACCGCCTGGCCTTGGATTACACCGGCAAGATCGGCACGCAGGCCAACGGCCTGTTCGCCATCGACTACGACACGGCAGCAGGCAACAAGCGCGCGCTGTTCACGCAGTTCGAGAACTCCGACGCGCGCCGCATGATCCCGTCGTGGGACGAGCCCGCGCACAAGGCGACCTTCACGCTGCAAGCCACGGTGCCGACTGGCCTGATGGCGGTGAGCAACATGCCGGCGTCCTCCGCGAAGGATCTCGGCAACGGCACCACGCGCGTGGACTTCGCGCCCTCGCCGAAGATGTCGACGTACCTGCTGTTCCTGTCGGTCGGCGATTTCGAACGCGCGACCACGCAGGCCGACGGCGTGGAAATCGGCGTCGTCACGCAGCGCGGCGCGATCGACCAGGCGCGCTTCGCGCTGGATTCCTCGGCCGACGTCCTGCGCGAATACAACGACTACTTCGGCACGCCGTATCCGTTGCCCAAGCTGGACAACGTGGCATCGCCGGGCGCGAGCCAGTTCTTCAGCGCGATGGAAAACTGGGGCGCGATCTTCACCTTCGAGCACACGCTGCTGCTGGATCCGAGCATTTCCACGCAGTCGGACAAGCAGCGCGTATTCGCCGTCGCCGCGCACGAGATCGCGCACCAGTGGTTCGGCGATCTGGTGACGATGAGCTGGTGGGACGACCTGTGGCTCAACGAAGGCTTCGCGACGTGGATGGCGTCGCGCACCACGCAGAAGCTGCATCCGGAATGGAACACGCAACTGGAAGCGATCGGCTCGCGCGAGTCGGCGATGACGCTGGACTCGGTCGAATCCACGCATCCGGTCGTGCAGCACGTGGAAACGGTCGAGCAGGCGAGCCAGGCGTTCGATTCGATCACCTACCAGAAGGGCAGCGCGGTGATCCGCATGCTCGAAGGCTATGTCGGCGGCGATGCGTGGCGCACGGGCGTGCGCAGCTACATGAAGGCGCACGCGTACGGAAACACGGTGTCGGACGACCTGTGGCGCGAGATCCAGTCCGCCGCCGGCAAGCCGGTCCTCGACATCGCGCACGATTTCACGCTGCAGCCGGGCATCCCGATGTTGCGCGTCGCCGCGGGCAAGTGCACCGATGGCAAGACGACGCTGACGCTCACGCAGGACGAGTTCACGCGCGACCGCCCCGGCAAGACGCCGCTGCGCTGGCGCGTGCCGGTGATCGCGCAGGCCGGCGGTGAACCGGCCCGCACGGTGGTCGAAGGCGGACAGGGCACGCTCGACGTGCCTGGCTGCGGTCCCGTCGTCGTCAACGCGGGCCAGAGCGGCTATTACCGCACGCTGTACGCGCCCGCGCAGTTCGCGGGCCTTCGTTCGAACTTCGCCAAGCTCGATGCGATCGACCAGCTCGGCGTGATGAACGACGTCTGGGCGCTCGGCATGGCGGGGCTGCAATCCTCGTCGGATTACCTCGATCTCGTGAAGGCGACGCCGCGCGATGCGGACCCGCAGATCTGGGGCGACATCGCGGGTTCGCTGCAAAGCCTGGACGCGTACTACCGCGGTGACGCACAACGCCAGGCGAAGTTCCGCGCGTTCGCCATCGCGCAGCTGTCGCCGGTGTTCGCCCGCGTGGGCTGGGACGCGAAGCCGGGCGAAGCCGATCCGGTGAAGGTGCTGCGCACGGACCTGATCGAAGCGCTCGGCGCACTGGGCGATCGCGACGTGATCGGGGAGTCGCGTCGTCGCTACGCGGCGCAGGATTCCGGTGCATTGCCGGGCGAACTTCGCCGCAGCGTGCTCGGCGTCGTGGCGCGGCACGCCGATGCCGCCACGTGGGATCGCCTGCACGCCGCCGCGAAGTCGGAGAAGACGCCGCTGGTGAAGGACGATCTGTACATGCTGCTGTCGTCCGCGCAGGACGCCGCGCTTGCGCAACGCGCGCTGGAACTCGCGCTCACCGACGAGCCCGGTGCGACCAACAGCGCCGGCATGATCCGCACTGTCGCCGGCCTGCATCCGGACCTCGCGTTCGATTTCGCCGTGGCGCATCGCGAGCAGGTGGACGCGAAGGTCGATTCGACGTCGCGCTCGCGCTACTACCCGCGCCTTGCGAACAACTCGCTGGATCCGGCGATGGTCGGCAAGTTGAAGGCGTACGCCGATAAGTACGTCGCGACGGGCTCGCGCCGCGCGACGGAGAACGCGATGGCGAACATCACCTATCGCGTCGGCGTTCGGAAGGAACGCCTGCCGGCGATCGATGCGTGGTTGGCGAAGCATAAGGGCTGACCGCTTCTGCCCCTCTCCCATCGGGAGAGGGGTTGGGGTGAGGGGCAACGAAGCGATTGTGATGAAGGGCCGCCGCGGTTCAGTGCCCGGCCTACGCCGGGATGACGGCGCAAGAGAGACGTCGGGACTGCACTCGACCCTCAAAGACGCTCAATGCGGCCGGGCCCGCTCCACCATCGACTCCACCGCTTCGATGATCCGCTCGGACGTGTACGGCTTGCGCACCAGTTCGCAATCGCGGAAGTCCCGCGGGATCGTGTCCTTCGAGTACGCCGAAGCGAACGCAAACGGCACGCCGGATTCGCGAAGGCGGTTCGCGAGCGGATACACCGCTTCGCCCTGCAGGTTGATGTCGAGCAGCGCGACGTCCACGTGTTCGTGGTCGGCGATATCGAGTGCATCGGACAGCCGCGCGGCGCCGAGGACGTGGTAGCCCGCGTCGGTGAGCAGGTCTTCCAGCGCCATCGCCAGGTACGCTTCGTCTTCGACCATCAGCACGTTGGGTTTCATGAACACGCCCGTCATCGCATGCCAGCGCGCATGGTGCGGCATCGGTTCGTAACGGGAGTGTCATGATTCCGTGTCGCCGCAACCTCCGCCGGCACACGGTTCAGCGCGAACTCACGCGATCGCGTCGCGCGCGCCCCGTTCAACCAGAACATCGTCGACGATCCGCGACAGCTGGCCATGGTCGATCGGCTTGCGCAGCACGGTCCGCAGCATGTTCGCCGGCAGCGACGGCTCGCGGATGCGATCGGCCAGCCCCGTGTACAGCAGCACCGGGAGATGCGGCGCGATCGGCTCCAGCGCCTGTGCGAGCTGGATGCCGGTCATGGTCGGCATCGCGTGATCGGTGATCACCAGGCGGTACTGCGCTGGCGACTCGCGAACGCGCGCCAACGCCAGTTCCGGCGTCGAGACGAAATGCGCTTCCAGGCCCCAGTTCGACAGCAGTTCGCACATGAACTCGCCGACGCTGTGCTCGTCGTCCACAACCAGCACGCGCCCTTCGCGACGCGCGACGCCGAGGCGATCGGAACGGCGTCGTGACGGCGTCGTCCGCGCCGCATCCGCACACGCGGGCAACAGCACACGGAACGACGTGCCGCGTCCGGGTTCCGTATCGACGAGCAGGTGCCCGCCGTGTTCATGGACGATGCCGTGCACCGTCGCCAGGCCCATGCCGGCACCTTTTCCCGGTGGTTTCGTCGAGAAGAACGGATCGAACATGCGCTCCAGCACAGCGGCCTCGATGCCCGGCCCGGTATCGCCGACACTCAGTTCGACGAACTCGCCGTCCACCGGCTGCCGGCACGCGGCGCACTGCATCGCCTCCACGCGCGCGTCGCGAAGCGCGAGTCGGAGCCGACCTTCGCCCTGCATCGCATCGCACGCGTTCACGCAGAGGTTCAGCAACACCTGCCCGAGCTGCACCGGGTCGAACTGCACGGCGCATGCGCCCGATTGAACGTCCTGTTCGACCTCGATGCCTTGGGCCAAGGTCGGGCTGAGCACCGCTAGGTTCTGCTCGATGCAGGTCGCGACGTCGATCGCCTGCGCCTGTCCCTTCTGCCCGCGGCTGAACATCAGCATCTGCTGGATGAGGTCGCGCGCGCGCTCGCAGGATTGCAGAGCCTGGTCGAGATAGCCGGACAGTCGCGCGTCCTCGCCGTTGTCGCTGCGCTCGTGCGCCAGCGCAACGTAGCCCATGATGCTGGCGAGCAGGTTGTTGAAATCGTGCGCGATGCCGCCGGTCAGGTGGCCCAGCGCTTCCATCTTCTTCGCCTGCAGCAACTGCGCTTCCAGTCGCCGGCGGCGCTGCTCGGCCTCGGTGCGCTCGGTGATGTCCCGCAGATAGCCGATGAACACCTTTCCGGAGGGACTGTCGTCCACGCCCACGGCGAGCTCGGCGGGAAATTCCGCGCCATTGGCCCGCATCGCCGTGACCTCGAGGCGCTTCTTCAGGACCGGGCCGGGGCCGCCTTCTAGGTACAGCTTCAGGCCGAACTGATGACGCTCGCGGAAGCGTTCGGGAATGATGGTGTCGGCGAGCGAGCGGCCGAGCGCGTCCTTCTCGCGGATGCCGAAACAGGCTTCCGCCGCGGGATTGAACTTCACGATCATGCCGCGCTCGTCCATCGCGATGATGCAGTCCAGCGCCGCATTCACCGTCGCGCGCAGGTGCTCGGCATTGCGCTGCGCGACGTCCTCGGCGCGCTGGCGTTCGATCTCCGCCGCCGCGCGCACGGCGAAGATCTTCATCACCGATTCGATGAACTCCGGCTGCTCCAGCGGGCGTCGCGAGACGATGGAGATGATGCCTAGCGGACGTCCCTGCGCATCGCTGAGCGGATAGCCGGCATAGCTCTCCGCGCCCATCTCGATGAAGTCGTCGTCCAGCGGGAATAGCGAGCCGAGCCCGGCCGGATACATGCGGAAGCCGTGTCCCACCACGGTGTCGCAGGCGGTGTTCGCGATGGGGTAATCGTAGTTCTCGCGCGGCTTGTCGTCGGCGACGAAGGCGAGGATGCGCATCATCGTCGGTTCGTCCTCGCGGATCTGCGCGATGAACGCGACGTCGACGTCGAGGATCGCCGAGAGGTAACGCGACAGTTCCACGAACAGGTCGCGGCCGTACGCGCCCGACACCGCGAGCGCCGAACTGGTGAGCGCGGTTTCCACCTGCTTGCGCCGCGTGATGTCGGTGGCGATGCCGCACACCGCGTACGGCACCTGGTCGATGTCGAGCAACGGGAACTTCGCCGACAGGAACGTGCGGTGTTCGCCGGCGAACACGCCGCTTTCCTCGAACTCCATCGCGCGCGCTTCGAGCAGCACGAGCATGTCGTTGCGGCGCAGCGCCGCGGCCATTTCGGGCGGAAAGATGTCGCGGTCGTTGTGGCCGAGCAGCGCGTCGGCATTGCGGCCGGTCAGGCGTTCGAACTCGTGATTGACGAACAGGTAGCGGCCCGCGCGATCCTTCGCGAACACGGCCGCGGAAGTGTTGTCGAGCACCTGCTGCAACCGCAGCTCGCTTTCGCGAAGCGCGCGTTCGCGTTCGTCGAGCTGCACCGGCGTGGGGGCGCCGTCGTTCATGGCCAGGCCCGTGGTGTGCGTGGTGCGAGTATAGGAGCGGGGTTCGGGCTGCGGAGGCGGTGTTACAGGGTTGAAACAAAAAGGTGTTCGCCGCGCCCTGCTCTAAGCCCCTCTCCCTCCGGGAGAGGGGTTGGGGTGAGGGTCGGCGGAGTGATTACGGGGCAGGTTGTCGTGGTCTGCTTTGTGTTGAAAGCAAGAATCTAGCCTTGCGCCGCATCGTCGTTCGAGCGATACGGCTTCGTTGCCCCTCACCCCAACCCCTCTCAGCTCTGCACTCCCTTCGGTCGCCGATGGGAGAGGGGCTCAACCCAGCGGGATAGGAGTGGGGTAGGGAGCTACGGCACGAACATATAGCCGACGCCACGCACCGTCCGTATCGCCCGCGGGTTGTCCGGATCTACTTCCACCTTCCGCCGCAGACGCGCGATTCGGATGTCGATGGAGCGATCGAACGGCTCCCACTCGCGGTTCTTCGTCAGCGTGAGGATCGCATCGCGCGACAGCGCCTTGCCCGCGTGCTCGTGCAGCACGCGCAGCAGGTCGAATTCCATGTGCGTGACCATCACCTCGCTGCCGTCGCTGTCGTACAGCTGGTGCGAGTCGAGATCGAGCGTGCAGCGCCCGAACGGCACGCGCCGCGCGTTTTGAGGCGCCGATGCAGCGGTGGCATCGGGACGCGCCTGGATGCGGCGAAGCACGCTCTTCACGCGGGCCAGCAGTTCGCGCGGGTCGAAGGGTTTGGCGACGTAATCATCGGCGCCGATCTCCAGCCCCACGATCCGATCGATCACGTCGCCCGAGCCGGTGACCATGATGATGCCCACGTCGTAGCGTTCGCGAAGAAAGCGCGCCAGCGTCAGGCCGTCCTCGCCGGGCAGGCGGATGTCGAGCAGCACGAGGTCCGGCGCCTCGCGTTCGAGTTCGCGTCGCATGCCGGCGCCGTCGCCCGCCTGCAACGCGCGGAAACCGTGGGTCGCGAGTGCTTCCAGCAGCATCTCGCGCGTGGGCTGGTCGTCGTCGACCACCAGGACACAGGGCGTGTGGGCCATCGCGTTACCTGCCGTCGCCAAGGGGATTCGGGCGGGCATCCTGCCGCATTGCGGGCGCAGTATCCGCCCCTGTTACCAACGGTTACAAATCCATCGACACGGGACATCGGACCGTTACCGGCCGTCCGTAGATTGGCCCCATGCCGGAAACGCGCCGGCGAAGAGAGGCCGAAATGACCCGTTGCCCGCTCGAACTGGACACGATGTACCTGAATCGGCAGGTTCGTGCGACGTACGAACGTGTCGCACGCGCCCCGGCCAGCGGATTCCACTTCCACACCGGTGCCGATTACGCCGTCCGCCAGCTGCGTTACGACGCCGCCGAGCTCGCCGCGCTGCCGGTGGCCTGCACCGAGCGCTTCTCGGGCGTGGGCAACCCGCTGCGCATCGGCACGATTCCTGCCGGGGCGGTGGTGCTGGACCACGCGTGCGGCGCCGGAATGGACCTGCTGCTCGCCGCGAAGGCCGCCGGCCCCGACGGCCGCGCGATCGGCGTCGACCTCACGCCCGGCATGCGCGCCAGCGCGCTGCGTGCGGCGGCGCAGTCGGGATTGCTGGATCGCATCCGCGTCTTCGAGGGCACGTTCGAGGATCTGCCGATGGACGACGCCAGCGTCGACGTCGCGATCTCCAACGGCGTGCTGAACCTGGCGCCCGACAAACCGCGCGTGCTGTGCGAGATCGCACGCGTCCTGAAGCCCGGCGGCCGGCTGTTCCTGGCCGACGTGGTGCTCGATCGCGAACTCGCCGCCGGCGTGCGCAGCAATGCGGACCTGTGGGCGTCGTGCATCGGCGGCGCGGTGACGGAAAGCTTGCTGATGGAGCTGCTACGCGACTGCGGACTGAGCGACGCGCAGGTGACCGAACGCTTCGAATGCTTCGCCGGCACCGACATCGACCGCAAGTTCCACACGCACCTGCACGCGTACGGCGTCAACGTGCTCGCGCACAAGCGCTGACGCGACACCCTTTCGATTCGGCCGGTTCCCCCGCCGGCCATTCGCGCCACAGGCGCACAACGGAGGCTCGTCATGTTCAAGAAATACGTGATCGAACGGAACATCCAGGGCATCGGCGCCCAGCCGATGGAAGCGCTGTGCGGCGTCGCGCTGCAGTCCAACAACGTGCTGGATGAACTCGGCACCGACATCCAGTGGCTGCATTCCTACGTCACCGCCGACAAGACCTACTGCGTGTACATGGCGCGCGACGAAGCGCTGATCCACGAACACGCCAAGCGGTCCGGCTTTCCGGCGAACTCGGTCGCCGAAGTGAAGGCCGTGCTGGATCCCACCATGGCGCCTGCGTAACGCCGGCGCGAGAAGCACCTGGAGTCACGAATGAACGCTGCAACTGCCCGCACCACCGCCCCGCAATGGAATGCCGAAGTGGCGGACGCCGACAGGGCGCGCTATGCCCGCTGCATCGAAGTGTCGCGGCGCGTGCGCTGGGACATCGACCGCGACGTGATCCGCGGCCGTGATTTCGATTTCGACCGCACCTTCCTGCCGGCGGGATTGTCGCTGGTGAACAAGCTGGACTTCCTCGACAGCGATGAGCGCCGTTTCTTCAGCCAGGTGCAGGGACGCACCTACGCGTGGATGTTCGGCCTGTGCGAGCGCTTCATCGGCGCGAAGATGCTGCAGACCTCGGGCCTGCACTGGCTCGGCGACCAGAAGGCGCTGGAAGCGCTGGTGCGGTTTTCCGACGAGGAGATCAAGCACCAGGAGCTGTTCCGTCGCCTCGAAGCGCTGCTGGACGCGCGAATGCCCGACGGCCACGTGAAGACGGCCGAACCCAACGCGGTGGCGCAGTTCGTGCTGGCACGCCGCAACTGGGCGGTGCTGGCGCTGGTGTACCTGATCGAACTGTTCGTGCAGCGTCATTACGAAGAGAGCATCGCACCGACGCAGGAACTGTGCCCGCTGTGGAAGGACGTGTTCCTGTTCCACTTCCGCGAGGAGTGCCAGCACTCGGTCATGGACGAGATCGAATGGCGCGCGGAAGACGCACGCCTGGATCACGACGAACGCGATGCCGCGATGGACGACCTGATCGCGCTGCTGGGCGCGGTGGACGACATCCTGCGCGCGCAGGCCGATGCGGACGCGGCGTACTTCGTCGCCGCCTGCGGACGACCGTTCGGCATGCGCCAGCAGCTGCTCGTGCTGGACGTGCTGCGGCGTGCGTATCGCTGGCAGTACATCGCCTCGGGCGCGCGGCATCCGCGCTTCGGACACGCGCTGGCGAAGCTGTGCACGCCGGCACAGCGGACGCGCTTCGAGGCGGCGCTCGCGTCGATCGTGCCCGAAGACTGATTCGACAAGACACATCCCCCGATTGCTTCACGCCCCACACGGCGACCGCGAGCGGCCGCCGCCCGACAGGACTGCAACGATGAAAACGATGACCCTGATGGCCGCGCTGGCGATGGTCGCGGCAACCCATTCCATCGCCACCCGTACCGCCGCTGCGAGCGACAACACCACCACGACCGCAACCGCGATCCGCACCTTCGACCTGCCCACCGTGCGCGTGTACGCGACGGTCGAGCGCGAGCCGGATGCGATCGCGATGCAGGCCCCGCGCATCCACGACCTCCCCCCGGTGCGCGTGCATGCGGCCCGCGACGATCGCGACGTGGCCGATGTGGGCAAGCGGGCGATCGCGATGCGCACGGCGACCGCGCGCCGTGCCTCGCTGGCCATCCCGCGTGGTTCGCAGCGTCGCGGCATCGCGCCCGAGCGCGTGATGGCCTCCAGCGCCGAAGAGCGCACCGATCGCTGGATCGCGCTGGGTTGCGTCGTTCGCCAGCGCCTGGGGCGCGTGTGGCCGATGCAGCAATGCAACGGCGGTTCGACATCGACCGGCGGGATGACGGGCGGGACGCGCATGTCGCTGCCGATGTCGCTGGACAGGCGACGATGAATGCATCGATCGATGCGATATCGAAAAGCCCCGCACGCGCGGGGCTTCTCGTTTGTGGACGTCCAGGACATGGGATTTGTCTGAGCCACGCGGGAAAACGTCGCCTTCAGGCCAGGGGGCTTTCCAACCTAAAGTCGCGGCCCGCACTCGCGCAGGGCCGGCCATCGGTCGCGTCGCGATGCAGCCAAGCCGGAGGCGCAACGCCTCGGCAACGTGGGCCGGGCGGCGGATGACCGAAGGATCGGCACGTCATCGCGGCTTTCAGTAAATCCCCCCAAGAGAAGTACCCATGACTCAATTCGAAGCACGCTACGAAGCCGGCACGCTGTCGGCATCGCAAAACGCCCTGCGCGTCCTCAAGCCGACCGTCCTCGCCGTCGCGATGGGCTGCGTCGGCAGCGCGTGGGCCGCCGACGGCGGTGTCGTGGTCAACGGCACTGGCCGCATCGCCACGCAGGGCGC
This sequence comes from Lysobacter soli, assembly GCF_003382285.1. Taxonomy (GTDB): domain Bacteria; phylum Pseudomonadota; class Gammaproteobacteria; order Xanthomonadales; family Xanthomonadaceae; genus Lysobacter_J; species Lysobacter_J soli. The sequence goes on from NZ_QTJR01000008.1 coordinate 48,228, forward strand.
CACCACCACCGTCACCCAGTCGACCGACAAGATGGTCGTCAACTGGAACAACTTCGACATCGCGCAGGGCCAGACCGTCAACTTCGCGCAGCCGAACGCGTCTTCGGCCGTGCTGAACCGCGTCGTCGGTCCGGTGAAGGCCACCGACATCCAGGGCACGCTGAACGCCAACGGCCGCGTGTACGTCGTCAACCCGGCCGGCGTGATGTTCGGCCAGAACGCCGTCGTCAACGCCGACAGCGTCGTTGCTTCGACGCTGGACATCGGCGCGCAGCAGTTCATGGCCGGCGGCCGCGCCGCGGGCAACCAGAAGCTGCTCGACCTGTCGGCCGGCAGCACGAAGGGTTCGATCGTCAACCAGGGCCGCATCAACGCCCGCCAGGTCGCGCTGCTCGGCGGCCAGGTGCTGAACAAGGGCCAGATCAACGCCACGGGTGACGTGACGCTGGGCTCGGCGCAGACGGCAACGCTGTCGCTAGACAACTCCGGCTTCTCGGTCGCCCTCGGCGCACCGGAACTGAACGCGCTGGTCGACAACGGCGGCATGATCGTGGCGAAGGGCGGCAACGTGCGCCTGACCGCCGCCGCCACCGGCGACGCGCTGCGCAACGCCGTGCGCAACACCGGCACGATCGAAGCACGTCGCGCCACCACCGGTGCCGGCGGTTCGATCGAACTGCGTTCCGACGCCGACGGCCAGATCTCCTTTGGCGGCAAGCTGACGGCGGACGACCGCATCAACATCGAAGCCCGTCCGGGCACGGCGACCAGCAAGGGCCGCACGATCGTCGTCGAGCCGACCGCGCAGCTGCAGGCATCGGACATCGCGATCAACGCCGTGGGCAGCACGCTCACCACCAACGGCAGCTACACCGCCAACACCGTCACGCTGGCCGGCGACAGCCTGGACGTCAGTGCGTCGATCGACCACAAGCAACTGCGCGATGACCGCTTCGACGGCCTGCTCGAAAGCCGCCGCGACAGCAACGTCGCCAGCGTGCGCGCCGACGGATCGGGCGTTGCGGGGCAGGGACGTTGGCGGCGCGACCAGCTCTTCAAGCTCCAGAACGAAGGCACCAAGTACTTCCACGCCAACTCGACGGCGGCGGACTCGCAGGCGACCGATGCAGGCTCCGTCGCCATCGGCGGCGGAGCCAAGTCGGCTGGCACCAACACCGTCGCGATCGGTGAAGGCGCGCAAACCACGTACAACGACAACATGGCCATCGGCGCGGGCGCGTCCGGTGGTGGTGGCGCATCCATCGCCATCGGTACGAAGGCGTCGACCGCTGCCGTGAACGGCGCGAATAATCAGACTGCGGTGGGCTATGCAGCCAAGTCGGACGTCAACATGGGCACCGCACTGGGTGGCCGTGCCAACGCCAAGGCCGACAGTTCGGTGGCGCTCGGCTCCGACGCGGTTGCCGATCGCGCTTCCGGCATTGGCGGCAGCACCAAGGGTGCGGTTTCCGTGGGCAGCGGCGGTGCAGGCGTTGCGACCGAGACGCGCCAGATCATCAGCGTGGCGCGCGGCACGCAGGACACCGACGCGGTGACCTACGACAACGCCGAGAAGACCAGCATCACGATGGGTGGTGAGGGCGCTTCGACGCCGGTGGCGATCCACAACGTCGCGGACGGCGTGGCCGACCACGATGCGGTCAACATCAGCCAGCTGAACCAGCGCCTGCAGAGCAACAACACGGAAGTGCTCAACCAGGCCAACAGCTACACCGACCAGCGCATCAACGACGTGTGGCAGGACCTCGGCGACGAAATCAACCAGGTCAACCGCCAGGCCAATCGCGGTATCGCGGCGGCTTCGGCCCTGGTCAACGTGACGCCGTACCTGCCGGGCAAGACCGCGGTCAACGCCGGTGTCGCGTCCTACCGTGGCGAAGCCGCGCTGGGCGTGGGTGTGTCGCGCTGGAGCGACAACGGCCGCGTGAACTTCAACGCGGGCGTGTCCGCGGCGAAGGGCGACGAGCCTGTGTTCCGCGTCGGCGTCGGCTACGTCTTCTGACGAGAGCGGAGGGGAAAGGACGTTGCGGGACTTCGTGCCCGCAGCGTCCCGACCGCTCGTCCGTCATCCATTCCATCCCGCGGCTCCGGCCGCGAGGCAGAGGTTTCAACGATGTTCAATTTCAAACGAATGCCAGGGTTCGCCCTGGCGCTGGCCGCGGCGGCGACATTGTCCGCCTGCGGCTCCACGCACCTGAGCAGGATCGACGACGGCCAGACGCAGCAGCCGGTGTGGCCGGCGGTCGAGAAGGCCCGTCCCATCGTCGAGTCCACGGTGTTCCCGCAGGTCGAAGCGCTTCGCAAGATCGACGTGGGCACGCCCAAGCTCGAGGTGTACCGCCTGATCGGCCATCCGATGTACCGCGAGGGCATCGCGGGCGTGCACGAGTGGGACTACGTATTCAAGTTCCCGCTCGCCGACCAGCCCGGCCAGTACATGACGTGCCAGTACAAGGTGCTGTTCGACGACCACATGCAGGCCCGCCAGACGTTCTGGAATCCGGCCGGTTGCGCGGGCGTCGTCGGTCCGGTGCAGGCGGTGCAGCCGGCGCAGCCCGATGCTCCGGCGCGTGTGGTCGCGGCGACCGAAGTGTCGGCGGATTTCCTGTTCGACTTCGACAGCGGAGCGCTCGCCCCGGGCGCGACGCAGGCCATCGACAGCAAGGTCATGGAAGTGCTCGACAAGGCCGAGCGCGTGGAAGCGTTGCGGGTGATCGGCTTCACCGACCGCCTCGGTAGCGAGACCTACAACCAGCAGCTGTCGCTGAAGCGTGCGGAAGCGGTGAAGCAGTACCTCGTGTCGCGCGGCGTACCGGGCGAGGCGATCCTCACCTCGGGCCGTGGCGCAGCCGAGCCGGTCGTGAACTGCCCGGGGGCGAAGAGCCCGTCGGTGGTGGCGTGCCTCAAGCCGAACCGTCGCGTTCGCATCGAGGTGGTGGCGCGCTGAGTGGGACCTGCGACGCGACGCGGAGGTTGCCGCGTTGGCGTCGCGAATTCTCGTCGTGAGTGGAAGATGCCCCGCCTTGCGGGGCGTTTTCTTTTTTGCTTTACCTGCGATGGGATTGTCACCGATGAAGGAGTGCCCAGACGTGACGGGCCTGGGTCCTGCTTTCGCCTGGATGACGGTCGGGGGCACCTGCCGGGGTGACTGTGGATAGCTGGCGGTTGAGCCCCTCTCCCGGCGGGAGAGGGGTTGAGGTGAGGGTCGGGGGCGTGCGGTGCGCTGGCGCTGGTGGTGCGCGAACGCTCTGCGCTTTAGGCAGTCGCGCGTCGAGGCAACAGCAAGATGGATTCCAGCTTTCGCTGGAATGACGGTGGGGTTGTTCGTCGGCGACAGAGTGCCCATGCGCTACCGACCTGGGTCCCGGCTTTCGCCGGGATGACGGCTTCGGAGGCACGTTTCGCGCTCTGCCGAATCCCGAATCAATCAGCAATCAGCAATCCCGAATCACCAATCACCAATCGCGAATCACGAATCACGAATCACGAATCACGAATCACGAATCACGAATCACGAATCACGAATCACGAATCACGCCCCCAAAAGCAAGACGCCCCGCACGAAGCGGGGCGTCTGCATCGAGACGAATTCGTGAACTAACGAACCGCCTTACGCCTCGACCTCATCATCCTTGTAAGCATCCACCGGGATGCACGCGCACATGACGTTCTTGTCGCCGTAGACGTTGTCCACGCGCGCGACCGGCGGCCAGTACTTCTGCAGTCGCAGGCTCGGCAGCGGGAATGCGGCGAGCTCGCGCGGGTACGCGTGCGTCCACTCGCTTGCCGACACGGCGGTCGCGGTGTGCGGCGCGTTCTTGAGCGGGTTGTCCTCGCGATCGAGCTTGCCTTCTTCCACCGCGCGGATCTCGTCGCGGATCTGGATCATCGCATCGATGAAGCGGTCGAGTTCATGCAGCGACTCGGACTCGGTCGGCTCCACCATCAGCGTCCCGGCGACCGGGAAGCTCAGCGTCGGCGCGTGGAAGCCGAAGTCGATCAGGCGCTTGGCGACGTCCTCGGCCGATACGCCGGTCGAATCCTTCAGCGGGCGCAGGTCGAGGATGCACTCGTGCGCGACCAGGTCGTTGCGGCCGGTGTAGAGCGTCTCGTAGTGCGGCGCCAGGCGGCGGGCGATGTAGTTCGCGTTGAGCAGCGCGACCTGCGTCGCACGGCGCAGGCCGGCGGCGCCCATCATCGTCACGTACATCCAGCTGATCGGCAGGATCGAGGCCGAACCGAAGCTCGCCGCCGACACCATGCCCACGTCGCCGTTGCCGACGCCGTCCGTCTTCACGCCATCGGCGTTGAGCGCACCGGGCAGGAACGGCGCCAGGTGCGACTTCACCGCGCACGGGCCAACGCCCGGGCCGCCGCCGCCGTGCGGGATGCAGAAGGTCTTGTGCAGGTTGAGGTGCGAAACGTCCGAACCCCACTTGCCCGGCTTGGCGACGCCGACGAGGGCATTCATGTTGGCGCCGTCGGTGTACACCTGGCCGCCGTGCTTGTGGATGATCTCGCAGATCTCCACGACCTCTTCCTCGAACACGCCGTGCGTGGACGGGTAGGTCATCATGATCGCGGCCAGGCGATCGCTGTACTTCTCGGCGTTGCGGCGGATGTCCTCGACATCGACGTTGCCGTTGCCGTCGGTCTTGGTCACCACGACCTGCATGCCGCACATCTGCGCCGATGCCGGGTTGGTGCCGTGCGCCGAATCCGGGATCAGGCAGATGTCGCGATGCGCTTCGCCGCGCGAGCGGTGGTAGGCGCGAATCGCCAGCAGGCCGGCGTATTCGCCCTGCGCGCCGGAGTTCGGCTGCAGGCTGACGGCGTCGTAGCCGGTGCATTCGACCAGCATCGCTTCCAGTTCGCCGATGAGCTGCTGGTAGCCGGCGGCCTGCGCGCCCGGTGCGAGCGGATGCAGGTTGCCGAACTCCGGCCACGTCACCGGGATCATCTCGGCCGTGGCGTTGAGCTTCATCGTGCACGAACCCAACGGGATCATCGTGCGATCCATCGCCAAGTCCTTGTCGGCCAGCGAGCGCATGTAGCGCAGTAGCTCGTGCTCGCTGTGGTGCGTGTTGAACACCGGGTGCGTCAGGAACGCGCTGGTGCGCAGCAGGCCGTTCGGCAGCGCGTCGTCGACGGTCGCGTCCAGCGCATCGACGTCGATCTTCGCGCCGAACAGCGCGGCGAGCGCGACGACGTCCGCACGCGTGGTCGTTTCATCGAGCGAGATACCGAGGCTGCGGCCGTCGATGCGACGCAGGTTGATGCGGGCTTCAACGGCCTTGGCGTGGATCGCGCCGGCATCGACGTCGACCACGTGCAGCGTGTCGAAGAAGTCCGGGCCGACGGTGATGCCGGCGTTGCGCAGCGCGGTGGCGAGGATCGACGCCAGGCGGTGGGTGCGGCGCGCGATGCGCTGCAGGCCGTCGGGGCCGTGGTAAACGGCGTACATCGATGCCATCACCGCCAGCAGCACCTGCGCGGTGCAGATGTTGGACGTCGCCTTTTCGCGACGGATGTGCTGCTCGCGCGTCTGCAGCGTGAGGCGGTAGGCGGCCTTGCCTTCGGCGTCGATCGACACGCCGATCAGGCGACCCGGCATCGAACGCTTGTACGCGTCGCGGCACGCCATGAACGCCGCGTGCGGGCCGCCGAAGCCGAACGGCACGCCGAAACGCTGCGTGTTGCCCACCACGATGTCAGCGCCCCATTCGCCCGGCGCGGCGATGAGCGTCAGCGCGAGCAGGTCGGTCGCCACGGCGACGAGGCCGCCGCGCGCGTGCACGGCGTCGGCGAGCGCCTTGTAGTCGTGGATCTGGCCGAAGGTGTTCGGGTACTGCAGCAGCACACCGAAGCTGTCGATGCTGGCGGCCTCGCTGTCATCGGCGACGACCAGCTCGATCTCCAGTGGCTCGGCGCGCGTGCGCAGCACTTCCAGCGTCTGCGGGTGCACGCCGGACGAGACGAAGAAGGTGTTGGACTTCGACTTGGCCGAACGCTTGGCCAGCGTCATCGCCTCGGCCGCCGCAGTGGCTTCGTCGAGCAGGGACGCGTTGGCGATCTCCATGCCCGTCAGTTCGGCGCACATCGTCTGGAAGTTGATGAGCGCTTCCATGCGGCCCTGCGAGATCTCGGCCTGGTACGGCGTGTAGGCCGTGTACCACGCGGGGTTCTCGAGGATGTTGCGCAGGATGACGTTCGGCGTGTGCGTGCCGTAGTAGCCCTGGCCGATGAAGCTCTTGAAGACCTGGTTCCTGTCGGCGATCGCGCGGATCTTGGCGATGGCCTCGACTTCCGTGATCGGCGCCGGAAGGTCCAGCGGCTTCGGGGACTTGATCGACGCCGGGACGATGGCGTCGGTCATCGCGTCCAGCGAATCGAACCCGACCACGCCCAGCATCTGCGCGATTTCAGCATCGTTGGGGCCGATGTGGCGTTCGAGGAAGGCGTCGTGGTGCTCGAGGGCGCGCAGGGAGGTCTTCTGGCTCATGTGACGAGGGGCATCCAGGTTTGGCTCGAAAGCCGGGGCGTGCGCGGTCGCGCACGTGGAGTGCCCCTCTGTCCTTTTGCCTGAGAGTTTCAAAGCGCGGGGCGGGGGAGGAGACCCCGCTGGCTTCTTGCCCCTTCGGCGCCGGTTCCGGCCGAATGCGTCGGCGCGGGCGGTCTCTCCAGAGTGTGAGCCGACGGCGGTAATGGGGCCTGAGCGATTCCGGGCGTTTGCGCCTTCGGCAGCGGCTCCGACCTGTTCAGGTTGGGCCGCTTCTCCCACCGTCTGCTGGGTGCGAATCATACCGGTCGCGGACCGATCCTGCCTGCCGCAGGAGCCGCCCCGGCGCGGGGTTCAGCGCTCGGGCAGGGGGATGAACTCGTCGTCGCCCGGCACGTGCCCGAAGCGGCCGTCGAGCCAGTCCTGCTTGGCCTGCTCGATGCGCTCCTTCGAGCTGGACACAAAGTTCCACCACAGGTGGCGCGGGCCGTCGAGCGGCTCGCCGCCCAGCAGCATCGCCTTCACCGGCGTGCGCGCACGCAGCTTCGGCCGGGTGCCTTCGTCGAGCACCACCAGGTGCATCGGGGGGATGTCCGCGCCGTCGAGCTGCGCGTCGCCTTCCAGCACGTAGAGCGCGCGCTGCGCATGGCCGTCGTCGAGCGCGAGTTCCGCGTCGGCATCCAGGTCGATGGCCACGTACAGCGTGTCCGCATACACGCGCACCGGCGATTCCTCGCCGTAACCGCGACCGGCCACCACGCGCAGCCAGCTGCCGTCGCGGCGCTGCTGCGGCAGGGTCGCCGCGGGATGGTGGAAGAAGCCCGGGTCGGCCTCCTCCGAACTGCGCGGCAACGCCACCCACGTCTGCATGCCGTGCAGCGGATGTTCGTGCTCGCGCAGCGTGGCGGGCGTGCGTTCGGAATGCGCGATGCCGCGGCCGGCGGTCATCCAGTTCACGTCGCCGGGGTTGATGTCCTGCAGGCTGCCGAGCGTGTCGCGATGGGTGATCGTGCCCGACCACAGGAACGTCACCGTCGCCAGCCCGATATGCGGGTGCGGGCGCACGTCGATGCCGCGGCCGACTTCGAACACCGCAGGTCCCATGTGATCGACGAACACGAACGGACCGATGGAGCGCGCTTGGATGCTCGGCACCGCGCGGCGCACCTGGAAGCCGCCGAGGTCGTGCACGCGCGGGGAAACGATGAGGGTCATGGCCGGACTCCGACGTGGTGTCCGGCGAGCGTGTCACATCCTGCGGAAGGCGGCACGTCCCTGGCTGGCACGCACCGTGTCGCTCAGCGGGATGCGTCGTCCACGCGCAGCGTCGCCGGCGGACGCGGGCCGGGGCCCAGGCCGCGCAGCGTGACGCGCCACGTGCCGATCGCGCGCGGCTGGCCCTGTTCGGACGCCTTGAGCGTCACGTCGAGCACCGCGTCGGGTTTGACGAAACGCACGTGCACGTCCGCATCGCCCGCATGCACGCACTGCACGTCGGGCGGGCAGCGCGAATCGTTGGCCGTATCGACGTAGATCAGGCTCGCGCCTTCGGGCAGCGCCATGCGCCGGCCGGGGTGCAGCTGTGCCTCCACGGGCAGCGCGACATTCGGCACGCTGGCGCAGGCCGTGAGGAGCAGGGCGAACAGGGCGGGCGCGAAACGGACCATGATCAGGGAATCGGGTCGGCAGGTGAACGGGACGGCGCGAGTCTAGCCGCTGCGCGCTACGGCGCGGTGATCGCCGTCGCGTGAATGAGTCGTTGAAGGGGCCGTCGCTAGAATCCGGGCAGTGCACAACGCCGGATCCCCATGACACGAAAGCTGCGGTGGATCGGCCTGGCCGTGTTCCTGCTGGCGGCGGCCTCGCTGCTGTCGCTCTACAGCTACGGACGCTTCGCCCAGCGGGCGCGCGGGGCGCCGTCGCAGGCGATCGCCGCCACGACGGTGCAGACGCCGCTGGATCGCGTGATCGCGCCGATGGAGCAGGCGCATCCGGGCCAGGCGGGGCTTTCGCTGATCGCCGACAACCTCGACGCGTTCACCGTGCGCGCGCTGACCGCGCGCGAGGCCGGGCGCAGCCTGGACCTGCAGTACTACATCTGGAAGCCGGACCTCACCGGCAACCTGATCGTGCACGAAGTGCTGCGCGCGGCCGATCGCGGCGTTCGCGTACGGCTGCTGCTGGACGACCTGAACTCGCACAAGAAGGATTCGGTGCTGGCCGCGCTCGACCGTCATCCGAACATCGAAGTGCGCATGTTCAATCCCTCGCGCGCGCGGCAGTCGTATTTCCTGCGCGGCGTGGAGATGGTGCTGCGGATCTTCAGCCTCAACCGGCGCATGCACAACAAGGCGTGGATCGCCGACGGCCGTGTGGCCGTGGTGGGCGGTCGCAACATCGGCGACGAGTATTTCGGTGCGGCGTCGGAGTCGAACTTCCTCGATGCGGACCTTGCGGTCATCGGCGAGCCGGTGCGCGAAACCTCGCGCATCTTCGACGCGTACTGGAACAGTTCGACGGCGATTCCGTTGTCGGAGCTGGTCGACGCCGACGAGCTGTCGCTGCAAAGGCTGCGGCGCGTGGGCGTGCTCGAATACCGGTCGAAGGACGCCAAGCCCTACATCGAACAGCTTCGCCGTTCGCCCAGTGTCCAGGCGCTGTTGCACGGCAGTCGCGAACCGCGCTGGACGCCGAACGCACACGTCTACTCCGATCCGCCCGAGAAAGCCGAAGGCGCGCCGCGTCGCCGGAACTGGCTGATCGATGCGATCACGCCGGCGTTCACCAGCGCCGAGCGCGAGGTGTTCATCAGTTCGCCGTATTTCGTGCCCGGCGACGATGGCGTGACCGGGCTGCTGCGCATGCGCGATCGCGGCGTGCGCATCGGCATCCTGACCAATTCGCTGGCCGCGACCGACGTCGCCGCGGTGCACGGCGGTTACGCGCCGTACCGCGTGCCGCTGCTGCGCGGCGGCATCGAACTGTACGAACTCAAGGCCCAGGGACCCGGAGGCGGTCGCGCCGGCAGCGGTCTGCTGGGTTCGAAGTCGGGCGAGGCGAGCCTCCACACCAAGGCGTTCATGGTCGACGGCGACTCCGGCTTCGTCGGTTCGGTCAACTTCGATCCGCGCTCGATCAACCTCAACACCGAGATGGGCATCCTGTTCACCGATCGCGAACTCACGCGCGAGCTGATGCGCCTGTACGCGTGGAAGATCGGCCGCGAAAACAGCTATCGCCTGTGGCTGGAGAACGGCGAGCTGCGCTGGGAGGATGCCGCCGCGAAGCCGCCGCGCACCTGGACGGAAGAACCCGATGCCGACTGGAAGCGCCGCACGATGGCGACCGTGGCGCGCTGGCTGCCGGTAGAGTCGCAGTTGTAATGGAAGCCCTCCCAACGGGAGAGGGGTTGGGGTGAGGGGTAACGGAGTCCTGACGATAAACAGGCAGTGCATCGCTGCACTGCGAGTTTTCGAACTCGTCCCTCCGTTGCCCCTCATCCGCCCTTCGGGCACCTTCTCCCGCAGGGAGAAGAAAACAGCAGACGCTATTGCCTCGCCACGTCCAGCACCGCACGCCCCGACGCGTCGATCCGAACCGTCATCAACCGGTCGTACTCCACTTCGCTCATCGGCGCGACGTCGCACGAACACAACGCGGCGGCGATATCCGGCACCGTGTTGCTATGGCCGACGACCAACACCGTCTGGCCCGCATGCCGCTGCTTCAATTGCGCGGCGAACTCCGACGCCGGCAGCTTCGCGTCGTACTCGATCAGCGGCAAACCGTGTTCCTGCGCCGTCGGCGTCGCGGTCTGGCGCGTGCGCAGGAAGGGCGTGGTGTAGACCGCGATCACCGGCATCGACGACAACCGCTTCGCCAGCGCCTGCGCACGCGCGTGGCCCGCATCGGTCAGCGGCGGATCCTTCGAGCCATCGGGCACCTTTTCGGCGTGACGCACGATCACGAACGTCATCGACGCATCGGCCGCAGGCGTCGCGTGTGGCGCGGACGCGCATGCGGACAGCAGCGACAGACACGACGTCAGGAACAAGGCGGTGAGCGGCATCTTCTTCATGCCGCCCACCTTAGCCGACCTCACGCGGCCGGCTGAAGTGCCGTGAGGATGCCCTTGGCGGCCAGCACGCGCGAGGATGCATCGGGCAGGTCCAGCGTCATGCGCAGCTTGTCGGGACCTTCCATCCTGTAGAGCTTCGGCTGACCCTGGATCAGGCGGATGATCGCCATCGGATCGACATTGGGTTTCTCGACGAAATGCACGCGTCCGCCGGTTTCGCCAAGGTCGAGCTTGCGGATGCCCAGCTCCGTCGCGCGCAGCTTGAGCTCGGCCACCGCGAACATGTACTTGGCGGGGTCGGGCAGCAGGCCGAAGCGGTCGATCATCTCCACCTGCAACTCGCGCAGTTCGTCCGTGTCGCGCGCGCCGCTGATGCGCTTGTACAGCGTCAGGCGCGTGTGCACGTCGGGCAGGTAGTCGTCGGGAATGAGCGCTGGAATGCGCAGCTCGACTTCCGCGCCGCGCGCCTCGACCATGTCCACGTCCGGCAGCTTGCCCTGGCGGATCGAGCGCACCGCGCGTTCGAGCAATTCCGTGTAGAGGCTGAAGCCGACTTCCGCCATCTGGCCGCTCTGTTCCTCGCCCAGCAGTTCGCCGGCGCCGCGGATTTCCAGGTCGTGCGTGGCCAGCGTGAAGCCCGCGCCGAGCTCGTCCATCGCCGCGATCGCATCCAGTCGCTTGCGTGCATCGTCGGTCATCGCCTTGCGATCGGGCACGACGAGGTACGCATACGCGCGGTGGTGCGAACGGCCCACGCGGCCGCGAAGCTGGTGCAGCTGCGCCAGGCCGAAGCGGTCGGCGCGGTTGATGATGATCGTGTTCGCGTTGGGGATGTCGATGCCCGATTCGATGATCGTCGTCGACAGCAGCACGTTGTAGCGCTGCTTGTGGAAGTCGAGCATCACGCGTTCGAGTTCGCGCTCGGGCATCTGCCCATGCGCCACGCCGATGCGCGCTTCGGGTACCAGTTCCTGCAACTCGCGCTGCATGCGGCCGATGCTTTCCACGTCGTTGTGCAGGAAATACACCTGGCCACCGCGCGACAGCTCGCGCTGGAACGCCTCGCGCAGCTGCATGTCGTCCCACGGCACAACGAAGGTCTGCACGGCAAGGCGGTGCGCTGGAGGCGTCGCGATGATCGACAGGTCGCGCAGTCCGGCCATCGCCATGTTGAGCGTGCGCGGGATCGGCGTCGCGGTGAGCGTGAGCAGGTGCACGTTCGCGCGCAGGGCCTTGAGCGCTTCCTTCTGGCGCACGCCGAAGCGCTGCTCCTCGTCGACGATGACCGCGCCGAGATCCTTGAAGCGCACGTCCTTCTGCAGCAGGCGGTGCGTGCCGACGATCACGTCGATCGTGCCGTCGGCGACCTTCGCAAGTTCCGCCTCGATTTCCTTCTTGGTCTTGAACCGCGAAAGCACCTCGACCCTGATCGGCCAGTCGGCGAAGCGGTCGCGGAAGTTGCGGTAGTGCTGTTCGGCCAGCAGCGTCGTCGGCACGAGCACCGCGACCTGCTTGCCGCCCATCGCGGTGGTGAATGCGGCGCGCACGGCGACTTCGGTCTTGCCGAATCCGACGTCGCCGCAGACCACGCGGTCCATCGGCTGGCTGGAGGCGAGGTCGCGGATCACCGCTTCGATGGCCGCATGCTGGTCGGGCGTTTCCTCGAACGGGAACGCCGCCGCGAACGGCTCGTACACCGCGCGATCGACGTCGATAGCGAGCCCCGCGCGCGCCTGCCGCTTGGCCTGGATTTCCAGCAGTTCCGCCGCGACGTCGCGCACCTTTTCCGCGGCCTTGCGCTTGGCCTTGGTCCACTGCTCGCCGCCGAGTGAATGCAGCGGCGCGGTTTCCTCCGACGCGCCGGAATAACGGTTGATCAGGTGCAGCTGCGCGACCGGCACGTACAGGCGGTCGCCCTTGGCGTACTCGATTTCCAGGTATTCGGCCGGCATGCCGCCGGCTTCCAGCGTCACCAGTCCGCGATAGCGGCCCACGCCGTGGTCTTCGTGGACGATCGGCGCGCCTTCGGTGAGTTCGCCCAGATCCTTGATGATCGCTTCGGGTTCGCGCCCGACGCGACGTCGGCGACGCGGTTGGCTCGCGCGCTCGGGGAACAGCTGGCGTTCGGTGAGCACGACGAACGCCGGCTCGGTGATCGCGAAACCGTCGTCGAGCGGCGCGACGGCAATGGAGAATCGCGATGTGTCGTTCGCGAGGAACGCCGGGAAATCCGCGACGACCTCCGGCTTCAATGCGCCGGCTTGCAGGATTTCCAGCAGCGCTTCGCGACGTCCCGGCGAGTCGGCCGCCACCAGCACGCGGCCCGGGTAGCTGGACAGGAACGACGTGAGCGCATCGGCCGGGGCGTGATCGCGCGCGGCGACGGGCAGGGACGGTGCCGGCTGGTCGCCGAGCGCGCTCGCGCGTTCGCGCTGCGCGTGGCCTTCTCCGCAGACTTCCACGCGAGCACCGGCATTGAGGCGCTCGCGCAATGCGTCCGGCGGCAGGTACAGCGCGTCGGGCGGAAGCAGCGGGCGTTCGAGGTCGTGGCGGCGCTGCTCGTAACGCTCACCCGTATGCGTCCAGAACTGGTCGGCCGCCTCCATCGCACCGTCGGCGATCACCGGCAGCGTGTCCGCGTCGAGGTAGTCGAACAGCGTGGACGTCGTATCGAAGAACAGCGGCAGGTAGTACTCGATGCCGGGGGGCGCGAGGCCGGCCTTCAAATCCTGGTAGAGCGCGCTTCGGCGCGTGTCCAGGTCGAAGCGGTCGCGCAGTGCGTCGAGCGCGCGCTTGAGCGCCGCATCGCTGAGCGGCACTTCGCGGCCCGGCAGCAGGTGCACGGCGTCGATCTTCTCAAGCGAGCGCTGCGATTCCGGATCGAACGCGCGGATGGTTTCGATCTCGTCGTCCAGCAGCTCGACGCGGAACGGCTGGTCGGCGCCCATCGGGTACACATCGAGCAAGCCGCCACGCACGGCGAAATCGCCCGGATCGAGCACCTGCGGCACATGGCGATAGCCGGCCGATTCGAGGCGGCGCTTTTCGGCGTCCAGATCCAGCCGTTGCCCGGTCCTCACGTCGAAACTGCCGCCGACCACGTGCTTGAGCGGGGCCAGGCGCTGCAGCAGCGTCTGCACCGGCACGATCACGATGCCGCGCTTGAGCGTGGGCAGGCGATGCAGTGCGGCCAGGCGCTGGCTGACGATGTCCGGGTGCGGGCTGAAGACGTCGTAGGGCAGGGTTTCCCAGTCGGGGAAGCCGATCACCGGCAGCCCGGTCTGCTGCGCGCCCAGGAGCGTGTGCAGGTCGGATTCGAGCTGGTGTGCGCCCTGGTTGTCGCGCGCGACGACCAGCAGCGGCGCGCCATGGGCGGACGCCGCGGCGGCGACGTGGAACGCCAGCGCGGACGGCGAGGCCGGCGCGCGCCACCAGGCGCGCTGCTGGCCGGTTTTCGGCAGGGGAGGCGTGGGGATTGCGGATTTGCGCATCGGGAAGGCGTGGGGCGTCCGGAAAGCGAAAACAAGACCAGCGCCGGAAGCGTGCCTCCCAGCGCAAAGAGCCCGCATTTTACGGGACATGCGGATGAAGGCCGTTCGGGCGGGTCGCCGACGGGCCGGTACCGGATCGCAGCGTTGTGTGAGTGCGCGTAATATCGCTTGCAATTAGATAGCGCGCTATGTAAAGTTCCGACCCATGAAGACCGTCCGCAAAGCCTCCACGCAGAAGCCGGCCCGCAACCTGCTGCATCTGGATGAGCAGCTGTGCTTCGCGCTGTATTCCACCGGGCTGGCGCTGAACAAGGTGTACCGGCGGCTGCTGGCGCCGTTGGGCCTGACGTATCCGCAGTACCTGGTGATGATGGTGCTGTGGGAGCGCGAGGGGCTGAGCGTGTCGGAGATCGGCGAGCGCCTGTTCCTCGACTCGGCCACGCTGACGCCGCTGCTCAAGCGGCTGGAGGCGATGGGCTTCGTGACGCGCACGCGCGCCAGCCACGACGAGCGACAGGTGATCGTCGAGCTCAGCGCCGAGGGCAGGGCGCTGAAAACCCGCGCCAAGTCGGTTCCGGGCGACCTGCTGTGCGCCTCGGAATGCTCGCCCGACGACCTCGTGGCGATGAAGCAGCAACTGGAATCCCTGAGGGAAGCGCTCGCGCGGAACGGATGAGTCCGCCGCGCGACACTTCGCTCTATCAAATAAGTAGTGCGCTATGAAGTAGCGGGCTATCTATGTAGTCGGCCAGTCGGCCGCCCACGTTCCACCCCACAACCAGGAGCCATCCCATGTCCCTCGATCAGGTCCTCTACACCGCCCACGCCACGTCCACCGGTGGCCGCGACGGCCGTTCCGTCTCCTCCGACAAGGTGCTCGACGTCAAGCTCGCCACGCCGCGCGAACTCGGCGGCGCGGGCGGCGAGGGCACGAACCCCGAGCAGCTGTTCGCCGCGGGTTACTCGGCCTGCTTCCTCGGCGCGCTGAAGTTCGTCGCGGGCAAGGAGAAGATCGCGCTCCCCGCCGATGCGAGCATCGACGCCGCCGTCGGCATCGGCCCGCTGCCGACCGGTTTCGGCATCCAGGCCGAGTTGAAGATCTCACTGCCGGGCCTGCCGCGCGAACAGGCCGAAGCGCTTGTGCAGAAGGCGCACCAGGTCTGCCCGTACTCGAACGCGACCCGCGGCAACATCGACGTGACGCTGACCGTCGTCTGATCGCACGAGGAAGCGCGGCGCGGGCGTCCAGCCCGCGTCGCGCGTGCCCCCTCGCTACCGGAATGAAGCGGGCCTCACGGCCTGGCTTCGAACACCAGGTTGAACGGCGTCTGCGTCGCGCGGCGGAAACGCGTGAAGCCGGCGTCCGTCATCACCTTGCGCAGCCGCGCCTCGCCGGCCTGCGCCCCAAGCGCCGGGCCGTTTCGCGCCAGCGACACCGGCACGCAGATCTGCGACGACGCGCCGTAGTACACGCGGCCGACGGGATTGAGGTTCTCCGCCACGCTATCGCCGGCGAAGGGCTCCACCAGCATGCAGGTGCCGTCGGGTTTCAGCGCCTGCAACGCGTGCCGCGCAGCGCCGACCGGGTCGGCCATGTCGTGCAGGCAGTCGAAGAAGCAGATCAGGTCGAAGTCCCTCTCGGTGTAGCCCGTGGCGTCGGCTGCCTCGAATCGCGCATTGGTCGCGCCGGCCTGCTTCGCGCGCTCGCGGGCGACGTCGATCGACGGTACGTGGTAGTCGAAACCAAAGAAGGTCGAGTTCGGGAACGCGCGCGCCATCAGCGAGGTGCTGGCGCCGTGGCCGCAGCCCACGTCGGCGGCCTTGCCGCCCGCGCGCAGCTTGTCGACGACGCCGTTAAGCGCCGGCAGCCATTCGGTCACCAGGTGCGCGTTGTAGCCGGCGCGGAAGAAGCGCTCGGTGCCATGGAACAGGCAGGGATGGTGCTCGCCCCATTCCATGCCCTGGCCCGTGCGGAAATTCGCCTTGGTCTTCTCCAGCGCGTGGAAGGTCGCTTCCACGATGGAATACGCGCCGGGCAGATCGACCGGCCCGCCCGGATCGGCCAGGCACAGCGCCTGCTCGGCACTGAGCGAGTACGTATCGCTCGCGCGGTCGTAGTCGACGTACCCGCCCGCAGCCTGGTTGCCGAGCCACTCGCGGATGTAGCGCTCGTTGGTGCCGGTATGGCGGGCGAGGTCGGCCGCGTTCATGGGCTTTTCGGCGAGTGCGCGGTACAGGCCGAGCTGGTCGCCCACGAGCATGAGTGTGGCGCTCATCGCCGCGCCGAGGTCGCCCACGGCCTGGCCGAGGAACTGGTTGAGGCGGTCTTCGTTGATGGCGTTCATCGCTGCAGTCCCGGAAACGATCCTTCCGTGGACGGACGCGGTTGTGCCTGCCGCAAGGCCCCCCGGTCGTTGTTTTACAACGCGATGGCCCGGGCGGGACGGTCACTTCCGGCCGCTTGTCGCGCAAGCGCCTGTTCACGGGCCGAGCGCATGCTCGCGTCGGATCACGTATTGGGCTGCGGCCCGACCTGCGCCGCGAGGCGATCAGGCGGCCTTGGGCTTCAGGTCCAGCCGTACGCGGATGAGCCCGGCGGCATCCTCGCCGCTGCGCTCGAAACCCAGCGACTCGGCGAGCGAGAGCATCGCCTGGTTGTGCTCGAACACGTCGCCATACACGCAGTCGAGCTTCTTGCCGCGCGCCCACTTCACCAGCCGGGTCATCAGATAGCGGCCCAGTCCCATGTTCGCCACGTAATGACTGACCAGGATGGCGAACCCGGCATCCCGGCCGTTGTCGTCGACCGAGATGCGCGCGACCGCGCCGATCAACGCCTCGCCGGGCGGCAGAGGCTCGGCCGCGACGAGGGCGAACTCGTTCTTGGGGTTGATGCGGGTCATCCGCTCGGCCGCTTCAGGCGTCATTTCCGCCAAGGCGTCGCGCTGGATGCCGGAGGAAAAGCGCTGGCGCACCTCCTCCGGCTGGAGCAGGGAGAAGCTGGCGCGAATGGGTTCTGCGTCTTCCGGACGGATCGGACGAATCAATACTTCGCGTCCGTTGGGAAGACGCATCCTTTCGTGCCAGGGCGGGAGTCGTTCGCGCGCGGCCATGGACGGATATTGGCACACTGCCCGTATTCACATTCTTCACGGGGACAGCCCCGGGGACAGGGCGATGGATCAGGCGGGATTGCGGGACTGGGTGGGCGGCTGGCCGGGCGTGGAAGCCTCGATCAAATGGGGCGAGGACCTGGTCTTCTCGGTGGCCGGGAAGATGTTCTGCGTGACGCGTGCCGATCAAGCAGGGGCACACGGCGCGGGCGCGGTGAGCTTCAAGGTCGAGGACGACCGCTTCCTGGAACTGACCGAGCGCCCCGGCTTCCAGCCGGCGCCGTACCTGGCGCGTTCGCATTGGGTGATGGTGGAAGAGCCCGGCCGCCTCCCACCGGGCGAACTGCGCGCGCTGCTGCGCCGCAGTTACGAACTGGTCCGGGAAAAGCTGCCGAAGAAGACGCAGCGCGAACTCGCCGACTGACATGCTGGCGGCGAGGTCGCGGTCTTGACGAAGCGCACACCCCGCGCCTGCATCGGCGCCACATGCCCCGGTGCTAGACTCGCGCCGCTTCGACGCACTCATCGATCCACACTTCT
This sequence comes from Lysobacter soli, assembly GCF_003382285.1. Classification (GTDB taxonomy): domain Bacteria; phylum Pseudomonadota; class Gammaproteobacteria; order Xanthomonadales; family Xanthomonadaceae; genus Lysobacter_J; species Lysobacter_J soli. The sequence continues at coordinate 65,970 of NZ_QTJR01000008.1, forward strand.
TTAAGGACGACGCATGGCTGGTGGTGGTGATTCGACCCGCGCGATCTTCTTCGCGCTCGGTGCCAATTTCGCGATCGCGGTCGCCAAGGGCGTGGCCGCGTTCTTCACCGGTTCCAGCGCGATGCTGGCCGAGACCGTGCATTCGCTCGCCGACTGCGGCAACCAGCTGCTGTTGCTGCTGGGCATGCGCCAGGCCAAGGCGCCGCCGTCGCCCGACTACCCGCTGGGTTACGGCAAGGCCATCTACTTCTGGTCGTTCCTGGTGGCGGTGATGCTGTTCACCGTCGGCGGCATGTTCTCGCTGTACGAGGGCATCCACAAACTGCAGCATCCCGAACCGCTCCAGCACTGGTACTGGGCCGCCGGCGTGCTGGTGTTCGGCATCATCGCCGAGGGCGTGTCGATGCGCGCCTGCCTGCATGAGGTCAACAAGGCGCGCGGCGATCGGAGCCTGTGGCAGTGGTTCCGCGAAAGCCGCCAGGCCGAGCTGGTCGTGATCTTCGGCGAGGACCTCGCGGCGCTGCTGGGCCTGGTGTTCGCGCTGGTCGCCGTGCTGCTGGCGGTCTACACCGGCAATCCGCTGTGGGATGCCATCGGCACGATCGCCATCGGTGCGCTGCTGATCGTGGTGGCCGTGTTCGTCGCCATCGAAGTGAAGGCGATGCTGATCGGCCAGAGCGTCGATCCGGCGCGCCAGAAGCAGATGCGCGATTTCCTGGAAGCGCGTCCGGAAGTGCAGCGCGTGATCAGCCTGATCACGCTGCAGCTGGGCAATGAAGTGATGGTGTCGGTGCAGGCGCAGATGCACGAGCGCCGCGACGTCGAGACGCTGGTCGACCAGATCAACGGCATCGAGCGCGCGATGAAGCAGAGCTTCCCGGAAGTGCGCTGGAGCTTCTTCGAGCCGGACTGCAAGGCGGGGCTGTAACCCGCGACTGACGCTCGACAACAGGACTGCCGGCGGCGCCGTCAGTCCTCGCGCTTCAACCACTCCAGCCGGCCGGACGCCGCGGCGTCCTCGCCGAGCACCTTCGCCAGCAGCGGCAGCACGCCGGCCATCGTCTGGTCGAGCTGCCACGGCGGATTGAGGATCAGCAGGCCGCTGCCGTTCATGCGCAGCGGCGAATCGTCGGCACGCACCAGCAGTTCTGCGACGAAGGACGACTTCGCCGGCAGCGTCGCCGCGCGGCGGTAGAACGGCTGCAGCGAGCGGCGCAGCTTGATCGGATACCAGAACGCGTACGTGCCCTGCGGCCAGCGCGTGAGTGCGTCGCGCAAGGCGCCGAGCGCCGCATCGAACTCCTCCAGCTGCGCCTCGAACGGCGGGTCGATCAGCACCAGTCCGCGATTGAGGCGCGTCTCGCCGAAACGCGGCGGCAGCAGCGCCTTCATCGCGCCATAGCCGTCGCGCTCGTGCACGGCGACGCGGCTGTCGCGCGCGAACACCGATTCCAGCTGTTTCGCTTCCTCCGGGTGCAGTTCGCACGCGGCGATGCGGTCCTGTTCGCGCAGCGCATGCGCAAGCAGCCACGGCGAGCCCGGGTAGGCGGTGGGCCCGTGGTCGTGGCGGCAGGCGCGAATCGCCGAGAGGTAGCGCGTGATGGCCGGGTGCTTCGGTGCCTCGGCCATCAGCCGGCCGATACCGCCCTCGGCCTCGCCGGTGCGCTGGGCGGAGTTGCTGTCCAGCGCGTACAGGCCGCGCCCGGCGTGCGTGTCGAGCGCGAACGCCGCCGCCGGCTTGGCGGTCAGGGCGTCGCACAGGGCGAGCACGGCGATGTGCTTGAGCACGTCGGCATGGTTGCCGGCGTGGAAGGCGTGGCGGTAATTCATGGGGATGGGGTATTCGGAAGGGGGATCGGCAGGAGCCAGTATGCTCTTGCCGTCGATTCTACGATCCCGAACCCAGATCCCCGATCCATGCGCATCCTCCTGGTAGAAGACGAACCCGCCATCGCCCAGGTCGTGACGCATGCGCTGCGCGCCGAGGGTTTCGAGGCCGTGCATTGCCTCACCGGCGGCGACGCGCTCGCCGCGGCGCGCGGGCAGGACTTCGACCTGGCGGTCCTCGATGTCGGGCTGCCGGACATCGGCGGCTTCGCGCTGTGCCGCCAACTGCGCCGCGAGCGCGACCTGCCGGTGATCTTCCTCACCGCGCAGGATGCCGAGGCCGACCGCATCCTGGGGCTTGAAATCGGCGCCGACGATTACGTCACCAAGCCGTTCTCGCCGCGCGAGCTCGTCGCGCGCGTGCGCGTGGTGCTTCGACGAATGCAGCCGCCGCAGCCGGCACCGACGCGCCAGAACGACGCCGTGTTCGCGCACGACGCCGAAGGCCACCGCATCCGCTACCGCGGCCGCGTGCTCGATCTCACGCGCTACGAGTACGGCCTGCTCGCGGCACTGTTGCAGCGCCCGGGCGCCGTGCTCACGCGCGCGCAGTTGATGGATCGGGTGTGGGGCGATGCGTTGGAAAGTGGCGATCGCACGGTCGACACGCACATCAAGACGCTGCGCGCGAAGCTGCGCGACGTATCGCCCGATGAGGACCCGATCCGCACGCATCGCGGCCTCGGCTATTCGCTGGAAGTCGGGGCATGAAAATTGGCCTGCGCATCTTCCTGGGCTATTTCCTGATCGTCGCCATCGCAGGGTTGCTGCTAGCGCAGGTGTTCGTCGCGCAGGTCAAACCCGGCGTCCGCCAGGCGATGGAAGACACGCTGGTCGACACCGCCAACGTGCTCGCCGAGCTCGCCACCGACGATTTCATCAAAGGCCGCATCGATAAGGGCGACTTCGCCCGCCGCGTGCGCGCGATGGCCGGGCGCGATTACGGCGCGCAGATCTGGGGTTTCGGCAAGCGCACCTCGCAGTACCGCATCTACGTTACCGACGCGCGCGGCATCGTCGTGTTCGACAGCAGCGGGCGCGACGTGGGGCGCGATTATTCACGCTGGAACGACGTCTACCTGACGTTGCGCGGCCGCTACGGCGCGCGCTCCACGCGCAGCGAATACGCCGATCCGAACTCGACCGTCATGCACGTTGCTGCGCCGATCCGCGACGCCGACGGCCGCATCATTGGCGTTCTGACGGTCGCCAAGCCCAACAGCGCGATCGCACCCTTCATCGAACGCAGCCAGCGTTCGGTGTGGCGCTGGGGCGCGGTGCTGTTGGGCGTGTCGCTGCTGATCGGGCTGATGGCGGCGTGGTGGCTGTCGCGCCAGCTCGGCGCGTTGCGGCGCTACGCGAATGCCGTCACCGCCGGCGAACGCGCGACGCTGCCCCGAACGGCCGGCGAGTTCGGCGAACTCGGCCACGCGCTGGAAACCATGCGCACGCAGCTGGAAGGCAAGCAGTACGTTGAGCAGTACGTGCATACGCTGACGCATGAAATGAAGAGCCCGCTGGCGGCGATCCGCGGCAGCGCTGAACTGCTGGAAGGCCCGCTCGACGATGCCGACCGCACGCGCTTCGCCGCGACGATCCGCGCGCAGAGCGAGCGCCTGTCACAGATGATCGACAAGATGCTGGCGCTGGCCGCGGTGGAGCATCGGCAGCGGCTGGAGCATCCCGAATCGCTGTCGCTGGCGGACGTCGTCGCCGATGCGGCATCGCAGTGCGAAACGCGGCTGTCGCAGGCGGGATTGCGGTTGTCGCTGGACCTGGCTGCCGGCTTGCCTGACGTGCGCGGGGATCGCTTCCTGCTTCGGCAGGCCGTGGTGAACCTGATCGAGAATGCGGTGGATTTCTCGCCGCAGGGCGGCGTGGTGGAGGTGCGCCTGGACGCCGAGGGTGATCGGCAACACGTGGAAGTGCGCGATCGCGGGCCGGGCATTCCCGACTACGCCGTTGAACGCGTGTTCGAACGGTTCTATTCGCTGCCGCGCCCGGGCAACGGCAGCCGCAGCAGCGGGCTGGGACTGCCCTTCGTGGCCGAAGTCGCGGCGCTGCACGGCGGTGAGGCGTCGCTGGTCAATCGTGACGGGGGCGGGGCATTGGCGGGGTTGGTGCTGCCGGGCTGATCTGTCTTGCCCGATATTTTGTCATCCCGGCGAAAGCCGGGACCCAGGGCCGCATCGTCTGGGCACTCCGATTGCGATGGACCACATCACCGTCATCCCAGCGAAAGCTGGGATCCATCTTGCGGTCGCCGTTGCTCTTGCTCGTCATTCCCGCGAAGGCGGGACTTTTCACGCTTTCCCTTCAACGCACAAGAGCAAAGAAGAATCACCAGCCAGGCTTCCGATCGCCTGCGGCGCTCGGGTCACTTTTCTTTGCTTGCCCAAAGAAAAGTAACCAAAAGAAAGGGCCTTCCATTTGCCCAAATCAATCCCACGATCGGAAAGCGAAAGGGCGCGTTCGCGATTCGTTTGGCCCGCGCTTGCGGCGCGGGCGTTCGGGCGATGCGCGAGCCAGTGGCTCGCAAGCGCGCATCGCCCTCACTCCATGGCTCAGCGCTCACCGCCGCACATCCTGTGCGGCGCCCCTTGGGGCTAGCAACGAAGAGGCTGTTCGGCAGCAACAGCAACAGCAACAGCAACAGCAACAGCAACAGCAACAGCAACAGCAACAGCAACAGCAGGGGCCGCCGCGCGCGCCACAACCGCCACAGTGCAGCGCCAACCGTCCCAGCCCACTTCACCCCCACTTCACCGTCCCGCCATCGTCTCCCCATGCGAGGCGCCGAAGCTCCCGACCGTTCCCCATTCCACGGAGCTGGACCATGCGGTTGTTCCTCAAGATCGGTTTCGTTGCCGCGATGACCATCGCGATCCTCATTCCCCTGCTGATGATCCGCGGCGTCATCAGCGACCGGCAGATGTATCGCGCGCAGGCGGTGGCCGACATCTCGCGCAGCTACGCCGGCGCGCAGTCGTTCGCCGGGCCGGTGCTGGTGGTGCCGTATACCGAAGAGGTCGAACTCGAGGAGGCCGACCAGTTCAACGTCGTGCGCAAGGTGCGGCGCGCGAAGACCTCGCAGTGGGTGTTCTTCCCGACTGCGCTGGACGTGCGCGGGACGCTCGTGCCCGACACGCGCAAGCGCGGGCTGCACGAGGTGCGCGTCTACGAATGGAAGGGCAAGGCGACGGCACGCTTCAACGCGGTGATCCCGAGCGAAGGCGACCCCGCGGCGCGGCAGATCGGCCGGCCGTGGCTGAGCTACGGCGTCGCCGACGTCCGCGGCCTGCGCTCCACGCCGGTGCTGCGCGTGAACGGCGCCGAGCTGCCGCTGCTGGAAGGGCAGGGCGCGCGCGAAGGCTCCGGCCTGCACGTGCGGCTGGACGCACCGCGCGCGGGGCAGTCGCTGGACCTGTCGACCGAACTGGACGTCGTGCTCGGCGGTACCGAAACGCTCTCGCTGGTGCCGATGGGCCGCAAGAACCGGTTCGCGCTCGACTCGAGCTGGCAGCACCCCAGTTTCTCCGGCACGTCGCCGCGACAGGACACCGACGCGCGCGGGTTCCGTGCCGACTGGGACATCGCGTCGGTTGCGAGCAACGCACAGGGCAAGTTCCTCGCCGGTTCCTCGCTGGCCGAACTCGCGCGCGAGGAAGGCGTCAGCGTGTCGCTGATCGATCCGGTCGACATCTACACGCAGGCCGATCGTGCGACCAAGTACGGCCTGCTGTTCGTCGTGCTGACCTTCGTCGGGTTCTTCCTGTTCGAACTCATCAAGCAGTTGCCGATCCACCCGATCCAGTACGGCCTGGTCGGCCTGGCGCTGGCGATCTTCTTCCTGCTGCTGGTGAGCCTGAGCGAGCACATCCGCTTCCTCTACGCCTACCTGGCCGCCAGCGTCGCGTGCATCGGGCTGCTGGGCTTCTACCTCAGCGCCGTGCTGCGCAGCACCGCACGCGGTCTGGGCTTCGCTGCGATGCTGGCAACGCTCTATGCCGCGCTGTACGGGCTGCTGGTGTCGGAGGACAACGCGCTGGTGCTCGGCGCCGGCCTGCTGTTCCTGGTCCTGGCGACCGTGATGGTGGTGACCCGCAGGGTGGACTGGTACCAGGTGGCCGGTGCGCGCCCGGCGGTGCGTCAGGCCTGAATGAGCGCGGCCGCGAAGGAAGGATCTTCGCGGCCGCCTTCGTCGTGCCCGTCTCGTCATCTTCGCCATCGCCAGGGGCCATAACATGTATGTCATGGACGTCAAACCCGCCTTTACCGCACGCCCGGTCGAAATCCGCTGCTACAACGGGCTCGCGATCGAACCCTGGCTGGGCCATCTGGCCGCGCTGCGCATCGCGGTGTTCCGCGACTGGCCGTACCTGTACGACGGCGACGAGGAGTACGAAGCCGAATACCTGAAAACCTACCTGCGCTCGCCGCGCAGCGTCGCGGTGCTCGCCTTCGATGGCGACATGGTCGTCGGCGCGTCCACGGGCCTTCCGCTGGCGGACGAATCGGACGAGTTCACCGAACCCTTCACGCATACCTCGATCCCGATCACCGACGTGTTCTATTGCGGCGAATCGGTGCTGCTGCCGGCGTATCGCGGCAAGGGCATCGGGCACCGCTTCTTCGACGAACGCGAAGCCCACGCGCGCAGTTACGGCGACTACGGCTGGACCGCGTTCTGCGCCGTCGACCGCGAGCCCTCGCACCCGCGACGTCCCGCCTTCCATCGCGGCAACGAGGCGTTCTGGAACAAGCGCGGCTACCGTCCGCGCCCCGAACTTCGCGCACGCCTGCCGTGGCGCGAGATCGGGCAGGACGGCGAAACCGACCACACCCTCACGTTCTGGCTGCGACCCCTGGAGCGCACCCGATGACCCATCCGCATGAAACTTCGGCCGCCCTGAAGGTGGCCGTGGCGAAATACACGATCGACGCGCCGGCGGATTTCGACGCCTTCGCGCGCAAGCAGGCGCAGTGGCTGGACGAAGCGAAGGCCCTCGGCGCGCGCATCGCCGTCTTGCCGGAATACCTGTCGCTGGAACTGGCGGCGACGTTCGACACCACGATCAGCGGCGACCTTCATGCCTCGCTCGCGGCGACGCAGCGCCATCACGGGGCGTTCGTCGAACTGTTCTCGCGTCTGTCGCGCGAGCGCGCAATGCACGTGGTGGCCGGCACGTTCCTGCTCGACACCGGGCGCGGCCGCTATCGCAACCGCAGCTACACCTTCGCACCGGACGGCGCGCACGTGTGGCAGGACAAGCTGCGCCTGACGGGCTTCGAGAAGCGCACGGGCGTGATCGAGTCCGGCGATGAACTCAAGGTCTTCGAAACCGATGGCGTGCGCAGCGCGGTGTCGGTCTGCTACGACAGCGAATTCCCGCTGCCGGTGCGCGCGCAGTGCGAGGCGGGCGCGCGACTGCTGATCGTCCCGAGCTGCACCGACACCGATGCTGGCGCCACGCGCGTGCGCGTGGGCTGCCTGGCTCGCGCGCTGGAGAACCGCTGCTTCGTCGCGCAGTCCGTCACCGCCGGCGAAGCGCCGTGGAGCCCCGCGCTCGACGTCAACACCGGCGAGGCCGCGCTGATCGCCCCGATGGACGTCGGCCTGCCGCACGACGGCATGGTCGTGCAGACGCGCGGCGACCAGCATTGGGCAGTCGCCACGCTGGATTTCGGTGCGCTGGAAGACAGCCGCGCGCACGCGCAGGTGGCGAACGACCGCGACTGGACCGCGCAGTACTTCCCCAGTGTCGCGAGGGCGAAGGTGGTGCGGGCGGCGGCGTAGGGTGCGGCGCTGCGTATGCGTCGCTGTTGATCTTGCTGCTGCTGTTGCTCGCTCTTGCTCTCGCTTGCTCTTGATCGTCCAGCGACTTAAAGCGAGCCGAGCACCGGAGCTGGAAAGGGACGGAGAGCCGCGCGCTGTTTGAGCGAAGCGCAGCGGAGCGACAAATCGTCTGGAACGATTTGGACCGCCGTAGGCGCCTGCGCAGAGCGCAGGCTCGCCACATGGATGTGGCGAGGTCTGTTCGCGCGGCTCTTCCTTTCCAGTGAGGAGCGGAGGGCACCGCCGCGTAGCGGCGGCTCGCGTCAGGAGCGAATGGTTTTGGTTACTTTTGCCGAAACAAAAGTAACCCGCTCGTTTTCGAGCGGAAGCTTTTGCTTTTCGCACTCCCGAAGATCGCAAAGGCAAGATCAAAATGGGTTCCAGCTTTCGCTGGAACGACGAGATGTTGTTTTCCGCGTCGGGAGTGCCCGAACGGTACGGGCCTGGATCCCGGCTTTCGCCGGGATGACGGTGATGGTCGTGGCCGCTGCGCGAGTGCCCGGGGTACGGCCGTACGTCCCGGCTTTCGCCAGGACGACGGTGAAGTTGGTCACTGCTGTGGGAGCACCCGGACGTTATCCGCCCGGATCCCGGCTTTCGCCGGGATGACGGCAGCGGGGCTCAGAACAACGTCACCCCCGGCACCATCCACAACGAAACCCCCGCCAGCCCCGACCCGATCACCGTCGCAGCCAGCACGTCGCTCGGATAGTGCAGCCCCAGCACGACGCGCGAGGCCGCCACGCTCGCCGTGAACGGCACCAGCACCCACGCCAGCATCGGGTAGTGCGCCATCCCGACGATGCTGAAGGCCACCGCGTGCAGCGTGTGGCCCGACGGGAACGAGAACTCGTCCAGCGGCGCGACCCATGCGTGGATGCGGCGGTCGGAGGCGAACGGGCGCGGGCGGCGCGTCCAGCGCTTGAGCAGCTTGTAGAGCGTCAGCGCGATCACGCCCGTCGCCGCCAGATGTGCGGACGCCGCGAGGCCGTCGAGTCCATCCAAGACGATCAGCACGCCCATCAGCGTGTACCAGAACACGCCATCGCCGAGCCGGCTCACCGCCGCGAAGTACGAACGCGAACGGCCGCGTTCGCCCCAGCGGTTCGCGCGCAGGCACCAGCCGGAATCGCCGGCTGCGAAACGCTTCTGCAGGGTATGACGGTTCATGACGCCTCCCGTTCTGCCGCCGTGGCGAGGGTGCCGGCCGCGCGTTCGCGGCGCGTATCGACGAGCTGCTGGAGCAACGCGTCGAAATCGGTGCTGACCTGTTCGGGACGCAGCGCGATCACCGCCTGCCGCGCCGCGTCGCGCATGGTTTCGCGCATCGCGTCGTCGGCGGCGATGCGCACGCATTGGGCGATGAAGCCGGCTTCGTCGTTCGGTGCGACCGCCGCGCCGTGCACGCCGTCGCGCAGGTATTCGCGTGCGGCGCCGTAATCGAAGGCCACCGTCGGCACGCCGCTGGCGAGCGCTTCCAGCGTGACGTTGCCGAAGGTTTCGCTCAGGCTCGGGAAGACGAACAGGTCGCCGCTCGCGAAGTGCCGCGCCAAGGCCTCGTCGCGCTGGACGCCGCAGAAGATGAAGTCGGGATTGTCGTGTTCGAGCTTCGCGCGCGCGGGGCCATCACCGATCCAGACGAAGCGCGCGTCCGGCCGCACGTTCTGGATCTGGCGGAACGCGCGCACCGCGAGATCGAGGTTCTTCTCGGCGGCAATGCGGCCGACGTAGATCGCCAGCAGCGTGCGCTCGCCGACGCCCCACTGCGCGCGCAACGAATCGTCGCGGCGGCGCGGATCGAACAGCCCGGTATCGACCGCCCGCGGCAGGCGCACGACGTTGCGGAAGCGCTGTGCGACGAGGAAGTCCAACAGCTCGCGCGTCGGCACCAGCGTCGCGTCGGCGTCGTTGTGGAAGCGGCGCATCCACGCCAGCGCCGCGCCGGTGAGGAAGGGCAGGCCGTAATCGCGCATGTACTCGTCGAAGCGCGTGTGGAAGCCGCTCGCCGCGGGAATGCCGAGCCGCCGCGCCGCGCGCAGTGCCGACCAGCCAAGCGGACCTTCGGTGGCGACGTAGACCGCGTCGGGTCGCGCCTGCGTCCAGGTCTGGATCAACCGCGACGTCGCAGGCAGGCCCAGCCGCAGGCCGGGATAGCGCGGCAGCGGCGCGCCGCGCACCAGCACTTCATGCGCCGCGGCGATGTCCTGCGGCGACTGGCAGGGACGTATCAGGTGGACGTCGTGTCCCCGGGCGCGCAGCCCCTGTTCGAGCCCCTGCACGGTCAGGGCCACGCCGTTGACTTCCGGCGGGTAGGTTTCGCTGACGATCGCGTAGCGCATGCGCCGGTCCCCGGCCTGGGCAAGCCCGTTGCGCAATCGTGGTCGCGCGCGGTGAACCGGCGATGGCAGCGGAATGACGCGGCGATGACGCGGCATTCGAAAAACCGCGACTGAAAACGGTTACCCGTTGTGACGCGCGTGAAGACCCGATGTCGCCGATGAGGTGGCCGCGCTCGGATTAACAATTCCCTGCCTAGAATTAACCGCTTTGACATCCCCCAAGGAGTGCGCGTGCACCGACGCGAAGTGTTGCTGGCCGGCCTGTCGTGGCCCATCTGGGAGTTGTTGGGAGGCGCTCAGGCGCGCGCATGGGCGCCGGCTGGCGCGCCGGCGGCGTTCGATGCCGACACCGTGGCGAAGACGGCCCAGGCGCTCGCCGCCAAGCCCTTCGTCCCGCAGAACAAGCAGCTGCCCGCTTCGCTGGAACGCATCGGTTACGACGAGTACCGCAGCATCCGCTTCAACCCGGCGCAGGCGCTGTGGCGCGCCGAAGGCCTGCCGTTCCAGGCGCAGTTCTTCCACCGCGGCTTCTTCTTCCGCGACCGCGTGGACATCTACCAGGTGGCCGACGGCAAGGCGACTCCGGTCGTCTACAAGCCGTCGCAGTTCACTTTCCAGGGCGTCAAGGCGCAGACGGAAACCGACCTGGGCTACGCCGGCTTCCGCCTGCATGCGCCGATCAACCGGCCCGAATACTTCGACGAGATCGCCGCGTTCCTCGGCGCGAGCTACTTCCGCGCCGTCGCGAAGGGCCAGGCGTACGGGTTGTCGGCGCGCGGGCTGGCGCTGAAGACCGGCGGCTCGCAGGAGGAATTCCCGGTGTTCCGGGCGTTCTGGCTGGAGCGCCCGGCCAAGGGTGCGAAGCAGATCACCGTGCACGCGCTGCTCGACAGCCCCAGCGTCGCCGGCGCGTACCGCTTCACGATCACGCCCGGCGTGCAGACGGTGTTCGATGCCTCGGCGCGCCTGTTCCCGCGCGTCGCGCTGGACGAGGTCGGCATCGCGCCACTCACCAGCATGTTCCAGTTCGATTCGAACGACCGCGTGGGCATCGACGATTACCGTCCCGCCGTGCACGACTCCGATGGCCTGGGGATGATCAACGGCCGGGGCGAGCAGATCTGGCGGCCGCTGTCGAATCCCTCGACCGTGCAGGAAAGTGGCTTCGAGGACACCAACCCGCGCGGTTTCGGGCTGATGCAGCGCAAGCGCGCGTTCGCCGATTACGCCGACAGCGAAGCGCATTACGAGAAGCGCCCGAGCCTGTGGATCGAACCGCAGGGCGAGTGGGGCGAGGGCGCGGTGCACCTGTTCGAGCTGCCCACCGCGGACGAATTCCACGACAACATCGTCGCGTTCTGGCGCCCGAAGCAGCCGCTGGCCGCCGGTCGCGAGCATCGCTTCGACTACCGCATGCACTGGTGCGACCAGCACAGCTGGAAGCCGGAACTGGCGACCGTCACGCGCACGCGCATCGGCGGGCTGACCTTCGGCGAGAACGCCGGCAAGGCGCGGCTTGTGGTGATCGATTTCGACGGCGGGCGCCTTGAGGGCCTGGGCGACAACGCCAAGGTGAAGGCCGACGTTTCCGCGTCGAAGGGCCGCATCGCCAACGTCACCGCGCATCCGAATCCCGGCGCGGGCGGCTGGCGCCTGGGCTTCGAACTCGTTCCCGGCAACGAACGCAGCATCGAACTGCGCGCGGTGCTCGGGGACGAACGCGGGCCGCTCACCGAAACCTGGCTGTACCGGTGGACGCTGTGACGGAAGTCCGCACGACGATGACCGACCTGCCGAGGGGCGACACGACGCCGTTGCTGCCGCCCGAAACGCCGCTGCCGATGCCCGTGCAGACGCTGCGCGCCGGCGCACTGCGCAACCCCCGCCTTCCCACGACGCCGCGCGGCATGGCGATGCGGCGACTGGCCGTGATCGGCGGCGCCGCGCTGCTGACGCTGATCGCGACCTACCAGATCTGGTGGGTGCTGCGCGGAGGCGGCATCGACGTGCTCGAGGGCATCCTGCTCGTGCTCTTCGTCGGCCTGTTCGCGTGGATCGCGCAGGCCTTCGTGGGCGCGCTGGCCGGCTTCGTGCTGATCGTCGGCGGGCATCGCGCGCGGCTCGGGCTGCGGTCGGACAACCCGTTGCCCGAGCTGTCGACCCGCACCGCGTTGCTGATGCCGACCTACAACGAGGATCCCGAGCGCCTGCTGGCAGGCCTGCAGGCGATCCATGAATCGCTGCAGGCGACGGGGCGCATGGACCGCTTCGACTTCTTCGTGCTCAGCGACACGACCAAACCGGCGATCCAGGCGCACGAGGAGCGCGCGTTCCGCGCGCTGCGCGATCGCATCGGCGACCACGCGCAACTGTTCTACCGGCTTCGCACGGACAATCGCGAACGCAAGGCCGGCAACGTCGCCGAATGGGTGCGTCGTTTCGGCGGCGCGTACCGGCAGATGCTCATCCTGGACGCCGACAGCCTGATGACGGGCGACACCATCGTGCGCCTCGTCGGCGCGATGGAGCGCAACCCCGATGTCGCGCTGGTGCAGACGCTGCCGATGATCGTCAACGGCAACACGATGTTCGCGCGCATGCAGCAGTTCGCCGGACGCGTGTACGGGCCGGTGATCGCGCACGGCATCGCGTGGTGGCACGGCGCCGAAAGCAATTACTGGGGCCACAACGCGATCATCCGCACGCGCGCGTTCGCCGAGGAAGGCGGCCTGCCGGAGCTGCGCGGTCCCCGGCCGTTCCGCGGCACGGTGCTGAGCCACGATTTCGTCGAAGCCGCGCTGATGCGCCGCGGCGGGTGGGCGCTGCACATGGTGCCGAACCTCGGCGGCAGCTACGAGGAAGGCCCGCCGTCGCTCACCGACATGCTCGTGCGCGACCGCCGCTGGTGCCAGGGCAACCTGCAGCACGGCGCGGTGCTGCCGGCGAAGGGTTTGCACTGGGTCAGCCGCTGGCACCTGATGATGGGCATCGGCCATTACTTCACGTCGCCCATGTGGGCGATGCTGATGCTGGTCGGCCTGGCGATCCCGCTGGTCAACGCAGGGCTGGGCACGGCGGCATTCACGCTGCCGGGCTTCTCGCCGTCGGCGTACTGGCGCGAGCAGGATCCGGAACGCTTCCTGTGGGTCTTCATCCTGACCATGTCGGTGCTGCTGGCGCCGAAGTTCATGGGATGGCTGACGCTGTTCTTCGACCGCGAAACGCGACGCGGCTGCGGCGGCATCGTGCGTTCGTTCCTGAGCATGCTGCTGGAAACGCTGCTGGCCGCACTGATGGCGCCGGTCACGATGTACGTGCAGTCGCGCGGCGTCGCCGAAGTGCTGGCGGGCAAGGATTCCGGCTGGGATGCGCAGCGTCGCGACGACGGCACGCTGCCGCTGTCGGGGCTGGTGCGCAGCTACGGCGGGGTGACGTTGCTCGGCGTGATCGCGGGCGTGGTGGCGTATTTGATCTCGCCGTCGCTCGCGGCGTGGATGGCGCCGGTGATCCTGGGTTTGCTGCTGTCGATCCCGATCGTGGCGTTCACGTCGGCACGCGGCCCGGGACTGTTCCTGCGCAAGCTGAAGATCTTCTCGATCCCGGAAGAACACACGCCGCCCGCCGTGCTGGTGCGCGCGGCGGAACTGCGCGCGCAGGTGGCCGAGCACGTGGAGCCGCCGGAGCCGCATTTGTAGGGCGCGCTTTAGCCCCTCTCCCCGCGGGAGAGGGGTTGGGGTGAGGGTCGGGGCGTGCGACTGCGCTTGCGCTCGCGATGCCTGCTCCACGGACGCAGTTGCTCGCGCGCGAAGCGGTAAACGAACGCAAAGCCGAGTGGACTCCAGCTTTCGCTGGAATGACGGTGCGATTGTTTACCGTCGACGAAATGCCAGGACGCTACGGGCCTGGTTCCCGGCTTTCGCCGGGATGACGTGCATGTGGTTTATCGCCGAGAGAGAAATCCGGACGCTACAGGACGCATTCCCGCTCAACGGGATTCCGCCTCAAACAAACTCCAGCTTCAACGCGATCCCCAGACCCGCGATGTCCTCCGGCTCGCCTTCCAGGTCGGCGCGCACCAGCGGGCGCGCGTCGAGCCAGCGGCGCGAGACGCACACGGTCAGCGTGTTGCCTTCGGCTTTCGCGTCCAGCTGCGGGATCGGGTCGCCTTCGTGCGCGCGATGCAGCAGCACCGCCAGACGCAGCAGCGCCGCCAGGCGTCGCGCCGACGTCAGCAACCGGTCGGGCAATGCATCGAATGCGGACTTCGGAATGCTGCGGCGATGCGTGCGTACCAGCGCGGCGAGGAACTGCTGCTGCTGGCGCGAGAAGCCCGCGATGTCGGAGTGCTCGACGATGTAGGCGCCGTGCACGTGGTACTGGCTGTGCGCGATGGCCAGGCCGAGTTCGTGCAGGCGTGCGGCGCGCTGCAGCATGAGGCTGTCGTCGGCATCCAGCGACCACGCCTGCGCGACCTGTTCGAACAACCGCAGCGCGGTGCCGACCACGCGCTGCGCCTGCCCATCGTCGATGCCGTAACGCTGCATCAGCGCGGCGACGGATGCATCGCGCGGATCGTCCGCGCCGCCGCGGCCGAGCATGTCGTACAGCACGCCTTCGCGCATCGCCGCCTTGCTCACGGCCATGCGCTTGAGGCCGAGCGCATCGAACGCCGCCTCCAGGATCAGCACGCCGCCGGCGATCACCGGGCGACGGTCCGACGACAGCCCCGGCAGGTCGATGGCCTCGATGCGATCGGCTTGCAGCAGGCGGTCGCGCAGGACGGGCAGGGCTTCGGCCGTCACCGCGCCCTTGGTGAGCTTCATCGCCGCGCAGATGTCGCCGATGGCCTTGTTCGTGCCGGACGCGCCGAGCGCTTCGTTCCAGCCCAACGCGCGATACGTGCCGGCGAACTGCTGGAATTCCGCGGTGACTTCAGTCAGCGCCTCCTTCCATTTCTTGCGCGAGAGCTTGCCGTTCTCGAAGAAACGTCGCGTGGTCGCGATGCAGCCCAGCTGCAGGCTTTCGCGTTCGATCGCCTCGAAGCCCGAGCCGATGATGCATTCGGTGGAACCGCCGCCGATGTCGATCACCAGGCGCAGCTCGCCCGGGCGCGCGGGCTGCGCGTGGGCGACGCCAAGGTAGATCAGGCGTGCCTCCTCGCGGCCGGCGACGACTTCGATCGCGTGGCCCAGCGCGGTTTCGGCCGGCATCAGGAACGCCTGCGGCACGGCGAGGCGGCGCACGGTGTTGGTCGCGATGGCGCGCACGCGCTGCGGCGGGATGTCGCGGATGCGCTGGCCGAACCGCGCCAGGCATTCGAGCGCGCGCTGGCGCACTTCCGGCGACAGGCCGCCCTTGCGGTCCAGGCCTTCGGCCATGCGGACGGTTTCGCGCAGGCGATCGACGATGCGCAGCTGGCCAAGCACGTAACGCGCCACGACCATGTGGAAGCTGTTGGAACCAAGGTCGACGGCGGCCAGGAGGTCGCCATCGACGAGCGGCAGTTTGCTGGTGGGGAAGGCGTCGCTCATCCGCACATGATCCCCGGTCGGCCCCGCGCCCGTAAATGGGGACGGTGTCCACGCCCTGCCTTCACGCGCCACGCCATGGCCGCGCCCGCGTTACGCGCCGACGTTGGCGAGCAACGAGAGCTGTGCCGAATGCGGCGCATCGCCGGGTGCGGGCGTCAGTCGCACATAGCTGCCGTCGGACTGCAGCGTCCATGCGCTGCAGTTGTCGGCGAGGTAGTTCGCCAGCGCTTCCTCGTACACACGCTGCGCCAGTTCCGGCGCGAGGATCGGGAAGCCGGTTTCGATGCGGCGGAGCAGGTTGCGTTCGAGCCAGTCGGCGCTGGAGCAGAACAGGTCCGGATCGCCGTCATTGGCGAACCAGTACACGCGATGGTGTTCGAGGAAGCGCCCGACGATCGAACGCACCCGGATGTTCTCCGAAATGCCCGGAAGGCCCGGGCGCAGCGTGCACGCGCCACGCACGATGAGGTCGACCTGGACGCCGGCTTGCGATGCCATGTACAGCGCACGCACGACCTGCGGCTCGTTGAGGGCGTTCATCTTGGCGATGATGCGCGCGGGCTTGCCGGCCTTCGCGTGGCGCGTTTCGCGGTCGATGCGCTTGAGCACGCCCGCGTGGAGCGTGAAGGGCGACTGCAGCAGGCGCTTGAGCTTGATCGTCGGCGCCAGGCCCGACAGCTGCTGGAAGATCAGGTGCACGTCGTTGCCGATGTCCGCATCGGCGGTGAACAGCCCGAAGTCGGTGTAAACGCGCGCGGTGCCGCTGTGGTAGTTGCCCGTGCCCAGGTGCACGTAGCGACGCAGCTTGCGGCCTTCGCGACGCACGATGAGCATCATCTTCGCGTGCGTCTTGTAACCGACCACGCCATACACGACCTGCACGCCCGCGTCCTGCAGGCGGTCGGCGAGGCCGAGGTTGGCTTCCTCGTCGAAGCGCGCGCGCAGTTCGACCACGACGGTGACGTCCTTGCCGTTGCGCGCGGCCTGCACGAGGCTGTCGACGATCGGCGATTCCTTGCCCGTGCGGTACAGCGTCTGCTTGATCGCCAGCACGTTCGGGTCTTCGGACGCCTGCTTGAGCAGCTCCAGCACCGGCGTGAACGCGTCGAAGGGATGGTGCAGCAGCACGTCGCCTTCGGCGATCGTGTCGAACATCGCCTCCACGCCCGACAGCTGGCGCGGCTGGAACGGCACGAACTTCAGGTCCGGACGCTGCACCAGGTCGTAGACCTGGATGACGCGGTTGAGGTTGACCGGCCCGTTGATGCGGTACACCGCATTCTCGGTGAGGTCGAAGTTCTCCAGCAGCGTGCGCACGATGTCATCGGGGCACTGCTCGGCGATCTCCAGCCGCACCGCGCGCAGGTAGCCGCGGCCCACGAGTTCGTCGCGCAATGCGAGCGCGAGGTTCTCGACTTCGTCCTCGTCGACGATGAGTTCGGAATTGCGCGTGACGCGGAACTGGTACGCGCCCTTCACCTGCATGCCCGGGAAGAGCTCGTCGACGAACGCCGAGAGCACCGCGGAGAGGAACACGAAGTCGTGCTTGCCGCCGGAGACGTCCTCCGGAATCTGGATGATGCGCGGCAGCGAACGCGGCGCGCGCACGATGGCCAGGTGCCCCTCGCGGCCAAACGCGTCCTTGCCCTTGAGCACCACGACGATGTTCAGCGACTTGTTGAGGATCTTCGGGAAGGGATGCGCCGGATCGAGCCCCAGCGGCGACAGCACCGGCATGATCTCGTCGCGGAAATACTCGCGCAGCCACTGCGTCTGCTGCTCGCTCCAGCCGTCGCGATGCATCACGCGCACGCCGGCGTCGTCGAGCGCGGGTCGCAGCACGTCGTTCCAGCATTCGTACTGCGAGCGCACCAGGTCCGCGGCGCGCTCGTGGATGTGCGCGAGCACCGTGGCCGGCGCGAGACCGTCCGGGCCCGGTGGCACGCCCAGGTCCTGCGCGTGGCGCAGCGTGCCGGCGCGGATCTCGAAGAATTCGTCGAGGTTGGTGCACGAGATGCAGAGGTAGCGCAGCCGTTCGAGCAGCGGCACCTGCGGGTCCTGCGCCTGCGCGAGCACACGGAAGTTGAAATCCAGCGCCGACAGTTCGCGGTTGAAGTACAGCTCGCTGTCGCGCAGCGGATCGGTGTCGACCACCGTGGTGGGGGTGTCGAATGCGGCGGCGTTCATGGCAAAGCCTCGGAAAGCGCGAACTCGTCGCGCGGGCGCACGCGGTCGGCGCCGAAATGGCAGGAGAACGTGCTGCCGCGACCGACTTCGCTGGTGATCTCCAGCCGCGCCTGGTGCAGGTTCAGCACGTGCTTGACGATGGAAAGCCCGAGCCCCGTGCCGCCGCTCTCGCGCGAGCGGCTGGTGGAGACGCGGTAGAAGCGTTCGGTGATGCGCGGCAGGTGCGCGGCGGGAATGCCGTAGCCGCTGTCGATCACTTCCAGCACGGCGCCCTTGTCTTCGCGACGGAAACGGACGCGGATCGTGCCGCCGGCCGGCGTGTAGCGCACGGCGTTGCTGACGAGGTTGGAGAACGCGCTGTGCAGTTCCTTGTTCGAGCCCCACAGGTCCACGCCGGCGGTGTCTTCGACGATGACCTCGTGGCGGCCCTGGCTCAACGCGTTGGCCTCGCGGCGCAGCGTGGCGATCATCGGCGCCATCGCGACGGTTTCCTCGGCCGGCAGGCTGTCCTGCGATTCCAGGCGCGACAGCATCAGCAGGTCTTCGACCAGCTGCGTCATGCGCTGGGACTGGCGCTGCATCTCGGCGAGCATCGGCGCCCAGTCCGGGTGTTCGTCCGGATCGAGCATGTCGAGATAGCCGTGCACCACCGTCAACGGCGTGCGCAGCTCGTGCGACACGTTGGCGACGAAGTCGCGGCGCATCTGCTCAAGCTGCAGCAGGCGGCTGACGTCGCGCGCCACCAGCATCCACAGGTCGTCGGAGTAGGGGATCAGGCGCAGGCTGAGCGTGACGGCCGGATTCCACGGCGACGCGATTTCCAGCGTCTCGGCGTTACGCCCGGACGCCAGCCAATGGGACAGCTGCAACGGTTGCAGGCGCTGCGCGAGCGGGGCGCCGATGTCGCGCGGATAGCGCAGCTGCAGCAGGCTGTTGGCCGAATGGTTGAACCACTGGATGCGCTGGCTGTTGCGTTCCACCACGACGATGGCGTCAGGCATCGCCGCGGCGGCGGCGCGGTAGGCGCGCAGCATCTCGATGAGGCGCTTCTTGCGCGCGCGCATTTCGGACTGGCTGCGGTGGAGCAGGCGATCGAGTTCGTTCCAGATGCCGTCGCCGAGCGGGGATTTCAGCCGCTGCCGCGCGGTGAGCCGCAGCAGCACGTTGCGAAGGCGCCAGTAGTGCCACGCGACCACGCCCAGCGCGGCGAAGGTGATGACCGGCCACGGATAGCCGATCGCCAGCCCCAGCACCGCCGCGCCCGCCAGGATCAGGGCGAGCTGGCCAAGGGTGCGCAGCCAGGCGGAATGGGATCGGGGCGGCATGGGATGGGCGATGGGTGTGTGGCGATTCGTGATTCGGTGGACGGACGTGTCCGATCGGCTACTGCCCGGATGGTAGCCGCAGGCTTGCTGCGGTTTTGCGAATCACGACTCAGCCGTCACGCATTGCCGGCCATTCCTCACGCCTCGACCGACGCGGAGAACCGGTAGCCCGCGCCCCGCACCGTCTGCACCATGCCGTCGAGCTGGTGCGGTTCCAGCGTCTTGCGCAGGCGGCGGATGTGCACGTCGACCGTGCGTTCCTCCACGTACACGCTGCCGCCCCAGACGTGGTCCAGCAGCTGCGTGCGGGTGTACACGCGCTCCGGATGCGTCATGAAGAAATGCAGCAGACGGTATTCGGTCGGGCCGATCTGCACCGGCTGGTCGCCTTCGGCGGCATGGGCGAACACGCGGTGCGCGGCGCCATCGATGCGCAGCGGGCCAACTGCGACGCTGCCGTCCTCGTCGTCCTCGCGCGAGCGGCGCAGCACGGCGCGGATGCGGGCCAGCAGTTCGCGGGCGGAGAAGGGCTTGACGACGTAATCGTCGACGCCGGCTTCCAGCCCGCCGACGCGGTCGTTTTCCTCGCCGCGAGCGGTCAGCATGATGATCGGGACTTCGCGCGTCAGCTGGTCCTTGCGCCAGCGGCGGGCGAGGTCCAGGCCGCTGGTGCCGGGCAGCATCCAGTCCAGCAGGATGAGGTCGGGGACGCGGTCGGCAATCGCGGCTTGCGCTTCGCGCGCGTCGCCGGCGTGGACCGGCTCGTACTCGCCCTTGCGCAGGGCAAAGGACACCATGTCGCGGATGGCGGGTTCGTCTTCGACGATCAGGATGCGCTTCTGCACGCGGTCACCGGGGAGCGGGAGGGGGCTTTGGCAAGCCGCCTCAGTACACTA
The DNA here is from genome assembly GCF_003382285.1 of Lysobacter soli. Taxonomy (GTDB): domain Bacteria; phylum Pseudomonadota; class Gammaproteobacteria; order Xanthomonadales; family Xanthomonadaceae; genus Lysobacter_J; species Lysobacter_J soli. The sequence continues at coordinate 85,971 of NZ_QTJR01000008.1, forward strand.
CCGTTTTATGACGGGCCCATGACACGGTCATCCGGGCCTTCTGCGGCAAAGGGTTACTTGCGTCGCAGATCCTCGTCGCGGATGCCCTGGCGCTTCAGTTCGAGCACCGTCGGGGTGATCGCGGCGATCCGCGCCTCGATCCGCGCGCGGGCGTAATAGTCCAGATCCGAACGCCGCTTCAGCGTGTTCAGCTGCACCAGCGCCTGTTCCGGCCGGCCGTTCAGATAGGCGGCTTCGGCATAGGCCTCACCGGCGCGGACCGGATCGCCCGCCATGTCGCAGGCGCGGGCGAACACGCTCTGGAACTGCGCGTCGTTGGCCGACACACCCAGCAGCGGTCGCAGGATTTCCTGGGCGCGGCGGCCGGCCTGGGCATTGCCGCGCTCGGCAAGCACGTCCGCGTAGCTGAGCACGACGGGGCGGCTGTGCGGCGTCTGGCGCAGCAGCGTCTCGAAACGCGTATCGGCCGAGGCCGCCTTGCCGCTCTTGGACTCCGCTTCGGCCAGCGCGAGGGTGAGCCAGACGTCGCCCGGATTCTTCTGCAGCAGCGCATTCAGTGCAGTCGCCGCGGCTGCGGGCTGGTTCGCGCGCAACTGGGCATAGGCGAGGCCGTAGCGCTGCGCATCGGTGCGCTTGGCCGGATCGCCCATGCGCTCGTACTCGCGGATCGCATCGCCCGGCGTGTTGGCGCTCAGCACGCGAAGGCGTTCGCGCGCGTAATCGAAGCGACCGGTGCCGCCGACGCCGAACGCCGTGCCCAGGTTGGCCTGTAGCGTGGGCGGCAGCAGCGGGTTGACCGCGCCGTCGGTGGGGAATTGCGGGCGCGGGGCGCTTTCTTCCTCGCACTGCGCCGGGCCGTCGGGATCGCGCACGCAGACCTGGCTGCTGCCGCGTTCGCGACGGATGCGCGCGGCGCGATCCTTCGCCTCGGTGATGCGCGTGATGGTGACCGGGTGCGTCATCAGCCAGTCCGGCGATTCGCCCCAGTAATTGGCGCCGTTGCTGCGGGAGCGCGCCTGCATGATGGTGAAGAAGTCCGCCATCGCCTCCGGGTCGTAGTCGCTGCGCGCGAGCGTCTGGATGCCCAGCCGGTCGGCTTCGGATTCGTTGGCGCGCGTGTAGTTGATCTGGCGCTGCTGCATCAGGCCCATCGCGCCGGCCATGGCTGCCTGCGCGGCGTCATCGGACGAATTGCCGCCCGCAGCCTGGGCCGCGACGATCGCGCCCAGCATCGCCAGCAGGAGCGGCAGCTGGTCGCGCTGCGCGCGTTCGGCGCCACGGAGCACGTGCTGCTGGGTAACGTGCGCGATCTCGTGCGACAGCACGCCGGCGACCTCGTCTTCCTTGTCGGCGGCGAGGATCAGGCCGGAGTTCACGCCGATGTAGCCGCCAAGCGTGGCGAAGGCGTTGATCTGCCGCTCGCGCAGCATGAAGAAAGTGAACGGCTGCTTGGGCTGGTCGCTGTTGGCGGCCAGGCGGGTGCCGAGCGTGTCGAGCCAGCTGTCGATCAGCGGGTCTTCGAGCAGGTAGTCGTAGTGGCGCAGCTGCGCCAGCATCATCGCGCCGTATTCCTGCTGCTGCCGCGGGCTCAGCAGTTCGCCGGCGGACGAGCCGATATCGGGCAGTCGCGATTCCTGCGCCGGCGCGCACAGGCTCGCAACGGCGATGGTCAGGGCGGCAACGGGCAGGACGATGCGACGCAAATGAGGCTCCCTCTGGACCGGCGATCCACCGGGCGGCGGTCGCTCCGCAGGATGCGGGGCGCCCGTGGGGCCGGGATGAACGGGTCCATTACAGACGACGGTAATCCTTTCACATGGCTGTCGGGATGCACCATCGCGCGTGGTGTGTTCCACGCGCGGGGTGGAAATGGCCGCAAGCCAAGCCCATATTCGACCACAGCCCCATCCGCGAGTTCATCGGAGAACCGTTTTGACCAGTTCCAACGTTGCGCCCGGCGCCGACCCGGCTGCCAAGGGCCCGGAAATCGTCATCTACACCACGCTGATCTGCCCCTATTGCGTGGCCGCGAAGAACTTCCTGAAGAGCAAGGGCCAGTCGTGGACGGAGATCCGGATCGACCTGGACCCGGCGCAGCGCGAGATCATGATGGCGCGCGCCCGCCGCACGAGCGTGCCGCAGATCTTCATCGGCGAGACCCACGTGGGCGGCTACGACGACATGATCGCGCTGCACCGCGCCGGCGGACTGGAGCCGCTGCTGTCGCCGCAGTAAGGCGTTCCGGCCCATCGGCCGCATGAAGTTCCCGGCCACGGCGCGAGACGATGTCTGGCGACCGTGGCCGGTTCGTTACAGACTTCTCCCATCCTTTCGCCCGGAACCTCCATGAGCAACGAAACCCCCGACAGCGGCGACCGCGTCGCCGAATTCACCGCGTTCCGCAAGCGCATGAACGAGCGGATCCTCGCCGAGCCGAACCAGGTCGTCCGCCGCTTCTTCGCGCTGGACACGCAGACCTACCAGGCCGGCGCGCTGGACGTGAAGACCAAGGAACTGCTGGGCCTGGTTGCGTCGCTCGTGCTGCGCTGCGACGACTGCATCAGCTATCACGTCGCCCAGTGCAAGGAAGCCGGCGTGAACCGTGACGAGATGTTCGAGACGTTCTCCGTCGGCCTGGTCGTCGGCGGTTCGATCGTGATCCCGCACCTGCGCCGCGCGGTGGACTTCCTGGATCGCCTGGAACAGGGCGAGGCGGCCACGCCGGCCGGCCACGACCACGGCTGAACGTGGTTCGGCGTCCCCGCAAGAGCCCGCTCCGGCGGGCTTTTTGCCGTATGGGGCGCGTGGCCGGGACTCTGGTCGCATCCTTCACGCCTGCAGGGGCGGGCGGCTTCCGGCATAATTCCGGGGCTCACCATCCGGCGCCGTACTTCCTCGTCGCGCGCCCATAAGTCGGAAGAACCCCCCAAATGACGCAGACGATTACGGTCATCCGTGGCGACGGCATCGGCCCGGAAATCATGGACGCCACCTTGCACGTGCTCGACTCGATGAACCTCGGGTTGCAGTACGAATTCGCCGATGCCGGCCTGGTCGCGCTGGAAAAGCACGGCGAACTGCTGCCGCAGGCGACGCTCGATTCCATCCGCAAGAACCGCATCGCGCTGAAGTCGCCGCTGACCACGCCGGTCGGCGAGGGCTTCAGCTCCATCAACGTCGAACTGCGCAAGCGCTTCGACCTGTACGCCAACGTGCGTCCGGCCAAGTCGTTCCCGAACACCAAGTCGCGCTTCGCCGACGGCGTCGACCTGATCACCGTTCGCGAGAACACCGAAGGCGCGTACATCGGCGAAGGCCAGACGCTGTCGGAAGACGGCGAAACCGCGCTGCTGACGCAGAAGGTGACGCGCCGCGGTTCCGAGCGCATCGTGCGCTACGCCTTCGAACTGGCCCGCAAGACCGGCCGCAAGAAGGTCACCGTCGTGCACAAGGCGAACATCCTGAAGTCGACGTCGGGCCTGTTCCTCAAGACCGCGCGTGCGGTCGCCGCGGAATATCCGGACATCGAGTGCAACGAGATGATCGTGGACAACACCTGCATGCAGCTGGTGATGCGTCCGGAGCAGTTCGACATCATCGTCACCACCAACCTGTTCGGCGACATCATTTCCGACCTGTGCGCCGGCCTCGTCGGCGGCCTGGGCCTGGCGCCGGGCGCGAACATCGGCACCGACGCGGCGATCTTCGAAGCCGTGCACGGCACCGCGCCGGACATCGCGGGCCAGGGCAAGGCCAACCCGTGCGCGCTGCTGCTCGGCGCGGCGCAGATGCTCGACCACCTGGGCGAATGCGAGAAGGCTGAGCGCCTGCGCGCGGCGATCATCGCCACGCTGGAAGCCAAGGATTCGCTGACCCCGGACCTGGGCGGCACCGGCAACACGATGTCGTTCGCGAAGGCGATCGCCGGCCGCATCTGATCGCGGATCGCACCGACACGCTGTATCTCGACAGGGCGCCTCCGGGCGCCCTGTCGCGTTTCAGGGCGAGACACGCAGTTTTCCCGCGCCGGCGACTTGCCTCCGCGCATGCTCCGCCTGTGTTCCGCCGGTGACCTCGACACCAGCGCCCTCCGGCCTCAGAATGCGCCGCCTTTTCGCTCCATTCGGATAGAGAGATGAATGAACCCGTCCGGCCGAGCGCCCTCGCGCTCACGCCGCTGCTGGTGTTCCTGGCGCTGTTCTTCGGCGCCGGCCTGTACTTCACCAGCCATGGCGAGACCATGGGCTTCTACCAGCTGCGCGCGCCGGTGGCGATCCTGCCGGCGCTGGGCCTGGCGGCGTTCATCGCCTGGCGCCGCGGCCTGAAGCCGCTGGAGACGCTGCTGGGCGGCATGGGCGACCACAACGTCGTGCTGATGTGCCTGATCTTCCTGCTGGCCGGTGGCTTCGTGGAAGTCTCCAAGGCGATCGGCGCCGTGGACGCGATCGTCGCGCTCGGCATCGGCCACCTGCATCCGGCGCTGCTGCTGCCGGGGCTGTTCGTCGTGGCGGGTTTCATCTCGCTCTCGCTGGGCACCTCGATGGGCACGATCGCCGCGGTGGCACCGATCGCGCTGGGCGTGTCGGACGCGTCCGGCCTGGATCGCGCGCTGGTGCTCGGTGCCGTGATCGGCGGTGCAACCTTCGGCGACAACCTGTCGGTGATCTCCGACACCGCGATCGTCGCCAGCCGCACGCAGGGCTGCACGATGCGCGAGAAATTCCGCGAGAACCTGAAGCTCGCGCTGCCGGCGGCGCTGCTGACCGTGGTAGTGCTGGGCTTCATTGGCGAGACCGCGCCGGTGCAGACGCTCGAACCCGTGTCGCCGTGGCTGATCGTGCCGTACGTGATCGTGCTCGGCTTGGCCATGGCTGGCGTCGACGTGATTATCGTGCTGAGCCTGGGACTGGTGATCGCCGGGCTGTTCGGCGCGTTCTTCACCGACGAATTCGGCGTGGCTGCATACGCGACGCACATCTGGGAAGGCTTCGAGAGCATGGTGGAAATCATCCTGCTATCGCTGCTCGTCGGCGGCCTCGGCGCGCTGATGAAGGCGACCGGCGGACTGGCGTGGCTGGCGCAGTCGATCGGCCGCTTCGCACGCGGCCATCGCAGCCGTCGCGCCGGCGAGGTGAGCATCGCGGCGCTGTCGGCGACGACGGACGTGTTCACCGCGAACAACACGGTCGCGATCCTCATCAGCGGCGGGCTGGCGCGCGACATCGCGCAGCAGCACGGCGTGCCGCCGGCGCGTGCCGCGAGCGTGCTCGACATCTTCGCCTGCGTCACGCAGGGCGTGCTGCCGTACGGCGCGCAGATCCTGCTGGCCGCGTCGCTTGGAACGGTGTCGCCGCTGGCGCTGGCCGGGCATGTGCATTACAGCTGGCTGCTGGGCGCGATCACCATTGGCGCGATGCTGTGGCCATCGCGGAAGACCGCGCCGCAGGTGGCGTGAAGCGGGCAGAAAAGGGAAGGGCGCGGATCCCTCCGCGCCCTTCGCGTTTGCAGCGTCGTTGAAGCTGCGGCGTCAGTCGCGCGACTGCAGCTTCGACAGCAGGCGCAGGAACTCGACGTACAGCCACACCAGCGTGACCATCAGGCCGAACGCGCCGTACCACTCCATGTACTTCGGCGCGTTCTGCTCGACGCCGCTTTCGATGAAGTCGAAATCCAGCACGAGGTTGAGCGCTGCGATCACGACCACGAACAGGCTGAAGCCGATGCCGATCAGGCCCGACTCGTGGATGAACGGCACGCGCACGTCGAAGAACGACAGCACGAACGAGGCCAGGTACACCAGCGCGATGCCGCCGGTCGCGGCGACGACGCCGAGCTTGAAGTTCTCCGTCGCCTTGATCAGGCCGGAGCGGTAAGCGAACAGCAGCGCGAAGAGCGTGCCGAAGGTCAGCATCACCGCCTGCATCACGATGCCGGGGAAGCGGTGCTCGAAGATCGCCGAGATCGCCCCGAGGAAGAAGCCTTCGGTCAGCGCGTAGAGCGGTGCGGTGACCGGCGCCCATTCCTTCTTGACGATCGTCGCGATGGCGAACACGAGCCCGCCGATCGCGCCGCCGAGGATGTAGGGCATCGCGCCGACCGAACCGGTTTCGGTGAACTGCACCTGGCTCCACGCGAAGGCCGCGGTGATCACGCACAGCAGCAGCAACATGCCGGTCTTGTTGACCGTGCCGTTGAGCGTCATCGCCTCGCTGTCGCGCTGGACCACCGCGCCGCTGGAAAGATCGAGGAAGGTGCTGTCCTTCAATGCGGGATTGCCGCTGCGTCCGATCATGTCGTCCCCTGTTCCGTGTCCAATGGTGGCCGGAGCATAAACGCCACCTCGCGAGCCTCGCGATCCGTTGACAGGGGCGGTCGCGCCAGCCAGACTATCCGACCTTTCGCGGCGTTGGCGCGCAACGGAAGTCCCGGCTTCGGGGTATAGCTCAGCCTGGTAGAGCGCCAGCTTTGGGAGCTGGATGTCGTGGGTTCGAATCCCTCTGCCCCGACCATCCAGGACCGAGCGGTGAGTGTTGCCGGCGGTTGCAACGGATGTGTCAGTTAAGATGTAACGCTGGCGCCCGTAGCTCAACCGGATAGAGCACCGGCCTTCTAAGCCGGTGGTTGTGGGTTCGAGTCCCGCCGGGCGCGCCACAAGTTGTACGAAACGCCGTAAAACAAGCTTTATGGTGGCTGTAGCTCAGTTGGTTAGAGTACTGGATTGTGATTCCAGATGTCGGGGGTTCGAGTCCCCTCAGCCACCCCAGATTGTGTGACAGGTTGTTGGCGGAACACGTTTTTGTTGTTATAGTTTCGCTCCTAAGTTGTTCCGGGCCGTTAGCTCAGTTGGTAGAGCAGTTGACTCTTAATCAATAGGTCCAAGGTTCGAATCCTTGACGGCCCACCAATCCCGGAAAGCACCTGGCAACCCCAGGTGCTTTTTTCTTTTCCGGGCGATCAATTTCGGGGCATTTCAACTTTCCCGATCCCGCGGCCTAGAATGCCGCCGCGCCGGCCCGATGGCCGGCCCCAGCGAAAGTGGCGGAATTGGTAGACGCCCTGGATTTAGGTTCCAGTGCCGCAAGGCGTGCGGGTTCGAGTCCCGCCTTTCGCACCAACCTCCCTCAGTATCCGGCGGTCGACAAGCCCGAGCGAGCGTTCGCGAGTGATGCATCGGGCGGCCGGGCTGTGCTTCCGCAGGGCCCATTGGCCAGAGCGAGCGCTCGCGAATCATGCAATCGGCGGCCGGACGGTGCTTCCGCACCGGGCCAGTAGCCCGAGCGAGCGTTCGCGAGTGATGCATCGGGCGGCCGAGCTGTGCTTCCGCAGGGCCCGTTAGCCCGAGCGAGCGCTGCTTCCAAACGCCTTGGCATGGCCCCCGCGCGCCCCATCCGCGCCCCTGCTCCAAAACAACGCCATCGTGCCCCCGTAACCCCCGCCCAGCGCTGGCACGATGGCCCGCAATCGGCCAAACTACGCCGTTCCGCCGGCCGCGAAGCATTCCGCCCGGGCCGCGGGCAGGACAGGACCATCAACATCGTGCCGCGGCCGCTCGCCGCGGTGGCAGGAGTGGATATGCAAGTTTCGGTCGAATCGCTCGGCAACCTCGAACGCCGCATGACTTTCAGCCTTCCGGCGGACCGGCTGGAAGCGCAGGTCGGCGGTCGCCTGCGCGAGATCTCGCGCGGCGCGAAGATCAAGGGTTTCCGCCCCGGCAAGGTGCCGGCCAAGGTGATCGAGCAGCGCTTCGGCGCGCAGGTTCGCGCCGACGTCCTCAACGACCTGCTGCGCGAAGGCTTCAGCACCGCGATCCGCGAGCAGTCGCTGCAGATCGCCGGTAACCCGCAGATCGTGCCGGCGCAGGGCGAGGACGCCCTCTCGTACGTGGCCACGTTCGAGGTCGTGCCGGACTTCGGCGATATCGACGTCGCCAAGCTCAATGTCGTGCGCCACACCTCCGAGGTGAGCGATGCCGACATCGACGCGATGATCGAGAACCTCCGCCTGCAGCGCCGCACCTGGAACCCGGTCGAGCGCGAAGCCGCTGCCGGCGACGCGGTCGAAATTGAAACCTACTCGCAGGTCGGCGACGAACGCCTGCCGGCCGAGGGCGTCGAGCGTGGCGCGACCATCATCGGTTCGGCCGCGATGTTCCCGGCGATCGAATCGGCGCTGGTCGGCATGAAGGCCGGCGACGAGAAGGACGTGGACGTCGACTTCCCGGCCGACTGGCGCGTGCCTGCGTTCGCGGGCAAGACCGTCAAGGTCCATCTGGTGGCGACGAAGGTGTCCGAGCCGGTGCTGCCGGAGGTCGATGCAGCCTTCATCAAGAGCTTCGGCGTGCGCAGCGGCGATCCGGACCAGTTCCGCGTGGACATCCGCAGCAACCTGGAGCGCGAGCTCAAGGGCGCGCTGATGACCCGCCTGCGTCGCGAAGTCGGCGAGCAGCTGATCGCGTCGTACTCGCACGTCGAGATGCCGCCGAAGCTGGTCGAGGCTGAAGCGCGCGACATGGCGCGCCAGACCATCGAATCCGCGCGCCGCCAGGGCCGCGCTATCGGCGAAATCCCGGCCGACGCGCACGTGGGCTTCATGGACGCTGCGCGCAAGCGCGTGCTGGTCGGCCTGCTCGTGGGCGAGATCGCCCGTCGCAACGAGCTGCGCCTGGAGCCCAAGCGCGTGACCGAGACGTTGAACCTGATCGCCTCGACCTACGAGGAGCCGCAGCAGGTCATCGAGCTTTACCGCAACGATGCGCAGCTCATGAACGGCCTGCAGGCCCGCGTGATGGAAGAGCAGGTGATCGACTGGATCGCCGAGCGCGCCCAGCACACCGAGCAGCCGCTGTCGTTCAACGACGCGATCCGCCAGTAAGTGGACGCATCGCGGCCGCGGCGTCTCGCCGCGGCCGGTTCCATCGTAAGGACGCGCCCCTTGCGCTCTGGTCCGGTTGGCCCCAAGTTGGTCGGACCGCGCTCACCCAAGCGCCCCCTATCCGTTCCAAGGTGCCGTCGAACATGGACAACCTGACCAAAGCTTTGAACCTCGTGCCGATGGTGGTCGAACAGACCAGCCGGGGCGAGCGTGCGTACGACATCTACTCGCGCCTGCTCAAGGAGCGCGTGATCTTCCTTGTCGGCGGCGTCGACGACCACGTCGCCAACGTGATCGTCGCCCAGATGCTCTTCCTCGAGGCCGAGAATCCCGAGAAGGACATCAGCCTGTACATCAACTCGCCCGGTGGCGTGGTCACCGCGGGTCTCGCGATCTACGACACCATGCAGTACATCAAGCCGGACGTGAGCACGATCTGCGTCGGCCAGGCCGCCTCGATGGGCGCGCTGCTGCTGGCGGCGGGCGCGAAGGGCAAGCGGTATGCGCTGCCGAATTCGCGCGTGATGATCCACCAGCCGCTGGGAGGCTTCCAGGGCCAGGCGACGGACATCGACATCCACGCCCGCGAGATCCTGACCCTGCGCCAACGCCTGAACGAGATCCTGGCCAAGCACACCGGCCAGGCGCTGGAGACCATCGCGCGCGACACCGAGCGCGACAACTTCAAGAGCGCCGAAGCGGCCCGCGAGTACGGCCTGGTCGACCAGGTCCTCGAGCGCCGCCCGGAAGACTCGATCCAGGCGGGCTGACGCCCTGCACGGCACTTCCATCACCATTTCTCGGCCCGTGATCTGGCCCGCAAGGCGGGCTGGATCGCTGTGTTATCCTCGGGCCGCAGCACCTGAACGCGTCCGGCCCGGCAGTACTTCCGGCCGGCGGGTTCAAGACACGAGCACCATTTGGGCACAGGCATGAGCGACGACCGACAGGGCCGCAGCACCGGCGACAGCAACAAGATCCTTTACTGCTCGTTCTGCGGGAAAAGCCAGCACGAGGTCCGCAAGCTCATTGCGGGCCCGAGCGTGTTCATCTGCGACGAATGCGTCGAGCTGTGCAACGACATCATCCGCGAGGAACTCGAGGAGAAGGCGCAGTCGGCCCGCAGCCACCTGCCCAAGCCGCGCGAGATCCTCGAGGTCCTGGACCAGTACGTGATCGGCCAGCAGCGCGCCAAGCGCACGCTCGCGGTCGCCGTGTACAACCATTACAAGCGCATCGAGAGCCGCCAGAAGAACGACGACGTCGAACTGGCGAAGTCGAACATCCTGCTCGTCGGGCCGACCGGTTCGGGCAAGACGCTGCTGGCCGAAACGCTGGCGCGCCTGCTCAACGTGCCGTTCACCATCGCCGATGCCACCACGCTGACCGAAGCCGGCTACGTCGGCGAGGACGTGGAAAACATCATCCAGAAGCTCCTGCAGAAGTGCGACTACGACGTCGAGAAGGCGCAGCAGGGCATCGTCTACATCGACGAAATCGACAAGATCTCGCGCAAGAGCGACAACCCGTCGATCACGCGCGATGTGTCGGGCGAGGGCGTGCAGCAGGCACTGCTGAAGCTCATCGAAGGCACGGTTGCCAGCGTCCCGCCGCAGGGCGGCCGCAAGCACCCGCAGCAGGAATTCCTGCAGGTCGACACGCGCAACATCCTGTTCGTCGTCGGCGGTGCGTTCGCCGGGCTGGACAAGATCATCCAGCAGCGCAGCACCGAGGCCGGCGGCATCGGCTTCGGCGCCAAGGTGAAGAGCAGCGAGCGCAAGAACGACATCGGCAAGCTCCTGGCCGACGTCGAGCCGGAAGACCTGATCAAGTTCGGCCTGATCCCCGAGTTCGTCGGCCGCCTGCCGGTGGTCGCCACGCTCGAGGAACTGGACGAGCCGGCGCTGGTGAAAATCCTCACCGAGCCGAAGAACGCCATCACCAAGCAGTTCAAGAAGCTGTTCGAGATGGAGAGCGTCGAGCTCGAGTTCCGCCCGGACGCCCTCTCGGCGATCGCGCGCAAGGCGCTCAAGCGCAAGACCGGTGCCCGCGGCCTGCGGACCATCGTCGAGTCGGTCCTGCTGGACACCATGTACGAGCTGCCGTCGCTGGAGAACGTCTCCAAGGTGGTCGTGGATGAGTCGGTGATCGATCACAAGACCGAGCCGTACCTGATCTACCAGACGCCTCCGGCCGCCCCGAAGGTCGCGGCCGCCGACTGACGGCGACGTGACCGGCGTCCCGCCTCCGACATCTCGGAGGCCGGACTAAACGTCTGATTCACAACGGATAAATGCCCCCGGCCCGCAGCATAGCCTGCGGGCCGCTTGCATCCGTTCGCGCCGGACCCCATAACCGTCGCCATGGGCGAAGCCAGCCCACGAAGTCCCCGGGCGTTTCCGCCCGCACCCGCTTTCCGGAGTTCCCCCATGGCCGTATCAACCGAGCACGAGACGCTCACCCTCCCGGTCCTGCCGCTGCGCGACGTCGTCGTGTTCCCGCACATGGTGATCCCGTTGTTCGTCGGCCGGGACAAGTCGATCCATGCGCTGGACGTCGCCATGGAAGCCGACAAGCGCATCCTGCTGGTCGCGCAGAAGTCCGCCGAGACCGACGACCCGGGCGCCGACGACCTCTACAAGGTCGGCACGCTCGCCCAGGTCCTGCAGCTGCTGAAGCTGCCTGACGGCACCATCAAGGTGCTGGTCGAAGGCGTGTCGCGCGTGAACGTCCATGACGTCACCGAGCGCGGCGGCGCCCTGAGCGGGCAGGCAGAAGTCGTCGAGCCCGAGAGCGATCGCGAGGAGCGCGAGATCGAGGCGATCGCGCGCTCGCTGATGGGCCTGTTCGAGCAGTACGTGAAGACGAACCGCAAGCTCCCGCCGGAGCTGATGCAGACGCTGTCCGGCATCGACGAGCCCGGTCGCCTGGCCGACACCATCGCCGCGCACCTGGGCGTGCGCATCGGCGACAAGCAGAAGCTGCTGGAGACGCACGGCGTCGGCGCGCGCCTAGAGCAGCTGGTCGGCCTGGTCGACGGCGAGATCGACGTGCAGCAGCTGGAAAAGCGCATCCGCGGCCGCGTGAAGTCGCAGATGGAGAAGAGCCAGCGCGAGTACTACCTCAACGAGCAGATGAAGGCGATCCAGAAGGAGCTCGGCGAGATCGACGATGCGCCCAACGACATCGACGAGCTCACGCGCAAGATCGCCGAGGCCGGCATGCCGAAGGCGGTCGAAGCCAAGGCCAAGGCCGAACTCAACAAGCTCAAGCAGATGTCCCCGATGTCGGCCGAAGCCGCCGTCGTGCGCAATTACCTCGACTGGCTGCTGGGCGTGCCGTGGAAGAAGCGCACCAAGGTGCGCAAGGACCTCAAAGCCGCGCAGGACGTGCTCGATGCCGACCACTTCGGACTGGAGAAGGTCAAGGACCGCATCCTCGAATACCTCGCCGTCCAGTCGCGCGTGAAGCAGATGAAGGGGCCGATCCTGTGCCTAGTCGGACCGCCGGGCGTGGGCAAGACCTCGCTGGGCCAGTCGATCGCCAAGGCGACGAATCGCAAGTTCGTGCGCATGTCGCTCGGCGGCGTGCGCGACGAGGCCGAGATCCGTGGCCATCGCCGCACCTACGTCGGTTCAATGCCGGGCCGCATCGTGCAGAACCTCAACAAGGTCGGCAGCAAGAACCCGCTGTTCGTGCTCGACGAGATCGACAAGATGTCGATGGACTTCCGCGGCGATCCGTCATCGGCGCTGCTGGAGGTGCTCGACCCCGAGCAGAACAACGCCTTCAACGACCATTACCTGGAGGTCGACCTCGACCTGTCCGAAGTGATGTTCGTCGCGACCTCCAACTCGCTCAACATTCCCGGCCCGCTGCTGGACCGCATGGAAGTGATCCGCATCCCGGGTTACACCGAGGAAGAGAAGCTCAACATCGCCATGCGCTACCTGCTGCCCAAGCAGATCAAGGGCAACGGCCTGAAGCCGGAAGAACTGAAGGTCGCCGAGAGCGCGGTGCGCGACATCGTTCGCTACTACACGCGTGAATCGGGCGTGCGTTCGCTCGAGCGCGAGATCGCCAAGATCTGCCGCAAGGTGGTGAAGGAAATCGCGCTGGCGGGCCCGTCGAAGAAGGGCGCGAAGAAGAACGTCGTCAACGTCACGTCGAAGAACCTCGACAAGTACCTGGGCGTGCGTCGTTACGACTTCGGCCGTGCCGAAGAGCAGAACGAAGTCGGCCTCGTCACGGGCCTGGCGTGGACCGAAGTCGGCGGCGACCTGCTGCAGATCGAAGCGACGCTGGTGCCGGGCAAGGGTCAGTTGCTGCTCACCGGCCAGCTCGGCGACGTGATGAAGGAATCGGCATCGGCCGCGTTGTCGGTCGTGCGTGCGCGCACCGAGCAGCTCGGCATCGACCTGGATTTCCTGCAGAAGCACGACGTCCACGTGCACGTGCCCGAGGGCGCGACGCCGAAGGATGGCCCGAGCGCCGGCATCGCGATGGCGACGGCGCTGGTGTCGATGCTCACGCGCAATCCGGTCAAGGCCGACGTGGCGATGACGGGCGAAATCACGCTGCGAGGCCGCGTGCTGCCGATCGGCGGCCTGAAGGAAAAGCTGCTCGCGGCGCTGCGCGGTGGCATCCGCACCGTGATCATCCCCGAGGAAAACCGCAAGGACCTGGCCGACCTTCCGAAGACCGTGACGCAGGGACTGAAGATCATCCCGGCGAAGTGGATCGACGAAGTGCTCAACATCGCGCTGGAACGTGCACCGACCCCGGCGCCTGCTTCGGCGTCGGGCGAAGGTGAAACGCCGGTCCGCGACGGTTCGAAAACGGTGACGCAGACGGACGTCAAGCACTGATTCCCGCCGCCTGTCGGATGTCGTTCGAAATCGCTGGAAGCCGCGCCACGCCTAGCTTTCAGGCTTGCGGCTCAAAAATGCCGCTGGTATAACGGCTGCGGACCGCGCAGCCGTTGCGATGCGATCGTTGCGCGGCGAAGAACGATCGGGGGAATCGCCTTCGATTCCATGCTGCTTCATCCGAACATGCGGCGTTCGTCCGCACAGGGAGTCAGAACGAATGAACAAGGCTGAGTTTGTCGGCGCCGTCGCCGAGGCTGCCGAGCTGTCCAAGACCGACGCTGCCAACGCGGTCGACGCCATGATCAACGTGGTCACCAAGGCGCTGAAGAAGGGCGACACGGTGACGCTCGTTGGTTTCGGCACGTTCCAGGTCCGCAAGCGCGCCGCCCGCCAGGGCCGCAATCCGAAGACCGGCGAGACCATCAAGATCAAGGCGTCGAAGAATCCTTCGTTCAAGGCTGGCAAGGCGCTGAAGGATGCCGTAAACTAGTCAACTCGCCGCCGATGTCTTAACGAATCGGTTAGCACCGCCGGGGTTTCGGCCCTCAGGCAGCAGTGCAAACGGGTGCTTAGCTCAGCGGTAGAGCGTCTCCTTTACACGGAGAGGGTCGGGGGTTCGAAACCCTCAGCACCCACCATCAAGCATCCAGCGGTGGTTGTAACGAGTTTTGAAGCACGCGGAGTGGTAGTTCAGTCGGTTAGAATGCTGGCCTGTCACGCCGGAGGTCGCGGGTTCGAGTCCCGTCCACTCCGCCAGT
>NZ_QTJR01000009.1 GCF_003382285.1 Lysobacter soli
GCGGAGTGGTAGTTCAGTCGGTTAGAATGCTGGCCTGTCACGCCGGAGGTCGCGGGTTCGAGTCCCGTCCACTCCGCCAGTTTTGAGTCGAAAGGCGCCGGAAACGGCGCCTTTTGTTTTTTCGGTGTCCGGGCGGAAACCACATCCGGCGCTATGCGGAGATGGCATTTCCGGCGCGTCGCCGGCCATCGAAATTCCTGCCTCACGCCGCCGTGACGGCGCTAAACTGTCCGGCTTACGACTGAACGCGTCCCGGACATGCTGCAGAAACTTCGCGACAAGACCTCGGGCTGGATCGCCACCGTGATCCTTGGCCTGCTGATCATTCCCTTCGCCTTCGTCGGCATCGAGCAGTATCTCGGCCAGCGCACCGACAACTCCGTCGCGCGCATCGACGCGCCGCCGACCTGGTGGCCGACGGCGCCGGCGTGGTGGCCGGTGTCGGTGTTCTGGACGCACGAGAAGATCACGTCCGACGAGTTCCGCAGCCGCTTCGAGCAGGAGCGCATGCAGCGTCGCGCGCAGCAGGGCGAGGCGTTCGACGCACGCGCTTTCGAGAGTGTGGACAACAAGCGCGCGATCCTCGAAACGCTGATCGACGCACGCGTGCAGCAGGTCGCCGCGCAGCGCAACGGCCTGGTCGTCAGCGACGCGATGGTGCAGAAGGCGATCATGGACGTGCCGGGTTTCCAGGTGGACGGCAAGTTCGACTACGCCCGCTACAAGCTCGCGCTCGCATCGCTGACGCCGCCGCAGAGCGAGCGCCAGTTCGAAGCGACCGTGCGCGATGACCTGCAGCGTTCGATGCTCGCGATGGGCGTAGGCAACAGCAACTTCGTCACCACCGCGGAGATGGACCGCCTGATCCGCCTGATGGGCGAGCGCCGCGACGTGTCGCTGGTGCTGCTGCCGCCGCCCACGCCGGACACCGCCGAGGTCAGCGCCGCGGAAATCCAGAAGTGGTACGACGCACACACCGCGCAGTTCCGTGCGCCGGAAACGGTCGAAATCGAATACGTCGAAGTCGACGCGAGCAAGCTGCCGCCGCCGGCCGCTGCCGACGAGGCGACGCTGCGTCATCGCTACGAGCAGGAGAAGGCGCGCTTCGTCGAAGCCGAGCAGCGCCTGGCTTCGCACATCCTCGTGCGCGTGGATGAGAAGGCCGACGCCGCCGCGCAGAAGGCCGCCGAAGAGAAGGCCAAGCGCCTGGCCGAACAGGCCAAGGCGCCGGGCGCCGACTTCGCCGCGTTGGCGCGTGCCAACAGCGACGACACCGGCTCGCAGGTCGCCGGCGGCGATCTGGGCTGGGTGGCCAAGGGCATGATGGTCGCGCCGTTCGAGAACGCGCTGTTCGCGATGAAGGCCGGCGAAATCAGCGCCCCGGTGAAGAGCGAATTCGGCTGGCACATCATCCAGCTGCGCGACGTGCAGACCGGTTCGCAGCAGACCTTCGAGCAGGTGCACGACCAGCTCGCGCGCGAGCAGGCCGAAGTGGATCGCGAGCGCACGGTGAGCGACTTCACCAGCCGCCTGGTCGACCTGACGTTGAAGAATCCGTCGTCGCTCGCGCCCGCCGCGCGCGACATGAACCTGCCGCTGCAGAAGCTCGGTCCGTTCGCGCGCACCAACGCGCAGGGCATCGGCGCCAATCCGGCCGTGCAGCGCGTCGCGTTCTCGGAAGAGGCGATCCAGAGCGGCGCGATCAGCGACCCGATCGAGATCGCGCCCGGTCACAGCGTGCTGTTGCGCGTGACCGCGCATACGGCCGAACACGCGCAGCCGCTCGCGCAGGTGCGCGATCAGGTCATTGCCGCCGTGCGTGCCGACCGCGCCAGCAAGGCCGCGCGCAAGGAAGCCGACGCGCTGGTCGCGCGCGTGAACAAGGGCGAGACGCTCGACGCCATCGCCGCCGAGAAGCAGCTGCCGCCGCCGCAGGCCGTGCCGGGCGTGCCGCGCGGCGCGCCGGTGCCGGAAGCCGCGGTTTCCGACGCGATCTTCGCCGTGCCGGCTCCGGCCGCGGGCAAGCTGTCGGCGGGCCACGCCGAGCTGTCGAACGGCGGTATCGCATTGTTCGCAGTGAGCCAGGTCACGCCGGGCGACGTCGCGACGCTCCCGGCGGAGCAGCGCCAGATGCTGCAGCAGCAGATCGCGCAGGTCGGCGGTGGCGACGACGTGCGTGCGCTCGTCGATTCGCTGCGCAAGCGCGTGAAGGTGCAGGTCGTCGAGCAGAACCTCTGAAGGCTCAGTCCTCGCAATGATGAAAAAGCCCGGCGATCGCCGGGCTTTTTCTTTGCGACCGAAGTGATCGCTCCCCTCGGTCGGCGACCACAAAAAAGCCCGGCATGGCCGGGCTTTCTCTGTGGCGATCCCGCGGCGTTACTCGCCGTGGATGCCCGTCATGCCGAGGATGTTGTAGCCCGCATCGACGTAGGTCACTTCGCCGGTCACGCCTGCGGCGAGGTCCGAGCACAGGAATGCGGCTACGTTGCCGACGTCCTCGATCGTGACCGTGCGGCGCAGCGGCGCGTTCTCTTCGACGTGGCCGAGGATCTTGCGGAAGCCCGCGATGCCCGCGGCGGCGAGGGTCTTGATCGGACCGGCGGAGATCGCGTTGACGCGCGTGCCTTCCGGGCCGAGGTTGAGGGCGAGGTAGCGGACCGACGCTTCCAGGCTCGCCTTCGCCACGCCCATCAGGTTGTAGTTGGCGAGCGCGCGCTCGGCGCCGAGGTAGCTAAGCGTGACGATCGAGCCGTTGCGGCCCTTCATCATCGGGCGCGCGGCCTTCGCCAGCGCCGAGAGCGAATAGGCCGACACGTCGTGCGCGATGGCGAAGTTCTCGCGCGTCATGCCGTCGAGGAACTCACCGGCGATGGCTTCGCGCGGCGCGAAGGCGATGGCGTGCACGAGGATGTCGAAGCCGTCGTTCCAGCGCTGGCCGAGCTGCTCGAAGCACGCGGCGATCTGCGCATCGTCGCTCACGTCCAGCGGGATCACGATGTCGCTGCCGTACTCGGACGCGGCCGACTGCACGCGCGATTTCAGCTTCTCGTTCTGGTAGGTGAACGCCAGTTCCGCGCCCTCGCGGTGCATGGCCTCGGCGATGCCGCTGGCGATCGAACGCTCGCTGGCGATGCCGGTGATCAGTGCACGCTTGCCTTGCAGAAAACCCATGAGCCGATTCCTTCTTTGATGCCGATGCGGTGGGGACGGCCGCCGTGCGGCAGCCCAAAAACGCAGTTTAGCCGCAGCCGGCGCCGCGTTGCCGCGATGCGCCGGCGTATGTGGAAGCCCCGCCGGTCAGGGCGAACCGGTCGCCGTCGGCAACGCGCCCGACGGAGACTCAAGCGCGTCGATGAGCAGCGACTGGCCCGGCTTCAATACCGCCTTCAGCGCCAGACCGTTGCGCCGCATCAGTTCGGCGACGGTGATCCGGTATCGCCGTGCGATCGTCCACGCGCTTTCGCCCCTGGCGACGGTGTGGCGACGCGCCGACGTCGACGGTGCGGCCGTCGACGATGCAGGCGTGGATTCGGACATCGACACCGAACTGGCGACATCGGCGGCGAAGTCGACCTTCGCCTCGTCGCCGGCCTCCGCGACGCGCGCATCGGTGCGGTCGGCGACGGCGAGCACGTGCGCGGTGGAACCGGTGGCCGGCACGATCCGGCCCTCCGCGTAAACCGGATTCCAGCGCTGCAGCTGCGCGCTGGTCTGCCCGGTGCGGGCGGCCCACTGGTCCAGACGCTTGACGTCTTTCGGCAGCGTCACCGCCTGCAAACGCGGAACCGGGCGGTCGAGCGCGGTCATCCACTCGGCGCGATCGTCGGCCTGCTCGATCAGGCACGACAGCGCGTGCAGCTTGCGCACGTAGGCGACGGTGATGTCTGGCAGGCCGACGAGCTTGTCGAGCTGCACGTCGCGAATGTTCTGGCCGCTGCGCTTGAGCGCGCCCAGCACGCGGTATTCGCCGGCGTTGTAGGCCATTACTGCCAGGCGCCAGTCGCCGCCGAACATGCCGTGCAGCGTCTTCAGGTAGCGAACGGCCGCCTGCGTGGAATCGATCGGCGACAACCGGCCGTCGTAGCCCTTTCGGATCGGCACGCCGTGGTTGCGCGCGGTGATCGCGATCATCTGCCACAGGCCGGCCGGACCGGCGGCGCTGCGTGCGCCGGGACGATAACCGCTCTCGACGAAGGGGATCAGCGCGAACTCGGTCGGGACGTGGCTTTCGCGCAGGGCATCGACGACGTAGCCGAACAGGGGCAGGACGTCGTCGTCGCCGGCGGCGAGCCGGCGCGGCACGTGGGCGAAGTGCTGGCGCCAGCGGGTCGACGTCGCATCGGCATCGCATTCGGGCTCGGCGAGGCCCTCGCGGAAGCTGTTGTAGATCTCCAGGCCGTTGCGGGTGCGCGGGTCGGGCTGCGCTTCCGGCGTCCCAGTCTTGCCGTCTGCGGCCGTCTGCGGCTGATCCGGAGGCTCCTGCGCGACGACCGGCAGGACCGTGAGGGCGGCCAGGCAGAACGCGCCCAGCCGGCGACGCCATCGATCGGCGCCGGTCATGCGGTGAATCCGTCCTTCCAGCGCCGCAGTGCGGCGAATGCGTCCACGTCGTCGGCCGGGGCACGGCCGGTCTCGCGCGCCAGGCTGGCGCGCACCTCGGGGCGGTCCACGCGCAGGAAAGGATTGGCGGCCAGTTCGTCGGCCAGGGTGCTGGGAAGGGTGGGTCGTCCGGTCGCGCGCATGGCCGTGGCCTCCTCGAAGCGGCGCTGGAGCGCCGGGTTGCCGGGTTCTACCACGCGGGCGAAGGCCGCGTTTGCGAGCGTGTACTCATGTCCGCAACACACCCGCGTCGCGGGGGGAAGGGCGGCCAGCCGGGACAGGGACGCGTGCATCTGCTCGGCAGTGCCTTCGAACATCCGCCCACAGCCGAGGCTGAACAGGGTGTCCCCGCAGAAAAGCAGGCCATGCCCGTGGTAGGCGACATGGCTTCGCGTATGGCCCGGGACGGCATGGACGTCGAAATGCCAGCCTGCAACGTCGATCGCCTCGCCATCGGCGACGCGTCGATAGCCGGCGGGGATGCGGTCGTCGTCCGGCGCGAAGACGAGCAGTCCGGGCCAGCGCTCCAGCAGCGCCGGTACGCCGCCGATGTGGTCGCCGTGGTGGTGGGTGAGCAGGACGCCGGCCGGCTGCAGCCCGGCGTCGGCGGCCGCGAAGACCGGCCCGGCTTCGCTCGGGTCGACGATCAGCGCCCGCGCGCCATCGTCGGCGGCGAGCGTCCAGATGTAGTTGTCGCTCAGGGCGGGGAGGGGCGTGAGTCGCATCGTCAGTCCGTGGAATGCCCCTGATCGGCCGGTCCTGTCGCACAATCGGGGAGTCGGCGCCCTGGGGCGCCCGGAGAAAAGCCGGCCCGACCATGCCCGCCGCCCACCCACCGCGTCAATCGGAGACATCCGGATCTGCGCTCGGCTGGTTCAGCAGCGAGGCGGGACAGGGGCTGCTCGCGGTCGAGGAAGCGGCGATGCTGCGCGTGCTCGCCAGTTGCCCCGCGGCGGCATGGGGCTGGCTCGGCGTGGACGGTGCGCCGGCGCCGGAAGTCGGCGGTCGCGGACTTCTGCTTCGCCGTTTCGGCCTGGGCTTCCACGGCGCCGTGCGCTGCCGCCTGCCCTTGCCCGTGGCGAGCGAAGCCCTCGGCGCGGTGCTGCTCCAACACGCGTTGGATGACGAGGTTCCGATCGATCCGCTGCTGGACGAATGCGCCCGCGTCCTCGCGCCGGGCGGCACGCTGTGGCTGGCGGTGCTCAATCCGTGGAGTCCGTACCGCCTGCGCTGGGCGCGCACCGGACTGCGCGCGCGCGATCCGGGCGTGTGGCAATCCGCGCTGCGTCGGGCGGGTTTCGCCTCCGATACCGTCAGCCTGCAGTGGCTCGGGCCGCACTGGCGCGTGGCGCATGGCGAAGTGGGCGTCGGCGCGTCCGATCGCCTGCGCGCGGGTGTCGCGCTCACGGTCAACAAGCGCGTGCATGCGTTGATTCCGCCCAAGCCGCTGCGTGGATTGCGATGGCAGGCGGGCACGCGATCCCACCTCGTGCGACGCGAGCCGGCGATAATGGATCCATGAATTCGCCCGACCCGACGTCCGCACCTTCCCCCAAACACATCGAAGCCCACACCGACGGCGCGTGCCTCGGCAATCCCGGCCCCGGCGGCTGGGCGGCGCTGCTTCGCTATCGCGGCCACGAACGCGAACTGTCCGGCGGCGAGGCCGACACCACGAACAACCGCATGGAGCTGATGGGCGCGATCATGGCGCTGGAGTCGCTGAGCGAACCGTGCAGCGTCCTGCTGCACACCGATTCGCAGTACGTGCGCAAGGGCATCACCGAGTGGATCAACAACTGGGTCCGCCGCGGCTGGAAGACCGCCGCCGGCGAGCCGGTGAAGAACCGCGACCTCTGGGAGCGCCTGCATACCGCGACGCTGCGCCATCGCGTCGAGTGGAAGTGGGTGAAGGGCCATTCCGGCGATCCGGACAACGAACGCGTTGACGTCCTCGCGCGCCTCCAGGCGCAGCAGTTCCGCGCCAGCGCAACCGTGCGCTGATCCCGAACCAACCTGTGAGAATGCAGCCGATGCGGCAGATCATCCTCGACACCGAAACCACCGGCCTGAGCTGGGAACGCGGCAACCGCGTGGTCGAAATCGGCTGCGTCGAATACATCGAGCGCCGCCCGAGCGGGCGCACCTTCCACGTCTACCTCAAGCCCGACTGCGATTTCGAGCAGGGCGCGCAGGAAGTGACGGGGCTGACGCTCGAATTCCTCGCCGACAAGCCCGTGTTCGAGCAGGTGGCCGAGGAATTCCTCGCCTTCATCGACGGCGCCGAGTTGATCATCCACAACGCGGCGTTCGACCTGGGCTTCCTGGACAACGAACTGCGCCGGCTCGGCGAGCAGTACGGGCGCATCACCGATCGATGCCGCGTCGAGGACACGCTGCTGCTCGCGCGCCAGCGTTTTCCCGGCCAGCGCAATTCGCTCGACGCGCTCTGCAAGCGCCTGGGCGTGGACAACTCGCATCGCCAGCTGCACGGCGCGCTGCTCGATGCCCAGATCCTGGGCGACGTCTACCTCGCGCTGACCTCCGGCCAGGAGGAAATCGGCTTCGCGGTCGAGGCCACGGCGAGTGCGGTCGATACGTCGCAGTTCCGCGTCGATCCGAACGTCGCCCGCCCGCGGGTGCAGATCAGCGCCGAGGAACAGGCCGCGCACGACGCGCGACTGGAGAAGCTGCGCAAGAAGGCCGGCAAGGCGGTGTGGGACCAGTTCACAGTGGTCGAGGCCGTCGCGGAACCGGAACTGGCGACGGCCTAGTCGCCGTGGTCATCCGCGGCTACGCGGGCCGCGCGCTCTGATCGTCATCCCGGCGAACGCCGGGACCCAGTCCGGGCGCGCTTCAGCGAGACGTCCCGCCATTCCAGCGAAGACTGGAATCCATCCTGATCTTCGAAAGGGGGACACCTGAAGGCGCAGCGGCCTTCAGTGATGCCGCACCAGGATCACGGTGACATTGTCCGAGCCGCCGCCGTCCAGCGCCGCGGCGACCAGCGTGTCGACGCATTCCTGCGCGCTGCAGTCCGACTGCGCCAGCACGCGCGCGATCCCGCGATCGTCTACTTCCTCGGTCAGACCGTCGCTGCACAGCAGCAGCTGCATGCCGGGCTTGAGCTCCCCGGTCATGGTCTCGACGTTGAGGTTGCGCGGATCGGTCACGCCCAGCGCCTGCGTCACGACGTTGCGGTGCGGATGGCTGCGTGCCTGCTCCTGCGTGATCGCGCCGTTGGCGATCAGCTCCTGCACGTAGCTGTGGTCCTGCGACAACTGCGCGAGGTTGCCTTCGCGCCACAGGTAGACGCGGCTGTCGCCCACCCAGGCCACCTCGAAGCGGTTGCCGGTGATGCGCGCGGCGACGACGGTCGTGCCCATCGGCAGCGCGTCGTTGCGCCGCTTGGAGGTGCGGATGATTTCCTCGTCGGCGATGCGGATCGCCTGCGCGAGCGGCGTGCCGTCGCGGATCTCGCGCACGATGGTCTCGCGAGCCAGGGCGCTTGCGACTTCGCCGTATTCATGACCGCCCATGCCGTCGGCCACCAGCCACAGGCCGAGCTCGCCGTCACCGTAGTAGGTGTCTTCATTGAGCTCGCGGCGCAGGCCGACGTGCGTGAGGTGTCCGAATTCGATCATGCGTCCGTTGATTCGGCGGCGGTCTTTCAGGCGGTAACGGAATCATCGGGGCGCAGCGGCCGGGTGGCAAGGAGCGCGATTAAGGTTTCCGTTGCCGACGGACTGGGCAAAGGCGGCGGACCGTCGTGCGGCGCCGAAATACGGCGAACTACCGGGAACGGACGTCCTGCTGCGTCCGGCCCCCGGCGTTGCACCGGGAGCCGCTGTACACGTACGCGCTTACGGCGTGTTGCCCGTCCGGTAATCCTGGTAGGACTTCTCCTCGACGTAGGCCGAGCCCAGCGCGAGGTTGATCTCCTTCTTGATCCGCGCGCGTTCGTCGTTCTCGAAGTAGACGCTGCGGGCTAGGCGGATGAACTCGTCGTCGAAGGCCTGCGCCTTCTCCTTGATGCGGATGTCGTCCTCGATGACCCACAGGCGCTCGTTGACCGCCTTGAGGTCGGCGCGCAGGCGGGCGATGTCCTTGCCGGCGGCCGGGTGCGCCATCCACGTCTTCTCCAGCGCGGACAGCTCGTTGCGGACGTTCTCCAGCTTGGCCGGATCGCTCATGCGCTCGGACTTGATCTGCAGGATCGCGATCTTGTCGAGCAGTTCGCCAAAGGAGACCGGGACGAGGATTTCGGACATGACGAGGCCGTTCATTCAGGGGCCTACAGTGTAGCCGGGCTTTCGGACCGCTTGCCGGACGCACGTCGTCCCCGTAGAATTGCCGGCTCACTGCACCCGGAGAGGTGGCAGAGTGGTTGAATGTACCTGACTCGAAATCAGGCGTACGTTTATAGCGTACCGAGGGTTCGAATCCCTCCCTCTCCGCCAGACAAAAAAAGAAGGCGCCCCCGAAAGGGGGCGTCTTCTTTTTTGCGTTGCGGAGAGGGAGGACGTGATGAGAACCCTCGGTTCGACAAATCGGCAGGACTGCCGCTTTGGACGGCCGGAGGCTGCCTGGAGGCGCGTAGCGCCGGAAGGCGAGCGCCATGGATGGCGCGAGTCCATCCTCCTCGTTGGACTGCGGTGCGTGCGTGGGCTCCGCGCCCTCGCTCGGCGATCCACATACGAATCGCAATCAGGCGCCGCCGTCTCAACGCGCCAGCGCGTACCCCGCCAGCCCAAACGCCAGCACCGCCGCCGTCACCGCCACGCCCGTCACCCACTGCATGACCTGCAGCCGGCGGTCCTGTTCGACCTGCTGGCGGCGAAGGTCGACCAGCGTCGCTTCGAGTTGCGCGGACGCCTGCTTCAATGCCGACAGCGTCTGCTCCATCTCGCTGGCCAGCGTGCGGATCGCCTGGTCGTTCCGATCGACCGCGTCCTGCAGCTCGCGGATCTGTTGCGGAATCTGAGACGGCTCGCGGCTGCGCGTGAACATGGGGCGCGCGGCGCGGATGAGCTCCGGCAGCAGCGGCGCGACGACGGTGAACCAGGCGGCCATCACGGGCTCTCCTGCGAACTGACGTTCGGATGATCGGCGCAGTAACGTTCGAACGCGGCGATTGCGTCGTCGACGGTGATCAGGTCCATCACGCCGGCATGCTCGATCTTCGTGCCCCAGCGCAGTTCGGAAGCGGGCTTGCCCAGGTATTTGCGCGCGGCGTCGTCGTAGCGGTCCACGCAATAGCGACGGTCGCTGTAGGGCCCGCTGCGCGCGGGATTGCTCGCCGCGTGCAGGCCCAGCACCTTGGTGCCCATCGCGTTGGCGATGTGCATCGGGCCGGAGTCGGGCGTCATCAGCAACTGGCCGCGTTCGAGCAGCGCCGGCAATTGCTTGAGCGTGTCCTTGCCGATCAGGTCCAGCGCGGGATGCGCCATCGCCGAAAGGATCGCATCGCCAGTTGCACGTTCCAGGTCGCTTCGCCCGCCGCACAGCACGACGCGCCAGCCGCGCGCGGCGGCGTGATCGGCGACGGCGGCCAGCCGGTCGGCCGGCCAGTTGCGCAGGACGTGGCTCGAGCAGGGTGAAATGAGCAAGGTCGGCACATCGTCCTGCGGCCACTGCGCGCGCGCCCACTCGCGCGCGTCGTCCGGCACGGGAAGGTCCCAGATCACGCGCTCCTGACGCAGGCCCAGCGGCTCGCAGAAGCTGCCGATGGCGTCGAGCACGTGGATGCCGGGGCGTTCGGGGATGCGCTCGTTGATGAAGACGCCATGCAGGTCCTTCGAACGGGAGCGGTCGTAGCCCACGCGCCGGCGCGCCGGGATGAAGGCCGACAACAGGTTCGCGCGTGCGGCGACCTGCATCTGCAGGAGCACGTCGAAGCGCTTCGCGGCGCCGAGGCGTTCGCGCAATTCGCCACGCAGTGCGCGCATGCCGGCCACGCCGGACTTCTTGTCGTACTCGACGAAGTCCACGCCGGGCAGCCCGGCGAGGAGGCGGTGCTCGCCCTTGCCGATCACCCACGTCAGCCGCACTTGCGGCCATGCCGCCTGGAGCGTGCGCACCAGCGGCACGACGTGGGTCACGTCGCCCAGGGCGGACAGGCGGAGCAGGCAGATCGAAGCGGGCGCGGGAGGCGCGCTGGAGGAGGCAGCGGACACGTGAATTGCTAGACTCCGGGCAATGACGGGGTTCGATGCTGCCGAAGAGTTGACGCCGTTCCGCGACGACAGCGGGTACGGAGCCATTCTGTTCGACCGTAACCGGGTGCGGCAAGCAAGCCCGGACTGGTTCATGCCTTCGTTCTGGCAGCAACGCGCGCGCCCCGTGGAAAGCGGCGGTCGCGGCGGCGCGTGGTTCGTCGACGCGCCGTTCGGCCCGGCCCTGCTGCGGCGCTACCTGCGCGGCGGCATGGTGGCGAAGGTCAGCCGCGATCGTTACTGGTGGCATGGCGCGGCCAGCACGCGCAGCTTCGCCGAGTTCCGCCTGACCCGAGCGATGGCCGAGAAGGGCGTGCCCGTGCCCCGGCCCATCGCCGCGTGCTACCGCCGCGATGGCCTGTTCTACCGCGCCGCGATCCTGCTCGAACGCCTCGACGACGTGCGCTCGCTGGCCGACCGCGCCGCCGTCGCCGGCGATGGCGCGCCGTGGGAGGAGGCCGGGCGGCTGATCGCCCGCGCCCATCGCGCCGGCCTCGATCACGCCGACCTCAACGCCCACAACCTGTTGTTCACCACGACCGGGCGAGGCTGGATCATCGATCTGGATCGCGGTCGCGTCCGCATTCCCGCCACCGGCTGGCGCGAACGCAACCTCGCGCGGCTCAAGCGCTCGCTGCTGAAGCTGCGCGGGAAACGCACGGTCGCCGACGTCGAGCGCGATTACGCGCGCCTGCGCGCGGCGTACGATCGGGCCTGGGAACGAGGCTACTGAGATGACGTGGCAACTGCGTCTTCATGGCGTCGGCAATGCGTCGGCGGTCGAGCTCGGCTCGGCGATGGCGACCATCGAGCGCGACGGCGCGCCGTGGCTGACGATCGACTGCGGCGGCGAAGGCCTCACCGCATACCAGGCGTACTACGGCGACATGCCGCGCGCGCTGTTCGTCACGCATACGCACCTGGACCACGTGGCCGGCTTCGAGCGCCTGTTCGTCAGCAGCTATTTCGACGATGCGCGCCGTGGCCGCGTGAAGCTGTACGTGCCGGCGCCGGTGGTGCCGCTGCTGCACCAGCGCGTGGGCGACTATCCCAATGCGCTCGCCGAAGGCGGCGTGAACTTCTGGGACGCCTTCCAGGTGATCCCGGTCGGCGGCTCGTTCTGGCACGACGGCGTGCGGCTGGAAGTGTTCCCGACGCGCCATCACTGGCCGGAAACCGCGTTCGGCCTGCGCCTGCACGGCAGCATGGTGTGGACGGGCGATACGCGTCCGATCCCGGAAATGCTCGCGCGTTACGCCGATGCCGGCGAACTCGTCGCGCACGACTGCGCGCTGCACGGCAATCCTTCGCACAGCGGCATCGAGGATCTGGAGCGCGAGTATTCCGCCACTCTGCTCGCCCGCTGCCTGCTGTATCACTACGGCAATCGCGAGGAAGGCGAGATCCTCGCCGCGCGCGGTTACCGCGTGGCCCATCCCGGCCAGGTCGTCGCGCTGCACGTACCGTCAGCGGTGCGCACGGAACCGGCATGAACGCCGCTTCGCAGCCGCTGACTGCCACGATGCCGCTCGACGTGCGCGGGCGCCCTCTGCGCGACCTGCGCTTGTCGGTGATCGAAGCCTGCAATTTCCGCTGCCCGTACTGCATGCCGGCCGATCGCGTACCGGACGACTACGGTTTCGATTCGACCTCGCGCCTGTCGTTCGACGAGATCGAAACGCTCGTACGCGGCTTCGCGCAGCTGGGCGTGAACAAGCTGCGCCTCACTGGCGGCGAACCGCTGCTTCGCAAGAACCTGCCGTCCCTGATCCAGCGGTTGTCGCGCATTCCCGGCGTGGACGACATCGCGCTCACCACGAACGGCTCGCTGCTCGCCGCGCAGGCACGTGCATTGCGCGAGGCGGGTCTGGGGCGCATCACGGTGAGCCTGGATGCGATGGATCCGGCGCGGTTCCGCGACATGACCGGCGGCCGCGGCGAACTCGCCGACGTCCTGGCTGGGCTGGAAACGGCACGCGCGGCCGGCTTCGAATCGATCAAGATCAACTGCGTCGTCGAGCGCGGCATCAACGACGACCAGGTGCTGCCGCTGGTGTCGCATTTCCGCGGCACGGGCCACGTCGTGCGCTTCATCGAGTTCATGGACGTGGGCACCTGCAACGACTGGTCGCGCGATCGCGTGGTGCCATCAGCGGAACTGCGCGACCGCATCGCCGCGCGCTGGCCGCTGCGCGCGCTGGAAGCGAATTACCGGGGCGAAGTGGCGTCGCGGTACGCGTTCGAGGACGGGCAGGGCGAAGTCGGCTTCGTGAGTTCGGTGAGCGCACCGTTCTGCGGCGATTGCCATCGAGCCCGCGTCTCCGCCGACGGCCGCCTTTACACCTGCCTGTTCGCCGGCGATGGGCACGATCTTCGTCCCGCGCTGTCGCAGGGGGTCGATGCCCTGCGTGAGCGCGTATCGACGATATGGACGCGCCGTGGCGATCGTTACAGCGAGACGCGCGGCGGCGTAGGGGCGTCGCGCAAGCACATAGAGATGTTTCTTATTGGTGGGTGAGGCAGGCCGCTTGCGCGGCACTGCCGCGCGGCCTGCCGAACGCCCGGCCATGGATGGACAGGCGGGGCGACCCGGAGCCGGCCACGTGCCGCCATAGATGGCTGATCCGACGCCACCGAAGCACGTGTCCGCGTGCGCCAACGCCCGGCCATGGATGGACGGGCAGGGCGACCCGAAGGTGGTGCGCGCCGCCATGGATGGCATGGACACGCTAGTTGGGGTGTGAGCCGCGCGGCACTGCCGCGCGGCCTGCCGAACGCCCGGCCATGGATGGACGGGCAGGGCGACCCGAGGCCGGTGACGTGCCGCCATGGGTGGCTGATCCGACGACACCGAAGCACGTGTCCGCGTGCGCGAACGCCCGACCATGGAGGGGCGGGCAGGGCGACCTGAAGCCGCTGCGCGACGCAATGGATGGCAGCGACGCCGCCACCGAAGCACGTGCCCGCGTGAATGTCTCGACGACGTGCAACCCACCGCCCCCACCCCCAAAATAGCCGCATGAAAAAGCCCGCGAAAACCCTCACGCATATCGACCCGAAGGGACGTCCCGCGATGGTCGACGTCTCCGCGAAGGAAACGACGAAGCGCGAGGCGCATGCCCAATGCCGCGTCCGCTTCCCCGCCGACGTCGCGCGCCAACTGCGCGTATCCGGGCTGAAGAGCGCCAAGGGCGGCATCGTCGAAACGGCGATCGTCGCCGGCACCATGGCGGTGAAGCGCACGCACGAACTGATTCCGTTCTGCCATCCGCTGCCCATCGACGGCTGCCGCATCGCCATCGAATGGGATGGCGAGTCGTCACTACGCATCGACTGCGCGGTGAAGACCACGCACCGCACCGGTGTCGAAATGGAAGCGCTGACCGGCGCGACCGTCGCCGCGCTCACCGTCTACGACATGTGCAAGGCGCTGTCGCACCGCATCGTGCTGGGCCCGGCGAAACTGCTCGGCAAGCGCGGCGGCAAGCACGATTTCGGAGCGATGTGATGACGCAGGTGACGGTGTTGTATTTCGCGAGCCTGCGCGATGCGGCGGGCATCGACTCTGAACGCGTCGAGTTCGACGGCGACCTGCGCGCGCTGTACGTGGCATTGCGCGAGCGCCACGGTTTTGCACTTCCGGTGGAGCGTCTGCGCGTCGCGGTGGATGGCGCGTTCGCCCGTTGGAGCGATGCCGCCCAGGAGGGCAGCGAGGTCGCCTTCATTCCGCCGGTCAGTGGTGGGTGAGCGGCCCGAGCCGCTGCGTCCAGTTCGAAGAACCCTTGGACACCACGAGTGCCACAATCTCCCCATGACCCGTTTCTCCCTCGCGCAAACCCCCATCGACACCGCGACGCTTCGCGCCGAACTGCTCGACGACCGCGTAGGCGGCTACGCGAGTTTTGAAGGCTGGGTGCGCAACCATAATGAAGGCCGTGACGTGCTGGGCCTGCGCTACGAAGCCTATGCCGCGCTCGCCGAAGCCGAAGGCGAGAAGGTGCTCGACGAGGCGTGCGCGAAGTTCGACATCCTCGACGCGCGCTGCGTGCACCGCGTCGGCGACCTGGTGATCGGTGAGATGGCCGTCTGGGTCGGCGTGAGCGCCGCGCATCGCGACGCCGCCTTCGCCGCCTGCCGCTACATCATCGACGAGGTGAAGGCGCGCGTGCCGATCTGGAAACACGAGCGCTACGCCGAAGGCGACGCCGGCTGGCTGCATCCCGATACGAAGCCCTGAAACACCTTTCCCACGGAGAAACGTCGTGATTCGCGATTTCGTGATTCCGCTTTCCGTCGCCGCGATGCTCGTCGCCGCGCCCGCATCGGCCGGCGACCTGCTGGTCGGCAACAAGTCCGCCGATACGGTGTGGCGTCTTTCGACGAAGGACGGCGCGCGGGTCGGCGAATTCGCGACCGGACAGGGACCGCACGAAATCGTCGTGAGTCGCGACAACCGCTTCGCCCTCGTCAGCAATTACGGCGCGGCGACGCCGGGCCGCAGCATCACCGTGCTCGACTTCGACAAGCCCGGCAGCACGCGCACGATCGACCTGGGCGAGAACGGCAAGCCGCACGGCATGCGCCTGTTGCCCGATGGCAAGCGCGCGGTGGTCACGACAGAAGCCTCGCGCAAGCTGCTGCTGGTGGATGTGGCGAACGGCCGCGTCGACCATGCGATCGACCTCGGCGACGGCCGCGGCCACATGGTGGCAGTGTCGGGCGATGGAAAGACCGCTTTCGTCACCAAGATCGATGCCGGCACCGTCAGTCGCGTCGATCTGGTCACGCGTACGAAGACGCACGAAGTGCCTGCCGGTGCGGGCGCGGAAGGCGTTGCCGTGCACCCCGGCACAGGTGAGGTGTGGGTCAGCAATCGCGAAGCCGGTACCGTGACGGTGCACGATCCGAAGACGCTGGCGATCCGCCACACCATGGCGAGCGAAGGTTTTCCGATCCGCGTCGTCTTCACTGCCGACAATCGACACGCGCTGGTGACCAATGCCCGTGCCGCGACGCTATCGGTCATCGACACCGACAAGTACGCCGTCACGCATACCGTGGCGCTGTCGCGTCCGGACGTTGAATACCGCGAAACCATGCTTGGCCGCGCGGCGTTGCCGATCGGCGTGATCGCCGATCCGAAGCTGCCGCGCGTGTACGCCGCCGTCAGCGGCGGCGACGAGATCGCGGTGATCGACACCGCGCAGTGGAAGGTCGTCGACCACTGGAAGACCGGCCGCGAGCCGGACGCGCTGGGAATCGTGGAGTAGGGCGAGCCGCGTTTCGTGCTTGCGCCGTTTGAAGATCAAGATGGATTCCAGCTTTTGCTGGAATGACGTTGAGCTTCATTTACCCCGATGGGAGTGCCCGTGCGGTGCGGGCCTGGATCCCGGCTTCCGCCGGGATGACGGCTTTTTTTGTTGCAGCCGAAAGCCGCATGCAGCGTGAGCGGAAACGCCTGAAGTTGGCGTTCAATCGAAGGCAGGCGTGACGGAGCATCCAGCCCCCTTGGTAAGGGGGCGCCGCGGCAGCGGCGGGGATCGGAAGTGCATGGCCCGGGGCCCGCGGTTTTGCGAAAGCAAAAGCGTGGGGTCGCAGACGCGCAGCGTCCGGATGGGCGATGACCCCGCCGGCTGACCTCGGCACCCGCATCAGTCGATACCGTTGCTGCCTTCCGGCCCTGGCGGGGTTTTCGACCTAGCGTCGCGAGGGGCCGACGGGGCCACCATAGAGACTTGCATCAAAAGCCCCGCCGTCAGCGGGGCTTTATCGAATCTGGCGGAGAGAGGGGGATTCGAACCCCCGAAGCGCGGTTTAGACGCTTACACACTTTCCAGGCGTGCTCCTTCAACCACTCGGACACCTCTCCGTTTTTCCGGGAGAGGCCTGAACGCGGCGCAGGGCCAGGTCAGGGGTGCACTCCAGGGCCGTGAATTCTAGCTGCCAGGCCCGGCATGGACAAGCGACGCCTTCACGGTCGCAGTCGATGCGATGCGGCGTGGCAGAATGAGGGCATGTCCTATCTTGTCCTCGCCCGTAAGTGGCGTCCGAAGCGCTTCGCCGAGCTGGTCGGGCAGGAGCACGTGGTCCGCGCGCTCAGTAACGCGCTCGACACGGGCCGCGTCCACCACGCCTTCCTGTTCACCGGAACGCGCGGCGTCGGCAAGACCACCATTGCCCGCATCTTCGCCAAGTCTCTCAACTGCGAGCGCGGCACCTCGGCCGAACCCTGCGGCGAATGCGCGGCCTGCCGCGACATCGACGCCGGCCGGTTCATCGACCTGCTCGAGATCGACGCGGCCAGCAACACCGGCGTGGATGACGTGCGCGAGGTCATCGACAACGCGCAGTACATGCCCAGCCGCGGCCGGGTGAAGGTCTACCTGATCGACGAAGTCCACATGCTGTCCAAGTCGGCGTTCAACGCGCTGTTGAAGACGCTGGAGGAGCCGCCGGGCCACGTGAAGTTCCTGCTGGCCACGACCGACCCGCAGAAACTGCCGGTGACCGTGCTGTCGCGCTGCCTGCAGTTCAACCTGAAGCGGCTGGACGAGCAGCAGATCAACGGCCAGATGACGCGGATCCTCGAAGCCGAGGGCATTCCGGCCGAGCCGGGCGCGATTCGTCAGCTCGCCAAGGCCGCCGATGGCAGCCTGCGCGACGGCCTGTCGCTGCTCGACCAGGCCATCGCCTACACCGGTGCCAGCGCGGGCGCCGACGGCGGTGTCCTCGCCGACGCCGGCGTGGCCGCCATGCTGGGCACCGTCGATCGCACCCGCGTCGGCGCGCTGCTGACCGCGCTCGCCGACGGCGATGGCGAGCGGCTGCTGGCCGAAGTGGCGACGCTGGCCGAATTCTCGCCCGAGTGGGGCGGCGTGCTCGACGCCTTCAGCGACGCGCTGCATCGCGTGCAGGTGCGCCAGCTGGTGCCCGGGGCGGAAGTCGAGGCCGACGGCGTCGACGTCGACGCCCTGGCGGGGAAGCTGCGCCCGGAAGTCGTGCAACTGTGGTACCAGATGGCGCTCAACGGCCGCCGCGACCTCGCGCTCGCGCCGAGCCCGCGCGCCGGTTTCGAGATGAGCCTGCTGCGCATGCTCGCGTTCCGTCCGGCCGAAGGCGAGGGCGCGCGCGCCGCGTCGTCGCCCGGCGCGAGCCGCGAGCCGGTGCGCAGCACCGCGTCGGCCGCTCCGCAGGCGCCGGCGTCCACGCCGCGCACGCCGCCGCCCAATCCGTTTGCCGATGCGGCGCCGTCCGCGCGACCTGTACCGCCGGCTCCGCGGGAAACGCCGCCGGCCCGTGAGGCCGCGCCGGTCCGCGACGCGTCGCGCCCACCGCAAGCGTCGATCGAAGACGCGCCGCCGTGGGATGTCCCGCGCGAAGCGGCGGTCGCCCGCGACATTCCGCGCGAACCGGTTCGCGCGCCGCCGCCTGTCGCTCCGCCCGCGCCGGCAGCGCCCGCTCCGACCCAGAGCGCGCCGCCCGCGCCGCGTCCCGGCTTCGTCCACGACGCCGGCATCGCAGACGCCGATGCCTGGCATTCGCTCGTCGCGAACTCGAACCTGCGCGGCCCCGCGCGCGTGCTGGCCGAACACGCCGGCTTCGTCGGGTACGCCGACGGCGTGCTGAGCCTGTCGCTGTCGGCGGACGACGATCTGCTGCGCAGCAATGCGATGACGGTGAACCTGGTCGCCGAGGCGCTGGCGCCGGCGCTGGGCGTCACGCCGCAGATCCGTTTCGTCGAGGCGTCGCGACCGGCCGAATCGCTGCGCGAACGCAACGAGCGCGCGCGCGACGAACGGCAGGCCAATGCCGAAGCCAATTTCATGAGCGATCCCGACGTGCAGCGCCTGATTTCGCAACACGGCGCGAAGGTCGTGCCGGATTCGATCCGTCCGTACGACGAGAACTGAGTCGAAACACACCCGCCGCGCTCACAAGAGCCGCGGCACAACGCCCCCACTGGAACACGAGAACGAACATGCGTGGAAACATCGCCCAACTGATGCAGCAGGCGCAGAAGATGCAGGAAAACGTCCAGCGCGCGCAGGAAGAACTCGGCAAGCTGGAAGTCACCGGCAACGCCGGCGGCGGCATGGTCAGCGTGACCATCACCGGCCGCATGGAGTGCCGCAAGGTGCGCATCGATCCGAGCGTGCTGTCCGACCAGGAAATGGTCGAGGACCTCATCGCTGCCGCGTTCAACGACGCCGTGAACAAGGTCAATGCCGAGTCGCAGGCCAAGATGTCGGCCGCCACCGCCGGCATGCCGATCCCGCCGGGCATGAAGATGCCGTTCTGATGATGCTGGCTGCCGTCCGGCCGCTGGCCCGCGCTGGCGCGAACGGCCGCATGCGCAACGCATGACTTCTTCCCTGCTCGAACAACTGATCGACGCGCTGCGCGTGCTGCCTGGCGTCGGTCAGAAATCCGCGCAACGCATGGCCTACCACTTGCTCGAACGCGAGCGGGCGGGCGGCCAGCGGTTGTCGGTCGCGCTCGCCGAAGCGGTCGAGAAGATCGGCCATTGCGCGCGTTGCCGCGATTTCAGCGAAACGCCGGTGTGCGCCACCTGTGCCAGCGCCTCGCGCGACGCGCACCAGTTGTGCGCGGTGGAATCGCCAGCAGATCGGTTGGCGATCGAACAGGCTACGGGCTATCGCGGCCTGTATTTCGTGCTGCAGGGTCGTTTGTCGCCACTGGATGGCATCGGCCCGCGCGAACTGGGGCTTGATACGCTCGCCGCGCGCCTGGCCGAAGGCGAGGTCCAGGAGCTGATCATCGCGACCAATCCCACCGTGGAAGGCGAAGCGACGGCGCATTACCTCGCGCAGCTGGCGCGCCAGCACGGCGTGCGCCCGAGCCGCCTCGCGCACGGCGTGCCGCTGGGCGGCGAACTGGAATACGTGGACCGCGGCACGCTGTCGCACGCCTTCGGCAGCCGCACCGAGGTCGCGGACTAGCGGCGCCTTCGCGGCGATTGCGGCATCATCGATGCCTCATCCGCAACTCTCGCCCCGCAAGGAGCGCGCCATGTCCGAGACCATTTTCCACAAGATCATCCGCCGCGAGATTCCGGCCGACGTCGTCTTCGAAGACGATCATCTGATCGCGTTCCGCGACATCGCGCCGCAGGCGCCGGTGCACGTGCTGTTCGTGCCGAAGACCGACATCGCCACGCTCAACGATCTGAAGGAAGACCAGGCGTCGATCGTCGGCCGCCTCGCGCATGCCGCGGCGGAATACGCGAAACGGGAAGGCTTCGCCGAGGACGGCTACCGCATCGTCATGAACTGCAACGGCAACGGCGGGCAGACGGTGTTCCAGATCCACCTGCATCTGCTGGCTGGCGCGCAGCTCGGGCGGTTCGGTACGCCGCGCTGAAGTTGCTGTCGACCACGCGATGCGCCGCATGAAAAAGCCCGCCTTCCGGCGGGCTTTTTCATCAAGCGAACGCGCTGGCGATCACCACCAGCCCCACCACGGCCACGGCGCCGGGTACTGCACGACATCGACGGTTTCGCGTACCGGCCACAGGTAGACCACGTCGGCCTCCACGCGCGGGAAGCGGTAGTCGTATCCACCGATGCGGCGATTCTCGTAACCCGCAACGCGTCCGACGAAAGTCACTTCGCGGTTCTTCTCGAACACCGCCGGATCGTAGAAGCCGGTGCGGCAGGCGAGGAAGCGGCCGCCGGTGTCGTCGCTGCCCCAGTACGGGCGCGCCGATTCGTTGAGGTTCGTGGAGATCATCTCGAAGCAGGTGCGGTTCTGCTGCGGCTCGACGCTGACGATGCGCCCGCCCCAGCGGACCGAGGCGCCGGTGGAGTCGGACGCCGCCGCCTCGCGCGGGGTGATGGGGTTATAGGCACCCTGCAGCGGCTGCGGCGCCGAGACGCACGCGCTCAGCAGCGCGGCGCCCAATGCGAGTAGGACGAGACGGACGTTCATCGGCGTTCTCCTGGAGAAGTCGCGGGCGGGCGATGCGCGCGCAGCGCCTTGACCAAGGCGCGAGCCGAACGTCCCCCCGTTTGGGCATCAGCGTACCGCCAATCGCTGAAACGTTGGCTGAGCACGCCCAGTTCGGCGGCGAGGTCCGGACGTGCGACGGCGACGCGCGACACCCAGGTCGACGCCGCCTCGCTGGGCGACCGCTCGAGCCCGAAGCGGCGATAGCGGCGTCCGAGGCGATGCCATGCGCGCAGCACCGGATCGCGTTCGCGGTCGCTGCGCCGGCTGAACCACACCATCCAGAGCAGGCCGAGCGTCATCGCGCCCACCAGCAACGCGGTGAGTGTGCGCCAGTCCACGCGATCGACGCCGAGCGGGCTGAGCAGGCGCTCCTGGCGTTCTGCGTCGAACGACACCACCAGTTCGTTCCAGCCGCGACGCATCCAGTCGGTGACGTCGTAGAGCGACCGCACGCCCTGCAGCCCGGATTCGGCGGCAGCGCGCGAATCGAGCGTGTCGTAGATGCGCTCCGGCGCCACCGCGGCGGTCGGGTCCACGCGGACCCAGCCGCGGCCGCGCAGCCACACTTCCGCCCAGGCGTGCGCGTCCGAGCGCCGCACCAGCCAGTAATCGCCGAGCGGATTGCGATAACCGCCGGCGTAGCCGGTGACCACGCGCGCCGGAATTCCGGCCGCACGCATCAGTACGACGAAGGACGAACTGAAGTGCTCGCAGAAGCCCGCCTTCTGGTCGAAGAGGAATTCGTCGACCGTGTTGCGACCCAGCAGCGGCGTTTCCAGCGTGTACGCGAACTCGCGCTGGATCCACGTAAGTGCGCGGTCGACGATGACTGCATCGCCGCCGGTGCCGGCTTCGGCGCGCCACTGGCGGGCCAGGGCGATCGTGCGTGGGTTGAACCCCTCCGGCAGCCTCAGTGCGTGGCGACGAACGGCGGCAGAGAGATCGGCTTCGTAGCGTTCCGGCGGCGCTGACTGCAGGCGCCAGCGGCTGATCCCAACCATCGGCCGGAACGCCTGCAGCACGTGGTCGGGATCCAGGTGCGTGCCATCGGGCTGCCCCAGCGGCAGATCGAGCGCCACGAGCTGACGCCCATCGGTCGGTTCGACCTCCATTTCGTAATCCCAGCGCACGCCACCGGATTCGACCTGGGGCCGTGCCTCGCCCGGGCGCCAACGCGGCTGCGTCCACGTGCGCCCGTCGAAATCCCACAACACCGGCCCACGCCAGTACATCTGCGACGTCGGCGGCGTCGCGCCGAAGAAACGCACGCGCAAGGCGGGCGTGTCGTCGGTCATCAGGTCGATCCAGTCGCCGGGACTCATGCGGTCCGATAGACCGGTGCGCGCCATCGCCCGTTCGGGGATGCCCCACATCGGCGACGCGACGCGAGGGAACAGCCAGAACGCCGCCAGCGCAATGGGAAGGCCCACGGCGAGCAGGCGCCCGATGCCTTTCAGTCGCTGCGAAGGGCCTATTGGCCGGATGTCGCCGGATTCGAGCTCCGCCATTCGCTGCAGCGTCGCCAGGACCAGCAGCACCGCGATCAGCGCGAGCGCGAGCGACACCGGGCCCTGGTCCAGCAGGAACGTCGCGAAGGGCGCGAACAACGCGAAGCCCATCAGGCTGCGCCCATCCCGGAGGTTGAAGGTTTCGGCCGGCTTCACCGCGAGCATCGCCGCCAGCAGCGCGCAGCCGGTGTCGCGGCCGACCGAGAAACGGCTGAGCACTAGGACGAGCGCCACAAGGGCCAGTGCAATCAGCAGTCGCGGCACGCTGGGCATCGGCCGACGCCACGACAGCGCGACGATGGCGATGGCGCTGACCGCGATGCCGCCAGCCAGTTGCGCGGGCAACTGGAGCAGCAGCGGCAGCAGGCAGGCGCCGGTGCTCCAGAGCGCCCAGCGGCGCGTGCGGTCGTCCAGCGGCAGCGGCGCGTGTCTAGACATGCGGCATCAACGCCAGGGCGCGCAGGCAGGCGTGGCGGTGGACTGGTCCGCGATCGGGACCAACGGCCAGCTGGCCGGGCAACTGCAGCCGGTAGCGGCGGCCTTCGCGTTCGGCTTCATCGACCCAGCGCGCAAGACGCGAGATCCGTCCCTCGTAAGGGAGCCCCGATGTCGCGTGCCAGTCGAGCACGATTTCCGAGCCCAGCGGTTGTTCGAACTCGCGAACGATCAGCGCATCGCGACGGGCGGAGGTCTTCCACGCGATCGTCCGCGGGGCGTCTCCCGCGCGATAGCTGCGCAGGTGGTGCACGTCGTCGCCCGCCGGATGCAGCCGCGCCTGAGCGCTTTCGCCGCGGCCGCCCGGAAGCGGCGGGCCATGCGGCTCCGGCGCGGGATAGACCAGCAGCGGCGTCTCGGGCCAGACGTAGGCCCATGCGCGCGCCAGGCCCAGGGGGCGCGTCGTCGAGAGCCGCAGCTTGGGCACGTCGAACAAGCCGCGCTGTTCGGTGGGCAGCAGCAGTTGCGCGTCACCCGCGCCCTTGTCGAGGTTGAGGACGGACGGCTCTGCGTCGAAGGTGCCATCGTCGTCGAGGCGCAGGCCGCGACGCAGGCGGCCGGGTTCGGCACGCGCATGCAGGCGCAGTTCGAGCGGCGTTCCGGCCGCGACGGGTTCGGCGTCGGCGGCGATCAGCTGGAGGTCGGACAGCTGCATCTGCGCCGCGAGCAGGCTCGCGAGTCCCGCACCGGCGAGCAGCAGGCCGAGCAGCAACGCCGGATTGTTGTTGTAGTTCAACGCGCCGACCAGCATCGTGATCAGCGCCATCGCATAGAACATGCCAAAGCGCGTGGGCAGCACGTAGATGCGGCGCCGGTCCAGGCGCGCGGGAAGCGGTTCGGGATCGCGGGGCCGCGTGAACACCATCGCGATCGCATGGGCGCGCAGGTACAGGCGCCGTGCAGCGGCGACGGGCATGGATCAGTCCACCGGCACCGCGTGCAGGATCGCCTTCGCCAATGCCGCATCCTTGCCCGCGTCGACCTCGGCGACGAGGCGGTGCGCGGCGACGGCCGGGAAGAGGGCTTGCACGTCCTCCGGCAATACGTGCGCGCGACCGAGCAGCAAGGCGTACGCGCGTGCCGCGCGGAGCAACGCGAGTCCCGCGCGCGGCGACAGGCCGACTCGCACGCCCGGATGCCGGCGGCTTCGCGCGAGCAGCGCCTGCACATAAGCGATGAGCGCCTCGCTGGCATGCACGTCCTGCACGGCCTGACGTGCGGCGATCACGTCCTGCATGCCGAGTTGCGGCGTCGCGCGGGCGATCAGGTCGCGGCGGTCGGTCCCGGCGAGCAGGTCGCGTTCGGCCGCTTCGCCGGGATAACCCAGGCTCAGCCGAAGCAGGAAGCGGTCGAGCTGCGAATCGGGCAGCGGATACGTTCCGGATAGATCCACTGGGTTCTGCGTGGCGATCACGAAGAAGGGCTCGGGCAGCCGATGCGTCGTGCCGTCGACGGTGACCTGGTATTCCGCCATCGCTTCGAGCAGCGCGCTCTGCGTCCGCGGCGGCGCGCGATTGATCTCGTCGGCCAGCAGCACCTGCGTGAACACCGGACCGGAGTGGAACTGGAACTGCCGCGCCTGCGGATCAAACACCGACACGCCGACCACGTCGGCCGGCAGCAGGTCGGAGGTGAACTGCACGCGCTGGAAGTCCAGGCCGAGCGTCGCGGCAAGCGCGTGCGCCAGCGTCGTCTTGCCCAGGCCCGGCAGGTCCTCGATCAGTACATGCCCGCCGGCCAGCAATGCGACGAACGCCAGGCGCACTTCCTGCGGCTTGCCGAGCACCAGCGCGTTGACCTGTGTCTGCGCGCGGTCGAGGGATGCGCGAAGGCCATCGGTTAGCATGGCCGCCGTCGAAAGGGATACCGCCATCGTGCGTGTCTCCTGGATTGTTCCGGTGGTGCGCCGCGCGAGTCGGCCAGTCGCCGACGAACTCCCCTTCGCGAGGCGGCCGGCGCGTCGAATCATGCCCGGCCCTTCATTTCACCCGAGTGTAGCGAGGTCACGAACGGATGCGGGATGCAGTGCAGGCGCGGCGTGCCTTTTGGGTGCTGTGGGTCTCGGTTCTGGCGGTGAAGCTGCTCATCGCCGCGCGCCTGCCTCTGTTCGTCGACGAAGCCTTCTACTGGCAGGAAGGCCGGCATCCGGCGGCGGCGTACTCCGATCTCCCAGGCCTGACAGCGTGGCTGACGCGGTTGGGCACGGCGCTGGGCGAGGGCACGTTCGCCCTGCGTTTGCCGTTCCTGCTCATTGGCGCGGCGGTGCCGCTGCTGATGGTGCACGTGGCGTCGCGTGAGTTCGGCGCGAAGACCGGATGGCAAGCCGGCGTGCTGACGCTGTTGTTGCCGCTGGCGGGCGCGCTCGGCCTGATGGCGCTGCCCGATGCGGCAATGGCGCTCGCCACGCTGCTGTGCCTGGATGCGGGCGCGCGCCTGTTGCGGCAGGTCGATGCACCGGCGGCGCTGGAACTGGCCTTCGGACTCGCGTTGGGCGCGCTGTGCCATTACCGCTTCATCGCGGTGATCGTGGTCGGCTTCGTCGCACTGCTGATGCTGCCCGAAGGTCGCCGCGTGCTGCGCGACGTGCGCGTAGTGATCGCCATTGCCTTCGGTGCGTCGGCCTGGGCGCCGCTGGTGGCCTGGAACCTGGACAACGCCGATGCAGGGCTGCGCTTCCAGCTGGTGGATCGCCACCCTTGGTCCTTCCATGCCGACGGCATCCTCTTCATCGGCATCCAGGCCCTGCTGGTGACGCCGCTGTTGTTCGCGGCGATGGCGGTCGCGGCGCGGCGCAGCCTGTGGTGTGCCTCGACGGTGTCGCGGTATTTCGCGCTGCTGGGCACGGGCGTGGTCGCGGGCTTCTTCGCGCTGGGCTTCTTCGCCGATACCGAGCGCGTCAGTTTCCATTGGCCGTTGCCGGGCTACCTCGCGCTGCTTCCGCTGGTGCCGGCGGTGCTCGCCACGTGGCCGCGAGCGTGGCGACTGGCGACGTGGTGGCTGGCGGGCGCCGGGCTGGTTGCGAACCTCGGCTATTACGTCGCCGTCTCCAATGCGAACTGGCGCGAAGCGAGCGCGGCGGAGAAGTGGTATCCCGCCAACTTCGCCGGGTGGGAAACGCTCGCCGACTCGGTGCGCGCGAAGCTCGACACGATGCCGGAAGGTACGCGCGTGGTCGCCGACAACTTCAAGATCGGAGCCGAGCTCGGCTTCGCGCTTGGCGATGCGCGCATCCCGGTGCTCGATCATCCGATCAACCTCAAGCACGGACGCGCGCCACAGCTGCGCTTGTGGGGATTGCAGACGGCCGGACGCAGCGAGTGGGGCGCCGCGCCCGTGCTGCTCGTCGTCGGCGCCACGGAAGTGAAATACCGCGACCTGCTCGACCGCTATCACGCACTGTGCGGAATGGTCGGCCCGTTGCCGCCCCCGGAGGTGCTCAACATCGACCACGGACGGCAGCGCTTCCTGCTGTTTGCCTTGACGGGCGAACCGGTCGCCGGCCCGTGCACGACGCCGTCGATGGCCTGGGTGGATTCGCCCGTTGCCGACGCGCGCGTGGGCCGTCGTTTCGACGTGCGCGGCTGGGCGTTCAAGGACGGCGTCGGGTTGTCGAATGTGGAGGTCACGCTGGACGGCAAGGTCGTCGGGCAGGCGTCATACGGGCGCGAGTTCCCGGGCTTGCAGCAGGTGTGGCCGGTGTCGAACGACCCGCAGCACCCGCGTGTCGGATTCGATGCAAGCATCCAGCTGGGCGAGGACAGCGGCTTCGCGCCGGGCACGCATTGGCTCGGCCTGCGGCTCACCGGCCGCGACGGCAGTGTGGAAACCTGGGCCGAGCAGCCGGTCGAGCTGACGCGGTAAGAATCAGGGCAGGCGGACGCCCGCTTCGCGCAGCAGTCGTGCGGTGGCGATCAGCGGCAGGCCGATGAGCGCGGTCGGATCGCGATTCTCGATCGCCTCGAACAGCGTGATGCCGAGGCCTTCGGACTTGAAGCTGCCAGCGCAGTCGTAGGGCTGCTCGACGTGCAGGTAGCGTTCGATCTCGTCGGCGGCGAGCTCCCGGAACTTCACGACGGTGCAGTCGATCGCCTCGAGCGGCTGCTCGCCTTGGCGCACCAGGCACAGGCCGGTGTGGAACCGCACGGGCTGGCCCGACATCGACGCGAGTTGCGCCGCCGCGGCTTCGTGCCCGCCGGGCTTGCCGAGCGCACGGCCATCGCATTCGGCGACCTGGTCGGAGCCGATCACCCACGCGCCGGGATGCCGCGCCGCGACGTCCGAGGCCTTCGTCCGGGACAGACGACGGGCCAGCGCTTCGGGCGTCTCGTCGGGAAGCGGCGTCTCGTCGGTGCCGGGGCGCTCGGTATCGAACGGCACCCCCAGGCGGGCGAGCAGTTCGCGCCGATAAATGGAGGTGGAGGCCAGGACCAGCCGGGGCGTCGCGTTCATGCGCCCGGTGCGCGGGCCTGGGCGATGCGCGATAATTGCTGGTCGATCCGGCCGCGCGCCGCGTCGATGGAGGTGCGGACCTCGTCGAGCTGGGCCAGGCTGGCGTCCGGACCGTGGTCCCGGAGCCAAAGCCGCTGGCGGAGCATCTCGCGCATGGCCTCGCCGACCGGGTCGTCGCCGTCGCCGCCGGTGACCGCCTCGATCTCGGCCCGCGCCACCCGGAGCTGGGCTTCCAACGCATCGGCCGCATCCAGTACGTCGCGCATGGCGCGGTCGCGCCGGCTGGGTCGGGAGCGGGAATAGACCAGTGCCGCGATCACCAGGGCGGACACCAGCAGGAGCAGGGCGATGGTCACGATCGTCGACGGAAGGACGGAAGGCCTTCAGTGTGAAGGGCCGCCCCGCGCCCCGCAAATGCGACGGGCGGAAAACGTGAACTGGCCCGCTCCGGCACGACGTGTTCAGGTTTGACAGCGGGTGCGGCGATCTCTAACATTCCGCAGCTTATGTCAGCGGACCTGCCCGAGATTCTTGATGCTTGGCGCATGGTGGCGGCGCGGCGCGGCGTGGAAGGCCGTGTGCCGTTGTCGGCGCTGACGCGGCTGCGGGACAGCCTGGTCGACACCCAGGGTGAAGTGCGGTTCGCGCTCGATTTCGATCGCGATTCGCTCAAGGTGCCTTATGTCGAACTGCGTATCGATGCCGAGCTGCCGCTGACCTGTCAGCGCAGCCTGCAGCGGTTCCTGTTGCCGGTGAACATCGTGCAGCGGCTCGGCCTCATTCGCGACGAAGCGGACGAAGCCGCGTTGCCGCCCGGATACGAGCCGCTGCTGGTGCCCGAAAACGGCCAGCTGCGGACCGTCGAACTGGTCGAGGACGAACTCATCCTCGCCGTTCCGGTCGTGCCGATCATGCCCGGCACGGAAGCGGTGGAAGGCGACTGGCCCGCTCCCGAAGTGGGGCCGGAGCCGGAACGCGTGAACCCATTCGCTGCGTTGTCGGCGTTGAAGAAACATTCGAACTAGTTTTTTTTGGAGCAAGACCATGGCTGTCCAGAAGTCCCGCGTTTCCCCGTCCAAGCGTGGCATGCGTCGTTCGCACGATGCGCTGTCCGCCAAGCAGCTGGCCACCGACCCGACCACGGGCGAGACCCACCTGCGTCACCACGTCACCGCCGACGGCTACTACCGCGGCAAGAAGGTGATCGACACCAAGTCCAAGGTTGCCGACGAAGAGTAATCTCTTCGCCCACCGCCGCCCGCGCCCGTCGACCGACGCGCGCGGACGCCGCCGGGCCGACTGTCCGCCGCCGCAAGGCCCCGCGAGGCAGCGTGGCCGTGGCCGCGATCCCGATGCATTAGGGTAGCGGCGGTACGCTTCCGTCGGCTTCGCCGGCGGTCCCCGGCAAGTGCCCGACAGGGCCATCACGGCTGTGCAGCGGAGTGGCGATGACGCAACAGATTTATTCCCGCATCGCGGGAACCGGCAGCTACCTTCCCGAGAAGGTGCTGACCAACGACGACCTCGCGAAGATCGTCGATACCAGCGATGAATGGATCGCGGCCCGCACCGGCATCCGCGAGCGCCACATTGCCGCCGAAGGCGAGACCACGAGCGACCTGGCCTATCACGCCTCCGTGCGCGCCCTCGAAGCGGCCGGTGTCGATGCCACGGATCTCGACCTGATCGTCGTCGGCACGACCACGCCCGATCTCATCTTTCCGTCGACCGCCTGCCTGCTGCAGCACCGTCTCGGTGCCAACGGCTGCCCCGCGTTCGACGTCAACGCCGCCTGCACCGGCTTCGTCTATGCGCTGACGGTTGCCGACAAGTTCATACGTTCCGGCGCCGCGAAGACCGTGCTCGTGGTTGGTGCGGAAACGCTGACGCGCATGCTCGACTGGAGCGACCGCTCCACCTGCGTGCTCTTCGGCGATGGCGCCGGCGCGGTCGTGCTCAAGGCCGACACCGAAACCGGCATCCTCAGCACCCACATGCACGCCGACGGCGGCAAGAAGGAACTGCTGTGGAATCCGGTCGGCGTGTCGGCCGGTTTCAAGCCCGAAGAACACAACGCCGGCGTGCGCGTGCTGATGACCGGAAACGAGGTCTTCAAGCATGCGGTGAAGGCGCTCGATTCTGTCGTGGAAGAAACGCTGGAAGCCAACGGACTGGATCGCCACGACATCGACTGGCTGATCCCGCACCAGGCCAACCTGCGCATCATCGAAGCCACGGCCAAGCGCCTGGACATGCCGATGGAGCGCGTGGTCGTCACCGTCGACAAGCACGGCAACACGTCGTCGGGTTCGGTGCCGCTGGCACTGGATGAAGCCGTGCGTTCGGGCAAGGTGCAGCGCGGCCAGCTCGTGCTGCTCGAAGCCTTCGGCGGCGGCTTCACCT
Source organism: Lysobacter soli (assembly GCF_003382285.1). Lineage (GTDB taxonomy): Bacteria > Pseudomonadota > Gammaproteobacteria > Xanthomonadales > Xanthomonadaceae > Lysobacter_J > Lysobacter_J soli. Next base: position 29,639 of record NZ_QTJR01000009.1, read on the forward strand.
GGGGCTCGGCGCTGCTGCGCTACTGAGTTTCCTCGTCGCGAAGAACATGACGCCTCCGCTCGATGCGGAGGCGTTCTTGTTTGTGCCTTGGAAACGGCGAGACTGACGCGATCCTCGGAAGTCGCCTACATCCTGGCGCGCACTGTTGCGATGCCATCGGTTCCGCATGCACGTCATGCTTCCCGATCTCGAGCGGCACGGACAAGAGACCCATGAGCAGGCGGACGAATACACACGTCGGTGCGTCGAGCGACAGGAGTTTTGGCCGCCGAAACTTAATCGGCCAACGAGCCCGCGGCATGAGCTGTTTACGAAGCGCGCGCCTTCACAGTTCCGCAACGCATCCGGTCTTCAATACGACCCGGTACAGACGCACTAGAGCAAAGGCTCGTATCATGCGCACTCTTTTCGCAGGGACCCCCGCCGAGTGACCGATTCCACCGCCCACGACGCTTCGCTGGCCTTCGTGTTTCCAGGCCAGGGTTCCCAGTCCGTCGGCATGCTCGCGGAGCTGGCCGAACTGCACCCGATCGTGCGCGAGACCTTCGGCGAGGCCAGCGATGGCGCCGGCGTCGACCTGTGGGCGCTGAGCCAGGGCGGTCCGGAAGAAATGCTCAACCGCACCGAGTACACCCAGCCGGCGCTGCTCGCCGCGGGCGTAGCGGTGTGGCGCGCGTGGCACGGGCAGGGCGGTCGTTCGCCGGCGCTGCTTGCCGGCCACAGCCTGGGTGAATACACCGCCCTGGTCGCCGCTGGCGCGCTGTCGCTGAAGGACGGGGCGCATCTGGTTCGGCTGCGCGGGCAATTGATGCAGGACGCCGCACCAGCGGGCGTGGGCGCGATGGCTGCGGTCCTGGGTGCCGAAGACGCGCTCGTGCAGGAAGTCTGCGAAGCGGTATCCGGCACCGAGGTGGTGGTTCCGGCCAACTTCAATTCGCCCGGCCAGATCGTCATCGGCGGTCATGCCGCGGCGGTCGACAAGGCGCTGGCGATGCTTGGCGAACGTGGTGTGCGCAAGGCGGTGAAGCTCGCCGTCAGCGTGCCCTCGCACACGCCGCTGATGCGCGAGGCCGCCAACCGCCTCGCCGAAGCGATGACAGGCCTGTCCTGGCGCATGCCCGACCGGCCCGTCGTGCAGAACGTCGATGCACGGGTGCACGAAAGCGTGGACGCCATTCGCGACGCGCTCGTGCGCCAGCTCTACCTGCCCGTGCAATGGACCGGTTGCGTCCAGTCGCTGGCAGGCAAGGGCGCCACGCGCATGGCCGAATGCGGCCCCGGCAAGGTCCTGGCCGGCCTGGTCAAGCGCATCGACAAAAGTATCGACGCACGCGCGATCGGCGCGGTGGGCGAGTTCGAATCCGCGCTCGCCGAGTGGAAATGATCATCGGCATGCAGGCGCGCGGATCCGCATGATCCCGCGCCGGATGCGCATCCTGACGGATGCGCTTTCACTGCGCTCTCAATGGAGACCTCAATGACCCAGCTTCTCAAAGGTGAAATCGCCCTGGTCACTGGTGCCAGCCGCGGCATCGGCGCGGCGATCGCCGACGAACTGGCCGCGCAGGGCGCGACGGTGATCGGCACGGCCACGTCCGAAAGCGGCGCGAACGCCATCGGCGAACGCCTCGCCGCGCACGGTGGTCACGGCCGCGTGCTCGACGTCAGCGACGCCGCATCGATCGAAACGCTGATCGACGGCATCACCAAGGACATCGGCGCCATCTCGATCCTCGTGAACAATGCCGGCATCACGCGCGACAACCTGCTGATGCGCATGAAGGACGAGGACTGGCAGGCGATCCTCGACACCAATCTCACCAGCGTCTACCGCACCAGCAAGGCGGTGATGCGCTCGATGATGAAGGCGCGCAAGGGCCGCATCATCAACATCGCTTCGGTGATCGGCGTGACCGGCAATGCCGGCCAGGCCAACTACGCCGCGGCCAAGGCCGGCATCATCGCCTTCAGCAAGTCGCTGGCGAAGGAGATCGGCAGCCGCAATATCACGGTCAACGTCGTGGCGCCGGGCTTCATCGACACCGACATGACCAAGGCGCTGCCGGAAGACGCCAAGAACGCGATGCTCGGCCAGATCGCGCTCGGCCGTTTCGGCGAGCCGGCGGACATCGCCCGCGCGGTGGCCTTCCTGGCCGGCCCGTCCGCGGCCTACATCACCGGCGAGACCCTGCACGTCAACGGCGGCATGTACATGCCGTGAGCGGCCTCGGCCGATCAATGTTTCAGCTGTAACCGCTTGAACCCAAAGGGCTTTCGCGTATGCTCGCGATCGTCCTCGATTCAATTAGACTATTCCGTCGAATATCCCGTCCCGGGAGGAGTGAGAACCCATGAGCAGCATCGAAGAACGCGTCAAGAAGATCGTGGTCGAACAGCTTGGCGTTAAGGAAGAAGAAGTCACCAACAACGCTTCGTTCGTCGACGACCTCGGCGCGGACTCGCTCGACACCGTCGAGCTGGTGATGGCGCTCGAAGAAGAGTTCGAGTGCGAGATCCCGGACGAAGAGGCCGAGAAGATCACCTCGGTGCAGCAGGCGATCGACTACGTGAAGGCTCACGTCAAGAGCTAAGCGTCCATCGCTTGGCGGATGCCGGCCCACTGGCCCGGCGTCCGCGAAAACCAACGCCGAGCTTCGGCGCCTGGTACGTCAGGAAAATCAGACCGGGGCCGCACATAGCGGCCCCGTGTCTTATCAGCCGGTCTATACGCCGGCGTAGTGTCAGACGGAGTGTTTCATGTCCAACAACCGACGCGTAGTCGTGACCGGCCTGGGCGCTGTGTCGCCGCTGGGCAACGACGTCGCCAGCACCTGGGACGGCATCGTCAACGGTCGCTCCGGCATCGGCCCGATCACCCATTTCGACGCCACCAACTTCACCACCCGCATCGCGGGCGAAGTGCGCGACTTCGACATCACCCAGTGGGTGAACCCGAAGGACGCCAAGAAGATGGAGGAGTTCATCCATTACGGCGTGGCCGCCTCGCTGATGGCGATGAAGGACGCCGATCTCACGGTCGACGAATCCAACGCCGAGCGCATCGGCGCGCTCATCGGCTCCGGCATCGGTGGCCTGCTGGGCATCGAGGAACAAACGGTCAAGTTCCACGACGGTGGCCCGCGCAAGGTCTCGCCGTTCTACGTGCCCAGCACGATCATCAACATGCTGCCCGGCCAGGTGTCGCTGCTGACCGGCATCAAGGGCCCGAACTTCTCGGCCGTCTCGGCCTGCGCCACCGCCAACCATTCCATCGGCATGGCGATGCGCATGATCCAGTACGGCGATGCCGACGTGATGATCGCCGGCGGCGCCGAGCGCGGCTCATCGCCGACGTCGGTCGCGGGCTTCTGCTCGATGAAGGCGATGTCCACCCGCAATGACGACCCGAGGCACGCGTCGCGCCCGTGGGACAAGGACCGCGACGGTTTCGTGCTCGGTGACGGCGCCGGCATCCTGGTGCTGGAAGAATACGAGCGCGCCAAGGCGCGCGGCGCGCGCATCTATTGCGAACTCGCCGGCTTCGGCGCCAGTTCCGACGCCTTCCACATGACCGCCCCCAGCGAGAATGGCGAAGGCCCGGCGCGCTGCATGGTCGCGGCGATGAAGGACGCGGGCGTCAACGCCGACCAGATCGAGTACCTCAACGCGCACGGCACCTCGACGCCGCTGGGCGATCTCGCCGAAACGCTCGCGATCAAGCGCGCGCTGGGCGACCACGCCTACAAGACGATGGTGAGCTCCACCAAGTCGATGACCGGCCACCTGCTCGGCGCGGCCGGCGGCGTGGAGGCCATCTTCTCCGTGCTCGCGCTGCACCACGGCATCATCCCGCCGACGATCAACCTGTTCGAAGCGGGCGAGGGTTGCGACCTGGACTACGTGCCGAACGTGGCACGCGAGAAGAAGATCGACGTCGCGATGTCGAACGGCTTCGGCTTCGGCGGCACCAACGGCACGCTGGTGTTCCGGCGCGTCTGATCGTCGTTGAAGTGCGACCCCGAAATCCCCGCTTTGGCGGGGATTTCTTTTTCTGCACAGCCGCCCAGTTCAGTCCTGGATTCACCCGATCGCGTGTGCCGGCACCCGCGCGTGACGGCGATGAAAAGCGTTCATCGGCTAGCGACGAACGTTCCAGGCCTGGGTCCCGGTCTTCGCCGGTATGACGAGCAGATTGTCGGGAGGGCGGTTGTACGGGCCGCCAGACCGCGCCAATAGACGACAATGTCGCCATGCTCCTGACCCATCCGCTCCCCACCTCGTTCGACCTGCTCGCGCTCCAGCGCCTGGCGCTGGCCCGCTATCCGCTGCTGCTGGAATCCAGCGCGCACGGCACCGCGCAGGGCCGTTGGGACCTGCTGCTCGTTGCCGATGGCGGCCAGCTTCGCCTCGACACCGACGCAACGGTTCGCGACGAAAACGGTACCGGGATCGGCACTGATTTCTTTGCCGCGCTCGACGCCCAATGGCAGGCCGAGCGCGTCCCGCGCGACGAACCGCGCTGGCCGTTCCGTGGCGGCTGGGCACTGCTCTTTGGTTACGAGGCCGCGGCGCAGGTCGAGCCGATCCTGTCGCTGCCGCGCGCGGAAGGTCGCCTTCCAGTCGCGCTCGCATTGCGTTGCCCGGCCGCCGTGCTGCGCGATCACACCAGCGGCGAGTGCGTGCTGGTCGTCGAAACGGCACACGAGACGCTGCGCGACGACGTCCTCGACGACATCGCCCAACTCGCCGCGCAACCGCCGCTGCCGGCGTGGCACGGGCCCGTCGCGCTGGACGAAGACGAATCCGATCGCTTCACCGACGGCGTACGCCGCGTGCTCGATTACCTCGCCGCCGGCGATGTCTTCCAGGCCAACCTGTCGCGCGGCTGGCGCGCGCGTTTCGGTCGCGACGTGCAGGCCGCCGAACTGTTCCAGCGCCTGCGCGAGAACAACCCCGCACCGTTCGCCGGTGTGTTCGCGGGCGACGACTGGGCCGTCGTCAGCGCATCGCCGGAGCGGCTGGTGTCGGTGCGCGGCGATGTCGTCGAGACGCGTCCCATCGCCGGCACGCGTCCGCGATTCGATGGCGACGACGACGCGGCGCGCATCCAGGAACTGGTCGGCCATCCGAAGGAGCGCGCCGAGCACGTGATGCTGATCGACCTGGAACGCAACGACCTCGGACGCGTCTGCACGCCGGGCAGCGTCGAAGTCGATGAACTCATGACGGTCGAAAGCTACGCGCACGTGCACCACATCGTGAGCAACGTGCGCGGCCGCCTGCGCAGCGACGCGACGCCTGGGCAGGTGATCCGCGCGGTGTTCCCGGGCGGCACCATTACCGGCTGCCCGAAGGTGCGCTGCATGCAGATCATCGCCGAGCTCGAAGGCGTCGGCCGCGGCGCCTACACGGGTGCGATGGGCTGGCTCAACCGCGATGGCGACATGGACCTGAACATCCTGATCCGCAGCGCCGAGCTCGAATCGACGCCCGACGGCGCGACGCTGCGCTTCCGCACCGGTGCCGGCATCGTGGCCGATTCCGACCCGCGCAAGGAACTCGACGAAACCCGCGCCAAGGCGCGCGGCATGCTGCGCGCGCTGGGAGTGGCCGGATGAGCGTGCGGCACTTCGTCGGCGATCAGTCGGTGGCGAACACGCCCGACCAGGATCGCGGCCTCGCATACGGCGACGGGTTGTTCGAAACCATGCGTGCCCACGACGGCGATGTGCACTGGTGGCCCGCGCACTGGCGGCGGCTCGAACGCGGTGCTCACGCGCTCGGAATCGCGTTGCCGGACCGGGCACGCGTTCGCCACGAAGCGCAGGCGCTACTCGACGGCGCCGGCGGTGTGCTCAAGCTGATCGTCACGCGCGGCGTTGGCGGCCGCGGTTATGCGCCGTTCGATGCCATCTCGCCGCATTGGATCGTGTCGCGCCACGACGCGCCGCCCGCGGCGCCTGCCGACGGCCTGACGCTGCGCTGGTGCGACACGCGCCTCGCAGTGCAGCCAGCGCTGGCGGGGATCAAGCACTGCAACCGGCTCGAACAGGTGCTGGCGCGCGCCGAATGGCGCGATGCCGACGTCGACGAAGGCCTGATGCGCAGCACCGAAGGCGACGTCGTCAGCGCCACTGCGGCCAATCTGTTCGTCCTGCACGACGGCCGCTGGACGACCCCGGCCGTGGACCGCTGCGGCATCGCCGGCGTGTGCCGCGAATGGGCGATCGACGCCCTTCAGGCGCGGGAGGCGCGCCTGGCTGTGACCGAAGTCGAAGCGGCCGAGGCCGTTTTCCTGTGCAATGCCGCGCGCGGTATCCTGCCCGTGGCGCGGCTCGGCGCTCGCGTCTGGCGACCGCACCCGCAGGTGGCGCAACTTCGCCGCCGCCTGGCCGCCGAGCATCCCGCATTCGCCACGGAGGTTGCGTGAGTCGCAAATCTGGCCGCCGCCTGGGCGGCTTCTTGTTCGTGTTGCTGTTGATCGCCGCCGGCGTCGGCGCGTACCTGTGGCAGCGCTACACCAGCTTCGCCGATGCGCCGCTGGCGGGTCTGGAAGCAGGCGAAAGCCTGGTCGTCGAACGCGGCGATTCGCTCCCGGCCATCGTCCGCAAGCTCCGCGAGGCCGGCGTCCACCAGGGCGATCTGGTCGAATGGCGGGCGCTGGCGCGCCAGCTCGGCGCCGCCGGCAAGCTGCAGGTCGGCGAATACGCGCTGGAACCCGGCACCTCGCCCCGCGACCTGCTCACCGCGATGCGCGACGGCAAGGTCGTGCGTCGCCGCTTCACCATCGTGGAAGGCTGGAACATCCGCGAACTGCGCGCGGCGCTGTCGCGGGCGGAGGAACTCAAGCACGAAACGACCAGCCTCGACGACGTCGCCTTGATGAAAGCGCTGGGTCATCCCGGCCACCATCCTGAAGGCCGCTTCCTGCCGGAGACCTACCTGTTCACGCGCGGCGACAGCGACCTGGATGTGCTCAAACGCGCGCACGAGGCGATGGAGAAGGCGCTCGCCGCCGCGTGGGAGCGCCGCGTGCCCGACAGCGTGCTGAAGACGCCCGACGAAATGCTGGTGCTCGCGTCCATCGTCGAAAAGGAAACCGGCATCGCGGAGGAACGTCCGCGCATCGCCGGGCTGTTCGAACGCCGCCTGCAGATCGGCATGCGCCTTCAGACCGACCCGACCGTGATCTACGGGCTGGGCACGAATTACGACGGCAACCTGCGCAAGGTCCACCTCACCACCGACACGCCATACAACACCTACACGCGCACCGGCCTGCCGCCGACGCCGATCGCGATGCCCGGCGCCGATGCGCTGCAGGCGGTCGCGCGTCCGCAGCGTGGCGAGGAGCTGTATTTCGTCGCGGTGGGCGATGGCAGCGGGCGTCATCTGTTCGCGCGCACGCTCGCCGAACACGAGGCGAACGTGCAGCGCTACCTGCAGAAATACCGCCAGGCGCGCGCGGCCGAACGCACCGCCGAGCCGGCGGCCGGCGCGAAGACGCAGGAACGCCAATGACGCTTCGTTCGTACCCGCGCTTCATCACGCTGGAAGGCAGCGAGGGGGCCGGCAAGTCGACGGTGCTCGCCGCGCTGCGCGAGGTGCTGGCGGGCGATGCACGCGACACCGTCGTGACGCGCGAGCCGGGCGGCACGCCGCTGGCCGAACAGATCCGCGGCCTGCTGCTCGACACGCACCACGAACCGCCGACGACTGAAGCCGAGTTGCTGCTGGTCTTCGCCGCGCGTGCGCAGCATGTGCGCGAGACCATCCTGCCGGCGCTGGAGCGCGGCGCCTGGGTGATCAGCGACCGCTTCACCGACGCCAGTTACGCCTACCAGGGCGCGGCGCGCGGGGGCGATCTCGACTTCATCGGCGAACTCGAACGCCGCGTCGTCGGCATCGCCCCCGGCATGACGCTGTTGCTCGACGTGCCCGTTGCGATCGGACTGCAACGTGCGCGCGGACGCGGCGCGACCGATCGCATCGAGGCCGAACGCGAGGACTTCTTCGAACGTGTGCGCGAGGGTTACCTCGCACGCGCGAAGGCGGACCCCGCACGCTTCCGCGTGATCGACGCGACGCAACCGGCCGACGTCGTCGCCGCGCAGGCCGTCGCGCACCTGCGCGACTGGATCGGAGCGAACGCATGAGCGCCGCCGTCGCCAACTTCGCGCCGTGGCAGCAGCGCGTGTACGACCAGGCCGTCGCGGCGCTCGACGCCGGCCGGCTCGCGCATGGGCTGCTGTTCTGCGGTCCGGCGAAGCTCGGCAAGCGCGCGGTCGCCGAACGACTCGCGCGGCGCGTGCTGTGCCAGCAGCCGGTCGCCGCAGGCGAGCCCTGCGGCAAGTGCCGGAGCTGCCACCTGATCGATTCGGGCACGCATCCCGACTACCACGTCGTCTCCTTCGTTCCGAACAAGGAAGGGACGCGGCTGCGCACGGAAATCGTGATCGAGCAGATCCGCGAACTGTCCGAAAAACTGTCGCTCACGCCGCAATACGGCGGCGCCCAGGTGGCGATCCTCGATCCGGCCGAGGCGATCAACAACGCCGCCGGCAACGCGCTGCTCAAGACGCTCGAGGAGCCCGTGCCGGGCCGCTACCTGTGGCTGGTGAGCGCGCATCCGGCGCGGTTGTCGGCGACGATCCGCAGCCGCTGCCAGCGTTACGAATTCAAGCTTCCGCCGCACGACGAGGCGCTGGCCTGGCTCCGGGGCAACAGCCATGCGGACGCCGTGGCGCGTGAGGCGCTGGACGCCGCGCGCGGCCATCCCGGCCTGGCGCAGGAATGGATCGAGAACGACGGCCTCAAGCTGCGTCGCGACGTCGCCGCCGATCTGGCGAAGCTTGGCCGCGGCGATGCGGGCGCGGTCGAGATCGCGCAGCGCTGGGTCGGAGATGAACAGGCGGCGCTTCGTTTGCGGCATGCCGCGGACCTCGCGCTGGCCGAGGCCGCCGGCTTGACCGACCCGATGCGAACGCGCAGTCTGGCCGCGTGGTTCGATCAGGCGAACCGGACCCGGGACCTGCTGCGCACCACGGTGCGGGCGGACCTCGCGGTCACCGAATTGTTGCTGGCCTGGCGCGGCGCGAACGGCGCCCAGGCGTCTGGGGGAAGTAGAAGATGAGCGGTATGAACGCAGCGGGCGGCGCGCGCCAGGGCATCCTGTCGTGCGCGATCAAGGACAAGGCGCAGCTCTACAGCGCGTACATGCCGTTCCTCAAGAGCGGCGGCATCTTCGTGCCCACGCCCAAGCGCTATTTCCTCGGCGACGAGGTCTTCCTGCTGCTCACCTTGCCCGAATCCAACGAGCGCCTGCCTGTCGCCGGCAAGGTCGTGTGGGTGACGCCGGTGGGCGCGCAGGGCAATCGCCCGGCCGGCATCGGCGTGCAGTTCGCCGACAGTGCCGAAGGCGAGACAGTGAAGGGCAAGATCGAAGCGCTGCTCGCCGGCACGCTCGCTGCGGAACGCCCGACGCACACGATGTAAGGCGTGAAGCGCGTCCTGTTCGTCTGCAGCCAGAACCGGCTGCGCAGCCCGACCGCCGAACACGTCTTCGCCGACTGGCCGGGAATCGAAACCTCCTCGGCCGGTCTCAACCACGATGCCGAGAATCCCGTCACGCCGGAGTTGCTGGCGTGGGCGGACATCATCTTCGTGATGGAACGCGCGCATCGCACGAAGCTTTCGTCGCGTTACAAGGCGCACATCGGCCACGCGCGCGTGGTGTGCCTCGATATCCCCGACGATTTCGAATACATGGATGAGTCGCTGGTGCGACTGCTGAAAACAAAAGTGCCGCGACATCTGCCGCGGCACTGAGTTCGCCGACGCGCCTGTCGACGCGTCATCGACGATGTCCGATCAGGCGGCCTTGCTCGCCGCAACAGCTTCCGGCCGCAGCGCCGGGTTATCCCAGCCCGGACGCGGCTTGAAGCGGTCGCCGTAACGCTGTTCGAGGATCGCCAGGCGGGCCAGCAGGTTGTCCACGCCGGTTTCGCGCACGTACTGGATCGGACCGCCGCGGAACGGGGCGAAGCCGGTGCCGAAGATCACGCCGGCATCGAGCAGTTCCGCATCGTCCACGACGCCTTCGTGCAGGCAGGCGACCGCTTCGTTGATCAGCGGCATGATCAGGCGGTCCTCCAGATCGGAAGGAATCTGGTAATCCTTCGGCAGCGCGGGCTTCACCGGCTTGCCGTTCTCCCACTTGTACAGGCCCTGGTTGTCCTTCTTGCCGCGCTTGCCAGCCTCCGGCGGCGTGGAAAGCGACGGCGGGATCGGCAGGCCGAGGAACGGGGCGAGCTCCGCGCCGACGCCGGCAGCGACGTCCAGGCCCACCGTGTCGATCAGCTCGATCGGCCCCATCGGCATGCCGAACTTCACCGCGGCCTTGTCGATCGCCGCGCCCGGCACGCCGTCGGCATACGCCGTGGCCGCTTCGAGCATGTACGGGAACAGCACGCGGTTGACGAGGAAGCCCGGCGTGCCCGCGACGGGGACCGGCAGCTTGTCGATCGCCTTGCAGAACGCGGCCAGGCGCTGCTCGGTCTGCGGCGCGACGCGGTCGTGGTGGATGATTTCCACCAGCGGCATCAGCGCCACCGGGTTGAAGTAGTGCAGGCCGGCGAAATGCACAGGACGCGCGATGTGTTCGCGCAGTTCGGTCAGCGGAATCGACGAGGTGTTGGTCGTCAGCAGCGCGTCGAACTTCATGCGCGGCTCCAGCGACGCGTACAGCTCGCGCTTGGCTTCGGCGTTCTCGATGATCGCCTCGATCACCAGGTCCGCCTCGGCCACGCCATCGCCCGACAGGTCGCCCTTCAGGCGTTGGGAGACCGTAATGCGCTTGGCTTCGTCCTTCACCTTCTTCTCGAACAGCGTCTGCGAGCGGACGAGCGCGGCATCGATGAAGCGCTGCTCGCGATCCTGCAGCGTGACGTTGAACCCCTTGCATGCCGACCAGGCGGCGATGTCGCCGCCCATCACGCCGGCACCGACGACATGCACGTGGCGGATGCCGTGCTCCTTGCCCCCCAGGCTCTTGAGCCGTTCCTGCAGGAAGAACACGCGGATGAGGTTGCGGGCGGTCGGCGTCGAGGCGAGCTTCACCACGGCTTTGCGCTCGGCCGACAGCTGCTGCTGGACGCCGCCACCGGCATTGGCCCAGCTGTTGATCAGCGCGTACGGCGCGGGGTAATGCTCCTTGCGCGCCTTGCGTGCGACCTGCTTGGTCAGCATCGGAGCGAGCAGCTTGCGCGCGGGCAGGGTATTGGTCGCCCAGCCGAGGAAGCGCTGCTTGAACGGTCGCGGCGCCGCGCCCTTCAGCACGAACGACGCAGCGACATCGATCAGCGACGCCGGATCGGTGACCTTGTCGACCAGTCCGTTCGCGCGCGCGGCCGATGCCGAAAGCGTGCGGCCGGTCAGCATCATGTCGAACGCCGCCGGCGCGCCGATCAGGCGCGGCAAGCGCACGCTGCCGCCCCAGCCCGGGAAGATGCCGAGCTTCACTTCCGGCAGGCCGATGCGGGTGGACGAATCGTTGCTGGCGACGCGGTAACGGCAGGCCAGCGCGATCTCGGTGCCGCCGCCCATGCAGAAGCCATGGATGGCCGCGACGGTCGGGCAGGGCAGCTCGGCCAGGCGCTGGAAGGTCTGCTGGCCGCGCCGGATGGCGTCGCCCACGGTGCCCTTCTCGTCGAAGGCCTGGAATTCCTTGATGTCGGCGCCGGCGATGAAGCCGGACGACTTGGCCGAGCGCAGCACCACGCCCTTGGGCGGGTCGAGCGCGAGGCGTTCGATCAGGGTGTCCAGCTCGATCAGCACGTCCTGCGAGAACGTGTTGACAGGCGTGCCGGCCTTGTCGAAGGAGAGGAGCAGCACGCCGTCGGGGCGAAGCTCGGTCTGCCAGTGCTGGAAGCGGAGACCATCGAGGCCAGCCATCATCTGCGCACCATCCGTTCAGGTATGGAGAGGCCGCTATCATCCCGACGATGCTTCGCCGGCGTCAATCGCCGCTTCGGGCGGCGTGTGGCCAACATGCCATGACGGCTGGCGCTTGCGGGCTTCCGGCCAGTCCCCATTAATGAACGTGATTCAGTCTTCGCCCCGTTGAAGTTCATCGTCGACCTTTGAACTTTTCCTCCACGGGGCTGTCCATTCGTTCGGCCATGGCCGAGCTGACAGGAGCGCCGGCGCGGCATGGCCGAAATGACGTTGCCCAAAGATGTCGAGTTGGACCAGGAGCTGGTCGCGCGCGTGCAGCGAGGCGACAGTGCGGCCTTCGATGCGCTGGTGCGCAAGTACCAGCATCGGATCACCGCACTGATCGGCCGCTACATCGCCGACTGGAGCGAATGCCAGGACGTGGCCCAGGAAACCTTCATCCGCGCCTACCGGGCGCTGCCGAACTTCCGGGGCGACGCGCAGTTCTATACATGGTTGCACCGTATCGCCGTGAATACCGCCAAGAACCACCTGGTCGCACAGAACCGCCGCCCGCCGACGGACGACGTCGATGCCGGCGAGGCGGAGCTGTTCGACACCGGCACGCGACTGCGCGACACCGACACGCCGGAACATGAACTGCTGCGGCAGGAAATCGAACGCACGGTGATGCGTGTGGTCGAAGGATTGCCGGAAGAATTGCGGGCCGCGATCACCCTGCGCGAGGTGGACGGCCTGAGTTACGAGGACATCGCGCAGAAGATGGGGTGCCCCATCGGTACGGTCCGCTCGCGCATCTTCCGCGCGCGCGAAGCGATCGATACCGAACTGCGGCCCCTGCTGGACCACGACACTGCCAAAGCTGCCAAGCGATGACTTCCAACCACCGACCCATCGACGATAGACCGACCCACTCGAGCGACGAGCGCGAAACACTGTGCGCATTGTTCGACGGCGAACTCGCCGCCGACGAAGCGCGATTCGCGCTGAAGCGGCTGGGCCACGACGCGGAATGGCGCGACACCGTCGGCCGCTGGCAACTCTATGGCGACGCGCTGCGCGGGCAGGCGCAGGGCGTGGCCGCGAACGGGTTCGCCGATCGCGTGGCGCTCGCATTGCGCGAAGAGCAGTCGCAGCCGGTCGCGCTGCCGGCCAGGTCCTTCGGTGGGCGTCGCGGCTGGATGGGCGGCGCGCTGGCGGCGTCGGTCGCGGTGGCCGCGCTGTTCGTGACGCGTCCGTTCTCCGACGATGCGGCGCCCTCGGTCAGCAGCGTGTCGCCGAATGTCGCCAGCGTGCCTGCGGCGTCGTTGCCGCGCGTAGCTGTCGCTGCGGCATCGCGCGCATCGACTGTCGCGACGCCACGCGCGCCTGCAGCGCCAGCAGATCCTCAATCTCCCGACAGCACGCTGGGCGCGACAGCCGCGGCAGTGGCCGTCGCCGAAGTACCGCGTCGTGCGAGCGAACGTCGTGCCTCGCGCAGCCAGAGCCAGCGTTCGCCGGCTCGCAGCGGGCGCCAGGTCGAACCACCCGCCATCGCGAGCGCAGCCGTTCCGCAGACCGCCATCGCCGACACCGGGCTTCCCGCGCCGCAGCACGTCAAGCCGTTCCAGCCGGAACACGTTGAAGTGGCGTCGCGCCCGTGGCCACGCGCGGTATTGCCGCAGTACTCGGGCAATGGCGCGCTGACGGCTAGTTTCGGCACCAGCAGCGCGGCGTCGCCCTCGTTCTATCCGTTCGAACCGCAGACCGCGACGCCCGCCGTCGAAGACGCGCCGGCTCAGCGCGGGCCGCAGGACTGACCCCTCGGGCCGTTCCCACGATCGGCCCCATCGATTCCCCTTCCTCGCGCCGCGAAAACGGCGTACCGCCCACACTCATCCCAACGATTCCCGAGGCCCGATGCCGATGAACCGCACGCCCCGCACCCCGCTGCGCAGCATCTTCCTGGTCGCTGCCATCGCCGCAGCGCTTCCGGTCGCTTGCGCGCAGCAGCCCGCCAACCCGATCGCACAGCCGCCAGCCGCTACGCCCGCGCCGCCGCTCGTGTCGGGCCTGCCGGACTTCACCAACCTCGTGCAGCGCGTCGGACCCGCCGTGGTCAACATCCGCGCCGAAGTCACGCCGCGCCGCACCGCCCGCGGCCAGCAGCAGATGCCGGACGAAGAGCAGATCCCGGAAATTTTCCGCCGCTTCTTCGGCGACGAGATGCCGTTCCCCGGTGGTCCGGGCGGCCCCGGCCCGCGCGGTCCGCGAGGCGGCGGCACGTCGCTGGGCAGCGGTTTCTTGATGTCGGCCGACGGTTACGTGATGACCAATCACCACGTTGTCGAAGGCGCCGACACCGTCACCGTGACCCTGTCGGATCGCCGCGAATTCACCGCGAAGGTCATCGGCAGCGACGAGCAGTCCGACGTGGCACTGCTGAAGATCGACGCGAAGGGCCTGCCGTTCCTGCGCATGGCGCCGGCCAACGGCACCAAGGCCGGGCAGTGGGTGATCGCGATCGGCTCGCCGTTCGGCCTGGACCACTCGGTCACCGCCGGCATCGTCAGCGCGGTCGGCCGCGCCAACCCGTACGCGAACCAGCGCTACGTGCCCTTCATCCAGACCGACGTGGCCATCAACCAGGGCAATTCGGGCGGGCCCCTGCTTAATACCAGCGGCGAAGTGGTCGGCATCAATTCGCAGATCTTCAGCAACTCCGGCGGCTACATGGGCGTGAGCTTCGCGATCCCGATCGACGTCGCGATGAGCGCCGCCGAACAGCTGCGCGCGACCGGCAAGGTCAGCCGCGGCCAGTTGGGCGTCCAGGTGCAGGCGCTGACGAGCGAATCGGCCAAGGCGCTCGGCCTGCCCGACAGCAGCGGCGCGTTGATCGCCGACGTGCTGCCCGGTAGCCCGGCCGAAAAGGCCGGCATCGAACGCGGCGACGTGATCCGCGCCGTCGACGGCCGCTCGATCAACGACTCGGCCGACCTGCCGCCGATCATCGGCAACATGGCGCCCGGCACGAAGGCCAAGGTCACGCTGGTCCGCGACGGTCGCACGCTCGACAAGACCGTGACCGTGAACGAACTGGACGAACTGGCCGGCACCGGTCGCGCTTCGCCGCGCCCGGCGGCGGACGAAGGTTCGTCGAAGCCGTCCGGCGGCAATGCGCTGGGCCTGGTCGGCCAGGACCTGTCGGCCGGCGAGCGCCAGCGCCTGGGCCTGCGTTCGGGCGAGGGCGTGCTGATCCGCAACCCGGGCGACTCCGGCGCCGAAGCCGGGCTCCGTCCGGGCGACGTGGTGCTTCAGGTCGGCCGCAGCGCGGTTGGCTCGGCCGCTGCGCTCGACAAGGAGCTGGGTTCGGTGAAGTCCGGCGACACCGTGATGCTGCTGGTCCGCCGTCAGGGCTCCACGCAGTTCATCGCCGTCACCGCGCAGGACGACGCCCGGACCGGCTGACGCACCGATCCGCGCCCCGGCGTCCGCCAACGGGCGGCGCCGGGACGCGCGGCGGAGAGCCGGCTGCGCCGGGGGCTGTGCGATAATCGCGCGTTGATTTCAAGGAACGGCCAGCCTCGCGCGCCCCCGCATGCAGCAGATCAGAAACTTCTCCATCATCGCCCACGTCGACCACGGCAAGTCGACGCTGGCCGACCGCATCATCCAGCTCTGCGGCGGCCTCGAAGCCCGTGAGATGGAAGCGCAGGTCCTCGACTCCAACCCGATCGAGCGCGAACGCGGCATCACCATCAAGGCCCAGTCCGTATCGCTGCCGTATAAGGCGCGCGACGGGCAGACCTACTTCCTCAACTTCATCGACACGCCGGGCCACGTCGACTTCAGCTACGAAGTCAGCCGTTCGCTCGCCGCATGCGAAGGCGCGCTGCTGGTGGTCGACGCCGCGCAGGGCGTGGAAGCGCAGTCGGTCGCCAACTGCTACACCGCGGTGGAGCAGGGACTGGAGGTGGTGCCGGTCCTCAACAAGATCGACCTGCCGACGGCCGACATCGAACGCGCCAAGGCCGAGATCGAGGCCGTCATCGGCATCGACGCCGAGGACGCGGTCGCCATCAGCGCGAAGACCGGCCTGAATGTCGTGGACGTGCTGGAGGCGATCGTCCATCGCATCCCGCCGCCGAAGCCGCGCGACACCGACAAGCTGCAGGCGCTGATCATCGACTCGTGGTTTGACAACTACCTGGGCGTGGTGTCGCTCGTGCGCGTGATGCAGGGCGAGATCAAGCCCGGCGACAAGCTGCTGGTGATGTCGACCGGCCGCACGCACCAGGTCGACAAGGTTGGCGTGTTCACGCCCAAGCGCAAGGACCTGCCCAAGCTCGGTGCCGGTGAGGTGGGCTGGATCCACGCCTCGATCAAGGACGTGCACGGCGCGCCGGTGGGCGACACGCTCACGCTGGCGGGCGATCCTGCTCCCAAGCCGCTGCCGGGCTTCCAGGAAATGCAGCCGCGCGTGTTCGCCGGCCTGTTCCCGGTGGACGCCGAGGACTACCCCGACCTGCGCGAAGCGCTGGACAAGCTGCGCCTGAACGACGCGGCGCTGCGGTTCGAACCGGAAAGCTCCGAGGCCATGGGCTTCGGTTTCCGCTGCGGCTTCCTCGGCATGCTGCACATGGAAATCGTGCAGGAGCGTCTTGAGCGCGAGTACAACCTCAACCTGATCACCACCGCGCCGACGGTGATCTACGAGGTGCTGCGCACGGACGGCGAGATCATGCCCATGGACAACCCGGCCAAGCTGCCGCAGTTGAACCTGGTCCAGGAAATCCGCGAGCCGATCATCCGCGCCAACATCCTCACGCCCGAGGCCTACATCGGCAACATCATCAAGCTGTGCGAGGAAAAGCGCGGCGTGCAGATCAGCATCCAGTACCTGGCCAGCCAGGTGCAGATCAGCTACGAGCTGCCGATGGCCGAGGTGGTGCTGGACTTCTTCGACAAGCTGAAGTCCGTCAGTCGCGGCTACGCCTCGCTGGACTACCACTTCCTCCGCTTCGACGCGGGCCCGTTCGTGCGCGTGGACACGCTCATCAACGGCGACAAGGTCGACGCGCTCTCGATCATCTGCCATCGCAGCCACGCCGACCGTCGCGGTCGCGAGCTGTGCGAGAAGATGAGGGAGCTGATCCCGCGCCAGATGTTCGACGTGGCGATTCAGGCCGCGATCGGCTCGCAGGTCATCGCCCGCACCACGGTCAAGGCGCTTCGCAAGAACGTGCTGGCCAAGTGCTATGGCGGCGACATCAGCCGCAAGAAGAAGCTCCTCGAGAAGCAGAAGGAGGGCAAGAAGCGCATGAAGCAGGTCGGCCGCGTCGAGATCCCCCAGGAGGCGTTCCTCGCCGTCCTGCAGGTCGACAAGTAAGCAGGCCGGCGGCGCGCGGTTTCCCTACACCCGAAGGCGGAGTTCCCGCCGGCTGCGGCAAGGATTCGTCCATGACGGACGGCACGCACGCCGCTATCCTCGCCGTGGCAGGTTGCCGGGGAGCGGCCTGCGCAGCCGGCCGGTCGTTCCGCCCGGTTGCGATGTCCCCGATGGTTTTCCCGTTCGTCCCGTTCTTCGCTCTGCAAAGGAGCATGCATGCGCTGGTTTGAAATCGCCCTGGTCGTCCTGACGTTGTTCACCGGCCTGGTCTGGCTCCTCGACAAGCTGGTGCTGGCCAAGCGTCGCGAAGCGCGGCAGGGCCTGCTGGACGACGGCAAGGAACCCATCGTCGTCGACTATTCCAAGGCGTTCTTCCCGGTGCTCGCGGTGGTGCTGATCCTGCGCAGCTTCGTGGCCGAGCCCTTCCGCATCCCGTCCAACTCGATGATGCCGACGCTGCTGACGGGCGACTTCATCCTCGTCAACAAGTTCACCTACGGCCTGCGGTTGCCGATCAACAATCACAAGGTGATCGGCATCGGCGAGCCGCAGCGCGGCGACGTGGTGGTCTTCCGCCCGCCGCACCATCCCGACCAGGACTGGATCAAGCGCGTGGTGGGCCTGCCGGGCGATCGTGTCGGCTACCACGACAACCAGGTCAGCGTGAACGGAAAGGCGCTGGCGTACGCGCCGATCGGCGTCTACCAGGGCAAGGGCAACGGCACCGAGATGACCGGCGCCGAGGAGCTGCAGGAAGACCTGCTGGGCCGCCAGCACCACGTGCTCGAGCGCACCAACCTGCCGTTCATAGACCAGGGCGAAGGCGACTGGATCGTCCCGCCGGGACACTATTTCGTGATGGGCGACAACCGCGACAATAGCGAGGACAGCCGATACTGGGGCTTCCTGCCGGAAGAAAACCTGCGCGGGAAGGCATTCCTGATCTGGATGAACTTCGACGGTGGCGTGGACACCTCGCGCATCGGCAACAGGATCCAGTAACAATCACCCGTCGGCGAGGGGAAAGCGCTGGCGGGTGGCACGCATCGCAAACATGGGGGATTGGTAATGAAGCGTACTCAGAGCGGCATGACCCTGATCGGGTTCATCCTCGTGCTGGCGGTGGTCGGCGTGTTCGTCTACATGGGCATGAAGGTCATCCCGATGTACTCGGAATACTTCGCCGTAAAGCAGGCGCTGAAGCAGATGTCACAGGAATCCGGCGTCAGCCAGCAGGACCCGAAGCGAATCAAGGATGGGTTCTTCCGCCGTCTATACATCAGCTACGCCGACAATGTGAAGCCTGCCAACGTCAAACTCGAGCGCAGGGGCGCCGGCTACGTGATGACGGTCGACTACGAAGTGCGTCGCCCTTTGATCGCCAACTTCGACATCGTCGGCCACTTCAATGCCGAACAGGTCCTCTCGCGCAATGCCGGGGATGACTGATCTCATTGGCCACCGTTTCTCGCGTCCGGAGCTGCTTCAGCAGGCCCTGACGCACCGCAGTGCGGGTGCGCCCCACAACGAGCGGCTGGAATTCCTCGGCGACGCGCTGGTCAATCTGATCGTCGCCGAGGCGCTGTACGGGCACTGGCCGCGCGCGGACGAAGGCGCGCTCACTCGGGCACGCGCCGAGCTGGTGCGTGAATCGGCGCTTGCGCCGATCGCCCGCACCCTCGACCTCGGGCCCCGGCTAACGCTGGGGCCCGGCGAGATGAAATCCGGCGGCCATCGCCGCGACTCCATCCTGGCGGATGCCCTCGAGGCACTGATCGCGGCGATCTACCTCGATTCTGACTTTCCGACCTGTCGCGCCGCGGTGATGCCGTGGTTCGAATCGGCCATTGCCGCGCTGCCTCCGCCGAACAAGGTCGGCAAGGACGCCAAGACACGGCTGCAGGAGTGGCTCCAGGCCCGCCAGAAGCCGCTGCCGGTTTACACGCTGCTCGGCGAGACGGGCGAAGAACATGCCAAGAGCTTCCAGGTCAGCTGTGTGCTGAGTCACCCACCGGTAACGGCCGAGGGCGTCGGCACCTCTCGACGGGCGGCCGAACAGGCGGCCGCCGAGGCCGTCCTGGAACTGCTGCAGGAACGCTGACAGCATCATCCTCCGTACGGGCCCGGCAAGGCGCCTTACAATTCCCGGATGAATACCCCCGCCCATCGAGCCGGCCATGTGGCCGTCATCGGCCGCCCAAACGTCGGCAAATCCACCCTGGTCAACGCCCTGGTCGGCGCGAAGGTCAGCATCACCTCCGATCGCCCGCAGACCACGCGGCACCAGCTGCTCGGGATCGCGACTTTCCCCGAGGGCCAGCTGCTGCTGGTCGACACCCCCGGTATCCATCGCGAGCAGAAGCGCGCCATGAATCGCTGGATGAATCGCGCCGCCCGTGGAGCGCTCGAGGGCGTCGACGCCGCGATCCTCGTGGTGCGCGCCGGCCAGTGGGACGACGAGGACTCGCTGGCCTACGACGCGCTGAAGAAGGGCGGCGTGCCGGTGGTGCTGGTCGCCAACCAGGTCGACCGCATCAAGGACAAGACCACGCTGCTGCCGTTCCTCGCCAAGGTGAGCGACGGGCGCGACTTCGCCGCCGTTCACCCGATCTCCGCGCTCCGCCGCAAGGGTCTCGAACCGCTGGTCAAGGACGTGCTCGCGCTGATGCCCGAGCAGCCCGCGCTGTACGGCGAAGACGAGATCACCGACAAGAGCCAGCGCTTCCTCGCAGGCGAAATGGTGCGCGAGCAGCTCATGCGCCAGCTGGGCGAAGAGCTTCCGTACGCGACGACGGTGGAGATCGAGAAGTTCGAGGTCGACGGCAACCTGCTGCGCATCGGCGCGGTGATCTGGGTCGAGCGCGATGGTCAGAAGGCGATCGTCATCGGCAAGGGCGGCGAGCGCCTGCGCGAGATCGGCGCGAAGGCCCGCCAGCAGATGGAACGCCTGTTCGGCAGCAAGGTGTTCCTGGAAACCTGGGTGCGCGTACGCGAAGGCTGGTCTGACGACGAAGCAGCGCTGCGGGCGTTCGGCTACCACGACTGATCCGCGGCGAACGGCGAAGTCACGGTGCGAACCGCGAAGCCGAGCCCGCCGACGTTGCCTTCCACCTTGATCCGCCGCCCCGGCCTCCATGCGACTTAGCGCCGAATCCGCCTTCGTCCTGCATGCGCGCCCGTGGCGCGAGACCAGTCTGCTGGTGGAAGTGCTGAGCGAACATCACGGCCGGCTCGGCCTGGTTGCGCGCGGTGTGCAGGGGCCGAAGAAGCAGCTCCTGCGCGCGGCCTTGCAGCCGCTGCAGTGGATCCGCCTCGACGCCGTGCAGGTCGGCGAACTGGCCCGCCTCAACACCGCCGAGGCGCTCGACGTCGCGCCGCGGCTGTCGGGCGAGGCGATGCTGTCGGGCTTCTACCTCAACGAACTCACCCTGCGCCTGGCCCCGCGCCAGGATCCGTCGTCCGAGCTCTACGACGCCTACGGCCGTGCCCGCGCGCGACTGGGCGCCGCTGAGCCTCTGGCGTGGACGTTGCGCCGCTATGAGCGCGACCTGATCGATGCGCTCGGTTTCGGCTTCGACCTGTCGCACGACGGCGAAGGCGCGCCGATCGATCCCGCCGCGCGCTACCGGCTGGAACCCGAATACGGGCCGCGTCGCGTGTTGAGCGATCGCGGCCATGGCGATCGCAGCCGCGCCGCGACCGGCCGCGGACTGTTGGCCCTGGCGGCCGACCTCGTACCTGAAACCGACGATCTGCCCGGCCTTCGCCGTGCCATGCGCGACGTGCTCGCGCACCATCTGGGGCCGCGCGGCCTGAAATCGTGGGACATGCTCGCCGAGTTGAACCGCGTGTCGCGACCGCGGGATCAGAACGCAGCCGACTGAGCTTCCACGATCGGCGCCGGATGCGGCACCACGCCGGCGTGCGCCAGGGTCTCGTGCGCAATGTGCTCCAGCGCATCGAGTCGTGCCGGCGATGCAGGATCCTGCTGTAACGCCTGCACGGCCGCCGCCAGTCGCTGCGCACCGACGAAGCCGCAGCTCGCACGCAGTCGATGCAGGTCGCCGCGGACCGAATCCAGGTCGCCGCGCTCGGCCGCGGTGGAAATCGCATACACCGACTTCGTCAGTTCCTGCACGAACAGCTCGCGCAGCGTTTCCACGTGCGTGCGGTTGCCGTTGAGCGCGAGCGCGGCGGCGTCGTCGTCCCACAGCGGAACGTCCTCGACGATGGCCAGTTCGGCCGCGGGCGCCTCGTCGGCGGCCGACCCCAGCACGCGCCGCAATGCAGACTGCAGCGTGGCGGCGGGCATCGGCTTGACCAGCGCTTCGGCGAAGCCTGCCGCGACCAGCGCATCGAGCACGTCGGATTCGTGCGCGGCCGTGTGGGCGATGGCCGGTGTGCGCGCGTCGCGTTCGCGCAGTCTTGCCAGCAGTTCCGCGCCGCTGCCGTCGGGCAACCGGGCATCGATCATCCAGGCCGCGTAGGTCTGCGATGCCGCGAGCGCCAGCGCCGCGCCCATCGTGTCGACCGCGTCGACCTCGGCCGGCGTCGCGCGCAACGCGGCAGTGAGGAAGGCCTGGCTGGTCGGATCGTCCTCGACGAGCAGGATGCGGGGAAGTGTGTCGCGCATCATCGGCATTTCGCGTCCTGTCGGTATGCTGATCGGATGTCGTGTTCGATCTTACGCCTGCTGCTGGTTGCATCGGCCATCGCGTTCGCCGCGTGGACCGATGCCGCTTCCGCGGCGACTGCCCAGGCGAAGATCGCCAGAATACGCACCGCGGTAGCGACGCTGGAAGGCGTTCGCGTCCAGCTCGACTGGCCCGACGCGGCGACCCAGGGCGTGTTGCGCCTGCAGGCCGCGCGCATCGACGCGCCGGCGCTGGGTTACCGCTTCCGTGACGTCACCTGGCAATGTCCACTGTCGCATGCAGGAAACCGGTGGCAGTGTGAAGGCGCCGTGCGTGAGGGGCGAAGCGCCGCGCTGACGCTGGCCATCGATATCGATGACGCCCGCACCGACGCGAGCCTGACCCGCGGGCGCAGCCGCATCGCCCTGAATCGCGAAAGCCGGACGCCCGACCTCACGCGTATCGATTTGGCGCAGGTCCCGGTTTCATGGGCGCAGGCGCTGGTGTCGCAGGCCTGGGCGGCCGGACGGTTCGGCAAGGGCAGGCTCGATGGGCGTATCGACGTGCGCGCGCCCGCCAACGCGCCACTGCGCGTCACCGGCCCGCTGCGCCTGACGGGCGTCGCCTTCGATACGGCCGACGGTCTCACCGCTGGCGAAAACCTTTCCGCGCAGGCGACGCTCGACGCGACCTTCGGCACCAACACGAGCTTCGCCATCGACGGCGCGCTGCTCGGCGGCGACCTGCTGTTCGGCAACGCGTACATCGCGTTGCAGAAGCGACGCGTCGCGGTCGACCTGCTGGCGACACAGGACGGCGTTGGCGGCTGGCGGATTCCGCGATTCCGATGGGACGACCCCGGCGTGCTCGCGGCGCAGGGGAGCGCGGCGCTCGGTGCGGACGCGTCGCTCCGCTCGCTCGACGTGCGCGCGCGCAGCAACGATCTGGCGCCGATGCGCGATGGCTATCTCACCGGCTTCCTCGGCCTGGCGGGACTGGCGGACCTCCAACTGCGCGGCGCGGCCGACGTCCAGCTGCGCATGGACGAAGGCACCGTGCACGAAGCGGCCTTCGTGCCGCACGGCGTTGCGATCGACGACCCGCGCGGGCGGTTCGACTTCGCCGGGCTCGAAGGCGACGTGCGTTTTTCCCGCGCCGAACAGCTCGAAAGCGAACTGCGCTGGACCGGCGGTCGCCTGCATGGCCTCGCGTTTGGTCCGGCACGGCTGCCTTTCGTGAGCGATGCCGGCGAGTTGCGCCTGCGCGAGGCGTCGAACATGGCGATGCTCGGCGGCAATGTGTCGATCGATCACCTCAGCCTGCGGCCGCCGGCGGACGGGCAGGGGCTGCAGATCCGCTTCGGCCTGGACCTGGACCGGCTGGACATCGCGCAGCTCGCGCAGGCGCTGGGCTGGCCCGCGTTCACCGGCGAGCTCACCGGCCACATCCCGGAAGCGCGCTACGCGGACGACCGCCTGGATTTCGAAGGCGGCCTGTCGGTGCAGCTGTTCGGCGGCACGGTGCAGGTGTCGTCGCTGGCGATGGAGCGGCCGTTCGGCGTCGCGCCGACGCTGTCATCGGACATCGCCTTCGAGGACATCGACCTGCAATCGCTGACCGGCGTGCTCGGCTTCGGCGAAATAACCGGAAAGCTCGACGGCCGCTTCGACCGGCTGCGGCTGGTCGACTGGCAGCCGGTCGCGTTCGAGGCCGCCATCGCGACCGATGCCGATGCCGCACGCCGCGCCGGCGTGCGCCAGCGCATCAGCCAGCGCGCGGTGCAGGACCTTTCGAGCGTGTCCGATGCCTCCTTCGTCAGTTCGCTGCAGTCGCAGCTGATCGGGCTGTTCGACGATTTCGGCTATCGGCGCATCGGCCTGTCGTGCTATCTCGGCGACCAGGTCTGCCGGATGAGCGGTCTGGGTTCAGCCGGCAACGGATTCACTATCGTCGAAGGTTCCGGCCTGCCGCGGCTGGCGGTGGTGGGGTTCAACCGCGACGTGGACTGGCCGACCCTGCTGGAGCGGTTGAAGGCCGCCAGCACGGGCGACGTGAAGCCGGTCTTCGACTGATTGGCTGCCGGTCGCTCGCTTCGGGTAAGTTTCGCTGCATCGCGCCGGCCGCACGCACGTGCTGCCGGCATCGGATCAACAGGAGAAATCGTCATGCGTCGTTGGATGGGCATCCCGGTGGCAGCGGTCGCGCTGACCGCCTGCGTCACGATCAACGTGTACTTCCCCGCCGCCGAGGCGAAGGAAGCGGCGCGCGAGTTCGTCGAGAAGGTGATCGGCGACGACGCACAGCCCGCGCCGAAGCCGCAGGAAAAGCCCGGCGGCCAGAGCGCCTACGTGCCGTCGGCGGAGCGTTCGCTCGCCTCGCGCATCGATTGGTTGTCGCTGATGGGCATCGGCACCGCGCACGCGCAGGGCCAGCCGGACATCACGATCAAGACGCCGGCGATCCAGTCGATCCAGGCGCGCATGGCGCAGCGTTTCGACGGCCAGCTCAAGGCGCATTTCGAATCCGGCGCGCTGGGCATCGCCAACGACGGCACCATCGACGTGCGCGACGCGGCCAAGATCCCGCTGCCGCAGCGTGTCGGCGTGAACCAGGCCGTCGCCGAACAGAATCGCGACGCCCGCGCCGTCTATCGCGAAATCGCCGTGGCCAACGATCACCCAGAGTGGGAACAGCAGATCCGCGCCGTGTTCGCGCGCCAGTGGGTCGACAGCGCGCGGCCGGGCTGGTGGGTGCAGGACGCCGGTGGCGGCTGGCGCCAGAAGTGACCTGAACGCCCCTCTCCCGCAATGGGAGGGGGGCAGGTCGGGCGGGCTCGCTCGATCTGCGACAATACGCGGCCCTGTTGAGCAGTACCGCCAGCCGCTGTGGCCCGCATCGATCAAACCCCCTTCGAAGTCCTCATCACCGACCTGACCCACGACGGCCGCGGCGTGGCCCGCCGTCCCGACGGCAAGGCCGTGTTCGTTGCCGGCGCGCTGCCCGGCGAGCGCGTCATGGCCTCGCAGACCGGTCGCCATCGCAGTTTCGACGAGGCGAAGACCGTCGAAGTCCTCGACGCCGCGCCCGAACGCGTTGCGCCGCGTTGCGCGCATTTCGGCGTGTGCAGCGGCTGCGCCATGCAGCATTACGACGAGGAAAAGCAGATTCTCGCCAAGCAGCGCGTGCTCATGGAGAACTTCGAGCGCATCGGCCACGTCGCGCCCGAACGCATCCTGCCGCCGCTGGTCGATACGTCGTGGGGCTATCGTCGCAAGGGCCGTTTCTCGGTGCGTCGCGTCGAGAAGAAGGACAAGACGCTGGTCGGCTTCCGCGAAACCGATCCGCGCTTCGTCGCCGACATCCGCGAATGCCACACGGTCATGCCGCAGATCGCGTCGAAGCTGCCCGAACTCGCCGCGCTGGTGGACGGCATGCAGGCGCGGCGCGAGATCCCGCAGATCGAGTTCATCGCCGGCGACGTGCAGGACGGATCGAACGGCGACGCCTTCAGCGGCGTCGCGCTGACGATCCGCCACCTGGTGCCGCTCACCGACAGCGATCGCGAGGCGCTCGTCGCGTTCGGCAAGGCGCACGGGTTCGCGATCTTCCTGCAGCCCGGCGGCCTGGACACCGTGCACGCGTTGTGGCCCGAAGCGCCGAAGCTGGCGTTTTCGCTGCCGCAATGGAACCTGGAGTTCCTGTTCCGCCCGCTCGATTTCATCCAGGTCAACGCCGGCCTCAACGGCAAGATGATCCAGCTGGCGCTCGATCTGCTCGATCCCAGGCCTGAAGACCGCGTGCTCGACCTGTTCGCGGGCCTGGGCAATTTCACGCTCCCGCTGGCGCGCCAAGTGCGCGAAGTGGTGGGCGTGGAAGGCGAGGCGGGGCTGGTGCGCCGCGCGCGCGAGAACGCCGCGCACAACGGCATCGCGAATGCGCAGTTCCATGCGGCGGACCTGGCGAAGGACCTGTCCGGCGAGAGCTGGATGAAGGAGCCCTTCGACAAGCTGCTGCTCGACCCGCCGCGCTCGGGCGCCGACGTCGTGCTGGCGCAGCTGCCACTGAAACAGTTCGACCGTATCGTCTACGTCAGCTGCCATCCGGCCTCGCTCGCGCGCGACGCCGGTTTCCTGGTGAAGGAGCGCGGCTGGAAGCTCAAGGCCGCCGGCGTGATGGACATGTTCCCGCACACCGCGCACGTGGAATCGATCGCGCTGTTCGAGCGCTGATCGCGATCGCCCGCACAGGACACACCGCATGGCACTCGAAATCGAACGCAAGTTCCTGGTCACCGGCGACGGCTGGCGCGCGGCCGCGCGCGAGGTCGTGCCGATGGCGCAGGGCTACATCAACGACCAGAAGGCGATGGACGAGGGCGCGATGAAGGCCTCGGTGCGCGTGCGCATCGCCGGCGACGAGGCGTTCCTCAACCTCAAGTCGCGCGAACTCGGCCACACGCGGCAGGAGTTCGACTACGCCATCCCCGTCGCCGATGCGCGCGCGCTGCTCGCCCTGTGCGTCGGCGGGCTGGTCGACAAGCGTCGCCACTACGTGCAGCAGGAAGGGCATCTGTGGGAGGTCGACGAGTTCCTCGGCGACAACGCGGGGCTGGTCGTCGCCGAGATCGAGTTGTCCAGCGCGGATGAAGCCTTCGCGCGCCCGGAGTGGATCGGCGCGGAAGTCACCGAATCGTCCCGCTACTACAACCTCGCGCTTGCCACGCGTCCCTTCGCGCAGTGGAACGCGGACGAGCGCGCGGGTCTGGTCGCCTGAATCCGGTTGCGTAAGGGCCTCGTGGCCCCATTTCGAGTCCATGGACAACACCCCTTTGCGCATAGACATCTGGTCCGACGTGGTCTGCCCCTGGTGCTGGATCGGCAAGCACCGCCTGCGTGAAGCGCTGGCGCAGCTCGGCGAGAAGGGACGCACGGCCGAGATCCACTGGCACGCGTTCCAGCTCGATCCGGATTTGAACGACGCGCCCGACGACACGCCCGTGCCACTGCGCGAGGCCTACGAAAAGAAGTTCGGCGGCGCCGAGCGCACCGAGCAGATCCTGTCGCAGACGCAGGCCACCGGCCGCGCCGAAGGCCTGCCGTTCGATTTCGATCGCGGGCAGGTGCGCGTGAGCACGCTCAAGGCGCATCGCCTGGTGTGGCTCGCCGGTCGCGAAGGCGATGCGGACAAGGTCGGCGAGGCGCTGTTTCGTGCGCACTTCGCCGAAGGCCGCAATCTCGCCGACGTGCAGACGCTGATCGACGCTGGCGCCGAAGGCGGGCTGCCGGAAGCACGCGTGCGGCAGATGCTGGACTCGGACGAAGGCATCGCCGAAGTCCGCGCGCAGCTCGCGCAGGCCCACTCGCTGGGCATTCAGGCGGTGCCGACATTCGTCTTCGACGGACGCCTGGCGGTGCAGGGCGCGCAGACGCCGGCGGTGTTCGCGCAGGTTTTCGAACGACTGGGGCTGGAAGCGCGCCCGTCGGACGAACGCGCGTCGGGCGACGCCTGCGGCCCGGACGGCTGCGAGGTCTGACGCCGGCGCCTTCACGCAAGCCAGACATGTGCGGATGCCCCGTTCGGGCATCTGCGCGACAATGCGGGCCCGCGCAACGGGCGCGGCCCAGACAACCGGAGTCTTCCGCATGCTCGTGATCGGCGTGGCCGGCACCGAACTCACCGCGCAGGAGCGCGACTGGCTGCAGCACGACGCCTGCGCCGGCGTGATCCTGTTCAGCCGCAACTTCGCGTCGAAGGCGCAGGTCGCCGAACTGTCGGCGTCCATCCGCGAAGCGGCACCGCGCCCGCAGCTGGTCTGTGTCGACCAGGAAGGCGGACGCGTCCAGCGCTTCCGTGACGGCTATAGCGCGCTTCCGCCCCTGGATGGCTTCGGCAAGCGTTACGCCGCCGATCCCGCGGCCGCCCTCAAGCTGGCCGAGGAACACGCCTGGCTGATGGCGAAGGAAGTCCTCGCCAGCGGCGTGGACCTGAGCTTCGCGCCGGTCGCGGACCTCGGCCGCGGCAACCTCGCCATCGGCAATCGCGCGTTCTCCGAGGATCCCGCGGTCGTCGCCGAATTCACGCGAGCCTACATCCGCGGCATGCACGGCGCCGGCATGCCGGCGACGCTGAAGCATTTCCCGGGTCACGGCTCGGTGCTGGCCGACACGCATTTCAACGAGGCGATCGATCCGCGCCCACTCGACGAACTGCGCGCGAACGACCTGGTGCCCTTCGTCGCCGGCATCGACGCCAAGGCCGACGCGGTGATGATGGCGCACGTGAAGTACCCGGCCGTGGCGCCGGAACCCGCCGGTTTTTCGAAGCGCTGGATCGAGGAGATCCTGCGCGGCGAGATGCATTTCCGCGGCGTCGTCTTCACCGACGACATCGGCATGAAGGCCGGCGAACATCCGGGTGGCGTCAAGGGGCGCATCGACGCGCATTACAACGCGGGCTGCGACGCGATCCTCGTCTGCCACCCGCAGCTGGTCGAAGACGCGCTGGCGGCCGTCGAAGGCCGAAAACTCAACACGATGGCGCTCGCCGGCCTGATCGGCCGCGGCGCGCTGGGATGGGACGGCCTGCTGGCCGACGCCCGCTACGACGCCGCCCGCAACCGGCAGGAAGGACTGGCTTGATGGACACCATTGCGAACACGCACGACCTGGCCGCGGCGCTGGCCAACTCCGATCTGCTTCTGGATCGCGCCACGCTGGAACAGGCGATCGCACGCATGGCGCGCCAGATCGACGCCGACTACACCGCTGCCGACGTGCCCGTGTATCTGACCGTCATGCACGGCGGCATGCCGTTCGCCGCACAACTGGCGATGGAGCTGGGCGCGCTGGGACAGGACCTCGAATTCGACTACCTGCACGCCACGCGCTACCGCGGCGAGACCTCCGGCGGCGAACTGGTGTGGAAGCACCGCCCGGCGACGCCGCTGAAGAACCGTCGCGTGCTGCTCGCCGACGACATCCTCGACGAAGGCCACACGCTAGCCGCGATCCGCGACTGGTGCCTGGAGCAGGGCGCGCGCGACGTGCGCATCGCCGCGCTCGCGGTGAAGAAGCACGACCGCTGCGTCGAAGGCATCTGCGCCGATTACGTCGGCGTCGACGTGCCGGATCGCTACGTCTTCGGCTACGGCATGGATTACCACGAGCAGGGCCGCAACCTGCCGGCGATCTACGCGCTGAAGGACTGAGCCGATGACCGATATCGCATTGGCCGTCATCGGCGGCACGGGCCTGTACAAGCTGGCCGACCTGCAGGACGTCGAGACGCACCAGCCGGTCACGCACTACGGCGCACTGTCCGGGCCGGTGCGCGTCGGCACGCTCGGCGGGCACCGCGTGGCGTTCCTGGCGCGCCATGGCGAAGGCCATTCGCTCCCGCCGCACAAGATCAACTACCGCGCCAACCTCGCCGCGCTGCAGGCGCTGGGCGCCACGCGGGTGCTGGCGCTGAATACGGTCGGCGGCATCACCGAGCGCTTCGGCCCGCGCGTGCTGGCGTGCCCGGACCAGCTCATCGACTACACCTGGGGCCGCGTCTCGACGATCTGCGAGGAACCCGGCACCGAGGTGCTGCACGTGGACTTCGGCGAGCCGTACACGCGCTCGCTCCGCCAGGCGGTGATCGACGCCGCGGCCTCGGCCGGCGTCGCGCTGGTCGCCGACGGCTGCTACGGCGCCACGCAGGGCCCGCGTCTGGAAACCCGGGCGGAGATCGTCCGCATGCGCCGCGACGGCTGCGACCTGGTCGGCATGACCGGGATGCCCGAAGCCGGCCTCGCGCGCGAAATGGGCCTGGACTACGCCTGCCTGGCCATCGTCGCCAACTGGGCGGCCGGCGCCGGGCCGGACCCGGACGAGGTCATCACCCTGCAGGACGTGCTGGACAACGTGGCCGCCGCCTCGTCGGGCCTGCCGCGCCTCCTGTCGGCGCTGCTCGGCGCCCGTGCCACAAGATGATTGTCAAGCCGGCATTCAGTTTGCATACTCGCCGAGCGCTCCGGATCGCATCCGCGTCGGTGCGCGACTCGCATCCAGCATGAGGTTGACAAGGACATGCAGTACGGCACCGTGAAGTGGTTCAACGACGCCAAGGGCTTCGGGTTCATTTCTCCCGAAGATGGCAGCGCAGATGTGTTCGCGCACTTCTCCGCGATCAACGCCAAGGGCTTCCGCAGCCTGCAGGAAGGCCAGCGTGTGAGCTACGAGCTGACGCAGGGCCCGAAGGGCGCCCAGGCGTCCAACATCAACGTGGTCGCGTGATCCTCCGGGGATAACCCTCCGAGCACCACGCACATCGCGTTCGAAGGCCCCGCATCTGCGGGGCCTTTTTTTCGTCCGGGATCGACGGATCCGGGCATCTGAAGGGAATCGCATGACGCGCCAGGGATCGACATTGCGCATCGGGATCGTCGGCTACGGCACCGCCGGCCAGACCGCGGCGCTGCTGCTCACGCGCGATGGCCACGACGTGGAAGTCTTCGAACGCGCGCCGGTGCTCGGACCGGTTGGCGCCGGCTTCCTGCTCCAGCCCACCGGGCTGGCGGTGCTGTGGGAGCTCGGCCTGCTCGACGACGCGCTCGTGCACGGCGCCCGCATCGGCCGGCTCTTCGGCGAGACGACGGCCGGTCGGCCCGTGATGGACATGCGCTACCGCGAGCTGGCGCCGCATTTCTTCGGACTGGGCATGCAGCGCGGCGCGTTGTTCGGCCTGCTCGACGACGCCTGGCGCGACGGCCGGCGCGTGCACTGCGGCCGGCGCATCGTCGAGGTGGACACGGCTCGCGGCGTGCTTCGGGACGACGCGGGCGAGGAGCACGGCGCCTTCGACGTCGTCATCGTCGCCGATGGCGCCGCATCGATGCTGCGCGGCGCGGTCGCCGCGCCGGCGCTCGATCGTCCGTACCCGTGGGGCGCGCAGTGGTGCCTGGTCGCGCAGGACGCATGGGAGTTTCCCGACGAACTGCGCCAGCGCTACGTTGGCGCGCGCCGCATGGCGGGCATGCTGCCGGTCGGCACGCGTCCCGGCGATCCCGTGCCGCGACTGAGTTTCTTCTGGAGCCTGCCTGCCGCCGAGCTGCCGCACGCCGGCACCGATGAGTCCGCCTGGCGCCGCGACGTGGCTACGGTATGGCCCGAAGCGGCCGAACGCCTGCACGCCACGGCGGTGCCGGCGGGACTGGCGCGGGCGCGGTACCGCGACACCGTGCAGCGTCGCTGGCATTGCGGGCGCGCCATATTGATGGGCGACGCCGCCCACGCGATGAGCCCGCAGCTGGGGCAGGGCGTGAACATGGCGCTGGCCGACGCGCTCGCGCTGCGCGACGCGCTGCGAACACACGCACGCCCCGTCGATGCGTTCGCCGATTACGAGCGCCGCCGCCGCGATCATCTGGGCATCTACCACTTCTGGAGCCGCTGGCTCACGCCGTTGTTCCAGTCCGAACGCGACCGCCTGGCGGCGATGCGGGACCGCCTTTTCCATCCGATGTCGCGCCTGCCCGGCGGGCGCGGGCAGATGCTCCGCGTGCTCACCGGCACCCGTCGCGGCTGGCTGGGGACGTACCCGCTCGACGCCTGCTTCGTCAGCGCCCTGGCGGAACGCACGCCAAACGCGACCGGCCGGCTCGCCGTCGAAAACGCGTAGCCGACGGTACGCGGCCTAGAATCGATCCATTCCGCGCGTCCCCACGCCACCAGACCCATGCCGGAGCTGCAGATGGACCCGCTGCCGCCGTTCGCCACGCATCGCGTCGAGAACCAGCCGCCCGAGTTCGCCCCGCGCGATCTGTGGCAGGACGATGCCGCGCTGCGCGAAGCGGTGGTGCGCGAAGGAGGCGGCGATTTCGCCGAAACGCTGGCGACCTACGGCGCGCTTGCGGGCGACGAACTCTACCGGCTGAGCTTCGATGCGCATCGCGACCGTCCGCGCCTGCGAACACACGATCGCTTCGGGAACCGCATCGACCTGGTCGAGTTCCATCCGAATTACCACCGCATCATGCAGGCGGCGATCGAGCATGGCGTCGCCGGCCTATCGTGGACGCAGCCGCGACCGGGCGCGCACGTCGCGCGCGCGGCGCTCAGTTATCTGCACCACCAGGTGGAGCCCGGCACCAGTTGCCCACTGACGATGACGCACGCGGCGGTGCCCGTGCTGCGGCACGCACCCGATCTCGTCGGCCGGGAAGGCAAGGCGACCTCGCCGTTCTACGACCCGCGCGACATCGTCGGCGACCAGAAGCTCGGCATCACGATCGGCATGGGCATGACCGAGAAGCAGGGCGGCAGCGACGTGCGCGCGAACCGCACGGTCGCCACGGCGTTGTCGGGCGAAAACGAATATCGCCTCGTCGGTCACAAGTGGTTCTTTTCCGCGCCGATGTCCGACGCCTTCCTCGTGCTGGCGCAGGCCACCGGAGGCCTCACTTGTTTCCTGCTGCCGCGCTGGACGCCGGACGGTCAGAAGAACGCGTTCGCGCTGATGCGTTTGAAGGACAAGCTCGGCGACTGGTCGAACGCATCGTCCGAAGTGGAGTTCATGGACGCCTGGGCGTACCGCATCGGCGACGAAGGCCGCGGCGTGGCGACGATCATCGAGATGGTGATGCTCACCCGACTGGACTGCATGCTGGGCGCCGCCGCCGAGATGCGCATGGCGCTGGCGCAGGCCATGCATCACACGCACCATCGGATGACATTCGGCAAGCGACTGGCCGAGCACGCGCTGATGCGCAACGTGCTGGCGGATCTGGCCATCGAAGCCGAAGCGGCCATCGTGCTGGCGATGCGCGTGGCGCGCGCGGTCGATCGCGCACCGTACGACCCTCAGGAGGCCGCGTTCGCGCGCATCGCCACCGCCGTAGGGAAGTACTGGGTGTGCCGGCGTGCGCCGGGCTTCGTCAACGAAGCGCAGGAATGCCTGGGCGGAGCGGGTTACGTCGAGGAATCGCTGCTGCCACGTCTCTATCGGCAGGCGCCGTTGAACTCGATCTGGGAAGGCAGCGGCAACATCCAGTGCCTGGACGTGTTGCGTGCGTTGCAGCGCGAGCCCCACACCGGGCGCGCACTGCTCGCCGAACTGGAAGCGGCGCAGAACGTGGATCCCGACCTCGACACCGAGATCGCCGAGTTGCGTCCGGTGCTGGAAGGTCTGACGGTGCCGGACGAAGTCGAAGCGCGGCGTTGGGTCGAAGCGCTGGCGCTGGCGTTGCAGGCCAGCCTGCTGCTGCGAAACGACAGCCCGATGGCGGCGGCGTTCTGCAGCACGCGCATCGCCGGCGATCACGGCAATGCGTACGGGACGTTGCCGCGGGATTTCGAACTGGGGTCGTTGATCGGGCGGGGGTGGAACGGGTGAACGCCCACCTTGCGGTCATGGCGTGAGCAGCCGAGCTTCCGTCAATCCAGGAACTGCAACTTCGCAAGCTCCGCATACAGGCCGCCCTGCGCCAGCAGTTGCTCGTGCGTGCCTTCGGCGATGATGCGGCCGCGATCCATCACCACGATGCGATCGGCCTTGAGCACGGTAGCGAGGCGGTGGGCGATCACCAGCGTCGTGCGGCCTTCCATCAACGTTTCCAGCGCCTGCTGCACGGCGCGCTCGCTCTGTGCGTCCAGCGCGCTGGTGGCTTCGTCGAGCAGCAGGATCGGCGCGTCCTTGAGCAAGGCGCGCGCGATCGCGATGCGCTGCTGCTGGCCGCCGGACAGGCGCGCGCCGCGTTCGCCGAGTTCGGTGTCCAGTCGCTGCGGCAGTGCGGCGATGAAGTCCGCTGCGTGCGCGGCTTTCACGGCGTGCTCGATCTCGGCGTCGCTGGCTTCGAGGCGGCCGTAGCGGATGTTGTCGCGCGCGCTGGCGGCGAAGATCGTCGGCTGCTGCGGCACGAGCGCGATGGCCTGGCGCAATTCGGCCAGATCGAGTTGGCGAACGTCGGTGCCGTCCACGCGCACTGAACCGGACTGCGGATCGTGGAAGCGCAGCAGCATGGAGAACACCGTGCTCTTGCCGGCGCCCGACGGCCCGACGAGCGCGACCGTCTCGCCCGGGCGCACGCGCAGGTCGAACTCCTCCAGCGCCGGGGCGTCGGGGCGCAACGGGTAATGAAAGCTCACGCGGTCGAATGTCAGCTCGCCCCGCACCGGCTTCGGAAGCGTCACCGGGTTCGCAGGCGACTGCACCGCCGCGGTTTCGACCAGCAACTCGCTGATGCGCCCCATGCCGCCGGCGGCGCGCTGGAGTTCGTTCCAGACTTCCGCGAGCGCGCCGACCGAACCACCGCCGATCATGGCGTACAGCATGAATTGCCCGAGCGTGCCGGCGCTCATGCGATTGGCGACGACGTCGTGCGCGCCGGACCACAACACCAGCGTGATCGCGCCGAAGATCAATACGATGGCGATCGCCGTGACCCACGATTGCGCCTGGATGCGGCGCCGCGCCGTGGCGACGGCCTCCTTCAGCGCGGCACCGAAGCGATCGCGCTCGTAGGGCTCGCGCGCATGCGCCTGCACGGTGCGGATCGCGCCGAGGGTTTCGTTCGCGAGCGTGTTGGCGTCCGCCACGCGGTCCTGGCTGACGCGCGACATCTTCTTCAGGCGACGTCCGCCGATGACGATCGGCAACACGGCGAGCGGGATGCCGACCAGCGCGAACGCCGCCAGTCGCGGCGCGGTGACGAACAGCATCGCCAGGCTGCCGACCACCGTGACGGTGCTTCGCAGCGCCACCGACATGCTCGAACCCACGACGCTGCGCAGCAGTTCGGCGTCGGCGGTAAGGCGCGAGACCAGCTCGCCGCTGCGGTTGCGGTCGTGGAAGCCGGCATCTAACGCGATCAGGTGCGCGTAGAGGCGTTCGCGAAGGTCGGCGACCACGCGCTCGCCGAGCAGCGAGACGAAAAAGAAGCGCGCCGCGGTCGCCAGCGCCAGGGCGACCGCCACGGCGAACAGCAGCAGGAACGCTCGGTCAATCGCCGCGCCACCGCCTTGCGCGAAGCCCTGGTCGATCATCGTGCGCACCGCGACCGGCAGGCTGAGCGTCGCGGCGCTCGAAGCCGCCAGCGCGACGAGCCACGCGATGAACAACGTGCGATGTCGCTGCACGAACGGCCACAGCGTGCGCAGGCTGCCGATCGGGGCTTTGGCGGTGGAGACGTCGGTGGTCATCGATTGGCCAGTATGGGGCAGCAGCAGGAATGCAGGACGCGGAACGGACCGCGCGCGAGGGTCGGAAGTTTCCGCGTTGCGACTTCGGCGTGTACCGCCTCAGGCGTCGGAGAAACGCACCCGGTCACGGGTGGCGTCGCGCAGGCGGGCTTTCAAGGCGTCCACGCGATCGGCCGGCAGGCGCACATGCAGGCGCGTGCCGTCGGCGTCGAAGCGCTCGTCGAGTTTTTCCGCCTCGAATTGCGCGATTACCGCGTGCACCGGCCCGGTTTCGGCAAAGGGGTAGGCGAGGGCAAATTCGGCGAACACGACCAGTTCGCGGCGAGCCGCGACGCGCAGGCACTCGGCCGCGCTGCCGCCGTAGGCGCGCACCAGCCCGCCCGCGCCAAGCTTGATGCCGCCGAACCAGCGCGTCACCACCGCGACCACGCGGTCCAGGCCCTGGCCGTCGATCGCGGCGAGGATCGGCCGGCCGGCGGTGCCGGCAGGCTCGCCGTCATCGTTGAAGCGGTATTCGCTGCCGATGCGATAGGCCCAGCAGTTGTGCGTCGCGGCGGGGTCGCCGACGCGCGCGACGAACGCGAGCGCCTCGTCCGGGCTGTCGACCGGCGCGGCGTTCACGAGGAAACGGCTGTGCTTGACCTCGAGCAGGTGCGAGGTCGGGCCGGCCAGCGTGCTGCTCATCGCGTGGCGGCGGGCTGCGCGAGCGCGCGCAGGTCACGCGGCAGGCGCACGCGCGGATGCGCCTTGCGGAACAGCGCCATGCTCTCGCGCGCGCC
This sequence comes from Lysobacter soli, assembly GCF_003382285.1. Classification (GTDB taxonomy): domain Bacteria; phylum Pseudomonadota; class Gammaproteobacteria; order Xanthomonadales; family Xanthomonadaceae; genus Lysobacter_J; species Lysobacter_J soli. The sequence continues at coordinate 65,556 of NZ_QTJR01000009.1, forward strand.
GTCCGCATCGCCGGCATCGCGACGTTCGCGGATGCGCTCGAGCCATTGGGCGGCCTCGAGCTGCGCGTCTTCGGCGACCGGTGTCGCGGCGAGCAGGTCCGCCGGCGTGATGCGGGTGCCGGTGACTTCGATGCGGTCGAGCGTCGTGCCCGATGCGGCATCCGATCCGGCGTCGGCTGGAGCGGGCGCCGCCGCGGCGACGGGCGCGGCGGATCCGGTGTCGACCAGCGAGCGCTTGGCGGAAACCGCCTGCTCCTCGCTGCGCTGCTGACGGGCGCGGGCGAGCTCGAACGCCTCGGTCCTTTGCGCTTCCGAATACACCTGCATGGCGACCGGGGCGGCGGGCGCGGCAGCCGGCGCAGTGAACGGATCGGCCGCGCGAGCGTCGGCCGGGGCGTTGCGGTAGGCGATGGGCTCGTCCGGTCCGACGGTCGCGATGCGGGCAGCGGCGGCGACCGGAACGTCCTCCTGCATGGACGCCGGAGCGGCAGCCTGCGCCATTGGCGCTGCCTTGCGCTGCGCCGTCGTGGGTGCGTTGGCGATGGCGGGCGCGCTCGGGGCTTTCCGCGGCACGGGCGCGTCGGCAGTGGGCGGAGGCGGTGCCACGACCTTCTGCTCGCGCTTGATGATCTCCGCGCTGACGTAGGCGCCGTCGCCTTCTTCGCGCGCAGGGCGGGGCGCGGGATCGTTCGGTCGCAACTGCCACACGGTGCCGATCACCAGCACCAGCGCGGCCGCCATGCCGGTGCCGGTGATCAGGCTTCCGGGAATCGCGGTGAGGCCCAGCCAGCGACGACGACTCGGCTTCGGCACGGCCGCGGCATGCGCGGCGGCGAGGATCTTCGCGTCGAGCGCCGGCGACGGCCCGTCGTGCGGGCCCAGGCGCGCCAGGCGGTCGGCCAGCGCGCGTTCTTCCGGGCTCAGCGGTTCGTCGTCGAAGCGGCTCATTCGTTCAATCTCGCGCGCAGCTTGTCCATCGCATAGCGAAGCCGCGACTTGACGGTTTCCCGGCCGGCGCCGGTGATGGCGCCGATCTCCTCCAGGCTCAGTTCCTGCTCCAGCCGGAGCAGCACGACTTCGCGCTGCTCGTCGGGCAGTTCCTCGATCGCCAGCTGCAGGCGGCGGCGCTGTTCGAACTCCGACAACTCGCGTTCCGGGCTGCTCGGATCCGGGACGCGCGCGGCGCGTTCGTCGGCATCCTCGGGCGCGGCGGGTCGGTGCTTCAGCCCGCGCCAGTAATCGTTGAGGCGATTGTGGGCGATACGGAACAGCCAGGTCCTGAACGCGGCCTCGGGTTTCCAGCCCTGGCGGGCGGCGATGACGCGCTGCCAGACGTCCTGGAAGAACTCGTCCGCGAGCGCCGGATCCCGCAGCTGCCGCAGCAGGAACCGGTACAGCGAACCCCGATGGCGGGCGTAGAGCAGTTCGAACGACGCGGCGTCGCCAGCCGCCCAGGCCAGCATCAGCACGTCGTCGTCGGTATCCGCGCCCGCATTCATGCGCGGCAGGGTACGGGGTGTGCGCGCCGGCGGGAAGTCGCACAGCGCTGGGGCAGGGCCGGCAGCGGCCCGGATCGCGAGGTTCATATTCAGACGAACGGGTCGCAGTTCCGGAAGGGGTTGAGCACGCGGGCGAATTGCCGCGTTATCCTGCCCCGTCTGCCCAGGGGTTCTTCCGCTGTGTCCACTCGTCCCAGGCCCAAGGCCGTGAGAATCGTCGATGCCCGTCATGGGCGGGACGCGCTCGCGGACACCCTGCAGGAAGCCCTGCCGGCCGGGTCGGAAGTGGCCGTGCTGTGGCGCGACAGCTATGGCGGCGTGGCCGGTTCGGCGTCGCTGGGCGCCAGCTCCTCGCTGGCCCACCGGGCCGAATCGCTGCTGACGCGCGACCCGCTGACGATCCACTCCCAGCGCATCGAGGGAAGCTGGACGACGTCCGAAGGCGTACGCGTCGGCCTCGCCGCGCAGCTGCCGGCGGCAATCTCGTCCGAAACCCGCGAGATGTGGCTGGCGCTGGCGCGCGTGGTGATCGGCGCGCACCTGGTCGCCTTGCGCACCCTGGCGCGAGCCGAATCGCTGGAGAAGTCCGAACGCCTGCAGCAGGCGCTGTTCGAGATCGCAGACCTCGCCGGTTCGGACCTGGAACTGGCCGACATGCTGCGCCGGATCCACACCGTCGTCGCGGGCCTGATGTACGCCGCGAACCTGTACATCGTCCTGTACGACGACGTGCGCGATTCGATGCGTTTCCTGTATTTCGCCGACCAGCGCGATACCTATGTCGCCGAACCCGACCGCGACATCCCGGTCGACGAGATGCCCAACAGCGTGACCGTGGCGCTGCTGCGCCATGGCGAACCGTTGCAGGGTCCGTCGGCGGCGATCCGCGAACGCCTCGGCGTGCCGCGCGACATCCAGCACGGTCCCGACAGCGAGGACTGGCTCGGCGTGCCGATGCGCCGCGACGACCGCATCTGCGGCGCCATCGTCGTGCAGAGCTACGACCGGCCCGACGTCTACGGCGAAGAGGAGCGCGCGCTGCTCGCGTTCGTCGCGCAGCACATCCTCACCGCGCTGGACCGCTTTCACGCACGCGAGGAACTGGAACGCCGCGTCGAGGAACGCACGCAGGCGCTGCAGCTGAGCAACCGCGACCTGCAGGCCGAGATCATCGAGCGCCAGCGCGCCGAACGCCTGCAGCGCGCGCTGTTCCGCATCGCCGAACTGTCAATCACCTCCGAGACGCTGGAGCGCTTCTACACGCAGGTGCACGACGTCGTCAGCGACCTGCTGTACGCACGCAACTTCTACATCGCGCTGCTCACCGACGATGGCGAGCGGCTGGAATTCCCGTATTCGATCGACGAACGCGACGCCGTCCGCGAGATGCGCAAGCTGACCTCGGGCCTGACCGAGTACGTGATCGCGCGCGGCCGTCCGCTGCTGGCCGACCGCAAGCGCATCCAGGCGCTGGAATCGCAGGGGCTGGTGCGCAGCCGCGGCTCGCTCGCGCACTGCTGGCTGGGCGTGCCGCTGTTCCGCAACGAATCGGTGGTCGGCGTGATCACCGTGCAGAGCTATTCGCCGGCGATCAACTTCAGCGTGCGCGACCAGGAACTGCTGACGTTCGTCGCGCACCACATCTCGATCGGTCTTGCGCGCAAGCAGTCGCAGGACCGCCTGGTCGCCGCGCATGCCGAGCTCGAACAACGCGTCGAATCGCGCACGCGAGAACTCGCGCAGGCCAACGCGGAGCTGCTGTCGCAGATCGGCGAGCGCCTCCGCGTCGAGCAGCAGCTCACGCATCAGGCGACGCACGACGCGCTCACGGGTTTGCCCAATCGCAGCCAGTTGCTTGATCGCCTGTCACACGCCATTGCCCGCGCGCAGAGCGAGCCACAGCGCACGTTCGCCGTGCTGTTCCTCGACCTGGACCGCTTCAAGCTGGTCAACGATTCGGTGGGCCATTCGGCCGGCGACGAACTGCTGATCGAAACCGGCCGCCGCATCGTCGATGCGGTGCGCACCGGCGACACCGTCGCGCGCCTGGGCGGCGACGAGTACGCGATCCTGATCGAGGACATCGACGGCCCGCAGGTCGCCGAGGAACTCGCACAACGCGTGCTGCGCGCGCTCGGCGAACCGTGCTGGATCGCCGGCCGCGAGGTCTTCCCGTCGGCGAGCCTGGGCATCGCGCTGTGGCATCCGCGCTACCGCACCGGCGCCGAGCTCCTTCGCGACGCGGACGCGGCGATGTACCGCGCCAAGTCCTCCGGTCGCGATCGCTGCGCCGTGTTCGACGAGGCGATGCGCGAGGAGGCCGTGCGCATCCTCGACCTCGAAGCCGACCTGCGTCGCGCGATCAACGGCGACGGTTTCGTCGCGTTCTACCAGCCGATCGTGCGCCTGGACGACCAGCGCGTGATCGGCCACGAAGCGCTGCTGCGCTGGCGTCACGAACGCCGCGGTCTGCTCACGCCCAGCGAGTTCATCGGCGTGGGCGAGGACAGCGGGCTGATCGAGGAAGTCGACTGGATCCTGTATCGCCAGGTGATGGACGAACTGGCGCGCGGCGGCGAAGGCTACATCTCGGTCAACGTGTCGCCGCGGCACTTCCGTTCGTCGGACTTCGCCGATCGCCTGCTGCGCATGATCGACCAGGCCGGTGCCGATCCGCACCGCCTGCGCATCGAGATCACCGAAGTCGCGCTGCTGGACGACGTGCCGCGCGCGCTGCGCATGCTGCGCACGCTGCGCAGCCACGGCGTGCTCGCGCAGCTGGACGACTTCGGCACCGGCTTCTCGGCACTGTCGTACCTGCACCGTTTCCCGATCGAGTGCCTGAAGATCGACCAGAGTTTCGTCTCCGGCCTGGTTGGCGATACGCAGCCTGAAAGCGTGGCGGTCGTTCGCGCGATCCAGGCGCTGGCCGGCACGCTGGGCATCCACACCATCGGCGAAGGCGTGGAAAACGAAGCCCAGCGCGCGACCTTGCGCGAACTGGGCTGCACCTACGGCCAGGGCTATCTGTTCGGCTATCCGGCCGAACGCATGCGCGTGACGCCGCTGAAGCTCGTCGTTTCCGGCTGATCTCCAGCGGCGCCTGCGCGCCGTCTCCTATCGACGAATGCCGACGCGCTCGTCAGCACCGGCCTGTTGCCGCGCGGCGTCCATCAGCTGGATCAACTCCGCGCGCTCGCCGCGAGGATCGTCTCCGCGCGCGTTGCGTGCGGCGGAGATCATCGCGTCCCAGCCCCACCCATCCATGCGTTCGCCGCCGCGCAGCGCATCGGCGAATCCAGCCACCGCGCTCGCGAAACGCAGCGATTCGCCCGGCGTGCGCGTGAGTTGCGAAGCGAGGATCGGCGTTTCGATCAGCTTGCTCCTGTCCTGGCCCGGCAGCTTGTAGCGCAGGCGCAGGTGTGCAAGTTCGTTGCCGATCGCGAGGTCGGGCTTCGCGGCCTTCGCATCGCCGTAGCGCAGCGGCGCCACGCGCTGCGCGGACGAACCCGCCGGCGTGATCTCGTAAAGCGCCGTCACCTGATGGCCCGCGCCAATGTCGCCGGCGTCGACCTTGTCGTTGGCGAAGTCCTCGCGCTGCAGGATGCGGTTCTCGTACCCGATCAGGCGGTACTCGGCCACCTGCGCCGGGTTGAATTCGACCTGGATCTTCACGTCGCGCGCGATGTTCAGCAGTGTGCCGCCCATCTGCTGCACCAGCACCTTGCGCGCCTCGCGCACGCTGTCGATGTAGGCGTGGTTGCCGTCGCCGACGTCGGCCAGCCGTTCGGACAGCTCGTCGTTGTAATTGCCCGTGCCGAAGCCGAGCGTGGTCAGCGCGATGCCGCTCTTGCGTTGATCGGCGACCAGGGTTTCCAGCGCGTTCTGGTCGACCGTGCCGACGTTGAAATCGCCGTCGGTGGCGAGGATCACGCGGTTCGCCCCGCCCTGGATGAAGGCCTGCTTAGCCATCGCATACGCCAGCGCGATGCCTTCGCCGCCGTTGGTGCTTCCACCGGCGTCGAGGCGGTCGAGCGCGGCGAGGATTTCGCCGTGGCGGTCGCCCGGCGTGGGTGGCAGCACGAGGCCGGCACTGCCGGCGTAGACGACCATCGACACGCGATCCTGCGCGCGCAACTGCGGAACCAGCTGGCGCAGTGCCTGCTTCACCAGCGGCAGCTTGTCGGGTTCGCCCATCGACCCGGACGTGTCGATGAGGAAGACGAGGTTGGCCGGTGCCAGGTTCGCCTTCGGCACGTCATAGCCCTTGATGCCGATCATCAGCACTTGGCGCTGCGGATTCCACGGCGCGGTCGCGAGTTCGGTGGTGACGCGGAACGGGGTCTCGCGCGAGGTCGGCGCGGGATGGCCGTAATCGAAGTAGTTGATGAACTCCTCGGCGCGCACCGCATCGCTGGGCGGGCGCACGCCATCGTTCAACATGCGGCGCACGTTGGCGTAGCTGCCCGTGTCGACGTCGATGGAGAAGGTCGACACCGGCTGCTCGGCCGCGCGCTGGACGGGGTTGTCGGTGCGCTCGGCGTACTTTTCGGTGTTGGCCGGCTGCATCGGGGCCATGCGCATCAGCATCATCGGCGCCGGCGGCGGAGCGGGCGCGACCGCCGGCGCGTACGCCTCCTGCATCCGGCTGCCGGTGACTTCGATGCGATCGAGCGTGGCCGACGCCGCCGCCGCATCGGCGGAAGCAGCCTTCGCCTGCGCCCGGGCGGCGTTCTCCTGCTCGGCGCGCTGGCGTGCGGCCGCCTGTTCGGCGGGTTGGGACGTGCTGCGGCAGCCGCCGAGCGCGGCGACCACCGCGGCGCACAGCAGCGTGGAAACGAGGGCGGTGCGGTTCATCGGCGAACTCCATGGTTGGGTCGCCGTGGCAAACGCGCGTCCGCGCAAAACGGGGTTGAGGCGCGTCAGCCGACCGGGTCGCGGATCACCAGCAGCCGCTGTTCGGTCATGTCGTCCATCGCGTAGCGGACGCCTTCGCGGCCCAGCCCGGATTGCTTCACGCCGCCGTAGGGCATGTTGTCGACGCGGAAGCTCGGCACGTCGCCGACGATCACGCCACCGACCTCGAGCCGGTCCCACGCGCGCATCGCATGGTCCAGGCGCCCGGTGAACACGCCCGCCTGCAGGCCGAAGTCGCTGTCGTTCACCTTGTCGAGCGCCTGCTCGAAGTCGTCGAACGGTTCCATGATCGCGACCGGCGCGAAGGCTTCCTTGCGGTACAGGTCGGAATCGCGCGGTACGTTCTCCAGCAGCGTGGCCGGCACCATGTTGCCAGCGCGATCGCCACCGGCCAGCCGCTTCGCACCGCCCTTGCGCGCGGCGGCGATCCACGACTCGATCCGCTGTGCCGCCTTCTCGTCGATCATCGGCCCGATGAAGGTGGATTCCTCGCGCGGATCGCCCATTCGCAGCTTCGCCACCGCGGCCTTGAGCTTCTTGCGCAGCCGGTCGTACACCGCCGCGTGCGCATAGATGCGCTGCACGCTGATGCAGCTCTGGCCAGACTGGTAGTACGCGCCGAAGACCAGTCGTTCGACGACGTGGTCCAGCGATGCACCGGGTTCGTCATCGATGATGCACGCCGCGTTGCCGCCGAGTTCCAGCGTCACCTTCTTGCGGCCGGCGCGCGCCTTCAGGTCCCAGCCGACGAGGCCGCCGGTGAAGCTCAGCAGCGCGGGGCGTTCGTCCTCGACCAGCTGCGCGGCGTCGTCGTTGCTGCACGCCATGATCGAGAACGCGCCCTTCGGCAGATCGGTCTCGGCGAGGATCTCGCCGATGATCAGCGCACCGATCGGCGTCTTTTCCGAGGGTTTAAGCACGAACGGGCAGCCGGCGGCGATCGCCGGCGCTACCTTGTGCGCGACCAGGTTCAGCGGGAAGTTGAACGGCGTGATGAAGCCGCACAACCCGACCGGCACGCGCTTGACCATGCCGCGATAGCCGCGCGTGCGCGGCGAGATCTGCAACTCGACCACTTCGCCGCCCGGGCGCGTCGCCTCGCCGGCCGCGATGCGGAAGGTGTCGATCAGTCGCGTGACTTCGCCGCGCGCGTCGCGGATGGGTTTGCCGGCTTCGATGCACAGCGCCAGCGCGAGTTCGTCGAAGCGTTCGGTAAAGCGCTGCACGCAATGTTCGAGCACGTCGCGGCGCGCATCCGGCGGAAATGCCGCCACCGCCTCGCGCGCCTGGTAGCCGGCGACGATCGCCTTGCGCACCGCCGCGCCGTCAGCCAGTGCCACCCGAGTGGCGCGCTTGCCGCTGTATTTGTCGAGGACGTCGAGATCGGTGTTGGCCGCGACCGGACGGTTGGCGAGGTAGTAGGGATAGCTGGATTTCAGCCCCTTGCCGGCGCGCTTGTTCTTGTCCTTGGGCATGGTCTGCTCCCGGAAAACGGCAAGGGTAGGGCAGCCTGCGTTAGCGCGCGATCAGTTGTCGCGCAGGACCCGGACGATCAGGTGTCGCCGTCGTGCGCTTCCACGCGCACCGCGAGTTCGCCGTCGGACAGCCGCGCGGACAGGCGGTCGCCCGGTGCCGCATCGAGCACGCTGCGCACGATGCGGCCGTCTTCGTGGCGGAGGATCGAATACCCGCGCGCGACCGTGGCCAGCGGGCTCACCGCTTCCAGCGATCGCGCCAGCCCGCGCAGGTGCAGGGCTTCCTTCGACAGCCGGCGCACGATGGCCGATTGCGGGCGCTGCGCGACGGCGACGAGGCGCTCGCGCAGCCGCGTGATTCGGCGTTGCGGATGCGCCGCGCGCAGCACGGCGTCGGCATGGCGAAGGTGCGCACGTTCGCGTTCGAGGCGGCGCTTCCACGCAGCGTCGAGGCGGCGCAGCGCATCGGCCTGGCGACGGCAGAGCATGTCCAGCCGCGCGCGCGGACGCAGCGCGTTAAGCCGCAGCGCAGCGCGATCGGCACGCTGCATCGCCTGACGCAGGCGCTGCAGTTGCAAATTGCGCAGACGCGCGTCGAGCACGCGCACACGGTGCAGCAGATCCTCGCGATTGGGCACCAGCAGCTCGGCGGCGACCGACGGCGTCGGCGCGCGCACGTCGGCGGCGAAATCGCTGAGGCTGAAGTCGGTTTCGTGGCCGACGGCCGATACCACGGGCACGGGCGAAGCGGCGATCGTGCGCGCCAGGCGCTCGTCGTTGAACGCCCACAGATCTTCCAGCGAACCGCCGCCGCGAGCGAGCACGATCACGTCGTAGCGCTGCGCCGCCACGGCCTTCTGCAGCATCGCCACGATCTGCGCCGCCGCGCCTTCGCCCTGCACGGGCACGGGCAGCACATCGGCTTCGACGAGCGGGAAGCGCCGCGACAGCACGCTCAACACGTCCCGCACGGCCGCGCCGGTGGGCGAGGTGATCACCGCCACGCGGCGCGCGAAACGTGGGAGCGGACGCTTGCGTTCTGCATCGAACAGGCCTTCGGCGGCGAGCTTGGCCTTGAGTTCGTCGAACGCGCGGCGCAGCGCGCCTTCGCCGGCTTCTTCCAGATGGTCGAACACCATCTGGTACTCGCCGCGCGCTTCGTACAGCGTGAGCCGGCCGCGACCGAGCACGCGCAGGCCCTCGCGCGGCGTGAAGCGCAGCCAGCTGCTCTTGGGTCGGAACATCGCGCAACGCACCTGCGCGCGCGCGTCCTTGATCGTGAAGTACAGGTGTCCGGACGACGGGCGCGAGACGTTGCCCAGCTCGCCCTCGACCCAGATCGACGGGAAGGCCCCCTCCAGCAGGTCGCGCGCCAGCGTGTTCAGCTGGCTGGGCGTCAGCACCGTGTCGGGGCGGGTGTCGTCGGGGAAGTCGCGCATGGCGGGGGCGTGGCGATGGCCGGCCACGGTACCGCAGGTGGGGTCCCGGGTCACGTGATCGCACGCGTGAAGACGGACGGTCGCGGCGCCCGCGTGGCCTACAATATGCAGATGAATTCGCATGCCCAGGCGCCCTGTGCGCACCCCGGTTTCGGACCCCTGCCGCGCCGATTGACGACCGCGGTCCGCATCGGCGGCGTCGACGTCGGCGGCGGCCATCCGGTCGTCGTCCAGTCGATGACCAATACCGACACGGCCGATGTCGCCTCCACCACCAGGCAGGTCGCCGAGCTCTGGCGCGCGGGCTCGGAAATGGTCCGCGTCACCGTCAACACGCTGGACGCCGCGGCCGCCGTGCCGCGCATCGTCGACAAGCTGGCGATGATGGGCGTGAACGTGCCGATCATCGGCGACTTCCACTACAACGGGCACCAGTTGCTCACCGCCGAACCGGCGTGCGCCGAGGCCTTGGCGAAGTACCGCATCAACCCGGGCAACGTCGGCTTCGGCAAGAAGAAGGACAGCCAGTTCGCGACGCTGATCGAACTGGCGATCCGCTACGGCAAGCCGGTTCGCATCGGCGCAAACTGGGGCTCGCTCGACCAGGCGCTCGCCGCGCAGCTGATGGACGAGAACCACGCGCTGCCCGAACCGCGCGAAGCGGCCGAAGTGCTGCGAGAGGCGCTCATCCGCTCGGCGCTGGATTCGGCCGTGCGTGCCGAGGAACTGGGCCTGCCGGCGGACCGCATCGTGCTCAGCGCGAAGGTCAGCGGCGTGCAGGAGCTGATCGCCGTCTATCGCGAACTCGCGCGCCGCGGCAAGTACGCGCTGCACCTGGGACTGACCGAGGCCGGCATCGGCAGCAAGGGCATCGTCGCGTCCAGCGCGGCGCTGGGCGTGCTGCTGCAGGAAGGCATCGGCGACACGATCCGCATCTCGCTCACGCCGGAGCCGGGGCAGTCGCGCACCAACGAAGTCATCGTCGCGCAGGAATTGCTGCAGACGATGGGCCTGCGCGCATTTACGCCGATGGTCACCGCGTGCCCGGGCTGCGGCCGCACCACCAGCACCTTCTTCCAGGAACTGGCCAAGACCGTGCAGGAACACGTACGCGCGAAGATGCCGGAATGGAAGATCAGCCATCCTGGCGCAGAGAACCTCACGCTCGCGGTGATGGGCTGCGTCGTCAACGGCCCGGGCGAATCGCGCCACGCGAACATCGGCATTT